>JAAFJA010000005.1 GCA_013298765.1 Betaproteobacteria bacterium
GTTTGACCCCCATAGCTAACTGGCCCCACCCCTTCCCATCCCGAACAGGACCGTGAAACAGTTCAGCGCCAATGATAGTCAGCCTTATAGCTCGCGAAAGTAGGTCAGAGTCAAACTAAATTTATTCAGGCAGCGCCCAGTATGGTTATCCATCTGGGCGTTTTGCTTTTGCGCCCTAGAATCCTCGAAGAACCCTTTAAAGGAACCAATATGAGCCGCGACGTCCAGAAGGAAATCCACGACTTGGTGCACGCCAACCGAGTGGTTTTGTTCATGAAGGGTACGCCCCAGTTCCCGCAGTGCGGCTTCAGTTCTGCGGCCGCCAAGATGTTGGAAATGGCCGGCTGCTCGGAATTCGCGACAGTGAATGTGTTAGCTGACAACGAAATTCGCGAGGGAGTGAAGCAATACGCAAATTGGCCAACAATTCCGCAGCTCTACGTCGGCGGCGAATTTGTTGGCGGTGCGGACATCATGCGTGAATTGAGCCAGTCGGGTGAGTTAACTCAACTCGTTACGGCACAATAGCAAATACTGTTCCGCGTCAATCATATGCGGTTGTCGCGAGAACTTGGCGCTTGTTCGATAGTGCTCGCATTTACGCGCGAGTGTTTTTATTTTATGGATCCGCGCCCAAGAGTCGATCATCGTGTTCGGACCGATTAGACATACTTGGCGGACTCGCGCCATGTCGCCGCGCGGGCAGCAAGATATTCGTCGCGCATTCGCTCGACCACAGCGCCCACGCTCGGCGCATCCGAGATTTGTCCAACACCTTGGCTAGCGCCCCAAATATCGCGCCAAGCTTTTGTGTGCGCGCCGCCAAAGCTCATTTGTGATTTGTTTCCGCTCGCAAGTTGCTCTGGGTCGAGTCCTGCGCGTTCGATGGAGCCGCGAAGATAGTTTCCAAGAATGCCAGTGAACAAGGACGAGTAGACAATATCTTTCGCGGTTGACGCCACGACCATGTCCTTGTACTCACTCACCGCGCGCGCTTCTGCGGTAGTGATGAACCGTGTACCCACGTAAGCAAAGTCAGCGCCTATCGCTTGCGCGGCAAGCGCGGTTGCACCGTGCGCGATCAAGCCGGACAACGCGATCGGACCATCGTAGGACTGACGTACTTTACGCGAGAGCGCGAAAGGAAAGAGCGCTTCAGCGTGTCCGCCTGCACCGCTACACACCAGAATCAATCCATCCACGCCTGCTTCAAGCGCCTTCTCTGCGTGGCGAACAGAAATCACGTCGTGGAAAACGAGCGCGCCCCACGCATGCGCTTGTTTCACCACATCTCCTGGCGCCCGAAGCGATGTAATCAGCATCGGAACTCGATACTTTTCGCAGGCGAACATGTCGTGTTCTAGGCGATCATTGCTCGCGTGAACAATCTGGTTCACCGCAAAAGGCGCAATCCGCCGTTCAGGTTCAACCTCACGTGCCCGATCAAGCGTCTCTACGATTTCTGCGAGCAATTCGTCCAGTTGCTCTTTCGGCCGTGCGTTCAACGCGGGAAATGAACCAACGATTCCGGCGAGACACTGAGCGATCACTAGTGGCGGGTGCGAGATGATGAAGAGCGGCGCGCCAATCATCGGCAAAACTAAACGATCACGAAACAGATTTGGAATTGGCATGCAAATGTGTATCGCGCTTCTGGGAGAATTGAACGCGAAGGAAGGTCACTATGGATTTACGCTACAACGACGAACAACGCGCGTTCGCACAGGAAGTGCGGGAGTTTACGCGAGCGAATTTGGATCCGTCTGTCGCGAAGAAAGTGCTGGAAGGCGCCCGACTCAGTCGCGAAGACTATTTAGCTTGGCACCGCGCACTTTACAAAAAAGGCTGGGTCGGCGTGGGTTGGCCCACGGCTTTTGGCGGCACTGGATGGAACTCAACTCAGCAGCACATCTTCGACGAGGTGACCGCTGACGAGGGTGCGCCGCAATTGATGCCTTTCGGTTTGCGCATGGTTGCGCCCGTCATCATGGCCTTCGGCAACAAAACACAGCAAGATCACTACCTGCCAAAGATTCTCTCGGGCGAGCATTGGTGGTGCCAGGGCTACAGCGAACCGGGCTCAGGCTCAGATCTCGCGTCGCTCAAGACAAAGGCCGAACGAAGCAAAGACGCTGATGGCGCGCATTACATCGTCAACGGCCAAAAAACGTGGACGACGCTGGGCCAACACGCCGATTGGATCTTCTGCCTCGTTCGCACTTCTACAGACGGCCGCCAGCAAGAAGGTATCTCCTTCTTACTCATCGACATGAAGAGTCCAGGCGTTACTGTGCGCCCCATCATCATGCTCGACCAAGAGCATGAAGTGAACGAAGTCTGGTTCGACAACGTACGTGTACCTGCTGAAAATTTAATCGGCGAAGAAAACAAAGGTTGGACCTACGCGAAATTTCTGCTTTCGCACGAGCGCACTGGAATCGCAGGCGTAGGCCGCTGCAAGCGCATCGTGAAACGACTCCATCACGTTGCCAAACAAGCAACCGCAAACGGACAACCGCTCATTGAAGATGTTCGTTTCCGCGACCGGCTTGCACAGGCAGAGATCGAGCTTCGCGCTCTCGAGATCACGCTGCTACGCGTGCTGGATGCTGAACGCGAAAAACGTGCCCCCGGCCCAGAAGCATCGTTGCTAAAGATTAAAGGTTCGGAAATTCAGCAAACCTTGACCGAGCTCACGATGATGGCTGCAGGACCTGCAGCGCTGCCTTACGTGCGCGAAGGCGAGCACGAGGCGCAGGATGTCGCATGGCTTTCAGACGAAGCCTATCGCTACGCAACCGGCACCTATTTCAACTTCCGCAAGACGACGATTTACGGTGGATCAAACGAGATTCAACGAAATATCGTCACTCAACTGGTTCTCGGACTTTAAGCATGAATTTCTCTCTCAACGACGAACAGACCGCGCTTAAAGATACGCTCGCGAAGTTCATCGAACGCGACTACAGTTTCGACCAACGATGGAAGATCACGGAAAGCGATGTGGGTTGGTCGCGCGAACACTGGAACAAACTCGCTGAAATCGGCGCGATGGCGCTCCCTGTCGCCGAAAATGACGGCGGGTTAGGTGGCAGCGGTGTCGATACGATGGTGGTCATGGAACAACTCGGTCGTGGCCTCGTCGTTGAACCCTATATCGGATGCGTGATTCTCCCGGTCGCCCTGCTAACCCAGGGCGCGAGTGACATCGAACGCGCGGGACTCCTGGAGCGTATCGGATCAGGCGAATCAATGGTTGCGTTCGCGCACACAGACGCGGGCTCCCGCTACGAACGCGAGCAGCTCAAGACGCGCGCAACGTTCGCCAATGGCGCGTACAGCATCACAGGCAAAAAAATCGCCGTGCTCGGCGGAGACTGCGCGGAGCTCTTGCTGGTGAGCGCAAAAGTCGGCCAAGACGCCGCCGCTTCGCTTTTTCTCGTGCAGACGAGCGCGTCAGGCGTGACCCGCTTTCCGTATCCCATGCAAGACGCGCAACGTGGCGCCGATATCTCGTTCGTAAACGCGCCTGCAGTGCTCTTGGGCGAGCGCGCGAGCGCGCAAGCCGCGATTGACTACGCGCTTGACGCGGCATGCGCTGCGCTTTCGGCTGAAGCAATCGGCGTGATGAGCGAACTGCAAAAGATCACCGTTGAATACCTAAAGACACGCAAGCAATTTGGTCGTGCCATTGGAATGAACCAAGCACTGCAGCATCGTGCAGTCGACATGCTCATGCACCTCGAAATGTCGCGTTCAATGGCGATGGAAGCGGCTGTAGCGATGAGCGCGCCCGACGCGAAAGCGCGCGCAAAGTCCGTTTCAGCCGCAAAGGTATTGATTGGACAGGCATGCAGATTCGTTGGCCAGCAGGCGGTCCAGCTGCACGGCGGTATCGGCGTTACGCACGAGCTCAATGTCTCGCACTATTTCAAGCGACTCACGATGATTGGCGCGAGCTTTGGCGATTGCGATTGGCATCTGGCGCGATACGGCGAAAGCCTTCTCGCCGCGTAGTTTACGCAAACAACTTTTGCAGAAGAACCCAGCGTAGATTGGCGCTAGAAAAAATCTAGAGAGATCTTGAATCAATATATTTTCGTGCGCTAGCCCAAGAGAAACACGCTTTATCGAAAAGAGTTTATCGTGCGCCCCGATGCCATGCCATCGCAATATCGTCGATGAACTCGCCCGAAGGAAGCTTGATCACGCGACACAGTCGCCCTTCTGCCACGAAGCCGCACGATTGGTAGAGCCGTATCGCGCGCGTGTTCGTCGAACGAACCAACAGCTCGATTTTTTCAAGGCGCTCGTTTTCCGAAGCCCACGCAACCAATGCGTTCATCAGAAGACGGCCAACGCCCCGACTCGTATGACCCGGATGCACGACAATGGTCAAGCGAAACACGTGGGCGCACTGAATAAGCGGCATCGGATCAAGCAGCGCGTGCCCGACAAGCGAGCCCTGAGCGTCGACTGCAACGAGATAGCGCCCGTGCATGCCCGGCGACTCGAGTTGCTCGATTCGCGCGGTGAACGTTTCATCGCGCAACTCTTCCGGCTTTGAGCGCAACAGGCCAGGTGTCCGCGCAGTCTCACGTTCCGCAGCCGCCAGATATTGCGCATCTTCGACCCTCGCGGCGCGCACGCTAAATTCGCTCACGATTCTACGCTCGAATTAGCCAGCGCTCGCGCGTTGCTCTAGAACTGCCACGGCTGGCAGCGTTTTGCCTTCAAGAAACTCGAGGAACGCACCGCCCGCAGTGGAGATGTAGCTCACCTCGTCTGCAATGCCAAATTTGTTGATGGCTGCAATCGTGTCGCCGCCACCTGCAATCGAGAACGCATCGGAGTCCGCAATCGCCCTCGCAATCGCCTTTGTTCCGCCAGCGAATTGATCAAATTCGAATACCCCCACCGGGCCATTCCAGACGATCGTCCCCGCGCTTGCAAGGAGTTTCGCAAGCATCTCTCCACTTTTCGGGCCAATGTCGAGGATCATGTCGTCCGCGCTAACTTCATCCAGCCCTTTGGTTGTCGCTGCCGCGCTCGAAGAAAACTCCTTCGCACAAACGACATCAACCGGCAGCGGCACCGACGCCCCGCGCGCCGCCAACTTATCGATAATCTTTTTCGCCTCTGCGATGAGATCGGCCTCGGCAAGAGACTTTCCAATCGGTTTGCCTTCCGCCAGCAGAAACGTGTTGGCGATCCCGCCGCCCACAATTAACTGATCCACTCTATCGGCAAGCGAATCAAGAATGGTTAGCTTGGTTGATACCTTTGAGCCCGCGACGATCGCCACAAGCGGTCGCTTCGGATTACCGAGCGCATTTCCGAGCGCTTCGAGCTCACCCGCCATCAACGGCCCAGCACACGCAATCGGCGCGAACCGCGCGATGCCTTCTGTGGTTGCTTCCGCGCGATGCGCAGTACCAAACGCGTCGTTGGCGTACACATCGCAGAGTGCGGCCATTTTCCTGGCGAGCGCCTCGTCGTTTTTCTTCTCACCTTTGTTGCCGCGACAGTTTTCGAGCAAGACAACCTCGCCAGCCGCGACCGTGAAACCGCCGTCCACCCAATTTGAGATGAGACGCACGTCGCGCCCGAGAAGCTCGCCCAAGCGCGCGGCAATGGGTGCGAGAGAGTCTTCCGCCTTGAGTTCGCCCTCTGTAGGCCGACCAAGATGCGAGGTGACCATCACTGCTGCGCCCGCCTTGAGCGCGTACGCAATGCCTGGCACCGAGGCGCGAATACGCGTGTCATCGGTGATGCGGCCCGCGTCGTCCTGCGGCACATTGAGATCAGCGCGGATGAAAACTCGCTTGTTGTTCAGATCGAGGTCGGTGAGGCGAAGAAATTTCATAATTCGAATACCAATCTATTTGAGCTTCGCGAGGAGTTTCCACGCGAGCGGAAGCGAAACAAGGCCGAGGAGCGTCTTGAAAAGTGTGGCCGCCCAGAAGGGGGCCACGCCACCGATCCATGCCTTGTTTGCTCCAATCAAACTCGCGAGCCATGCAAAGCCAAACGCAAAAACAATTGCGTGGCCGATCGTCATCGCAAACGCTGCACGAGTGAAACTTCGATCAAAACCGCGCTCCGCGAGCCAGCCCATCACCACCGCAGCGGCAACAAATCCAAGCAGATATCCACCCGTCGGCCCCATCATGTACGACAGACCGAGCCCCTTTTCAGGTGT
Organism: Betaproteobacteria bacterium; assembly: GCA_013298765.1. Taxonomy (GTDB): domain Bacteria; phylum Pseudomonadota; class Gammaproteobacteria; order Burkholderiales; family Casimicrobiaceae; genus Casimicrobium. The sequence continues at coordinate 6,203 of JAAFJA010000005.1, forward strand.
GCCCGCAAATACGGGCAGACCGAACGCGCCTTGGGCAACATAAAGCAGCATCGTCGCGCCCGCCAGCCGCCAGCCGTACGCCATGCCTAGCACCAGCACGACATAGGTTTGCATCGTCATCGGTACAGGCCAAAACGGGATTTGGATCTTCGCGGAGATCGTGAGCAGGAGCGTTCCAACGAGCGCGAGCAGCACGTCGCGCATCAGCTTCGAGGATGGAGAAGCGGTGGGCCAAAGGAAGGAGGCGAGTGTTGTCATTCGTGTCATTTTTTAACGTTGTGAATGGGAATCAAATGCTAGAGGATCGCCCAGGTCGATAAACCATATCAATGATGTCGGAGCGATTCCCGTCAAGCTTCCACGCGCCCACTCGACGACCTTCTTCAATGAAACCCACACGCGTGTAGAGACGATAAGCTCGCTCGTTGTGGCTGTAGACCGAGAGCTCAATGCGCTCCCAGCGCGACCCACAAGCTGCAATCGCCGCGCGAATCAAATGTTCGCCGATGCCTTGCCCGCGCGCGCTGGGCACGAGCAACATACCCAACGTCGCATTGTGTTGCTGCGCGCCAATACGAGGCGGGGCCGAGGGTGAGATGTCACACATCCCCACCATTTGATCGCCGTCAACAGCAACGAAGTGCGGGAACCCTGCGCTCACATGCGCTGCGTGATAGCCGAGCGCTTCGCCGACTGGGATGGGCTCAGTGATGGATAGATGAATCCGCTCACTGAACACAGGATTCAAACAATCAATGATGAGCGAAGGCAAATCATGCAGCGTGGTGGCGCGAACAGTAACGGGCATTTGCCTCTCCGTTGTGTTGACTGTTTTTAGAGTTATGAGACATGCACGCGAGCGCAGAAGAATCACCCTCTTGCGCCGCACTCGCCCATAAGCTCGGCCCGCCTCAACAAAATGAGCGCTCGGATACACGCATCCAAGCAGAAAAGTCAGTAGTAATTACTTTGCGTTGACGAGCGCAACTGTCGTGTCGAGCATGCGGTTACTGAAACCCCACTCGTTGTCGTACCACGAGCAAACCTTCACCAGACGACCGGAAACTTTGGTGCACGTTGCATCAAACACCGATGAACGCGGATCGTGGTTAAAGTCGCTTGACACCAGCGGCCCATCGCTATAACCAAGGATATTCTTGAGCGCGCCATCAGCGGCAGCCTTCATGATCTGATTGACTTCGGCCACAGTCGTGTCGCGCGCTGCAACAAACGAAAGATCAACGAATGAAACGTTGATCGTCGGTACGCGCACGGAGAAGCCGTCGAGCTTGCCATTGAGCTCCGGCAACACAAGACCAACCGCCGCGGCCGCGCCGGTTTTGGTTGGGATCATGTTGTGTGCGGCAGCACGTGCACGACGAAGATCTTTGTGGAACACATCGGTGAGCACTTGATCGTTGGTGTAGCTGTGAATGGTGTTCATCAAACCATTCACGATGCCGACTTGCTCATGGAGCACCTTCGCCAGCGGGGCGAGGCAGTTCGTAGTGCAGCTCGCATTCGATATTACGGTGTCGCTTGCTTTAAGTGTTTGATGGTTGACGCCGTAGACGACAGTGCCATCAACATCTTTCTCACCGGGCGCAGAAATGATCACCTTCTTCGCGCCGCCTGCCAGATGTGCTTTCGCTTTCTCTTTACTGGTGAAAAGCCCCGTGCACTCGAGAACAACATCAACGCCAACTGAACCCCACGGGATTTCCGCTGGATTGCGAATGGCGAACACTTTGATCTTGTCTCCCTCAATCATGAGGTGTTCACCATCAACCGCCACCTTCTTCGAGAACTTGCCGTGCGCAGTGTCAAAGCGTGTGAGGTGCGCATTGGTTTCGGAATCGCCCAGGTCATTGATTGCGACGATTTCGATATCGGTACGACCCGATTCGTAGAGCGCGCGAAGGATGTTGCGTCCGATGCGACCGTAGCCGTTGATGCCAACTTTGATTGCCATTTTCGTTTCCCGTAGAGGGTGGGCACTTTCTGCCCACACGTTCATGAATGGTGAGCACCAAGTGCTCACCGTAGCCAAAAAATTAAACCAGTGCTTTTGCTCGGGCGACGACGTGATCGACGGTAAAGCCAAAGTGCTTCATCAATACGCCCGCAGGTGCCGATTCACCAAACGTTGTCATCCCGATTACATCTGCCTTCGGCGCACTGGCAAGGTATTTCCACCATCCATCTGGGCTTCCTGCCTCAATAGCGAGTCGCGGCATGCGCGTTGAAAGCACGGAGCGCTTGTAGTCTTCGGTTTGCGCGTCGAAGCGCTGAGTACAGGGCATCGACACAACTCGTGCGCGCACGCCCTCAGCAGCAAGCTTTTCTCTCGCCGCGAGGGCGAGACCGATCTCGGAGCCCGTTGCGATCAGCGTAATCTTCGCATCGTCTGCGTCAGCAAGAACGTAGCCGCCTTTACGAATGAGCGCTTCGTGCGACGCGTCGCGCTCAATCACAGCCAGGTTTTGACGCGATAAGCAGAGCATCGTTGGCCCATCGTTTCGCTCAATGCCGCTTGCGTACGCCACCGCACTCTCAAGCGCGTCGGCCGGACGCCACACATCGAGATTGGGAATCAATCGGAGCGAAGCGACATGCTCTACCGGCTGATGGGTTGGGCCGTCTTCGCCGACGCCGATTGAGTCATGCGTGAAGATATAGAGCACACGCTGTTTCATGAGCGCTGCCATGCGAATCGCGTTTCTCGCGTAGTCGCTGAACACGAGGAACGTGCCCACGTAGGGGATCACACCGCCATGCAATGCCATGCCGTTGGCAATGGCACACATGCCGAACTCGCGCACGCCGTAGCCAATGTGCTGACCTGAGCCGTCCGATTTCACCGGCGTTGAACTCTTGTAGTTAGTGAGGTTCGAGCCCGTGAGATCCGCCGAGCCGCCAACCATTTCAGGCAGCGCGGGGCCAAAAACCTCTAGCGCGTTTTGCGCCGCCTTTCGAGTTGCGACTTCCTTATCGTTGGTGATAGCTGCATCGAGCGCTTTTTTAAGTACTTCGGCATAGTTGGCCGGGAGTTCACCGCGAAGACGACGCTTAAGCTCTTCAGGCGCAGAAGCAAATTTTTGGTTCCACTCAGCTTCCAACGCTGCACCAATTTGCTTGGCATTGAGGGTGTCGTAAGCTTCCTGCGGCATCTGGAAGGGCGGCAGCGTCCAACCAATCGCCTTGCGTGTCGCCTCAATTTCTTCGCCCATCACCGCAGTGCCATGCGCGTCCGCTGTGGAGTGCTTGTTCGGCGAACCTTTACCGATGGTGGTTTTGCAAATGATTAACGTAGGCCTTGCCGCTTCTGCCTTAGCAGCGACGATCGCGGCATCAACCGCGTCGATCGAATGCCCATCCACTGGGCCAATCACATTCCAGCCGTACGCTTCAAAACGCTTTTTCGTATCGTCCCTAAACCAACCCTCGACCTTTCCATCAATGGAGATGCCGTTGTCGTCGTAAAACGCGATGAGCTTGTTCAAGCCGAGCACCCCCGCGAGCGAACAAGCTTCGTGAGACACACCTTCCATCATGCAGCCGTCGCCGAGGAATACGTACGTGCGGTGATTGATCACATCACCAAACTGCTTCGCGAGCATCTTTTCCGCGAGCGCCATGCCGACGGCGTTGGCGATGCCTTGCCCAAGTGGCCCGGTGGTGGTTTCGATACCGGGAGTGATGCCAACTTCCGGATGCCCAGGCGTTTTGCTGTGCAGTTGTCGGAAATTTTCAATCTCCGACATCGGCAGGTCGTAACCACTCAAATGCAGCAGCGCATAGGGCAGCATCGAACCATGCCCGTTCGACACCACAAAGCGATCCCGGTTCGGCCAATGCGGATTAGCAGGGTTATGGCGAAGGTGCGGCCCGCTCGGCGAATTTGTACGCCACAGCGCGACTGCGATTTCCGCCATCCCCATCGGCATGCCCTGATGGCCGGACTTACATTTCGCGACCGCATCGACGGCCAAAATTCGGATCGCGTTTGCCGCGACTTGTTGCTGAGTGGAATCGTTAAGAGGCATGGGCTAGACGTTAGATGACGTAGGTACAGGTAGCCGAGACGCCGATGCGTTCGCAACCGTTAGCCCTAAATTATCGCCGAGCGTGCGCCCATTGACCGGATTGAATCGCGCGGCGAAGACGGCGAACCCACGCCGTTGGTAACACTAAAAAATTCGCCTGAATGCTTAAATACAGCGGCACTATGCGATAGTAAAACATAGAGTCTATAAACGATAAAAACGCTTATTGGCCCATTTAAACCGGCATTTGACGTGTCAAGCTGATAAGTAAAAGCTTCGACAAGCTACGGTCTCGCGCCACGCCCCAGACGCTCGACGCTACATCTGTGCCCAAGGCAAACCCTCGTGTCGCCAGCCGTTTTTGTTTCCGCGATGGAAATGTTCGTCGAGATCACCTTCAAAGCCGTGAACGACGTTGTAAACATCCGTAAAACCCGCGTCTTCGAGCACTTTTCCCGCGTCGATGGAGCGGCGGCCACTTCGACAAATCAGCACGACTGGCCGCGACTTCACGCCTGCGACCAACGCCTTCACGTGCGCCACGAACTCGGGTTGAACGTCCCAGTCTGGCGGCTCCTGCCATGCCACATGCTCGGCACCCACCGGGTGACCCACGTAAAAGAACTCGATTTCAGAGCGCACATCCACAAATACTGCGTCGGTATTGGTCTTCAGAAACTCAGCAGTTTCGCTTGGGGTGAGATGCTTCATAGGAGTAGGTGGCAGAAGAGATATGGCTGACGGATGCGCCGCCTGCGCGTTGCCAGCTTACCTGCGCATCGCTCAACGCCATCTATCAGTATTGGAATACACAAATGCCGAGCGGTGAAAGCGCTTTCGATCGCACGTAGCGCAAGGCGCTCACGCCTCGGCGAAGCGAATACACCCCTTGCCCGCGCGTTTCGCCGAATACATCGCCGCGTCCGCCTGTCGGATCAAGTCCACAGCAAGATTTGAAAGCGGCGGATGCATTGCAATTCCAATTGACGCGCCAATCGGCGCAGCGCCAGTGCTCAACGCGATTGGCGGCGCAAGTACCGTCAGTACTCGCTCTGCAACCAGGGCGGCGGTTTCTGCGCCGACATCGGTATCGAGAAGAATTACGAATTCGTCGCCACCGAGTCGTGCAACGAAATCGCTACTACGAGCGATTGCTTTTAGCCGAATCGCCACTTCACGCAACACCTCGTCGCCCGCCGAATGCCCGTGTACATCGTTGACTTGTTTGAAACCATCGAGATCGATAAAAAGTACGGCGACCGCTTCGCCCGTTCGCTCCGCTCGTGCAATCGCCTGCACGAGACGCTCCGTCAGCGCGCGGCGATTGCCCAAGCCTGTCAACACATCATGAGTGGCGAAATGCAGAAGCTGTTGCGCGGCCTCGACGCGTGAAGAGACATCTTGAACGAGCGACATGATGGAGATAACGCCGCCACTGCGTGCCGTGATCGCGGAATTGAACCAATCGCAATGCACCAAGTGTCCATTGCGATGCCGCAGAGACGACTCGATGCGGTTTCTAGTTTCTTCCTCGGTTTGAAGTCGACGAAACGAATCGGCGAATGCACCGTCTCTATCCTCAATGCCAAGTGCGTCGATGAGCGGCTTGTTAATGAGTTCCGAAGGTTCATACCCGAACATCACTACGGCTCGCGATGAGCAATGCGTGATGTTGAGCCCTTCATCTAGCTCAAGCACGGTCAGCGGACTGTTTTCCATGTGCGAATTGACACGCTCGTTGGCGATGCGCAGTGCCTCCGCCGAGAGCTTGAGATCATGCACTCGCATTGCGCAATGGATGACACCAATCACCTCATCCTGTTCATTGCGCCAAGGGAAGAGCGAAACGGTGAACCAAATACCGTCGCTCCCTACGACTTGCGTGCTGCGATCGTAGCGGACATGTTCGCCCGCAAATGCGCGCTGTAAATGTGGCAAGAAGGATTGCACATGTTCAGGCTTGTAGATATCGCGAAGCGATTTTCCGATGAGCGACTCTGGTGTCGTTTCGAATGATTTTGCGAAGCTTGAGTTGACGTACCGAAGCCGAAGATCCGTGTCAATGACGGAAGCGCTCGCGCCGAATGAGTGATCAAGTGCGAAGCGTAAAACCTCCATCGGCAACGAATGCTCAATGGGCGGCGGCTTCGAGATCGAAAATTTCTCCATCGGAAACGCCCGCGTTCGCGGCAAACCCCTTATCGCAAAAGTAGTGGCTTTTCTGGCATTTACGTACCTACAATCGATTTTGTCGAAAAACCAAGGCGGGAAGCAAGCAATGGCACACAATTACTCGAAGAAGCGGGAGTTGGATCGACTACGTTTTGCAACATGGGACAAGCGCCCCGACAGCGATTTCGCGAAATTTGGACTGACCCGCGATCAGGTAAAGCATGCGCAACTCGGGCTGCAGGGCTGGATTGTGATGCCGGGTGACCCGGACTACGACACTGACCGCAAGCTTTTCAACCCGGTGTTCAACGCATTCCCGTCAATGATCGTCTATTGCGTTGTCGAAAGCGATGTCGCGGTTGCTTTGCAGTTGGGGCAAGAGGGCGGTGCGCCGTTTACCGTGCGCTCTGGCGGGCATTGCACCGCTGGGTTCTCTGCGGGCGCCGGCGTGCTGATCGACGTCAGCAACCTCAACTCTATCGCCGTCCATCCGCAAATGCCGGAGGCCACGGTTGGCTGTGGCGTCACCTTCGGCAAGTTCCGCGCGGCGCTCAAACCCTATGGCCTACATGTACCGGGTGGTGAGTGCGACGACGTGTGCATTGGCGGCTATATGCAAGGCGGCGGATACGGATTTACATCGGTCACGTTTGGCATGAACTGCGACAACGTGAACTCGATCCGAGTCATGTTGTGGGACGGTACGATTGTCACTGCATCGGCGCGCCAGAACGCTGATTTATGGTGGGCAATGCGCGGCGGTACGGGCGGCAATTTTGCAGTGCTGTTGTCTGTGAGCTACAAGCTCCGCCCGCTGGGCGACGTATTCGGTTGGGCAGTGATTTGGCCTCTCTCCACCAACGAAGATATGGCAAGTGCAACTTACGCGCTCATGTTGTTGCAGTCGCAATTCATGAGAACCGCGCCCTCGGCAAATCTCAACATTCAGGTGTCACTCTGCTATCAGCCAGGCATCCAGGGCGGCCTGCCGTATTCGCCGATGTATCCCTTCTTGATGGTGCGTGGCATCTGGGTGGGTGACGCAGCTGACGGCATGAACGCGATTCAACCTCTGATCGACGCGCCGGGCGCAACGCTACAGTGGGTGAATGAAACTGATTTCGATACGCTCAATGATGCACTGCTCAATGTGCCGTACGGAATGCCCTGTTTTCCACCCAATACCCCGATGCCGTTTGAAGACAAAGCCTCTCGCATCGTGTCACGTGATTGGACCGAAGCCGATTGGTTATCGCTTTTGCAGTATTTTGTTTCCACGCCAAACCCGTATTCATATTTCTACATGGAGTTCTATGGCGGAGCGATCAATGCTTATCCGCTCGAAGGAAGCGCATTCATTCATCGCGATGCGGTGTTTAACGCGGTGCTCGACGTGTTCTGGTGGGACGATGCGGGGCAAGCGCCCGCGCAGGATTTCCTTGAAGGCTGGATTAACCTGATGGAGCCGCTTTATAACGGGCACGTCTATCAAAACTACCCGCGCCTCAATGACCCCGACTACGCCTTCAAATACTGGGGCGATGCCCAAGAGCAACTTTGGCAGATCAAACAAAAGTACGATCCGAACAACGTGTTCACGTTCGCGCAAGCGGTGACTGCACCTGCGGTAGCTACAGCAGCCAAAGCTAGAGAGTCCCGATTTAAATTGGCGGTCAATGCAATTAGTGAAGAAATCGTTATTGACGCAAAAGTCGTTCGACGCCCGCTTTAATATGGGTTAGTAGGAATTGCAGAACGGCAGCAGCGCCGCGTACATCTGCCGCTGCAGCGAGGAGATATAGCGTCGTTGCGCGGTCCTGCCGCGAGTGGAATATTCATATTTCGACTCTGAGCTGAGCGAAGTCGCGGTGAATGCGAAAATTGCGGGTTCACATTTATCGAATCGTTCTCCATGAATCGCCGCCAACGCATCTCCAGCATCCTTCGAGAACGCATCATGATCCTCGATGGCGGCATGGGCACGATGGTTCAGCAGTACAAGCTGGACGAGGCCGACTATCGCGGTCATTTGTGTCGCGATCACCGTTGTGATCTCAAAGGCAACAATGATCTTCTCGTGCTCACCAAGCCCGAGGTGATTCGGCAGATTCAGCGCGAGTATCTCGAAGCAGGCGCAGACATCATCGAGACCGATACGTTCAGCGCAACCTCAATCGGCATGGCCGATTACGAGCTAGAGCACATGGTGCGTGCGATGAACAAAGCTGCCGCCAAAATCGCTCGCGAATTGTGCGATGAGTTCTCTTTGAAGACACCCGACAAACCGCGCTTTGTTGCAGGTGCGCTCGGGCCCATGAGTCGCACCGCGAGCATCTCGCCCGATGTGAACGATGCCTCGAAGCGAAATGTCACCTTCGATCAGCTGCACGCAGCCTACCGAGAACAAATCCTTGCGCTCATCGAAGGCGGCGTTGATTTGATTTTGATCGAAACGATTTTCGACACGCTAAACGCGAAGGCCGCAATCTATGCGTATCTCGAATTATTCGAGAATGATCCTGACCCGCTCCCACTGATGATTTCGGGCACGATCACCGATGCTTCCGGACGCACTTTGTCGGGCCAAACCATCGAGGCGTTTTGGAACAGTGTGCGTCATGCGAAGCCGCTCTCCGTAGGCGTGAACTGCGCGCTTGGCGCCGTCGCAATGCGTCCCCACGTGGAGGCGCTCGCCAAGGTTGCGCCAGAGACGTTTGTAAGTGTGTATCCCAATGCAGGCTTGCCGAATCCGCTGTCCGACACGGGCTACGATGAAACGCCAGCGATGACCTCGGGGTTCCTTAAAGAGTTCGCGCAAAGTGGACTCGTCAACATTGTTGGCGGATGTTGCGGCACGACGCCGGGTCACATCAAAGCAATTGCTGAATCGGTAGCGAAGGTTATGCCACGCGCCGTCGTACAGGTTTGATTGGTCATGAATAACCACCACACTATGCGGCTTTCGGGGCTTGAGCCGCTCGAGATCGGCCCAGATTCACTGTTTGTAAACGTGGGTGAGCGCACCAACGTCACCGGGTCACGTGCGTTTGCGAAGCTCATCTTGAATGATGACTACGTGAGTGCGGTTGAAGTTGCGCGTCAGCAAGTGGCAAGCGGTGCGCAAATTATCGATGTGAACATGGATGAGGCCATGCTCGACAGCAAAGCGGCTATGGTGAAGTTTTTGAACATCATCGCCACCGAGCCTGACATTGCACGCGTGCCGATCATGATCGATTCCTCCAAGTGGGAGGTCATCGAGGCAGGATTGAAGTGCGTGCAAGGCAAATGCGTCGTGAACTCCATTTCGCTCAAAGAAGGCGAAGCGCCGTTCTTGGAGCAAGCGCGTAAGTTGAAGCGCTATGGCGCTGCGACCGTGGTGATGGCGTTTGATGAGAAGGGCCAAGCCGATACCTACCAGCGAAAGATCGAGATTTGCGAGCGAGCCTATAAGCTGTTGGTCGAGAAAGTCGGCTTTGATCCCGCAGACATCATCTTCGATCCCAACGTATTCGCGTTAGCCACTGGCCTCGAAGAGCACAACAACTACGGCGTTGATTTCATCGACGCTGTGCGCTGGATCAAACAAAACCTTCCCGGCGCAAAAACATCAGGCGGCATCTCGAATCTGAGTTTCAGCTTCCGCGGCAACGACCATGTGCGCGAAGCGATGCACACCGTGTTTCTCTATCACGCGATCAAAGCGGGCCTCACGATGGGGATTGTGAACGCGGGCCAAATCGGAATTTATGACGAGATTGATGCCGAGCTTCGTGATCACTGCGAGGATGTGATCCTCAATCGTCGTAGTGATTCCACGGAGCGTATGTTGGCGCTTGCGGAGAAAGTCAAAGGCGGTGGCAAAGCGAAGGTGGAAGATCTTTCCTGGCGCGAAATGCCTGTCAATGAGCGCTTGAAACATGCGCTGGTGAAGGGCATCAACACCTTCATCGTGGAAGACACCGAAGAGGCGCGTCAAGGTTTCGCGCGACCGCTGCAAGTGATTGAAGGGCCGCTGATGGACGGCATGAACGTCGTGGGCGATCTCTTCGGACAAGGCAAAATGTTTTTGCCGCAGGTGGTGAAATCAGCGCGTGTGATGAAGCAAGCAGTGGCCCACCTTGTGCCCTTCATCGAAGAAGAAAAGCGACTGCTCGGCACGGAGGCGAAAACCAAAGGCAAGATCGTGCTCGCCACGGTGAAGGGCGATGTTCACGACATTGGAAAAAACATCGTGGGCGTTGTGCTCCAGTGCAACAACTATGAAGTGATTGACTTAGGCGTCATGGTGCCGTGCGAAAAGATTCTCGCTGCTGCGAAGGAATCAAATGCAAACATCATCGGCTTGTCTGGACTGATCACGCCGTCGCTTGAAGAAATGGCCTACGTTGCGAAAGAGATGGAGCGTACCGGCTTCAAAGTGCCACTCATGATTGGCGGCGCGACAACATCGCGTATGCACACTGCAGTGAAGATTGCACCAAATTATTCTGAGCCTGTTGTTCACGTGGTTGATGCATCGCGCGCGGTGGGCGTGGCGACGAATTTGCTCTCAGAGGATTTGCGCGACAAGTTTGTGCAAACAACAGCGGACGACTATGCCCTGATTCGGGAGCGCCACGCCAGTAAGAAGTCTGTGCCGATTCTCGAACTTGAGGTGGCGCGCGCGAACCGCTTCAAAGGTTTCGAAGGCGAATTTGCCAACTACATCCCGCCAGAACCAAAGCATATTGGCGTGCAATATCTACGCGAGTATCCGCTCTCCGCGTTGGTTCCGTATATTGATTGGACGCCTTTTTTCCTCGTTTGGGATCTTGCGGGAAACTATCCAAAGATTCTCGACGACGAAATTGTGGGTGAAGAGGCGAAACGAGTGTTCCGCGATGGGCAGGCGATGCTTAAACGCATTGTGAGCGAGAAGTGGCTCACAGCGAATGCGGCCTATGGTGTGTTGCCCGCAGCGAGTCGAGGCGACGATATCGTGCTCTTTACCGACGAATCGCGCAGCCGTGCCGCCATGAGCTTCCACACGCTGCGCCAGCAAAACGCAAAAGAGAGCGGCCGCCCGAATTTTGCACTTGCTGATTTTGTTGCGTCAATGGCTCAGACGTCGGAGGAATCGTCGAAGAATCCCGCAAGAGCCGATTACCTTGGGCTATTTGCGGTGACGACGGGCATCGGTTGCGAGCCGGGCGACGCAAGGCTAAAGGCGTTTGAAAGCGCGGGCGATGATTACAACTCGATCATGTTTAAGGCGCTTGCGGATCGATTGGCTGAAGCATTTGCCGAGCATCTGCACGAGCGTGTGCGCAAGGAGTTCTGGGCTTACGGAGCCGATGAGAAGTTGTCGAACGAAGCCCTGATTAAGGAAGCCTATCGCGGCATTCGTCCAGCGCCCGGTTATCCCGCTTGCCCTGACCATCGGGAAAAGCTGGATATGTTCAGAGTTCTCAATGCCGAATCGATTGGCATGGCGCTTACTGAGTCATATGCGATGACGCCAGCGGCTAGTGTGAGCGGCTTCTACTTTTCGCATCCGGCATCGCAATACTTCACCGTCGGCAAAGTCGGCGAAGATCAACTGGCGGACTTGGCTAAACGAAGAGGCGAAGACGTAGACACCCAGCGGCGAGCGCTGAGCTCACTGGTTGCGTGAAGCAAATCGCGCCAACGCGCGTTGTCTCGGATGCGGGAGCCGCTTGTGCGCTTCGGCAACAGAAAACGAAGCACGCAAAGCATAATAGCTTTTTCCAGTAAGACTCGAATTAATTGGGGCTCACTCTCATTTAGCGTGTAATACGATTCTACGTATTTCCGGCTGCTAGCCCAAATTCGCGTGGAGTAACCGCTTGTAAGGCTGCGCAAAACTGCGATGGGTGAATAAGCGACGATCCGTGCAAATCAGTGGCAAATGTGGGCGGCGGGATTCCAACGCGGCCTAACTTCGGTTATCTTTGAGGTTGCGCTTGCGAAACGACACAATTGTTCTCGCACCCCATGCGCCAGAAAGGAACCCCCCGATGAAGACCACGTATTCACGCTCTACCACTGACGCTTTCGGCGCCTACGGCATTGCAGTGGCGGCGGTCGCATCGGTTCCGGGAAAACGCCTTTCACCAAAGCGCCCGCGCTGACGAGCCTCCCCGACAACGCTCTCTTTCGCATTTCATGATGCGCATTTCGCGTTTCCGCTAGCGCTCGCGTCCCCGCCGCTTTTTTGTTTCCACGCCATCGATTGCCTGACTGGGCAGCGATGCGCTTTCTAATTTCGTTGCGTGATCGCCGATTCGGCCGCGCGCAGCACATCGACTCTCATACACCATGCAACTCGCACTGAACTTTTTTGAACGAATACGTCGCGCGTTTCGCGCGCGACTTCCGCACTTACCCGAAAATGACTTACTGCGCGATCGCAACTATCGGCGCATCTTTGCCTCCGTTGTCATCACCCATTTCGGTGCGCAGATCACGATGCTCGCCCTCCCTTTGACGGCGGTGACCGTACTGAACGCGTCACCCACGCAAATGGGCTTTTTGATGGCTTTCGAGATTGCGCCATTCGTTCTGCTCTCGTTGCCCGCAGGTGTGTGGCTGGATCGGATGAAGAAATTGCCGGTTTACGTGATCGGTGAGATCGTGTTTGCGTTTGCGCTGCTATCGGTTCCCATTGCAGCGTGGGCCGATGTGCTGTCGATGCCATGGCTCTATGTCGTTGGGTTTGTGTTGGGCTCCGTGCATGTCGTCGCCGGCACCGCAGCGCAAATCGTGCTCACACAAATCGTATCTCGCGATCGACTCGTTGAGGCGCACAGCAAGAACGCGCTCGCCGTTTCAGGCAGCGAAATCGCTGGGCCCGGGATCGCTGGTGCGCTCATCAAAATCATGGGGGCACCGATTGCGATAGCGCTCGACGCGCTTTTGATTTTCGGCGCCGTCGTACTGCTCAAAGGCATTCGCGTTGAAGAGACGGTTCAGCCGCGCGGCACGGCGAATTTCTGGGTGCAACTCAAAGAAGGTCTTCGATTTGTTGCCACCACCAAATTGCTGTGGACGATGGCGCTCTTCGTTGGCCTTTGGCAACTCTTTCACCACATGGCATCGGTCGTCCAAATTCTCGTGGCATCGCGAGAGCTCGGTATGAGCGCGCAAGCAATCGGGCTTTGCTATGTCGGCATGGGTGTAGGAACGGTAATCGCTAGTGTGTACGGACGGCGGGTAAGTGATCGGTTTGGACCCGGCCCAACACTTGTGGCGGGATTTGGCGTATCGGGTATCGGCTGGCTCGCGCTCGCTGCGGCCCCAGCCAATACTTTCGGCATGCTCCTGTTTGCATTCATGTTGATGTGTTTTTCAGCGGGAGCGACCACGCTCTTCGTCAACTTCCTCTCGCTTCGACAAGCGGTGACTCCCGAATCACTACTGGGTCGGATGACAAGCACGATGCGCTGGTTGATATTGATCGGAGCGGGGCCAGGCGCATTGATTGGGGGCTATGTGGGCGAACACATTGGCCTTCGCGCTTCACTCGCACTCGCAGGCGTGGGCGCGCTCGTGCTCACTGCAATTGCGTGGCGTAATCCACTCTTAATGTCGATCCGAAAGCTCCCGAGCGTCGCGCCCGCGCGCGTGCCCGAAGGAAGCGTTTAGCGTTTGCAGTGTCCGCGATCGCTTTCTTAGTCAACTCGAACATCACGCCCGATTTCGTACCCGCCTGCGTTACTGAGATCGACCAAGCAAAGACAAATTTATGTATACCTATTTTGAAAAACTAGTGGATCCCTATCCGGAGGTGCACGAGGAGAAGATTCAGCCACCGCCGAAGTCGTTCTTCGCCTTCATCTGGCAAATGACAGAGGGGACGCGGAAATACATTTTCACGCTCACGTTCCTCACGGCGTTGGTGGGTTGCTTTGAGGCGGCATTGTTTGGCGCGATCGCAAAAATCGTTGACTGGATGGGAGAAGTTCCTGCGTCGCAGTTATGGGCGGAGCGCAAGACGGGCATCCTCGCACTCGGCATCATCATCGCCGCCAGTCCACTGCTCGTCGCGTTTCAGGCAACACTTAAGCATCAGTCGATTATGGGCAATTTCCCGATGCGATTGCGTTGGAATTTCCATCGCACGATGCTTGCTCAGAGCATGAGCTTCTACCAGGACGAATTCGCAGGGCGGGTAGCTACGAAGGTGATGCAAACCGCACTCGCCGTGCGCGATGTTTGGATGATCGTTGCCGACATTTTGGTATACGTCTTGATCTTCTTTGGCACCATGCTCGCAGTCAACGGAAGCTTCGATTGGCGGATGATCCTGCCGTTTACGGGATGGCTACTGCTCTACATCTGCGCGCTGATCTATTTCGTTCCGCGGCTCGCAAGCGTTGCACAAGCGCAAGCCGATGCACGTTCGTTAATGACAGGGCGTGTAACCGATGCCTACACGAATATCACTACCGTAAAACTTTTCTCGCACTCAAATCGCGAGGCAGGTTACGTGCGCTCCGCAATGCAGGATTTCCTGAAAACCGTGCATTATCAGTGGCGCTTAATCACGAGCTTTGAGATCGTGAATCAAATCATGATCGCGCTTTTGATTTTGTCAACGGCGGGCGTTTCGGTGTGGCTTTGGGCGCGCGGAGAGGTGGGTGTCGGTGCGGTCGCCGCCTCTACCGCGATGGCGGTTCGCTTGAACGGCATGTCACACTGGATCATGTGGGAGTTTGCCGGGCTCTTTGAACACATCGGAACCGTTAAAGACGGCATCGCAACGCTGTCTAAGTCGCGTGCAATCGTTGACGCCCCTGATGCGAAGGCGATTGAAGTGTCGCGCGGCGAGGTAAAGTTTGACCGAGTGGACTTTGCCTACTCAAAAGAAAAGAACGTGCTTCACGGCTTGACCCTCACTATTAAGCCAGGGGAAAAGATTGGACTCGTCGGTCGCTCAGGTGCGGGCAAATCCACTATTGTGAATCTGCTCTTGCGGTTTTACGACACGACGGGTGGTCGCATCACAATCGATGGACAAGACATCTCGAAGGTTACGCAGGATTCACTCCGCGCGCAGATCGGTATGGTGACGCAAGACACCTCATTACTGCATCGCTCTGTTCGCGAAAACATCGTGTACGGGCGGCCCGATGCGTCCGACGATGAGATGATATCTGCGACCAAGAAAGCTGAGGCGCATGAATTCATCTTGTCGCTCACCGATCCGAAAGGTCGCGCTGCATACGATGCGCATGTGGGCGAACGCGGCGTGAAGCTCTCTGGCGGACAACGTCAGCGAATCGCGATTGCACGCGTGATGCTTAAAGATGCGCCCATTCTTTTGCTCGACGAAGCAACCAGTGCGCTTGATTCGGAAGTAGAGGCCGCGATTCAGCAAAGCCTCTACAAACTCATGGAAGGCAAGACCGTGGTTGCCATTGCGCATCGACTCTCAACGATTGCAGCAATGGATCGATTGATCGTTCTCGATGAGGGGCGAATCGTTGAAGAGGGCACCCATCAACAGCTACTCGCAAGCGGTGGACTGTACGCGCGACTTTGGGATCATCAAAGTGGCGGCTTTTTGGGCGAGTCTTAACACCACGCAAAGTAAGCCTGTGGTGCGGGTTCAAAGCCGCACCGCAGTTCTTCGCTTCTCGGTGGGGCTTGGCCGACGCAAGATTCATCACCCGCTCGGCACGTGCGTTGCACGTTACGAGTGTTGTCTTTTGCTGCCGCGTGCTCGTTGAATTGGCGCTCGACTTCAACCCGTGGCGGCCTCTCGACGTGTCTCCTCTTGCCGCTTCCCTCGGCTACTTCTGCTCGGCTGTAGCCTTGTACATCAATGCACCGAGCGCGCCGCCTACGAGCGGTGCGAGCCAGAAGAGCCACAACTGCATGATGTAGCCTCCGCTGGCAAACAGGGCAACGCCCGTGCTCCGCGCCGGGTTCACCGATGTGTTTGTGACAGGGATGCTGACCAAATGAATGAGCGTGAGGCACAAACCGATCGCGATTGGCGCGAACCCAGCAGGTGCTCGCTTGTCCGTCGCTCCCATAATCACAAACAAGAAAAACGCTGTCATAACGACCTCGCAGAGGAGTGCCGCAACCAGCGAATACTTTCCTGGTGACAGTGCGCCATAGCCGTTAGAGGCAAATGCGCCGATATCGACCCCGGCCCGACCCGTGGCAATCAGATAGAGGATTGCTGCGGCTGCGATCGCGCCAAGCGTTTGCGCAATGATGTAACCGGGAAGCTCTTTGCCTTCGAAGCGTCCTCCGGCCCACAAGCCGACCGATACCGCAGGGTTCAGATGGCAGCCAGAAATGTGGCCAATGGCATAAGCCATCGTGAGGACAGTTAAACCAAATGCGAGCGAAACGCCGTGCAGGCCGATGCCGACCTCAGGAAATGCTGCAGCAAGCACCGCACTCCCGCAACCGCCGAGCACCAACCAAAAGGTGCCGATAAATTCCGCAATCAACTTATTCATAGAGACTCCCCAACCTGAGTGACACCTAAAGCGCCGAGGCGGCAAATGTGCGCATCCGAAGAGTCGGTGTCAATCGATTAGCGGCCAATGGGGAAAGTGAATGAGGAAAGTCTTAGGCAAACGCTGAACGAGGCGGTGACAATCGCGCGCTTGACTACCAGTAAGCTTCCGTCGTAATGTGGCCTGGCTCTTTGCGTTTGTGCTTACGCAGACCTCGAGACTCGAGGACCGCCGTGGTGTCCGCCACCATGTCTGGGTTGCCGCAGAGCATGCAATGCGCTGTATCTGCCGTGAGTTCGATCCCTGCGCGCGCTTCAAGTGTTCCGTCGGCAATTGCGTTGGGAATGCGCCCGCGAATCGCGCCTGGAAAATCTTCTCTCGAGACGAAGGGGATGTATTGAAACTGCTCGGGATGGTCTTTGGTGATGGCGTCAATCTGATCGCGGTACGTGAGTTCAGCAGCTGAGCGCACTGCGTGCACGAACACGATTTTTCTGAATTTTTTCCACGCCTCCGTGCCTTTCATGAAACTTAGGTAGGGGCCGATGGCGGTGCCTGTGGATAGCCCCCACAGTACTTCAGCGTCGGGCACTTCCGGCATTGAGAAAAAACCGTTCGCGCGCGGCGCAACGTAGAGCGAATCGCCCACTTTCGCTTCGTGGAGCGCCGGCGTGAGGATGCCGCCCGCCTCTCGGGCGACTTTAATCAGCACTATTTCGTACGGACGCTCGCCCGCAGCGTTGACGAGTGAGTAGGGGCGCATGACGATTTCTCGGCCCTTTTCGGTATCGAGTTCGAGTCCTACCCGGCAAAATTGTCCGGCAACGAAGGGCTCGATGGCTGCTTCGAACTGCAAAGAGAACAAAGAATCGGTATGGTCAGTGCGACCGACGATGCGGCCTTCGATAAACTTCTGGGCCATGGCGCGATACCGCGAAAAATAATCTGAAATTCTACGTGGCGATCACAACGCTTTTTTTTGACCTCGATGGCACCATCTCCAACAACTTGTTGGGGATTCATCGTTGCTTGAATTACGCCTTCGAGCGATTAGGTGCGCCGCAGATCAACATGGAGCAGACCCTACCGCTGGTAGGGCCGCCGTTTCGTGAATCGCTCCCGAAACTCTACCCCGAGCTTGACGTCGAACAGGCGATCCTTGCCTATCGTGAGCGATATGACGAGCACGGTTGGCTCGAAAACGAGCTCTATGACGGAATCGCGGACACTGTGCGCCGTCTGCATCTGCAAGGCTTCACAATTGCCCTGTGCACCAGTAAGCCGCGGGTGTTTGCCGAGCGGATCGTCTCGCGATTTGAGCTTGCGCGATACTTTGATGGAATCCATGGGCCTGAGCTGGATGGCCGTTTTGACCGCAAAGACGAATTGCTCGCGCATTTGGTTCGGAGCTACGGGATTTCTGCGCAAAGCGGCCTCATGATCGGCGATCGCGACAAAGACATCTTGGCGGCGAAACATGCTGGTACGCGCTCGCTTGGCGTTTTGTGGGGTTTTGGCAGCCAAGAGGAGCTGGAAACAGCGGGTGCGGCTAAAGTTGTCGAACATCCTCTTCAGCTTCAGCATACGATTCACTCGTACGAGTAGGCCTTAAGTCGCCTGAGATTACTGCGCGTCAAGAACGCGCCCTTTTTTTGTTCCGCGCTCTTGGAGAGAAGCATGGAAGTCATCCATACCGTTGCCGAGCTACGTAAATATTTGCAAGGCGTCCCGAATAACGTGTTCGTTCCCACGATGGGGAATTTGCATGATGGCCACCTTCGTCTCGTGGAAGAGGCCGCGCCGCGCGGCGCATGCACGGTGGTGAGCATCTTCGTGAATCGCTTGCAGTTTGGGCCGCATGAGGATTTTGATCGCTACCCACGTACGCTGCGTGACGACTGCGACAAACTTGAAAGCATTGGTGTTGATGTGGTCTTCGCGCCAGATGAGGCCGAGCTCTATCCGCAGCCGCAACAGTACGTCGTGAATCCGGGGCCGATTGAGGACATTCTCGAGGGTGCTGTTCGCCCAGGGCATTTTCGCGGCGTGGCGACAGTGGTGCTGAAGCTTTTCAACATGGTGCAGCCAAAGGCCGCCGTGTTTGGAAAAAAGGATTATCAGCAGTGCCTCGTGTTGAAGAACATGGTGCAGCAGCTCGCATCACCTGTGGAGATCATCCTGGCTGAGACGGTGCGCGCGGATGATGGCTTGGCGCTCTCATCACGCAATCAATATTTGTCGGCCACTGAACGCGCCGAGGCGCCGCGCTTGTACCGGGTGCTGTGTGAGCTCAAGGACGCGCTTCACCGTGGCACGCATTCCTATGCGACTCTGGAAGCAGAAGCGATGACTGAGCTCGCGCGGCACGGCTGGAAGCCGGACTACATCACAGTTCGCCGCCAATCTGATCTCTTGCCGCCGAGCGAGGAAGACCGATCGCTCGTGATCCTGGCTGCCGCTCGCTTGGGCGCGCCACGTTTACTCGATAATGTTGAATTACAACTTAATTCATAAGCGCCCTATTTAATAGGGCCTAGCTCGAATAAATGATTTTAACTAAATGTATGTATATTGGTTGTCTAGCCCCAATATAAAAAGCGTCTCCGCGAAGAAGTTGGATGTTTTGTGCCCTGTTGCGCCGAATCGGAACCTCGGCGGCCTCGATTAGGCGGCCAGCGCCGATTTCACCGGCAGAGCAAGGCTCGCTTTGACCCGTTTGGTGGCGAACCGCGTTCGCACGTTGCGCACGTTGTGGGCGGCGGTAAACACGCGTTGCACCAGGTCGTTGTAATCCTCCATCGATTGCAGTGTGAGCACCAGCGTGTAGTCGGCCGCTGGCGCGGTTTGGTAGCACTGTGTGATGCTCGCTTCTGAGCGAATCAGCAGCTCAAACGTGGTGAACGCCTCGGCGTTTTGCTGATCGAGCGAGACTTCGCAAATCGCCGTCAGGATGCCTGAGAAATGGGTGGGCGAAAGCGTGGCTCGAATTGCCTCGATCACGCCGGATTCGCGCAACGTGCGCACACGGCGCAGCACAGTCGCTTGAGACGAGAACACGCGTTGTGCGAGCGCCTCGTTAGTGCCGCTCGCATCCCGCTGCAGCGCATCAAGGATTCGTAGATCTAGATCGTCAAAATCATTCATTTATCCAACCTATATGAGTAAATATTGCGATGAGTACCTGTCGCGAATAATTATTGCAAAAAACATTCTAATTTGACGCGAATGCTTGCAAAACAATAGTTACGATCTCACCCATTGTCGAGCATGCGCTCGCGTGACCGAAGGAAAATTGAAATGTGCGGAATTGTTGGCGCGGTGGCGACCCAAAGCGTCGTCAGCGTATTGGTCGAGGGTCTGAAGCGTCTTGAATACCGCGGCTACGACTCGTGCGGCGTTGCCGTGCATTCGAACGGCGCGCTGGTGCGGGCGCGTAGCGTGAGTCGTGTTGCCGAGCTTGAGAGGGAGGTGCAATCGAGCGGGCTTTCTGGGTTCACTGGCATCTCGCACACGCGCTGGGCCACACACGGCGCGCCAGCGGTGCGCAACGCTCATCCGCACATATCGAGCGATCCTGTGTCTCCACGTATCGCACTTGTACACAATGGCATCATCGAAAACCATGATGAGTTGCGCGGTGAATTGAAGGCGCGCGGCTACACGTTTGCGAGCCAAACTGACACCGAAGTGATTGCGCATTTAATCGATCACCTCTACGACGGCGATTTGTTTACTGCGGTGCAAACGGCTGTGAAGCGTCTACAAGGTGCGTATGCGATCGCGGTATTGTGTCGCGATGAACCGCATCGCGTAGTTGGCGCGCGGGCGGGTTCGCCGATGATTGTTGGCCGGTCAAGCGCAGGAAACTATCTAGCGAGTGATGCAATGGCGCTCGCAGGTGTGACCGACCAAATCATCTACCTCGAAGAGGGCGATGTCGTCGATTTACAGCTATCAAATGTGTGGATCGCGAACAAGGCGGGGCGAATGATGACGCCACTCGAGCGCCCCGTGAAGACCGTACACGCACATTCAGGCGCTGTGGAGCTCGGCCCTTATCGGCACTACATGCAGAAAGAAATCTTTGAGCAGCCGCGCGCCCTGGGCGACACCTTGCAAGGCGTCGAGACAATTGACGCTTCGCTCTTCGGGGATGAAGCTGACGCGATATTCAAGAAAGTTGATCGCATCTTGATTCTGGCGTGCGGTACGAGCTACTACTCCGGACTCACTGCGAAGTATTGGTTGGAAAGTATTGCTCGCATGCCATGCAGCGTTGAAGTTGCCAGCGAGTATCGGTATCGAGATAGCGTGCCGCACCCGAATACGCTTGTGGTCACCATCTCGCAATCTGGCGAAACCGCTGACACCTTAGCCGCGCTTCGACATGCTCAATCTCTGGGCATGGAACAGACGCTCACCATTTGTAACGTCGCTACAAGCGCGATGGTGCGCGAATGCAAGCTCGCCTACATCACGCGCGCGGGCGTGGAGATTGGCGTGGCCTCGACGAAGGCGTTTACCACCCAACTCGTCGGGCTGTTCTTGCTCACGCTCGCGCTCGCAAAACTGCGCGGCTCGCTCAGCGCAGACGAGGAATCACGCTATCTGAAGGAGCTGCGTCATATCCCAACGGCGCTACAAGCGATTCTTGCGCTTGAGCCACAGGTGATCGCGTGGGCCGAAGAATTTGCGCGCAAAGAAAACGCGCTCTTCCTCGGACGCGGGCTGCACTATCCGATCGCCCTCGAAGGCGCGTTAAAGCTAAAGGAAATCAGCTACATCCACGCTGAGGCCTATCCCGCAGGCGAACTGAAACATGGGCCGCTCGCGCTCGTCACGGCAGAAATGCCTGTCGTTGTCGTCGCCCCAAACGACACGCTGATTGAGAAGCTCAAGAGCAACATGCAAGAGGTACGCGCACGAGGTGGAGAGCTCTACGTGTTCGCCGATGGCGACTCGCATATCGGCGGCAGCGAAGGCGTGCATTTGATTCGTATGCCAGAACACTACGGCGTGCTCTCACCCATCCTGCATGTGGTGCCGCTGCAATTGCTCGCGTATCACACCGCAGTAGCACGCGGCACGGATGTGGATAAGCCACGCAATCTTGCGAAATCTGTCACGGTCGAATGACCGTCTCAGATTTCGCAAGATCGAACCGAAGGTTCGGGGATCGCGAAGCGAGACTTGCGTGGTTTAGGGCGACACTCACTTCGCGCAGCGAAGTTATGTGGAGACCACAAGCCGAGCTTAGGCGCGAAATCTGTCACGGTCGAATGACCGTCTCAGATTTCGCAAGATCGAACCGAAGGTTCGGGGATCGCGAAGCGAGACTTGCGTGGTTTAGGGCGACACTCACTTCGCGCAGCGAAGTTATGTGGAGACCACAAGCCGAGCTTAGGCGCGAAATCTGTCACGGTCGAATGACCGTCTCAGATTTCGCAAGATCGAACCGAAGGTTCGGGGATCGCGAAGCGAGACGTGCGTGGTTTAGGGCATCTGGCGAAGCGACTGCCACGCCGCAATCACTTCGCTCGCGCTGATTTGATTGACGTGCCCAGTACTTGTTTCTTCCACGCCGCCGAGCGCGATTACGGGCGCGCTCGGTGCGCGCGGGCACCAGCGGCGCGATCCAAACGCGCCGAATAACACAATCATCGGGCAATCAACCGCAGCCGCCACGTGGGCAGGACCGGTATCGATGCTAACCATGCTGTGCGCCATCGTTGCAATCGCGACGAAGCGTGGAATCGGCAGGTCGTTCGCTGCAGAAATTACGCGCGAGTCTGCGCACAAGTTAACGATTTGCTCTGCTAGCGCCGCTTCGGAGGGGGCGCCGCAAATGATGATTTTAAAGTTAGGTTGCGCCCGAAGAATGGCGTGAATGGTGTCCCGCCACCGCTCCAGCGGCCAGTATTTATCGTTCTCGCGATTCCAGGTGAGGCGTTTCGCTGTTTTTTTGTTCCCAGGCTGGATCAGAACAAAGTTTCCATCACCTAGCCCGTGTGTTGCCATCCAATTTTTTGCATCATCAAGCCAGGGCTCTGGTACCACCAAGCTCGGCTGCCCAAGACCTGCTTCAAGCGCCTGCCCGGTTCCAACGCTTTCCCACCAGTCTGCCCAATGCGCGCTCACACCTGGCCAGTGATCCCACAGGCGAACAATTCGCCCCTCCGGAACTGCCCTTCGCACCAAGCGCAGCGAATGCTGATCGGGATCGCAAAGGTAAATCGTGCCTTGTTGAGTCTTGAGCCAGGCAACCGCGTCGCGCTGTGAAGGCGTTAACCAATAAGGGCGCTTACGACTTGTTACCAGTACGATCTCGCCGACAGCGGGGTCAGGGGCGAGCAAGCTTTTTGTCCACCCCCCGGATGAAAGCAGATTGACGGGGCGCTGGTATCGCTCTGACAGGCGATGAATTAACACCGTAAGTAACACTGCGTCGCCCATCGCAGCAAATCGGACGATCACGGGCGAATGTTTCTCTTGCTCTAGATTCATTGCTTCGGCAGGGGTTCACGACTCTTTAGCGTCGTGTTCTACGTATTGTTTCACGCTATTTTTCCGCATTTCACGCATTCTCCCCGCGATTCATCGCAGGGCTGTAGCGATGGCGATTGGGGGTGTTTACAGTTCATTCCATCGCAACACCGCGATGCTTCTAAAAAAGAACTGGAACACATCATGAATCGCACTTTCAACATCCTCACGCGTACCGAATCGGCCGCTACGGCTGTGTGTGCATCGCTTCTGTCTGTTGCAACCGTAGGCGCAGTGCTCGCGCTGTTTGCCACCGCCGCCCCAGTCGAATCAATCGATCGCGTCGTGCTTGAGCAAGTAGTGATCAGCGCCGCAAAGAACGTCTAACTCACGTCTGCGTGCGTCGGCGAGTTGTCGCTCGCTAGTGAAAATCTCGCGAGGATGTCGCGAGTGCGCCGAGCAAAGGCGTTTGATCAATTAACTGCTCAGCAATCAAATGAACGACACTGCCCTGACGTTCTATTTTTCCGGTGACCATCATGAAACGTGAGAGTACGAGCGCTTTTCGATAGCGCTCAGCCACGCTCTCCCACACCACTACGTTCACGTAGCCCGTTTCATCTTCAAGCGTTACGAAAGTTGTGCCCTTCGCAGTCGATGGATGTTGACGACACGTCACAATCCCTGCGGCGCGAACATAGCGGCCACTTCTAGATACGCATATTTCAGCCGCGCTCCGCGCTCGCACTTCGCTCAGTTTAGGACGAAGCAACGCCACAGGATGCCGCCGCAGGCTTAAGCCCGTGCTTCGATAATCTTCAACGATATCGCTCGCCTCAGAGGGGGCGAATAGATTCGCTTGCCTTACTTCATTCGGGGATTCGAATGCTGGTGTATCGGCTTCTATGCCGATCGCCTGCCAAAAGGCATCGCGCCGGTGCCCCGCGAGTGATCGCAGCGCGTCGGCGGCGGCCAATGACTGCATATCTTCACGTGTGAGTTGTGCGCGTCGCTTTAAGTCACTGAGATCCGAAAATGCTTGCTCGCTACGTGCGCGCACGATCCGCTCAAGAGCCTCTTTCGATAGATTGCGAACCCGAGACAATCCCAATCGAATCGCAGGCCAGTAGTCGCTTTCAAGATTAGCGGTCAGTCTTGCCTCTCTTATGGAGTTTGCGGCTTCAAGATGAGAGTCATATTGACTAATCGTTACATCAATTGCACGAATCTCAACATCGTGCCGTTTCGCATCTTGCACAAGCTGAGACGGCGAATAAAACCCCAAGGGCTGCGAATTAAGTAATCCACAGGTAAAGGCGGCTGGATGATGGCATTTGAGCCAACACGAGATGTAGACGAGCAATGCAAAGCTCGCTGCATGAGATTCTGGGAAACCATACTCTCCGAATCCTTGCATCTGCTTGTAAATTTGCTCGGCATAAGAGGGTGTGTAGCCTCTGGCAAGCATGCCGGAAATCAATTCGTCTCGAAATGGCTCAATGCCACCTTTGCGTTTCCACGCGGCCATGGCGCGGCGCAATTGATCGGCACGCCCCGCCGAAAAGCCTGCCGCGATCATCGCAAGCTGCATTACTTGTTCTTGAAAAATAGAAACACCGAGCGTGCGCTCCAATACTCTCTCAACTTCTTTACTTGGATAGGTGACTGGTTCAATACCGTCGCGTCGCTTCAAATAAGGATGCACCATACCGCCCTGAATCGGGCCTGGGCGAACGATGGCCACTTCGATCACAAGATCGTAAAAACACTTTGGCTTTAGGCGAGGCAACATCGACATCTGGGCGCGCGATTCGATTTGAAACACACCGATAGTGTCAGCGCGACCGATCATTTCATACGTATGTTGATCTTCTTTCGGGATATCGCTCATCAATAGCTGCACGCTGTAAAAGCGATTGATTTCATCAATTGTTTTGCGAATCGCCGTCAACATGCCAAGCGCCAGCACATCAACTTTGATGAGCTTGAGCTCGTCAAGATCATCCTTGTCCCACTGAATCACTGTTCGCTCGGGCATGGCCGCGTTCTCAACGGGCACGATACGGGTGAGCTTGTCGCGCGCGATGACGAACCCACCCGAGTGCTGGGAAAGATGCCGAGGAAACCCAATGAGCTGATGCGTGAGCGTCATCAAGCGTTGCATCGTAGGTGTTTGTGGATCGAAACCAGCTTCTATCAAGCGATCTGGTGCGATTTGTCGCCCGTCCCACCACACAATGGTTTTCGCGAGCGCATCGGTCTGATCGAGCGAGAAGCCCAGCGCCCTTGCAACATCGCGAATTGCCCCCTTCGATCGGTAGGTCGAAAGTGCTGCCGTCAGCGCTGTGCGATGGCGACCATACTTTCGGTAGATGTATTGCATCACCTCCTCGCGCCGCTCGTGCTCGAAATCGACATCAATGTCGGGCGGCTCGTTACGTTCGCGAGAAATAAAGCGTTCGAAAAGCACTTCAAGTTGCGATGGGTCTACTTCAGTGATGCCGAGGGCGTAGCAAACCGCAGAGTTCGCTGCCGACCCGCGCCCCTGGCAAAGAATTTTTTGCGAGCGAGCAAACACAACGATGTCGTAAATCGTCAGAAAAAATGCCTCGTACCGAAGCGCGGTGATCACACCTAACTCATGCTCGATTGTTTTGATGACCTTCTCGGGAACACATTCACCATAGCGATGACGCAGCCCGCGATAGGTCAAGGCGCGCAGATAAGAGGTAGGCGTTTCGTTATCTGGAACAACTTCACGCGGATACTCATACTGTAATTCGTCAAGTGAAAACGTGCAGCGCGCCGCAAGATTGACTGTCTCAAATAAGGCTTCAAGCGGATAGCGTTGTTCGATTGCTGAAATATGCTTTAAGAAGCCTTCGCTGTTGGCGTGTGATTTGCTGCCAAGCGAATCGACTCGGAGGTGTTCGCGTGTGGCTGTTAGCACGTCGAGCAAAACCTTTCGATGACGTGCGTGCATAACTACAGACTCCATCGCGATCAATCGAAGATCGCATGTGTCAGCTAGCGCTTGAGCAAGCGTTAGCTGTGTTTCGTCGTCTTCTTCGTATCGCAGTGAAATCCCAAGCCAGCACGACGCTGGGAAGATATCTTTGATGTGAGCTAACGCTGCAAGCAAATCCTCGCGATGCGGATCTTTTGCTGTGAGCACAACACAGAGAAGACGCGGTTTACTCTCAATGAGGTCGTGTAGATCAATCCGATAGGTTCCCTTCTCGGTTCGAGAACGTGCGAGCGTAATGAGCTCGCATAGATCGCCATAGCTTTCGCGATCAGCGGCGTATAGGATCACGCGTTCCAACGATGGCGTATCACCCAGCGTAAATTCAGCACCGATTACAAGGCGAATACCTGCCTCTTTCGCAGCAACGTGCGCGCGCACGACTCCAGCCACGGAGCATTCGTCGACAATTGCGATTGCGCTGTAGCCTAACTGCGAAGCGCGCTGCACTAATTCCTCAGGATGCGATGCGCTGCGCATGAAAGAGAAATTGGTGAGGCAGTGAAGTGCGGCGTAGCTAGGTTTCATGACGTACCGCCTAGTCGCTCGTTTCTAAGAGAAAAATCCATGCAGGTACCAGCGCTTGCCTTGCCGATAGTCGCGAAAAATCCAACACACCTCATGAAGTGGATTAGAGGCAACAAAATAATCGCGAGCTACGGCTTTGTTATCCCACCAGCCGGTATCAATCCGCTCTGGGCCCGCGAGTAAAACTAATTCACCGTTGTATTGGGGCCGCCCTAGTATTTCAACGAGTGATTTGGGCTCTTGCAGCAACCAGGTCGGACGCACTTTACGAAGGCAAAATTGCTTTGCACGTTCACCTTCGTCGCTTTCGCTGCGCCACGCGAGTTCTGGTCGATGATCGTCATGTAAGGCAATGCGATAAACATTTTTATCTCCAATCCGCGATGCAAGGCGATCAAGAAGAGCTATCCACTCGTTTTGAGTGCCCTTTTCGTAGGGCAGCAAGCTTTCGTTTTCTTCGATTAGCGGGACGATGTGATGAGCCCGTAGAGCGATTTCGATTACCGGCTCTTCAAGCTCATAAGTATCGAGACGATCACGCACTAAACGATGCCAATGCGTAGCGCTACGTACCACGCTTCTAGAGCGAAATTCAAAGTGTTGCGCGCGCGCGCGCCCTTGTTTCAGCTCAAGCTTAATTTCATCTGTGCCCGCTCCACGCGCACGAAGAAAATCCTCTAGCTCGGCGAGTAGCTCGGAGATAGGTAGCAGCAAGCGATCCGCATCCTTGATTTCAAACATGAAATCGATATGGCTATCGAATTGTTCGGGCGGCGCGTACACCGGGCGAATTTCCTCGCGATGCCCAAGTGCGCGATCTAAATCAAGAACAAAATTTGAGCCAAATCGCCGTTGCAGCCCATCGTAGGGCTGTCGCAACACATCGCCGATGGTTGGTAGCCCCAACGTGTCGAGCGCGCGAAGCGTGGCGTCAGGCCAGCAGAAATGCCTTACCGAAATCGGCGCAAGCGCTTCCGCTAGCGAAGCTTTATCAACACAAACGTTCAGCGCATTACCGCGTGTTGTAGCGCGCGCGAGAAGTGCGGCTGCCGCAGCATTGGGTGCGACACCATAGCGAGCGACATAGCGTAGCGCACGGACGCTGCTGCGAATGCGATCAATGAGGGCGTTGAACCCTCCGAACAAGGTTTGTGATGCCGAGATCTCGAGTGCGATACCTGCGCGATCAATGTTCTGGTCGATAGAAACGTTAGGTGTGAACTGCAACAACGCGTTTGCGATGCGCTTGAGTGAGCGCAATTCGCGCAGTGTCTCGCGCGGCAGTGCTATCAAATCGTTATGCAAGACTTTCGCGCTCGCGAGCGTCATGCCGATACGTATGTTGTGCTCGTGTGCGGCGCGATTTATGGCGTAGACCAGAGGGCGCAGCTCTGGTCCATCGAAAACAACAAGTGGTAGAGACTGTAGAAAAGCTGCATCAGATTTTGATGATTGACCGGTGCTTTCTATTGATTTCGCTGACGTTTTTGAAGGCGTAACTACATACGAAATAACTTCTTCAAATTCATATTTAGCATGGGCTAAAGCCTTATTTACAGACTCTATCGAGATGAAAGGAAAATAGATATAAAGCCACAACATATTGGGAGAAAAGCCAAAAACTTATCTATCCAAAATGAATGAGCGCTCACGAATTTTCGGCGGTACTGGTACCGGGGCTCCGATCGCTGCAAGCACATCACGACGAGGGGTGGCTGTGTTGAGTGGCCCAGGATTCGCTAGAACGGCACCAGCGCGAGCGGAAGCAGCGATAGCGCTGCGCTGCGGCGCGAGACAGGCTAATTCGCGCGGGTCGATCTTCACGCTAAGCTCATGCAGCAAGCCCCGGCGCTTTAAAACAGTCACTTCAATCTCATTGCGCGACGCTGGCGTGATCGCGATCCGCACTTCTGCAGGCGTTGCGCGGTGTTGCGCAGCAAGCGGGCGCATCAGAAAACAAAGGCTCTCGCTTCTTCGCGCCGCAATTGCAAGTCGGCGTAATGCGAAGTCATCAAGCGCGGGGCCGCTCGTGGCCCACCCAAATACGCGCTTCACACAGTTCGAAAGCAAAGCCTGCTCTAGCGCCCATAAAGTCTCGCGCTGATGAGTAGTTTGAACAATAGCGAGACGCTTCAAATCAATCCCTTTAGCCGAAAAAGCGGGCGCGTACGGCACAAAAGGCAACCGCGGCACGCTTGATTGGATTTGATGCAACGGCTGCGCTGTAGCCGTATTGGCGCGTGAACCGCTCGGCAACACCCAGAGCGCACGCTGCTGAAAATTCGCAGCGTCGCTACGATTCGTCGCAGGCAAATGCGCTGTATCGTGGGGCTTGCGCGAGCTGGCAACAACACTGCCATGAGGCTCTGCCAACAGTTTTGGCATTGTTGCCAGCAACAGCGATATTTCACCGATACCCACACGATCACATAGCACTTCGATCAGCCGCGCAATAGGCCACCCGCCGTTAAGCGCATGGTCAAGCGCGGGAAAAGCGCTTGAAACGGAGGAATCGGTTTGTGGCGGCACTTGTCCGAACCGAAATACCGCCGGATGATGCGGTACTTTGCCCCGATCAGTCGCGTGCTGCTGCGAGTTTTGTATGGACGGGCTCATGGCATGAACAGGAAGAGGGCAATTTCGGCAAGTTATTTAATATGTATAAATATACAGTATTCGAGCGTGTGCTGAGAAGATCAAGCGTGCTGTTGCAGATTCAAGCAAAGGCATAGCTCTAGCCGACATGTTTATGTCCGCCACGCCGCTTAGATCGCTTGTTAAATGCGTATTTGAAGATGCCGCTGAGCGCTACTTAGCGTTTCAAGCTGCTGAATTCGCGTACGTAATCCGCATTTCGCGCATTCTCCCCGCGATTCATCGCAGGGCTGTAGCGATGGCGATTGGGGGTGTTTACAGTTCATTCCATCGCAACACCGCGATGCTTCTAAAAAAGAACTGGAACACATCATGAATCGCACTTTCAACATCCTCACGCGTACCGAATCGGCCGCTACGGCTGTGTGTGCATCGCTTCTGTCTGTTGCAACCGTAGGCGCAGTGCTCGCGCTGTTTGCCACCGCCGCCCCAGTCGAATCAATCGATCGCGTCGTGCTTGAGCAAGTTGTGATTACGGCCGCCAAGTCGGTTTAATTGCCGCACGTAGTTACCGATAGCTGTCATCCAATTCGCCGGCGGGGCGTTAGCGTCTCGCCAATGATTTCAGTGAAAGACTCGCGATGAAAACTCTCATCTTATTTGTAGCCTGGTGCATTCTGTTTGTGCTTGCTTGGCCGCTCGCGATTTTGGCGCTGATTATGTTTCCGGTCATCTGGCTCCTCCTCCTCCCCTTTCGCCTGATCGGTATTGCAGTCGGCGGCGTTCTTGCTTTCGTCAAAGCGCTATTCTTCTTGCCGGCACGCCTACTTGGCTATCGCCCTTAAGGTTCGCAGCAAACTCACTCAGTTGACGGGCACAAAAAAGCGGACCTAGAGTCCGCTTTTCTGCTTTCATAGAAACACGCTTTGCACCACTGCCGTTGTCATCGCTGACAGCAAACATCCGCTAAGGGCGTTCTTCGGATCTTTCACGATTCGCGTCCGAATCGTGAACGTGCTCTAACCCTTCATGCGTACTTCACAGAAAAAACTGGTTGAGGACTTTCACCTCGCGCACTAGCCGCACTTCTAGCGCCCGCAACTTACCGAATGCATTCGTCGTTTTTCCAAGAGGAGGGGAGGGCCTACGGAACCCAAATTTCCCGCGAGTCGCGCGTTGCGCTACGCAGCAGCTGCGAGCGGCTTCGGGCGCAGATGCCGCACATTTTTTGTTCGCGATAGCGCCGCTATCCCGAAAAAAACTGCGCAACATCTGCATCCCGAATCCATCTCGCATCGTTCCGCGTCCTCACGGGAACTTTGGGTAAAAAAACGAACGCTTCGAGCCGAGCCTCGCGCCACGCTGTTCCTTCATGTGCTTTCGGAGTTTGCACAGCGGGCGGTCGGTTGCGGAGCACGGTATCGCCGTGCTTTGCCAAAACTGTCTACATCTCCCAAAGGGAGAGGGATCAATCTGTGCCGGTTGCCACCGGCGTATCTCATCGAACGGTTTCGATGGACACTGCTTCATGCGCCAAGTCTCGCTTGCTATCGCTGCAAACTGAACCCTTAGCGCACTGGGTTACAAAAGACGCTGAACGCGTAGCGCTTCAACATCATCGCGCATACGTGCTGCGCTCGCGCGGGGTGGCGCCTGCGCAGTGAGCGTTCGCGTTGCCGCCGGGGTGCGCTTACGCGCATCCTTGGTTGGTTGCGACGCGAGAGCCATCGCACGCGCCCGCTGGCTACGTCGAGCCGCGCTCCGTAGGAGGCGCGCTAAACGAACTGCAGCGCGTGCGGCGACATCAAAAACACTTACATATCGTTCACGTT
Source organism: Betaproteobacteria bacterium (assembly GCA_013298765.1). Classification (GTDB taxonomy): domain Bacteria; phylum Pseudomonadota; class Gammaproteobacteria; order Burkholderiales; family Casimicrobiaceae; genus Casimicrobium. The sequence goes on from JAAFJA010000005.1 coordinate 37,365, forward strand.
GTTGTTCTGCATAAACCATGTCTGAAAACTCCTGGAAAATTTCAAAATCATTTCGACCAAAAAACAAAAAGCCCCGAGGTCTTTCGACAACTCGGGGCTCCTTTTGGGGAATCCTTTGACTGGTGCGCTATCGTAATCGCGCTTTTTCCAGTGAGTTGTCGCGTCTGTATCGAGTATCGGTAAAGCCGAAGCCATTTGCTGCTCCGAATTCACCTGCACAAATCGAGGACGCATAAGCGATCGAATTACATTTCGATCCCGCGAACTCACTTGCGCTAAGGGGTGACATCACCCATTTCAGGCTATCGACAGTGCGGCCGACGACGTGCGCCATCAACGACAGCGCGCGCTGGCTTGCCAGCACTGGCATTCCTTTCGCGATGTGTTGATAGGCGTTAATCATTTCGGCTGTACCTTTCGGTCTTTACGCTACTGTCGAGCGCGCTGGGTTAATCAAGAAAACTGTTACTGCCAAATCAATGAAACTGTCGGGTTCAAAGTTCGAGGCGCTTTGTTGGCCTGAACTGCACTAAACACGAATAACTTCCTGAGCAGATATCTGAATTGTGTATGACTACGCTTAGTGCGTCAAGCTACTTGACAACACGCAGCAAAGTTTTTTTAGCTCGCTGTGTCTTTGCTGCAACTTCGGACTGCAACTGATCCCGTAAACAAATAATCGCGGTTTCCACTGCCTCGGTCTCGGTTGAGGCATCGAGTAACCGCGCTAATTGCTTGAGCGCCTTGTTCGCCTCAGGCTTCAAACGAAACGTCTTCCGCGCACCGCCCTGGTCGACCAGGTGCTTTAGCGATGCTTGCACTCGATATGTTGCATCAGTGCCTTCGGGGTGAATTCGTTCGCGAGCCATAGATCGAATTGTAGTCGCCTACGAAAAATATGTGTCAACGCGTTACTCTAACGCGCGTTTGTGTCATTCGCGATACAGCCGCAGCGATTCCCGCAGATGATCTTCGTTGAGAAGATTGCAAAGCGGCAAAACGTGCAACTAATATTCGCTCCTCGTTCGAATGCCCTCGCATTCGGACGCCACTGAAAGGTCATCCCATGCTGCAAGTTCGTCTTTGCGGATGGGAGTGAGCCCTAGGTTCTCGATGATTCGCGCGATCGCTTCATAGATCGCGAACTCACCGGAGCTTTGGTTCTCGCTCCGTCTGCTATCCCACAAAAAACAGTGCGCTGTCTCGGCTCAGGCGTTGTCTCGTCTTGAGCGTTCGATGCAGCGTGTGAGTTATCGCTTGCGCGAGGCCCCTTCTTTTTCATTCACGGCCTGCGCGAGTTTCTCTTCGAGAAAGAAACATGGGCATTCAACTAACGCTCAACAAGGGCAAGGTCCCGGCGCTCGTATGGACGAAAGACATCGAGCCCGAGGCGATTCAACAATTAGTCAACATCGCGCACCTGCCGATCTTGCATCATCACATCGCGGCGATGCCGGATGTGCACGCAGGCGTGGGCGCAACCGTGGGATCGGTCATCCCAACGAAAGAAGCGATCATCCCTGCCGCTGTCGGCGTCGACATCGGTTGCGGCATGAACGCAGTGCGAACGAGTTTGAAGGCGGGTGATCTGCCGGATAACTTGTACAAGCTGCGCATTGAAATCGAAGTAGCGGTCCCTGTCGGCCTATGCCAGCACGCATCGAGCAAGATCGAAGGATCGATGCTCGGACGCGCCGCGCGGGCGATGGATCAAAGCCTCGATACGATCGTTGAAAAGCATCCGGCGCTCATGAAAATGCAGCGCAAATTCAACAGCACGTGGCGTTGCCAACTCGGCACGCTCGGTGGCGGCAATCACTTCATCGAAATTTGTATCGATGAAGAGCAACACGTCTGGGTGATGCTACACAGCGGCTCTCGTGGTATTGGCAACGCGATGGGGCGCTATTTCATTGAGCGCGCGAAGAAAGACATGGGCCGGCATGTTCATACCTTGCCCGATAAGGACCTCGCGTATTTACGTGAAGGCAACGAGTTATTCGACGATTACATCGAAGCGCTGAACTGGGCGCAAGACTACGCACGACTCAATCGCGAAATGATGATGCGTGCGGTGATTGCGGTGATGCAGAAACACTTGCCAAAGTTCACACTAACGACCGAGGCGATTAACTGCCATCACAACTACGTGAACCGCGAAGAACACTTCGGTGCGAACGTGTACGTTACGCGAAAGGGTGCGATCTCCGCGCGCGACGGCGAACTTGGAATCATTCCAGGCAGCATGGGCGCGAAAAGCTACATCGTGCGTGGTCGCGGCAATGCGCAATCGTTCTGCTCGTGTTCGCACGGCGCAGGGCGACGGATGAGTCGCACGGAAGCGAAACGTGTGTTTAGTCGCGTACAACTTGCTGAGCAAACCGCGGGTGTCGAATGTCGTAAAGACGGTGGCGTGCTGGACGAAATTCCTAGCGCCTACAAGGACATCGATCAAGTGATGGCAAACCAGGGCGATTTGGTCAGCGTGGAACACACGCTGAAACAAGTGCTCTGCGTGAAAGGATAAGGTGATGTCATGAGCAAAACCTATCGCCACATCATCTTTACGATCGAACCGGTAAAGCCGCGTAACCGCATCGCAGTCGAAGGACTCAAGCGTCGCGGCGGACCACTTGTGAAGCCATACGGTTCGACGCGGCTAAATAACAAGCAGGCGCTTCGTCACATGATCGACGACGCGCTGGAAGATGAAAGCGAGGCGCGCCATGCGGGCTGATATGTACAAAGTGATCGTCGAGCGACCTCGATTGATCCACGGTAATTGGTTGCGCGGAGGCCGAGAAGTCGGCTTCCGTCAATTCTTGGCAAGTGAAGACCGCCCGCATAAGGTCGGCATGCGTGCGGGGCATACGCGTCGGAAGTGGCCCAACGAAAACCTGGCGCCGCTGCGCCGATTCCTCGTGAGTAACGCAGGCCGTCCTTGGGACAAAGTTCGCTCGGAACTCTTGACCGGTATCGATCAGCGAAACACCGTGCAGCAGCACATCTTGACCCATGTCGACGATTACGTCGAGCGTGAGACTCGCCTCGTGCCGCGCGAGAACGGGAAAGGTCAGCGTATCGAATTCCGGCGTCGTTGGACGCGAGAATGGGCACCGATTGAAGAATCATTTGCACCACTTCTCGTCGATCCGCGTACCGGAATTCTTCGTTTGACGCACAGCGCGGAAAAGCGTGCGCATAGAAAGCGAGAAGAGGCAAAGCGCATAGCGGTAGCGCGTGGCAAGGACGTGCGAACGCTTGGTGACGGCGTCGAGTTGCGGCGTCTCGACGATGTTTGGTACGAAGTGGAATACGAAAAGATCCCCGGCGAACAAATCTCTCATTGGCAGCGTCGAGTCGTGAAAGACGAGGACAAGAAGAAGTGGCCGCGTGTTTACGACGTGCTCGAGAAGAAATGGGTTTCACTGTGGGATACGACGCACTATGTCACGAAGAAGCGGCAACTCAATTCGACGGAGATGGCCAAGTTTGGACTGCGCAGGTAGTTTGTCGGTCTGTCATCCCCGTCCCCGCGAAGGCGGGGACGGGGATGACAATGTTTTTTGGAGCGCTGCCTGAGGACGCAAGACGTTGACGTGATCCGACGCACTCGCAGCGATAACATTGAGTGATGCCACGTAAACAACGACAAACCGATCTCCCCATCGTCCGCTTAAAAGGCGAACGCAAATTCGTGCACCCGCTTATTTTTCAAAAAGCGGTTGAGCGTCCCCGCGATCGTGTCCATACGGGTGAGTTAGTTGAATTGCGCGGCATGGACGATGAGTTCATTGGCCGCGGCCTGTGGAACGGCCAAGCGCCGATGGCGGTGCGCTTACTGACGGAAAAAGAACACGAGCAGATCGATGCTGATTTCATTGCCGAGAAGATTGCCGATGCGGTGAAACTTCGTCGCGAAATCTACAAGCTCGATGAGGTGACCGATGCCTACCGTGTGATTCACGCTGAGGGCGATGGGCTCTCTGGACTTATCGTTGATCGCTTCGGCGACGTACTTGTCGTTGCGTTCTACGCGGCGGGTATGTGGCGGATGCAAGATTGGATTTTCGATGCGTTGTTGACGCAATTCCCCAACGCGGAAATCTTTGCGTTTGGCGATGACAACGCACAGAAACAAGAAGGGTTCGACGCACCGCCCGGCGATGCACTGAAGTCACCCATCATTCGCGAGTTCGATGCGAAGTTTCACGCGGTGATCGGTGGAAAACACAAAACGGGTTTCTTCTGCGATCAGCGAGACAACCGCAAACGTTGGGGCGAATTGATCGCGGCGACCAAGAGCGAATCCATGCTTGATCTTTGCTGCAATTCGGCGGGTTTCGCGGTGTATTCCGGTCTCGCCGGGGCGAGCGACATCACAGCGATTGATCTTGATGAGGAGGCGGTTGAGTTCGCTCAGAAGAATTTGCGACTCAATAGTGTCAAAGCAAAAGTCACGCAGTCGGATATTTTTCCGTGGCTGCGCGAGGCGATGGTTGCGGGGAAATCGTGGGATGCGGTTGTGCTAGATCCCGCAAAGCTCACGCGTTCGCGCGACGAGGTGATCGACGCGCTGAAAAAATATCTGGACATGAACAAGCTCGCGATGAGCGTCGTGAAACCGGGTGGTCTATTCCTTACGTGCTCATGCACAGGCGTGGTGAGCGAGGAGCAATTCCTCGACATGCTGCGCCGCGCGGCGTTTTACGCGGGCCGCACGCTACAGATTCTCGAAGTACGCGGTGCAGGCCCCGATCATCCATGGCTCGCGCACGTGACAGAGTCCCGGTATCTGAAGGCGGTGTTCTGTCGCGTGCTGTAGGCTGCTCGCGCGCCCTTCAATAACTCACTCGTTTCGCGCGATGCTAGGGGTTCCCTCTCCCGCGGCGCGGGAGAGGGCGGAGGGTGAGGGCGGCGCGATGGGGTGCTCGGTTTGCATACCGCAGCGGCACGACATGCTCCGTACTATCCAAGCGACTCATTCGGAATTACGGCCCTCACCCCAACCCTCTCCCGCGCTGCGGGAGAGGGAGCAAAACTACTCTTTAGGCTTCCAACGCGATAGCAACAGTGCATTGGTCATCACGCTGACCGAACTCAACGCCATCGCCGCACCCGCGACGACAGGGCTCAAGAAGCCGAACGCCGCAAGCGGAATACCGGCGACGTTGTAGGCGAACGCCCAAAACAAGTTTTGCCGAATCTTGGCGACGGTACGCCGCGAAATCTCAAGTGCTTCGGCGACTAACGCTATGTCGCCGCGCATTAAAGTGATCGCCGCCGCGTGCATCGCAACGTCGGTACCGGTGCCCATCGCAATGCCCACATCCGCAGCGGCAAGTGCGGGCGCATCGTTCACGCCGTCGCCTACCATCGCAACCACGTGTCCACCTGCACGAAGCGCCGCAATTTGCGCCGCTTTGTCGCCCGGCAATACGTCTGCGATCACTTCATCCTCGCGTAACCCAATGCGCTTTGCCATCGCGAGCGCAGCGTTGCGGTTATCGCCAGAGATCATTGCGATGCGAATGCCGCGCTCTCGCAATGCGGCAAGTGCTGCGTTAACGCCGGGTTTAGGTTCGTCACCGAACGCAAGAATTCCGGCGAACACAGGGGCTTGATCGCTATTCGCGTTTCGATATGCAACGGACGAGACCGTCGCGCCTTCGTTCAACATTGATTTGATGTGCTCACTGGCTTGATCCATTGAAACGCCTAGCTCGTTCATCCAGCGCAAGCTACCAATAAACCACTCGCGATCATCGATACGACCGGTCGTGCCACGACCGGGTACGGCGCGGATGTCAGTCGCTAAGTGAGATGCGTCTTCCTGAATGCCTCGTACCTGAGCCGCGTTTACCACCGCGCGCGCAAGCGGATGTTCGCTGCCGCGCTGGATCGCAGCGACGTGCGCCAGCAAATCACCCTCATCAGTCCCAGGCGCGGCGTGCAGCTTGAGTAATCGCGGCTGGCCAACGGTAAGCGTTCCAGTTTTGTCAAACGCGACCGTATCCACTTTGTGTGCAAGCTCCAGCGCTTGCACGTCTTTGATCAGCACGCCGCGTTTCGCCGCAACGCCAGTGCCTGCCATGATCGCGGCGGGTGTTGCAAGCCCAAGCGCGCAGGGGCACGCGATCACGAGCACGGCGACCGCGTGAATCAACGCGGCTTCGATGTCTCCGCGTACAAACCACCATCCGAGAAGCGTCGCCAGAGCGATGACCAATACAACCGGCACGAACACCGCAGCCACTTGATCGACCAAACGTTGTATCGGCGCTTTCACCGTTTGCGCATCTTCAACGAGACGAATTATGTGGGCGAGCACCGTTTCGCTGCCAGTCGCCACAACGCGCATCAACAATCGTCCATCGCCATTGATGCTGCCGCCGGTGAGTTTGTCGTTCGCGCTCTTGTCAACCGGCAGCGGCTCGCCAGTGAGCATCGATTCATCAAGTTGCGAACTGCCTTCCGTCACCACGCCATCTGCCGCCACTCGCTCACCTGGGCGTACGACGAGTGTGTCGCCGACCAATACTTCGTTGATCGGCACATCGATTTCTTGCCCGTTCTTCGCGATCACATGCGCAGTCTCGGGCTTCAGCGCGGAAAGTGCGCGAATTGCGGCCGTCGTTTTCCGCTTCGCGCGCGATTCAAGCCATTTGCCGAGAAGCACGAGGGTGACAACAACGGCAGACGCCTCGAAGTAGAGATGCGGCATTTCACCGGGCACCGCCGTGAACCAGAGCCACATCGAAAGCCCCCAGCTCGCCGTTGTGCCAATCGCCACCAATAAATCCATGTTGCCACTGAGTGCTTTGAGCGCATGCCAACCCGCCTTGTAAAACCGGGCGCCGAGAATGAACTGCACAGGCGTGGCAAGCATGAATTGAATCCACGCTGGCAGCATCCAGTGTTTACCAAACAAGTCACCGATCATCGGCAACACCAGCGGCGCAGAGAGCGCGAGGCCGATCGCGACCGAGGCGAAGCCATGCCATTTCGATTCATCGGCTTCCGCGTTTGCGATGGCAGCGGTTCGCGGCTCATAGCCTGCATCGCGCACCGCGCGACGTAACTGCGCCTCGTTCGCGAGCGCGGCATCGAAGCTAACGCGCGCCGATTCGGTCGCAAGGTTCACACTCGCCTCAACGACGCCAGGCACCTTGCGTAATGCTCGCTCTACGCGCGTAACGCACGAAGCGCAAGTCATTCCGCCCACGCTGATGTCGGAGACGAGCGGCGTGTTGGCTATTGCGCTGGGTGGGAGCGAAGTGGAGGCGGTGGTCATGGCTGGCGTAGTATTGTGAGCGCGAGCGGTTCGCGGCGGCTGATCTTGGTCAAACGATGCGCGAAATGCTCCGAGCAGCTTGTGAATTTGGGGTTCGATCTCAACATTGCAAACAATCACACCCGACGACAGAGGTTTTGCGATGAATCAGGTATTGAATGTAGAAGGCATGAGTTGCGGCCACTGCGAACGCGCGGTGACGGAAGCGATCAAGCGCGTTGATCCAAAGGCGCAGGTCAAGATTGATCTCGCCAGCGGGCGAGTTGAGGTCGAAAGCGATGTGTCACGTGAAGTGATTGCGAGCGCTGTGGTTGAAGAGGGCTACGCGGTGGCGTAGCTTCTTGGCGAGTGCGATGCGAACAATCGGCTCATTCGTCCGGCCCGTTTTTAGCCGCGATTCTGTTGTGGGTTGTGTTAATTAATTATTACGTGAAACGACGTTTTAATTAGGGCTAGCGTGCAAATATGCTAGTTAAAGAAACACACAATAATTTGTAGCTAGCCCGATTAAAATCGGGGCAAGACATGAATTGTTATCAAATTCTCGATATTGAGTTTTGCCGCAGCTGAGCGAACGCCTCGTCGTCGCTGAGCGTGCGGTATCCCCCGTGCGGCAAACCGTCCACACGCCACGGGCCAATCGCCACGCGAATTAGGCGCAACGTCGGCAAACCCACCGCCGCCGTCATCCGCCGCACTTGTCGATTGCGGCCTTCATCCAGCGTCAACTCAATCCACGAATCCGGCACGGACTTCCGAGCGCGAATCGGCGGATCGCGCGGCCACGGCTCGGCGACGTTGCCGAGCGGCTTGCAATCAATTGCACGGGCAGGCCCGTCGTTTAATTGAAACCCGCGCATCAATTGCGCCGCGTGCTCCTCGGTGGCAAGGCCTTCGACTTGCGCTCGATAGGTTTTCGTTACGCGTGATTTCGCGCCAGCTATCGCCGCCTGCAACGCACCGTGATCGGTGAGCAACAACAACCCCTCGCTATCCGCATCCAAACGCCCCGCGGCATACACGTCCGGAATATCGATGAACTCGGAGAGCGTTTTCCAACGCCCACCATCGCTCGTGAATTGCGAGAGCACGCCGTACGGTTTGTTGAAGAGGACGAGCATGTGTTCAGGAGACGCTGATTAAATCCCGCGTGCAGTCCGCCTCGGATTGAGACCGAGTGCGAAATCGACAAATGCGAGCAATAGCGGGGCTATTGTGAGCATTTTCGATGCAGCAATCGGCTCAAGCCCGAGGATGTAATGCGCGATGGGTATTTAATCATCGTCTCCTCAAGTCAACACAGTCATCCCGGCACGCTTCGCCGCTTTCGCATCGAAGGTCACCGTCTTGTCGCAGCCTGCCGCGCGATCAAGCAGTAACACTAAGCAGTCCTGAAAGTCCGCATTCTTCGAGCGCGCGAGCGCTACCGCTTGCGCTACTGCTGCCCGCTCAGCAACAACCAGCGTGTCAGCGCTCAACAAATCTTCAACGACTGCGAGTTGGTCGCTCACGCTGAATTCGTAAAGCGAGTCGAGCACCCACACCGTTTCCAAGAGCGTCACCAAACTAATGTGACCGGGCGTAGTCGCTGAAATCTCGTCTCGCATAAAACGTAGGGCACGCGCCGCTTGCTTCGCGTCGTCCTTCAAGAGAAAGCGAATCAAAACGTTGGTATCGATACCGATCATGGTTTGCTTGCCGCGAGCGAACTGCTATTTCGCGAATCGCGCCTTCGTACGCGCACGTATGGCATCGTTCATCGCGTCAACTGAATGCGGCTTCTTCACCAAATGCGCGTATTTGCCGTGGAAGGACAACACAGATTCACGCCGCGGTACGATCTCAAACCCATGCGCCGACGGAATGAAATCAATCTTGTCGCCCGCCTTCAAACCCAACGCATCGCGCACGGCGGCAGGAATCGTGATTTGACTTTTGCTGGTGATCGTCGACGAGTGCATGGAAAAGTTCCTTACGTACGGTAAGGAGAATAGCACAATTGCCATGTAAGGCATCGTTGCCTGGAGAAGCGAAGCGCGTCCGGGCGTACGTGGCGGGTAGGGTGCGATCCTATCGCACCCAAGTTGATACCAACCAAAGTGGATCAGAGACGTGCGCCTCGCGAATGCCTGCACGAGGTGCGATAGGATCGCACCCTACGAACTGCGTTGTTACGATGAAATCGCGCGCAAGCGCGCTCCCACAACCCAAAACGTCAATCCATCCGCACAATCACATCGCCCGGCTCGCCCATCTCGTGATAGATGTCGTCAAGAAATTGCGGCAACCCCGATTCGTCAATCCACGAAGGAATCGCAAAATCGGTGACGCGGATGCGCTTGCCCGAATCCAGCATGAACATCTGCCACGCATCGTCTTTGCGAGCGATGTCGAGCACGAAACGGTCGTAGATGTTGAATTTCATCCCGCAATCGTAGCCCGGATGCTCGCATCCGGGTTTTCGTGGCGCCGTAGGGTGCGATCCTATCGCACCCAAATTGGTACCAATAAACGCGGACCAGGGAAATGCGCTTCGCGCGTACAACTACGAGGTGCGATAGGATCGCACCCTACGCAGATGCGTCCCGGCTTGGATTCGAAAGAATCCAGTACATGGATAGGATCCAACATGGAGCGACGAACCACACGGAACGAATAACAGTTTCGATGTTCCCACGCCCAAATATCTGATCGAAATAGGAACCAAGCCAAAACAAGGAAGAGAAGATCAAGAGGACTGCGCCGTAAACGAGATATCTTTTGGCCGGTGGGAGTTTTTCTTCAAGCGGCCTTGCTGGATCAAAGAACTGCGGCAAAACAAAAAAGTAAACGGGCAGCATTCGCCACCACCGCGACGGAGCAAAAGCTAGCGCTATCCAACCGGCGGTCAAGAAAACCGCTTTGAACCACTTGAACTGTTTCGCGGTCATGTTCGGAATCGCCGCCTACTTCCTCACCGGCGGCAAATCCGTGCAAGTCCCATGCGCCACTTCCGCCGCCATTCCGACTGATTCGCCGAGCGTCGGATGCGGGTGGATGGTCTTACCAATATCAACCGCGTCTGCGCCCATTTCAATCGCAAGACACACTTCGCCGATCAGATCGCCTGCGTGGGTGCCGACGATGCCGCCGCCGATGATGCGGTGGGTTTCTTTATCGAAGAGGAGTTTGGTGAAGCCTTCGTCGCGCCCGTTCGCGATTGCGCGACCGCTTGCGGCCCAGGGGAATTTGCCGACGGTGTAGGCGATGCCTTTGGCTTTTGCTTCGTCTTCGGTGACGCCGGCCCACGCGACTTCAGGGTCGGTGTAGGCTACGCTTGGTATTTGGCGCGCATCAAAATAAGCTTTTTCGCCGTGTGCTGCTTCCCCGGCAACGTGACCTTCGTGCACGGCTTTGTGCGCGAGCATCGGTTGACCGACGATATCGCCAATCGCGAAGATGTGTGGCACATTCGTGCGCAACTGGTTATCGACATTGATGAAGCCGCGATCGGTGACGGCAACGCCCGCTTTGTCCGCTGCGATTTTTTTGCCGTTCGGTGAACGACCGACGGCGACCAAGACGAGGTCGTAACGTTGTGGTTCCTTCGGCGCCTTCTCACCTTCGAACGAGACGTAGATGCCGTCTTTCTTCGCTTCAGCGGAAACGGTCTTCGTTTTGAGCATCATGTTGTCAAAGCGCGGCGCGTTGACCTTCTCCCATACCTTGACGAGATCGCGATCTGCGCCGGTCATCACGGTATCAAGCATTTCAACGACATCGATGCGTGCGCCGAGCGTGGAATACACCGTTGCCATTTCAAGACCGATGATGCCGCCGCCGATGACGAGCATGCGCTCAGGCTTCGCGTTGAGCAACAGCGCGCCCGTGGAATCAACGACGCGCGGATCATCCGGCATGAATGGCAAGCGCACCGCTTGCGAGCCCGCTGCGATGATGCACTTCTGGAATTTGATGACTTTCTTCTCGCCAGTTTTCTCTTGGCCTGAACCCGTCGTCATCTCAACTTCGACGTGATACGGATCAAGGAAAGCGCCGTAGCCGCGCACGACATCCACTTTGCGGGCCTTCGCCATGCCCGCGAGACCGCCCGTGAGTTTGCCGATGACTTTTTCTTTGTGCGCGCGCAGCTTGTCGATCTCGATGGTCGGCTCGCCATAGCTGATGCCGTGCTTCGCGAGCGCTTTGACTTCATCCATCACGGCCGCCGTATGGAGCAGCGCTTTCGATGGAATACAGCCGACGTTCAAACACACGCCGCCGAGCGTTGCGTAACGCTCAACGAGCATCGTTTTCATGCCTAGATCAGCGGAACGGAACGCGGCGGAATATCCGCCAGGGCCTGCGCCCAGCACGAGCACTTCGCATTCGAAGTCTGCTTTGCCGGTGTAGGAGTCAGCAGGTGCGGGGCTCGCCGCTTGAGCGGGCGCCGCTGTCGGCGCAGGCGCTGCAGCGGGAGCAGGTGGCGCAGCGACTGGCGCGGGCGCGGCTGCACCCGCGCTCGCCTCAATCACAGCGACGACTGTTCCCTGCGAAACTTTGTCGCCCAACTTCACGCGGAGTTCTTTGACGACGCCCGCTGATTCGGCAGGTACTTCCATCGTGGCCTTGTCGGACTCAAGGGTGACGAGCGACTGCTCTTTGGCGACCGTATCGCCGACCTTGACCAATATCTCGATCACCGGAATGTCTTTGAAATCGCCGATGTCGGGGACTTTGAGTTCTTGAGTTGCCATGAAGAAATCTCTTTGGAGTTCTAGGGGCTGTCATTCCCGCGAAGGCGGGAACCCAGACCGGGAAGGTTGCTATTTGGAGCTGATTGAAGTGCGCTTCGCGTGGATGACGAACTGGGTCCCCGCCTTCGCGGGGATGACAGCGGTGGCTAGAGTACAGCTCTGCGGAAATCCGAAAGCAACGACGCAAAATAAACGTTAAACCGCGCCGCCGCCGCGCCATCGATCACGCGATGATCCCAAGACAGCGAGAGCGGCAACATGAGGCGCGGCTCGAACTCTTTGCCATTCCACTTCGGCTTGATCTCGCTCTTACACACGCCCATGATTGCGACTTCCGGCGCGTTGATGATCGGCGTGAAGTAAGTGCCGCCAATGCCGCCAAGTGATGAGATCGAGAAGCAGCCGCCTTGCATGTCAGCGGGGCCGAGCTTGCCTTCGCGCGCCTTTGCAGCGAGTTCGCCCATTTCTTTCGAAATCTCGAAGATGCCCTTTTGATCAGCGTTCTTGATGACGGGAACCACGAGGCCGTTCGGCGTATCAGCGGCGAAGCCGATGTTGTAGAAGCTCTTAAATACCAGGTTTTCGCCGTCGAGTGACGAATTGAATTCCGGGAATTTCTTGAGCGCCATCACGGCGGCTTTGATCATGAAGGCAAGCATCGTCACTTTGATGCCGGCCTTTGCGTTCTCTTCGTTCAGCTTCACGCGGAAGGCTTCGAGCTCGGTGATGTCTGCCTCATCGTGATTCGTCACGTGTGGAATCATCACCCAATTGCGGTGCAGGTTCGCGCCTGAAATCTTCTTGATGCGAGAGAGCGGTTTCGATTCGATCGCACCAAACTTCGAGAAATCGACCTTCGGCCATGGCAACAACCCAAGCGCTGCGCCGTCAGCCCCTGCCGTCGGTGCCGAGCCTGTCGAGGCACTCATCACGCCTTTGACGTACCCCTGCACGTCTTCCTGCAGGATGCGGTTCTTAGGCCCAGTGCCTTTCACCCGATTGAGATCAACGCCTAGTTCGCGCGCGAACTTGCGCACGCTCGGGCTTGCGTGAGCCTTGGATTGATCGGCTGTGACCGCGGCAACGGCGGGCGCAGGCGCAGCCGGGGCTGGCGCTGGTGCCGGTGTTGCAAGGGGAGCGACAGTCGGGGCAGGAGCAGGTGCAGGAGGGGGGGCAGCTACGGGTGCTGCCGCTGGGCTTGGCGCTGAGCTCGGAGCCGACGCAGCAGCGCCTGCTTCAATGATCGCAACGACCGAGCCCATGCTCACCTTGTCGTTCAATTTCACGCGCAGTTCTTTGATCACGCCCGCGACATCGGCGGGCACTTCCATCGTCGCTTTGTCCGATTCAAGCGTGACGATCGATTGATCTTTTGCGACGGTATCGCCGACCTTCACCAATATTTCGATGACTGGGATGTCTTTGAAATCGCCGATGTCTGGGACTTTGAGTTCTTGAGTTGCCATGAGCGGTTCTCTATGGTTTGCTAGTTGCTGTCATCCCCGCGAAGGCGGGGACCCAGTGTGTGAACAACGCGAAGCGCAAACTTCAGCTTGGTTAGTAACGCCGACTTTTCCCGGTCTGGGTCCCCGCCCGAAGGTTTATCCCCGCGCAGGCGGGGACGGGGATGACAGATAGGGGTCAAACCTCAATGTGCGTTACACCGTTGTCGGATTTGGCTTTTCGGGATCAATCCCGTATTTCTTGATCGCATCCGCAATCACCTTGCGCTCGATCACGCCATCGTCCGCAAGTGCGGTGAGGGCTGCAATCGTGACGTAATAGCGATTGACTTCGAAGAAGCGACGCAGGTTCTCGCGCGAGTCTGAGCGACCGAAGCCATCGGTACCAAGCACTTTGTACGTCTTCTTCACGTAGGGGCGAATGCCATCAGCGAAGGTGCGCATGTAGTCCGTTGCCGCAACGACCGGCCCGGCTTTCGAATGCAAGCACTGGGAAACGTACGGCACGCGTTGATCGCTCATTGGGTGCAACAAATTCCAGCGCTCGCAATCGATACCGTCACGACGCAGTTCGTTGAAACTCGGCGCGCTCCAGATGTCGCTTTCCACGCCCCAATCGTCGCGCAGCAAATCCGCCGCTGCGATCACTTCGCGGAAGATGGTGCCCGAGCCGGTGAGCTGAACACGCATGCCCTTCTTCTTCTCTTTACCGCCTTCTTTGAAGAGGTACATGCCCTTGATGATGCCGTCTTCGGCGCCTTTGGGCATATCGGGATGAACGTAGTTCTCGTTCATCACTGTCAAGTAGTAGTACTCGTCGATCTGGTCTTCGAGCATGCGCTTGGCTGCGTGTTGCACGACGACTGCGAGCTCATACTGGAATGTCGGGTCGTAGGTGCGGCAGTTCGGAATCGAAGCGAACCAGATGTGCGAATGGCCGTCTTCGTGCTGCAAGCCTTCGCCGTTGAGCGTGGTGCGACCTGCGGTGCCGCCGACCAAGAAGCCGCGTGCGCGCATGTCGCCCGCTGCCCAGCAAAGATCGCCGACTCGCTGAATGCCAAACATCGAGTAATAGATATAGACCGGCAGCATCGGCACATTGCTATGCGAATAGCTCGTGGCTGCCGCAATCCAGTCGGCCATCGCGCCTGGCTCGTTAATGCCTTCTTGCAGAATCTGGCCGTCTTTGGCTTCTTTGTAGAACATCAACTGATCGGCATCGACCGGCTGATAAAGCTGGCCTTGTTGGTTCCAAATGCCGAGCTGACGGAACATGCCTTCCATGCCGAAGGTGCGCGATTCGTCCGGCACGATCGGCACCACATGGCGGCCGATGTTTTTGTCTTTCACGAGTGTGTTCAACATGCGAACGAACGCCATCGTGGTGGAAATTTCGCGCTCGCCCGTGCTCTTCAATTGGGCGTCAAATGCGGCAAGCTCTGGCACCTGCATCGACACCGATTTTTGTCGGCGCTGCGGGAGATAACCACCCAGCGCTGCGCGACGCTCACGCATGTACTTGCCTTCTGGCGAATCCGCTGCGGGCTTGTAATACGGGTAGTCGGCGAGGTCTTTGTCTTCAATCGGGATACCGAATCGATCGCGCATTTGCTTGAGCGATTCGAGATCCATTTTCTTGGCTTGGTGCGCGATATTGAGGCCTTCGCCCGCATGCCCCATGCCGTAGCCCTTCACGGTTTTCGCGAGGATCACGGTCGGCTGATCTTTGTGCTTCACAGCCGCGTCATACGCAGCGTAAATCTTGTGCGGATCGTGGCCGCCACGGTTCAAACGCCAGACGTCTTCATCCGACATGTTGGCCACCATCTCGCGCAGTTGCGGATATCTGCCAAAGAAGTTTTCGCGCACGTACGCACCGTCGCGCGCTTTCATCACTTGATACTCGCCGTCGACAACTTCTTCCATTCGTTTGACGAGCAAACCGTCTTTGTCCTTCGCTAGGAGCGGATCCCAGTATCCACCCCAAAGCAGCTTGATGACGTTCCACCCGGAGCCGCGGAAATCACCCTCGAGTTCCTGGATGATCTTTCCGTTGCCGCGCACCGGTCCGTCGAGTCGTTGCAAATTGCAGTTGATCACGAAGACTAAGTTGTCGAGCTTTTCACGAGCGGCCATCGAAATCGCGCCGAGCGACTCGGGTTCGTCCATTTCGCCGTCGCCGCAGAACACCCAAACTTTGCGACCTTCGGTGTTTGCAAGGCCGCGAGAATGCAGATACTTCAGGAAGCGCGCTTGATAAATGCCCATCAAGGGGCCGAGGCCCATCGATACGGTTGGCAGTTGCCAGAAATCAGGCATCAGCCAT
Source organism: Betaproteobacteria bacterium (assembly GCA_013298765.1). Lineage (GTDB taxonomy): Bacteria > Pseudomonadota > Gammaproteobacteria > Burkholderiales > Casimicrobiaceae > Casimicrobium. The sequence continues at coordinate 53,184 of JAAFJA010000005.1, forward strand.
GGATGCGGATAAGAGGACAGCCCTTTGCCATCGACTTCCTGACGGAAGTTATCCATCTGATCTTGCGTGAGGCGATCAAGCATGAAGGCCCGCGCATAAACGCCTGGCGAGCTGTGGCCCTGCACATAAATCAAATCGCCGCCGTGATCGGCTGACGGCGCATGCCAGAAATGATTGAAGCCCACGTCATAGAGCGTCGCAGCGCTCGCGAACGATGAAATATGTCCGCCAAGCTCAAGCTCTTTCTTGCCGCCGCGCAACACCATCATTGCCGCGTTCCAGCGAACGTAGCTACGCAAACGATGCTCGATCTCGTGATTGCCGGGCGACTTCGCCTCAAGCTGCGGCGGAATGGTGTTCAAGTACGCCGTATTCGGCGAGAACGGCGCCATCGTGCCGCTGCGACGCGCCTTATCGAACAGCGCTTCAAGAATGAAATGCGCTCGGTCGTAACCTTCGTTTTCGATGACGGTGTCGAGGGAATTTAACCAATCGCCAGTTTCGATTGGATCGGTATCGCCTTCGAGAGCTTTGTGGACGTTCATAACGTCGATGTCCTCACTTCATGCGCAGTATGTGCGCGAAACAATTTGATTTTGCAGTTGACGCAGTGCACAACGTCGACGGGTTTGCGCGCAGGACTTACAGCTGCACGACGCGTTGCGTTGGCAAGGCAAAATCATACCGAGAATTTCACATCGTGGAAAGAGGTTTCACGATGTAGATTGCTTCAGATATAAAGCTAAACCCGATTTCATCATCTAATATTGGGGCTACACGCGTAAAAAAATTAAAGTAGAGATCACGATAAATTTTGGTCAATCCAAAGATGAACGAAGTAGCGTAACGTAGGTTATAGCTATTCTGACTAACCCGAGCGTGCCAGTTCAGCCTCGTTCATAGAATGCGGTTCCGGGGTGAATCTCGCCTGAAATTCACCCAAACGCCACGATTTACTGAACACTGTTTGAGCCACGTCAAACATTGCCTCTTCGGATTCCGCAGTCGTACGCGTCGGGGCGCTCTCAACGGTGCGCCAGAGAATCCAAATCAAATACATAAGGAGACCTCATGATTCGAAACTCAGCCCGGACGCTGCTCAAGCTCGCGGCGATAGCGGTGTTTGCCTGGAGCGCGGTTGCGAGCGCCCAGACTTACCCCAACAAACCAATTAAATTCGTCGTGCCGTTCCCCGCAGGCAGCGCCACCGACGTAGTCGGTCGCGTGCTTGCAGAGGGCTTGAGCAAAGAGCTTGGGCAATCGATCGTTGTTGAAAACAAAGCGGGTGCACAGGGCACGATTGGCGCGGGCGAGGTGAAAAACGCCGCAGCTGACGGCTACACACTCTTGGTGACAACGAGTACGACGCAAGCGGCAGTGGTGAGCCTGCTCAAGAAGGTGCCCTACGATCCCATCAAAGACTTCACACCGATCGGCAAAATCGCGACCACTCCGTTCGTGTTGATCACGAATGACAAAGTGCCCGCAACGGATTTGAAGAGCTTCATCGCTTATGTCAAAGCCAACCCCGGCAAGGTGCGCTTCGGCCAAGGCTCGTCAGGCTCATGGGTCTCAGGTTCGCTCTTCGCATCTATGATTGGCGGCGATATGCAGATGGTGCCCTACAAAGGGATCCCGCCTGCGATTACCGACATGCTCGGCGGCTCGATTGAAGTGGTCTTTGCCGATCTTGGTAACGCCCAGGCGCAAATCAAAGGCGGCAAGGTGAAGGCGTTTGGTGTCACAAGCACTCGTCGCGCGCCCCAACTGCCTGATTTGCCCGCGATTACTGAACAAGTTCCAGGCTACGAGCTGGTGCCTTGGTTCGCGCTCGTTGGCCCGGCGAACATGCCCAAAGATGCTGTCGCAAAGCTCGAATCAACAATGAAAAAAGTGCTTGCAATGCCTGAGGTACAAGCGAAGATGAATGGCGCTGGCCTCGATATTGATTCAACTGATGCCGCAGGGCTCGCAAAGCTGATCGATAGCGAAGTAAAGCGCTGGGGACAGCTCACCAAAGCGGCGAAGATCGAAGCGGAATGAACGTTGACTACGCAGTACCCTCTGAGAACAACTGACCGCACCGGGTCAGCCTGCGTTCGGGGCTACTTCGCCGTCGGACCAAGAAACGTGCAGGTGCCGAGGCGGTACAGCGGTTGGCGCGAATACGCACTCTTTAGATCAGGCTCAAGATAGCTATTGCTGCATGGCCGAACACGAGTGAGAGAAAGGTACTGCGGTGGATTGGTGATCAGCAAGCAATTTGCGCGAGGGTCGTTGGCGGGTAAGTGGGCTTTGATGACAAGATCAAGCGAAGTCTCTCGAATATTTTGCGCAAGCGACTCACCGAATATCACGCAGCGATCTTTTTTCTCGTCACGGCTACCTGCGACCTGCTTGAATCGCGTTACGAGCTGTGAAACATCTGCCCTCACAAGAGTTGCTTGCTGGGCGATTTGTGCGTTCGTGTTGTGCGTCTTCCAGGCGAATAGGCACGCAGCAAGGGTGGTTGCAAACGCAAGAACATATAGCCCGAAGCCGCGCGCGCGCGCCTTCGGGCTCAGTGGAATTACGCTCCAAGCTGCAACGAACGTGAGAAATATCGGAAGGTAGAAAAAACGCAAGCCAGTGCCATTGGCGCGCGCAGGCTCGCCAGCAAAGAGCAAGCCTCCCACAGGCGCTTGCAGCACAAGTGTCGTGATGGCTAGCAGTAGCAGGATGAGCGCGACGACGTGCGACGAACCCGGGTAAAAACGGAAGCTTGATCGCAACCGAGCGGCGGTAGCTCGCTCACTGGATTCGACTCTGCTGACAAACCATTGCGCAACGTAGACGAGGCCGCTGCCGCAACATAAGGCGCCGCAGCTTTGATCGCGTAAGCCAGCGCTGCAATTTGCGCGAGGATTCCCGGGATGAGCTTCGTGTTTGGGTCGCTCGCCACCCAATCTGCCAAGAATCCACCAAGCGCGGCGTAGCGTGCCGATAGTGACAGGACGACGATTACTAATACGGCAATAATCCACCGAAACTGCCCGCGCCATTGCATCAACCAAATCAAACACATGCCAAGTGCAGCAACGTAGCCAGTTTCTTTGCTGCCAATCGCAACGATTAGCCAGGCAAGCGCTACGACTGCATGCAGGACGCTTGAGCTATGGTTGGCTCTCAGTGCAGCATTCAACGCGCAGAGCGTTGCCAACGTCGCGAGTAGGTCGAATCGGTTTGCCGTCCACGTTGGGATGGCGGCAACGATCGGCATCGTGAACATAAGCGCGCCGAAACTCCAGACAATTTTCGGACGAGCTGTGGTGGTTGCAAGAAGCTGCGCACTCGCCAGACAAGCGCCCGCGTGTAGTGCTACGTTTATTGTGAAATGCCAGTGGTAATCGAGATCGAAAGCAACAAACGTTACTGCGGAAAACAAAAACGCGATTGGGCGAAATATGTAGCTTCCACCTGCGTCAATCGTGACCAGTGCGGATAGCGAGTCGACGCGGCGAAACAGAGCAAAGAAATGCCAATCGTCACCCAAAAAGCCTGCATTTCGCAGCGGCCAAAAAGCAAAAAGGCCGATTGCCCAAAGACAGATCGGCCATAACGGGCTGAAGCAACGCAACTGAGGTTACTTCACGCCCAGCAACTCCACTTCAAATTGAAGCGTTGCGTTCGGTGGAATCACGCCGCCCGCGCCACGCGCGCCATAGCCGAGCTCAGGCGGAATGGTGAGGATGCGGGTGCCGCCGATTTTCATGCCTTGCACGCCTTCGTCCCAGCCCTTGATCACGCGTCCGCCGCCGAGCGGGAATCCGAAAGGCTCACCGCGATCCTTTGATGAATCAAATTTGTTGCCGCGCTTGCCATCAACCCAGAGCCAGCCGGTGTAATGAACCGTGGCGAGTTGGCCAGCTTTCGCTTCGGCACCCGTGCCAACTTTGGTGTCTTCCATTTTCAGGCCAGAGGCGGTAGTGATCACTTTGCTTGCTTCTTTCGATGTGGTTGCGCTGGCCGGTGCGGCTTTCATTTCAGCGGGTTTTGACGGTGCGGGCGCTTGTGCGTGGGCTAAGGCCAGAGTGCTCGCACCTAGGAATGCGATGAGCTTAATATTCATAAAAAGTTTTACTCCGAGTAAGGGTGAAATTTTAACGAAGTCAGGTGCTCATTCGACGACACTCGAATGCGTCCCAGCCATGAAAAACGGCGCCGCAGCGCCGTTTTGGGAGAAGGACTAGGCCGATTACGCAGCCTTTTTGTCCATGTCGCGCAGTTCACGGCGCAGAATTTTGCCGACCGGGGTTTTTGGCAAGTCAGCACGGAATACGATGTATTTCGGCTTTTTGTAGCCCGCCAGATTTTTCTCGCAATAGTCGCGCACTTGCTGTTCCGTGAGATTTGGGTCTTTCTTGACCACAAACACCTTCACCGCTTCACCCGATTTCTCGTCCGGCACGCCAATGACTGCGCATTCCATGACGCCAGGGCATGACGCGACGACATCTTCCACCTCGTTCGGATACACATTGAAGCCAGACACCAGCACCATGTCTTTCTTGCGATCCACGATCTTCACGTAGCCACGCGCATCCATCACGCCAATATCGCCCGATTTGAAGAATCCATCGGCGCTGAAAACTTTGGCCGTTTCATCGGGGCGCTGCCAATAGCCAGCCATTACTTGTGGGCCGCGAATGCAGATCTCACCGGGCTCGCCCAATTTCACTGGGTTGTTGTCGTCGTCACGAATCGCGATCTCTGTCGACGGAAGCGGCAAACCGATCGTACCGGAATACGCATCACTATCGGTTGGATTACAGGTGGCGGACGGCGAGGTTTCAGACAGGCCGTAGCCCTCCACGATCGGGCAGCCCGTTGCCGCGAGCCATTTGTCAGCGACCGCTTTTTGAACAGCCATACCGCCGCCGTTGGATACGCGAAGATTTTTCACACTCAACTCAGCAAAGCCCGAATCGTTCACAAGCGCGTTATAGAGCGTGTTAACCGCCGGGAAGAAATGGAGCTCAAAGCCCTTGAGCGCTTTGATCGTGCCCGGAATGTCGCGCGGATTCGGAATCAGAATCGATTGCCCGCCCGTGCGCAATACGAGCAGATAACAAATCGTGAACGCGAAGATGTGATACAGCGGCAGCGCACAGACCGTGTTCATTTGCTCAGGCGGCGGTCCTTTCTTCTGATGGTTCACCGCAGGCTGCATCCATGCTTCGGATTGCAACACGTTCGAGATGATGTTTCGATGGAGCAGCGTGGCACCTTTTGACACGCCTGTGGTACCGCCCGTGTATTGCAGCACTGCGGGATCATCGAACTTTGCCTTCGATGGCGAGAGCGCAATCCCTTTGCCTTTAGTAACCGCATCGTTCCACTTCACCGCGCTTGGGAGGGAGAATGAGGGCACCAGTTTCTTTTTGTTGCGTACGACGTAGTTGACGATCGCACCCTTCAAGAAACCAAGCATGTCGCCCATCGTGGCGAGCACGATGTGTTTCACGGGCGTCTTTTCAACGACCTGCTGCAAAGTCGCAGCGAAGTTTTCAAGAATGATGATTGCTTTTGAGCCTGAATCCTTGAGCTGATGTTCAAGCTCGCGCGGCGTGTAGAGCGGATTCACATTGACGGCAACGAACCCCGCGCGCAGCACTGCGGCGACTGCCACGGGATACTGCAACACGTTGGGCATCATGATTGCGACGCGATCACCTTGTTGCAGCCCGAGGCTCTGGAGATACGCGCCAAATGCGCGCGACAGTGCGTCTACTTCGGCATAGCTGATTGCCTTTCCCATGCAGGTGAATGCAGGGCGCGACGCGTACTTCTGAAAACTCTCTTCGATAAGTTGAACGATTGACGCGTATTGCGAATTGTCGATCATTGCCGGCACGCCCTTGGGGTAGTGCTGGAGCCAAATTTTCTCCACGGTATCCTCCTTATTTCTCATGCATTTCGGTTGCGAGAATAAACCCTCCATCCCGCAAAAACCCTGGAGGGCATGTTAACAGCGCATTTGCGCTTTCGTGAGGGATGAAACGCAGTGAATCAGATGGGTAGAAAAAACAATAAAAATAGTCGTAAGCTTTTCATAAAGGCGACTAGAAGCTGATAAGAGTAAACAACGAAATAATATAAAAAATACGTTTAAGCCCAATTCCAACGTGAGAAAGATAGCGAAGCTGTATACATACTCGCCTACACTTCCGAGCTATGGCATTACTCACGCTGCACAACGCTCAGCTCGCTTTCGGGCTCGCCCCACTTCTGGATAAGGTCGATTTCGCGATTGAATCTCGCGAACGGATGGGCCTCATTGGACGAAACGGAGCCGGTAAAAGCTCGCTTCTGAAAGTGCTCGCTGGCACACAACATTTGGACGACGGTGAAATCGCGCGCGAGAGCGGCGTTCGCGCCGCGTATGTGCCGCAAGAATCGAGCTTTGCCGATGGCGTCACTGTATTTAACGCTGTTGCGGATGGGCTCGGTGATGTTCGCGCGATGCGTGAGCGCTACGAGCAACTCGCAAGCGGCGAACACTCGAGCGACGAGCTCGCCAGCCTGCAACACGAAATTGACGCGCGAGAGGGCTGGACCTGGGAATCGCGCGTTGAGACCACGCTATCGCAACTTAGCCTTGCGGGCGATGCGCTGGTGTCCACGCTCTCTGGCGGGCAGAAGAAGCGCGTCACCATCGCACAAGCGCTGGTCGCCTCACCCGACGTATTGTTGTTAGACGAGCCCACAAACCACCTAGATTTGTCGTCCATCTCATGGCTGGAAGGCCTGCTCAACAATTTCAAAGGCAGCGCGGTCATTATTAGCCACGACCGCACATTCCTGGATAACGTGGTCACACGTATCGTTGAGCTTGATCGTGGAAAACTCACCACGTTTCCCGGTAACTACGCGGCGTACGAAGCGCAAAAGGCTGCGCAGCTTGAGTTTGAATCCACGATGAACGCGAAATTCGACAAGTTCCTCGCGCAAGAAGAAGTGTGGATTCGAAAAGGCGTAGAGGCGCGGCGCACCCGGAACGAAGGCCGCGTGTTGCGTTTGCTCAAATTGCGGGAAACACGCGCGGCTCGTCGTGATTCGCTGGGGCGTGTGAAGCTGGAAATTGCGAGCGGTGGCGCATCTGGAAAGATCGTGGCCGAACTCACCGATGTGTCAAAGCGCTTCGGAGACAAATTGATCGTCAACGATTTCACGTCCACGATTTTGCGCGGCGATAAAGTGGGCATTATCGGCCCGAACGGAATCGGTAAAACCACTCTCCTGAAACTCATACTTGGCGATCTCGCGCCCGACAGCGGCAAGATAAAGACCGGAACCAATCTGCAAGTCGCGTACTTCGATCAAATGCGCGATGGCCTCGATGAAGAGGCAACACTCGCAGAATTTATTTCGCCCGGCAGCGACTGGATCGAAGCGGGCACCACGCGCACGCACGTGATGACGTACCTGCAGAACTTCCTCTTCCCGCCCGAGCGCGCGAAAGCACAAGTGAAAATGCTCTCCGGCGGCGAGCGAAATCGTCTCCTCCTCGCACGCCATTTCGCGAAAGAAGCGAACGTGCTCGTGCTCGATGAGCCCACCAACGATCTTGATATCGACACGTTGGAACTCCTCGAAGAAAAACTCGCAAACTACGAAGGCACCGTCTTCATCGTTTCGCACGATCGCCGCTTCCTCGACAACGTAGTAACCAGCTGCATCGTCGCCGAAGGCAACGGTCTCTGGCGCGAATACGAAGGCGGCATCACCGATTGGCAAGCGCAGGCCAAATTGATGGAATCCCTCTCCCTCGGGGAGAGGTCGCGCGATAGCGCGGGTGAGGGAAATGCCGCCTCGGCAAACGTCGTAGTTGCAAAGTCACAACCATCGTCGCCCGCTCGTGGCGAGCCAGTCGAACCACGCGCTTCAGCGCCTAAACAAAAACTCTCCTACAAAGAACAACGCGAACTCGACGAACTCCCCAAAAAAATCGAAGCGCTTGAAAAAGAGCAAACCGAAATCAATTCACAACTTGCGGAAGGCTCCATCTTTCGCACTGATCCGAAGCGCGCGGCGGAAATTGCTAAGCGTGCGGGTGAACTCGACGAAATGATTTTGGAGGCGATGACGCGATGGGAGGAACTAGCGGCGCGATGAGCGAGAAAAGTACTACGCTAAAACAACGTGCCACGTCACGGTCTCGAAAGGTCGGATGGCTTTGGTGGAGTTGGGTTACGGTTACTGCAACAGCTTACGCTTTGCAAGAACATCTCGATCTCATATCGACGGAAGTCGCTCGCGTCTGGCTAATCGTGTCGCTCGTCGTTGCGTGGTGCGTGATCGGCTTACTCTACAGATTTCGAAGTAACGATTGCAAGGTTTGCGAGTTTCCCGACATACGCTCAGACTGGAAACACTGCCCCGGCTGCGGTATTCCTACCGACCTCACCGACTCAGAGAGAAAAAACTCGCCGCGATCGCGGGTGGCGCCCAGCATCGAAAACTTGTACTTTGCCAATCGCGTTGACTCCACTCGAAAACGCGCTAAGCGTTGGCGCTTCGCAAACGTTAGCTCGATGGTGATTTTCTTCGTGTTTGTATTCGGCACCATGCCGCTGTATTTCGTTGGCCCGAACGTTGGATTTTTTGTAGCAAACTGGCACTGGTTTCTAATCGGCGGACTGGCGCCGTTTCTTGCACTGCAGCTCGCAAATGCAATACGCGGTTTACGCTGTGTTGCGTGTAACAAAAGGCTGGGCAATGAAGCCCAAGGATTCACTATCGCCTCGTCGAAACCGAGCGAACAACGTTGGTCATACTGCCCCCATTGCGCGCACCCGATTGACTTGCCTCGCTCACCAACGGCAGCGCGATCCTAAACCAGCCGCGCCTTCACACTCTTGCCCTTCACTTTTCCGTTGTTTATCGCAGCCAGCGCTTGCTTCGCCACGCCGCGAGACACGGCAACGTAGATCGAAAAATCGTTCACGTTGATTTTTCCGACTTGTTCTTTGGTCAGTCCGCCCTCGCCGGTGAGCGCGCCGAGTACGTCGCCTGCGCGAATCTTTTCTTTGCGACCGCCTAGGATTTGAATCGTGGTCATGGGGGGTATGAGCGGTTCGTTGCTCGAAGACGTGAGCTCATCAAGCGGATGCCATTCGCATTCGCGACCTTGCAGATCTTCGATTTTGTTAATCCAGTGCATCTCATTCATGCCGACTAGATTCAATGCGAGGCCGGATTCGTCTCCGCGCCCCGTGCGGCCGATGCGATGAATGTGGAGTTCGGGCTCGGGCGTGACATCCACATTGATCACGGCATCGAGCCCTTGAATATCGAGTCCTCGCGCGGCAACGTCGGTGGCAACGAGCACCGAACAACTCTTATTTGCAAATTGAATAAGCACTTGATCGCGATCTTTTTGATCGAGCTCGCCGTGCAGCGCGAGCGCTGAAAAGCCATCCGCTTGCAATCGCTCCAACACGTCTTTGCATTTCGCTTTCGTGTTGCAAAACGCGAGCGTGGACGTCGGCCGAAAGTGCCGCAGCAAGAGCGACACTGCGGGTAAGCGTTGATCTTTTTCAACTTCGTAGAAATACTGCCGAATCTTTGTGTCGTCGTGCTGCGCTTCAACCTTCACCGTTTTCGGGTTGCGTTGAAATTGTTTCGCGAGACCTTCCACGCCTGGCGGATAGGTCGCGGAAAACAAGAGCGTCTGTCGATCGCGCGGGCACTGCGAAATCACTTTCGCGATGTCGTCGTAAAAACCCATGTCGAGCATGCGATCGGCTTCATCGAGCACGAGTGTTTTCATCTCGCGCAGATCAAGCGCCCCGACATCAAGCAAATCCATGATGCGGCCCGGCGTACCGACAGCGATGTGCGCGCCGAACTCAAGGCTCGCGCGCTGCGGGCGCATCGGAATGCCGCCACAGAGCGTGAGGATTTTTACGTTGTCCTCCGCGCGAGCGAGTCGCCGCAGCTCTTGCGTGACTTGGTCTGCCAGTTCGCGAGTTGGGCAGAGCACGAGCGCTTGTGTGGCGCGGTTTGTTGCATCGAGCTTGGCTAAGAGCGGGAGTGCGAACGCAGCAGTTTTGCCGCTACCTGTGGCCGCTTGCGCGATGAGATCGTCCCCGGCGAGGGAGATTGGCAAGCTCGCGGCTTGGATCGGCGTCATCTTTGCATAGCCGAGGCGATCGAGGTTTGTGAGCATCGCGGCGCTAAGCGGGAGCGTGGAGAAAAGTGTCGGTTGCACGGCGGACGCTATCCTAAAAATCAATAGAAATTACTGTCGCTACCCCCAACTTAATGAGGCCTAGCCTGAAGAAAAGTTAGTTTGCGAAATCTTCGCAGTACGATTCATAGCCCAATTAAAGTGGGCGCTTCGGATTTGGAGTTAGCGAGATTTCTACGCTTCATTGTGCCAGTGTCAGCGCCCGATAGGGTGGCGCAGCTACGGCGTCAAGCGGACGAAGCGCCGTTGCGCCCCGTTTTGCAATGCTCACTCAACCACGAGGGCGACGCTGATTAAATACCCATCGCGCATTACATCCTCGGGCTTGAGCCGATTGCTGCATCGAAAATGCTCACAATAGCCCCGCTATTGCTCGCATTTGTCGATTTCGCACTCGGTCTCAATCCGAGGCGGACTGCACGCGGGATTTCATCAGCGTCTCCCTGGTTTCGCACCGCGCTACCGCTGACATTTCGCACAATAAACGGTGGCCCGCCCGCCGTGCCTCGCCAGTTTCAACGCTGATTTGCAATGGCGACAGGCTTCGCCGTCGCGCCCGTAGACAAAGTAGTTAAGCTGGAAATAGCCTGGTTCTCCGCTCGCGTTCACGTAGTCTCGAAGCGTTGATCCGCCCGCGTTGATCGCCTCGCTGAGTACGGCCTTAATTTCGTGAACGAGTTGATCGTAGCGCTGCTTGCTGATTCGGTTTGCGGCGCGATTGGGATGAATCCCTGCGCGAAACAGCGATTCATTCGCATAAATGTTGCCAACGCCCACCACCAAATGATTGTCCATGATGGCTTGTTTGATGGGCCCAGGTCGTCGGCGTGTCTGATCAAACAAATAGCGGCCATCGAGCGCATCAGTGAGCGGCTCTGGTCCCAGATGCGCGAGCAGCGGCTGGGCTGAGTCGGGCCCATCAAAAACGTGCATCGAACCAAATCGCCTAGGATCGTTGTAGCGAACAATGGCGCCGCTGTCGAGGATGAGATCGACGTGGTCATGGGGCTTTGTGCGGGAGGCAGAGCGCTCATCATGAACGACAAAGCTACCCGTCATGCCGAGGTGTGCGAGCAAGGTGGAGGCGCGACGTGCGTCATCCACGAGCCGAACCAGCAAATATTTACTGCGCCGCTCGATTGCGTCGATTCGCTTTCCAACAAGCCGCGTTTCGAAATTTTCAGCAATCGGCCAGCGCAGTCGCCGTTCGCGCACGACAACGCCAGTGATCGTTCGTCCGACAATCTCGGAACTCAATCCACGGCGAACGGTCTCGACCTCAGGTAGCTCAGGCATAGTGAAAGTGTACTGGGCGCGCGCTGCCTAGCTCGTGTGGGCAGTCGGTAAACACAGGATGGCGTTGTATGCTCAGAGCTATGAAGAAATCGATTCGTAACGGCGCGTGCGCCTTGGTATTGACCGCCGCGCTGTTGCCAGGCGCTCAAGCCCAAAGCAGTGATCGCTTCATTGTGGCGGGTGTTCTTGCAGCGGAATTCGCGCTCGCCAATGGTGACATTGCGACAGCGAGTCAAGCCTATGTTGAGCTCGCTCGGCGGAGCCTTGATTCAAAAGTGGCTGAACGAGCGGTTGATTTGCTTCTACGGCAGCGCGATTTCGTGCAGGCCAAAGAAATCACTGCGCTCTGGATTCGCGCAGATCCGGCCTCAACTCGCGCTAACCAAATTAGCCTAGCGCTCGCGCTTAACAGCAACGATCTGGCAGCCGCTGAGCGAGCGATTGCACACGTTGGAAGCTTCCCGGCCGATGCGCGCGGTGCCGCACTTTTTGATCTTTCGCGGCAACTTGCACAGATGAAAGACCGCGATGCTGCAGTGAAGTTAGCGTCCATCGCAGTCACTAAATTTCCCTCTCTCGCTGAATCCCACTATGCGCTGGCCGTAGCAACTACCGGTACCACCCAGTCCCGCATTGGCGAGGCGATGCTCGCGATTGATCGCGCGCTCGCCCTTCGCCCGGCGTGGCCCGAGGCAGTGGCGATCAAGGCGCGGTTGTTGGTTGCGAAGGCGGAGGCAGCCTCAACCCCCGGCGCACGCGCACTCGCGGCGGATGAGAGCGTATTGCTTCTGCAGAGTGCGCTCGCCGCCAATCCAGAATCGCGGGATTTGAAGCAACTGCTCGCTCGCCAGTTGTTTGATTTAGGTCGCCCCAAAGAAGCGCGTACTTTATTCGTTGACCTAGCTGATGATGGCAAAGCTGATGTCGAAGAGATGCAGCTTTCCGCAACGCTTGCGGCCTACGCTGCAGAAGATTGGGATACCGCCGAGAAAGAATTGCAAGACGCGCTCGCCAAAGAGCGGGGCGACGCGAACGCGATTCACTACTACCTTGGGCGCGTTGCCGAAGCGCAAAAGCGTTGGGCTAGCGCTGCTGAGCGCTACGACAAGGTGGAGCGCCGCGGGCAAGGTGATCGCTATTGGGAATCGCAGCTGCGCATTGCGCACGCTTACGCCGCCGAAAAGCGAATTCTGCAGGCGGTGAGCCATTTGAAGCGCTTGCAAGCACAAACGCCGACCGAGCGGGTGACGCTCGCGCAAACCGAATCAGCGATTTGGCGAGAGGCGGGCGATCTCGCAAAAGCGTTTGATGCGCTCGATGCCGCCCTGCAAACGCTGCCCGATAGCGCGGATATTCTCTACGACTCAGCCATGCTCGCAGAGCGCTTATCCCGTCTAGAAGATGCGGAACGGCGCTTGCGTCGTGTGATCGAAATGGAGCCGAAGCGCGCCCACGCTTACAACGCCCTAGGCTACTCGTTGGCTGATCGCAACACCCGTCTCGATGAAGCGCGGCAACTGATTGAGAAGGCGCTTGAGCTCGCGCCCGATGACGCGGCGATCATCGACAGTATGGGTTGGGTTCTCTTTCGACAAGGGCGACTCAAAGAAGCGGAAGAGCATCTGCGTCGCGCGTATTCGAAGTTCAAAGATGGCGAGATTGCGGCACATCTGGGCGAAGTATTGTGGGCGCAAGGGCGAAAAGACGAGGCGCGTGGCGTGTGGCGCGATCAGTTGAAGGTGCAGCCCGATAGCGACATCCTCAAAAAGACGATCGAGCGACTGGATTCGAAGTGAGCGACGCGCGCTTGCGCATTAACTGGTTTGTGGTGTTTGGGGCGATCCTCGGCCTCAACGGCTGCGCTACGCCGCCAATGCCCGGCGCTACTTCGCGTGGCGAAGCCAGCGCGATCACCGCCGCGAGCGTGCCCATCCGCTTGAGTGAATTTAGCGTTGCCGGTAGGTTTTCGGCGCGGCGCGGCGATCAAAGTGGCACCGGTCAGTTTCGCTACTCGGTTGATGCGCGCGCAACGACTCTCGATTTGTTCACGCCAACAGGAGCGCAGCTCGCGCGAATTGAGCGCGTTGCTGGCGGTCGCGTGGTTGGTGTTTTTGGCGACGGCAGCCGTCGCGAAGCCGAAAATTTCGCAGAATTGCTGCGCGGGTTTATTGATATCCCAATTACTGACGCACAATTTTTTACCTGGCTTCAAGGCATCCCTGCGGATGGCCGCACGCCGACAGTCGTGGACTCTAATTCAAATGTTGAGTCGTTCAGCGAATCCGGCTGGAGTATTGTGATTAGCGCTCGGTTTGATGAAGGCGCGCGCTTCGTTCGCCGGATGCGCTGGGCGTTTGATGCCGCTGGCCAAGCAGAAGCCACCGAGATTCGCTGGGTGTTTGATGAGTTTTCCACGAGATAGCGCGCTCGGACGAAACGCGACACGTGGGCGGCATTCGGCAAAATCCGGGTTTGTGTCTCGCATCGCGTTAGCGTCGTCCGTTCGCCCGTGAAACTCATTCTTCCCGCGCCCGCCAAAATCAACACATTCCTGCATGTCGTGGGCCGTCGCGATGACGGCTATCACTTGCTTGAATCGGTGATGGTGCTCATTTCGCTCGCTGACACCGTGGAACTCACGCTGCGCGAAGACGGTAAGGTCGTATTGATTGATCCTCCGGCTGGTATTTCGGAGGAAAACGATCTTGCTTGCCGCGCGGCACGCGCGTTGCAGGCCCATGTAGGCGACACGCGCGCGCGGCTCGGGGTCGACATTCGATTGACCAAGCGAATTCCTCAGGGGGCCGGCTTGGGTGGCGGAAGCTCAGACGCCGCCACGACTTTATTGGGATTGAATCGCCTCTGGCGCATGAATCTCTCGCGCGAAGTGTTGATGCAAATCGGCCTGACATTAGGTGCGGACGTGCCATTTTTCGTCTACGGGCGGGGGGCGATCATGACCGGAATCGGTGACGCGCTGCGCACGATCACCGTGCCGCGTGCCCGCCTCGTTTTGGCGCACCCGCGCGTCGGCCTTTCCACGCTCGAAGTATTTCGTCATCCCTTACTTGACAGAAATCAGGCTTCAAGCGCTAACTCACAATTTAATTGGACGAGCGGAATAAATAGCTTACAGTCGGTTGCTGAGCTGATAGCCCCGATCACCCAGAATTTGGTGCGTGAAATGACCGATGCGGGTTTGAAGCCCCGGATGACGGGTTCGGGCAGCGCCTACTTTGCCCCAGTGGCCGAGAATTCGGCCGTTCACGCGGCGCTCGCGAAGCTGCATGCGCAGTCGTTCGACGCCTGGGTGGTTCACTCTATCGATCGTCACCCCCTTCACGACTTCGCAAAATCTTCTATAATTTAGGGCTTCGCTGAACAGACGCGTGAGTAATCGCGCGGCGGTGAGGCGATCAACGGCCGGCTTGTTTGCAAGCTATGTCGTGTGTAGGGGAGTCGCCAAGTGGTAAGGCACCGGATTTTGATTCCGGTATGCGTAGGTTCGATCCCTTCCTCCCCTGCCAAATCCTAATGCCTGAAAAGCGGTCTTTGAAGTTTGCAAGACCGCTTTTTTTTCGATAACGCCATTCACGCTTCGCGCACGTAAGACGACCATGAGCTACCACGACATGATGGTTTTCACCGGTAACGCGAACGTGAAGCTCGCGCAGTCGGTCGTCGAACACCTGAGCCTGCGTCTCGGTAAGGCAAAAGTTTCGGCGTTCTCCGATGGCGAATGCGATATCGAAATCCTCGAAAACGTGCGCGGTAAAGACGTTTTCGTCCTGCAGTCGACTTGCGCGCCCACCAATCAAAATCTGATGGAATTGGTGATCATGGTGGATGCGTTGAAGCGCGCCTCCGCTGGCCGCATTACCGCGGCGATGCCGTATTTCGGCTACGCCCGCCAAGATCGTCGCCCTCGCTCAGCGCGCGTTCCGATTTCGGCCAAGGTGGTGGCCGATATGCTCACTGCCGTGGGCGTGGATCGCGTGCTAACGATGGATTTGCACGCAGATCAAATCCAAGGCTTTTTCAATATTCCTGTTGACAATATTTACGCGACGCCGATTTTGCTCGCCGATATCTGGAAGCAGAAATACGAAAACCTCTTGGTCGTATCGCCGGACGTGGGGGGCGTGGTGCGTGCGCGCGCTGTTGCGAAACGACTCGATACTGACCTTGCGATCATCGACAAACGGCGCCCTAAAGCTAACGTGTCTGAGGTGATGAACATCATCGGTGACGTCGAAGGACGTACCTGTTTGATCATGGACGACATCGTCGACACCGCGAACACCTTATGCAAAGCGGCGCAAGCACTCAAAGACAATGGCGCGGTGAAAGTGATCGCGTACTGCACGCACGCGGTCCTCTCGGGCGAAGCGGCTGCGCGAATTGCCGGCCCATCGCTCGATTCGCTTGTGGTTACCGATACGATTCCACTTTCCAGCGATGCGGGCGAACTTGCCAAAACTGGAAAGATTCGCCAGATATCAAGCGCGCAATTGATCGCCGAAACGATGCAGCGAATTTCGAACGAAGACTCCGTTTCTTCGTTGTTTACCGAGTAAGACTAGGCACGCTTTGCGAACGCGCCCAACCGAGCGCGTTGCAACACCGGCGAGCCGCTAGATTTTCCCTCGCGCACATGTGCGAGGGCTTTTGTTGTCACACTGGTCGCGGTGTCACGACGAAATCAACCGAAGCATAGGTTTATGTTTCACCTTTGGAGTAACTGAAAAATGGCAACTGAATTCACCGCATTCGCGCGTACGAACCAGGGCACCGGAGCGAGCCGCCGCCTTCGTAGCGCAGCGAAAGTACCGGGCATCGTCTATGGTGGCGAAGCAAAACCGGAAATGATCGAGCTCGATCACAACCCACTTTGGCACGCGCTCAAGAAAGAAGAGTTCCACAGCTCGATTCTTTCGATGACGCTTGGCAGCGCAAAAACACAAGTGTTGTTGCGCGACGTGCAATATCACCCGTTCAAGCAAATCATTCTTCACATCGACTTTCAGCGCGTCGATGCCAATAAGAAACTGCACATGAAAGTGCCGGTCCACTATGTGAACCAGGACATTTCGCCAGCGGTGAAACTCTCTGCAGCGGTGGTGAACCACATCGTGAACGAAGTTGAGATCTCGTGCTTGCCAAAGGATCTTCCGCGCTTCGTCGAGATCGACATGAAAGACATGAAGGCCGGCGATTCGATCCACGCAAGAGACGTGAAGTTGCCAGCGGGTGTTGATCTTGTGATCCATGGCCGCAACAAAGACATCGTGTTTGCAACGGCCTCGGTGGTTGCGGAAGAAGCCGCACCGGCTGACGGCGCACCCGTTGCAGCCGCTGAGGTTGCCGCATCTAAACAGAAGGCACCTGCTGCCGCTGCACCAGCAAAAGACGCCAAAAAGAAGTAAGCGATTGCTTGCTGCGAAAAAGCCCGCAATTGCGGGCTTTTTTTATTGTGCAGCGGTCTTTACAAGATGGCCGGAATCCAAAATCATCTCACGACTAATTGCTTTAGAACCCGCTAGCATTGGGGAAAGAGGCGGATAGCAAAGAAGTCGATAGGCTCGATTAACTAGCGCTTGCCCCAATAAAAACAGGGCGAGATTTTCCGAGCTACAAATCCGAGCAGGTCTAGTAGACCAAGGCCGCCGCGTTAAGTACACCCACCGAAATCGAGATTGTGGCCAAGAACGTCGCCTTCGCAGTGTTGCCGTCTTCGATTGAGCCTGTCAAACCGGGCATCAACATTCGTGCGATCACAAAAACGACTAACTGAACGACGGTGGCCACCACAGCGAATAGCACCATATCCACTAGATTGATGGCGTTCGCCACCGTACTTGCCACCGGCAGAGCGAAACCGATCATGGCGCCCGAGAGCGAAATTGCGGCGGCCGTATTGCCATCACGAATAAGTTTCAGCTCTTTGTACGGCGTGACAGCGGTGTAGACAAAGAAAAACGCGATGAAGAGTGCGAGCGCGAGCCCGAAATAAATCAAGAAATCATCCACGTAACGGATGGATTCGCCGATGGTGTAGCTCATAGCAGTCCCCAGAAGTAAGTCATAAATATTGGCAATTACTCAAAATAATGCGGCAAAAACCGTGAGGTGTTCATCGTAATTTCGGTGGCATCCTCGCGAAGACCAATCCCGGCTGGCTCGTCGCCGATGATCCATGATCCGATCGTGACGAAGTTGCCGTCGAAGTTGGCGATTGGCGTGTATTGCTGGTACACGTAGCCTTCTTCCCCGTAGGTGCCCTCGGCGCGAATCACTTCGCCGCCCTTGTAAATTTCCACGTTCGCGCCTTCGCGCGAAAGTAGTGGCTTCTTCACATAATCGCCGAGCACTTTATGGCGCTCAAACGACGCCGGAAGCAAAAGCGGATGGTTGGGGAAAAGCTCCCAAAGAATCGGTAGCAACCCTTTGTTCGCGAGCACCATTTTCCATGCGGGCTCAATCACATTGAGTCGCGTGCGGCGCAAGTTGTCGCCAAACTCGTCGGCGAGCATCCATTCCCACGGATAGAGCTTGAAAAGCGTTTCAATGCGATCCCCTTCGAGATCAACAAAGGTGGAAGTCGCGCTATCCCAGCCAATTTCTTCCATCGAAATCCAGGGCGCTTCGATACCGGCTTGCATTGCGGTGTCGCGCAAATAGTCAAGGTTGCCGCCATCCTCTTCACTGTCGGCGACGCAGGCAAAGTGCACGTTGTCATAGCCGTGCACCGATTTAAGCCACGCCCATTGTGCAATCAGCTTTTCGTGCAGCGAGTTGAACTGATCTGCGCCTGGCTTCACATCTTCAAGCCAATGCCACTGTGCAACACTCGCCTCTATCAACGAGGTTGGCGTGTCGGCATTGAATTCCAAAAGCTTAGGCGGTCCGGAGCCGTTCCATGCGAAATCAAATCGCCCGAAGAGCGAGGGATGATCTTCATTCCAGCTTTCACGAATCAAAGCCCACGAGGCTTGTGGAATGGCGAGCTCAGCGAAGCGCTCTTTTGCGATGATGTGTTCTGCGGCATCCATGCAGAGCTTGTAGAGCTCGATAGTTGCGCGCTCGAGATCATCGATCTGCGCAGAGCTAAACCGATAGCAATTGCCCTCGTCCCAATAAAGACCATCAATTGAATGAAAGGAAAAGCCCGCGTCTTCGCAACGCTTTTGCCAATTGGGCCGAACGGGACACTTTTCGCGTTTCATCGATGCTTCGTGGAAATGGGCGGAATGAGAGTAGATTTAGCAATGTGTCACAGCGAGTACCAAGCTGCGCGTGAAAAACAGGCCCGCGCTATGGATTGGCACTAGCCGGAATAAGACGAGCTGCTGTGACGCGAGCTTGACGAGCCAAAACCGCCGCGTGATGCGCTTGCGCCGCTGCTCACAGTGCCTTTTGCGCGTGAGCCTGGGCGCGTAGTCGTCGAGTAGCCACCCGATGAGCCGGTACGCGAGGTGTAGCGCGGGCCGTAGAACGAACGCGTGCCAGTGGCTGAGCGCTTCTCGTCAATCTCTTCGCAATCTTCTGGGTTGCCCCAGTCGGCGCGACATTCTTCGAGGTTGGCGTAGACGTCTCGGCTAGTGGCGTCGTTCTCAAGTCGACCGCACCCCGCAAGCGCTGCCGCGCTGATAAATACAAGTGTCAGGTGGATTGAACGCTTGCGCGCACGCGCACGCTCAGAGCTGACATCAATAGCAACCGGTTCAGCCGCATCGCTGATCGATTCGAAGCTTTCAGTTGCTTGATTACGTTCAAATTTGTGCGCCATAGTGTCCCCGTTTCGTTGGGGTTTTACACGGCGGAGAATCAGGGGTCAAATCTGCTGGGCAACCAGGCTCGACCCGACCAGAAAGCAAGGCCCCGCGCGAGACGGCATCGGCGAGCTTTGGTCTTGGGCCGTTGGCATCGGATTGAATTGCCACGCGGAAACACTCAAGCAAGTTCAGCGTTACCGCGCGCCTGTCAATTTCCCGCTCAAAACGTGTGGAGCGCGACTCTTGAACAACTTTTCGGGCCTGGCCCTTAGTAAAGCAGTCTCCCGTTGCTCACTACCGCGATATCAACAAACTGACTGCCCGAATTTCCCTTTGAGAAATCGACGACAAAGCCGCGCATATCGAGCGGGCCCATTCGTGTCAATGCTTGAGCGAGTTTGCTCGGCGTCGGCTCGCCAGAGACGCGTTTGAGCGCTTCAGCGAGCGTGCGTGCGGTGATGTATCCCTCAAGGTGGAAATGCGAGATTGTTTTTACGTCGGGCGCGTAGTTTTTCATCGTGTCCTGAAATGCGCGCTGCAATTCGGTCACCCGCGCAATGGGGCTCGGAAACGTTTGTGCGATGCCCACGCCCTTGGCCTGCGCGTCGCCTGCAACCTTGGTCAGTAGCCCGGCTGACAGGTAAGAGAGTGCGTAGATCGAAGAAAGCGTCTTTGCCTGCTTGAGCTGAGCGATGGCGTCGGCCATAAATTTGGGCGAGCCAATGACAAGCACTGTGTCGCTGCCTGTTTTGGCGACGGCAGGCGCAGCCTGCGCGAGCGAGGCGTCGTCATGCTTGCTTTGGATGCCGGTCACTTTCATACCGGCTTTTTCGCCAACTTCCTTGGCGACGGCAAGCCCGCCCGTACCGATGGGTAGATCTTGGTGAAAAACAGTGATCGTTTTATTGCTCAACGTTGATGCGTGCGAGACGATCTTTGTGATCTGGTTACGATCACTCGCCCGGATGTGAAACAGCCGTGGATGGCCTGGATTTCGAAATGAGTCCGCGCCTGGAATGGCGTTTAGCACCACGAAATCGTAGTTGTCGAGCAAGTTTTCCTTCAGCGCTTTCTGAAGCGCTGCGGAACCAATGGGGGTGATGAGCGCAACCGGGTTTCGCTGGGCGGCCACCGCCAATTGTTTTGCGAATTCATCGCCATTGAACTTGTCGTCAAGCGCGAAGAGTGAGATCTTGCGTCCGTTAACGCCGCCGCGCGCATTCACCTGATCGAAGTACGCCTTTGCCCCCTCATTGATCTCTTTTGCATCCGGCGAAGGCAGTACCGTAAACGGCCCCACCTGACCCACCACAATGTCCTGCGCCAACGCATTTGCCGCCGATAAGGCGAGCGAGACCATCGCGATACACGCGACACTAGATAAACCAAACCCCGTCTTCATTTCACACCCCTTTCTGCTCTTCTATCCCAAAACTAGGGTGTCACGCGTCCACGGGTGGGAAAAATCAGAAAATGCCTTGGAAAGCCTGCGCGAGCGATATCGGGTGATCATTTCGGTCAAAGGATTGCTCGCTGGCTACATGTCGCGATTTCAAATGTGGTGAGACTTCGCAAGATCAAAGCGACAACGCATTGAGTTCAGCGCAGGCGTTGCAGGCGAGTTGATCGAAACGGGTTGAGTCGGCTTTCGCCGCACCTAGGCGCGAATGGCTCTCGTTTTCGGGCTACTCAGCGAACCGAGGAGGATCAAACAGAACTCTGGCTCACACCCTGCTGATTTGAGGGCTAGGTAGCATTTTTCGTCGAAAGCGCAGAGCACTCTGCCCCAGGCGTTGCCCCGAGCAATATTTCAACCGCACTGAGGCCTATGATCGCGCCAAAAGTTTTGCGCTAGTGCACCATGGCAGAGCGCAGAAACCGCACTGTGGTGCCGTCGGAAAGCACGATATCGCCATCATCATCGAGCGTCGCGCCCTCGAAATCACGCTGCAGCAGCAAGAGTTCAGCGTCGTCACGCGTACCTTCAACAAGAACGTCATCAGGCCGCGTGAACTCGTCGGGCGCGTGAAGGTAGTCGGCCGCGAATACCGCCTCGTCGACTTGCACGTAGCTCGCTTCGTTCATGGCGATCGTTAACTTGTCATGCAAGTTTGCGAGATCGGGATTGAAGGTGGCGAGAGGGGTGCTAAACGGTGCTGGCATCGAAAACTCCGAAGGACGTTTGTCGAATAGTGGGGGACGACTCCCCCGAATTCAAGCAAATAACGCGCCGATGTAGACCAGGATGACGCAATGTTGCAAAGCGCGCACACCGCCTAAACTTTGAGTTAATCGCGTTTTTCGGAGCAACCATGATCGATCTCTACTATTGGACTACGCCCAACGGTCACAAAATCACAATGATGTTGGAAGAGGCAGGCATGAAATATCGCGTGATTCCGGTGAATATCGGCAAAGGCGCGCAGTTTGATCCCGCTTTTTTGAAGATCGCACCGAACAACCGAATTCCTGCCATCGTCGATCACAAGCCGATGCAGGCGATGCCGCAGGGGGAAGCGCTCACGTTGTTCGAAAGCGGTGCCATCCTCATGTATCTGGCCGACAAATCAAAGAAATTCCTTGATCGAAAAAATGCCTACTGGCGCAAGGAAGCGATTCAGTGGCTCTTCTGGCAGATGGGCGGGTTGGGGCCCATGGCCGGTCAGAATCATCATTTCAATATGTATGCGCCCGAAAAACTTCCCTACGCGATCAATCGCTACGTGAACGAAACGGCGCGGCTCTACGGTGTGCTTGATCAACGTTTAGCGGATCGAGAGTTTTTGGCGGGCGCGTATTCAATCGCAGATATGGCTTGCTACCCGTGGATCGTTCCGCATGAACGTCAGCAACAAAACCTTGCTGACTTCCCAAATCTGAAACGCTGGTTTGACGCGATCAAAGCGCGCCCGGCGACCGAGCGTGCTTACGCTATCGCCAAAAACTTGAATACCCAGCCCAGTGGTCAATCCGACGAAGCCAAACGCCTGCTGTTTGGTAATCAGAAGAAGTAAGCTGCGACCTACTGAATCGCGAAATGCCACGCTTGAGGAAGTGCGCGGTTGCTTGATTTGATGGCCGCATCCTTGGACAAAAAACTCGCTGTCTACGGCTGGCGTGTCTAGGGGTGATACCCCTAGACTTTCGTTCGCGTGATTGCAAGCGTTTCGTGCGCTTGCAATGAGCGCAATGATTCACGCCCCGAAAATGCCTTGTTCTTGCTGGGTAGTGCTCGTGCGTGCAGTATTCGTCACGGAGTCGCCATGAAGTTAGTTCGTCTCATCTACGCAAGTCATCTCGCCTCGCCGCTCACCAAGGTGCAAACCCAGGGCATTTTGAGCGCATCCGAGCGCAATAACGCTGAGACCGGGATCACTGGTTTCTTGTGCATTTCGCCCAAATTCGCGCTGCAATGCTTAGAAGGTGATCGGGTTGAAGTCAATCTTCTCTACAACAAGATTGTGCGCGATGAACGCCACAGCGAACCGGTGATCCTGCGCTACGTTGAGCCTTGGCGGCGCTTGTTCCCGGAGTGGCACATGGGCTATTCCAGCGAGCTGTCGTCGGCGGCACCCGAGTCTTCTCGTTGGCGCGACGGTTCGGGCTTCAACCCGTACATGGTTGAAAGCGATCTGATCGAGAACGTGATTGAAGAGCTGTGCGAGCGCAGCGAGCGCGAGGTCATGCGCGTGTAAGGCTCTGGACTCAGTCTCTGGATTGGCGTTCTAGCACTCAGTTTTTTATAAAAAATTCATCAAAAGCGCCAATTAATCGGGGCTAGTTACGTTTTCTATGAGATATCGAGCTTCCCCAGAAAGCGCCCGTTGCCCCCATACGATCTTGGGTAGCGTGTTTTTTCTACGAAGCCAAAAGTCTCGCCACCTGCTCGGCGGTGTTTGCCAAAAACGTATCCGCTTCCGCGATGGCGCGATCGAGTGAGATCGGCCCGGGCGCGATCGAGAAACAACCGCCGTTGAAGGTCGGGGCGAGTGAGGGCAGTGCGTGCGGATCAATGCCGCCCGAAATCAACGTAGCTTTCGCGCCCGCCGCGCCATGCTTTCGAAGCGCCTGTGCGGCGGCGTACGGCGTCTTGCCGAGAAGCGTTTGAGCATCACTTCGACCCTCGCCAGTGATTAACCACGCGGCATTGGCGCAAGCCTCAGGAAGGGCAATGAGCGTGGCGACGGTGTCTGCGCCGGACGCAAACTTTGCACCGAGCAGCTGCAGCGCGTAGCCCAAGCCACCGGCCGCGCCCGCGCCTGGCTTTTCGCGCGCGCTGCGCTGGAGCGCGGCCTCAAGTCGCATCGCGTAGTTTTCGATCACACTATCAACACGTGCGACGTCTGCCTCTAGAACGCCTTTTTGAGGCCCAAAGATCGCAGTCGCCCCGCGCTCACCGCAGAGCGGATTGTTCACGTCGGACAAGAGCGTAATTTCGCACTCGGCAACGCGCGGATCAAGCGCGGTGACGTCTACGGAAATGAGGCTCGCTAAACCGTCAGGTGTGGGCTCAATCGGCTTGCGCGTGCTCGAGATGAACTTCACACCCAGGGCAGAAAGTAAACCTGCGCCGCCATCGTTGGTGCTCGTTCCGCCGAGTCCTATGAAAAAGTGGCGGATGCCCTCATCGATGAGTAAGCGTAAAAGTTCGCCCACGCCGTAAGACGAACGCGCACCCACTGGGACCGCCATATTGGCGGCATCAACAATGCCGACGACTTGCGCCACTTCGATCACAGCTGCCTCGTAGATGCCATGGCGAATGAGTGCATAGCTCACCTCGGCGGATTGCCCAGCGGCGTTTCGTACGAGCGCCTGTTTGCGCCGCGCGCCGCTTGAGGCAGCCACCACCGCGTCGAGCGTGCCTTCGCCGCCGTCTGCCATCGGGCGATGAACGATCTCGGCATCAGGCAGCACACGGCGAAGACCGCGTTCGAGCGCATGACAAACCTCGTCTGACGAGAGCGAACCTTTGAATGAATCCGGGGCGAGTACGATTTTCATAGAGCGAGCATAGTACGGGTAGTACGCTGTTGATCAGCGTCTCCCTAGAGCTGGGAGGCGGCGTTGTGGGTCGCCCTGCGCAAACGATCATTCACGGCGTCCCAATCTGCACCGGTCGGAGGCGATTCCAGAATGATCAGATCGATTTTCGAATCGTCATCGAGACTGCGAAGCGAGCGATAGATATCGTGCTCGTAGTGCGCGCTCGATTGTCCGTCGAGACCCATACGAACGTTCGATTTTTGCGCGGCTGCGCGCGCTGAATGATGAATGAGTCCGACGCGCTTTCCGGCATCGCGCGCGGCAGCGAGAAAGATATCTAGCGCATCGCCAGAAAGCATGAGCGTTTTTTTCCGCGGCGCATAGTGCGAATCAAGCGAGCCCGAGACTCGAGGTTTTGACGAGTCGCGTTCATTTGCCTTTAGCGCGTGGCCGAGTACTGCCTCCAACTCGCCTGTGCGCACACGTCCCGGGCGCAGCACTCGCGGCGATTTGCCACTCACGTCAATGATCGTCGATTCAACGCCGATATCGCATTCACCACCATCAATTACCAAGAGCGAATCCGCGCTGAATTCCGACACGACGTGCGCGGCTGTGGTGGGGCTCACGTGTCCGAACTTGTTCGCAGAGGGGGCGGCGAGCCCGCGCGCGATGGCTTCGTCGCCTCGAAACGCAGATAGCACTTTCATCGCTACAGGATGCGATGGCACTCGTAGGCCGACCGTATCTTGCCCGCCTGTAACGGCATCCAATACCTGAGGCGCGCGACGCACGATGAGCGTCATCGGCCCCGGCCAGAACGCGTTCGCGAGCCGTTGCGCGGTGTCGCTCCATTCACTCGCCCAACCCACCGCGTCATCTGCGCTCGCGAGGTGCACGATCAAAGGGTGGTCAGCCGGACGTCCCTTCAGCGCGAAAATTTTTGCAACGGCGCGAGCGTTTGCGGCGTCCGCCGCAAGCCCGTACACCGTTTCAGTGGGCAGGCCCACGCACTCACCCGCGCGCAACGCGGCGAGTGCTTTTTCGAGATCAGTATCAGATGATGAGATGAGCGTTGCCATCAGTAAAGACTCGGCTCGCCTGGCGGGCGCGTTTTGAATCGCTTGTGTGTCCAAAGATATTGCGGAAGATTCTGCAACACATGCGATTCAACCAGTTCGTTGATTCGCTTCGCATCAGCCACATCATCGCCAGACGGAAAATTTTCAAGCGCGGGATAGAAGCGAACATCGTATCCGTGAAGGTAACCCGGCGCGAGCGGTCGCTGGGTCGCGATCACCGGAACGACCACGGCATTCGTGAGTTTCGCGAGACGGGACACCGCAGTGAGCGTTGCCGCGTTGACGCCAAAAAAAGGCACAAACACTGATTCGCGTGCGCCGAAATCCATGTCCGGTAAGTAGTAGAACGGTAAGCCCTTTTTCATCGCGCGAATGACGGGCTTGATGCCGTCGGTACGAGCAAAGATCTCCGATTGATTAAATCGTGTTCGCCCTTCGTACATGAGGCGATCTAGATCCGCATTGCTCTGTTTGCTGTACATCGAGCAGCCTGCGGTGTCGACCGAAATACGAATTGCAGCAGCGTCAAGCCCGACGAAATGCGGGCAAAGCCAAATGACGGGTCGCGGCTCCGGGCCTTCGCGATGCATTCGCCAGTGGTGTTCGTCGTGAATCTGCACGAAATCGCGAATCGCCGGCGCGCTCGCATTCCACAGAAAACCATGTTCGAGCGCGGCGCGCACATACGCGCCGAAGTGTGCCCGCGCGACCTCGGTTCGCGCGCTTTCCGCCATCTGAGGAAAGCAAAGTCGCAAGTTGGTGAGCGCGATACGCCGTCGCGAGCGGGCAAGATGCCAGCCAAGACAGAAAACAATCGTAGCTAACGCCTTTATTAATCGGGGCGATAGCTTTGAAAGGACAAAACTCGAAAACCGAACAAATAGGCCACTTGCGCTCATCGATCAAGGACAATCGTCGCAGGGGTGGACGTATTTGACGCAGGCGGGACCTTGAACCGGTTGTAGCTCCACAAGTACTGTGTGGGCGCATACTCAATGGCGCGCTCGACCGCCGCATTGAGCTCAGCCGCTGCCACTTCGGTTGCGCTCGAAAAAGAGGGCAACACTTCGAAGCGAAGCGCATAGCCGCGACCGTCGGCAAGCCGTTTGCACGCAATCATCACCACCGCCGCCTCGGTCGTTCGCGCGAGCTTTTGCACCAGCGTCATCGTGTAGGCGGGGCGGCCGAAAAATGGTGCCCACACCCCTTCGCCGCTACTGGGTACTTGATCGGGGAGTACGCCAATCGGCTCGCCGCGTCGTAGCGCCTTGAGCATCGCGCGCACACCACTGACGTCGGCTGGCACAGATTTAATTTGCATGCGATCTCGCCCCGCACGCATCATCGGCTCTGCCCAGGCGAGCCGGGGCGGACGAAACATCGCCGTCATCGGCATCTGTGAACCGATGTAGAGCGAGGCGATCTCAAAGGTGGACAGATGGGACGACAGGAAAATGATGCCGCGCGACGCCTTTCGTTGAGTCAGTACGTCGTCCCACCCTTCAACGCTGCGTACGCGTGCCAACGCGATGCGATCAGGCGTCCGCCACAGGGCGATGGTTTCAATGGCGAGCTGGCCCATCGATTCAGCCACCAAGCGAAGCGGCACGCGGTCTGAGAGCTTCGCGATGGCTAAGTTGCTTTCGAGCCGCTCTCTCATCCTGGACGACCACAAAATCTTCCTTCCGAACCAAGCCCCAATCGACGACTGGCGCGCAAGCGGCTGCGCCGCAAGCCAGCTGGCAATGCGAATACTGAGTTTGGCGAGAAATGAAGACACGATCTGAGGCGGGAGAGGGCTGCCGGGTTGACGCTCAGCCGCAGGCACGCGCGAGCTTGCTAAAATTCTAAGCGTCGGTGGCTGAGTTATTCGACTACTTGCTGGCCAACGATAGTGAATATGCGCGAAAACCGCATTCATTGAGTCGCAAAATTTGCGGCTTTAAGCTAAAGCGTCGCCGCTCGTAACACTCGTTTCACGATGTTTACTCGGCCCGCGATGGTCGAGACGATAACAACTGAGTGAATCTATGAGCGACTATCTATTTACCTCTGAATCCGTCTCCGAAGGTCATCCGGATAAGGTTGCGGATCAAATCTCCGACGCCATTCTCGACGCCATTTTTGCGCAAGACCCGCGTTCGCGCGTCGCCGCGGAAACGCTTTGCAACACCGGTTTGGTGGTGCTCGCCGGTGAAATTACCACCAACGCGCACGTCGATTACATCGAAGTTGCTCGCGAAACGATCAAGCGCATCGGTTATGACAACACCGAATACGGCATCGACTACAAAGGCTGCGCGGTGCTCGTCGCCTATGACAAACAGTCTAATGACATCGCCCAAGGCGTCGATCACGCAAGCGACGATCATCTGAACACCGGCGCCGGCGATCAAGGCCTGATGTTCGGTTATGCATGCGATGAAACGCCAGAGCTGATGCCAGCGCCGATCTACTACGCGCATCGCCTGGTTGAGCGCCAGGCTGCGCTTCGCCGTGATGGCCGTATGCCGTATTTGCGCCCGGATGCGAAATCGCAAGTCACGATGCGCTATGTCGATGGCAAGCCGCATTCGATTGACACCGTTGTTCTTTCATCGCAGCACGCGCCCGAGTGGAGCGATGGCAAAACGATGAAGAAAGAGTTCGTCGAAGCTGTCGTTGAAAACATCATCAAGCCCGTGCTTCCGAAAGAAATGCTCGTTAACACGCGCTATTTGGTGAATCCGACGGGCCGTTTCGTCGTCGGCGGACCGCAGGGCGATTGCGGCCTCACTGGACGCAAAATCATCGTTGATACCTACGGTGGCGCTTGCCCTCACGGCGGTGGCGCATTCTCCGGCAAAGATCCTTCCAAAGTGGATCGCTCGGCCGCCTATGCCGCGCGCTACGTCGCCAAAAACATCGTTGCAGCAGGGCTTGCGAAGCAATGCCAAATCCAGGTCGCCTATGCGATTGGTGTTGCGAAACCAATGAACGTGACGGTCTACACCGAAGGCACCGGCGTGATCTCCGACGAGAAAATCGCCGCCCTCGTGAACGAACACTTCGATCTGCGCCCGAAAGGCATCATCCAGATGCTCGATCTGCTGCGCCCAATCTACCAAAAGACCGCGGCGTACGGACATTTCGGACGTGATGAACCCGAGTTCACGTGGGAACGTACGGATAGGGCTGCGGCGCTCCGTGCAGCGGCGGGCCTTAAGTGATCCGAGTTTCTGCGTAGGTAAAAAAGCCGCTTCGACAGCGGCTTTTTATCCGCCTCGCACTGGATGCGGACGTTGAGCCGACCCGCGCTATCGCTGGCTGAATTGCTTCAGAACGAAGTCGATGGAAGATCGCGCTGCGAGGTCCAAGTTTGCGTTGCGTGTTTTCTCAAAGTCCTTGGCTGACTTGTCGCCGAACCCATGATCGCCACCGACCACTACCACCCGTGGCGAAGTTTTCAGTCGGACCGCAGCCGCGTAGAGAAACTCAGTCGGGCACAACGGATCGCTATCTCCAGCGAGAAGCAGCAGCGGACGCTTGACAGATTGCAATCCAGTGTAGTTTTCGAGCGTTGCATCGCGTGGACTCTCCTTGGATGTATCGATGCACACAGGCGTGAGAAGAAGTAGCGCGCCCGCTTCCGCGTCGCGATCAAACACCTGCCACGCAACGATCGACCCTAGCGACTTGCCAGCAATCGCAATCCGCTTCGGATCAAATTTCTTTGAATTTCGCAACCAAGCTCGTGCAATCTCCATCTCTTCGATCTCGCGCACGAGCTTCTCAGATGGCTTGCCGTTCTTTGAATCGGCGGTAAAGTATGACCAGTTGAAACGAACGACACCGATACCGTTCGCAGTCGCGAGTTCGGCGATGCGGTCAAAAAGCGGCAGGCGAGCGTGATAGCCCTGCCCTGGCGCGATCAGTATCGCGGGCACTGGCTTATCGGAAGCAGGGATGTCGAGAAGCAACTCAAGCTTCGCACCACGCCGCGTATCGATGTTCACCACTTCCGTCGCGAACGCTGTCAAAGTAAACATCGTCGCGCAAAACGTCAAGACTAGCCGCAGCAACATGAAAGCGCTCCCCATAGTGGAATAGAAATGTTCGCTGAGCCGGCGTCGCGCGCACCTCGCGAAGGGAGTACATACAATCGCCTCCCATGTGGACCGCCGCCATCGTAATTTTCGATCCGAAGCTCGACTCGCTTGAGGCGGCGCTTGCATCCTGCGAGCATTGTGCGAGTTTTCGTCAGGGCGTGGTGGTTGATAACGGAAATTCGGACGGCGCAAAGGCGTTAGTGGCGCGATTCTCCAAGTTCCGCTACGAGCTCAATCCCAAAGGTAATGCGGGCTTCGGCCATGCGCAAAACTTTGCGTTTTCATTGTTGCCGCAAGCTGAGTTTCATGCGGCAATCAATCCCGATGTACGTTTTGAGCCCGAGGCCATTGAACAGCTCATCCGTACCATGCAAAAAAATCGCGACGTAGTGCTGGTGGCCCCCGCGCTTTTTTATCCGGATGGCGAGCGACAACTGCTTTGCAAACGCTACCCGACGCTAAGAGCATTAATCGCCCGGCGTTTCCTGCCGCGCTCGCTATCCGATTGGCTTAATTTTGCAATCGATGCAGACTATTTCGAGATGCGCGATTGCGACTACTCAAAGCCGATGGAGCCCGAATTTATGTCGGGAGCTTTGATGTTTTTTCGCCGCAGCGCATTTCTGCAGCTCGCGGGATTCGATGAGCGTTTCTTTCTTTATTTTGAAGATTGCGACATCACACTTCGTGCGCGTGAAATAGGGCGTGCTGTTTACGTTCCTGAGGCGCGCGTGATCCACGACTGGGCGCGCGGCTCACATCGTTCGAAATACTTGACGTGGGTCACGATTGTTTCTCTGGTGAAACTTTTCAATAAGTATGGTTGGCGATGGCGCGATCCACGAATCGTGGAGAAACTGTTTTAGGAAACGCTTACCAAGGCTCTCGCGTCCGTCGCATCGGCGGACTTGGTCGATCAGAAAGCTCAAAATTCTTCAACATAGCCCCGCTATGCCTCAGAATTTAGGGCTTCCAGCTCCTCCCAATCCGCCGCGCGCCAAATTGCGGAGACTCATTCAGCGTTTCCTCAGCCCCGTACAATCGGCCGCACAAAAACACTAGGAAGTCTCATGCGCCCTTCAGAACGTGCCGCTAACGAATTACGTGCAATCAAAGTTACGACGAATTTCACCATTCACGCGGAGGGCTCGGTATTGATTGAATGCGGCAACACGCGCGTGCTCTGCACGGCGAGCGTCGAAAACGGTGTGCCAGGCCACAAAAAGGGCTCGGGCGAAGGCTGGGTGACGGCCGAATACGGGATGCTTCCGCGCTCCACGCACACCCGCTCGCGTCGCGAAGCGGCCAGCGGCAAACAAAGTGGTCGCACGCAAGAAATTCAGCGCTTAATCGGGCGCTCGCTGCGCGCGATTATTGATCTCAAAAAACTGGGCGAACGCCAGATCACGCTCGATTGTGATGTGCTGCAAGCGGATGGCGGCACGCGTTGCGCCTCGATCACAGGCGCTTATGTCGCGCTCGCGATTGCCTGCAACAAGCTGGTCGCAGCGGGCACATTGGCTGAATCGCCACTTACCGATTCCGTGGCTGCGGTTTCGGTTGGTGTATATGAGAACACACCCGTGCTAGATCTTGATTACGACGAAGACTCGAACTGTGAAACTGACATGAACGTAGTAATGACCGGCTCGGGCGGCTTCGTTGAAGTGCAAGGTACGGCCGAGGGAAAACCATTTTCTCGCGCCGAGATGGATGCGCTCTTAGCGCTCGCGAGTGAC
Organism: Betaproteobacteria bacterium; assembly: GCA_013298765.1. GTDB lineage: Bacteria > Pseudomonadota > Gammaproteobacteria > Burkholderiales > Casimicrobiaceae > Casimicrobium. The sequence goes on from JAAFJA010000005.1 coordinate 84,381, forward strand.
GGGCTTAAATCGCTTCGCGATGTGCAGTTAAATGCGATTGCGTCGGCGTAAACCTCTCGTTCAAGGGGACGAGAAAACATGAAACTCACCAAACTCGTCATCGCCACCGGCAACGCAAAGAAACTCAAAGAGTTCGAACGCTTACTCGCGCCGCTTGGCATCGAAGTGATCGCGCAGAGTGCGTTTAATGTGCCTGAAGCGCCCGAGCCGCACTGCACGTTTCTCGAAAACGCACTGGCAAAGGCGCGCAACGCCGCGAAACACACGGGACTGCCCGCGCTCGCAGACGATTCGGGGATTTGCGTCGATGCATTGAATGGCGCGCCCGGTGTGAATTCCGCGTACTACGCGGGCGAACATAAGAGTGATGCCGACAACAACGCGAAGCTCATTCGCGATTTGCAAGGTCAACAAAATCGCCGCGCGCACTACACCGCCGTGCTCGCGCTCGTGACGCGCGAAGACGATCCTGAACCGATCATCGCTGAAGGTCGTTGGTATGGCGAAGTCATCGACACGCCGCGCGGCGACGGTGGTTTTGGCTATGACCCGTATTTTCTTGACACGGAATTGCGGCTCACCGGCGCTGAAATGCCGATCGACCAAAAGGGCGCTCGCTCGCATCGGGGACGCGCGTTCGCGAAGTTGGTGGAGGCGCTTTCCGAGCGCTTTTCCATCGATGGCGCAAGGCCATAAAGTTTTGACGCAGATTACGCTGATTTCGCAGATTCACGCAGATTAGCCTTCGAGTTCAAACCGGTTGCGTGTGTGTACCCCTGTGGAAACCTCGCCTTATCTTCCGACTAAATGTGAGCGCGTTGATTGAAAAGCATAGAAGAAAATCAGCGCTAATCCGCGAAATCAGCGTAATCTGCGTCAAAAAATTCCCAGGCAAAGAATGCAATCAGTCCTCGACCCCATCGAAGCCCGCGTCATTGGCACCTTGATCGAAAAGCGAATCACGGTGCCCGATGTGTATCCGATGACGATCAATTCGCTGGTGAACGGTTGCAATCAGTCGAACAATCGCGCACCAGTGACTTCATTGACTGAGGGCGAAGTTGCAAGTGCGGTGGAGCGTTTGCGCGAACGCGGTTTCACAAGTCTTTACACGGGCGCGGCAACGCGGGTGCCGAAGTATTCGGAAACGTTTGCGGAGCGGCTCGGTTTGCAGCGGGCGGAAACAGCGCTACTTTGCGAGTTGATGCTGCGCGGCGCGCAGATGCCGGGTGAATTGCGATCACGCGCCGAGCGGATGCATGCCTTTGCCGACTTGCAAGAGGTGGAGAACACACTGAAGGCGATGAGTGAACTGACGCCACCGCTCGTGGTGCAATTGCCGCGCGAAGCGGGCGCGCGTGCGGCGAAGTGGCAACACATGCTCTTCGGTGGCGAGATTCCCGAGCCGAGCGCCGTCGCGTTGCCGCCTTCCAAAGTTGAGCGCGAGGCGCAATTGGCCGAACGCGTCACGGCTTTAGAGGCGAAAGTCGCAGAGCTGGAGGAAACGCTTGCGGCGTTGCGGGTGCAACTGGGTGGATGAGGTCCTTTTTGACGCAGATTAACGCGGATTTTTTTTGCCACAGATTTACACAGATGAACACAGATTATGTTTCGTACGGCGTTTCGCTTTTTGAATCGGAGCACTTGTAGGCGCGGGCTTGACCGCGCTTTCCGTGCGCGAGCGCGGTCAAGTCCGCACCTATAAAGGACTTCGTTGGAATCCGAAGCGCAACGCCAGAAGAAAATCTGTGTTCATCTGTGTAAATCTGTGGCGAAAAACTAATCAGCGTCAATCTGCGAAATCAGCGTAATCTGCGTCAAAGAAATTGTTAACCCCCCAATTCACTTCCCTCCCGCCGCTCTCGCTCTACATCCACATTCCGTGGTGTATTCGCAAGTGTCCGTATTGCGATTTCAATTCGCATGAAGGCGCGGTGCAAGAACGCGAATACGTCAACGCTTTGATGAGCGATCTCGAATCGGAGCTGCCGAATTTCTGGGGGCGCACGATTCACACGGTGTTTTTTGGTGGTGGCACGCCAAGTTTGTTCTCCGCCGATGCGATTGGCGAAATCCTCGCGGGTGTGCGGGCGCGCACCAGACTTTCGCCGCAAGCGGAGATCACATTAGAGGCGAATCCCGGCACGTTCGAAGCGCAGAAATTCGCAGATTACAAGTCGGTTGGCATCAATCGCCTCTCGATTGGCATTCAAAGTTTTAACGATGCACACTTGAAGGCGCTCGGTCGCGTGCACGATTCTGCAGAAGCGAAGCGCGCGATTGAGATTGGGCTTTCGACCATTGGCAACGTGAATCTCGATCTGATGTTCGCGCTGCCGGCGTCGCATACTGGCGGCGCGCCGCAATCGATGGCTGAATGCGAGCGCGATGTTGAGATGGCGCTCTCGTTTGATACACCGCATCTTTCGTTCTATCAATTGACGATGGAACCGAATACCGTGTTTGCGAAGAAGCCGCCGCCGCTCCCGGATCACGATCTTGCGGCGGATATGCAGATGCGCGTCGAAGCGCTGCTTGAATCAGCGGGATACGTTCACTACGAAACCTCGGCCTACGCGAAGCCCGGTCGCGAGTGTCAACACAATGTGAACTATTGGAAGTTTGGCGACTATGTCGGCATCGGCGCGGGCGCGCACGGCAAGCTTTCGATGCCGGGCGGTTTGGGAGGCGGCGCGACCGAGTCTCCGCGCATCGTTCGCACCGAACGAGTGAAGCAACCGCGCGAATACATGCAGCGCGCGATGAGTGGAAACGCCGTGCATGAAAGCCGCGTGGTTGCGCGCAATGAGGTGGGTTTCGAATTCATGTTGAATGCGCTGCGATTGAGCGAAGGATTCGCGATTCGTGATTTCGAGGAGCGAACCGGATTCACCATTTCGCTGGTGAGCCGTGCGCTTGATGAGTGCGAGGCAGTGGGTCTGCTCGAGCGCGATCACCTACGTGTGAGACCCACCGCGCGCGGACGACAGTTCTTAAACACGGCACTCGAATACTTCTTATAGATTTTTATTATTTCCCCCGGTTTAATAGGGGCAATCGACTCAAAAACGGATTTTCGAGAATTTAGTTTTAAAGGCGTTAGTCCTTGTGTAATTGAGCGTACAGGACAAAGCTTTTAGGAAGCATGATCGGAACGCGCCCAAGAGCGTGCGCGGCAGCAACGTAGCGCACGCCCGAGGTTCGCGGTTTAGCCGAGAGAACGGCCGTTGCATCAAGTTGCGGGGCGTTAATGCTCGCCGAGAAAGGGCTGGCTGAGCTCCGAACGACGCCGCGATGGCGCGTGGCAATTTTCTCGGCTCAACGGCGTTTGCACGCGCGCCGCGATCACGCGGCATCCAGAAAGACTCCTTCACCGCTGTTTTCGATCCGGGGCGTCGTGTAACACTGCGGCAAAGAAACGTGAAGAATCGACGCGCAACCGATGACGTTCTGATGTTTTCACGCTTTTTCCCTGCCCAACGGCCTCCTGCAGCGCCGCACCCGAGGCACTCTGAAGAAAGCTTGGAACACCGACGCACACTTTTTGAAACCTAAAGTTTGCGCGCAACACCGGAGGGCTAGGGCGGTTTGCAGTCTCGGAGGTCATTCGGATACCGCTACCCTTTCGATGAGGTTCGAGTGGACGAAGCATCCGACGCCTCAGCACCAAAATTTACTAAGCAACGCTTTAGGTTAAATCTTATTAAAACGGACTAATGGCTTATAAAAAGAATAAGTCGAAAAAGAATTTTATCAGGTTTTAGTCCTTATTGAATAAGGACTAAGCGCAAAAATACGCTTGTTGCCGAGCCGGCACCGGAGCTGTGCGAAGTGACATGGCAATCGCTATACTGGCTTGCATGAATTTTGCAGTTGACTCTGTTGCTGTTTTGCGACGCGCTCGCTCGGTGCTCGCCACCGAAGCCGCCGCAATCGAAGCGCTCGAAGCCCGCGTGGGTGAGTCGTTTGTAAGCGCGGTTTCCACGATGCTGGTCGCAAAGGGCCGGGTGGTCGTCACCGGAATCGGTAAATCCGGCCACGTTGGGCGGAAACTGGCGGCAACGCTCGCTTCAACTGGCACCCCCGCGTTTTTTGTGCACCCCGCAGAGGCAAGCCATGGCGATCTAGGCATGATTTCGGCCGACGACGTGGTGATCGCGCTTTCAAACTCGGGTGAAGTGGCCGAGGTGAATTTGCTGCTGACGCCGATCAAGCGTGTCGGCGCGAAACTCATTGCGATCACTGGCAACGAGAATTCCACGCTCGCCAAGGAAGCAGACGTTGCCCTGGATGCGAAAGTGAGCGAAGAGGCGTGCCCGTTGGGATTGGCTCCGACCGCCAGCACAGCAGCGGCGATGGCGCTCGGCGATGCGCTCGCCATGGCGTTACTAGAAGCGCGCGGTTTTACGGCAGAGGATTTCGCGCGCTCGCATCCGGGTGGGTCGTTGGGGCGAAAGCTCATCACTCATGTGCGCGACGTGATGCGCACGGGCGCTGCAATTCCTGCGGTGCCACTGGAGGCAACGCTCGAGCAAGCGCTCTTTGAAATCACGGGCAAGGGAATGGGCATGACAGCGGTGCTCAACACGGACGGCACGCTCGCGGGTATTTATACCGACGGCGATCTGCGCCGCACGCTTCCAAAAGTAAGCGATTTCAATAGCGCTAAAGTGGCTGACTTCATGACGCGCACGCCCGTGTCCATCGGCCCCGATGAATTGGCTGTCGAGGCGGTGTCGTTGCTGGAAGAAAAGCGGAAAACTCAGCTCGTCGTTTTAACGCCAGATGGCGTGGTTGTCGGCGCGCTTCACATGCACGATTTGCTCCGTGCGAAGGTGGTGTAGTCGATGTCTTCGCCAACGCTCGAACAGCGTATGCAACGGGTGCGCGCACTGGTGTGTGATGTCGATGGCGTGCTCACTGACGGCGCGCTTCACTACACCGATGTGGGTGAAATCAAAACGTTTTCCGTGGCAGACGGATTTGGAATCAAACTCGCGCAGCAAGCGGGCTGGCAAATTGCGTTTTTAACGGCGCGGGGCGGGCCCGCCGTGGTGCGGCGCGCGCAAGAGTTGGGCGTTTACCTCGAAACGGGTCAGCGAAAAAAAGGGCAAGCGCTCGCAGCACTCGCCGAGCGTTTTGACGTACCACTCGATACAGTGGCCTATATGGGTGACGATTGGTTAGATCTGCCTGCGATGTCGCGCGCGGGTCTTGCCATTGCTGTGGCGAATGCCGCCGAAGCGGTGAAAGCGCAAGCACACTGGTGTCTAGCGCGGCGTGGCGGCGATGGGGCCGTGCGCGAAGCGGTCGAGGCGATGCTCAGCGCGCAAGAACAGCTTGGACCCTTGCTCGCACGCTACGCGGCGGAGGAAGGGCAATGAGCTTACTGACGACGCGACGACGTCAAGATCGCCTCACGATGTTCTTTCCGCTCGCAGCCGTGGCGCTATTCGCGGCGCTCACATATTGGCTTGATGCGCGCGTGAGCGCGGACGCGGCAGCTCGCAATAAGCCTGCCAAGTCAGCACCGGATCATTTCATGGAACGCTTCGTGATTGACAAGACGAGCGTATCGGGGCGTGTTGATCAAACGGTACGTGGCACCAAAGCCACTCATTACCCGGGCGACAATCGCACCGAGATCGAAGCGCCTCGCTACAGCAGCACACTTGCGGGCAAACCGACGATGGAAGTCATCGCCGCGAAAGGCGTATTGCTGAACGACCCAAAAAAACGGGGTCTTGAACAAGCGGATTTCAGCGGTCAGGTCATCGCGGTACAGGGCGCATTCGAAGGACGTGATCCGATTCGCTACGAAAGCGAAACCTTGACCGTGTTCCCCGAGTCGCAGCGCGCCGTTACTAACGACACCACGCGGACTGTCAGTGGTGATCGAGTGGTCGTAACCAAGGGCATCGAAATCGATGCCGAAAATCAAACTGGGAAAACATCTCAGGGCTTCACGCTTGAGCTAAGCCCTAGGGAGAAAAAATGAAGCTAGAAAGACTATCCATTCCTGACCGATCAGTGTGCAGCGCATTCGCACGTAACGTTGGCGCTGCGCTCGTTGCATCGGCCGTTGCTGCCGGCTTATTGACGCCGAGCGCGTTTGCCGAGCGTGCGGACCGGACGCAAAAGGTCAATATCAACAGTATTGATTTTGAAGGCGACCAGGGCAAAGGCGTCTACAAGCTAAGCCGTAACGTTACAGTGACGCAGGGTACACTGAAAATCACCGCCGACCGCGCAGATATTCGAACCACTGAAGACGAGCAGTATTTTGCGGTGCTAACTGCGAAGCCCGTATGTTTCCGTCAACGCACGGATCAGGGCAATTGGGCGCAGGGTGTTGCTGAGCGTGTCGAATACGACAGTGCACGTGGCATCGTCGAACTCTACGGCAACGCAATCCTGTTCGTCGGCGACGATGAGACCCGAGCAAGCTACATCGTCTACAACACCCAAGCAAACACATTCGAAGCGCGCGATAGCAAAGACCGCAAAGCCTCTGGCAAGGGCGTCACCTTCGTTTTGCAGCCGCGCGAGCGCGATGAAAAGCCTGCAACAGCGGGGGCGAATGCAGAGGCTGCAGCGAGCACGACTGCAATGCCAGCTCCCCCGGCCCCGCGTAGCACTCCCCGCGTCGTTCAACCTAATCCGCCGAAACGCAATGAGCCAGCTTTCAGCCGTTGCGCTTAAGAAGCGCTACAAGTCGCGAACCGTCGTCCACGACGTTTCGGTCAATGTCGCAAGTGGCGAAGTGGTTGGACTGCTTGGCCCCAACGGCGCTGGTAAGACCACCTGTTTCTACATGATTGTGGGGCTGGTCGCTGCTGACGGTGGCAATATCCGCGTCGACGACACAGAGCTCACGCACTTGCCGATCCATGAACGCGCTCGGCGTGGACTCTCTTATTTGCCACAAGAAGCGTCAATTTTTCGCAAGCTTACCGCTGGTGAAAACGTACGTGCAATTCTTGAGCTGCGACAGCGTGATGAAGCAGTGATTGATGACGAGTTGCTTGCGCTGCTCGAAGATCTATCGATTGCTCATCTTAAAGACACCCCGGCGGTAGCGCTCTCGGGCGGCGAGCGTCGCAGATTGGAGATTGCGCGAGCACTGGCATCGCGTCCTCGCTTCATCTTATTGGACGAACCGTTCGCCGGCGTTGATCCGATTGCGGTGATCGAAATTCAGCGCATCGTTCGCTTTCTGCGTGAACGCGGAATTGGCGTCTTGATTACGGATCACAATGTTCGCGAAACACTTGGCATCTGTGATCGCGCGTACATCATCAGCGAAGGCCGCGTGCTCGCCGACGGCTCACCCGAATCCATTATCGGCAATGAATCGGTGCGCAAGGTCTACCTGGGCGAGCATTTCCGTTTATAGGCATGATCAAACCGGGCCAATGTACCGCCGCTGACACATCGCTCCGAGCGAGCAACGATTCTGCGCGCAAACCGGGTTGTACGCGACGCAATGCTGAGCGCATGTCTTCAAGCGTTTTGTCGTGAAAACAGGACTTCAACTCAAGCTTGCGCAGCATCTAACGCTGACGCCGCAACTTCAGCAGTCAATCCGATTACTGCAGTTGTCGACACTTGAGCTGCAGCAAGAAATCTCCGCGGCGCTCGCCGAGAATCCGCTTCTAGAGCTTGAAGACAGCGAAGACGCGCCCGAGATCAGTATTGAGACACTTGCCGACCTCGAAATTGCACAGTCGCAAGCCGCACCGCTGGACAGTGACGATCATATCGCTGATGAGATCGCAGCCAGTGATACCGCACAGCCAGCGAGCGAGCAAGATTCGGTCCCCCTCGATTTGAATGCGGATACGACTGCGTTTGACAGCGACTTTGTTCCAGGCGAGGTTGCACAAGAATCGCCCTCGCCCGAAGCTACGCCGACCGCTACCGAGGAACGCGATACATCCGATGAATCGACGCTCGATTTTGAAGAATGGGGCAGCGGTGCTGCGGCCGACGGCGATGATTCAGGTGAGTGGCAGCAAAGTCGCGCGCTTGGTTTGCGCGAGTTCCTTCTGCAGCAAGTGCCCTTGCTACGCGAGGGTGAGGAGATCGTCGCGCTCCTGCGTGTTCTGATCGAATCGCTCAATGACGACGGCTTTTTGGATATCACCTGCGAAGAGACGGCGCAATTGGCGGGCATGCCTGTCGCTTCGATTGCGGAGGATTGGCAATATGCGCTCTCTTTGCTGCAGAGCCTTGAGCCCAGTGGCGTAGGCGCACGCGATCTGCGCGAATGTCTACTGATTCAACTTCAAGAATTGAAGGCCTGCGAAGAGAGCCATCTCGCCTATCGAATGGTGAGCGATCATTTCGATCTTTTGTCGCAACGTGATTACGTTCGTATCCGAAAGATTTATGGGGCGAGCGAGGCTTTGGTACGCAAAGCAATTACTGTCGTTCAATCGCTTAATCCTCGGCCGGGCGCGGCGTTCGCGGATGTTGCCGCGTCACAACTCGTGCCTGACATCATTGTGCGCCGCCACAAAACTCGTTGGGTGGCAGACCTCAATGGGAGCGTGGTGCCCAAGCTGGTCGTGAGTCAGGTGTACGCAGATATGTTGCAGCGCCAGAAAGAAGGGCGGGCAACCCCTTTATCGAATCAGTTGCAAGAAGCACGTTGGTTGGTTAAGAATGTGGCTCAGCGGTTCGATACTATCCTTAGGGTTGCTAGCGAAATTGTGGAAAGACAACAAGCGTTTTTCGATCACGGGCCCGTCGCGATGCGACCGCTCGTGTTGCGAGAAGTCGCCGATGCGCTCGGACTCCACGAATCCACCGTTTCCCGCGTCACCACGCAAAAATATCTCACCTCGGTGCGCGGCACATTCGAATTCAAATACTTCTTCGGCAGCCATGTGGCAACCGACGCTGGCGGCGCTGCCTCTTCGACGGCAATCCGCGCCATGATTAAAACGCTCATTTCAGAGGAGGATCCATCCAATCCATTGTCCGATAGCCGAATCGCCGAATTGCTTGGCGAGCAAGGCATCATCGTCGCGCGACGTACCGTTGCGAAATATCGGGAACAACAGGGCCTTGATCCAGTCAACTTGCGTAAGCGTTGATTGTTCTTCGAATGCTTGCTGGACTCGCCATTCGCATTAACGTAGCGTGATTTTTTCTTCTCGACCGTTCTGAGAGAGGTTGTTTAAATGAATTTGCACATCACCGGCCACCATGTTGCAGTTACCGACTCGCTTCGCAGCTACGTTACCTCGAAGCTTGATCGTGTGAACCGACATTTCGATCATGTCATTGACGTTAACGTCGTTATGTCCGTCGAAAAGTTGCGACAAAAAGTGGAAGCGAACGTGCATGTGAGCGGGCGAGATATTCACGCTGCCTGCGAAGATGAGAACCTCTACGCCGCGATTGATCAGCTGGCCGACCGTCTGGATCGTCAGGTGGTTCGGCATAAAGAGAAGCTACAGGTTCACCGTAGCGAAGGCTTTGAGCGAAAGCGCAGTGAGTTGAACTAGCGGCCGGAAAAAGCCCTAAGTTACTGAAAAAAGGTGCGAAATTCGCGCCTTTTTTCTTTTCTGCGCCGCACAACTCGGCTCGCTACAATTTGCGCTTGACAAAAGCATGGGGCGCGCTTGCTGCAAACGCAAAGCGCGCGTAACGCAGTGACGCTACTCGCCGATCTTCTTGCACCAGAAAATGTGTTGCTCAATGTCGATGCAACCAACAAGCGTCGCTTGTTCGAAATTATCGCGCTCGAGTCGGAGCTGCGCTACGACTTGGTGCCCACGGTCACGATTGATAGTCTCTTGGCGCGAGAAAAGCTCGGCTCGACGGGGCTCGGGCAAGGTATCGCAATTCCCCACGGTCGAATCCGAGGACTTGAGCGATCAATCGGTTACTTCGCTCGCCCTAAAGAGCCGATCGCTTTTCAGGCACCTGATGGCATGCCAGTGCGAGATGTTTTCGTGTTGCTCGTTCCCGAGGCCGCGACCGATGCGCATCTACAAATTCTTTCCGAGCTCGCGCAACGCTTTTCGAGTAAGTTGTTCCGTGAAAGTCTTTCTGCGGCAAACTCGCAGCAAACCGTCTACGAACTGTTCGCGAAATAGCGGCCCACTACAGCCATGCGTGCCGTAGAAATAAACAAGTTGGTGACCGATAACCAGGAACGACTCGGGTTGCGTTGGGCGGCGGGTCGCGACGGGGGCACCCGCTTGCTGTCACGCGATACGTCGTCGCAAACGCATGTAGGCCTGGTCGGTCACATGAACTTCATTCATCCGTTCCGCGTTCAAGTAGTTGGCCCCGCTGAAATTGCCTACTTGAATACGCTCGACGAGGCCGTTCAGCGCGACACATTCCACAAGCTGCTGGTTGATGAGATTGGCGCGGTGCTGCTCTGCGGTGTCGGCGAGCCGCCGCCCTACATGATCTCGCGCTGTGATAGCGAGCACGTGCCGCTCCTTACCTCGGATCACCCGAGCCCGCATGCCGTAGACGTTCTTCGTCTTTACCTGTCGAGAGTTTTAGCTGCTAGCACCACTTTGCACGGAGTGTTCCTTGATGTGCTCGAAATGGGTGTGCTCATTACCGGTGCGTCAGCGATTGGAAAAAGCGAGCTTGCGCTTGAATTGATCAGTCGCGGACATGGGCTCATCGCTGACGATATCGTTGAGGTTGACAGAGTTTCTCCTGACCTAATTGAGGGACGCTGCCCCGAAGTGTTGCGCGACTTTTTGGAAGTTCGTGGCATCGGCATTTTGAATATTCGAACAACCTTTGGTGAAACGGCGGTTCGCCCGCGCAAATCACTCAAGTTGATCGTTCATCTTGAAGATTTGAGCGACGAGCAATTCAAGCGTCTAGACCGCATGAACGTAAATGCGACCTATCAAGAAGTACTCGGCGTAAAAATTCGCAAAGTGGTGATTCCCGTCGCTGCAGGTCGAAACCTCGCAGTGTTGGTTGAGACCGCCGTGCGTAATTTCGTGTTGAATCTAAGAGGGATCGATCCTACGCGTGAATTCATCGAGCGGCAAGCCAAGATGATGGAGTCTGGCGGATGAGCTCAAAGGGCGAGGCGGAGGTTCGCCGCGTACTAGTGTTGGTGCTTGGCGTATCTGGCGCAGGAAAGAATGTCGCCCTAGGCGCGCTCGAAGACGCAGGCTTCGCCGTAATCAATAATCTGCCAGCAGACCTCGTGTGTCCGGCGGTTGAGAGAATGTTCGCCGAGCATACGCAGCATGTTGCGATTTCTGTGAACGCACAGCAGCACGCCTTTGTTAGAGCGTACACGCAGGCTCTCGATACTTTGAACGAGCGTGGCGATTTTGCGTTGCACGTTATTAGTCTTGACGCGGATGACCCAACGCTCGTGAAGCGCTTTGCCGAGACGCGACGTCGGCATCCGTTCGTGCGCGATGGTAATACCTTGGTCGAAGCGATCGCAGAGGAGCGCGCGCGTATCCGCGATGCCGCGCCGGAAGCCATTGTGTTTGACACGACAGCCACCAGCGCGCATGTACTTCGTTTGCGCATACGAGAGCTCGCGCGTACCTTGGCGGAGGGGCACGAAGCGGGTCGAATGCTGGTCGTTGTTTCTTCGTTTGCGTACAGAAACGGGATTCCAGGTGACGCGGATTTGGTGTTTGATGCACGCGTCCTGCCGAATCCCTATTACGTGAGTGGTTTGGCAACCCTCACCGGCCGCGATCAGCCAGTACGGGAATTTTTGGAACAGCAACCGGAAACTTCACGGCTCCTCGGTGCCGTCAAAGCATACTTGGACAGCACGCTCGATGCGTTCACGCGAGATAATCGCGTTCGTGTACACATCGCGATCGGCTGTACGGGCGGACAACATCGCAGTGTTTTTGTCGCCGACGCGGTAGCAGCGCACCTTCGCGCGCACTGGCGCGTGACACGCCATGATCGTGAACATCCACGTAACGACTGACCATCGCCGCGCCCAGCGCGCAATGTTCGTTGTCGGGCGTTCTTCAGGGGATAGCTATTTTTTCATTTATCGCAAAAAAACTGAGTCCAACACGCGAGCGGAGCGCTGAACTTTCGCTTTTTCCACTCGCTGCAACGCTCTTTCCCGGCGGTCGTGTGTCGTTACGGGTGTTCGAACAGCGCTATTACGAACTTGCAAAATCATGCGTCGCAAATGGCGAAGGCTTCGGCATTGTCACGCTGAATGCTAGAAACGAAGTGGGCGGCAATCAGGCGTTTGCTCGGGTAGGAACAGCGGTCGCGATTCATTCGTTCGATGCGCCAGAGCCGAACATCTTCGTGCTTGACGTGGTCGGCGAACAGCGTTTTGAGATTGTGGAATCGCGAGTGCGAAGCAATGGCCTACACCTCGCGCGCGTGCGCTGGCTCCCGCCCGAAGCAAAAGTTGCGGTGCGCGCTGAACATGCGCCGCTGGTGGCGCTATTGCGACCGGTCGTTGAGGCCTTGGGGGAATCGCGGTTTGCCGAACCGTACGACCTGGACGACGCAACGTGGGTCGGGTCCCGGCTTACCGAAATTCTGCAGATGCCGCGCGCCATCAAGCAGTCGCTGCTAGAAATCAACGATGCCGAGCTTCGCTTGAAAACATTAGCGCAACTCGTTGCGCGTGGATCCGCCGCCGCGGCATAACAGAATTGTCCCTCTAACGCTACGGAAAGACAGGACCTCACGGGGCGGGTCCGCGTGGCCGTTGTGCGGCTCATGCGCAATCCGCTGACCTCCGTATTCGGCCCGTCGCAAGGCTGCGGGCTAAAATTTCAGCTATTGCAATCAATGCAGCGGCGAATCGCCGCATTCAAATATGGCTGGTCATTCCGCTTGGGCAAATATTCAGCACCGCAAGGGGCGGCAAGATGCGAAAAAGGGCAAAGTTGCTACGCGTCTGATTAAGGAAATTACGGTCGCCGCCAAGCTCGGCGGATCGAGCCTTGAGGGCAACCCACGTCTTCGTCTGGCGGTGGACAAAGGCTATGCAGCCAACATAACAAAAGACACGATCGAGCGCGCGATCAAGCGCGGCGCGGGCGAAATGGACGGTGTCAATTATGAAGAAGTTCGCTACGAAGGCTATGGAATCAGTGGAGCAGCGGTCATTGTTGATTGTTTAACTGACAACAAGCAACGCACTGTCTCTGAGGTTCGACATGCGTTTTCGAAGTACGGCGGCAACCTAGGCACCGACGGCTCTGTCGCGTTTTTATTCAAGCACCGCGGCACACTCTTGTTCGCCCCCGGCACCAATGAGGAGAAACTCATCGAAGCCGCCCTTGAAGCAGGCGCGGATGATGTGGTGACCAACGACGATGGCTCAATCGAGGTCGCTACCGGCCCGTACGACTATGTCGGCGTGAAAGAGGCGCTGGCGAAGGTGGGGCTCACCACGGAGCACGGCGAAGTTTCCATGAGCCCGCTCAACCCGGTTGAATTCAGCGGCGACGAGGCTACCAAAATGCAAAAGCTGCTTGATGCCTTGGAAGCGCTCGACGACGTGCAGGAGGTGTTCACCTCCGCTGTGATTAACGAATAGAGATTTCTAAGGAATTGCGCGATGGGCTGGTTCTCAAAAAAAGACGAAGGTTTTTTCCTCGCAACGACGACGCCCGCTGACATGCCCTCAAGCGCTTATCTCGGCGTTGTGAATGGGGAAGCGATCATTGGCGCGAACATCTTTCGCGATATGTTTTCTTCGGTTCGTGATGTGGTGGGCGGACGTGCGGGCGGCTACGAGCGTTCGCTCAAAAGTGCGCGCGATGCCGCGCTCGAAGACATGATCGAAGCTGCCAAAGAGTTGGGTGCAAACGGCATCATCGGCATCGATTTTGATTACGAAGTGCTCGGTGAAACCAACGGCATGATGATGGTTGCGGTTTCCGGCACCGCAGTGAAAATTGGCTGAAATATGTCTGCGGCGATCAATCGCCGCGCTGGGCGATGCGTTGCGTGGAAATCCATATGTCCGCATCACTCGCGTTCTGCTCAATCGTCCTGGCGACGGTTTTGAGCCTATTTCCGATTTGACTCGACGCGTATCGTCTTCATGCCCGAAGCGCGCTTAATCCTCGGCATTGATCCCGGCCTTCGCGCCACGGGGTTCGGCCTCATCCAATCGAGCGGATCGAAGCTCGCCTATGTCGCAAGCGGCTGCATCCGCTCGAATTCCGACGACACGCTTCCCGAGCGCTTGCGTACACTAGCCACCGATATTCAATCGATCATTGGCCATCACCATCCCGATGATGTGGCGGTAGAAAAGGTGTTTGTAAACGTGAATCCACAATCCACCTTGCTGCTGGGGCAGGCGCGCGGCGCGGTGATTACGGCGGCGGTGCTCTGTGATGTCACTGTTTACGAATACACCGCGCTGCAAGTGAAACAAGCCGTGGTCGGGCATGGCAAAGCGGCAAAAGAGCAGGTGCAGGAAATGGTGAAGCGCCTACTTCGTCTGAACGCGACGCCGCAGGCAGATGCGGCCGACGCGCTGGCCACTGCGATCACCCACGCACATGCCCGCCAAGGTTTGGGCGCGGTGGCGAGCGAGCTGTTAGCGAGCAAGAAAGTACGTCAGCGCGGCGGACGACTTATCTAAAAATTCACGCTAGCCCATATTTATCAGGGGCTAAACTACATAAATTTCGTTATTGATTTTCGTTCGATCTTCTTTCTAGTCCCGATCAAATAGACATTTAACGTGGAAAGCTAAATAAAACCCCGTGCCCTCGACGCGCTACTCCCAACGGCATCTGAATCGCCCAAACGTGGCGTGCGTTCCGCGGCTCACAAATTCCCGGCCAAACTGGGAACGATTTCCCCACTCAATGAGAATACTGCTCGATGGGGGACAACGACGCACTCAATGACGCGCAGTTGATCGAGCGTTTGCTCGGTCGTGATCGCGCGCGCGCCGATCACGCGCTGGAGACCATATACCGCCGTCACGCGAACGCCGTGTTTCGCTACGCCAGCATGATTGCGCCGTCTCCCGAGATCGCGAGCGACGCCATGCAAGATGCGTTCATCTGGTTTTCAGGCACCGGCGCGTCACGATTCGATCCGTCTCGCGGCTCGATTGCGTCACTTCTTTGCGGCGTCGCACGAAACCATGTGTTGCGCGCCCAATCAAACGAGGCCCGTTTTGTCTACGCAGAGGATGATCGCGAACTAGATTCGCTTGCGGAAGATGATGCAAGTCTTCCCGACGGTTTCCAAACGCTCGATTCCCAAGAACGGGAGCGCGCCATCCGCCAAGCGCTCGCAGCGCTCCCGCACGAGTTTCGCGAAGCCGTCGTTTTGGTCGAGTTTGAAGAGTTTTCGTATGAAGAGGCCGCCGCGATCATTGGCTGCCCGATTGGAACCATTCGCTCGCGACTCAACCGAGCAAAAGCTCGATTGCGTGAGCAACTGGCGGAACTTTTTTCGCCCGCCGAAAGAAATGCAGTATGAGCCATACGAATGAAACATCCGCGCACTGCGCCTCGCCCAATGTCGGCGATGCGCTGGCTGAGTTTCGCGGGCACTACCAGTCGCAATCAGCGCCCCCAGCGCTCGAGGCAACGGTGCTCGCCCAGATGCGCGCTGCGCGTGAGCGAGCAAGCGCCGAATCGCGCCTCGCGGCGGGCGGTGCAGTGGATTCGTCGGTATCGATGATCGGGCGCGTCGGACAAGTCGGGGGGCGGCTTTGGCAGCAGATCAGTTCACGCTGGTGGAGCTCTGCATTGGTGGGCTCGCTAGCAACCGTATTGCTCGCCACCGCAAGTTCGCCGCTTTGGGTGAATTATTTGCGCGAAAGCGTTGAAGTGGCGACACCCTTCATGCTGGTGAACGAGCCGCGTTCGCGCGAGTTGGATGTGTCGCAGATGCTGCGCGTGAACGTAACGCGCGAAGCGATGCTTGATTTCGGAATTCCGGTGCCGCCAGAGCGATTGAGTGAACAGGTAAAGGCGGAGATGTTGATGGGTGGTCAGGGCGAAGTGCTTGCGGTTCGATTTGTTGAGCCGGAAAAGAAGCAGCGCTGGCGCTGGCAGATGTATTGACTGGATCGTCTGCGCTCAAGCGCAGGGATGGAATGTGGAGGTTGAAATGCACACAAAATTTTTGAAACTTGATAAGAGCGTTTTGGCGCTGGCAGTCACTGCCGTTCTGATCAGCCCGCACACGTTTGCGCAATCTCAAAATTCGCAACCCGCCCCGCGTGACGAGTTGCGGCAATCGCTGGAAGAGGTCTCGCGTGCGGCCCGCGAAGGCGTCGATGCGGCGCGCAAAGCGTTGCGCTCTGCCAGTGCGGAATTCAAAGCCAAGTCAGCCCAAACGCGAGAGACAAAGGGCGATCTTGAAGAAAGTATTCATCGCATCGTCTCGGTGAGTCTCGAATCGGCCTCTGCAGCACTGGATTCGGTGGTGCGCGAGGTCACGCCTGAAGTGGAGCGCGCAATCGCACAGGTTGATATCAACGAAATACGTGACACCGTGCGTCGCGCCATGGAAGACGCCGAGCGCTCAAGCGGATATTCATTCCGCGCATCGACTCGCGATGCGGCAGAGCGCGGCAATCCGTATTCAGCGCGGGAGACGCGCGAGTTCAAACAAACGCTCTCAGAGGGCACAGTCATTTCACGCTCCAGCGTTCGTTTACTCGCACGTGATGGCGCAGGTCGCACGCGGCAGGAACTTCGTCAGCCCGACGGCACGTCGCGGGTCTATATCAATGATCCGCTCGCCAAACGCGCTTATGTGATTGATCCACAGCGTCGCGCCGCGTGTGTTGCCAAGTTCGACAGCGATTCCATTAACGACTGTTTGAAGCAAATGCGAGGCGATTGGACGCCGCTCGGGTTTAGCTTTTCGCCCGGAAGCAATGGCATCCCCATCATGACTGCGAAAGATGATGTGACGTTTAACGTGCGACCCAACGCAAAGGTCATCGATCTGACCGACAAAGACGGCGCTTGGAGCAGCCGCGGCGGGAGCTTCAGCTACTCCGGTTCCGGCGCGGGTGCAGTTGCTGTTGCACCGAATGCGGCGAACGGTGCACCAGGTGCTGTCGCGATCGCTGGGCAGCCGCAAAGCGGTCAGTCGTCGCGCGATCTGCGCGTGGTTCGCGAGAAAAGTACATCGACGTATGAAGGGCTGCGCGTTGAAGTAGACCGCACGATTGAGACGATTCCTGCAGGCTCGATGGGCAACAACCGCCCGATTGAAACCTTGCATGAGCGCTTCTTTGCACCCGATATGAAGATGACGGTCTATTCAAAGCGCAGCGATCCGCGAAGCGGCGAGTTCGTCTATCGCATGACGGACATCAAACGAAGCGAACCCGACGCGAGCCTGTTCAGAATTCCGGCTGGTTTTAGCGAGACGGAAGGCCGGTCGCGTTAGCTAACGCCGTCGACAGCCCAAAAGCCTTGATACTTTACTGATATTCGCTCGATTTAATTGGGCGTACGTTGCCAAAAGCGACGATAACGAGATACGATAAACGACACCCCTCGGCCCGATGCATTCGGGCCTTCTTTTTTGTGGTTACTACGCGTAAATTGCTCGCGATCCGTGTGCGCGCAGCGCGCGTGCCAAGCGCCCGAGCGCTTTCGCGAGTCTCCGCAGCGCTTTCGCGAGCATCACTGGCTTCGTAAGGTTAAATAGCTCATCGAAGCTTATGAGTTTGCCCGCATGATTGGTCGTCTCACCGGAACCTTAGTCGCGAAGAATCCGCCCCAAATCACGCTCGATGTCGGTGGCGTCGGCTACGAGCTTGATGTCCCAATGAGCACGTTCTACTCGCTGCCGGCGACGGGGCAGAAGCTCCAGCTCGTCACGCACTACGTCGTGCGCGAGGACGCGCATCTCCTATTCGGATTCGCGACCGAAGAGGAGCGCGCCGCGTTTCGCCAACTCATCAAAGTGACCGGTATCGGGCCGAAAGTGGGGCTCGCTGTTCTCTCAGGCCTGACGGTTGCCGAACTCAATCAAGCCGTCGTGATGCAGGATGTAAAGCGCCTTACCCGCGTTCCTGGCATCGGCAACAAAACGGCGGAGCGCTTGCTACTGGAATTGCGCGGCAAGGTGGTCGCGGCGGGCGTGAGCGGTGCCGCAAACTCGGCGGGCGGAGTAAATGCCTCATCGCCCGCAAACGATGTAGTCAATGCACTGCTCGCGCTCGGCTATAGCGATAAAGAAGCCGCTACCGCATGTCGCGATCTCGCCCCCGATTTGCCGATCAATGATGCGATTCGCGCGGCGTTGAAGGTGTTGTCGAAGAAGTAGCGAGACGCTCCCAGTTACGGAGCGCAGATTTCTGCAAAGTGCGCTACCTCAGCACCCTACAATCGCTTCATGGCCATTCACGACGACGCGCTCGCCTCTCAAGCCGAGCGGATCATTCAACCGAAAAGCGAGAGCACTCAGGAAGAGGCGCTCGAACGGGCTCTGCGTCCGCGTCAGCTGGATGAATATGTCGGCCAGGAAAAAATTCGCGATCAGCTTTCTATTTTCATCTCGGCTGCTAAATCGCGCAAAGAGCCGCTTGATCACGTGCTTCTTTTCGGGCCGCCCGGCCTTGGAAAAACAACGCTCTCACACATCATCTCGCGTGAGATGGGTGTGAACATGCATCAAACCTCGGGTCCAGTGCTTGAGAAAAAGGGCGATCTCGCCGCGTTACTCACCAATCTTGAACCGAACGACGTGCTCTTTATCGACGAGATTCATCGGCTCAGCGCCGTGCTCGAAGAAACGCTTTACAGCGCGATGGAAGACTACGCAATCGACATCATGATCGGTGAGGGCCCCGCGGCGCGTTCCGTGAAACTGGATTTACCGCCTTTCACGCTGGTGGGTGCAACCACACGCGCTGGCATGTTGACAAACCCGCTGCGCGATCGCTTCGGCATCGTCGCGCGGCTAGAGTTTTATTCCGATGCGGAGTTATCTCGTATCGTCACTCGTTCGGCGAATTTGCTCGAAGTCGCGATTGAAAACGAGGGCGCACTCGAAATTGCTAAACGCTCCCGCGGAACGCCACGCATCGCGAATCGGCTGTTGCGCCGCGTGCGCGACTACGCGGAGGTGAAAGCGAAGGGCCGCGTGAATCGTGATGTCGCCGATGCGGCGCTCTCGATGCTCGATGTCGATGCAAGCGGGCTAGACGTGATGGATCGAAAGCTGCTCGCGGCGATCCTCGAAAAGTTCTCGGGAGGCCCGGTTGGCGTCGACAATCTGGCGGCCGCGATTAGCGAAGAGCGTGAAACGATTGAAGATGTGATTGAGCCATTCTTGATTCAACAAGGCTATGTTCAACGCACCAGTCGCGGACGGATCGCGACTGCGCGAGCGTATCGCCATTTCGGAATTGTTCCGCCTGCCGCCATGGGTACGGGCGAATTGTTTACGCAGTAATTTGCCTTGAGTCAATCACGCGTGCCGACTGAAACGTCCTCCCAACCTGGCCCTCGTACCAACGAGGCTGATAGTCGGCGCTTCTCAATTTCAGTGCGCGTTTACTACGAAGATACCGATGTTGCGGGCGTCGTTTATTACGCAAACTATCTGCGCTTCATCGAACGTGCGCGCACCGAATGGTTGCGCGATGCGGGTTTCGAACTCGCGCAAATTCAGAATGAACTTGCGGCGGTGTTCGTAGTGCGCCGTGTGGAGGCGGATTACCACCGACCCGCGCGCTTAGGTGATCTGCTGAGCGTGAGTTGTGAGCCCATCGAAGTAGGCCGCGCGCGTTTGATTGTTCGTCAGCGTGTCGAGAAAAACGGCGAACTCTTGTTTGCCGCAGTAGTCACATTGGCATACATCGCTGCGGATCTATCCGGGCCACGCGCCATGCCACCCGCGATGCGTGCAGCGATGCTCGTGCGTAGCGAGACGGAAAAAGTACTAAAGCAATGAAACCCACCGCTGATCTTTCGTTTATCCACCTCATTGCGAGCGCCAGCTTGCTCGTGCAGCTCGTGATGCTGTTGCTGGTGATGCTCTCGCTCTGGTCGTGGTGGTTGATCTTTTACAAAGGCGGTGTGCTCAACGCGGCGAAGCGAAAGAACACCAGTTTCGACGAGACGTTTTGGGGCGGTGCTGACCTGAACCAATTGTTCCAGCGAGTGCAAGCGGACAAAGCAGCTCACGGCCCGCAAGCCGAGGTTTTCGCTGCGGGATTTCGCGAATTCATTAAACAGAAGAAACTCGCGAGTACGAGCAAAGAGGCGATTGTTGACGGCACGCGCCGCGCGCTCAAGGTAGCAATTCAGCGCGAGATGGATGGACTTGAGCATCAGTTGCCGGGCCTGGCTACCGTTGCCAGCGTGAGCCCCTACATCGGGCTTTTGGGTACGGTGTGGGGCATCATGAATTCGTTTCGTGGCTTGGCAAGCGTGGGCCAGGCAACGCTCGCGCAGGTAGCGCCAGGCATCGCCGAAGCACTCATCGCTACTGCAATCGGATTATTTGCTGCGATCCCCGCAGTAGTGGCCTACAACCGCTTTCAGGCGGAGCTTGATCGGATTAACGTGCAACTCGAGACCTTTGCCGAAGAGTTTTTGAACATTCTTCAACGTCAAGCGTAAGCCGCGCGGAGCATCACGACTATGCGCCATCGCAAACTCATGAATCAGATTAACGTCGTGCCTTTCATCGATGTGATGTTGGTGCTTTTGATCGTGTTCATGATCGCCACCCCTTCCATGCGCACTGGCGAAATTGAGCTTCCGAGCGTTGGGCAAGCGCTTACGCCGACGCAAGGTGATCCTATTGAAGTGGTGATTCGCGCAAACGGCAACCTTAGCGTGCGCGAAGGCGGCGACGGGAGATTAAATCGCGACGCTGCCGTGCGCCGAATTCAAGAGCTTCAGCGCGGCCGAGATCGTCCGGTGGTCATCGCGGCGGATCGCGCGGTGCGCTACGAAGAGGTGGTGAATCTGCTCGGCGCGTTGCATGCGGCGGGTGTAAAGCGCGTGGGGCTTGCTGCGCGCGAAGGTAGCTGATTCGGGATGAATTCGCTGTGAGCACGCCGAGCAAAACCCGCGCGTGGATCGGTGCAATCGTCGTGCACGTCGTTTTAATCGGCGCGCTTGTGTTCTCGCTGCGCTGGAAACAAGAAGCGCCTCCAGTGGTCACGGTAGACCTGGTGACACCGACGTCGATCACGCCTCCGAGCCCGACGCCCGCGCCTGCGCCACCACCGCCTCCACCTCCGCCACCGCCCTCGCAGCCGAGCCCGCCGCCTGCTGTGAAGCCAACACCTAGTCCACCCTCACCCCAAGTACAGCGGGGTGATATAGAGAAAAAGAAAGAAGAAGAAAAAAAGAAAAAAGAGCTTGATGCCCAAGAAAAGAAAAGGCTAGAGACTGAACGCCAAGCGAAAGAGCTGCAGCAACGTAAAGACGCCGAGAAGAAGCAAGTTGAGGCCCGTGCGAAAGAGCTTGCCGACGCAAAAGCGAGAGCGACGAAAGAGCAGCAAGAGCAAAAGCAGCGTGACGAACGCGCCACTCGTGAACGTGAACTCGCGGAGAAAGCCGCGCGCGAAGCGGATGAGCGTAAAGCACAACAAATCGCGGCTCAGCAAGCGGCAGAGCGCAGCGCTCGCGAGGCCGCGCAGCGCGCGCGAGCCAAAGCCGAAGGCGACTGGGTGGGCAAGATTCGCGGCAAGATTCGCGGCAATATCGTGCTGGCGACCGAGCCCGCCGGTAACCCAGAAGCCGTATTCGACGTTAATCTGTTGCCGACGGGTGAAGTGTTGGACGCGCGCCTTCTGCGTTCGAGCGGCAATCCCGCATACGATCAGGCGGTCGAGCGGGCTATTTTGAAGTCCTCACCCTTTCCGAAACCGGATCAGGCCGATGTATTTCAGCGCCGACTCACGCTACGATTCCGCCCTGTTGAGTGATTTCGACGCGTCTGTTTGTAAGCCGATTCGCGTTAGCAGCGAACCGATATGGCGAGTCTTTGAGTGAAGGGGCCGGAGATGAACAGTGTGCCACCTGCGCATATGAAATTTGAGCGCTTTGCCGACTTCTACCCGTTTTATCTCGGCGAACACCGAAACCCGACGTGCCGCGTGCTGCATTTCATTGGCACATCCATCGGGTTGACCTGCCTCGTTGTTGGCATTCTCACTCGCACCTGGTGGCTGCTTCCCGCGGGCATTGTTCAAGGTTATGCCTGGGCTTGGATCGGGCATTTTGGTTTTGAGAAAAACAAGCCTGCAAGCTTCAAGCAACCGCTTTATTCATTCATGGGTGATTGGGTGATGTGGTTTCAGCTGCTGACCGGAAAGATTAAGTTTCAACAGAAGTAAAGACGTATCCTGCATTGTCAGCGTCATTCGGCGCAGGTTCGGCTGACTTCGCGAAGTCTCGTCCGGTATCGTTGCGAGCGGCTCACGGCAGGCTTATTGCCTGCGCTCCGCGCCTGCATCGCATCGGCCGCCGCACCTCAATTCTGAAGCTTGCCGTATCTAAACCTGAGCCGCTTCGCTCGGCGAAATAGAGCTGTCACGCCCGAGCGTCGGTTGGCTTTCGTCTCGATTGTGCTTCCAGCCAATCAAGCTCCTCGGGCACAAATCCAGCCGCAAGCCGGGCTTCGCGATTGAATGGCGGGCGCGGATTCGGGGCATCATGCTCAAGCCAGAGTTGTTCAAAGGTCGCGAGCGGTTCAAGTTGTGACTCTGCGCAATAGTGGCGGAACCAACGGTTGCCTATCGCCACATGGCCGACCTCATCGCGCAGGATGATCGAGAGGATATCGGCGGCGCGAGTGTCCCCCGCCTGCAAGAGCTTTTCGCGCATGGCGGGCGATACGTCGAGCCCCCGCGCTTCGAGCGTACGCGGCACCAGCGCGAGTCGCGCAAGAAGGCTAGCCTGCGTTTTCTCCGCCATCTCCCACAGCCCGTTATGAGCGTCAAAGTCGCCGTAGTTCACACCAAGAGAGACTAGATGCGCCTGGAGCAGCGAAAAGTGGTAAGCCTCTTCCTCAGCGACGCTTAACCAGTCCAAAACGAAAGACTCAGGCGTTTCATCGAACCGCGCGACGATGTCGAGCGCAAGATTAATGGCATTGAATTCGATGTGCGCCACCGCATGCAGAAGCGTTGCGCGCCCCGCCACCGTCGCGAGCGAGCGTTGCGGGAGCAACTTGGGCGTTACAAGGTTTGGCGGTTTCGGGCTTCCTAGAACTTCGATGAGCGGCGTCCGCGTCGCGCCGAAAGTCAAGCGCGCGAGCGATCGCACGGCAAGCACTTTCGTGACCGGATCGCGGGTATCCCGAGCGCTAAGCGCCAACGCGCGAATGGGTGCACGTGCGTCAGCGTGGGATACTGCAGTAAGCTTATGAATCGATTGCACAACAAAAGGAACGATTGGGACTGCGTTAGCCAGTGTTCATGATGAGTGTACGCGCGATGAAACTAAGCGCGTCGCAAACTGGCCGTCTTAAAACGTTTGCGCTTCACGAAGAGATTCGCTAGGCTCTCCCGAAAATCATTTGAACAGGCCCTAGTCCTAGTAATCGCCGTGCATCGGATCATTCCTTAGAGGCGCTAGTGCGCGGCTCAAAGACACACGTATAAACAGGTAGCAGCGTTACGCAAGCATGACCGAGCAAACGACCGAACATTCGCAGGTGACACAGCTGGTGGATGCGATCGCGCTGCCGATGGGGCGTTGGGCGCGCGATGGACGTTTGACGTACTGCAACCATCACTACGAAGCTTGGACCGGAAAGTCGCGCGCGCAGCTTTTAGGAAAAACCCTCCCCGAAATTTTCGGTGTTGCCGCATGGGCAATTGCGCGCCAGCCCTTTGCCAGAGCGCTTGCCGGCGAGTCAGTGACCTACGAGCGCCAAGTAATTCTTGAACGCGGCGAGCCACGGTGGCATCGCGTGATGGTGTTTCCAGATAATCCTGGCGGCGTTGAACCGGAAAGCATTTTCACGATCGCGTTCGACATTGAAGACGATATCCGATTGCGCCAGCAGCTCGCCTCAAATGAGGCGCGGCTGCGTAGCGTACTCGAGTCCATCGATATACCAATTGCGCGCATCAGCCCGCAACGCGTGTTGCTGTACACGAACTCCAGCTACGCGAAATTGATGGGCCTTGAGCAAAACGCTCTGCCTGGAACGCCGATTGCAGATGTGATTGGCTCAGACATCGATCTCTGGGTAACGCCCTACTACGAACGTGCATCGCGTGGTGAGTCGGTTAGCTATGACCGCCACTTTACTAATTTTGATCCACCGCGCTGGATTCGGGTGCGCCTACAGCCCGAACGGGACGCATCAGGATTGGTCAGATCCATCGTGGCATCGCTCTACGATATCGATGCAGATGTGAGTGAGCGGATTAAGCTTGAGCTCGCTCGAAAGCGGCTCGATGAATTTACCAACAGCATCCCGTTTTCGCTGGCCTACGTCGATAGCGACCTGCGCTACCGTTTCGCTAATCGTGAGTTTTTGCGGCGACATGGTCTGCAAAGCAGCGACATTCTCGGAAGACACCCGCGCGACGCGCGTGGGGAAGATACCTGGCAAAAAAATCAACCCTATTTCGAGGCGGCCTTACGCGGCGAAGTTGCACATTACGAGCGACCTATCCGGCTTGCCACAGGTGAAGAGCGCTGGACACGAACCATCTATGCGCCAGATCAAGATGACCTCGGCACAATCCGAGGCGTCTACACCACGAGTTTCGATATCCATGAGCTTAAGCAAGCGCAAAGCGAAATTTCGCGAGTGGATGCGAAGCTCTCTGCGCACCTCGCGCGAAGCCCGGTAGCCGTTGTTGAATATGATCGCTTTGGCACCATCGTTCAATGGTCCCGCCGCGCTGAAGTGTTGCTTGGCGTCAGTGCTGACACCATGATCGGGACGAAACTAACGCTCGATTTTGTCCACCCCAACGACCAAGCGGCGGTTGGCGACGTGATCAAGCGCATCCTTGCAGGCGGCTCTGAAACGATCATCAATACGCATCGCTATCGCCATCGGAGCGGGCGCTACGTTTGGATCGAGTGGTACACATCAATTATTCGAACAGCTACCGGACAAATTGAGTCCATCATGTCGCTGGGCGTTGACCGTACTGAACGAACGGAGGCTCGGCTGCGGCTGCAGCGCCTTGCCGATCAAGTGCCGAACCCAGTTACCTACGTCGGGCTCGACATGCGCTACGTGTTTATGAACACCGCGTTCACGGCTTGGACAGGCATCACGCGCGAGCAGATGATCGGTCGCACGCCGAAAGAGGTTCGCGGCGAGGAGCTAGGCGAAGCGTTCGAGCGCTCCATCCGAAGCGCGCTGAGCGGAATCGCCACTGAGTCAGAGCGCTGCGCAACGCTCGTAGGCGGGGAGGTTCGATGGGTTAAAACGCTCTTCTCGCCCGACTTCGATGATCACGGCCGTGTCGTGGGTTGTTACAACGTTTCGTTTGATGTGCACGAGTCAAAGCTGCGGGAAGAAAGTTTGAGACTCGCCGCTGCTGAAGATCCACTAACGGGGCTCTTAACCCGCCGCGCGCTTTTTGATCGCCTCGACACCGTGCTTCGGCGGTCAGAGGTCTCATCAGTTGCTGTGTTCTTCGTTGATTTGGACGGCTTCAAAGCCGTCAATGATGACCTAGGGCATGCGATGGGTGACATCGTGTTGATCCAGGCCGCAAACGCGCTCTCGCAAGGCGTGCGGCCGCTAGATATCGTAGGTCGGTTCGGCGGCGATGAGTTCTTGGTGGTCGCAATTGACACTGCTCAGGAAGATTGCGAAAAACTAGCAGCCTCAATCATTTCAAGTATCTCCGCCATTGAGTGCGATGGGTCCTCTCATCATCAATTGGGTGCGAGTATCGGAGTCGCCATCGCGCGGCTCCCGATTCAGCGCGATAGCGATGATTTGGTTCGTCGAGCAGATCGCGCGATGTATGAGGCAAAGCGCACGGGTGGCGGTAAGCTACGATTTGCGCCCTAGGATTCGCTTGAATCCCTTTTTTTGATTGGGTTGTGCCAGCGTTTATGATCGCGTGCCCCTTTAGTGAACACGCCGTAATTTCGGTGCGTCGTGGGTGCGAACTAGCCTAGGGAAACGCTGAACAAGTCATGCGCGACTAAGGCAATCTCGCCGAGCCACGGCAAAGCATCGTCGGAGTTGGGCGATCTGAAACCCTAAAATTCTTCAACATAGCCCCGCTATGCCTCAGAATTTTGGGCTTGTAGCTCATCCCAATCCGCCGCGCGCTGCATCACGCAGACTTATTCAGTGTTTCCCTAGAGCCCCGCGCAGCCTCAATACACCGGACTATAAAAACTAAGTATGCATATTCATATTCTTGGCATCTGCGGCACTTTCATGGGCGGGATCGCCGCACTTGCGCGCGAAGCAGGGCATCGTGTCACTGGTTGTGATGCCAATGTCTATCCACCGATGTCGGACCAACTTCGTGAACTCGGAATCGATCTGATCAGCGGCTACGATGCAAGCCAGCTGGACCTCAACCCCGATGTTTTCGTAATTGGTAACGTGGTGACTCGCGGTAACCCGCTGATGGAGGCGATTCTTGATAGTGGCGCTCGATTTGAATCCGGGCCACGGTGGCTCGCCGATAACGTCTTGCGCGGCCGACACGTGCTCGCAGTGGCTGGTACACACGGGAAAACGACCACGTCATCGATGTTGAGCTATATCCTGGATCGAGTCGGCCCTCCGACCGGATTTCTAATCGGCGGTATTGCCAAGGATCATGGCATTTCAGCGCGCTTGTTTGGGAAAACGGGCGCGGCCTCCACCCATTTTGTGGTCGAAGCTGACGAGTACGACACCGCTTTTTTCGATAAACGAAGCAAGTTTGTTCACTACGGCCCGCGCACTGCGATTCTCAATAATTTGGAATACGATCACGCCGACATTTTTCCGGACTTGGCATCGATTCAACGACAGTTTCACCATCTGGTGCGCTGCATTCCGCGAACGGGCCGAATCGTGTTCAACGGTCGTGACGCGGCGCTAGCGGAGACGCTCGCAATGGGTTGCTGGTCAGAGCGCGAGGCATTTGGCACCGAAACCGGATGGCATTTCGTAAGTGACGGCTCGCTTGATTTTGGTGGCGAGCGCTTCGGTGCGCTTCAACTATCGATGCCGGGCGACCACAATCGATCCAACGCGATGGCAGCAATTGCAGCCGCGCGGCACGTGGGCGTCGACCCGCGCGCCGCGCTTGACGCGCTGCGCGACTTCTCTGGCGTCAAGCGAAGGCTCGAATTGCGCGGTGAAGCCGGTGGCGTTCGCGTCTACGATGACTTTGCGCACCACCCGACGGCGATCGAGGCATCAATCGCGGCGCTCCGCGGCGCGATCGCCCGTGGCGAGCGGATTCTCGCCGTGTTCGAGCCGCGGTCCAACACCATGAAGCAGGGCGCTACGCGTGATGCAATCGCCCCAAGCCTACGCGGCGCTGACTTAGCTTTTTCCTTTTCCGGCGCGGTAAATTGGAATGTGGCCGATGCGCTTGCACCTCTTGGCGAAAAAGCGCAGGACTTTCGCGAACTCGATCTGCTGGTGGCGGCTGTTTGCAAAGTCGCAAAGTCGGGCGATCATATCCTCGTGATGAGTAATGGCGGCTTTGGCGGGATCCACGACTTACTGCTACGAGCGCTTGCGCGCACCGCGTAGCGCACGTTACGTGCACCACTACAATTGGGCGGCAGAACTTACCGACTCTAGACAACGCTTTCTGTGCGCCCGCGATGATTGATCACGAGCGCTATCAGATTGAGGCGCTGATCTGATCGCGAAATCTGTCATGCTGCGTCCCCTGGCGCTCATTCCGCTCACCGTTACTCGATTGGATTTCGTTTATTCATGGCCGTTTCGCTCGACGATCGTTTAGTGATTGCGATCTCATCTCGTGCGCTCTTTGATCTTTCAGAGAGTCATGCGATTTATGAGCGTGATGGCGTTGAAGCGTATCAAGCCCATCAGGTTGAACGCGAGGCGATCCTGCTCAATCCGGGCGTGGCATTCGATCTGGTGCGAAAGCTTTTGCGCCTGAATGTTGACCAACGGGTGTACGTTGAAGTCGTATTACTTTCTCGAAACAGTGCAGACACCGGGCTTCGGGTTTTCAATTCCATCGAACATTACGGCTTAGCGATTACGCGAGCGGTTTTTACAGGCGGCACCGATACCTCTCGCTACGTTGCCGCGCTGGGATCGCATCTCTTCCTATCGGCGGACGCAGAAGACGTTAAACATGCGCTCGAATCAGGGCATGCTGCGGCAACGATCTTTCCGCGCGTGATCCGCGAGGAAGACAACGGCGCAAAGCGAGAAGAGCTGCGGATTGCCTTCGACGGCGACGCGGTGCTTTTCTCGGATGAGGCCGAACGGATTTACCAATCTGATGGGTTAGACGCGTTCACCGAATCGGAAAAAGCAGCTGCGGCGCGTCCGCTTGAGGGCGGTCCGTTTCGCGGCTTTCTCCAGGCGCTTCATCGCATCCAAACTGAATTCCCGCGCGATCAGCAACCCATTCGTACCGCACTTGTCACAGCGCGCAGCGCACCGGCTCATGAGCGGGTGATTCGCACGCTTCGCAAGTGGGGAATCCGCATCGACGAATCGCTTTTTTTAGGCGGTCTCGACAAAGCGGAATTTCTTCGCGCCTTTGGCGCGGATATCTTTTTTGACGACCAGCGGCGACACGTTGACTCGGCGACGCGATTCGTTGCCGCCGGTCACGTGCCGCATGGCATCACCAATAGCTCTCAATGAAAAGCGCACTCTTTGAAGACGACGGTCAACTCAAATTCGGTAACGTACTGGCAACTTCCGAGGCTTCATCTCAGATAGAAACTAGGGAAGGACGCCGATTAAAAGTCAAGTCAACCAACATACTTTTTCAGCGCGAGTCCAAAGATACTTGGGAGCTAAAAGCGAAAGCCGAAGCCCTGCGCGAATCAATGGATCTCACGCTTTTGTGGGAAAGCGCCGATGCTGACGCCGAAAAACCGTTCACCGAATACGCCGAGCTCTACTTCGGCGAATCATCGAACGACGAACAAATCTGTGCGACGTTGCTCGCATTGCATAGCGCACCGATGTATTTCTACAAGCGCGGCAAAGGCATTTATCGCCCCGCGCCAGAAGCGTCACTTAAGGCTGCATTGGCGGGAGCCGAACGCAAAGCAAGAGAAGCCGCTCAGATTGAGCAATGGGTGAGTGATCTCGTAGCCGGCAACGCGCCAGACGCAATTGCGTCGCAGTGGCTTCGCCTTTTGTTCGCGCCAGACAAGCAATCGCTGGAATACAAGGCGCTCAGCGCAGCCGTTGAGCGAGCGCGGATGGCGCCCGTTGCGCTTCTCTCCAAGTGCGGTGTGATTCGCTCCACACATGCGCTTCACTTCGGTAAGTTTTTGCTCAATACCTTCCCAAAGGGAACGGAGTTTCCCGCGCACGATCCGTTGATGCTTCCTGAATCGCTACCGCTCTCATCAGTGCGCGCATTCAGCATTGATGACGATTCCACGACTGAGATTGATGATGCGTTCTCAGTCGAGCGCACCGATACCGGCTATCGTGTGGGCATCCACATCGCAGCGCCAGCGCTCGGCATTTCCCCCAATTCGTCGCTAGATCGGGTCGCCCGAGATCGCTTGTCTACGGTGTACATGCCAGGCAGAAAGATCACCATGCTCCCGGAGGCGGCGGTGAGTGTGTTCTCTCTCGACGCGGGTCGTGTCGTGCCAGCAGTTTCGCTCTATCTTGAGCTTGATGCAGCGCTCGAAATTAAATCGCAGCACTCGAAGGTAGAGTCGGTAACGATTGCCGAGAACCTGCGTATTCCCGCGCTTGAAGCCAGCAGTTGGATGGAGCCGGGTGACGAATCCGTTCCGTTTGCGAGTGACTTGCGACTCTTGTTTCGCTTATGCGCACAGCTTCAGGCCGCGCGCGCTGAGCAGAATGCGCAAGGCAATCGGATTGACTACAACTTCGATGTGATCGGCGAGCCTGATGCTGCCGACGCGCGCATCGAAATTAAACCGCGCGAGCGTGGCTCGGCGATTGATGTCATCGTCTCTGAGCTCATGATTTACGCAAACGTTGCGTGGGCCAAGCAGCTCGCTGAGCGCGGCCTGATTGCGATGTATCGAGTTCAAGGCGCGGGCAAAACGAAAATGAGTTCGCAGCCTGGCGCACACGAAGGATTAAACGTACCGAACTATTTGTGGGCGACTTCGCCATTGCGGCGTTTTTCCGATTTACTCAACCAGAGACAGATCATCGCCGCGATTCGTGGCGAATCGCCGGTCTATGCACGCGGTGACGCGTTGGTGATGGCCGCGATCGCCGATTTTGACGCCACCTATTCCGTTTATGCAGATTTTCAGCAGCAAATGGAGTTCTACTGGTGTTTGCGCTATCTCTTGCAAGAAAAAATCGAGCGCGTTACGGCAAGTGTCATTCGTGAAAACCTGGTTCGATTTGACCATTTGCCGATTGTGCAGCGTATCAGTGACATGACGGCAAAAGAGCCCGGCACCCGCGTATTACTGGCCGTCGCTGAAATCGACTTACTTGAGCCCGCGTTGCATACACGCTTCATCGATACCGTTTGACGGCTCGGTCACGTCCGCATAACGTGAATCGCCCATAAAATCGGCGAGTGCGCAGTAAGTCTCACAAACCCATCAACTACCCGCGACCGAGCGTCGCGGCGAAGCTAAGTCCGCTTCTTACGTGGACGGTGATGGCATCCGTTGCCGCGCATGCGATCGTGCTCTCGATTCATTTTGAGCTTCCGAAGCTCTTTAGATCGCCTTCGAATTCGCCCCCGCTTGAAGTCTCGTTGGTCAACGCAAAGACCACCACGCGGCCAAACAAGGCTGATTTCCTCGCGCAAGCTAGTCTGGATGGCGGCGGCAATACCGATGCCAAACGCCGCTTGAGTTCACCGCTGCCGCGCGCCGCTATTGATGCGCAGCAAACGCAGCTCGCGCTCGCGCAAGAGCAAGTGCAAGCGCTAGAGCGGGAAACTCGCGAACTGATGCGCCAGCTCAAAAGTAAGTCCCAAGCGGCTAATCAACGCGAAGCATCTGATTCCACGAAAACCGAAGCCGCGAATACGATGAAGCAGCTTTCGGAAAAAGCGCTCGAATTGCAGCGCTTGGAAGCCCAGATTTCACGCGAATTTGATCAGTATCAGCAACGCCCGAAGAAGCGCCACATTGGCGCGCGCGCCGCTGAATACCGCTTCGCACGCTACGTTGAAGACTGGCGGCAAAAGGTTGAGCGCGTCGGTAACGAAAATTATCCCGCGGCCGCGCGTGAACGAAAGATTCACGGCTCGCTCGTGCTCACGGTAGGCATCAAAGCCGACGGGCGCATCGAATCGGTCGAAATTGATCGCCCTTCCGGCCAACGCATCTTGGATGCTGCAGCGCTAAAAATTGTTGAACGCGCCGCCCCCTACGCGCCGTTCCCATCCGATGTGCGCGCAGACACCGATATTCTCTACATCACACGTACGTGGAGCTTTACGCGCGAAGGCGGCCTTGAAAGTCGCGGCGGCGCTTTCCCGACGGCAAACTAAATGGTCAGACTGCTTGGGCGTGCTTTTCTTGCCGTGCTCTTATCGTGCGTCGTTATGTTCATGGCGGTGCAGGTTTATTTCTATGCACTCGTGCTCTGGTATGCCGAGCACCCGCCGCAGCGCACCGCCTTCATGTCGCACCGCCTAGGTGAATCGCGCGAGAAAAACCCTGATGCATCGCTGCGTTATCAGTGGGTAGATTACACAAAGATTTCACGCAACTTGAAGCGCGCGATGATTGCCGCCGAAGACTCCAAGTTTGTTGAGCATGAGGGCTTCGATTGGGAAGGCATTCAGCTCGCAATTGAGAAAAACAAGTCCCGTGGTCGCTATGTCGCGGGCGGCTCGACGATCACTCAGCAGCTCGCGAAGAATCTGTTTCTCTCCCCTGAAAAATCGTATCTGCGAAAAGGGCAAGAAGCAATCATCACGCTCATGCTCGAATACACACTCGATAAAGAAAGAATCCTTGAGCTCTATCTCAACGTGATTGAGTGGGGCAATGGCGTGTTTGGGGCCGAAGCCGCTTCGCGTCGCTATTTCGGCATCAGCGCGTCGCAGCTTTCCGCTGAGCAAGCGGCAAGGCTTGCCGCCATGGCACCTAACCCGCGCTTTTACGAGCGTAACGGTAATGCGCCGGGCCTGAGAAAAAAGATCGGCATCATCGTCGCCCGGATGCCCCAGGTGGAGCTACCGGAGTAGCCGTCGGAGTAGCAACAGCTCACGCGTGCAGACGTTTCCGACGCATTGCGAATTCGCTACGCCCGCATGACAAAGCGCCTCAAACATTTGCACTGGCGAATCGAAGCGCAGCTAGAATAAATTTCCGTTGTCTGTATTTATTTCATTGGACGTCCCCCATCCATGTCCGAAGCTCTCGAAAAAGAGTCGCTATCTGCGAGCGTGGATGATGCGCTGTCGGAAGCCCTAGCCGACGTCGTCGCGCTCGTCCGGCAGTATCGACTGCTTTCTGGCTTTGCTGAAAGCCTCACCGACGCGCTTGAATCAGCGCCCAGCAGCCCTGTCATCGCAAGCGTGCTTGCAGAGTTGCGCGCACGCCTCGAAGCGCTACACCCCGCAGACGTTGCTCACATCCTAGAAGCGCTGCCACTTGACGAGCGGATGTTTGTTTGGGACTTGGTGAAAGCCGAGCGCGATGGTGACATCCTCGTTGAAACCTCGGATGCCGTTCGCGAAAGCCTGATCGCCAGCATGGATGCGCCCGAGCTGGTGGCCGCGGCCGCCACGCTGGACGCTGAAGAGATCGCCGAGCTCGCGCCCGATCTCCCGCACGAGGTTGTCGAAGAAGTCAAGAAAGCGCTCGATCCTGAAGAGCGCGAGCAACTTCGGCAAGCCATGTCGTACGAGGAAGACATGGTGGGCGCGCTCATGGATTTCGACATGATCGAGGTGCGCGCGGATGTCACGCTCGAAGTCGTGATGCGCTACTTGCGTCGTTTCGATGAATTACCAGCCAACACCGACCAAGTGTTCGTGATTGATCGTGACGACAAATTGCTCGGCGTCGTGCCCACCAACGTGATTCTCGTCACCGATGAAGACAAGCTCGTGAGTGACGTCATGATCGAGCCGCCGATTCGGTTTGAGGCCACCGATCATGCCGACACCGCAGCCGCCGCGTTCGAACGATACGACCTCGTTTCCGCGCCTGTGGTCGATGCCCACGGCGAGCTCGTCGGCCGCGTCACCGTCTCCGAAGTGCTCGATTTCGTGCGCGAAAGTGCCGAAGAAGACGCGCGTAAAGTCGCCGGTCTGCGCGAAGAAGAAGACGTATTCGCGAGTGTGTGGAAGAGCGTGAAAAACCGCTGGCAATGGCTCGCGCTCAATCTGATCACCGCATTCATCGCCTCGCGCGCGACTGATCTCTTTCAAGGCTCGATTCAGAAGCTCGCCGTGCTTGCAGTGCTGCAAACCATTGTGGCGGGCATTGGCGGCAACTCCGGCAATCAAACGCTCACCATGATCGCGCGCGCCATTGCGCTCGGGCAAATCGGCACCGAACACTTCCGTCGTTTGATCCGAAAAGAAATCAGCGTCGCGCTGCTAAACGGCGTGATTTTCGGCGGCATCATCGGCGTCGTCATTGGCGTGATGGAGCAAAGCTGGGGCTTGGGCCTCGTGCTCACCGCGGCGATGACGCTGAACCTCGTGCTCGCCTCGATCATGGGCGTGCTGATCCCGATGTGGCGACACAAAAGCGGCCGCGATCCCGCGCAAGGCGGCAGCGTTTTGCTGACGGCCGTTACCGATACCGGCGGCTTTTTCATCTTCTTGGGCCTCGCAACGATCTTTCTGCTGCGTTCAACCAGTTGATCGTGAGCCCGGTGTCAGAAACAAAGCTTTTCGACGAAAGCTTCGTTTTGAATGGGCTACCTGAACGTTAGTGCGGTCTACCAAGAAACTGCAAAAAGCGCGTTGAGCCCTAATAAAACAAGTTTTCTAATTCATACGTTATTCGCGCTTTGCAGGGCGTGTTGTCTGTCGCTGCGCTACCGAAATAACGCTCTCGGGAAATGACAATCACAATCGCCGATTCCCGCATCGGCACGCAAGTCGCTCGTGACATCAACGGTGCCGCCATCATCGGCGGAATCAATTTCCCACCTGGCGCGACCCGCACGACTTGGCCCGCCATTCGCGATTACCTGATTCAAAACTGCGGATTGGGCGCCCTGCAATAGCGAGCGCGCGCCAAGTCGTGCGCACGTCTCCAACTAGAATGAAAAAGCTAGTCACGCTAAGCCAATATTTAATTGGGGCAAAGGCTTAAAAATTATAGTTGTTGTAAATTATATAAATCGCCCCTTAGCCCAAATATAGTTGAGTGTACGTGGAAATAGTTGATATGTGACCGCGTCTTGTATCAGGTCGCAAAGCGCGCCTCATTGACACAAAGCCAAGTAACGCCACGCAACGCAATTTCTCCGCTGAAACCTGATCGCTCGTCTCATCACACGCATCACTCCTGCAGGCCGCCGTAGCCGAACGCCGATAATTTACATCCATGAATCCCGCCGAATACCGCACGATTTATCTCATCATCGCCGCCGTCGCCCTCAGCGCCGCGCTGATCGAAGGGCTTGTGCTCGCATACATTGCGCAACGCGGCTACAACTGGAAAAGCTATTTCGCATCGCTCTTCATCGCGGTGGGTCGTCGCGTTGCAGATTTCATCCCGATTGCGATTGCATTTCCCGGCGCGTTTTGGCTTTATGAACACCGGCTGATCGATTGGAATTTGCGCGATTGGCCCGCGTACGTCGCGCTCTTCTTCATTCTGGAATTCGCGTATTACTGGTTTCATCGCGCAAGCCATCGCGTGCGGCTTTGGTGGCTTAATCACAGCGTTCATCACTCGCCAAACGAATTCACGCTTTCCACCGCCTATCGCCTAGGCTGGACGGGGCGCATCACGCTCTCGCTCATCTTCTTCGTGCCGATTGCTTGGCTCGGCTTTCCCCCAGCATTGGTCGCCATCGCGCTCAGCATCAATCTTCTCTATCAATTCTGGATTCATGCCGAATGGATTCCCAAGCTGGGCTTCCTTGAAGGCATCTTGAACACGCCCTCCGCCCATCGCGTGCATCACGCATCAAACGTCGAATACCTAGACGCGAATTACGGCGGCGTGCTCGTCATCTTTGATCGCCTATTCGGCACCTACATCCCCGAACGCGACGAAGAAAAACCGATCTACGGCTGGGTGCAACCCATCGAAACGCACAACCCGCTCGCCATTGTGTTTCGCCCTTGGCGAGACCTCTTTCGCGATCTAAAAACCGCACGTAGCGCCCGCGACGTAATCGGCTTCGTCTTCGCTCCACCCGGATGGCAACCCGACGGCAACGGCCCGACGACGGAGAATTTGAGGAAGCGAGCGCTCTCGCGCGATCAGGCTGCCGTCCCCGCTGAATAAGCGATTGAACGGACTCGATTTGCCCATGATTTTCTTGCGCTTTGTAGGCGCGGGCTTGACCGCGCTTCTCCCGCTTCTCGCCAAAGCCTGAAGCGACGTTGATCCGCGCCTTCGCGGAGAGTCGCCTACAAACTTAAGATGAAATCGTGCCGATTCAATAGTCGCCTCCCGCTGATCTCGGTTTCATGAGCGCCTGTGCTAAAGTAAGGATTCCTTACTTTCCCTGAGACGCCGCATGCTCGCTAAAGTGACTTCCAAAAATCAGCTGACGTTGCCAAAAAGCGTGACGCAGGCGGTCGGTGCCACGGAATACTTCGACGTTGAAGCGCGTGACGGGCAAATCATCCTCACGCCCGTGCGCATCCAGCGCGGCGACGCGGTGCGCGCGAAGCTCGCCGAACTCGCGATCGACGAAACCGACGTAAACGACGCCGTCAAATGGTCGCGGCGCGGCAGCAAAGCGCGTTCGCAGTAAGCCCCGGAAACGAACCGCGTGGCTTCCAATAGAAAGCCGGGCGCGCCGCGCGTCGTGCTCGACACCAACATCGTGCTCTCCGCGCTCGTCTTTCGCGCAGGCATCGCCGCGCGCGCACGCGCCGCGTGGCAAGCGGGCGTGTTCACGCCGCTCGTCTCCACGGCCACCGCGCAAGAGCTAGTGCGCGTACTTGCGTATCCGAAATTTCGGCTCACCAAAGAAGACCGTGACGAATTGCTTGCAGACTATCTGCCCTACGCAACCACGGTTCGAATCCCCGAGCCTCCGCCACACGTCCCGGAATGCCGCGATACGTTTGACACCATGTTTCTGCATCTAGCCGCAGCAGGAAAAGCCAAAGCGCTCGTAACCGGAGACCGTGACTTGCTAGCGCTTGCAGGGAAGACTAAATTCGAAATAGTCACGCTGGATGCGTTTCTAGCCAAGCTAGAAATCGCCCAGTAACCAACGAAAAAGCATCATGCCTCTCTCCTGGACCGAAATTCGTGATCGCGCCGTTCAATTCCAAAAGCGTTGGAAGGATGAGACGTCCGAGCAAGCCGAATCGCAATCGTTTTGGACTGAGTTTTTCAATATCTACGGCGTTGATCGCAAGCGCGTTGGCACGTTCGAAAAGAAAGTCGCATTGAAACGCGCGAAGAGCGTGAAGAACGGCCGCATCGATCTCTTCTGGCCGGGCAAATTGCTGATTGAAATGAAGAGCCGTGGGCAAGACCTGGATCGCGCGTTCGATCAAGCCACCGATTATTTCGAAGGGCTTCCTGAGCGTGATTTGCCGCGCTACATCCTTGTTTGCAATTTCAGGCACTTCCGTCTCTACGATCTGGAAGAACGCATCGATCATCCCGAATTCACGATCGATCAACTCGATAAGCGCATCAAGCTATTCGGTTTTATCGCGGGCTACAACGTTCAGGCGATCAAACCGCAAGACCCAATCAATATCAAAGCCGCCGAGCGCATGGGCAAATTGCACGATGCGCTCGAAGCCAGCGGCTACACCGGGCATCCGCTCGAAGTGTTGCTCGTGCGCCTCTTATTCTGTTTGTTTGCAGACGACACCGGAATCTTCACGCCTACCGCAAGCTTCCGCGAATGGATTGAAAACGAAACGAAGGAAGACGGCAGCGATCTAGGTCGAGCGCTCAATGAACTCTTCGAAATCCTCAATACGCCCAAGGCCTCACGACTTGCTGCCCAGAAAGAAAAGTACGAAGCGTTCGAATACGTCAACGGTCAATTATTTGCGGAAACGTTGCGCACCCCCGAATTTAGCGGGCGAACGCGTGAACTGCTGCTAGATGCGTGCAGCCTTGATTGGAGCACGATCAGCCCTGCAATCTTCGGCGCGCTCTTTCAAAGCATCATGAACGTCGACGAGCGCCGCAAGATCGGCGCGCACTACACGAGCGAAGAAAACATTCTCAAACTCATCAAACCGCTCTTCCTTGATGAACTCCGCGACGAATTCGAGCGCTGCAAAGGCAATCGCAACAAACTGTTCGAGTTGCAAAAGAAGTTGCGCACGCTCACCTTTCTCGATCCCGCCTGCGGCTGCGGCAACTTCCTCGTGATCGCGTATCGCGAACTTCGTTTGCTGGAGTTAGACATTTTGCGCGCCGCTAACAAAGGACCGGGTTCGCGCTTAATCGATATTCACACTGAACTAAGTATCAACGTTGATCAGTTCTACGGCATTGAGATCGAAGAATTCCCGGCACAGATTGCGCAGGTCGCGATGTGGCTCACCGATCATCAAATGAATCGATTGGTGAGCGATGAATTCGGCGCGTACTTCGCACGCATCCCGCTCAAAAGCTCGGCTGCCATTCGGCACGCAAATGCGCTCCGCGTCGACTGGACCGATGTGCTTCCCGCAGAACGATGCAGCTATGTGCTTGGGAACCCGCCCTTTCTTGGAAAGAAAGAGCAGAGCGCGGCGCAGAAAGCGGACGTCGAGCCGATTTTTTCCAAGCTCAAAGGTGGGGGGCTGCTCGATTACGTCGCTGCTTGGTACTTGAAGGCCGTCGATTACGTCGATCCGCCGAATTCGATGAGTGGCGGGTTGTTTCCGAACGAAAACAAGCGAATCAAGTGCGCGTTCGTATCAACCAACAGCATCACGCAGGGCGAACAAGTGGGCGTTTTGTGGACGTGGCTGCTCGCGCGGGGCGTAAAGATTCATTTCGCACATCGGACGTTCAAGTGGAGCAATGAAGCAAGCGGGAAAGCCGCAGTGCATTGCGTGATCATCGGTTTTGCATTGCACGAATCCGCGCAAAAGACGCTATTTGAATACGATGAGATCGATGGCGATCCGCATCCAAGTTTTGTGACCAATATTTCGCCTTATCTTGTTGATGCTGCGGACGTGGTGCTGCTTAACCGACGGTCACCAATCAATGACTTCTTGGCGATTTCTTTTGGCAGCATGCCGAACGACGGCGGGCACTTGCTTTTGACGAAGCAGGAAAAAGACGCGCTACTTAGGTTGGAGCCAAAGGCGTCTCCGTTTGTGCGCCAGTTTCTTGGATCTGTGGAACTCATAAACGCGCAGCCACGTTGGTGCTTGTGGCTCAAGGACTGCCCTCCTTCTCACTTGCGTGCGATGCCAATAGTTCTCGAACGTTTGACGAAGGTTAGAGAATCCCGCCTTGACAGTGATCGCCCCACCACGAGGTTACTCGCTGAGAAACCGTCAAGATTCGGCGAAGATCGACAACCAACAAAGAGGTATCTCGCGATACCAAAAACTTCGTCTGAACGTCGCCAGTTCGTTCCTATGGCGTTTCTTGAAGCGTCTGTTGTTGCCAGTACTGAGTTGTTTACCTGTGCTCATGCGGCTACATTTCACTTTGGTACTCTTTCGTCAACAATGCACAACGCCTGGATTCGCGCGGTCTGCGGACGACTAAAGAGCGACTTTCGGTACTCGGCAGGCATCGTCTACAACAACTTCCCCTGGCCGGACATCCTCACCCGCCCTTCGGACACTCTCTCGCCGAGGGAGAGGGGATGCGTTGAGGCGATTGAGATGGCCGCGAAAGGCGTCCTCGACGCGCGGGCGGCGCATCCCGAATCCTCGCTCGCCGATCTCTACGATCCGCTGACGATGCCGCCGGATTTGTTGAAAGCGCATCAAAAACTCGACGCGGCAGTGGATGCCGCGTACTACCTTTCGCATGCCGCAGACGGCGCAAAGAAAACGTGGAAATCGGACGCAGAGCGCGTTGCGTTTCTTTTCACGCTCTATCAAAAGTTCACGAGTTTGCTGCCAACCGACGCGCCGAAAAAGTTGAAGCGCTCGCGCAAGGCTGCGGGCGGCGCATAAATGCCTACCCTCGCGCGAGACCGATATGCGGCGGAAGGCGTCGAATCTGAATTCGAACCGGGTTCGCGCGGGCGAGTGTTGCGCAATCGCCGCAGTATCGTGCGCGTACGCGACATGCAGTCGGCCGAGTCGGCAGCACTTCTAGATGTTCAGCGATGGGCGCTGGAACACTTTTCCGCCACCCATCGGTTCACGGCTGACGATCTTTGCTTGATCCATAAGCAATGGCTGGGCGACATATACGAATGGGCGGGACTGTATCGAACGGTGAATATCGGCAAGGGCGGTTTGATGTTTGCCGCTGCGCCGCAATTGCCACGCTTGATGCAGAACTTCGAACGCGATGAACTGAAGCGGTTTACACCGTGCCGTGGATTCGATGCGTTAACGCTCGCGAAAGCCCTCGCTCGGACGCATGCGGAGCTTGTGTTGATTCATCCGTTCCGCGAGGGAAATGGGCGCTGTTCACGGATTTTGTGTACGTTGATGGCGCTGCAAGCGGACTTTCCGCCGCTGGATTTCTCGCCACTTGCGGGTCGCGGAAGAGCCGTGTATTTCGCGGCAATTCGATCTGCGCTAGATCGGAATTACGAGCCGCTAGAAACCTGCTTTACCCGCGTGCTCGCGCGGACGTTGCGCGCCCACGCGGCGGCTTAGTTTCTTGCGTGCTCGCAAACGGTTTGAAAATGCCTTCGATCGCAGACGAAGTCGCGGCGGTGCGGCGAAGCGCTGCGTCACGCTTGGCTTCGTTTTTGAGCCAGACGTTTGATTGAAGCAGCGTCGTTTTCATAGCCGTATTATCGCCGAAATCACGTTACCACTGCGAACCCACCGCCCCACGCTCCGCATTCAACCAATCTCTCACCGCTTCCGGCATCGGTGCGGGGTAGATGGGTTCGTTCATCGCGGCGTAGGAGATTTCGTTTTTTACGAAGCCTTGTTTGCTGACGGCGGTGCCTTTCATGTATCCGGCGGCGCAGAGTTTTTCGCCGTCGCTAAATTCGAAGCGCATGTAATTCCATTGCTCGTCGCAGGCGTCGAGTCGGAATTTGAGGGTGTATTTCTGGAATGGCTTGAGCCCGCGGCGATAGCTGATGAAAGAGCCGCCGGCCATCGGTCGCCAGCCGTTTTTGATGAGCACTTTGGCGAACCCAATTCGA
Source organism: Betaproteobacteria bacterium (assembly GCA_013298765.1). GTDB lineage: Bacteria > Pseudomonadota > Gammaproteobacteria > Burkholderiales > Casimicrobiaceae > Casimicrobium. The sequence continues at coordinate 124,887 of JAAFJA010000005.1, forward strand.
ACGAAGTATTCGATCAGCATGAGATCGATCATGGTCAGATAGCGGCCGTTATTCATGTGGCCATTGATGTCGAGATCATTGGGCCACACGCGAAAGCTGCGAACCAGCGTGTCGCCGGTGCGCAGTTTCGATTTGCGCCAACCGCGCAGGAAGGTCCAAAGCAAACGAAGATAGAGATTCATGTCGATGGGGGACAAGTTCGTAGAACCCGAATAATAGTTCAAAATTGAACGAAACGGTTCAAAATTGAACTAAATGGCGAAAACATGCCGTATTGCCAAGTGCGCGAAAATGCGCGGATGAATCGAAAAGCAGTCGCCAAACCGCAGGGTGCGGCCTTGAGGCGTGCGGCTAAGCCGAGCGCCGCGCCGCGCGGGCAAAGCGTCGCGCCGAAGGTAACACCGCCGCGTGCGCGCTCGCGGACGGCCGTGCAGGCACCCGATGCCCGCGCGCTCGCACCCGCATCGCGCGCAGCCGCCCCCACGTCACGCACGAGGGGGGCTGCTAGCCGCTCGCCCGCGGGCGCGACTCAGGCTGCGTTGCCGTCGGCGCTGGGGGTACAAACCTGGCTGAGCGTGGTGCGCGCTTACAACCTTTGCACTGCAACGCTGACCGAACGGCTTGCGCCGCTTAATTTGTCGCTGGCGGAGCATGAAGTGTTGGTGAATTTGCTGCGCTTGCCTGGGCTCACGCAACAGCAGTTGGCAGAGCGTTGCTTCGTGGCAAAAAGCGGGATCAGCATGCTGGTGACGCGGATGGAAGGCGCGGGCTGGGTGGTGCGAACGCCGAGTGAGGTCGATGCCCGTGCGCGCTTGCTGCATCTAACGACGAAGGGATTTGCCCTGGCCGAAGCCGCCTATGCGATTCAAGGCGAAGTGGTGACTGCGATGACCGGGCGATTTAGCGATGAGGAACTGCGCTTCGTCGATACCGCGATGACGCATGTTGCAAGCGCGCTTGAAGCGATGAAGCGCGCGTAGGGCGTTGCCGCTCCTGACGCGCGCTTTCTGTAAGTGAATTAAGGTGTTTTTGCGCGCTCGGGGGCTCGCGGTGGCGTCACCGTTGGCGTGGCCGGTTGTGTGAGTGCGCGGGTCGCTTGGGGCGGCATCTTCGGGGCAGCACCGCCGCCCGCGCTTTGCAAACCGCCTGGCGCTTTGTTCACGCAGCTCATCGCGTAGCTCTTCCATTGCGTTTCGAATGCGGGCGCGGTGCCCACCATGCGAATGAAGCCAGTCTCGGTGCCATGCGCGTTGTTGGGTACGTCGTATTCGTGTGAGAAAAACGCGGTTTTCGAGTGATCGGTGTTCACGCTTTTCACCTCGCTTTTGTTGCCCGCGCTGTGTTCGTAGCGGAACTTCACTTCGCGATTGGCGAGATTCGTTTGCACGACGCCAGAGAGGATCACTTTGCATGCGCCATTGGCGCTCGCCTTTTCGATGATGGTGAGTGAAGATTGCGTAACGGTGACCGGCGCTTCGTAATTCTGCGGCGGCGGCACGCGTTGTGGATTGGTTTTCATGCAAACGATCGCGGCTTGCTTTTGCGGTGTGCCGGGCGCTTCTTGTACTTGCGATTTGTCGTTATCGGCGATGTTGGTGTAGGTCACTTGTGATCGGTGCCCCGTTTGCACGTTGATCACGCGGTCGCTGCCGAAAATTTCATGGTTACTTTTTCCTTGGTTTCGCAGCGAAGCGACGTTGGCATTACATGCGTCAACCGCGAATTGCTTCACGAAATCTCTACTCGCGAGCATCACGATCTTTTGGCGCACGGTTTTTGGCCGATCCCCAAAGCCATAGCTCTGGCGAACCACGCCCCAGCCTTGCTCCGGCGGGCGCGAGGTACCAAACGACCAGCCCCACGATTGACCGAGCGCTTTCATGTTCGGGGCGAAATTCCATTCGCGAATTCGATCTTGACCGCCCAGAATGTCGATGTCGGCCTCAAAGGCGATGTAGGGGCTACCGTGCTTTTCGGCGGAGAGCGCTGCGTATGCGCCTTGCTGTGCTTCTACGTAGATGGTTGGCGCTTTGGTGTACCAAAGATAAACGTCAACATCTTTTGCGCCCGCATTTGGCGAGTGGCTGAACACCCACGCGAGTGATGCCGCGAGAGCGAATCCCGCAATCGACGCTTTGCTGCGGCGGCTTTGTTGTTTGTGATCGCAATCGAATGTGATTGTGCGTGAATTCATGAGTGGCTCCCAAATCCGTCTCGGATGAAACGATGTTGGAAGGTGAGTCGGCGCGCGGAGGGGCTCGGTTCACTTCATTGGAAATCAGTATGTGGGGCGTGTGCGCCCCGCGCGTCTTTTTGCGCCTTTTGCAGAAAGTACAAAAAGAAATATGAGGAAAGTCCATTTCGGATTGGGGCTAGATGTCATAAATCTGACTTATAAAAACGTAAATAAATTAGCCCTTAGCCCCAATAAATAAAGGGCTGATGCAATAAAGCTGTTGCGAAAATGCAAAGCTGCGACGGCTCGCGCCTACGCCCTGCGCTTCGTCGGCTAGGCTTACCCGCACGCTCGCGTTACCCCTAAGCGTTTGAGGGGCTTCATTTCCCTACATTCGACCCCTACTTTTTCGCCGTGCGAGCGGCGGCAGCCCGAATGAACGGAAGGGGAGCAAGATGAACAGAGAAGAGATTTATGACCTGGCGCCGTGGAGCAAGCACTATGGTGACAGCGCGCAATCAAAACTAGAGCCGCCACGCGACGCAAATCTGCCGGCAATGATCGAAGCGGCGGGAAAACGCTTCGGCATCAAATCGGCGTTCACTTGCGTGATGCCCAACGGGATGTACGGCAATCTGAGCTTTGCCGATATTGATCGCATGAGCGATGCGTTCGCCGTGTATCTGCGCGAAGTGCTCGGCTTAAAAGCGGGCGCGCGCGTTGCAGTTCAGCTTCCGAATTGCTTGAGCACGCCGATCACAGTGTTTGGCATTCTCAAGGCCGGCTGCATCTTGGTGAACACCAATCCGCTCTATACCGAGCGTGAAATGAAACATCAGTTCAACGATTCGGGCGCGGAAGCGGTCGTGTTGATCGACATGTTTGCTGACAAGATGGCTGCGATTCAGCGCGAAACAGGCGTGAAGCACGTGATCCTCTGTTCAGTATCGAGCTTCTTCCCACCGGTCGTGCGCCACATCATCAAGGCCATCCAAAAGTATTGGAACAAGGCGATCCCCACCACGTCGCTGCCGCATGTCTCGATTAATGAGGCCATTGCGAAAGGCGCGCAAGCAAAAAGCGATCTTCGCGTTGAAGTAAGTAACTACTGGCAAAAACTGAAGCACGATGATCTAGCGCTGCTCCAGTACACCGGCGGCACCACCGGCGTATCGAAGGGCGCGATGCTCACTCACGGGAACTTGCTTTGGAATGTTGAGCAGATTCTGGCGCTGGGTCGTGCGCAGATCACTGAAGGCGAAGAGACGGTGTTGACGGCCTTGCCGGTCTATCACATCTTCGCATTCACAGCGAACCTGCTTTCGTTCTACCGCGTCGGTGCACGCAATTTGCTGATCCCTTCGCCGCGTCCGATTCAAAATTTGCAGCGAGCGTTTGAAAACTATCGCGTGACTTGGATTTCGGGTGTGAACACGCTCTACAACGCGCTTCTCAACGAAGAATGGTTCCTCGCGTTTCCACCGAAACACTTGAAGGCCGCAATCGGCGGCGGGGCCGCGATGCACAGCGCGGTGGTGAAGCGCTGGGAAGAGGTGACAGGCGCGCCGCTTGCCGAAGGCTACGGCCTCACCGAATCTTCGCCCGTGGTTTGCTTCCAGCCGTTTGTAGGTTTGCGCAAGTCTGATTCCATCGGTATCCCCGCACCAGGCACTGCGATTCGCTTAGTTGATGATGACGGCAAACCGGTTGCTGCGGGTGAACCGGGCGAGCTCATTGTGCGGGGGCCGCAAGTGATGCATGGCTACTGGAACCAAGCCGAAGACACTGCAAAAACTTTGCGCGATAACTGGCTTTTCACCGGCGATGTGGCAGTGATGGATAGCGACTTCATGTTCCGCATCGTGGATCGCAAGAAAGATTTGATCATCGTTTCCGGCTTCAACGTGTATCCGAATGAAATCGAAGATGCGCTCTCGAAGCACGATAAAGTGCTCGAAGCGGCTGTGATCGGTGTGAAAGATGCGAAAACGGGTGAAGCCGTACGCGCATTCGTGGTGAAACGCGATGAGACCTTAACCGATGCGGAGCTGCTTGCGCACTGTCGCACATTGCTCACCGGATACAAGATTCCGGCGAAGATCGTGTTCCGCGATGAATTGCCGAAGACGCCTATCGGAAAAATTTTGCGCAAAGAGCTGCGCAAAGAAGCTGTTTAGTTGGGGAGAGATAAAAAATGCTGACCGATTTTGAAACCAAACTGCTCGGCGTGATGATGATGGTCATCATGTTTGGCATGGGCGCTTCGCTCACCTTCCGCGATTTCTTGATCGCATTCAAAAAACCAAAAGGCGTAATGGTGGGCTTACTCTGCCAATATGGAATCATGCCTTTCCTTGGCTATTTGCTCGCGGTGTTGCTCGGCTTTCCGCCCGCGCTTGCCGTTGGACTCATTCTGATTGCGTGTATGCCAGGCGGCACTACCTCAAACATCTTTGCTTACTTCAGCAAAGGCGCGCTCGCACTCTCCATCATGATGACGAGCGTGTCCACGTTGGTTGCAGTGTTCGCGGTGCCGCTACTCATCGAGTTCTATTCGAACCTCGCAGGGGTCACTGGTGAATTCAAGATTCCGGCTGCGAACGTTGCGCAAGTGCTTGTGGTTCTCTTAGTGCCCACGATCCTTGGCATGTTGCTACGCAAATGGAATGCGAATCTCGGCGCAGTGGTTGAGCTGCTCGGTGGGTTCTTGGGAATTCTCGTGATCCTATTCCTGATTACCACGTGGGTGCCGCGTAACTATCAGCTGTTGTTGACGACGCCTTGGTTTGTGTATTTCGCGGCGGTTGGATTAGGTTTGTTCGGCATGCTGCTTGGGTACTGGCTAGCGCGCGTTTTGCGGCAAGACAGCAATCGCTCACGCACCATTTCGCTCGAAACTGGGATTCAGAATGGCCCGCTCGCTGTCTTGATCGTCACGCTCACATTTAGCGGCACGATGCAGCAAGAGGTGCTCTTGGTTCCCGTGCTCTACTCGCTCTTCATCGTGTTGAGCAGCACAGCGGTCACGTTCTTCTATCGCGCAAACGCAACGCGCGAAGCGCTTGCACGCGATCAAGCGAAGATTGGAACGATGGCAGGCGTGAAACCAGCGGCTGCGTAACGCTAGTTGCAGGAATAAAAAAGGCGACCTTCGGGTCGCCTTTTTGCTTTTGCAGACTCGTACTTTGCTAGCTTCGCACCGTTCCGAATCGCAACGAACGTTTTACTAGCCCTTTGGACGTTTCGATTCGTCGATATCGATGAAGTGCCAGTAGTGTTGGCGGAAAGGCATGCGTTTGTAGTTCTCGACCCATGGTTGCAATACGACGTTCTGGTAGCGGAAGACCCCGGGTGACCAGATGGAATTGACCATCATGATGTCGTTCATTGCGCCGTAAAGTGCCCAGCGTTTCGGACCGAGCGGCAACAGCTGTGCCTTGTCATAAAGCTCATCGAATTGTTTATCTCGTAGACGAGCGAAATTCGATTGGCCGATGTTCTTCGAGTAGCCGAGCTGCACAAAGCTGTTGCCATCTGAAGAAGCCGAGTTCCAGCCGAGTCCCCAGAACTGCAACTGGCCGGCTCGGCCTTGCTTAAGCAGGTCAGGCCACTTTTGCTTGTTGAATTGAAGGCGAATATTGATTGACTGAAACGTCTTCTGCCAGAGTTCGTCGGTCTCGCGATCTGTTGGGTTTGGCGTAGAGGAGCGTGTAATGGTGAACGGTTTACCGTCCGGTAGATCTCGGAAGCCATCGCCGTCGGCATCCTTGTATCCGAAACGATCTAGCAGGGCGTTTGCCAGCTGCACGTCTTGCCGAATTGGGTTTTTTCGTGCTGCATTGTGTCCCGTCTGAGTTGGCGGAATAACTTGCGATGCTGGCGTAGCTTGACCGCGAAAAGCGACGCGGACATAGTCTTCGCTCGGAAACGCGATGATGATGGCTCGCCTCAGCGCGATCCTCTCGGGCTCGCGGCCGCCGACAATTGGGTCGTCGAGGTTGAAGTAATCGTAAGAGAGCGCGGGCTCGAGGGCTCGTTGGTGTTTGATGCCTTTTTGGGCATACTCTGGAAGAAGCTTTCCTCCCTGAACGACATTGGCGATCATTGAGGGGGCAACGAACTCGTAATCGAGTACCCCGGACTTAAACGAAAGCAGCCTTGGGTTCGCTTCCTCGATGATGGCGACCTCGATATTGCCCACCAGCGGAATCTTCTTGCCCTTGTTGCGCGCGAGCACTTCTGCATCACCAGCTTCACCTTCGGTTGGGAAGATCGCTTCGCGGAAGTTGGGATTCTTTGTCAGTACTATCTTGCTGCCCTTGGTCCACTGACCGAGTTTGTAGGGGCCGACACCCACCGGGTTGTTCATGATTCTTCCGCCCGGATCGCGGTAGGCTTCAACCACTTCGCGAGCGACGGGCGACCAGTTATTGCTGAGCATGAGTTCGGCCAAGATATAGTCGGGGCGAACTAGCTTCAGTTGCACGGTGTAGCGGTCTATCGCGATCAAACCCTCAACTGGCTTGTCGTAGTCGAACTTGCCGGTTTTCTTCGCCTCGGCAACGTGAGCATCCATTCCTACGAGCTTGCCGTCGATGTGCCAAAGCGTGGGGGACGCCATTTTCGGATCGAGCATTCGCTTCCACGAATACACCAGATCGTTTGCAGTCAGTTCACGTTTCGCGCCTTTGAATACAGGATCATCGGCAAAGTACTGACCTTTCTTGATCTTGATCGTCCAGGTGAGGCCATCGGCTGAAATTTGCGGCAAGCCATCTGCAATTGAGCCACGCAGGCGAACAGGGCGCACGTAGTAGTCGTACTCATACATCACATCGAACACTGCATTGTTGATGTGGCTTGAATACAAATCGTTAGTCGCCTGCGGATCGAAGCCGGTAACGTCTGCGGGGAACGCAACACGTAGCGTTTTCGACATATCGGTTGCGCCAGCGGGCGCGTTCGCGAAGGCGAGCACGCTGCTCACTGCGAAGAGGGTCGTCTGTAAGAAGCGCTTCATGGCGGTCTTCTGTGAGGAAAAACAAGAAGCGCGAATTATCGCGGAACTGGCGTTTTTCCCGTTCGGGGCGTCCCCCAACGCTACTTTCGCTTGGACGGGTCGATATCCACGAATTTCCAAGGTGTTCGCCAGAACGGATGGCGAACATAGTTCACGAGCCACGGCTGGCTAACGCGATTGGAGTACGTGTGATAGCCGAAATCGAGCACAGTATTGGCAGCGGCAATCTTCGACATCGCCGCGAAAAGCTGATCACGTTCTGGCCCCGGGGGTTTCACCGAGGCCAGATCGAAAAGCCGATCATATTCGGCGTTGCGAAACTGCATGTCGTTGATGGAATTGATGTTGCGAGACACCAGCAAACTCATGTAGCTCAGGCCGCTGGGGCCGCCAGCAATCCAGCTCCAGGCCCATGATTGCAGCTTTCCGGTGCGAGACATTTCGATCAAGTCAGGCCACTTTTGCTTGAAGAACGCGACGCGAATACCAATCGCATCCATGCTCTTTTTCCAAATCTCATCCTGATCGCGGCCGCGACTGTCGGGCACACTGGAGCGCGTGAATACGAGCGGTTTACAACCAGGCGCTTCGCGGTAGCCATCGCCATCACAGTCTTTGTATCCGAAGCGATCCAGCAGCGCGCGAGCGAGCGCGGGGTCGTACGGCGGACGAAGTTTCAGCGTGGGCGAATAACCCGTCTGGCTGGGCGGAACGAGTTGTTGCGCGAGCTCGGCTTGGCCTTTGTAGATAACGTCGATCTCTCGGCGATAGTCAAAGCCCATCAGAATCGCGCGCCGCAACGCGTTTTTCTCAATGGCGGTGCCGCCGACAACGGGATCGCTCATATTGAAGTAGCCAAACGCGAGAATCGGTTCGAGTGCACGGGTGTGCTGCACGCCTCGCGCGGCGAACTCCGCCTTCAGTTTCGTGCCCTCAAACAAGCGGTCATGCATCGAAAGCGGCACTTCCATCGAATCAATCTCACCTGCCTGGAACGCGAGCACGCGCGGTAGCGGTTCTTCGACGACTGAGATTTCGATGCGATCAATTTGCGGTACGCGTAGCGTCGAGGCTTTTCCGTTCGCGAGCGGTAGATACTCTTCGCGATAACGCTCGTTTCTTGAGAGAACGACGCGGCTTGATCGCTTCCACTCACTCTTTTCGAGTTTGAACGCGTTGGTGCCGACCGGGTTCTCGCGCACGCGACCCCGCTCATCAGCGTAGCGCTCCACCACTTCTCGTGCCACTGCAGAAAAGGGCGATGACGTTAGATCGTAGAGAAACTCGTATTGCGGCGCTTCAAAGACGATTTGAAATCGGTAACGATCCAGTGCTCGCAATCCAGAGATCGCGCGGTCATAGTCAAATTTGCCGGATTTTTCAGCCTCGGCGCGCGCCGCTTTGATCCCAACTATTTTGTCTTCAACCAGATAATAGTTGGGCGAGGCGACCTTTGGATCGATAAGTCGCTTTATAGAGTAAACATAGTCGTTAGCCACAAGCTCTCTGGGCTTGCCGCCGAACGCCGGATCGTCAGTAAAAAAGATGCCGGGCTTTACGCTGAAGAGAAACGTCTTGCCGTCCGCCGAGACTTCCGGGAGCGCACTCAGCGTCGCCGGACGAAGCTTCACCGGGCGCGCGTGATAGTCGTAATCGAGTGGCGGATCGAAAATTAACCGAATGATGTCGCTCGAAGGCACATCGTCAGACGCTGCTGGATCGAACGTGGATTCCGCAGCGGGCGAGGTTAAGCGAAGCACTTTTTGCTGCGCGGCACTCAGGGGTGAGAGCGAGACCGCGCCAACGATCGCCAGAAGCGATAGTCCTTGTTGCAAAAGTGAGCGAAACATAAACGAGCGAGACATGCCGGAGTTGGGGCTACGCGCTAGCCGAGCGCTTTCTCAATATCTTTCGCAAGCGATGCCGGTTCATCCTGCGGCGCGAAGCGCTTCACTGTGCCATCGGGGCTCACCAAAAACTTGGTGAAATTCCATTTCACGGCTTCGCTGCCGAGTAAACCAGGCGCAGCTTTTTTCAGTTGCGAAAACAGTGGATCAGCCTCGTCGCCGTTCACATCAACTTTGGCAAACATCGGGAAGTTAACCCCGTAGTTCAGCTCGCAAAACTCCTCGATGGCCTTTTCATCGCCCGGCTCTTGCCCGCCGAACTGATTGCATGGAAAACCCAGCACTGCAAGGCCGCGATCTTTGTATTGCTCATGCAGCGCTTGCAGGCCTTTGTATTGCGGTGTGAAACCGCATGCGCTCGCCGTGTTCACGATGAGCAGCGTCTTTCCTTTGTATTTCGAAAGCGGAACCGCTTTGCCCTTAATGTCTTTAACGCTGAAGTCGTAGGTGGTGGTCATAGTGATGAAGTCCAATGTGTAGGCGCTGGCTTGACCGCGCTCATCTAATGCAAAGCGCGATCAAGCCCGCGCCTACTTGCGTGTCAGGTCGTATTACAGCGCAGCGAACCCGCGCATTAAATCTTGTTTCAAATCCTCGGGGTCTTCGAGCCCCACGTTGAGCCGAATGAGCGCACCTTTGTGCGGCCAATTGGGACGGGATTTGGCGAGGTCGTACGTCAATGCGAGCGAACCGGTGCCGCCCCAACTCGCGCCGATCCCAAAGAGATGCAGTGCCTCGATAAACGCTGCCGCTGCCGAATCGCCGAAGCGGTCTTGCAGCACGATAGAGAACACGCCGGTGGAGCCCGTGAAATCGCGCTTCCAAATTTCGTGACCGGGGCAATCGGGCAGTGCGGGATGAAGCACGAGCGCTACTTCGTCGCGCGTTTTCAGCCAATGCGCTAACTCAAGCGCCACGCGTTCAACGTGGCGCATGCGAAGCGGCATCGTGGGCAAACCGCGCAGCACGAGATAGGCGTCGTCCGGCGCAACACATTGCCCGGTTTGCAGCGCCGCATCTTTCACTTGTTTCCACAGCGCTTCGGTTTTGGCGGTGATCGAGCCCATCACCAAATCGCTGTGACCCGCGGGGTACTTCGTGAGCGCGTGAACTGAGATATCGGCCCCCTTTTCGAAGGCGCGGAGAAACCAGCCTGCAGTGTAAGTATTGTCGATGGCAACGAGCGCCCCGCGCGCATGCGCTGCTTGAGCGATCGCGGGCAAATCGGATAACTCCATCGTGATCGAGCCCGGTGTTTCAACCCACACGAGCTTGGTGTTCGATTTCATCAGCGCCGCGATGCCCGCGCCCACCGCTGGATCGTAGAAGCCGACCTCAACATTCATGCGTTTCAGCAGGCCGTTGGCGAGCGTCTTTACAGGGTCATACACATTGCTCGGCACGAGCACGTGATCGCCTGGTGCGACAAACGGAAGAAACGCATAGGCCACCGCCGCGAGGCCCGAAGGAAAGAGCACGCTTGCGAACCCGCCTTCCCACTCCGCGATGCGGTTTTGCAAGTCGCGCGTGGTCGGCGTTCCGCTGGTGCCATAGGTGTAAATCGATTCGTCGAAACCCGAGCGAGATTTCCACTTCGCGATGTTTTCGAAAAGCACGGTCGACGCGCGCTCGGTGCCTGGCGCGAGTGAGCGGAAGCCACTCGCGACGTCGCGCCGGGGATGAATCAAATGCGTTGCGTCTGAAAAGCGAGGCTTGGATGAGGCGGTTTCGTCATTCATCCTTGGCAGTGTAGCGGGAGAGAATCGGGCTCGCTTGGCGTGGGGATTCCTAAAAGAAACCTTGTTCAGAGCGATATTAAATTGGGGCTAAATCGGCTTGAAATCTATTCTCAAGAGTTAAGGTTTTCGTCTCTTAGCCCATATAAATTAAGGGCTAACGTAACAAAGACAATGCAGCCGCCAGCGTCAACGTGCCCCGTTAATTCTGCTCGCGCTAAACTCTTGGCTATGCGTAATTACGAGCCAATCATCGCTGTCTCTCAGGCGTCTGCCTGCGCAGAGTCGCGTGCGCTCGTGGCTCACCCAGGCGCGTTCAGCCGCTCCTCTCGCTCCCGCTAAGCGGGACAACACTCTCTTCCCGCCTTGCGTCGTTGCGATTGCTTCGCTTCGGCACGTCTAATTCGTTTACGGAAATCCACTATGTTTGACATCAATCTACTACGCACCGATCTTGCCGCCACTGCGGATTGGATGCGTGAATCACGCGGCTACGCCATCGACGTTGCCGCATTCGAAGCGCTTGAAGCTGAGCGCAAAGCGTTGCAAATTCAAACCCAAGATTTGCAGCAGCAGCGAAACACCTTGTCGAAAGCCGTCGGACAAGCGAAGGCGCAAAAGGATGATGCTCGCGCCGCTGAACTGCTTGCCGAAGTGGCCGCGCTCCCCGAAAAGGTGAAAGCCAACGAAGCCGCACTCGCCACCATCCAGGAAAAGATCAACGGTTTGCTGCTCACTATCCCCAACATGCCGCAGCGCGGCGTGCCGATTGGTAAAGACAGTGAAGAGAACGTGGAGCAACGTCGTTGGGGCACGCCGAAAGCATTTGATTTCGTAGCGAAGGATCACGTCGCCCTTGGTGAAGCGCTGCAGGCAGGCGGCGCGGGCGCGCAGCTTGATTTTGAGACGGCCGCCAAGCTGAGCGGCTCACGATTTGTGGTGATGAAGGGCCAACTTGCGCGATTGCATCGTGCACTCGCTCAGTTCATGCTCGACACTCACGTTAGCGAGCATGGGTTTACCGAATGCTATGTGCCCTACATCGTGAATGCGGATTCGATGACCGGCACGGGGCAGCTCCCCAAGTTTGAGGAGGATCTCTTCAAAGTGCCGATGGCGGGCGATGATGGCGTGAAAAATCGGTATCTGATTCCAACCTCGGAAGTCTCGCTCACCAATTTCGTGCGCGACACCATTGTTGACGCAGCAAATTTGCCGATGCGACTCACGGCACACACGCCGTGCTTTCGCTCAGAAGCGGGGAGCGCGGGGCGCGATACACGTGGAATGATCCGCCAGCATCAATTCGATAAGGTTGAGATGGTCTACATCAGTAAACCGGATGAATCAAACGCGATGCTCGAGGAAATGACCGGCTTTGCAGAAACCATTCTGCAAAAGCTCGGGCTACCGTATCGCGTGATGTTGTTGTGCACGGGAGACATGGGTTTTGGCGCGACGAGAACCTATGATCTTGAGGTGTGGCTACCCGCGCAAAACACGTATCGCGAAATTTCGAGCTGCTCAAATTGCGAAGCGTTTCAAGCGCGACGCATGAGCGCACGTTTCAAAAATGCGCAGGGCAAAAACGAGCCGGTCCACACGCTAAACGGCTCCGGGCTCGCAGTGGGGCGCACTTTGGTTGCAATTTTGGAAAACTACCAAAATGCCGATGGATCGATTTCGATTCCTGACGTGCTGCAGCCTTACATGGGGGGCATAGCAACCCTTCGCTGAGACAGGAATACCGCGAAAGCTGGGTAGTCGTGCGCCGAGCGTGACTCGTGCTTTCTGTTCAACCCCCCTCTAATAGGGAGTTGTTTTCGCCTCGCGTTCGCGTAGTATCTGCGCCCGACCTATTCATCCCGTGAGGCTCTGACGTTGTGCCACTGAGTTCGCCCGTTGACGATTTTTCGACACTCTTCGAGCTTTTGCCGATCGGTGCCTATCGGTCAGCGCCTGACGGGCTGATTCTGCGAGCTAACCCCGCATTGGTTCGCATGAACAATGCAACCAGCGAAGCAAATCTTTTGGCGGTGGCGAACGGAGGAACATCGGATTGGTACGTCGACCCGCTTCGCCGCGCAGAATTTCGTCGCATACTGGCTGAGCGGGGTGATGTCACTGGCTTCATCTCCGAAATCGAGCTCTATGTAACGCGCGAGCGCCGTTGGATCAACGAAAACGCGCACGCTGTATTTGATGATTCCGGGCGCGTTCTTTTTTATGAAGGAACCATTGAAGACATCACTGAGAAGCGCGCGCTCGAACAGGGGCTCGCGCTCAGTGAGAGGCGGTTTCGCGCGCTGACAGCGAAATCGCAAAGCGCGACGATTGTGTGCGACGCGGGAGGAAAAATTTCGTTTGCTAGCGGTGCGGTAGAGATGCTTCTCGGCATTGATGCCGAATCAGTCGTGGGCACCAATCTTTTCGACTCAATGCATCCAGACGATCAAGTCGAACACCGAAGCGAATTCGCGCGTGTCGCTGCACACAACAATTCAGGTAATGAAAGCGTAGCTCGGCATCGTCACACTGATGGCAGCTGGCGATATCTGGCCTCCTTTGCGAGCGATGCAAGAGATGATCCAGCCGTGAGAGGCATGATCGTTTACTGGCGCGATGTGACGGATGCGCACATTGCGCGTATGCGCTTGCGAAGCCTCTCAGAAACCGACTCACTGACGGGACAGTTCAGCCGCGCGATGTTTGAGCGCACCGCGGCTGAGGTGCTTGAACGTGCACATCAAAAGCGGCATCGTGTTGCACTTTTCTTCGTTGATCTCGACAATTTCAAACTCGCAAACGATTCTTACGGCCACTGGTTTGGTGACCAAATTTTGATTGCTACGGGACGTCGCTTGCGCGCGCTTGTGGGCGATGGCGACATCGTGGGCCGCCTTGGCGGTGATGAATTTGCGGTGCTCGCACAATTTAGCGAAGACGAGATGAATACGCTCGAAGATCGAGCGGCGAGCATCGTGCAAGAGCTTGCCAAGCCGATTCGCGTGGATGCCACACAGTTCGAAGTCACCGTGAGTGTAGGCGTTGCCTGCTACCCGACCGATGCCGCCAGCTACTCCGAGCTTTTACGCTTCGCCGACCAAGCCATGTTTGCGGCGAAGGCCGCGTCGCGGAACACCTATCGGGTGTTCACCGCGGCGCTCGAAAAGCGAGTTCGCGAACGTGTAAGCATGATCAGCGACTTGCGTCGTGCGGTGGCCAACCGTGAGTTCGTCGTCTACTACCAGCCACAAGTAGATATGGCGAACGCGCAGCTCGTTGGCGTAGAGGCGTTGGTACGCTGGCAACATCCGGTTCGCGGTGTATTGGCGCCCGCAGAATTCATCGAAGTGGCTGAAGATCAAGGCCTCATCAACGCAATCGGCTTGCAAGTCATTGAACTTGCTATTCCACAGATCGCGCGCTGGCGCGCTGAGCACACTTGCGACTTGCGACTTGCGATCAATGTGTCTGCGCAGCAATTTCGTGACGACACGTTTGTCCGCAGGCTACGAATCTTGTTGCAGCGTTATGAGCTGTGCGCAAACGCGGTGGAAGTCGAGGTGACCGAGAGCATCTTGCTCGCAGCGAACCGAGACGGCCGCAATGTGATTGAAGAGCTGCGCAACATCGGTGTTCGGGTGGTGTTAGACGATCTTGGCGTCGGTTATTCCTCGATGGCGTATCTGCGCCAGTTTCCCGTGGATGGAGTGAAGCTTGATCGCGGGTTTGTGCAAGGCTTGCCGAACAACGCGGTCGATGCGGCAATTGTGCGCTCAATCATCTCGCTCACCCGAGAATTGGGATTGACACTCGTCGCCGAGGGCGTCGAAGATCATGCGCAGCGCACTTATTTGGTGGGCGAGCATTGCCGGGTCGGCCAAGGCTATTTATTTTCAATTCCTGTGGCCGTGGGCGAATTCGAACGCGCGGGTTGGCTTTGGCATGTTGTGCCTCATCCGATAGATTGACCTTGCAGCTTACATTTCGGGAACGCACACGCACGCTCGACGCGCGGAGACTTTTTTAGCTTTTTCCTAAGGCAAACCGAGCGTTCCGCGTGCAATCTCCAGCACGCGTCCGCCCACGCGAATGCGGCGATCTTTGGTGAGTGAAAGCTGCAATACATTCAAACGTTGAATGAATTCGCCTTGCGTGACGATGATGGCCTGCGGTGTTGCCTCACCCGCATCGAGCAGATAACCGCCCAGATTCGAGCAGGCGGAACCCGTGCCTGGGTCTTCGCTCATGCCGCTCGTGGTGGGGAAGAAAAAGCGCACTTGGAAGCGATTGGCTGCGACTCGGGCAACAAGGTAGGCCATGTAGCGACCCGCATCATTTTTGAAGTGTGCTTGCAATAACTCGGGATTCGGTTTTGTGCGCGCGAGCGCATCCACGCTTGCCACGGGAATCACCAGCTGCTCTGTTCCGGTGGAGACAAAGCGTGCCTCGCCAAGAAAATCTGTTTCTTGCAGGCCGACGGCTTTTGCGAGCACCGAGGCAGGCGCATCAATGGCGCGCGATTGGTGTGGGTTTGCAGTAAAGGTCCACGCCCCGTTTTCAAGCGTGACTTCGATAGGGCCGACGTTGAGCCCGAGCGTGAGGGCGTTGATCGCGGTTGCTTGCAATTCTTCGTGCATCGATGCCAGCACGAACGAAGTGCCCACGGTTGGATGACCAGCGAAGGGCAACTCATAACGCGGCGTGAAAATCCGAACGCGAGGCGCCGCACCCGCTTGCGGAAAGATGAACGTCGTTTCGGAGAGGTTGAACTGCGCAGCGATTGACTGCATCGTTGCATCATCGAGCCCCGTTGCGTCTTCAACTACAGCAAGCGGATTGCCGCCAAACGTGGCTCGCTCTGATTCAACGAACACATTCACGATGCGGTAAGCAATGCGCTTCATAGATACTTTCAAGGAATGAAAAAGATGATCAGCGTGGCACGTAAGCATAGAGGCTTCTTCACGAACAATAACGCACGCTTAGCCCAACATTTATTGGGGCTAGATTGAATAAATAGTGATTAACGCTATCCAGTCAAATGAAGGCGTAGCCCTGCTTTAGTTGGGGCTACCCGCAAATTGGTTTAAAGAAAAACGTCTGCCCGCCCGCGCTGAGATAATTGCGTCATCCCTTGCGCGGCGCACCCCTTGTTTTGCGCCAGCAGCAATGGAAATGCTGAACAAGTCTCGCGCGAGCATCGCATCCTCGGAATTGGGCGATCTGCAAACCCAAATTTCTTCTACATAGCCCCGCTATGCTTCAGAATTTTGGGCTTCCAGCCCATCCCAATCCGAAGCGCGCTGCACCACGCAGACTTACTCAGCGTTTCCCAAACTCCTAGAACGAAGTCCCACTATGCAATATATCTACACGATGAATAACGTGTCGAAGGTCGTGCCTCCGAAACGTCAAATCATTAAAGACATTTCTCTTTCGTTTTTCCCCGGCGCGAAGATCGGTTTGCTCGGCTTGAACGGCGCAGGAAAATCGACGGTGCTTCGCATCATGGCTGGCGTCGATAAGGATTTCACTGGCGAAGCGCGTCCACAGGCGGGCATCAAAGTCGGCTTCCTGCCGCAAGAGCCCGAGCTCAATCCTGATGACACCGTGCGCGAGGCTGTCGAGAGCGGTTTGGGTGACATCTCGCGCGCGAAGGCGCGGCTCGAAGAGGTCTACGCTGCGTATGGCGAAGAAAACGCTGATTTCGATGCGCTCGCGAAGGAGCAAGCCGAGCTTGAAGCCATCATCAATACGGGCGACGGCCACAACACCGAACAAGCGTTGGAAGTGGCCGCCGATGCGCTACGTCTTCCACCGTGGGATGCAAAGATTGGTCTGCTATCCGGCGGTGAAAAGCGCCGCGTCGCGCTCTGCAAACTTCTGCTTTCGAAACCCGACATGCTCCTGCTCGATGAGCCGACCAACCACTTAGATGCCGAGAGTGTGGATTGGCTTGAACAATTTTTGAAGCGCTATCCTGGGACCGTCGTCGCGGTCACCCATGATCGCTACTTCCTTGATAACGCCGCCGAGTGGATTCTCGAATTGGATCGCGGCCAAGGCATTCCGTGGAAAGGCAATTACAGCGAATGGCTCGATCAAAAAAGCGCGCGCTTGAAGCAAGAAGAATCGAGCGAATCGGCGCGTCAAAAGGCGTTGAAGAAAGAGCTTGAATGGGTGCGCCAGAATCCAAAAGGCCGCCAAGCCAAGAGCAAAGCGCGTTTGACGCGATTCGAAGAACTCTCTAGCTACGAATACCAATCGCGTAACGAAACCAATGAGATCTTCATTCCCGTGGCTGAGCGCTTGGGCAACGAAGTCATCGAATTCAAAAACGTCACCAAGAGCTACGGTGATCGCGTGTTGATCGATAACCTTTCATTCCGCGTTCCACCCGGTGCGATTGTCGGCGTGATCGGCCCGAACGGTGCAGGTAAATCCACGCTCTTCAAGCTCATCAACGGCGTTGAGAAACCAGACAGCGGCGAAGTCACCATCGGCCACACGGTACATATGGCTTTCGTCGATCAATCGCGGCAATCGCTGCAAAACGACAAAACCGTGTGGGAAGACGTCTCCGGCGGCGCAGACATTTTGCAAGTCGGCAAATTTGAAATGCAATCGCGCGCCTACATCGGCCGCTTCAATTTCAAAGGCGCAGACCAACAAAAAATCGTCGGCAATCTTTCCGGCGGTGAACGCGGCCGCTTGCATCTCGCGAAGACGCTGCTCAAGGGCGGCAACGTACTGCTCCTCGACGAGCCGTCGAACGACTTGGACGTTGAAACGCTCCGCGCGCTCGAAGACGCGCTACAAGAATTCGCAGGCACCGCGATCATCATTTCGCATGATCGCTGGTTCCTCGATCGCATCTGTACGCACATCCTCGCCGCAGAAGGCGACAGCCAATGGTTCTTCTACGACGGCAACTACCGCGAGTACGAGAACAACAAGATTCTGCGTTTGGGTGAAGAGGCGGCGAAGCCGAAGCGGGTGCGGTTTAAGGCGTTGAAGTAAGGAGCGGCTTGTGATCGTTGCTTCATACAGATTTACACGCGCGCTCAATTCCCTAGCCACTTTTGTCACGACCAATAGCGCAAGTACCGACGCACTAAACGCGTTGGAGGTTTGGCAGAGCGCTGCAGGGATGACAAGGGCTTACGAAAAACTCAATGACAACCCTGGAGAGCTTGTCGCCCGGCTCTCTTGGCAAGACTCGGATTCTCAGAGTGGCCCTGACTTGCAGGTCGCAACTGAAAAGTTCGGTGTTCAGCGCATCTTTATCTCCCAAGAGTAACGTCCATCCAGAAGAAACCGCCCGCGCGAATCGTTACGTCGAAAAATGCAGGCGCGGCGAGTCCGGGTTTTGTGGTCGTCGCAAGCGTGGCGTGTATCGATATGCCCGGACGCGCTTCGCTTCTCCGGGCTACGTCATTCCACGTTTCATCGGATCGTCCTGCGCACCGTCGATGAGCGGTGGCGTGTCGGGTTACCGCCCTGCACACTTAAGTCATGGCTAAACCACCGACTTACGAATGGCGTTGCCATCGCTGCGAGGCGATTAACCGTGCACATACCGCTACTTGCCAGAAGTGCGATTTCCCTGCGGTTGCGTCAGCCATGGAGATAGCAAGTGGTTGCGTCGATCTTGGTCTCGACAAGGCAACAACACTACGTGGGAAGCTAATCAGAGGCACAGGCGTGGTCGGGTTTGGAGCAATCTTGCTCGGCGGCGCAATTTTTCGAGTAGCAATCGGTACGTCTTGGGTTGGCACAACCATTGGCGCGGCGTTCGTGGTCAGTGGCTTTTGCATACTCGGCGCAATCTCGCGCCTCGACTCGTAGGGCGCAATCTCATTGCGCCTCGTGATCGATACGCGCGAAGCGCGCTCACCTAACCCGTTTTGGTTCAATCCATTTTGATTGCGTGTCCGAAATGTAGGCGACGACTTGGCGTCGCTCTCGTGAAAGCGCGGTCTGATCCCCGCCTTCGCGGGGACGCGCCTACAAACCCGCGCAATCTGTACCCCCTGCAGCCCCCGGGCGAATAAAACGTTTTTGGGTTTGCTGGAGTGAGTGGCGCATCCAGCTTGAGCCGCTCTGGCAAATCAGGGTTTGAGATGAAGGGCACACCGAAGGCCACGGCATCCACCGCGCCGGATTCAACAGCGTCAATCGCCATCGCGCGCCACCAGCGTCGCCTTCGATGAAGCGATCGTAAATGGGCGCGCGTGACGATTCCTTGTATTCACTATTTTCTGCGGCAGAAAGGCAACAACTTTCGTTGAAAGTGCTTCGAGACCGCTAGTTCACCGACACCGACATGCCGCACTGGTCGAACAGATAGTCTTGAATTTGCGGCCAGAAGGTTCGCGTTGCGGCGGCACCCAGCGCGCCGGTGGTGACTGCGGTGCCTTTGAAGCCGAGCGCTGCCCGTATAAGGATCAGACCATCGGTGGTTGCGTTCACTATGCCGTCGCCGTCGATATCCATGTTGCACGCGGATGCGGTGGACGCGCCGAGATTGATCCGCAGCACGCACGGGCGTGACCCCGCGCAGCTGCCAGCAATGAGCACTTTGCCATCGTTAGTTTCGGCAAAAGCGCTGTCGCTAGGGAACCCGTAGCCGGCATACTCGTAGCGCCCGCCGACACCATAGCTTACGTCGAGCGTGCCGTTTGGCGCGAGCTTCATGGTGCAGAGAACGTTCACCGCTGCGCCTGCATTGCATATTCCGGAAAAAAAGACGCTGCCGTCGCGAAGCACCGTGCCCCCATAGGGAGTCCCGTTAGCAAGGCTGTCAATACTTATGGGGCCTGCAATACCTCCGTTTGGATACACCGCACCGTAGGCATCGTCGACCCCGCCCGGCACCGCATAGATCGCGAATCGTGATGCGAATACACGTCGAGTGTCTCCACTCGGGCGCGTGAAATTGTAGGAATCCCCCGCGACCGTTGCCTGACTACCGAAAACACGAATGACACGCGACTCTTCGTATTCGCCCGGCAGATCGATCGTGTAGGAGTATTGCAGCGTCCCAGACGACAGCCATCGACCGACGCACGTTGTTGACGTCGCCTCGGTCGTGCCGCCGCACATCGCTACGGTGAGAAACCGCCCATCGGGCAGCAACGTGATTGGCGAACCGCGAAATGAATAGTTAACAGCCCTCGTGGCTAGTGCCCAGTTACCACTGCCGAAGGACGTGTCGAAAAAACCGTTCGTATTCAAGCGTGCTAAACAGATGTAATCAGCACTCGCCGTCCTACAAAAACCTGAGAAGAGCACTCTGCCATCGGGTAGCAAGGCGAGCGGGCCTCCATTGGCGCCGGTGGCCGTAATTGAAGAGGGCGTTCCTAGTTGCGAGATGCCATTGAGGCCAAAGCTCGTGTCATATGCGCCGCTTGCGGTGAGTTGAGCAACACATAACCCGGTAGCGCATGGCCCTGAGATCAGAATACGACCGTCGGCGCGACGAACCATCCCCACCTCAGTGCCGAGCGGCGAGTTCGGCGAAACGATTGCAAGACTGACGCCGCCAACACCAAAACTTGGATCGGGCGCACCCGCTGCCGTCCACTGATAGGCGCATGCACCGGTGCCAAACCCCGTCGCGCAAGAGCTTGCGCCGAGAATACGGCCATCGGGCAATTGCATCACGACGGATACGCCGCCCGTAACCGTGGTGTTGATTGCGTAGTAGTTCGAAGCTAGCGTCCCGAGGGTGGTGTCGATCGCGCCTCGGCTTTGCGCGTGCACGCCGTGGGCTGCGAATAAGACCAGCGCGAACAGGTGCGCAAGTATGAGGACGTGTTTGTTTGTAGAACGAATGCCCATGTGACTTGTTTTGCTCCGTGATCCAGTGAGATGACTGGCTTTTTTGTCGGTTCCAGCGGAAGAGACGCAAGAGACGAGCTCTTTGCGCCAACCGAACCATCTACGAAATTTCCGGTTCAGGCTAGCTAACCCGCGCTAGTTCACCGACACCGACATGCCGCACTGGTCGAACAGATAGTCTTGAATTTGCGGCCAGAAGGTTCGCGTTGCGGCGGAACCTAGCGCGCCGGTGGTGACTGCGGTGCCTTTGAAGCCGAGCGCCGCCCGTATAAGGATCAGACCATCGGTGGTTGCGTTCACTATGCCGTCGCCGTCGAGATCCATGTTGCACGCGGACGCAGTCGACGGGCCAAGATTGATGCGCAGCACGCAAGGACGAGCATCCGCACAGGTGCCGACAATAAGCAGTTTGTCATTATTGGTTTCAGCGAAAGAGAATTTGTTTTCGAACAAAGCGTAGCCTGCATACTCGTAGCGTCCGCCGACACCATAGCTTACGTCGAGCGTGCCGTTCGAAGCGAGCTTCATCGTGCAGAAAACGACCACTGCCGCACCGGCGTTGCACGATCCGGCGAATAAGGCGCTGCCGTCGCGAAGCACCGTCCCCGAAACAGTCGTTCCGTTCGCAAGGCTGTCAATGTTGATAGGCCCGGCAATGCCGCCGTTTGGATAGGCCGCGCCGTAGGCATCGTCGACTCCGCCCGGCACCGCGTAGATATCGAATCGCGACGCGAAGGCACGAAGTTGATCCCCGAACGGGCGCGTTGAATTGACGGAATACTCTGCCACGGTCGCCTGACTGCCGAAAACGCGAAGAGCTTGCGGCGACTCGATTGCGCCAGGCACATCGATGTTGTAGGTGTATTGCAGTGTCCCAGACGACAGCCATCGACTGACGCAGGTTGTTGACGTCGCCTCGGTTCCGCCACCGCACGTCGCCGCTGTGAGAAACCGCCCGTCGGGGAGTAGGGTGATCGGCGGACCGCCACGCGAAGAGCCCAAAACGATAGTCGCTAGCGCCCAGTTACTGCTGCCGAAGGATGCGTCGAAAAAACCGTTCGGATTTAAGCGCGCTAAACACATGTAATGATCACTCGACGTTCTGCACAGACCTGAAAATAACACCCTGCCATCGGGTAGTAGGACGAGCGGGCCCGCATTGGACGTTGTGACGGTGATTGATGTGGGTGTTCCTAGCTGCGAGATGCCATTGAGGCCAAAGCTCGTGTCATATGCGCCGCTTGCGGTGAGTTGAGCAACACATAACCCGGTAGCGCATGGCCCTGAGACCAGAATACTGCCGTCGGCACGACGAACCATACCCACGACTGAGCTAAACGCTGTGCTCCCGCTAATGTTTGCAACGATTGCAAGGCTCACGCCGCCAACGCCAAAACTTGGGTCGGGTGCACCCGCTGCGGTCCATTGATACGCGCAGGAGCCGATGCCAAACCCTGTCGCGCAGGAGCCCGCTCCGAGAATACGGCCATCGGGTAATTGCATCACGACTTGCACGCTACCCGTAACCGTGGTGTTGATTGCGTAGTAGTTCGAAGCTAGCGTCCCGAGTGTGGTGTCGATCGCGCCTCGGCTTTGCGCGTGCACGCTGTGGGCTGCGAATAAGACCAGCGCGAACAGGTGCGCAAGTATGAGAAAGTGTTTTTTTATAGAACGAATGCCCATGTGACTTGTTTTGCTCCGTGATCCAGTGAGATGACTGGCCTTTTTGTCGGTTCCAGAGGAAGAGACGCAAGAGACGAGCTCTTTGCGCCAACCGAACCATCTACGAAACTTCCGGTTCAGGCTAGCTAACCTGGGTTAGTAGCGAGCGTTGAGTATTGCTTTTTGACGCGATTGGTATGCTTCCTGCGCTAGGCGAACCAAACCAAGAGCGTTAAGCGAATCAAAAGCATCATGCCGAAACAAAATTCAATCTCGCGCGATGATGCGCAATGGTTAGAAGGGATCGAACTGCTCGCCACGCTGCCGTATCCGGCACCCATGCTGATGCCGCGCTTGTTCAAGGCGATTCGCACGCGGATTGATGCCGCGTTCGGCGGAGTGGGCTGGGTCGCGGACGAGCGGTTGCGACCGACGTCTTACTGGAGCGAGCGTCTATCGGAGGCCGCTTACCGCGCCTACAGCCGCAACCTTGATGAATTCTTGGACGAGCTTCCGCTGCGCATGCAGTTGGAAACCGACGGCGAAGCGATGCGCGCTTTGCAGCACTCGGAGGCGTTCGAGACGCACTGGTACTTGAACGATATTCTTTTGCCGCTCGGTGTGCGCTGGGCGATGGGCGTGCCGCTCTTCTCGCAAGCTGGGGCGTGCAGTGGATTTCTCTATGTGTTTCGCGAGGCGAGTCGCAAGCCGTTTTCCGACGACGAACAAGCGCGGCTGCGCTGGGTTCGCGATCGAATGCGCGCGCTTTCAGCCCAAGCTTCGAGCATCGAAACGAATACGCCGCTGCGCGCTTCCCAAACCGTAACCCTTCAGTTTGATCGCGATGGTGTGATGGTCGCGCGCAGTGAAGACGCCGAGGGTGTGCTGTACTTGTGTAACGAAGGTCGCTCGGGTTTGCTCGACTGGGCGAGCCCAAGTGTCGATGCCTTACCTGCCGCAATTCGAAGCGAATTCGGGCAGGTCATCAGTGGCTCGGCCGCTCAACGTTTGGTCGCGAGTGAGGTCGCCACCTCATGTGGATACTTTGATATCCGAGCGGAGCGTCTTCAGCGACTCGCAGGCGGCGATACCGACGCGTTCGTGACCATCCGCCACTGGGAACCCATCGATCTGATCGTGGCCTCACGGCTCTTGCAATCGTCGCTCACGCTGCAAGAAAAGCGCATCCTTATCGCGACGGCGCAGCATAAAGAGCAGAAAGAGATTGCCGACAATCTGCAGATTACGATCGGCACACTCAAGTCCTGCGTCAACCGCCTGCTGCAAAAATTCGAGGTTGAATCTCGGCAGCAAATCGTCGAGCGACTCCTTGCACACGAAGATGCGAGCGGAGCTTAGGTTGTTGCGACGAACGTCGGATAATCGGCGTAGCCCTCCGCGCCTGGCGAGTAAGACGGTTTCGGGTTTCTGGGGGAGGGCGGCACGTCGTGCTTGAACCGATTCCATGCTCCGCCGTCGATTTCGGAGGGCGATCAACAGACGTTGCGGGGCATTTTCCTACGGGTTAGCTTTATAGGGCACCGGACTATTTATCGCTAGACTCTCGCGCTTCTGTGACGAAGATGTACGCCTGGACGAATGATCGATCTGATACGGACAATTCGCGCACGAATTTTCTTTCGCGCGCACAGCGCGTCGTTTCCCACTTTCCTCGCGCTCTTGCTGGCGGGCTATACCGCGGTCGCGCTTAATGCGCCATTTGCCTGGGATCGCTTTGCGTCAGTGTCAGATCGAGCTGATGTTGTGCTTCGCGGGGGCGTGATTGGGGCCGAGCTTTGGTTGGTGTTCAGCGCAACGCTGGCACTCGCGACGCTGCTTGGGCTACTCGGTCGGCGTGTGCTTCGCTGGAGCGGTCTCCTCCTGATTGTGGCGTCTGCTGCGGCCGCCTACTTTATGGTCCATCACGGCGTCGTCATCGGCTATGGCGCGATTGCAGCCGTGCTCAACACCGATCACACGTTGTCGGGCGATGTGATTGGTGTGCGTTTTGTGTATTGGGTGCTCCTCCTCGGTGTGATCCCTGCCACGCTTTGGTGGTTGTTGACTGCGCCGCAAGTTGAGCCGACGGCGCCTGCGCGAACGTGGGCGCAGCGCGCCGTTCTGGCGGCAACGGTGGTTGTTGCGCTGGCGAGCGCATTGCTCGCGGAACGTGGGCTGAAAGTGCTTGACGCAAAGGCGCGCGCGGGTGGGTGGGGACCGAGTCCCGCAGGCACCGCAGCGCACAAATATGTGCCAACCAACTGGGTGTCGGCGAGCGCCATGTTGGCAAGCAATTCGGTGACGCAGTATTGGCGAGAGCGCAATCTCAAGGATCCAGCAGACCTCCATCACTACGGAATCGGCGACGACAAAGGTGTGTATGTCGTTCTGGTGATCGGAGAGAGCCTTCGCTATGACCACATGCAGCTGTTTGGTTACCCGAGAGATACGACGCCTAAGCTTGCGGCAAAGGAAAATCTCGTCGCAATTCCTGCGCAATCTTGTGACACCTCAACCCGACTTTCGCTCGCATGCATGTTTGTGCGCCCAGAGGGCATCGTGTTAAGTGATGGGTTCCGGCCCGACAAGATTTTGGAAGACAACGTGTTCAGTGTTTTCCGCTCTGTCGGGTATTCGATCGAACTTTTTTCGATGCAGGCGGAAGCTGGCTTCTATCAGCGCGTTGGCCCAGACCTGTACCGTTTGCGCGAAGAGTTGGCGGCGCAGTTTCCCGCTGGTGAACAGGCGGTGGACGCTTGGCTATTGCCTGAAGTGAGCCAATCACTGGCGCGCCACCCCGATGGCCGCCATCTCATCGTGCTTCACCAAAAAGGCTCGCACTATCTCTACTCGGCGCGACATCCGCGCGAGTTCGCGCGCTTCACCCCTGAGTGCCTAGACACGGACGACGCTTGTACCGACGATCAATTGCGCAATAGCTACGACAACAGCGTGCTCTACACGGATGCGGTGCTAGCTGACTTGAAGAAGCGCATGGCGCATGTACCCGCGCTTGTGATCGTTACGTCAGACCACGGGCAGTCGATTGGCAGCGGCGCGCGTCTACATGGTACGCCGCGCGCTGTCGCACCTGCGGAGCAGCGACGCGTGCCCATGCTCTTTTGGGCATCCGATCCGCTGCTGCAACGCCCGCAGTTTGCCGAACGCTTTGAACAACTCCGCGAACGAGCCAGCAACGGTGCGCGCGCGAGCCATGCCAACTTGTTCGCGACGCTTCTGGGTTGTGCCGGGATTGATTCGCCCGACGGCGGCGTGAATCAGATGTTAAATCTCTGCGCACGCCGTCCGAGTTAGAGATTCTGCGCGCGGATCCTTACGCGGCGATCAAGGTTGGATAGTCGGTGTACCCCTCTGGCCCCGGCGAGTAAAACGTTTTCGGGTTCGCGGGCGCGAGCGGCGCGTCGAGCTTCAATCGTTCTGGCAAGTCTGGATTTGAGATAAACGGCACACCGAAGGCCACGGCATCTGCCGCGCCAGATTCAACGGCTTCAATCGCCATCGCACGATCGTACTTGTTGTTTGCGATGTAGGCTACACCTGCGGCCGTAAGCACTTTCTTTGCCCACGCGAAATCGAAGCCGGTGAGGTCGCGCGCGCCGCCGGTGTTGCCTTCGATGAAGTGAACAAACGCGATGCGGCGTTGTGCGAGCGCTTCAACGAGTGCGCCGTAGGTGGCTTGCGTATCGGAATCGCGCATCGCGGCGTTGGCCGCAGACACGGGCGAGAGGCGAATGCCAACACGGCCTGCGCCAAACACGGAAATCGCGGCGTCAACGGCGGCGAGCGTGAAGCGAATGCGGTTTTCGATGGAGCCGCCGAATTCATCCGTGCGTTTGTTGATACTGTCGCGAAGGAATTGCTCGAGCAGATAGCCGTTCGCCGAGTGAATTTCAACGCCGTCAAAGCCCGCGCGCTTGGCGACTTCAGCGGCGTGTTTGTAGGCAGCGATCATCTCGTGCACTTCAGGCGTGCTGAGTGGACGCGCGGCGACGCGGTCTTTCTTTCCGTGTTGGGTGTAGATCGTGCCGCCTGGGTTGTATTCCGACGATGACACGGGCAGCGCACCATCCGGCTGAAAATCTGGATGCGAGATCGCGCCCACATGCCAGAGCTGCGCGACGATCTTGCCGCCCTTTGCATGCACTGCGTCGGTAGTGAGCTTCCATCCGGCTTCTTGCGCCGCGCTGAAGATTCCCGGCGTATTCGGGTAGCCCTGACCCGTTGCGTGGATTTGCGTGGCCTCGGAAACGATCAACCCGGCACTGGCTCGTTGCGCGTAGTAGGTGGCGTGGAGTTCGGTGGCGGCGAGCGTCTGAGCGTCTGCGCGACAGCGCGTGAGCGGCGCCATGAAGATGCGGTTTTTGGCGGAGATGTCGCCGAGTTGAAGCGAAGAGAAGAGAGCGGGCGAAGATTGCGTCATCATTGAGCTGGTTGTAAAGAACTCTCAGTACATGGGAGCGCAAAGTTGCTTTTCGAGGGCTGACGGCGCCTGTGAACAATCACTCATGCGAATATAGATCAGAATTAATAGGGGCTAGAGGCGATTTATAGAAAAATCCAAAATTGCATAAAACGGCTCCTAGCCCTAATTAAACAGTTATTACGTGACGAAGCTATTAATCACACTTAATGCCTTCCTGCCGCTCAACGGTTGACGAAGGTGGTGTGTCTGAGCCAGTTGCGTCGCCGAAACGATCTCTGCTGAGCGCGGTCGATGCTTGTACTCTGCGCAAAACAAAACTTCAGCCGCCGGTGCAGGCGTGCCGCACCAGGCGAGCAACGCGAGCGCTCAGCTCGCGATTCCTGTTCGAATTTTCTGAACGTATGAACACGCCTCAGTTTCGCGACCTAAAAACAGGAGTGAAGCGAATGCGTGCTGGGCGCGACGAAGTCCCTCGCAGCGAGTCTCGTCAACCGTCTGCTCGCGGGACGCGTTAGCGCGCGGTGTCCCGCCGGGGCTCACCACTTTTAGGGAATCGCCATGTTTAACGATGTCACTCGCCGCACATTTCTTCAATCAAGCGCGGCACTCGCCGTGAGTTTGCCGAGCGTGGGCGCGCTCGTGGCTGCGCCGCTTTTTGGCGTTGACGCCGCGCCTGTTTCATCGCTCGCGGGCACGCAGCCCGACGCTGATTTACTGCACGCGCTGGGTGAACGCATCGGTCGCACTGCCGCGGAGCAAGTTTCCGCCAACGGCGACGCGCTGTCGTTGATGTATTTCGACTACGCGGGCCCGAGTGTTGCAGCGCTCAAAGCAGGCATCGTCGCAGGGCTCACGCAGCATTGCGGCAGCGCCGCAGCGTGTAACGAAATTTCGCTGCCCTACGGTGATCGTGTGGGCGTGGCGATCGTTCGAAATTTAGCCAGCGCGCAAGAGGTTCGTATCGAAATTGACGCGACCATGTTGAGCCATCTTGCGATGATCGAGGAGATGGCGCCATCGGCGGGAATCGCGAAGACGTCGCTCTTACAAGCCGACGCCTCCTATTTCTATCGCGCCACCGAACGGGTGTAGAAACGAAAAGCGCCGCTACGCTGCAAAGCGTGCGGTGTGTTTGGGTGTTGCAGCGAGTGATGGCTCGTTCGATAGCGCTTCTAGCGCGAAGTCAACAAAGGCCTTCACTCGCGGCGCGATATTCTCGCGGTGGGGGTACTGCAGCACCATTTCGCGCTTTCCTGGCGAATTCGAATCATGAAGCACGATCTTCAATCGACCCGCGACCAGATGCGGCCAAGCAAAATGCAGCGAGACACGGGCGATGCCAAGACCGAGCACGGCGGCATCGCCCACGGCCTCCGTATCGGACACAATCAATGCGGGTGAGCTGGTTTCAAAAAGCGTTGTTTTGCCACCGCTGCCTTTGAATTCCCACGCGACGGTTTGGCCCGACGCAAATCGCAGTTGAATGATGCGATGTTGGTGCAGATCGCTCGCCGCCTTCGGTACGCCAAATTTTTTAAGGTAAGCAGGGCTCGCCACCAGAACGCCAGCGAGCCCGCAAATCCGACGCACGATCATCGAGGAGTCGACGATCTCGCCGCCGCGAATGGCGACGTCGTATCCCTCGCGCACAATATCCACGCGACGATCGTCGAAGGCAAGATCAAGCCGCACATCCGGGAAGCGCTTCTGAAAATCTGGCACCAGCGGCATTAGATAGCGCCGCCCAAACGCTGCACCTGCTGTGACGCGTACGAGCCCGCTTGGCGAGCGCTCTAAATCGCGAAGGGCTTTAGTCGCCTCGTCAAGAGTGGTGAGCCCAGGCGCGGCGTGAGAATAGAACGCGCTTCCTTCTTCCGTGAGCCAGAGTGAACGCGTGGTGCGATTGAAGAGCCGTGTGTCAAGGGACTCTTCAAGGCGGCCTACGCTCGCGGCGACGGCTTGCGGCGTGAGATTCAACCGAGTCGCCGCCTTGGTGAAGCTGCCTTCTCTCGCCGTTGTGACGAAGGCGAGAATGCCACTCAAGTGTTCCATGATGCCTTTAAATCTGATTCGGTTGATGTGATCTCGCACTTCTAATTTACAAGAAAAAGTTGTAAATCAATCAACGTCGTATCTATTTTTCATTTGTTGAAACGCCGCAAAAATTCTCCCATCGCAACCGAAACATGTTTTCGAACTCAGGAGTAAGGGTCATGGCAAACAAAATCCTCGTCACTGGCGCAACCGGCAACATCGGCAAAACGCTGGTGAATGAACTCAAGGCGCTGGGCGCAGACTTCGACGTGATGAGCAGCAAAGCGCAAAGCGTGACCCATGCGCGGGTGGGAGATTTCAACGATCCAACGTCACTGGAGAGAGCGTTTACTGGCATCGATACTCTCTTCTTGCTCCTCCCGCTCACCGAGAACAAGCTTCAGCTCGCGAAGAATGCAGCGGCGGCAGCGGTAGCTGCGGGTGTCAAACACATTGTGCGATCCAGTGGTGCAGGTGCCGATCCAACTTCGAGTTTCGCTCTACCAAAATTGCAGGGCGAAATTGATGCGTTGCTCGAGCAAACCGGAATTCCAACGACGTTTCTGCGCCCGGCAGGCTTCATGCAGAACTACGTGACCTACCAAAAGCAAGCGATCAAGGACGGCACGATCTACATGGCTGACGCGGGTCAAGCGCAGTCGTTGATCGATGCCCGCGACATTGCAGCGGTAGCTGCGCGCGTATTGGTCAACCCCGCCGCACACGTCGGCCGTGCCTACACACTCACTGGCGGCGAGGCGTTTACAGGCGCGGACGCTGCGGCGACGCTTTCAACGTTGCTTGGGTGCGACGTCAAACACGTGAGCGTGCCGAATGCGGCTGCAGTTAGCGCGATGAAGGAATGGCAGATGCCCGCATGGTTGATCGAGTTGATGGATTCGCTCAACAAGATTGTGAGCGCTGGTTACGCGAGTGGCGTTTCTCCCGATGTGGAGAACATTCTCGGACGCAAGCCCCGCACGTTTGCCACGTTTGCTAGCGATCACGCGGCGTACTGGCGATAGTTCATCCGATCCGAGTGTGCGGACGAGGTAGCATTTAGAAATAAACTTATAGGCCCAAGTAAATTGGGGCTAGAAGGCTAAATTAAACTTTATTGAGAGTAAAAAATTAGACCGCTCGTTCCAATGTGCGCGGGGAAAAGCGAAATAAGCTTTGCTCAATTTCGCTTGGCGAACTTCCATGGCGCGGCGTTTGCTGGCGTGTGGCCCAAACCGCGCGCGGGTGCGATAGATCGGTAGAACGCGTCGATCCGAAGGAGATCCGCATCCACATCGTCGCTGGGGGTGAAGAGCTCAGAGATGCGCACGCGCTTGTTTTCGAAATCAAACGTACCCAGCACGATCGGCACGTTCGCGGCTTTTGCCACGTAGTAGAAGCTCGAACGCACATGATCGCGGTAGCTACGTGTGCCCTCGGGCGCGATCACGAAGCGCATTCTTGGCTCGCTCGCAAATCGCACGGCCATTTGTTCGGAAAATCCGCTGCCGCCCGTGCGATCTACGGGAACACCGCCGACCGCGCGAAAAAACCAACCCCAGGGCCAAACGAACAACGAAGTTTTCCCCGCATAGCGCAGCGCGTCACGCGTTGCGCTGAGCCCCGTCGCCCATTTGGTGAGCAATCCCACCGGAAAATCCCAATTGCTGGTGTGCGGGTAGACGACGATCACGCACTTCTCTGGCATGGGATCAATCACTTCAATCGACCAGCCCCACATTCGCATGTGTGGGTGAGTGAATGATTTGGCAGTAAAAAAACAAAACCCGCCAACAAAAAAACGCGCCGCGATGACGTGTTGCTGCGGGTTCCGTGCAATTCGGAAGATTTGCGACCGATTTTGCAGTTTTGTGCGGCTGTTCGGAACTACGACAGCAATTTGCGGGCGATTTGGCAGTAAATGGGCACTAACATCGGCGTGCTTACCGATTTGTGTGGCCCCACCAGGCCACATGCCCGTAAATCTGCACTTCGCGTTGATCGAGGGCGTTCGGGCTGATCGTGAATGTCTCGTATGCGCCGTTGTCGGAGATTACGCTGAGCGTGCCGTCTGGGCGACGCTGTAACCGCTTCACATACTGCTGACCGTCAATCATTATTGCGTAGATATCATCGCGCGCCGGTTTCGTGTCTCTGCGGTCAATTAAAACTAAATCCCCGTCGTGAATCGTTGGCCGCATCGAGTCGCCGCGCGCCACTGACAGCGCCAACATATCGACTTGACCGCCAAACGCGCGGTTGATCCAGTCGCGTTCAAAGTAGCGCGTGCCGATTACTTCGTCGAACAGCACAACCTCACCCGTGCCCGCGCTCAAAGGCGTGCGATACAGCGGAATAGCCACGCAACCAAACGGTGTCTGAGGCTCGTTCAGTCGATGCTCTACCTGTTTCGGCTGCACGCGGTATTCAGAACTCACGCGAAAAGATGGCATGTCAATGTAAGTGTCATCGCCACCCGCGCCCAGCGCTTCGTAAAAGCGAGAGATTACGCCGGGTTGCCGTTGTTGCAGGATCAAGAGAATCAGCGATAAACGGTCGCCTGGAATCGCGGCCTCATTCGTGATGTAGCCATCAAGCGTGCGCTTAGGAATGCCTGTTTCCAGCGATAGCTTTTCGGTGCCGCCTGACTCTCTTGCAAGATTCCGCAAAAGTTCAGCGATGCGCTTCCGATACAGAGCTTGCGCGTCTTCAAATACTTTTTTGAAGTGCTCGTGCTTTGTGTCGGAGTTCGATGTGTCGGACTTCGATAACTCAGACATTTTTGGTTTCCCTTACTCCGACTGTCGGAGTTCCTATAACTCATTGAAAAACAAGGGTTTGCGTTGATCCCGCAAACTCCGACGAACCCTCGAACTCCGACAGCAAATAATTCTCTTGATACCGCTTGACATATTTGCGGAATCTCGTAACAATTCGCAGAAATCAGCAACTAATCTGCGAAATGAACGTACCTAGCGGCAAAAACTTACGTGATCCTGCAAGACGCTGGAACTGGCTCCTAACGCAACTTAAAGGGCGCGGCCAATCGCTCGCAACACTCGCGCGCAGCCTTGAAATCAGTCGTTCCGCCGTTCAGTGCGCCAAGTACGCCCCTTACCCGCGCGTTGATTTCGCGATTGCAAAAAGTCTGGGTGTTGCGGTGCATGAGCTGTTTCCTGAGCGCTACGACGAAGACGGCTCGTCGATTGGTAGAAAGATTGGCAGACCCAAAAAGTCTCTTGACAAAACTGTACAAGAGATTGCGGGATCACGCAATCGCTCGTTGCGTAAAGGTGCGCGATGAGCAAAACCCACTACAGCGCCGTTGAGTTGGCCGGGTTGCCGGGAATGCCCAGCACCGAGCGAACCGTGCAACGCCTTGCGTTGCGCGAGAGCTGGCCATCGCAGAAGCGCCAAGGCCGTGGTGGTGGGCGTGAATACCCCCTGGCCTGTCTGCCGCAAGTAACACGCGAATATTTGATTACTCAACAGCTCACCGCTCCGGTGGGCGCTCTCCCGCCCTCTGCGCCGGTTACGGGCTCGCTCCCTGTGATCGCCCCCACCGTAGAGACCACGACAAAACCCTCCTCCTTACCCGTCGTGGCGGAAAGAGCGCCCACCAAAGCGGTTATTGCTGCCGCTGATAGGTTCGCTGTTGCGGTCAAAGCCGAAGAATTGACCGAAGGCCAGCGCCTATGTGCCGTGGCCAGAATGGCCCTACTCGAAGAAGCCTACGCCCTGCACCGTGGCGGCATCGCGCTTGAAGCTGCCTTCACCATCATCGCCCAGAACGCCGCGCGCGGCATTCTCAAGCCTGAGCTGCAAATGCAGGTCGCGCACGCCAACGCCCGCGCCACCGAAAGCCGCAGCCTGTCCGCGCGCGCCATGCTCAATTGGCACAGTTTTCTAAAGCCTGTACCGCTGGGCAACCCTGCTGCGCGTCTGGCCGCGCTTGCTCCGCACGTACCGCAGAAAACGTTACAGCTCCCGCCTGAAATTCTCTGCGTCATCGCAAAGCTCGACACATCCGGCAACAGTGTTGCCGCCGCTGCCCGTGAATACGCCAAAGAAAACGGCTTCGGGCGCGACGACGTAGAAATCAACCGCCTCTATCACCGTGTCGCCCGCGCTCTCAAAGAAAAGGTGCCGAACGCCGTCGTTCACAAGCTGCGCAATAGCGGCGCAGGTTTGACCGCGAAAAAGCCCTATATCACCCGCAGCACCAAAAACCTATTACCCAACGATATTTGGGTGGTTGACGGCCACAGCATGAAAGCCAAATGGGCGCATCCCGAAACCGGCAAGCCCTTCGTTCCTGAGCTAACCGTCGTCATGGATTGGCACAGCCGCCGCGTGATCGGTTGGTCGGTATCGCTCTCGGAAAACTCGCTCGCCGTCTGCGAAGCCGTATTGAAGGCTGTTGCCGCCGAAGGTGTCTGCGGCCTGATTTATTCCGATATTGGCTCAGGGATTAACGCGGGCAACACTCAAGCGCTTTACGCCACCTTCGGCATTGAGCACAAAACAGGGCGCCCCGGCAATCCGCAGGCGCGCGGCGTCATTGAGCGCGCCTGGGCCTCGCACGCAATCGAAGTCGCCCGCAAAAACCCGATGTTTCGCGGCTCGGGCGTTGATCGCGACACACTGCGCCGCAACGCGATTGCCGTGGATAAATCGATTCGCGCAGTCAAGCGCGGCGAAACCAACGTCGTGCCATTCGCACAGCTCCCCCCGCTCTCCGAAATGTTCTACGCGCTCGCCGAAGCGTTTGACGACTACAACAATCGCGCGCATCGCGGCTTGCCTCGCCACGCTGGCGAGCCCCGTCACTACACGCCAAACGAATGGCACGCCATCGGCCTACAAAGCCCCGATTGCGCGATTGAGCGCATCGACCCGCAAGCCTATTGGCTCATGTATATGCCCTACATCGTCACGCAAGCCAATCGTGGGCGCGTCAAGTTCTATAAGCAGGTCTACGCCAACGCCGACCTCTATCGTTTGGTTGATGGCAAATCCGTGCGCGTTTACTACGACGTAACCGACCCCCGCAAAGTCTGGGTTGCCGACATGGACGGTCGCCTCATTTGCGAAGCCGAGCTAGACGCCGACAGCCGCGACGTAATGCCCATGTCCGTCGTTGAGCGCACCCGCCTTCGCCGCATCAACAACCAAACGAAGCGCGTTGCGCAAAAGCTGGACGATTTGCAAGAAGAGCGCGAGGGAATCGTCCACTACACCCGCCAAGCCTTTGCTGCGCCTGAACCGCCGAATCTTCCCGAAGTGGACGAGTTTGAGCGCGCCCCAATCAAAGCCGAGCCGCAACCTGTTCGCCCGGTCGCCTCGGTATCGCCCACCGCTCAGCGCCCCATTTTCCGCGACCCCGAAGACCGGTATCGCTGGCTCATGGAAAACCGCGCGGCCTGGGCTAACGCCGATGTCAAGTGGCTTGCCGCTTATGTCGAGAGTGACGCCTACCGCGACAGCCTAGAGATTTTCGAGCGCGAAGGCATTGCCTGGATCGAAGACGACGAAGGCGATGCGCCAGTTTTTAGAGGGGCTGCGGCCTGAAACACCCACCAAGGCCGCAGCCAGTAACGCAAATTTCCTAACCCACCCTAGGAGCTAACTTGAAATACGAATTTGTCAAAACCGCCAATTACGAGCGTCTACTAAAAGCCATCCGCCGCGCTGACACGCGCGGCGCAAAAGAAGCGGGCATGATCTTTGTGCAGGGGCATCCCGGCATCAGCAAATCAAAGACTGTCGAGCAAATCGCGATCACTGATCCCGGCGCGGTGTTCATTCGCGCAAAGCAGGGTTACACCGTGTTTGGCTTCATGCGTGAGCTGGCGCGTGAACTCTCGATTGACGCCGCCTGTCGCCCCGATGAGTTGTTTCGCCGCTGCCTTGCCGCGCTTGCCCAGCGTTCAGGCGCGAAGATCGTCATTGACGAAGTACAGCACTGCCTGATTAACGGCGCGGCAGTGCTTGAGAAAGTGCGCGATTTCAGCGACATGACCGGCATTGTTGTTGTGCTTGTCGCAGGCGAGGAGGGCGTCTGGGAACGCCTGGGCCGTCGCCCCCAGCTCGCAAGCCGCGTGTGTGAAGTCGTCACGCTGGAGCGGCTCACCGAAAAAGACTGCGCCGCCGTATGCGCCCAGCTCGCCGACGTGCAAATTGCCCCCGATCTTGTCAAGCGAATTCACGCCGACAGCAAAGGGCTCATGCGCCTCGCGCTCAACGCCATTGCCAACGTCGAGCAGATTGCGCGAAACAACGACCTAAAAACCGTCGCCGCCAAAGACTGTGAAGGCTTTGACCTCTGTGTGTCTTGGGCCGAGAAAAAGATCGCGTTTGACCGCAAATAGGCCCGGCAATGAACAAGGCTCCCACCCCGATTGAGCGGATCGTTCAAGTCATGTGCGACGCGGGCGATTCAAGCGTTGATTACGGCTATCTCGAAGAGAAAACCAAGCTCCCGCGCCGCGCCATCATGCAAGCGATCAACCGCGCATCTACGCGGCAAATCGACTATTTTCAAAAGATCACGCCGGGCGTCTATCGCCTCACGCACGCCGGGCGCGAAGCCCTGTGTAAAGGCTGCGTGCATCGCCCCAAAACGCGCACCAAGCCCCTGAAACACATGCTTGAGGGCGCAACCGGCATCCGCGCGATCATCTGGAAGTTGCTGCGCATGAATCGTGTCGCCAACATTCCCGATTGCATGATCGCCGTTTCGCTGTATGCCCAGAAACACGGCATCAAAAACGCAGAAAACCAAGTGCGGTTTTACGTGAATGCGCTCGTGCGCGCCAACTTCCTCGCGCGTCGCGGAAGGCGGCGCTCCTACAGCTACGCCCTCGTCAATGACCCCGGCCCCAAAGCCCCGGTGCTAACGGCGGGCGGTCGCTTCTATGAGCCCAACCGCGCCGAATGGATTGAAGGAGGCGGCAATGTCTAAAGAGCTTTACGCGTGCTCTTGGGCTAGCGGCCAAATCACGTTCCACTTCACGCCGCCAAAGGGCGCAATCGTGGTCGCCCGTGGCGTCCCGTCGAAAGTGCGATCACTTATCAAGGCGACTGCGCGACAAGGTTACGACGGAAAAACAATCTTTCTCCCCGGTGTTCCCGAAGCTGAGATCGGTAAAGAGGCTTTTCAAGCGCTTTGCAGATACACGCGTCGGATTCATCGGCGTGCACGCGAAGGGGTAACGCTATGAACGCCATCGTAACCGTCATCACGGTCGGCACTGTGCTCACCTGCAAAGCCGAGATTCGAAACCTGGTCGGCGAAACGATTGCCGTGCCTGGCGATCGCTTGCGAATCGTCTCGACCGAATCTAATTTCTATCGCTACTACGTCCGCAATGAACGTACCAAAGAAACGTTCGGTGTCGATGGTGGCGAACTTGATGTGAATGGCGGCGCTAAATGACCTCCGCCCGCGCCCTCTTTGAAGCCCAGCGAACCGCCGGGAAAAGCCTCCAAGCGATCGCGCTCGAATGCGGTCTCAGCAAAGGCGCAATCGTCGGTTATCACAACGGCAAGTATGCCGCCGATGTGAAGGGAATCGAGAAAAAGATTGTCGCCGCTTACGGCACGGGCGTGCGCTGTCCGCACCTCGCAAAGCAGCTCACGCACGATCAATGTGTCTCGTTCCGCTCCAAAGCCATGCCCACATCCTCCCCGCTCGCGCTCGCGCACTGGTCGGCTTGTCAGCGCTGCGCCCACAACCCCAAAGCACCCAAGCAACCGGCGCACACCACGCAGAAAGAATCGCAATGAACCTCCCGCAAATCTGCACCATCACGCGCTGCGGCGAAAAGGGCGTCGTTTGTGTCCAGGAAGTTGTCCCCTGTCCGCAACCCGTCTACGCCAATGGCGCGTTACCGCTCGCGCTGATGGCCGTGCTGATCGTTGTCGTCGCGGCCCTCTATCAAATGCGCGCTCCCCTCGCGCGCGCCGGGGTTAAAGCCCTCGCCTGGCTTGATCGTGAGGCCGCGCCGCTCGCCGCCGTCATTTTTCTGGTCTGCGCCTGGGGCGTGGTGGGCGCAATGGATGAAGCCGACGCCCAGCGCGCCCACTTGGAGCGCGCGCCCACCGAATTCGTTCACGGCGGCCCTGAATGGGAACCGTGCACTGAATCGCTACTTTTCAAAAAAGCTCACAGTGAGCGCGACATCCGATCGCTCTGCACTGACGATTGGGCACCCGCTTTTTCTCTCCCACGTTAACGAAAGTCAATCATGGCCGCCGCAAAAAATCTCACGCTCCGCGCACTTGCCACGGCAAGCACACCGATCACATCGACTGACGTAGCACAGCTCACCGGTCTGTCAATGTCTACGCAATCCACAACGTTATGGCGCATGCGCTTGGACGGCTTTGTTGATCGCAACGGAAAACTGTTCTCGCTTACTGAGCGCGGCAAAGCGCTTGCCGACGCGCTGCCCGATTCGGATGACGAAGAAGCGCCGACCGAGCCCGATTCCGAAGCCCCCGCCCCGATGGATTTCGCCGCCTGGCTCAGTGGCGATCTGACGCTATTTAGTGCAGAGGCAGACACCACCTTGCTCTTGAGCGCAAGCGAAGTGCATTCCCTCGCCGAATTCATCGCGCAAAGTCCGCTTCGAAACATCTTTGCCGAAGCGCTCAAAGCGCCGCACGATCGCTTTGCAACGCGCGATGAAATGTTTGACGTGGCGACAAGTTTGGTTGCGCAGTTCTCCGCGCCGCCCTGTCCGGCCGCCCCCGAGGCAAACAAATTTGGCCACCTATTCACCCCGACGCCTGGCCCCGCGCCCACCGAGCCCACGGGCCTAGTTAATCCTGACTCGCCAGTATGAAGCTAAACGTTGCCACTGCAAATTTGCCGCTGCAAGACGCG
This sequence comes from Betaproteobacteria bacterium, assembly GCA_013298765.1. Taxonomy (GTDB): domain Bacteria; phylum Pseudomonadota; class Gammaproteobacteria; order Burkholderiales; family Casimicrobiaceae; genus Casimicrobium. The sequence goes on from JAAFJA010000005.1 coordinate 162,605, forward strand.
TTTGTCAAGGCCGCCGCCAGCATGGCCAAGCGCATTCAAACCGTGCCCTACGGCGCAAAACTCCAACCTCCCACGGCGCGCCAGAGTGCGCAGAAAGCAAAGAAATGAGCACAGAATGTATAGCGATGATCGACTGGCGCGGGGGCGTCTTAAAGCCCCTCATTGCAGAGGTCAAAGCCCTGTTGGTGAAAGAAGGGACATTGAGCGCGGAGCAAGCGGAAGCCGTTCCTTCAATTTTGCTTGAAGCGGTCGCTGCCACGGTCGCCAAAAACTTACTTTCCATGACTCATGCCGTTGTCATCGAAGGCAACCCTACAGCGAAGCATGTCATTGCTGTTGCCATGCGGGAAGTGAGATTTGACCCAGAGGAAGCGCTTTCTATAGCCCGGCGAGGCGACGCGATCAATAAGCAAATTCAAAGCGGCTCAAAAAGCTCGCACTAACGGGGCGCGACGATGAGCCTATTTGATCCGCCGTTTACAACACTCCATGTCTCACGCGCCGCTTTGCTAGAGGGCGAGCATCAAGAAGCGAACCCGCTCACCCTTGAGCAGCGCCTCGCCCTGGTCGAAAAGCGCTTGCACGCGCTCGGTCTCGCCCATGCGCGTCATTTGAGCGAGCAACACAACGTAGGCCCCAAAGCGCACCCGCAAGAACCCACCCGTGAGCTATTGCAGCAATGAGAACAACCCCAATCAAATTCAACGATGTGTTTCGCATTACCTGGAACCCCGCAGAGAGCGCCGTCGCCGATATTTTCGCTGACGATATTGCGCGCGCCATCTGGTGCACGTGGAAAGAGCCGCACGTGGTCAACCAATTCTTCAACGACGAAGTTCGATATTTGGCAAAAGAGCTGCGCAAAGCAATGCCGTCGTCTGCGGACAAATTACACAGAAGTCTCATAGGTGCTAGCTGGGGCAGTGAGGGTCAAAACATCATTGGAACCGATTTAGCCGAATGGTGTGAATTCGTTTTGCCATACGTGCGCGGTGAAAAGGCAATCACCGTCACGGTGCCGTAGGGAGCGCCGAAGCAATGAAAAAAGAAACCAGTGCCCTCGTTGGTCAAACCGTGCGGCTCTGCGCTAATCAGCTCGGTTTTTACTGCGTAACGCGCGGCTCGTACCTGATGCACGAGAAAGCTGAAGTAATTGCCGCAGGATCGCACACCAGCAACGACGGGCGCACGATCGAAGTCGTCACGCTGCGCTTTCCGCCGATTGGCAATGACAAAGATCGCACGCTCGTGGTGCAACCTGAATACGTCGCGGTCGCCCCATGAGAAACCTGGTCACCTTCATCGCTTGCGCGGGCAAAGTGCCTGTCACGCTCCCCGCACACGGCATCTGTGCCGTGCAGTGCACGGGTGACGGCGAATGCATCGTGACCGATTCGAATGGCTACGACTGGTATTGCGCCGAACCGCATCTAACCGTTTGTAAGCGCTGGTCGGAAGCGCTACGCAGCATCGAATAACCCCCTCCCTCCCCTCAAAAACTCAACGAAAGGAAAGCCACATGGCTGCAAGAACCAAAGTCGCCGCGCAAACGGTGAGCTGCCAAACCAAAGATGATCTGATTGCGTGCGTCGCCCGTTACGGAGAAATCCAGCGAGACAAGGCGCGTCGCAAAACCAACACCGACGATCAGATCGCCAAGCTGCAAGAGGCGCTCGGCAAAGAATGCGAGCCGCTCGACGCGCAGCTCAAGGAATACGAGCGCGCCATTGCCTCGTTTGCCGAAGCCAATCGCGACGCGCTCACCAACGGCGGCAAAGTCAAAACCTGTGACTTCACCACCGGCCAAATCGGCTGGCGTCAACGCCCGCCCTCAGTCACCGTGCGCGCCGCCGATCTTGTGATCGAAACGCTCAAAAAGCTCGGCCTCTCCAAATTTGTTCGCGTGAAAGAGGAAGTCAATAAAGACGCGATCCTCGAATCGCCCGACGAAGCGCGCGGAATCTCGGGCCTGTCCATCAATAAAGGCATCGAAGATTTCTACATTGTCCCAACCGAAACCAAGCCGGTGGGGCCATGAGCGGCGCTGTGTTGAGCGGCGGCGAAGCGCCCGCCAGGCCGCGCATCTACATCGCGGGGCCGATGACGGGAAAGCTCAATCTGAATGCTGACGTGTTCGCGCAGGCAGAGGAATACATCCGGCAAAACGGTTACGAGCCAGTAAACCCGCACAAGGTGCATCCCGGCGTCGATGATTGGCAGATCGCGATGCGTCACGACATCGCGCAGCTCGTCATGTGTGATGGCGTCGGCACCTTGCCCGGCTGGCAAGAATCGCGCGGCGCATCGCTCGAAGTGTTCCTGGCCAATCAGCTCGGAATCCCCGTCAAACCCTATCACCACTATCAATAACCCGCCGCCTGTCGGTCACAGGCAAATCAACCTAAATCTTAAAGGAACCCACCATGAATAAAGCTGAACTCATCGAAGCCATCGCGACTGCGACCGAAGTAAGCAAGGCGCAGGCCGGTGAAATGCTCTCGGCCACGTTGGACGCAATCAAAGCCGAAGTCGCCGCAGGTAACCAAGTCGCGCTTGTTGGTTTTGGCACGTTCAAGCCTGTGCAACGCGCTGCGCGCATCGGCATCAATCCGAAGACCAAAGAAAAAATCAAGATTGCCGCGCGCGTGGCCCCCGTGTTCAAGGCGGGCGGTGAATTCCGCGACGCTTGCAACGCCAAGAAGAACAAGAAAAAGTAAATCGCTCATTGCGCTTCTGTGCGCTCTCGCTTCCGCGAGAGCGCTTTTCAAAGCCGTCGCCTCGCTGCGGTTTCGAAAAGCTAAAACCCACTATGCCGCAAAGCAAAACCCACCGTAGAAGCATGTACAAGCCGCGCTTCACCAAAGCCGCGAACGATGCTGCGCGAACGCTACACATCGACGATAAGCGTCGCTGGAATGGTTGCACTGGAAAGGTCGCGTTCCCAAGCCAAAACAAAGCCGTCGCCCGCGCCAAATCAATCGTCGCCAAGGGCGGCATACCCGCCATGACTGCCTACGAATGCCCCGTGTGCGGCAAGTGGCACTTATCTAAACAGGTGAAATGATGAGTATCCGCGTTGAAATAGATGTCGATTACGCTCAAATATTTGAGCGCATTTCTGTCGCAGACTTGCGTTTCTATTTGCAGCTGAAAGAGTTCACGGACGGCTTTGTCGGCGCGCCGCACAAGCAAGACTTGCACAGGCTTCACAGGGCGCGCGTGTGCTCGTACAACGTGCAGCTTGAGGGCGACGTGTGGGAAGACGAAATACTTGAAGAAATCAGCGACTCCAGAATCATGGGCCACGTCGCGAACATGCACCCAGAACGCCTCACCGAAACGATCAAAGCGCTTCCAATCGCCGACGAGCTACATCGCTTGTTGGACGCGCGCGCCGACGGCAAGCTCATCGACGGGCAGCTCCAAAGCATCGCTTGGAAATACCTGAATCGGATGGTGGTCTATGCCCACTAAATCAAAAGCCCCGAAGACGACGAAGGTGAACGTTGCCGCGTACAACAAGCTCGCGAAGAAATACGGCTGGGAGCTGATGCAAACCCCGGCGCAGAGGAAGGCCGAGCTAAAAGCGTCTGTGCGCGCCATGTCGAAAGAAAAGCGCCAGGCCATCCTAGACGAGGTGCATGCGGGGAGCTTCATCGTCGGCGAGTTCATCAAGAAGCACGAGCTTTCTCACGGTCAATTTTGGGCATTCCTACAGCTGCACACAAAGCGAGTCGTACTGGAGTCGCTCGTCAAGGAAACTTTCTAATGGCTACAGCAAAGGCAAAAAAACCGCTTACGCAGCGCCAGCGTCGAATCCAGTTGATTCACATTGGCGCGCCGCAGATCGGCCTAGACCCGCGCGCAAACGAAGCGGCCTATCGTGACATGCTCGAAAAAATCACGAAAAAGCGCAGCACGACAGACATGAACGATGGCGAGCTAGATAACGTCATTGAATACCTGATCGCCAACGGCGCAACGATCCGCTGGGATAAGCGGCAATCGCAAAGTATCGCCGCGTACAAAAAGCCCATCGTTGCCAAGATTCGGGTGCAACTGATCTGCCTGGGCAATCTGCCGGATAACTACGCCGATGGCATCGCAAAACGCATGTATCGCGTTGATCGCTTTGAATGGCTCGACGTGAAGCAACTGCGCGGCATCCTCACCGCGCTTAACGTGAAATTGGAGAAAGCGCGTGCCCAAGGAGCATGACCGGACGCTGCGAAACCTGATCGACGCGATTGGGCGCGACGCGACGTTTCGGCTCGTCAACGAATACGGCGGTCAATATCGCCGCGTCCCGCGAAAGCCGCAAGCCTGGGTTATCAAAGCGCTGGGCAAGGTCGATGGCGCGCGCTTCTGCAATCAATTCGCCGAGCTACAGCTCACCATCCCAAAGGCCGAGCGCTGGAAGCGCGCCGAGCGCAATCGCCAAATCCGCGCTGATTTCGACGCCAAAATGCCGATTCACGATCTGGTCACAAAGTATGATTTGACCGCGAAGCAAATCCACAGCATCCTGAACGAGCCCGCCGAGCCGTGCGACGAGTACGGCTTTTCCGCGATGCCCTACTACCCCAACGGCGACGATCGAACAATTGATCTGTTTGGAGCGATGCGATGAAAAAAGGCGATTTATACGTGGACGGTGTGAAGTTTGGGCAGGTTAAGTCATTGTCCGTTAATTGGTCGCTGCCAGCAGCCTCACCTCTTGATGATTTTGAAAGCCTAGCGGCCAACGTCAGATTTCCAAGACTGATCCGCGTCAACCCCGCATTCATTGCGCTTGCGCGACGGTTCTTATCGCTACATTGCCGAATGAAACGAGGCGAGAAGCTGCCCCGCGCCCTGCGCGGACGAAAGCGCGCATTCGACGCTCGCAGAAAACGCAAATGAACTGGTTTGATCTGCCTCGTTACATCGCGAAATTCAATCGGCGGTTCTATCGTGATGCTTCTGGCTTTCCGCCTGAATACCCCTCCATTTCCTACGACTGGCGGGTTCAGAGGGGCTACGCTTTTCTTCGGATTCGATTTACGCTCAATGGTGAACTAAAGACCCTTGAGCGTGGCGTGTTTTTGCCCCGCCCGTGCCCTGATGCTGTAGCTAGGCGAGAACTTGCGCGAACGCTTCGCTATGCCCGTCATCAAATCGCGATGTATACAGTAAGCATTCGACCGCTTTGACAACTGCCCACCAATCGCGCTAATCTATTCGCGCGCACGCAGCAATTTCTGCGATCAGAAGGCGACAGCTCACCCCTGTCGCCTTTTGCTTTTGTAATGAAGTAAGTAGAACCCAACTCGCGCGTGCAACGGCTGACACTCTCGTCCGTGGAGTAGCTCAGTTGGAAGAGCGCTGGCCTCATAAGCCAGAAGTCGGCGGTTCGAGTCCGCCCTCCGCAACCAACCCACTTGCGGAGAACAACGATGGAAGAAACCAAACCGGCCACGGATGGCGTCATGGCGCGCCTGGTCAACATTGACGGCAAGCTGCCGCGCCTCTGGAAAACCACGCTCGTGGCGATCGCCCTGCTGGTCGCCATGTACTTCATGGCCCCGCTCTTGATGGGCGTGATTCAGCATAAAGTCACCCTGCAAGTGATCGCCTTCGTGCTCGGCTACTTTGCCGATCGCGCAATCTTTCACTACGCCAGGCCGCACGCCGTTCTACAAATCTACAAAGAGAACGTAGAGCGCTTTCTTGCCAGCAATGAAAATCTCAACGTTGATGCGCTCGCGCACTTAGCGAGTCTGCGACGTAGCTTCGACATCGCTTGCATACGCCGCGCCATCATCGTGGCCGCATCGATCATCGGTATCGCGCTCGGCGCGTGAAGGCGAAAGCAATGCGTCTATGGACGGTCATCATTGCGTTGTGCTGCGGCCTTGTGGCGAATACCTTCGCCCAAGTGCCGCCCGCCGCCTATCGCATGCAGCAAGAGCATCGCCAGCAAGCCTTTGCGGTATGGGGGCTAGATGCCCCGCTCGCCGCGCTGGCCGCGCAGATTCACCAGGAAAGCGGCTGGAACTGCGACGCGAAAAGCTGGGTCGGCGCGCTCGGCTGCGCGCAGTTCATGCCAGCTACAGCGGCGGATATGGCCAAGCGCTACCCCGCTTCGCTGCACCCGGTCAACCCTCGAAATCCGCGTTGGGCCTTTCGCGCGCAAGCGCAATACATGCTTGATCTCTATCGCGGTCGCGGCGCGTCGGGCGCGGCCAATGAGTGCGAGCGCTTCGCCTTCGCCTTGGCTTCCTACAACGGGGGCGAGGGTTGGGTGTTGCGCGACCGGGCGCTGGCCGATTCGCGCGGGCTTCCGCGCGGTCGATTCTTCGGCGCGGCGCAGATCGTCAACGCGGGCCGCCGCGCCGATGCCAAACACGAAAACGCGGATTACCCGCAACGCATTTTGAAAACGATCACCCCGCGCTATGTCGCAGCGGGCTTCGGAAAAGGGGTCTGCCAGTGATTCACGTACTCGTCATTGTCCTGGTCGGCTTTGGCCCGCGCGGCACGCCCGCCACACAAACCGATCACGCCATGTTCTTCTCCAAATCGCAATGCGAAGCGAAGAAGATCGAAATGAAAGCCGAGATTGCCAAGGCGCGCCCAGGCGTTGCAATCGTTGCTGAATGCGTGCCGCTGGAGCCAAACAAGGAACCCAACGCATGAATCAGATTTCAACATTGCAAGCCGTAGTCGCGGCAATCATCACGCTCGTCATCGGCGTCGTCGTCGGCGCGATTCCCGCCTATCTCATCGGCAAGGGCGACGGCAAAGCCGAAAAGTCAGAGCAAGTCGGCGCACTCAAAACCAGCGTCGATAGCTGCACCGATGCCGCCAAGAAAGCGGGCGAAGCTGCCGACGCACAAAAGAAAGACGGTGACGAGCGCGAGCAACGCATTTTGAGTGCGATCGCCGAAAGCGCAATCAGCGATCAAAAGGCGCTTGCACAAATCGCCAAGATCGCCGCCTACAAACCGCGCGGCAACACCGAATGCGAGCAACTGCAAAACGGGGTTGACGATCTTTTAAGGACGAAACGGCAATGAAAGCAATTCGTGAATCAGTGTTTTGGTGCGTGGTTGTGTTGATGCGACTAATTGATTGGCTGATTGCGGTTCCCCTGCTATTCGTCGGGCTGTTGCTGGCGTTGCCTGGTATGTGGCTGCAAGAGGCGTTAGAGCGCTACCGTGATTCATTTCGCGATGATGTGTACGACGCGGCGCGCCTCATGCTCAACGATGACGAGCATCGCGGTCGCCGTAGCTTTTTGGCCGCTACGTGTCTGGGGTTGTTATCCCTGAGAGGACTCGTCGGCTGCGGTGCCACCGTCCAACCCGTTCGCTTTCAGCCTGTGCCTGTCGTCACAGTCAAGCCATGCCTCGCGGGCAAGCCGTTGCCGCGTGAGGCCAATATCCGCACCGATCCGGTGTGTGAGAAATCCCGCGTCGAATGTTTGACCGACGCCGTGGCCGACATTGAAGATTTGAAGCGTGAGGCGATCGCCTCGCGCAAATTACTCAAGGAGTGTTCGAAATGAACCGTTTACAACGTAAGTGGCACGACATTGCGTATGCGGTGCTGATTGGCGCGGTCATTGCGTGCGCCGCAGTGGCTTTGTCGCCCGTGTATGCCCAGGCTGCGCCCGCTGCGGCGCTTGACGCCCAGGCGCTCAAAAAGCTCGGCGAATCTAACCTGGCGGCGGTCAATTCCGGCGAGCTGGCCTCCGCTGTCGGCGCGATCGCTGACGCCGCCGCGTGCGAAAAGGTCGAAGCCTCGCAGCGCGGTATGTGCGTCGTCGTGGCCAAGAGCTTCGGCATGCTCGCCTTTGTGATCGGCAAGCAAAGCGAAACCGTCACCCAAGTGATTGAGGCAGCGCCAGCGCACACGCAGGCCGCGCCGAGCGAACCGCCGCCGCGCAAAGAATGGTATGAACGCGCCTGGGATTGGGCGACAAACACGACAGGCAAGCTCTTTGATGTAGGGCTCTCGCTGGGCACACAACACTTCCAAAACAAGCTCGGCATTCGCCAAAGCGACAACGCCACCGCCCAACACATCGCTACGGTGAACGGCTTTGTCTCGATGAATCAAGGCACAGTCGCCGTCGCGCAAACCGGCTTTCGCACTCAAGCCCGAACCGCCCGCGATGCGTTTCGCATGGGCGCGCAAATCGCCACTGCACCGCGCCCGCCCACCACGCAGATCACGGTCACCGGCTCAAACAACAACACGGGCGGCGGCGACGTAAACACGACAACAACCATCGAGACAAACACCGTAAGCTGTCCGCAGAGCACGCAGGCTAACGGCGGTAACGCTGCACCGGGCGGTCCAGGCGGCACAGCCGTGGGCGCGAACGGCGGGCCAAGCGGCAACGGTGCGCCACCCTCGACCAACCCTGTTGCCAACTGCAACGCGGGCAAATAGCCATGCCGCACGAAAAGTTTGACCACGCGATTGCACATCTTGAGCAAGATGTCGAAGTCGCGGAAACGAATGCGCCGATCTACGAAGCGGCGGGCGATCTGGCGCAAGCAAGCCTTTGCCGCCAGGTCGCCGTGCACGCGCGCGATGCGATCCATCATTTGAGCGAAGACACAGGCGAGGCAGATTAGCGATCATGGCAAACGAGCGCATTGGCACAGCGGGCACGCGGCAAGACATTGAATTGCGCGTCGGGTCAACGTTTGGCCCGGTCGATTTCACAGATTGCCGTGATGACGCGGGCAACCTGATCGATTTCACCGGCTCAACGTTCGAGTGCATTATCAGCTTGCGCGATGGCAACGGCGCTGCCGTGCTCTCGCCTGTCGTAAGCGTCGTCGGGCTCGGGCATTACCGAATTGCTGCAACGCCGACCACCGCGCTTGCCGCAGCCGATCTTGATTTCTGGAAGCCGCAGCCAAAGCACAACTGGATTCTCTGGCGCACCGATTCGACGGGCAATCGCAAGCCGGATTTCTTCGGCGTCGTGCATGTCTCTCGGGAGACTGTGGAGTGATTCGCTCCGCCAAGATCATCAACGGCGGCTACATCGCGCAAGTGCGCGGTGCGGGCGTGCTCGCGCGGGTCGCCGTATTTGATCGCTCGTCGGTCGTTGTTCGCTACGTCGGCACGCCGGGGCCAAGCGGCGCGTCGGCGGCAAGCTACACCCACACTCAATCAGTGGCTGCCTCAACCTGGATCATTAACCACAACCTGGGCTACGAGCCCACGGTGCAGCTCCGATCGTCGGGCGGCGCAGTCATCGGGGGCGATGTGGAGCACCCCTCCATCAATCAAGCGCGCGCAGTGTTCGCGGGCGCAATTGCGGGTAAGGCCCGCTGTAACTAGGACGCCATCATGCAACAAGCCTCGAATCTCGATTTCATTCTCAATGCGCGTATCACGGGATTGCCCGCCGCTACGGCAGCGGGCCAACCAGTCGAATTTGCGCAATTCAATGCCGCCATTGAGGGGCTCGCATGGAAAGACAACGCGCGCGTCTCAACGGCCACTAACGTAAACCTCGCTGCGCCAGGCGCATCCCTTGACGGTGTTGCGATGGCGCTGAATGATCGCTTTGTCCCGCGCGGCCAAACCACGACGAGCGAAAACGGAATCTACGTGTGGAATGGCGCGGGAGTACCCGCCTCGCGCGCGCCCGATGCGAGTACGTTCGACGAGCTTGAAAGCGCAGTTATCACGATCGATGAGGGCACGAGCCAGGGCGTCACGTATCGGCAAACGGCAGTCAATGGCGTGATCGGTACAAACGCGATCACCTGGGCCAACTTTGGGACAGCGGCCCCAGCGGCGACAGAAGCCACTGCGGGCATTGCGGAGCTTGCGACCCAGGGGGAAACGGACGCGGGAACCGACGATGCACGCATCGTCACGCCGCTGAAGCTAGCAAACTGGGCGGGCCGCTCTCGCGTATTCGGCGCGGTCTTTGGCGACGGCACGGCAACGCAATACGATTTCACTCACAACTTTGGCACGCGTAACGTCAATGTCACCGTCTTTCGTAACGGCACGCCCTGGGACACGGTGGGTTGCGATGCGTCGCGGCCTGACGTAAACACCGTGCGGCTCAATTTTTCAGGCGCTCCCGCCGCTAGCCAGTTTGTAGTGGTGGTGGGGAAAAACTAATGGCCGATCAAGCCTCTGATTTGAATTTTGTCCTAGGAGCACGTGCGCGGGGATTGCCGACCCCTACGGTCGTGGACGAAGCCGCAAATAAGGGCTACGTTGACGGGCGCGGCGTGAAGGTGGACACCTACATCGGCGCGGGCACGTACGTCTACACAGTACCCGCAGGCGCGAAATACTTGGAGTTCGACCTCACCGCTGCGGGCGGCGGCGGCGGCTCTGGTCGCAAAGGTGCGGCGGCATCCGTGCGCTGCGGCGGCGGCGGTGGCGGGCCTGGCGCGCGCTCAATCTTCATCGTGCCCGCGTCAACGGTGGGCGCAACGGTAACGATCACGATTGGCGCGGTTGGTGTCGGCGGGGCGGCGCAAGCAACCAACAGCACGAACGGAAACAACGGCACGGCGGGCGGCAACATCACTGCGGTCTCGGGCGGCCTCACGTTAGCGGCGGCGTCTGGGGGCAACGCAGGCGCAGGCGGCACAGTTGCTGCGGGTACAGGTGGCGCGGCGCGTACCGGTTACTGGAACATCGTAACCGCCGTAACGGTCGCTGGCGCTGCGGCTTCGACAACGGGCGCAGCAGGGCCGAACGGCGCAGAGGCAAACGTTTTGCTCGCCACAGGCGGCGGCGCTGGCGGCGGCATCACATCCGGTAACGCCGCATCTGCGGGGGGCATCGGCGGCAACATTCGCCCGGCTGCGCTCGGCACGATGGTAAGCGGCGGCGCATCGGGCGCAATCGCAACCAACGGCAGCAACGGCAACGCGGTCGGCGCGGAATCGCCCGGCACGGGCGGCGGCGGTGGCGGCTCATCGCTCGTCGGCAACGCAGGTGCGGGCGGTAACGGCGGCAACTACGGTGCGGGCGGCGGTGGCGGCGGCGCTGCAGTCGATAGCGTTGGCAACAGCGGTAAAGGCGGCGACGGCGGGCCGGGTATCGCAATCGTAAGGGCGGTGTTCTAGCCATGCAACTAGACCGACCCACAGACCCCATCGACCTCGCTACCGAGCAAGAAACCATGTCGCGTGACGCCAGCATCGCGGCAGTGCGTCGCAGCTTGGTGGGAGAGTCGCGCAAAAGCTGTGTGGCCTGTGACGAGCCGATCGATGAAATGAGGCGCGCGCTCGGCGGTGTGACGCGCTGCCTTGATTGCCAAAAATGGGCGGAACTAAAAGCGAAGCGGGCGAAGCGATGACTGAAGCGGAATTCAAAGCGGCGATCGCCGCGCTACGTGACAACACCCGAGCGGTGAACGCGCTCGCAACCGACGTGGCCGCGCTGCGCGAAGGGCAACGCCTATCGCGAGAGCAGCACAAAAACACGCAAGAGCGCATTGATCGCATCGGCGGCGAGCTTGGGGAATCGATCGCGCGCCATATCGATTTAGCGGTGCAACCGATGGCCAACGACATTGCATCGCTGAAAAAAACCCGCGATGACCACGAATCGCGCCTTCGCGACGTAGAAAAAAAAGGCATCAAGCGCGATGCCGTGCTCACCACTGGGGCGGCGGGCGTCGCCATCGCGGTCACAGAGGCGATTCGCTGGCTGTTCAAAATCAAGACGGGCTCGTAATGGCAACGAAAAAAACAGTCGCCTCGAAAAAAGTGAAAACCGAAGCGAAGCCCCAAAGCGCGCGGGCGAAACCGCAAAGCGCCAGCGCAAAGCCGCTCAGTGCGCGTGCAAAGGTGCGCGCGGCCAAGGCGGATTTGCCGCCGTCTGAGCGTCCGCGCCAATCGAACAAGGAGCGCGCTTACAAGAAAAACGCGCGCCTCATGTACATCGAACAAGCGATGACCGTGGGCGAAATCGCAAAGGCGTGCAGCGTTCGTGAGCGCACCATATTCGCCTGGAAGATGCGCGATAAAGAAGCCGGTTCCGATTGGGATCAGCTGCGCACGGCACACATTCTTGGGCCGGGCGGGCCGGATTCGATCGTGCATGAGTTTGTGCCACGCTTCTTTAAGCTCATGCGCGCATCGATCGATGAGCTGGATAAGCCGGGCGTCAATGTGCCGATTGGCGAGCGGGTCAAAATGATTACCAGTTTGACCGATTCGATGACCAAAGCCTCCTCGGCGGTCGGCAAGCTGATGCCGCAGTTAAACGAAATGACGGTGGCATTGCGCTTGGTGAGCGTGCTCACCAAGTTTGTTTCGAAAACGTTCCCCCAACATAGCAGCGTGATCGCTGAAATCCTAGAGCCGTTTGGCGATCACATCGTCGATCAATTCGGCAGCGGGGGCTAGTCATGAGCGTGACGCGTCGCGAATTCCGCGAAAAGCTCGCCGGGGTCGCCGAGCTATTGCGTCGGCAAATTGCCGCTGCGGTCGATGGCTTCCCGGTCGATCCCAAGCTCGCGGCGGCCCGCCGTGCGCAAGTCTTGTCGCTCGAAAACGGCTATCGCTTCTTCGCCAAAACCTATTTCCCGCATTACACATCGGCTGCGCCGTCGATGATGCACGAATGGCTTTTCGATGAACTGCCCAAGCGCGTGCAGGAAACGGGGCTGCGCGCTGCGCTTGCCGCGCCGCGCGGCGAAGCCAAGAGCACGATGGTCACTCAGATTTTCGTGTTGTGGTGCATCATTACGCGGCGAACGCATTACGCCGTGATCGTCATGGACACGTACGAGCAAGCCGCCGAAATGCTCGAAGCAATCAAAGCCGAGCTGGAGGTCAATTTGCGTTTGCAGATGGATTTCCCGGAGCACTGTGGCGAGGGGCGGCGCTGGCGCGAGGGCGAAGCCGTCACGCGCAGCGAAATCAAAGTCAAAGCCTTTGGCTCGGGCAAGAAGATGCGCGGCCTACGTCACGGCCCGCACCGGCCCGATCTGGTAATCGGCGACGATCTAGAAAACGATGAAAACGTTCGCTCGCCCGAACAACGCGACAAGCTAGAGCGCTGGCTGCGCCGCACCGTGCTCTCGCTCGGTAAGGCCGACAACTCGATGAACGTGATCGTGATCGGCACGATCTTGCATTTTGATTCCCTGCTCTCGCGGCTCATGCGCGATAAGCTCTGGCTGCGCAAAGCATTCAAAGCCATCATGCAATGGCCAGAGGCGACGGATTTATGGGACGAATGGGAATCCATTCTGCTCAACGATGGCGCTGAAGCTGCGCTAGCGTTTTACGCAAAGCGCAAGGGCGAAATGGATCGCGGGGCCGTCGTGTCGTGGGCATCCATGCGATCGCTCTACAGCTTGATGGTCAAGCGCGCCACCGATGGCCATGATGCATTCGATTCCGAGCAGCAAAACGATCCGAGCGCGGGCGATGCTGCGCCCTTGGCGGGATCGCTTCGCCTTTTCCACTCGCTGGAAACGCAACCGCATTGGTTGTGGTTTGGCGCGGTCGATCCATCGCTCGGAAAAAATGGTGGCCGCGCCGCGCGCGGCGATCCTTCGGCGATCTTGGTGGGGGCGTTTGATCGTGTGGCTCGCAAGCTGCGTGTTTTTCATGCCTCGATTAAGCGCAGGGTTCCTGATCGCATCATTGAGGATGTGATCGCCGCGCAGCGCACCTATCAGTGCGCGCTCTGGGGCGGCGAGGCGGTGCAATTTCAAGAGTTCCTTCGCACAGAGGTGCTCAAGCGATCAATCGACGCGCAAGTGCCCGTGCCAATGGCCCCCATCATCCCGATTGCGGATAAGGCGCTCCGAATCGAATCGCTCCAGCCGTGGATGGCTCAGAGTCATATTGAGATTCACGCAAGCTGCGTCACGCTCATTGAGCAAATCAAGCATTGGCCGATGGGCGACCATGACGACGGCCCCGACGCGCTTGAAATGCTTTGGAAGCTAGCAACCACTGCTAGCGTGAGTGGCGCATACCACGGCGCGAAAGATGTGTCCCGCATGGATGGCTCGCGCACGAGCGATACCGAAGAAATGGCGAACTGGAGAGACTAATGCCAACCATCAAATCGCACGACAAAAAGCCGCTGCAAAAGAGGAACCTCAAAGTCGCGCAAACCTCACACTTGGGTCATTTGCATCAATCGGTCGGCACGCATCCGGCAAAGGGGCTAACGCCCCAGGGCTTAAACGCGATTTTGCAGCGCGCGGAAATGGGCGATTGGCGGTCGCAATTCGAGCTATTCGAAGATATGGAAGAGCGCTGGACGCACCTCTTCGCCGAAATGGATAAGTTAAAGCGCCTGGTCATGGCGCTCGATTGGGAATTGCATCCCCCGGACAATCCGTCCAGCGAAGAGGAAAAGCTCACCGAGCGCTTGAAAGAAGCGTTTAGCTCGATGACTGATCTGGAGGATCTCTTTTTTGACATGCTCGATGCGGTAGGCAAGGGCTTTTCGCCGATTGAAATCACTTGGGATTACAACGGCGAATGGCAGCTCCCGGCAACGCGCGAAAAGCGTCCGCAGTCGTGGTTTACGCATGATCGCGAAACGAGAACGAAATTGCTATTGCGCTCAAATCGAACAATGGTAGGTGAGGAGCTATTGCCTTACAACTGGATCGTGCATCGTCATCAAGCGCGCTCCGGCTACTTGTGTCAAACGGCGCTCTATCGCTCTCTCGTGTGGGTATATCTTTACCATCAATACGCCGCGCGCGACAACGCAGAGGCCAACGAAGTGTTTGGCCGACCGATCATCGTCGGCAAATACCCCGCGCTTGCGGGCGATAAGGAAATTGAAACGTTTGTCCGGGCGATCACTGGCATCGGTCGCAATGCGCGCGGGGTCATTCCGCAAGGCATGGAAATTGAGCTGCTGCAAGCGGTATCAACTTCGGGCAATCCGTTTCTTGCAACCATCGCATGGGCGGAAAAGTCGGCATCCAAAGCAATTCTGTACGGCACGCTCACCTCGCAGGCGGATGGCAAAACCAGTACGAACGCGTTGGGCGACATCCATAACGAGGGCTTTCGTGATCGCATCCAGTCGGTAGCGCTGCAATTGGAGGCATCAATTAAAAGTCAGTTGATCGCGCCGATCGTTCGCCTAAACATTGGTCAAATCCCGTTTAACCGCTTGCCTGTGCTCAAGTTTGATTCCGCGCCGAAGGAAGATCAGGATGCGCTGATTGGCCGGATGGTCAAAGCGGTGTCGGTCGGTGTACCTGTGCCAGTGAGTTTTGTGCAGCAAAAGCTAAACATTCCCGAGCCAGTGGGTCAAGAGCCGGTGCTCATGCCGCAATTTGTGGCCGTCGCCCCGGCGTCTACCACGGATAGTGACAAGCTCGCCAAGGGCGAAACCGAAGGCAATCGCGATCGGCAGAATAAAGAAGCGCCATCGTCCGGCACGGGCGCGCCGAAGAAGGGCGCACCCGCCGCGTCTATGCGTGCGCTCTATGACACGTTTGCGGCGACCGTGCCCGGCGCAACGCAGGCGCTACGCGCTCGCAGCGTTGACCCTGGCCCGGCGACGCCGCACACCATTCGACTCGCGCAAGAGGCTGCGCCCGCGATGTCCGCGATGATTGGCCATCTGCAAGCGTTGGTAACCCAGGCCGATTCGCTAGAGGCGTTGCGCATGAGCTTGCTCGAAGGCTTCGGCGATCTGCCCACCGATGACTTTGCGGCCATCATGGGAATGGCGATGGCGGCAGCAGACTTAGGCGGGCGCGCAAAGTTGCTCGACGACGCTGCAAATCTGCCCGCGAATAGTGCAAACCCTTAAAGCTCATAAAACGCGCTCTAGGCGATTTTTTTGCAATCGGATGGCCGAAGATACCGCCGAAAAATTTGACCGATGGTTTGACCGGGTTTCCGCCCCGGCAATCGGCATGTTGGGTTCTGGGAAAAAATGAATTTCACGGAAATTTTCAAAAAACCGTTTGCTGAGCAGGTCGAATTCTTCCGATCGCTCATTCAATTGCCGCTACAAGATTGGCGCGATTTGGATGATCGGTATCGTCAATTGGCGGTCTACGTCTCGGGGGTGACCGCTGCCGATATGCTGGCTGACATTGTGGCCGCGCTTGATGCCGCAATCGCCGAGGGCCGCTCGCTGCAATGGTTTCGCGAGCAGTTCGCCGCCCTCATTGCCAATCGCGGTTGGGGCGCGCTAAGCCCGCGCTGGAATGATCCCGGCTATCGAGACTGGCGGGTGCGCCTGGTGTATCAGGAGCAAACGCACCGCGCTTACTCGGCGGGGCGCTGGACGCAGCTCAACACCCCGGCGCTTGTTGCGCCGGGCATGGTCTGGGTGTATTTCCATTCCGAAATTGTTGTGAATGCGCGCCCGATGCACCTGGCTTGGGGTACACCCCCGATGGCGCTGCCGCCGCGCGATCCGTGGTGGCTGTCGCATTACCCCCCGCGCGGCTTTGGTTGCCGCTGCTATGTGATCGCGATGCGCGAAGAGATTGCGCGCGCGCGTGGCTATCGGTTTAGCCGTCCGCAAGGCGAAGGCCAAACCTATCAAAGCATTGATCGCAAAACGGGCGCGGTTGCAAATTTGCCGGTGGGCGTTGATCCGGGCTTTTCGCACACGCTCTCGTTTGATCCGCTGGATCGGGGGCGCGAGCTGGCGGCGGTCAAACTGGAGCAGTTGCCCGCGAATGTGGCCGATGCGTTGCGTAAGTGGCTCGCCGCAAAAGGGCTCCCGGCATGATCCCAAAAATCGAGTTAAGTGCCGATGACGCATTGCGTCGCCTGGGCGAGCTGGCGCGAGGTTTGCAAAACGACGAGCCCGCGCGCGCCCAAATTGGTGAATTGGCGGTGCTTTCCACGAAAGCGCGCTTTGGCACATCCACGAGCCCTACCGGCGAAGCCTGGAAACCGCTCTCGCCCACCACCATTGCCCGCTATATCAGCGGCTTTGGCAAGAGCAATTTTAAAAAGCGCGGTGGGCTCAACAAGCGCGGCGAGACGCGTTTGGCCAATCGTAAGCCACTCGTCGGCGAATCGCGCCGATTGTCAACGCAGATTTTCTACAACCTGGTCACCGGCGCGGTCGAAATCGGCTCGCCGCTTGAATACTCAGCGGTGCAGAACTTTGGGCAACCCAAAGGCGCAAGCGGCAGCATGGCCAACGGCTCGCCGATTCCCTGGGGCGACATTCCGGCGCGGCAATTTCTGGGCGTGTCCGATCAAGACGGTCGCGATTTTGTGAGCGTCTACGAACTCTATATTTCCGGTTTGATTCGCTAGCGATCCGTGTGCTAGGCTAATTCGCGCGCGCATTGCCGAATCGCGAAATGTAATGAAGCGCGTGCACCCCAATTAGGCGACGATCAATTCAAGAATTCGTGTGTGGCCAATACGGCAATCACGAAATTCCATGAAGCGATTCGTTCTTAATTTTTCGGAGCTAAACCATGTAAGCGCACCCTCGTTCCCCGAAGGCTGCAATGTCATGCTGATGCCGTGGGGCCAGTTTACGGCGATGGACGGTCGCGGGCCGTTTCTCTACAACGAAGAATCCGAGCGCCGCATCATGGCCCAATGGGCCGCACGCCAGGGAACCGACATCGTTGTCGATTTTGAGCATCAAACCCTTGCCGCAGCAGAAAACGGCAAACCGGCCCCGGCTGCCGGTTGGATCAAAAAAATGATTTCCGTCGCCGGGCGCGGCTTGTTTGCGTTTGTGGAGTGGACGGCAGAAGCCGCCGCCATGATTGCCGCTAACCAGTATCGCTATATCTCGCCGGTCTTTGGTACGTCAAAAGACGACGGCGGAACGGTGCTCAATTTTTTGCATGCGGGCCTGGTCAATGACCCTGGGCTATCTGCGCGCAATCAAGCCATTTCGATGCGGCTGCACATCGCCGCCCCCGAACCCATTCAACCCACAGGAGACTCAGACATGAGCCTAGCTCAACTTCGCGGCTTGTTCGCGCTCAAAACCGACGCCACCGAGCAGGAAGTCACCGACCGCGTGCTCACGCTCAAAAAGCGCACCGACGAACTGGAAGCCGAAGCGATCGCGCTCAAGGCAAATCAGTTTGACCCCAAAAAGCACGTCAAGCATGAAGACTTGAAAGCGGTCAACGATGAATTGGTCGCGCTCAAGTCGTCGATTGAAACCAAAGAAAAAGGCGCATTCATTGAGCAGGCGCTCAAGGAAGGCAAATTAACCGTCGCCCTCAAAGGATGGGCCGAAGGTCAATCGCTCGAATCGCTCAAAGCGTTCGTGAAAGATGCGCCAGTCGTTGCGCCCGGAAAAAAGCAAACTGAGATCAAGGAGGGCGAGGGCGCAAGCCTAACCGCCGACGAGCTGCAAGTCTGCAAGAACCTGGGCATTAAGCCAGAGGAATTTGCGAAATCTCGCAAGGCCGTTGCCGCGTAAGACGCGGGTATTTCCCAAAATTTTAGGAGCTAATCATGCCCGCAGCTACTACTGATCGCAACACCCTTCGCCGCGAAGGCGTTCAAGAGCCCTACCCCGTCAAAGCGGCCACCCGAATTTTCGCGGGCGTAATGGTTGCGGTCGATGCCACTGGATTTGCCGTGCCAGCGGCCACGTCAACGACGCACAAATGCGTCGGCGTCGCGACTCGCCAGGTCAACAACCTGGCCGGTGCGAATGGCGAGCAATTGATCGTCGCCGATCGCCGCCCTCATTGGTTCGCCAATTCGACGGCGGGCGAATTGATCGCGCTGGCTGACGTGGGTAGCGATTGCTTCATCGTTGATGACAACACGGTCGCGAAAACTAACGGCACAAATACGCGCTCACGAGCTGGAAAGATCATCAACGTGAGCGCGGCCCAGGGCGTGCTCGTCGATTTCCGTTAAGCCTGGCCGCTTCGCTTAGACAGCGGCATCAACCCCTTTTTCTTCGGAGCACTGCTCGCAATGGAACTTAACAAACAAAACCTCGAATACCTGGCTACCGGCTTTAACACGATTTTTCAAAAAGGATTGGAAGCCGCGCCAAGTATGTATTCAAACGTGGCGATGGTGATCCCATCCACGGGTTCGGAAGAGCAATACGGCTGGCTTGGAAGCTCTACGCAATTTCGCGAGTGGCTTGGCGACCGTGCAATTCAAAACTTGAAGCTGCACGACTTCAAGATCAAGAACAAAGATTTTGAAAACACGATCGGCATTGATCGAAACTCAATCGAAGATGACAAGTACGGGCTTTACAACCCGATGATTGAGCAATTGGGCCGCGACACGAATGAGCACCCTGACCTCTTGACGTTTGGTCTGCTCAAACAAGGCGCAACCCAGATTTGCTACGACGGCCAATTCTTTTTTGATACCGATCATCCCGTCGTTGATGCAAACGGCGTCACACAAAGCGTTTCGAATTTCGGAGGCGGAGCGGGCACGCCTTGGTACTTAATTGATGACACGCGCGCGCTAAAGCCGATGATTTTTCAAAAGCGCCGCGACTACACGCCAGCATGGATGACTGAGCCGACAGACGAAGCCGTGTTTTCGCGCAAAGAATTCCGCTACGGCGTGGATGCTCGGGTCAACGTGGGTTTTGGTCTGTGGCAGCTTGCGTATATGTCCCGCCAGACTTTGGACGTTACAAACTACGTTGCAGCGCGCGCGGCGATGATGAATTTTTACCGCGACGGCGGCGTTCCGCTCAATGTCCGTCCGGTCAAGTTGCTTTGCCCACCAAGCCTAGAGAAGCAAGCCAAAGACGTTGTTGAGGCCACGCAAATTGCGAACGGCGCGACCAACGTAATGAGCAATACGGCAAAAGTGGTGCTCTGCCCCTGGCTGAACTAATCCGATCAATCTTCGGTTGAATGGGTTGCGGCGCACATTGCTGCGCCGTGACTCTCAGTCCCCCTCACACAAAAAGGATTTCCCAATGGCTAAAACGAAAGTTAAGCTGCCTGTCGCTGCGGCGATGGCAGCGCCCAAAGCGAACGATAACGAGCCCTCTCATGCTGCCGCTTCTGGTGGCGAAGGGGCGACAAGCGAAAGCAAGTCGGGTGAGACGGTTCCGGGGCTGCGCGTTGTGTCCCGCCCCGATCAGTTCCGTCGTGCGGGTATCACTTTCACATCGAACGCGGTTGACATCAAACTTTCCGATTTGACGCCAGAACAGGTCGAAGCGATTCGCGGCGAGCGCAATCTCGTTGTACTCGACTGCCTGATCGAAGACTAACAGCGCCACCATGCCCTACATCAACCGCGCCTACTATGAAGCGCGCTTCGGCGAGCGGGAACTCATTGAGTTGACCGATCGCGCCGACGAAGCGCTCGGCGTGGTTGACGATGGTGTGTTTACGGCGGCGGAAGCTGATGCAAGTTCGCTCATTGATGGCTATCTGCGTTCGCGCTACACAGTGCCGATGGTGTCGCCGACCGGCGATGTGAAGTTTCACGCCGGGTCAATCGTGCGATACGTGCTGCATCGCGACGGCAAGCCGCAAGAAGTTGAGAGCGCTTACGAGCGCGCGATTGCATGGTTGAAAGACGTGGCCGCTGGCCGCGTCACGCTGCCCGCCGATGTGGCGTCGGCGTCAACGGAGCGGGGCGCGGTCGGCCAGACGTTCTTTAACGAGTCAACCAACGACTTCGCGGAAAGCTATTGATGTATGGATTTGACCGTCATCGTCAAGCGCCTGGACGGCTACGTGCGCGGCGTGAAGTACGTGAAGTACGCCATGTCGCTGCCGGTGGCGAGCGAGGATGCGCTCAAGCAGCAAACCGGCGATCAATGGTTGTATGTGATTCCGGGGCCAAGCAGCGCTTTCGATTCGCAGCTTGCAACGGATGGCCAGGACGCAGTGGGCGTCGATCAGTACGTGCCAGTCGAATTCGGGCTTTGGTTGTTCACCAAAAACAAGGCGGACAAGCTGGGCGCGGGCGCAAAGGATGTATTGGAGCCGGTTCGCGAAAGCTACCGCGACCGTTTGCTCGGATGGATGCCGGACGAATGCGAAGCGCCGATTACGTTCGTTCGCGGCGCACCGCAAGGCTTTAGCGATTATGTCTCGGTGCATGCCGATACGTTTCGAACCGCTGTCCGATATGTAGCGGTCAACACTTACCAGAACTAGGAGACAGGCAATGAAACGAAAACTGATGCCGCCGAAAAACCCAAGCGCCTTTGCAGGGCTGGGCGGGGCGGTCTACTTCAATCCCAACGAAGGCCGCTCTAACGAGCTGAAGCGCGATCGCAATGCCGACGTGCCGTTTTCGTTGCTGTCAAAAGTCGAAAAAGCTCGCCGCATTCTTGCGCTAGAGCCTCGCCAGATTTGCGACGAAGTGCAGTACGCGGAGATTTGCAAGCAAATCGATGAGCGTAACGCGCAAGAGCGCGAGCGCGCCACCGCCGAAGCGCGCGAGCCGTACGTACACGTCAAGCCAACGCTTGCCGATGAAGTAGACGCCCGCCGCGAGCGCATGCTGGAAGTGCTGGAGCTGACGGACGTAGAGCTGTCAGAGGCAAAAAAGCCACCGGAAAAAGCGCCAGCTGATGCGGCAATTGCACCCGCTGGCAAACCTGCAACGCAATCGAAGGTGAATAAATAATGGCTTCGCATCGCCCTAAGCTCCTGTTGGCAAAAATTGAAACTGTGCCGGGCACAGATTCGCTGCCGGTCGTTGGCACGGATGCGTGCCTCATTCTCAACGATGTGAAGGTCAATCCGCTTAACATCAATTACGTGCCGTTGGAGTACGCGCGCGATTACATGGGCACAGATCGCAAGCTCGTCGCTTCGCGCTACATGACGATTTCGTTCAAGGTGTATCTTGGCAGCTCGGGCACGCCGTTGGGTACGATTCCAAAGTGGGGGCCATTGGTTCGCGCCTGTGGCATGAAACAAACCGTCACGGCCACGACTAAAGTTGATTACACCGATGACGTAGACGCCGGTTTCGAGTTTGTGACCCTGTACTTCTTCTACGCCGGAAAGCGCCATCGCATGGTGTACGGCGTCGGCAAGTTAAAGGGTATGGCCGCCTCTGGCGGTGTGCCAACCCTGGATATGGAATTTACCGGTCTGTGCACCCAACTGCCTGACGACAACACGCCTGGCGCTGCGGTCTACACCGGTTGGCGCGATCCGCTGCCGATCAACAAGGCCAATACGACAGTTTCACTGCACGGCTATACGTGCAGCATGTATGACTTTTCGTTTGACCTGGGCAACGTGACGCCTTACACGAACAATCCAAACGTCGAAGACATGGATTTGACCGATCGCAACCGCACGGGCTCGATCACAATTCTTGATCCGCTGATCGCGCAAAAGGACTACGAAACCATTGTCGCGAATGCGACGTTGGGGCCGTTCACTTTGGTCAATGGCACGGTCGCGGGCGACATCGTAGAAATTGCTGGTACGGACGTGCAGCTCGAATCGCCCGACTATGGCGACAAAGATATGCGCGTAACCCGCAAGCTCGGTTTGATTTTCAACCGCACGGCGAAAGGTAATTTCGGCGTTCGCATTACCGCGCGCTAATCCGCACGACATTGACCGCTTGACTCTCCTAGCGTGGCCGAATAGGCACGGCCACGCACTTTTTTTATCAATCAATCTCCCACTATGAACACACCCAAAACCAATCAGATTTCTACGTTCCAAGTAAAGACAGGCCCGATCATGTGGCCAGTCACATTCAACGAAGCACAACCCGACGAGCCAGAGCAAGAAAAAACGCTCACCATGTTTCGCTTTCGTCGCCCCAAAGCGTTTGAGTCGAAGGACTACATCGAACGCCAGCAAAAGCGCTACCAGGCGGAGATTGGCCGCTTCACCGCAAAAGCTGCCGACGCGCTAGCGACACTTGGCGCGGAGGCGATCGACGAAGCTGAAAAAGACGCGCGCTATGACGCGTCGATCATTGCCCTTGCGCGCGATCAAAGCCGAGAAAAGTTAAGCGATGAGGCGTTTACCGAAAAGCTAGAGGCTTTGTTTTCGGTGGCCGCAGAGCGAAAAAAGTGGTGGCTCGGCTGGAAAGAGGGCTCGCTGACGCACGAGGAGGGTCGCGCGCTGGACTTCGCAGACGAAAACGATGTGCGCTATTTGTTTGACTCCGAGCCCAAGCTCGAAGCCGCGATTGATGCGGCCATCGCTGAAATCCATCGGGGAGCACGGCAAAAAAACTTGAAGCCGTAGCCCGCGTTGTTGCGGGGCTACGGCGCGACCCAGGGGAAGGGGAAGAGTCGGGCGATGGGTTGGCGGTTGCGGAAGGATTCAACGTTGTTGTGCCGGGGTGGGAGCCAATCAACAACGAAGAGGAATTCGAACTGCCGCCCATCGATCCGGCTGGAGCTTACGAGCTTTGGCCGGACAACATGGATCCGTTTTGCGTCTATCGCGATCTGCGGACGCAGTGGCGACTCGATAGCAACGGGTTGCGGTACGCATTGGATTACGGCGCGGTGCTCGCGGTGCTTCGTGAAACCGTGGCAGACAAAGAGCGCCGCGTAGCGCTCTTTGAAGATTTGCGCTGCATGGAATTCGCCGCAGTGCCGGTGCACGAAAAGCTACTGCGCGAAGCGCACGAAGAAATGCAGCGCGAGGCGGAGTTTCGGTCGATGCAACAGGAATGGAAACACCGATAAATGAGTCGCGATCTGTACTTAAAGCTCACCATTGCCGCCGATGGCTCGCAATCGGTGCAGGTCGTCAAGCAAGTTGAGGAAGCGGTTAAGGGGGTTCAGGGCGCGACGCGTGCAGGCGCGGCGACGCAGCGCGAAGCCACTAAATCCGTAGACGAATACGTTCAGTCGCTACAGCGCGAGCTGCTCGCGCTGCAATCGTCGCGACAAGCCCTACGCGAGGTAGAGGCCGCCTCCCGTGGTGCAACCGCCGCGCAACTTGAGCAGGTGCGCGCGCTCGGTCAAAACATTGATGCACTACAGCGCACCGGCAATGCCACGCTGTCTGTACTCGGTCAACTCGGTAGCTACGTCGCGCCGGTTGCGTTGCTCGCCACGATTCGTGAGATTGCCAACACGCTATTGCAGGCCCGTCTACAGGCCGAAAAGCTACAGGCTACGCAGCTATTCGCCAATGACGGCAACACGCTAAAAGCCGCCCGCGACATTGAATTCGCGAAGAACAAGGCCAACGAATTGGGCCTTGAGCTGATCGCAGTATCGAACAGCTGGGGCAAATATCAGGCGGCGGTCAAAACGTCCAACATCGCGCAAGAAGATGCGCGACAGTTGTTTGACGCGATCTTGAAGGCATCGGCCACGCTGCGCCTATCGAGCGTTGAAACTGAGGGCTCATTGCTCGCAGTCACGCAGATGATTTCCAAAGGCAATGTGCAGGCCGAAGAATTGCGCGGCCAATTGGGCGAGCGCTTGCCGGGTGCATTTGCGATCGCCGCGCGCGCGATGGGAGTCACTGAGCGCGAACTAAACAAAATGCTCGAAACCGGGCAAGTGTTGTCGGCAGACTTTTTGCCGAAGTTTGGCGCGCAGCTCTTGAAAGAGTTGGGCGATGCGCCGACACAGGCGGCGGCGAGCACACAGGCTGCGGTCAATCGCACTGTAAACGCCTGGACAGAGTTAAAGCAGGCAATCGCAGAAAGCATCAATTTCAAGCCCGCCCTTGAGGCCACGGCGGGATTTTTCTCGTTCTTTACTCGCAACATTCAAGAAGGCCGCGCCGAGCTAGCGCGGCTACGTGAGGATGTATCGGGCCTGGGCACGATCAACCGTTTGTTTTTGGAGTTTGGGAAGGGGCTCACAAAACAGTCGCCGCAAAGCGTTCAGTCTCCGCTTCGCGATGAGCTGGCATTCCAAGAGCAGGCAATTGCCAAGCTCGAATTCTTGGGTGCGCGCCGCAATCAGTTTGAAGAGGAAACGCTCGCCCAACGCAAGCGCCGCGCCGCCGAGCTTAAGGCGACCCTTGATCGCGAAGCGCAGGCCGAAGTGCAAGCGGCAGCGCAAAGCCTCGATGCGCGTGATCGGCGCATGGCCAACATCAAGCAAGTAGACGTATTGCTTGATGCAAAGAAAAATTCGGATGAGCGCTATCTCAAAGACCTCGCCGAAGCGGGCAATAAAGAGGCCAAGATCAAGCTCGCGATGCTGGAGTTTGATAAGAAATACGCCAATGACAAATGGCGCAGCGCGCAAGAGATTGATGCACTTCGCCAGGCGGAAATTAAAAAGGTGCTGGGCGGCGACGCGAAAAAAGCAGCGGAAACGATTTACCGCGAACGCATCGCTGCCGAAGAAGCCTATCAGGCGCGAATCAAGCAAACATTGGCCGACGATCTGGCATCGCTCAAGACGCAGCTATCGGCCAAGCTCATCAGCGAAGATAGCTATCACGACGCCGTAGCGCAGCGGCGATCAATTGCCTTGGCCGAAGAGCGCGAATCGGTCAATCGTCAATTGGCGTTTGCGCGCGATGCGGTGGCGAAAGGCGACGCAGCAAAGCGGGCCGACGTACAAAAGTATTTGGGCGAAGAGCAAGCCTTTGCGCAAAAGCGAAAGGATATCGCCGACGATACCGCTGACGCGATCAACGCGATAAACCAGCGCGAGACGCTCAAATACATCGATGAGCTGTTGAAGCGAACGGCTGCGCACGATCGGGCGGCCAGCGCGTTCGTCGAAAAGACGGCGGACATGATCGCGGCTATGAACGAGGAGGCCGATCAGCGCCGCTTTGAAATGGAGCTGATCGGTCAAACCGAGGCCGCCCAATCGCGTTTGACCGTGGTTCGCGAGGCCGAAGTGCGCCAGCGAAAGCTGATGTCCGAAGCGCTAAAGGACTACAACAAAGAGCTAAGTCGCGCCACCACTGAAGAAGAGAAAACCACCGCGCGCACAAATTACGAGCAGCGCGTTCGTGTCATCAATCAGACCACGGCGGCACAAAAAGAGCTGGGGCTCGCCCTGGTTGAAACGAAAGAAAACGCGCGCATTGCGGGTGAAGCGTTCGATGAGTTTTGGGATGCAGTGGTCGTGCGCGGCGAGAGCGCAGGAAAAACGTTCCAAAACATCGTGAAGCGCCTGATTCTGGACTGGCTTAAACAGCAGCTCAGACAGCAATTTGTGTTGAACATCACGCCACAGATGAGCGGCGGCGGTGGCGGCATTGGCGGTTTTCTGGGATCACTGTTCGGCGGCGGTGCGAGTGGCGGTGCGTCGGCGGGGGGGGGCGCGGGGGCGGGCGGCGGATTTGGCGGATTGTTCAGTGGTGCGATGAACTGGCTAGGCAATAGCTTCTTCGGTGCTGGCACTGCAATGGGCAATTTCTTCGGCGCGGCAAGTGGCGGTCTGCTGGGAAGTCTTGGGACGCTGAGCACTGCGCTTACATCGGGCGTGGCTGCGGCGGGAGGTATGGCGACGGTGCTGGGTTCGTTGATTCCTGTCGTCGGCCCCTTAATCGCAATCGCCAGCATGTTTATTGGCAACAATAAAGACGGCGTTTGGTTTGACATTGGCGATCAATACGCTTCGCGCGCTCGCGACCCGCGAAACGTGGTGACAACTGCGCTCGGATCGGTCACGAAAGTGGGCGAGCCCGACCCTGCAACGGTGGCCCCGTTCTTTGCGCAGATGCAAAACCTCGCGCAAAACTTTGTAGACATCTTCGGCGAGGAAACGGCGGCACGGGCACGCGCGGCCATCGGTGAGTGGACGGGCTACAGCCAGCGCGGACGCGGCACAGAATATGAGAGCGGCGAAGAAATGCAGCGCGCGCTCGCCACAGAATCAAAAGATGTCATGGCGGAATTCTTTAGCCGCGCATTCTCTGTGATCGAAGGGCCGTTCGCGCAAGTCATTTCGAGTTGGTCGGGCAGTACAGAAGAGTTAACCAAATACATTCAGGGCTTACTGATCGCGCAGTCTGCGCTGACGCAGCAAGGCCCGCTTCTCAAATCGATCATCGGCCAATCGATTTCGCTGCAAGAGCTGGACAAGCTCAAGAAGGAAGGCGAAACGCTCACCGACACACTTAACCGCGTCGTCACTGCGTTCTCGATTACGAACACCGTCGCGGAGTTGATGGGCAGGAGCGCGGAAGATGCGTTCGGCAAGGTGGGGCTTGAGTCGCTGGCTGCGCGTGAGCGATTGATCGCATTGTCGGGCGGGCTGCAATCGCTGTCGCAGGGTGTGCAGTTCTACTACGAAAACTTTTTCACCGAAGAGGAGCGAAAGCTACGCGAGCGCGAGGCCGCGCAAAAGCAAGTCAATGCCGTCTTCGAAGAATTTGGCGTCGCCGTGCCACGCACGCGCGATGAATTCCGCTCGCTAGTGTCGGGGCTGGATGTAACCACGGAGAGAGGCGCGCGGCTATTCGCGGCCCTCATGCGAATCGCGCCCGCGTTTACGCTGTTGACCGATACCGTCACGGCCAGCACGGCGGCGGTCGAACGCAGCGATGACTACTTGCGAAACTACTTCACGGAAGAGGAGCGCGTGGCGCTGCGTCGCGCGGAGTCTCAGCGCGAGGTCAATCGGGTGTTTTCCGAGCTGAATTTGACCGTGCCAGAAACGCGTGATGCGTTTCGCCAGTTGATTGAGTCGCAGGATTTGACAACCGAGAGCGGGCGTCTTGTCTACAACGCGTTAATGGCGATTGCGGGCTCATTTGCCGATGTAACGCAGCAGGCGCAACAGACAACGCAGGCAGTAGAAGTGCTCGGCAGCAGTATGTCGGCATTGATTTCGCAAATTCGTAGCGAGGCGGCGGATCGAATTTCAGGCGTCGAAGGCATTATTGGGGAAACGGCTCAAGGCGCAACCGCGCAGCTTGCGGCCCGCGAGCGCTATTTGCGTGACATGCTCGCCACGCTTGCCCCGGACAGTGCGGCGCGTGAGCCGTTTCAGCAAGCGCTTGCGCAGGTCACCTACCTGCAACAAGTATTGGCGCGCGCGGCGGCGGCTGCGCCCGGCTTTGCCGACCAAATGTACGAGTTGCAATTGCAATACGAGCAGCGCCTGTCGCTCGCACAGGGTAACGCGCAGCTTATGCAGCTCATCGAAGCCGACTATCAGCGTCGCCGCCTGGAAATCATCACGCAGGGCACGTCGAGCGGTCTTTCTACGCTTCGAAATCAGTTCCGCGAGTGGCTAGATGGCTTGATGCTGAACGATCAGCTCAGCACGCTCACGCCAGAGCAACGGCTCGCAGAGGCGGAACGCCAGTATCGCGCCGCGCTTGGCACAAACGACGCCTCGCAGATCACAAGCGCTGCGGATGCGTATCTGCGCATTGCGCGCGAGTTTTTTGCAAGCGGCGCGGGCTATCAAGCGATCTTCGCTGCGATCACGGGCCAGGTCGGCATCCTCGCGTCCGGGGGCACGCTTTCGGCCACTGCGCCCGTTGTCGGCGCGGGAGGGGCTTCCACATTGCCGCCCGCAAGCGCGAGCGCAAGTAACGCAGCGGCGGCAGCGGCAGCGGCGGCGTCTGCGGCCACATCGGCGAATTCCTCGCTTGCCACGATCATGAATTCGGTCGCGCAGCTCACGGCGGAAGTGAAGTACAGCATTGATCGAGAAGCGGCGGCCACGCGCAACAACGATAACGAGAACACGGAGCGCTTGACGCGTGCGATCGCTTCGCCAGGCTTTGAAAGGGTTGAACCATGACCTATTTTTGTGACTGGGGGCCGTACTTCAAAAGCCAAACGGGAAACAAGTTCCGCGAATTCCCTTCGGCCACTGCGGCGGACTGGACGGGCGTTACCCTTCGGAGTGACGATACGCGCACGATCGGAGCGCTAGCGGCGGGTTCTACGGCCACATGGACGGCGCAAGACGCATTAAGCATCGTTGAAGCGCTGGCAGAGCTTGTGTTAATACCTGGGCAGTACGAATCGACGGCGATCGACGTGCAGATTTATCGCGCTCGCGTCAATACATCAACAGGCCAGCTGATTCTTTCGCGTGCTGGCGTGGATGTTGTAACCGTGGCGCTCCCGGCGAGTGTCTGGACAAACTCAGCCACGTTCGGATCGTGTTGGCTGCGCTGTCGCTGGGAGGCGGGAAAGAATGAGGCGCAGGCGCGCGTCTGGTCTGTCAATGAGCCAGAGCCTACGGCATGGACGGCCATTCACGCGGCCACGAGCTTTATCACAACGATCATTTCGCCGCAGATCGGCTGGCCGGGCGCTTCACAGCCACAGGCGTTTGGTTGGTACAGCGTAACCTCTAATTTGGGAGCGTGCCCAACGCCGCGCCGCGCGAGCGATCGCAACTATTACGATAAGTGGCTTGCCGTTGCTCACAAACAAGGCGGCTCATCGGTTCCCCGAGTGATGACGCTAGAAGTGTTCGCGCCCGCCGTCAAAGTGGGTGCGCCCACGTTGCGCGCGCCCGGCGTCATGCGCGCTGCAACGCAGGATTACAACAGCGGCGGCGCGTGGCCGTTTGATAATCAGCGCTTTCCGGCCACGATGCTGAACTGGCCCAAGTTTGATCGCAAGCTCCCCGAAACCATTGTCGGGCGGCAGGCAATCACGGCGGGTACGCTACGCATCGCAAATGCAAATGGCATTAATGACCGCTGGATTCGCGCGCACAACATCCGAGCCGTGGCGCAGCTGCGCTACGGCGATCCAAGTTGGCCGTTTTACGACTTGCGAGCCGTGTTTACGGGTGAGGTCGCCAACGTGTCAGATGCGGGCGGCGCGATTGATTTGCAGCTTCGCGACGGCATGAGCCGCTTTGATCGCCTCGTCGAGCAAACGCTGACGGCGGGCGATGGTGGGAGACCCATCCCACGCTGTCTGGGCGAGTGTTACAACGTGTCGCCCTTGCTCACCGCGCCGTCAACGTTGACTTACACGGTCGATTCGCTTCCGATTCAAGCGGTGACGGCGGTGCGCGATCGGGGTGTCACGTTAACCACTGCGCAGATCGGCGTTCTGCAAAGTTTTGACGCAGCGGCGGATACGCTCCGCTTTCGTGACCCGCATGGGCTTCTCGCTGGTGAGAGCTTTACGCCGACCGGCGCAGTGCCAGGGGGCATGACAAGTGGCGTAGAGGTGTTTGTTCACTCAGTAATTGACGCGTGGACGGTCAAAGTGTCGGCAACGTTTGGCGGCCCGGCGCTCGATTTGACCGGTACGGACTCCTACACGGTATCCGCCACGTTCCCCGCCGCAAATCGTATTCGCACCGCCGTGGCCCACAATTACACAGCGGGCGCGTCGTTCCAAATTCGCAGCGGCACACCGCCCGGCGGCGCGGCATTGAATACGAACTACTTTGCAATTTCGGCGGGACTCACGGCAAACGAATTGTCGTTTTCGCTCACAAGCGGCGGTGCGGCGGTCGATCTTACGGCGTCCACGACGCTCGCCGTGACGTTTGTGAACGACGCCACTAATACGCTGAACACGTCGGCTGCTGTACCCTTCTCCGACAACCAGGCGCTCGCGGTTGAAGGCGCTTCGCTGCCAACACCACTGAGTCAAGGTGTTTATTTTCGAGGCCCGACGACGTACACGTTTGCCGTTGAGCTTCGCGCAACCAGCGGCGGCGCAGTCATCGATTTGACCGACACCACGCTTTCAGCGGCGAGCGTTTCAAACAATCAGAGCGGCTACGTGGTCACGCGCTGGCTTGGCGCAACGGTGAGCGCGTCGGCTTTTGTGGCCAACCCAACCGCAGGCACATTCCGCTTGCGCGCCAATCCAGCGGGTCAAATCACATGCGACGTGCAGGGCGAGCGCGTCGGCGCGACTTATTCTGCAAGCGCTGCACATGCAGTGCGCGTCTTGCTGGGGGACAATTCAGGCGTGCATGACGCGTTTCGCACGGGCGCACAATGGTCGTTTGCCATTGGCCTGGCGATTACCGAGCGTGCAAACCTAGGCGATCTACTGGATCAGCTGGCGGAAGCCACGCAGTCGGTGTGGGGCGTCAATCGGCTGGGCGTGTTTGTTGCGCGATCAATTTATGCGTTCAGTTCGCGCTCAATCGATATGGATCGTGACCCGCTCGCGCTGCCGAAGATTCTCTCGAAACGCTTGCCCGCTGACGCATACGTAAGCCTACCGGTCTGGAGAAAAAACTACACGGTGCAATCGCCCACCGATCTGGCGAGCGGGTTATCCGCCGCCGATGTCGCGCAGTGGGGAAAGGACTTTTTGCAAGAGGGCGCAATCGCTGCGCCGTTCCCGCTGGTAGATAACGGTACGCAGGGTGCGCGCTTAGATGTGCGCCGGGACACAAGCATTGGCGTGTCATCGGGCGGTAGCTTTTCGTTTCCAACACGCCAAACACTGAGCGTTCAAGTGACGCTGTTGATGACGGCCCTAGATGCGTTTGAGCTAGGGCGCGAGGTGCAGCTCGTCACGACGCGCGATGCGCTTAATGACGGCGGTGTCGGTCAAACGCTGGTCACAGGTATCGCGGAGGATTTCGAAAACGGAGCCGTCACGCTCACACTTCTGCGCCCGATTGTCGGATTTTTCCCGCCCAACACGTAAGCACTATGCCGACGAGACTTTCCATCATTCACACCAACCGCGCCGATTCAGCCACGCTTTCGGTATCGCCCGCCGAAAACGCAAGCTATCCCGTGGCCAATCTGAAAACCATCGCACGCACCGAAACGCTGCGCACAAGCGGCTTAACGGCCCAGCAGATTCGCGCGGTATGGCCCGCCAATGTCTCGGCGAATGCGATCGCGCTTTGCTATCACGATCTAACGGCTGCGGCCACCTGGCGTGTGCGCCTCTACAGCGACGCAACATTTACCACGAGCGTCTACGACAGCGGCACGGTCACCGCCTACGATAGCGGGGGCATTTCTTCGTTCGACGACATCAATTCAGCGGCTTTTCGCGAGTACAAAAACAGTGTGCTCTGGCTTACCAGCACATTCACCAATGTGCGATCGGCCACGATCGATTTGAACGATTCAACGAATCCAGACGGCTTTTTAGAAGCCGCGCGATTATTCATCGGTCAATACACCGAATTACAGCGCAATTTCAAGTGGTTGCATCCGATCGCGTTAGTGTCGCCAACAACGATGCAAACCACGCTGGGCGGCGATGATCTTGGGCAATTCAACGGCCCGATGAAGAGAAAACTGGAGCTAGACATGAGCGCTGTGCTCACGGAAGCCGATCGCAATTTTCTGTTCGACCTGGTACGCGTCAAAGACAAGTCAGGCGACTTCTTTTTGTCGGCTTGGCCCAACGCGGGCGGCAAGATCACGCGCGACTACGCGATGTGGGCGCGTTTTGTCGATTGGCAGGGCGTTGATCGCCCAATGATTAACCTCTACGGCACAAAGATAACGGCGGGTAGCCGCTAACCGGATTTTTAGAACCGGCTCGGTTCATGCTCTTTAATAATTCAAGCGATCGGCGCTCGGTCAAGCCGCAGTGATTTGACCGAGCGACCGATTTTCACGTTGCCGATTTCAAATTTTGGAACCGGGGCGTATTTTGCTAGGCGCGCCAGGCGCGTTTTTGGCCGCTTGGTACGCTTGCGCGCTCAAGTGGTGGTCAACGACCCAGCTCGCCTCTTTCGCGAGCGTTTGGAGCCGTTCTTTCGCGTTTGTGGTGTTGCCAAGTCGGAACGCGAGGGATTCAAGCGCGGTTTGATAATCTCGACGATCAATCATCACATCCAGCGCGCGCCCGCTACGCTGATCCGCGCGTAGCAAACGCCCTAGTTGTGGCGGCATTCCGAAAGCGGGTGTGGTTTGGTAGACAAAGAATGTGATCTTATGAGGCTGGTGAACGACTTGGTACGGTTGTTCGCGCTTATCAAGCTCGATCACGTAGTCACTCGGTCGAAAAGGGTTCGCCTTAGACATGATCCGGCTTCCGTTTTGAAATTTTGGAACCGGGGGGCTTTTCGGTCAGTTTCGATTCGCGAACCCAGGCCCACACGCTACGCCCGCTAATTTCAATTTCGTGCATGCGTTCGACTAGCCATCGCCCGCGCGCTTCAGATATTTTTTGAGCACGTCTAAAGCCGTTGCCGCGATATTGCTCGCCCACGTGGTTGACGACTTGATGACGCACTTCATCCGTATAGATGAGTGGCTCGTCATACCACCCCACAACAAAATGGTCGCCAGGGTCGCCGTCGTGATACTTGGTCGCAACAACATAATCGCCCTTCTGGAATTTTGGCGGCGTACTAGGCTTTTTCCCCGGCCCAAACGCTGGGCGCTTGTGTGTTTTCAGCGTGTAAAGCTCCCACAAGCCCGGATGCATCGGCGAGCGCCCCGCGAGCCAATCTTCGGCAGTGCGAAGCGCGGAATGCACGGCGCAAGCGAATTCCGCCCGCGTGTGACCGGCGCGCTTGATCGCCGCCCGAATCTCATCGGGCGTAGGCGCGGTGTCGTTGTAGGTGACTTTAGGCATGGTGCGCGATCTTATCCCCGCGTCGGCGGTGTTTGTTAAGCATAAACGTCAAATTGCGAAATTGCGCAATTTCGCAGTTTTTGCAATTTGCTCGTTTTCTTCTGCCGATTTTGGAACCGGCAGAAGAAAACGCCCACGCGAGCGGGCATCTGGCGAGTCTTGCCGCGCTTTAGTAAAGTGCGCGAATAACCTCACCCATGCGGCGAGCGAGAACCGCCGCCGATGCGTCATCGGTGTTGATCTTGCGCGGCTCACACAGTTCGTAACCTGAACACATGACGAGCCAATGCTCGTAGGCCGGTGCGCTTACGAATTCGAGTGCCTTCGCGCAGGCTTCATCAATGGCCGCGTCTAAGTCGTCCAACATTGGAAGCGCTTGCGCGTCAAAAAACGCGATCAAGCGCGCATTTTGGAACCGGGCGATTTTCCATCCAGCGCCTGGGTAAATGGCCTTCTCTTCCGGGAAAAGTGGGATGGTTTCGCAGCGGCGCGCGCCGGATTCGGGAAAAAGAATTCTTGATTCGACAGTCATAGTGCAAGCTCCAGGCGTTCAGCGCGAGCGGCGCGCGCATGATCGCCGCGCGTGTGTTTTTCGGTGAGCGCATCGCGGCGCGCGCCCTCATCGCTCCAAAGTTTACGGAAAACACCGTTCGAATAAAGGTTTCGGCCCTTAATCAGCAAGCGCGAGCCGTTCGCAAGCTCCAGAGTGAACGTGTGTTGTTGCTTCGCGTCGCCATAGCTATCCGAAACGATTTTCCCGGTCACTCGCTCGAATCCGTCGAACTTCGGGTGACGAAATGAGCCGGAAAACGTAGCCCGCTCGAAGCGCACTTCGTCGCCGGTCACGCAGTCGCCCGCGCAAGAAATCGAGTATTCGGCATCGCCGCGATAGGTAGAAATTTGATAGGCCATGTACACAGCTCCAAAAATGCCAGGTTCCGCCTAGCTTCGGGTGAGCGAATGCCGCTCAAGGTGTCGTTTGCCTTTGCCGATTTTGGAACCGGCAAAGGCAAACGCCCGCGCCAGCGGGCGCACGCTAGCTCAAGCGCTCTATTGCTATCGCTGTGTACGTCGTTTCCTCGCCCGTTTCCGGGTTTTCATCGGTGAACGTTTTTCCCAGGAAATACGCTCGCGCCTCGGCTTCCGTCGTGGTCGCGCTGACGCTCGTGATCCAGGTTTTACCGTTAGATGCTGTGATTTTGTAGGCCGCTAAATCGAGTCCAGTTATTGTTTTGTTCTTGGATAGTGCGGACTGCCGCGCTAGAAGTTGCATCGAAGAATCTCTGAGTTCGGGAGGGACTGAGTAAAGCATGCTGTGGCTTTTACTAACGGCGATTCGGCAAAGTTCTCGTGATCGCAGATGTGTTGGCGTGTAGCCTAAGGCGCACGAATTATTTTTTACCGCGATTTCACACACTTCTGCGGTGCGAAAATGTGCGGGAACGAAGTAAAGCTGATTTCCATCTTTGCGCACGGCATTGATGCAGTCTTGAAGCGTTAAAAATTGGCTGATAGGTTTCATTTTTTGCACGCGGGAAGTTTATTCATGGCTAAGGCTCGGCGCGTGACGTTTGCGCGAAAAATAATCGCCATCCCATCCCGCTGCGTAGAGTCTGCAAAATTTTTCGCTCGCTGAGACGGTCATCACGTATCCGCCCGCCCGTCCGACAAATCGCCCAAACGAACCAGCGAGCCGACAGGCGCGCGTTTTCCATCCATCGGCGACCGTGCGAACAACAACCGAATTTTTCGCATAACGGTAGGGGCTAATCGTGTATTCAGTCGCTTCAATGGTGCTCATACAACCCCCACAGTTGCGCCCGCGTACGTCATCGCCGCCGCCGTGCGCTGCGCCAATTCAAGTTTGTAACCAGGCCGAACCGCTTCTAAAACGTCTAGCGCGCCATCGCAGTTTTCGAGCAAGTGAAAGCCTGTTTTCCAAGCCTTTTCATGGGTAATAGCGTCATAAGAAAATTGCAATTCACATTCGCGCAAGTAAGCAAGCAAGCGAATGCACCACGTTTCGCTATAGCGCTCTTCGTCGCTCTGAATCTCGCGCGCCAGGTCATGCCGCGTTAATCCGGTCATGCCTAGCCCCTGAAATTCTTCGATCAAAAGCCAACCGCCAGAGCGCCCCGCAAACGAAAAAACGCACTCGATTCGATCATCGTCGGCAATGCCAAGCGGCGCGCCGATTTCCGGGCGTATGAAGTAATAGCCGTCGTTGTCCGAAACGCTCTCGCGCATGTCCTTAAGCGCCATTTCCGCCGCGCTCGAAAGGTCGCACGATTGATAGACTTTTGAGCCGATTTCTTGATCGTTCAACGTGCCAAAAACCGAGCCCGGCGCATCGATAAAACTTCGAATGGCCGCCCCCATCGCCTCATTTTGATCGTGATAAATCTTTACGCTGAATGCGATTGGATAAGTTACGCGGCCTGGGCTTATTTGGTAATCGCGCCCGGCTTCGATCATCGCCGCGAGTGTTTGACGTACGTTTTCCATGTGTGAGAGATTCCTAAAAATCGCCGGGTTCCGCCCGGCTTCGGGTAAGCGCTAGCGCTTGTTGTTGTGCGCTTCGCGAGCGCACAAGGGCAAACACTAGGCCGCGAGTTTCGCCACTTCCACGCCTAAACGCCACATCGCGCGATTGAGCGCGTCGGATTGGTCGATTCCTTTCACTTCGCGCGTTGTGCGCCGTTGTGGGCGTCCTAGCGCGTCGCGAGCTACGCCACGCAAACCGCCTTTAATCACGTTTTCTTGAATCCGATTAAACACTGTCCAAGCGTCGTTTTTCTGGTCATCGTGGCGGCGAATGCGCAACACTTGTTCAGCGGTTACCGGCTTTTCTTCACCATCAAAACGCGCCTCGATTGCGGCGAGCGCGAACGCGTTTTGCAGCGGCGCGGGGAGTTGCACCGATTTCATAGCGTCAACCTCTGCCGCTACTTTCTCGAAGTCGTCAACGATGCGAAACGCGCCTTCGATGACTTCGCCGATTACATCGCCAGAATGGCGAAATTTTTGGGTTGTATCTTCGCGGCCCACAGTCAAGCCGTTAGAACAAACCAGGCGAAACATGCCCGCGCTGAGTTTGTAGGCGCTTGAGCCGTCGTGCGAGTTAATCAAGATAATTTCCCGCGCTTCGGGGGCTTCTAGTTGATCTTCGCGACGGAACCGAATGAGGTGTTTAGTGAAATCAACTTTCGATTCGTCGCGCGCCCGCGCCTGTTGTGCGCGCACTGGAAAAAATCCGTGTGAGCGCATGCCGTCGATGATTGAAGCTGTTGGAATGTGTGTATAGCGCGCGCTGCGTGATTCGTGCGCGGCTTCAGCAAACGCTGAGGGAACCACGCGGCGCAATTCGTCATTGCTAAGCGCGCGCGAGTATCCAACGCCGTTGCGTTGAATCGTGTGTGAGCGAGGGGAAAACGAAGAAGTAGAGAAAAACATAGTGCAGATTCCTAGAAATCGCCCGGTTCCGCCGGGCTTCGGGTGCTGAATTGTTCAGCGCATGGAAGAATTTGACCACGTTTAACGTGGTTGCGCATGAATTTTCTCGTTATTCGTTCCGAAATAA
Organism: Betaproteobacteria bacterium; assembly: GCA_013298765.1. Classification (GTDB taxonomy): domain Bacteria; phylum Pseudomonadota; class Gammaproteobacteria; order Burkholderiales; family Casimicrobiaceae; genus Casimicrobium. The sequence continues at coordinate 199,535 of JAAFJA010000005.1, forward strand.
GAAAGCAAGTGCGTAAGTTATTGATTTGCGGGCGGTTTGTTTTGCTTGCGGCGCTCATCCTCGCGCGCTATTTCATCGTTTGCGCGCGCGATACAGTAGCAACCGATGATTAAAAGCAACGCGCCCGAAGCGGCGGCGGCTTGTTGCGGCGCGCCATTCGCAGCGAAGAACATAAGCAAGCCAAGCGCGAGCGCGACGACGGAAACCGCGCGAGAAAATGACCACATAAAACAACCTCGAAAGCGTGAGAGAAGTTTCGAGCGTAGCGCGCGATCAAAAGCCGGTCAAATTTGCGCCCGATTTTGCAGTGGGCGAAACTGCAAAATCAAACGCAAAAAGCCGAAAAATCGCGCGCGAAATTACACATGCAAAACGCGGCGAGCTTTGAAAGAGGCCCGTAGCGCCCGAGCGCGCGGTACGTCTGACCAGTGGCGGCGACTAACTGCGAACCATCCATGAAACTTTCCTCCTCCGAACGTCGGCGCTCTTCTGTGTGATGGGTGAGGCGCTGCGATAATTTCGGGGATGTTAGCTGTTCCAAACACCGTTGCCGTTGACGCAATCGACGCGCTACTTCCGCAAACTCAGTGCCAGCGTTGTGGTTACGCCGATTGCCGAGATTACGCCACCGCGCTCCACGCGGGTGAGGCTGAGATCAATCGCTGCCCGCCGGGCGGTGCGGCGACTCGCGTTGCCTTGGGCACGCTCCTGTTGCGCGATCTTCAATCGATACCAGCACTTGCCGATGACGTTGATGCGTATGCAGCGGAACATGTTGCGCTCATTGATGAAGCCGTGTGTATCGGGTGTGCAAAATGTTTGCCTGTGTGTCCGACGGATGCGATTGTGGGCGCGGCGAAACGAATCCACACCGTGATTGCTGAGGCATGCACGGGATGTGAGCTTTGCATCATTGCTTGTCCCGTAGATTGCATTAGTCTGCGCGCACAACAAACCCGAGCCAACACTGATCACGAAACACTGGCCGCGCGCGAGATGCAGTCCACCCATTTGCGCGACGCCTATGCGGCGCACAAAATTCGCTATGCGGCGCGGGCGGAAGAAGGCCTCTCTGCAATGATTGCAGGCGGCACAACGACCGAGCCGACCACCGATAAAAGAGCGCTGCTAGCGCAAATCCTCGCCAAAGCAAAAGCTCGCGCGAACCCGGGCGCCGATGCATGAACGCACAAAAACGCCACCGAATTTTTTCAACGCTCGCGGAAGTTAATCCTGATCCGAAGACAGAGCTTGAGCACGGGAATGCATTTCAGTTGGTGATCGCGGTGTTGCTCTCAGCGCAAACCACTGACAAAGCTGTGAACGTCGCAACGCGCCGCTTCTTTCCGTTTGTGAAAACACCGCATGATCTCGTAGCGCTTGGCGTGTCGCAGCTCGAAGAGCACATCAAAACGATCGGGCTCTATCGCAACAAGGCGAAGAATGCCGTGGCTGCTGCTCAGCAGTTGATCGACTTGCACGGCGGAAAAGTGCCGCATGATCGTGCCGCACTCGAAGCGCTTCCAGGCGTTGGCAGAAAAACTGCGAACGTTGTCTTGAATGAGGCATTTGGTGAAGCGACGTTTGCGGTGGATACGCATGTGTTTCGCGTGTCAAACCGGATGAAGCTTGCGCCCGGAAAAAATGTGGACGAAGTGGAGCGCAAGCTCATGAAGTTCACGCCGCCAGAATTTTTGAAGAGTGCGCATCATTGGCTCATTCTGCATGGACGATATGTGTGTACCGCGCGCTCACCAAAGTGCGGCGACTGCGCCGTATTCGACGATTGCGAATTTGCGGGCCGAATCAAAATTCGCGCTCAGGCCACCGTCGATCAGGATTGAGAGGCAGCGTTCATGTTTTCCCCTTCCCGCGATCAAGCGCGCCAGTTTTTCATCGATACCTGGCGAAAATTCAATGCGCATGAGCCGCTCACGCCGCTTGAAACCAAAGCCGCCGAAATCCTTGCGCTTCATCCTGAATATCACCGAGTGCTTGATCGGCCCGAATCATTCGTCACGCACGATTGGCGGCCTGAAGCGGGCGATATCAACCCGTTTTTGCATTTCGGATTTCACCTCGCGATTCAAGAGCAACTCGATATTGATCAGCCGCTCGGGATCGTTGCGATTCACGCGCAACTAGCTGCAAAACATGACGGCGATGCGCATGTGGCGAAACACGAAATCCTTGAGTGTCTTGGCGAGACGCTCTGGCAATCGCAGCGCACGGGCCAAGCGCTCGACGGGGCGCTTTACCTGCAGCTACTTCGGCAGCGCGTTGGGCAATAGGATTTAGGAAAATCCTTGGAAGCCTTATTTCGTTGGGGCTAGACGAAAATATATGCGATAACTAAAAGTGATGAATCATTGCGCTTGCCCATAAATAACGGAGGGCCGATGCAAATTGCTGGTGGGCTGCGCCCTTGCGCTACGCCTTACCCAATTCCTGTCCGCGATCGCGCGCTGCGGCAATGGCATCAATCAGCGCCTGCTGCACACCGCGTTCGCTGATGACGGCAAGCGCAGCCGCCGTGGTGCCGCCCTTCGATGTCACACGTTCGCGAAGCGTTGCGGGCGATTCCTCGGAGGATTCAGCAAGTGTCGTTGCACCTTTGAGCGTTGCGAGGACGAGCTTACGCGCATCTGCATCGTTGAAGCCAACATTTTTCGCCGCCGCGATCATCGATTCAATCCAATGAAACACATAGGCCGGTCCGCTGCCTGAAACCGCTGTCACTGCATCGATCATCGCTTCGTCGTCAACACGGATCACGTCGCCGCAAGCGCGCATCAGCTGCATGGCGGTGTCGACATCATTTTGCGAAAGAGACACGGGTGCGAACACGCCCGTGATGCCTTGGCCCACGAGCGCCGGTGTGTTGGGCATGGTGCGCACGATGCGGTCGGTTTTCCCGCCGAGCCACAAAGCAATTGAGGCGATGCGAGTCCCTGCCGCAATGCTCACGATCAGCTCGCCGTTCAAGCACGGCGCTAACTGTGCGCACGCATCTTTGAGCGTCTGCGGCTTGGTGGCGAGCACGATGGCATCGGCATTTTCAGTAGCCGCGCGCGCTGGAACCTCGTAAACAACCGCGCCGGTAGCCGCCATGCGTTCGCGCGCTTCGGCGAAGGGCTCCACAACGTGAACATCGAGCGATGGCGCAACTTTTCGGAGCCCCACAATGATGGCGCTCGCCATGTTGCCGCCACCAATGAAACAGATTTTTTTCATATCCAAATTGTAGGCGCGGGTTCAGCTGACGGCGCTAGGGAGACGCTGATTAAATACCCATCGCGCATTACATCCTCGGGCTTGAGCCGATTGCTGCATCGAAAATGCTCACAATAGCCCCGCTATTGCTCGCATTTGTCGATTTCGCACTCGGTCTCAATCCGAGGCGGACTGCACGCGGGATTTAATCAGCGTCTCCCTAGATCGCGCAACGCATTGATATCGGTCGGCGCTCGCTGATTACGCCCGTGCTGGCCGCGCACCGAAGAGCGCTGTTCCGATTCGAACCATTGTTGAGCCGCAAGCAATCGCGATGTCTAGATCATCCGACATACCGATCGAGAGCGTGTCTACGCTTGGGTAGCGCGTCTTCGCGTATTCGTATACGTCTCGCAGCGCTAAAAATTGCTCGCGTGTGGCGTCAGCGCTCAGGCCTGGCTCTGGCATCCCCATCACACCTCGCAATCGAAGTCGAGGCAGCTTTGACACCGCAGCGAGCAAGGCGTCCGCCTCATCGAATGAGGCCCCGCTTTTTGATGCCTCGCCGCTAATGTTGAACTGCACACACACGTTGAGCGGCGGCATCGAATCTGGCCTTTGCGCCGAAAGTCGCTCAGCAATTTTGAGCCGATCAATTGAATGTACCCAGTGCATCGTTTCGGCCACTTCGCGCGTTTTGTTCGATTGCAGGGGGCCGATCAAATGCCATTCGATCTCGGACAAGTCGGAAAGCTCGGTTGTCTTTGCGATTGCCTCCTGCACGTAGTTCTCGCCAAACGCGCGTTGCCCTGCCGCATAAACATGACGAATTTTGTCAGTTGTTTGCAGTTTGCTGACCGCGAGCAAGCGAACGCTCGATGGATCACGCGAAGCCTGACGACAGGCGGTATCGATTCGGGCCAAAACACGCTCGATTGCTTGCGAAGCGTCCAACGTTGCAGTCATAATGGGAGAACTCAAAAAACCTGCGTAAGTGCCTGATTCTATTGGCGCGAACTCGCTGTAGGGATACACGGTATGGACATTTCAGAGCTCTTAGCGTTCTCGGTAAAAAACAACGCTTCCGATCTTCACATTTCTTCGGGCCTGCCGCCCATGCTGCGCGTGCATGGTGACATTCGCCGCATCAACCTGCCAGCGATGGAACACAAAGATGTTCACGGGCTGGTGTACGACATCATGTCTGATGCACAACGCAAAGTGTTTGAAGAAAATCTGGAGGTCGATTTTTCGTTTGAGATCCCGAACCTTGCACGCTTTCGCGTGAACGCGTTCAACCAAGATCGTGGCGCAGCCGCCGTGTTTCGAACCATTCCATCGCGGGTGCTTTCGCTTGAGGATTTGGGTTGCCCGAAAATTTTTGCTGAGCTGTCGATGAAGCCTCGCGGTTTGGTGCTGGTCACCGGGCCGACAGGTTCGGGCAAATCGACCACGCTCGCCGGCATGGTGAACCACGTCAACGACAACTTGCTTGGACATGTGTTGACCGTGGAAGACCCGATTGAGTTTGTGCATGAAAGCAAGAAATGCTTGATCAATCAGCGCGAACTCGGCCCGCAAACGCTTTCCTTCGCAAACGCGCTGCGCTCTGCGCTGCGCGAAGACCCCGACGTCATTCTGGTGGGCGAGATGCGCGACTTAGAGACGATTCGCCTCGCGCTCACCGCTGCTGAAACGGGGCACTTGGTATTTGGCACGCTGCACACGTCGTCAGCCGCGAAAACGATTGACCGTATCGTTGACGTGTTCCCCGCAGAAGAAAAAGACATGACGCGTTCAATGTTGTCTGAATCGCTGATTGCGGTGATCTCGCAAACGCTGCTGAAGAAAAAAGACGGCACGGGCCGGATCGCTGCGCACGAGATCATGATCGGCACCCCTGCTATTCGAAATCTCATCCGTGAAAACAAGATCGCACAGATGTATTCGGTGATCCAAACGAGTTTGGGGCAAGGCATGCAAACGCTCGATCAATGCTTGCAGGATCTCGTTCGACGAAACCTCATTTCCACGCACGATGCGCGCCTTGCGGCAAAGCAAGGTGAAATGTTTGCCTAGACTACAGGGTCGAGGCGAGCGGAGTGCGCGAATGCGCGCGCGAGTTCAGTAGGAGTTAGAAATTGGAACGCGAACAAGCCACACAGTTCATGAATTCTTTGCTCAGTATGATGGGCGAGAAAAAGGCCTCTGATCTCTTCATCACGGCGGGGTTTCCGCCGGCGCTGAAGGTTGACGGCGGCATCGCGCCAGTCGCAAAGCAGGTGCTATCCCCGCTACACACGCTTACCCTCGCTCGCTCGATCATGAACGATAAGCAAGCGGCTGAATTCGAGCGCACCAATGAGTGCAATTTCGCGATTCACCCGCCAGGCCTTGGGCGTTTCCGCGTGAGCGCGTTCATGCAGCAAAGCAATGTGGGCATGGTGTTGCGCACAATTAACACCACCATCCCGCGCTTTGAGGAGCTTGGCCTTCCGCCGATACTTCGCGACATTGTGATGGCGAAGCGCGGCTTGGTGATTTTCGTCGGCGCAACGGGTAGCGGAAAAACGACATCGATGGCATCGATGATCGATCACCGCAATCGAAATTCACGCGGTCATATTCTCACCATTGAAGATCCGATTGAATTCGTGCATGAGCATCGAAACTGCGTGATCACACAGCGCGAAATTGGCACCGATACCGAAAACTGGGCGATTGGCCTGAAGAACGCATTGCGGCAAGCGCCCGATGTGATCATGATCGGCGAGATTCGTGACGAAGATTCGATGGATCACGCCGTCGCTTTCGCAGAGACGGGCCACCTGTGCATGGCAACGTTGCACGCCAACAATACCAACCAAGCGCTTGATCGCATCATCAACTTCTTCCCAGATGCTCGGCGTCAGCAGTTGCTCATGGATCTATCGCTCAATTTGCGTGCGTTCGTGTCGCAGCGCTTGATTCCGAAGCGCGACGGCAAAGGGCGCGTACCGGCGGTAGAGGTCATGCTCAACTCGCCGTTGATTTCCGATTTGATCTTTAAAGGCGAAGTCTCTGAGATCAAAGAAATCATGAAGAAATCAAATGAGCTTGGCATGCAAACGTTCGATCAGTCGCTGTTCTATCTGCACGAAAACGGCTTGATTTCGTATGAAGACGCGCTGCGCAACGCTGATAGCGTGAACGATCTGCGCCTGCGCATCAAGCTTGAGGGCCACGAGTCGAAGGGCCGCAACATGCTGGCTGGGCTTGAGCATCTCGATATCGTGCAGTGATGGAGCGTCGCGCAGATTGCGTGACGCTGAGTTTTTTTGGCATCTACTAGTAGAAGCGCTCTATTTAATTGGGTTGTGGCGCTATTTTTTGCCTCAGTCAATTGCATATGAAAATCGCTCATTACCCCAATTAATTGGGGCGACGGCGTGTAAGTTAAATTGGCTCCCCTCCGATGATTGCATACCTGTATCTGGCCGGCGCGATGGCAATTGTCGGCGCGTACGTTGGCTTTTCGAAAGTGCTCGTCGCCGTATTCCCCATCTTTCTGCTCGCGTGGCTGCGTTTTGGCGTGGCCGCGATCGCGATGGCCCCGTGGACTTCACGGGGTGAAAACGCGAAGCCACTCGATGCACGCACCAAGCGCTTGCTGTTCCTCGAATCCTTCCTCGGTAACTTTCTGTTTTCGATTTGCATGCTCTACGGCATGCGCTATGCGAATGCGATTTCGGCAGGCGTTGTCATGGCTGCGATACCTGCCGCCGTGGCGATTCTCTCGAGAGTCTTTCTTTCCGAGCGAATCGCACCGCGCACCTGGGTAGCAATCATGCTCGCAATCGGCGGCGTCGCGCTACTCGCGTTCACGCGTAACGCGGGTTCTGATCGCGAGTCGGACGTCTCATTGCTCGGAATAGCGCTACTGCTCGGCGCAGTGTTGTGCGAAGCAAGCTACGTGGTGATTGGCAAGAAACTCACAAGTGACGTTTCGCCTAAATACATCAGCGCTGCAATTAATCTCTGGGGGCTCGCGCTGGTCACACCGCTCGGGATCTGGCAAGCGCTGTCATTCGATTTCGCCAGTGTGTCGTTTGCGATGTGGAGTGGACTTGTGCTCTACGCCCTCGCGGCGAGTATGTTCACTGTGTGGCTTTGGATGACGGGATTAAAGACCGTTCCGGCCGCGCGCGCGGGAGTGTTCACGATTTTTTTGCCGATCGCCTCTGCGCTGGTAGGCATCGTTTTCTTGAATGAATCGTTCACGGCGATGCATGGGCTCGCGTTTGCGTGTGCGCTTGGCGCGGTGCTTTTGGCGACCTGGCCATCGCGCTCGAAGACGACATAAACGCAGCCGTGCTGCGCGCCGGTTTTGACTTCCGCGCGAATAGAAGTGTGACTAGTTTGCTCAATTCAAGGCAAGGCCGTGATGCAGAAGCGCATCGACTCATTGATCAACACTGAGGCTTGGCTTTTTTCGTTCGTACGGCCCCATCTCAGTTGAATTGATTGCTGCCGAGCTTGCAGCATGTTGCAGGGCACGTCAACTGCATGCGAGCGCACTTTGCGGCGAGGATTCTGTCTCTGCGACAATTGGGGCAACATTCGAATATCAACTGTGGTCATACGCACGTGCCTGGTCTAGAACGCGACACTCCGATACCTTCCGACATTACGCTCGACAAAAAGCGTCGTGTATTGGTGCTTAACTACAGTGGCAACAGCCACGAGCTTTCATTCGAAATGCTTCGCGTGTATTCGCCGTCTGCCGAGGTCCGTGGGCATGGCCCTGGGCAAGAAGTGTTGCAAGTAGGTAAGCGAAACATCGACATCACGGAGCTTGAGCCCGTCGGCATGTATGCGATTCGCCCGACGTTTAGTGATGGCCACAACTCGGGCATCTTCTCGTGGGACTACCTGCATAAGCTTTGCGTTGAGAAGGAGGGCGCGTGGAGTGATTACTTAGCGCGCATCGAAAAGGCAGGGGCTTCGCGTGACTGAGCAAACTCACTTCGGCTACAAAACGGTTGACGAAGACAAAAAGCAAACGCTGGTGCGTGGTGTGTTCGATTCCGTGGCGTCGAAGTACGACGTGATGAATGATGTCATGTCGGGCGGTTTGCATCGGATTTGGAAGCGCTTCGCCGTCGATCAGCTTCGATTGCAGAAAGGCGAGCGCGTGCTCGACCTTGCCAGCGGAACGGGCGATTTGATCGCGCTTATGAAGCCGCTGGTTGGGGAGACAGGGGCCGTACTTCATACCGACATCAATGCGGCAATGCTCGGCGAGGGACGCAATCGTCTGCTTGACCAAGGCGTATTGGCACCAACGACCCAGTGCAACGCCGAAGCGTTGCCGTTTGCAGACCAATCGTTTGACGCGGTGACTATTGCGTTTGGCTTGCGCAACGTGACGCGTAAAGAAAATGCGCTCGCTGAAATGCATCGGGTGCTGCGGGTGGGTGGGCGAGCGCTCGTGCTCGAATTTTCCAAACCGAATTCGCTGTTGAAAGCGCCTTACGATTGGTATTCGTTTAACGTTCTTCCCCGCATGGGCGCTCGAATAGCGGGCGATGAAGAAAGTTATCGCTATCTGGCGGAAAGCATTCGCATGCACCCAGATCAAGAGACGTTAAAAGCGATGTTTGAGCGGGCAGGGTTTAAGCGTGTCGACTACTTCAACCTGACTGGCGGCATCGTTGCCACGCACATCGGTTATCGATTGTCATAGTCAGCCCCTGGAAACAGCCTGGACAGTTTCTCTAGAGCGAACCGACGCGGGAAATCCTGACCTGCGAATTCGCGAAACTCGGTTGCATGTGAGCCGATTGCCACTATATTCCCAGAGTGGCAGCGAGTAACTCTGCTCGCTCCCTGTGCGCCACAAGAACTTTCGTTGGAGCCTAAAAATGGCATCTAAATTACTCAAAATTCTTTCCTCTACAGTGCTTGCGTCCGCAATTGCATTCGGCGCATCGATGGCTGACGCCAAAAAATTCGGCGGCGGTAAGTCCGTTGGTTCACAGCGCGATTCCGTGAGTCAGCGCCAAGCTGGCGGCCCCAGTGCAAACCAAGCAACGCCTAACAATGCCGCCGCTGCTGTGCCAGCCGCAGGCGCTGCTGGCACAGCAGCCGCAGGCGCCGCCGCGAAAACTGGCATGGCTAAGTGGGCTGGTCCAGTTGCCGCGATTGCCGCTGGCTTAGGCCTCGGTTTGCTGTTCTCGCAGCTCGGTGCGGGTGGTTTCCTGATGTTCTTGTTAGTGGCTGTTGCGCTGCTGATCGGCTTGGGCTTTTTGGCGCGCAACATGATGCGCAAACAAGCCACTGCGAATGGCGCGCCGATGCCCTATCAAGCGCCAACGCCTGCATCCGCTGAGCCGATGGCGCGGAGTGCTGCCGGCGGCGCAAGTGCTGCCGCTGCGCCGGGGCTTGCTGCTGGGTTCGGCATTCCAGCAGGCTTCGACAAGAGCGGGTTTGAAGACAACGCAAAGAAGCAGTTCCTTGCGCTTCAAGCCGCGAATGACAAGGGCGATTTAGACGCAGTGCGCGATTTCGCGACGGATGAGTTCTACAACCAGATCGCGAAAGACGTTGTAGCGGGTAACAAGGAAGCCACACAGGTCGATGAGCTCAATGCGGAATTGCTTGGGATTGAAACCGAGCGCGGCAACTACTGGGCGTCCGTCGAATTCAGCGGCAAAATCCGTGAAGACGGCATGGTGATGGGCTCGCCTTTCCGTGAGACATGGAATTTGGTGAAACCTGTAGACGGCAGCAAAGGCTGGCTGCTAGCCGGCATTCAGCAGGGCTAAACCATGCCGCCGAAAAAAGCCGACCTGCGGGTCGGCTTTTTTACGTCCGTAGTTTGCGAAAATAGTGGGATGCTTCCTTCCAGCCTGATTGCCCGAGCGCTCTCGCGCCTCATTTCTCACGACCCTGCGGCTATGAAGCTGTTGGCGTCTCACGCTAACGAGACGCTTCAAATTCGGATGCCACCGCTCATCGCCACGTTGAAGATTGCAACCGATGGCGGACTCGAAAGTGGAGAAGCCGATGTGCGCGCTGCGCCCGCGACGGTGACCGTTGAGTTTCCCCTGACGGCACTACCGTTGATTGCGCAGGGCGAAGAGGCGGCACTTCGCGCAGCAAAAATTTCGGGTCAGGCGGGCTTGCTTCAGGATCTCTCTAAGGCGTTCAAGGCGCTACCGCTCGCTGCGGAGGCTGAACTTGAACGCATCGTCGGCCCGATCTTCGCGAACGAAGCGGTTAAGTTGTTTCGAGCGCTCAAGGCATTTGGCGAAAACGCACGGGAGAGCTTGCATGAAGCGGGCAAACGCTACGTGCACGATGAAGCCAAGTTGGTGGCGGAGCGAGATGATGTCGCGAAGTTCGCCGCCGACATCCAGCGCTTGAGGATTGACGTGCAGCGTTTGCGCGAACGAGTCACGAAACTCGCTTAGCGCCGCGTTTATCGCGCGACTTTCTGTTGTGCGATATCGAAAATCAGGCACGTTGTAGTCGCGTGCGCATAGAGTGTCCCGTCGTGGCCGACCAAACGAGCTTCTGCGGTTGCGACCTGTCGGCCGACATGGATCACTTGTCCGATTGCGCGCACGAGCGGTGTCTTGAGCGAAATCGCGCGCACGATATTGAGCTTGAGTTCGAGCGTGGTGTAAGCCTTCCCCGCCGGCAGCGTCGAATGCACCGCGCAGCCGACCGCTGAATCGAGCAGCGTCGCGTACCAGCCGCCGTGTACGGTGCCCATGGGATTGAGCACCCGATTAGAAGGCCTTCCTTGAAAGATTGCCTTGCCGTGCTCAACATGCACTGCGACAAAGTCCATCGTGTCACCGATTGAAGGACGCGGCAATTCGCCCGCAAATATCTTATCGAATACCTCGATACCGCTCAGCGCCGCCGCTGATTCCATTGCAACGACACCCGCCGCGCCAATTCGCTCGCGAACGCGCGCCTCGTCGGCGATCCACGCGGCCAACACCTCATCGCTCATAGTCAAAATTCAAAAATAGTTGCATCTGCAATTATTGTATATGCAACTATAATGGGGCATGCGCGCTCACCCTCTTGCTGCCCCCATCGGCTGCACCAACTACAAGTTGCGATCACTACTGCGTCGAGTGTCAGTCGTCTACGAGCGTGAGATGGCGTCGACAGGTCTCAAAACGACCCAGTATTCCCTCTTAACTCACATCGAGAAACTCGCACCGATCACGCAAGCCGCGCTCGCCATCGAAATGGGTATGGATTCGTCAACGCTGTCGAGAAACCTCAAATCGCTCGTGGCATCGGGCTGGGTGGCCATTGAATCTGGCAATGATGCGCGAAGCCATACGCTGTCGCTTACAAAGGCGGGCGTCGCGAAACGAGCCGAAGCGAAGCGGGCATGGAAGCGTGCGCAGCTCGCGCTCAACGCACGCTTGGGTGTTGCAACCGTTGCTTACTTGCACGATGTGATCGATCAGATAAACAGCGTTTTACTGGAGCAAGCAGCGTGAAACCATTTCCCGTGTGGCTCGTTTTGTTGGCTGCCGCGGGCACCTTCGCACTCGCGATGGGTTCTAGGCAAACAATGGGGCTTTTCATCCCGAGCATCGATTCTGCAAGTGGGCTCGGCATCGCAAACATCAGCCTCGCGTTCGCGTTTGGACAGCTTTGGTGGGGACTCACGCAACCGTTTGCGGGCGCGTTTGCTGATCGCATTGGTGCTGGGCGCGTGCTCCTAGTTGGCCTGCTACTTGTCGCGCTTGGGACATTTATCACGCCGTACATGACTACAACGCTCGGCTTGATCTTTGCCATTGGTGTTCTCGCAGCGGGTGGCGCTGGCATTGCTGGCCCATCGGTGTTGATGGCGGCGACCACTCGGTTGGTTCCTGCAGAGACGCGGGGATTCGCCACAGGTGTGGTGAATGCTGGTGGCTCGTTCGGGCAGTTTTTGATGGCGCCTCTTGCTGTTGCGCTGACGGCGTCTTTTGGATGGGTGAGTTCGATGCAGGCTATCGGCTTGCTCGTGCTGCTCGCTTTGCCAGCGGCGTTAGTCTTGTGGGCTCGTCCGCTGAACGCCGAGACGACCCCCGCAGCACCGCGGCTGTCTGCGCGGGAAGCGACGCAACGCGCTTTTGCGGATCGCAGCTACCTATTGCTGTGTGCTGGATTCTTCGTTTGCGGATTCCACGTCGCTTTTCTCGCGACACATTTGCCCAATGTAGTCGCGAGCTGCGGATTGCCGCCTTCGGTGAGCGGATGGGCACTCGCAATTCTCGGCTTGTTCAACATCATCGGCAGCCTAGCGATGGGATGGGCGGTTGGCCGTTGGCGAATGAAGTCGCTCTTGTCGCTGATCTATGCGTCGCGCGCGGTCGCCGTATTGATCTTTCTCGCAGCGCCCAAAACCGCGACCGTGATGCTCATCTTTGCTGCATTCACGGGGCTCACGTTCTTATCGACAGTACCGCCCACCGCAGGCTTGGTCGCGAAGTTCTTCGGCCCTGCAAACATGGCAATGCTCTTCGGAATCGTAATGCTTTCGCACCAGATCGGCGGATTTCTCGGTGCCTGGCTCGGCGGCAAACTGTTTGTAATGACTGGCAGCTACGACACCGTTTGGGTGATCGACGCGCTGCTCGCGATCGCCGCAGCGTTGATTCACCTGCCGATCAAGGAGGCGCGGCTCGCGCCGCGCTTAAAAGCGGCGTAGCGCGTTACTCCATCTCCGCTTTGGCCGCCTCGATGTCGAGGCATTCCATTGCGTCAGCCGGCGTCATCGCGGCAGCTTCGCCGTATAGCTTCTCCACATCCTTCATCTTTTTGTCACCAAAAAGCTTGTAGAGGCCATCGGCCATCTCGGTTCGAGCGATCGCGGAATCGGGATTGAGTTTGAGCGCCTTTTCATACATCTCGACGGCGGTTTCCTTGCTCACGCCGTAAGTCATCTTGCCGATCATCGCGCCGACCTTTTCGATGACTTCGGCGTTAAATGTGCCAAGCGCGATGTGCGCATCAGCATGTTTCGCATCCAACTTGATCGCGGTTTCGAGTGATGTACGAACTTTGCCGCCAATCCCTTGCGTGAGTGCTTTGGCAACGCCGATCAACTGCCCGTAGCGGCCGAGCGCATAGGCATGCCAGTAAAAGGCGTTGGCGTTTTTCTTCTGCGCTGTTTGCAACTCCTCACAGCGCGCCGCGATTTCTTCGTACGCCTTTTGCTTCTTCGCGTCGCTGGTTTCGAGATAGTTGTTGTAGATGCACGCGGCTTTATTCGCGGCGTTGTAGCCGTCTAAGCCAGCGGCGATCCCCGTGTCAAATGCACCCTGAAAATCGCCCGCATGAAACAGGCGCCACGCTTCTTCAACCGCTTTGTTGGTTGGGAATGCCTCGGCATCGCCTTCGTGGAGGCGCGCCCAGTTTTTCTTGAGTGAAGCGCCTTCGTAGACGAATTCACTATTGTCGTGTGGAAATGCGGCCCAGCCGCCTTTTTTTGCCATGATTTATCTTCTCCGAAGAAGTACGAAAGACGAGGAACGAGGAACGAGTGACGAGGCGTTGCTGCGTCGCATCCAGCAAAAACACAACGCAGACTCGCGCGAACTTGCAACGCGGCTTCGACATTCGTCAGTGTTTAACGATACTCACCTGCGAGTTTCTCGAATAGCAAACGCGCATCGCCCGTGAGATACGGCGCGATCATTGCCATCACTTGGAAAACGCCTTGCCCCATCGCTTTGGCTTCATCCAAATTGCGGGGGTTCATCACGTAGGAGTAGGAATGCCAGTAGGTTGCCGTCAGTACAACATTCACCGCGACTGCTGTGATTTCACCCTTGCTCGCGTTTAGCTGACCTGTATCTTTCAGGTCTTGCATCATTCGCTCGGCGCTTTTAGCGGCGTTTTGCAGGATCGATTTGAAGTGCGTTTCGATCACACGATTTTTTGACAGCAGGTCGTTCAAGTCGCGATAGATGAAGCGGTATTTCCAGATTTTTTCGAAGACCAGATGGAGCCAAAACCACGCGTCTTCCACATTCGCTTTGCGATCTTTCTGCATCGCAAAGAGCTCATCCATCTCGCGCTCGAACTGACCGAAGATCTTGGTGACGATCTCGTCTTTGCTTCGGTAGTGGTAATAAAGATTGCCCGGCGAGATGTTCATCTCATCGGCGATCGCGTTGGTGGTGACGTTCGGCTCGCCAAAGGAATTGAACATCGCGAGCGAGACTTCGAGAATGCGCTCTTTAGTGCGGCGCGGCGCTTTGCGTTCCATGCCCTAATGCCTCCTTAAGACTTTTCAACACGTTTTCGACGATTCTCGCTGAAGGGCGCGATTGCAGCAAGGAGATTAGAGTAGTAGTTTCATCTATAAACGTTCAGAAGCCAAAATGCATAGTTAGAATACGTAAAATAATATAAAGCAAAACATGTAAATAATTTGCTTACACCCAAATAAATAGGGCGCGTAAGAGGCGAAGGTAATTTTGAGTGCTTAGTTCCGAGTTCTGCAACGGCGTCTTGTGTTGCGACGGCTACCCCCCAATTACGCGACTAATTGCTTTTGAATGACACCCCCACTTCTCGCTGCGCTCACTGAGGCTATCGACGCTACACGAACGATATTGCGCGTCGGCCACACATCGCGCAAGCGACTCCACTCGTCGCAAACTGAGACCCACAGAGGCCAGAAAAGGAAACACAATGGATGCCACTGCAGGTTTATGGATACTCGCCATCGCGCTGATGGCTGTGGGTTTGATCGGAACCGTCTTGCCAGCGCTGCCAGGCGTGATCCTAGTGCTGGCGGGCGTCATCGTAGGTGCGTGGATTGATGATTTCACGCGGGTGCCGGGCTGGGTCGTCGGCCTGCTCGTCGTGATTGCGGTGATCGCTTGGGTAACGGACTACGCCGCTACGGTGCTTGGTGCGAAGAAGGCGGGCGCAAGCAAGCTCGCATTGATTGGGGCGGCGGTTGGCACGGTGCTCGGCCTGCTCATGGGCTTGGTGGGTGTGCTCTTCATGCCGCTCGTGGGCGCAGCCGTTGGGCAATATTTAAGCGAAAAGAATTCGAAGAACGCTGCGAAGGTCGGTATCGCTACCTGGATTGGTTTACTCGTCGGCACGGTCGTCAAGCTGGCCCTAGTGTTCGCGATGCTCGGCATCTTTTGGGTCGCGTATCTTTGGTGAACAATCGGCGCGCAAACTAACCCAATCCGCTCGTACGAGAAGGGGCGTAAAAAAAGCGATTCAACTGAACCGCTTTTCTTGAGGATTGGCGCGAGATCACGCCTTGCGAGGAGCTGGGGTTAAGCGGCTTGTTTGCGCAAAGTCATCGACATCATGGTTGATGGGAAAGCTTCCACCCACGCATCATCGGCTTCATTTTTAACCCAATCGGGCTGCGGATTGGCTACGCGTTTCACGTCGCCTTCTAGCTTGACGCCGTCGGCAATCATGTATTTCAGTGCGCGGAATTTGCCTCGGGCCACGCCGGTTTTAGTCACCGTCATCGTGCCATGAACTTGCAAGGTGCCGTCGAATTCGCCATGCACTTCAGCGTGGCCAACTCGTGCGATGCTTTTCACTTTTGCGCCCTTCTCGATGATCAGCTTTTGCGCGAAGATGGGGGCATCGAGCGTCCCGAACACTCGTAATACGCGGCACTGAATGATGTCGGCGCTTACGAGTTGAGCGTTAAGGCCCACGGTGAGCTCGCCGTTGAGGCACGAAGCCGCGTTTGAACTTTCCTTTTCAGGGCGGGCCATAAACGCCTCGACATTCGCCCACTCTTGCGCACTCAGCGCCACCGAGTAATCGCGTGCTTTGCGTTTCTCGTTGCTCGGCGGCGCTGTCTCTGCGTGCGTTGGTTCGTCTTGTAGGCTGGGTTTTGCTCCACCACGAATAGCGGCGATCTTCTTTACGAACCAATCGTCGATCATGCCCATTTGCCTTCCCCTCGGTCTCTCACCTGATACGCCTACTAGGCAACCCGCGTGCCAGGGCAAAAAGCGTGTCTAACGCGGCTTCTGGGGGAGGAAATCGAGTAGCCAGTGCCAATTTTTGTCAAACGACCGCGCAGATTTGTCGCGCTGACTCGTGTGTGCGTGGCCGGGAAAGGCTGCGCTATGACGACGGCATCATGAGCCAAGCGTGCTGACACGTAGAGGATTAGGAAACCGCCGAATAAGTCTCTCGCGTCCGAAGGCAGACGTGCCGACACACAGTAAGCATGGGCGGTTTTGGGTAATCTGGTGCGCTGAAATGTCTCAACAGAGCCCCGCGATGCCTCGAAATTGCAACGCTAAAAGCGCTGCACAACGACTGCGAGCCCGTAATACATCGTCAAAATTTCGCCAAAAATCCTCACGTGCCCGCGTACGCTTCGGTATTTTCCCGAACTTTTTCCTCGTCTGGCGGGCTCTCGCTACGTTGTGCTGAGGCATGAAGCGCTAGCTCATCCCAATCCGCCGCGCGATGAATCGCGGAGATTTATGCAGCGTCTCCTCAGTTTTCTAGTGATGCGGTCTTAAAAGCTCGGCTCCGCTGCCGCAAATGAAAACGCCCGCATTGCGCGGGCGTTTCTCGAACCGAAGAAAGATTATTTCGCGAGTTCGTTCATCGTGGCTTGATCGAGTTGGCCGGTAATGCTAAGGCGACGATCACGTTGGAATGCGCGCAGCTGTTCCACTGTACGGCGACCCATCTGACCATCGGCGGTGCCCACGGCGTAACCCAATTGATTGAGTTTATTTTGCGCGTCACGTACCGACATTGTTCCGCCGCCGGCACCTGCTGCCGAGCTCTGCGCGACAGGCGCACCGTTCGGTTGCGAAGAGCCCTCAACGGCAAGACGACCACCGGTGCCCATGCCACGGTCACCCATGGATTGCGGCGAGTAGTTTTTCACTGCATTAATGATGTTGTTATAGGCGTCGGTGAAGGCAGCAGTCACTACTTTGCCTTGCGGCGTGTTGGTGTACCCGCCCGCACCGCCGAAGCCCGATGAGCCTACGAGAATCGCGCCAAGATTGAAGTCGGTGTTAGAGGACGAGCCTTCTGCAGCTGCGACTTGCACGCCCGAGCGGTTATCGACGAGCGTGAGCATCACTGCCGCTTCGTTGGTTTGGATACCGCCGGCGATGGCACCCAGCGCGCCGAGACGACCACCGAATCCGCCGAGTGCCGCACCGAGCCCGCTCGTGCCACGTGCGCTCATGAGCACTTCTGGTGTAAGCGAGTAGTCGGCAGACACCATTTGGCCCTTGCCGAAATTCGAGTTTTGACGAAGCTCGCCTGAGTTTTGCAGCGCGCGCTCTTGCTGCATGTTGGCCATGGCGCGACCGCGCTCGACCACGATGAAGCAGTTTGATTGCTGAATGAGCAAGCGAAGCACCGGCGACGTCGCGCCAAGGCGATATTTGTCGAGGTACGCACGATACCAATCGAGGCTGGTATCTTCGACCAGAGCAATGGTGCCCGCTGGACGGTCACACCGTCCGAGCTTTGAATTGACATTCTGCGCTGCCGCGCCGCCAGCCGAACCTGTCGCCGTGGTCTTCGCGCTCTCAGAGCCCATCTTCGGTGCCGAGGCTTCGCACCCGACCAAAGCCACCGCTGCTGCGACGAGGCCCATTGTTAGCAATTTAGACATCTATTGAATCTCCTAATGATTAGCTGGCTTGCCCGCTCGTCTCAAAAGACGTAGCTTCTTTGGCTTTTGCGTCATCCTGCCGATAAAAGCGGAAGTCTTCCGCGAACGGTTCATGCGACGCGCTGCCGAAATACCCAAAGCAATTCGCGAGTGACAAAAACGTCGCATGCACCCGTCATGAGTCGCAATAATAGTGGTTTTGGTTCAATGACGCGCCGAATGCTTTGAGCCCAAATGCGGCTTAGGCTGAGACTTCGCGAATAGTTTTCATGCAACCGTTTTCACTGCGCCTGGTGCGCTTAGTCAGCAAGCTGCTGCAAGGCCTTTGGATTTCAGTCAACGGCTACCGGCGGGCACAGGGCGCTGCGCGCCACGAAATTGTTAGACGCTGGTCTCGCGAGTTACTCTCAATTGCCGATATTGACGTACGCGCTGTGGGGTTCCCGCAGCTAGGCCCGCAGCGACCGGTAACGCTCGTTGCAAACCACGTATCGTGGGTCGATATTTTCGCGCTCAACACCCAAAGAGCGTGTCATTTCATCGCGAAGGCTGAACTTCGTGACTGGCCGCTCGCGGGCAAGCTGCTCGACAACGTAGGAACTATCTTTATTAACCGAAGTGATCGAAAAGAGACGCATCGGCTCGGCGAGGTGGTGCGCGAGATGATGACCAACGGCGAGACAGTTGCCGTGTTCCCCGAAGGCACCACGAGCCTCGGACGCGATGTTTTGAAATTTCACGCCTCGCTGCTCGAACCCGTGGTGCAGGCGGGCGGCGAAGTGTGGGTGGTGGCGATCCGCTACTTTCATGGCAGCGCGCGCAGCGATGCGGCAAGCTACATCGGCGATATGACCTTCATGCAAAGCCTGAAGCAGATTCATCGCGAGGGACCACTCACTGCAGAGCTTACTTTCGTGGGCGCGATCGATTGCGCAGGAAAAACGCGGCGCGAAGTGGCCAGTGAGGCGGAGGCGATGGTGCGTGGCTGTATAACGCAATCGCAGTAAGCATTGAGGCAAAGCGACTGAAACGATTTATCGCGACATTTAATTTATTCATCTCTAGCCCCAGTTGTGCTGGGACTAAGCGTAAAAAGCTGAAATCAATCGCCGATGAGTGCGTGCGGCTGCCGACTCGGCACTTGGAAGATCGCACCGTCTTCAATTCGCTGCGCGGTAAGCGCGCCGCCCCACAGGCATCCACTGTCGAGCAAACTCACGTTCGGCATCAAGCGCAGTCCCTCGCTGGACCAGTGCCCCGCGATTACGGCGGAATCAGCAGAGCGGCGATTGGGCCAGCAAAACCACGCTTTTTGCCCCTCCTTGGCATGGGTTACATTGCGCTTTTCTTTGAACTCAATTTCTGAGAAAGCGCTGCAGAAGCGCAGCCGCGCCAGGGCGTTTACGATCACTCTCGCTCTGGCAACACCGGTCAGCGCGGGATGCCAAGTGTTCGGCTCGTTGCCGAATAGTGTCTCAAGAAAAGCCCGATAAGTCGGACTACGGAGCGCGGTTTCGATCTCGCGCGCGAACGCAAGCGCGTCAGTGCGAGACCAAGCGGGCAAAAAGCCTGCGTGCACGATCAGTCGATCCTTTACTGGCAGCACGAGCGGTCGTTGGCGCAACCACGCAACGAGCTCGCTCGCGTCGGGTGCGTCAAGCACATCATCAAGGGTGTCGCCCGGATGCACTTTTGATAGCCCTTCATAGGCCATGATGAGGAAGAAATCATGGTTCCCGAGCACCGAATCTGCTGCGCCGACGAGATTCAGCGCGCGAACACGGCGAAGCACAGCCGCCGATTTGGGCCCACGATTCACCAAATCGCCCACGAACAGAACACGATCTTTCTGCGGCTCGAACTGAATCAGCGCAAGAAGTTCTCCGAGCTCGTCGTCGCAGCCCTGAACATCACCGATTGCGTAGGTTGCCATAAGGCTCCATTGTGTCGAGTTCCGTGACTGCGAGAAACAAAAAACGCGCCCGAGGCGCGTTTTTATGAAGTAGTCATCAACCGACGTTACTTTACTTTCGCGACCTGGTAGTCAACTGCAGCCTTCACTTCATCATCGCTCAGTTGCGACTGACCGCCCTTTGCGGGCATCGTTTTGAAGCCCTTGATGGCGTGGTCGTACAACACGTTCACGCCTTGTGCGACGCGGGCAGCCCAAGCGCCTTTGTCTCCTGTTTTCGGCGCACCGGCAATGCCTGCGCCATGACACGCGGTGCAAGCGAGCTGGTAAACCTCTTCACCGCTTTTAGGTTTTGCTGGCGCTGCGGCGACCGCGGCAACCGGGGCAGGCGGCGGCGCAGCGCCATCTAGCTTCGTGAGCTGGCCGACCGGACGGATGCGATCTTCAACCGATTGCTTCGATTCAGCGGGGTCTACGCGTTTGTTACCCGTCACCAACTGTGCGCCCAAAAAAGCGATGCCAATGGGCACCACCAGTGCGACCACCGAGACGATGATCAGCTGTTTGGGAGTCTTAATGAGATTGCCGTGTTCTTCGCTCATGGCTCAAATGTTGTTTTAGATTCGTGCGCGAATCGACTGCCGCGCCCGTAAAAGCTAACTTCGAATTATATCGGCGCGTCTCCATTTCCACGAAAGCTCAGGCCTGGACTTTTATAATCCGCGTTGAAGCGCCCATAGCTCAGCTGGATAGAGTGTTGGTTTCCGAAGCCAAAGGTCACAGGTTCGACTCCTGTTGGGCGCGCCAGCGACACAAAAAGGCTCCCGAAGGAGCTTTTTTGCATTTTCTGGCCCGACAGGAGGCGAACCTGGCGTGGGCATGTTCGACGTGCGCGGTCGCGCACGGACGCCCGACAGGGCGGCCCCGAGCCGCTTAGGCGAGGGGTGAGGACGAGAGCGCGAGCGAACGCCAAACACTCCTGTTGGGCGCGCCAGCGACACAAAAAGGCTCCCGAAGGAGCTTTTTTGCATTTTCTGGCCCGACAGGAGGCGAACCTGGCGTGGCATGTTCGACGTGCGTGAATGCGCGACGTGCACCATCAACAGAAAAACAAGCAAAGCTCAATTTTATTAGGGTTTGCATTGAATAAATTGAAAAAAGCACTATTCAAGGTTACGCGATGCTCGTCCAGACCGAAAATGGGCTATATGGCGTAAGCTAGACACTTAGCCGCGCAAGTCGCAGATGTTCTGCGCGCTCTTTCGCAACGATGCTTGCAATGAACTCTTCCGCACCTCGCATCGCGACGAACGCATCGTAGCCGCGCGCTAAAAACGCATGCAATTCACCCACGCCGGCAGCGTGAGCGGGGCCTTTCATGAGCTTCAGCAGCCCACGAACGAGTCGCATGCGTGAGAGGTGATCGAGCGCTTGCCCAATGGTCTCAACGAGAGCGATTTGCGTTTCGCGATCTGTAAATCGTCCAACTTCTCGATAGGCCATCGCGTAGCGCTCGGCGGTTAACTTAAGCGGGCGCGCGTCGCCTTGGAGCGCGCGCGCTGCGTGCGCTACCGCGGCGTCGAGCGACTCAGAGAGTGCGTCCATCTGAAGCGCTGCAGCAAGCGTGCCGAGTGCACGATCAGGCAGAAACTTCACCAACACAGAAATCACGCGTTCCACATCGCGATCTCGCTGAGAAACGTCCTTCGTGGTGTAGAGCTCGGTGAAGAAAAACCGTGCCGCCGCGCCGTAGCGAGGCGACACCAGAAGCGCTTGGTGCGTCTCCGCTAATCGCAATTGCTGATAGCTTCGAACCACCATACGATCGGCGGCATCTTGCGCGTTGTTCTGTGCGCTGGCGCGTGCTGCGCGTGCTGCCGTGAGCGCAGCGCGCAGTGCAAGCTCGAACGGCTTTTTGGAAGTTGACGTCTCGGTCATAGTTGGAGTGGGTCGGGTCGCCGTGAGTAATGTCGCGTTTTGTGATCGTACCGAGACGTTTTCGTCACGTTTTTATTGCATCCCTTAGCCCAAAGCATAGCGCGGGGAAGTCGAACGTAGCGCTAGTGCGCGCATAGGCAAAGCGCTCTAACCGAGCCTCCTACAATCGGTCGAACTTCTGAAGGAGTGCGCGAAGCGTGAAGCTAACTCGGCGTAGGGTAATTTTTGTGGGCCTCGGCGGTGCGGCGGCGCTTGCCGCAGGGTGGGCCGTGTTTCGCTCACCCAGTGTCCCGGTGCGCGGCGCGGCTGTCGTGACCACGCATGCAGCGATGCTTGATGCCATCGCATACTCTGTGCTTGGCCCCGCCTTGCCCACCGAGCGTGAGGCCCGTGACGCGGCACTTCTGCGCACCGCGAAAGCTATCGGTGATCTTATCGATCAATTGCCGCCGACCACCCGAGAAGAAATCGGGCAGCTCTTCGGATTGCTATCGATCAAGCCTGCGCGTGCGCTGCTTGGCTATTCGGGAGAGTGGAATCGCGAAAGCGCTGTCCCCATTATGAGTTTCATGCAATCGCTGCGCCATAGTTCGCTCGCTCTCAAGCAGCAAACGTATTTCGCGCTTCACGATTTGGTCTATGGCAGCTACTACTCCGAGCCCAACGCCTGGCAAGGCAGCGGCTACCCTGGCCCTCCTAAGCTTGCGTGAGGTCGCACTGCTGAAGCGTGAAGACATCTTCTTCGCGCACGCCCCCAATCCGGCTCTCGCCCAACCGACAACTGCAACATCGACATGATTCAAGATCCCATCCGCGACGCAATCAGTAAAGGGGCGCTTCACATCGACGCATCCACGCTCGGACGAGATGCTGAGCTTGAAGCCGATGTGTGCATTGTCGGCACCGGTGCGGGCGGCGCAATCGCAGCCGATGTGCTGTCAGACACCGGTCTGCGAGTCATCATGATTGAAGAGGGAATGCTCAAAAGTTCGAGCGATTTCCGCATGCGTGAATCGGATGCCTATCCGGCGCTTTATCAAGAGGCGGCTTCGCGCAAAACGGCTGACAAAGCCATCAACATTTTGCAAGGCCGTACAGTCGGTGGCTCCACCACCGTGAATTGGACCACCAGCTTTCGCACACCCAGCGACACGCTTAAATACTGGCGCGAGCGTTTCGGATTGCGCGAGCTGACCGAAGAGCACATGAATGGCTGGTTCGAGCGCGCAGAAGCGCTCACCAACATTTCGGCCTGGCAGGTCAACCCAAACGAAAACAACGCCGTGCTTGAGCGCGGCGGTCAGAAGCTCGGCATCAAGATGGAGCGCATTAAGCGCAACGTTAAGGGCTGCGCAAACCTTGGCTACTGCGGCATGGGCTGCCCGCTGAACGCAAAGCAATCAATGCTTGTCACCGCGGTTCCTGCGGCACTCAAGCGCGGCGCAGTGCTTGTCACGCGCGCGCGCGCGGATCGCTTGGTGAGTGTCGGCGGGCGCGTGAGCTCGCTTGAAGCAAGTGCGATGCAGGGCGGTGGCTACGATACAACGGGCATCAAAGTGCGAGTGCGGGCGAAACATTTTGTCGTTGCAGGCGGCGGCATTAACTCGCCTGCGCTGCTCCTTCGATCGAACGCGCCCGATCCACACAATCGCCTGGGGCGTCGCACGTTTCTTCATCCAACGTTGGTATCTGGCGCTCAAATGCCTGCGCTTGTCGCCGCGTGGTCTGGCGCCCCGCAAACGGTGTACAGCGATCACTATCTGCGCACGCAAGCCATTGACGCGGCGATGGGCTTCAAACTCGAAGTGCCGCCGGTGCACCCCGTGTTGTATTCGATTACGCTCAACGGCATGAGCAAGCATCACCGAAATCGCTTTACTAATCTCGCCAATTCACAGGTCACGCTCGCACTGTGTCGGGACGGGTTCCATCCGCAAAGTGAAGGTGGGCGTGTGAAGTTGCGAAGCGACGGCTCGCCCATGCTTGACTACGAACTCAACGCCTTCTTTTTCGATGCCGCACGCCGAGCGCTTCTGGCGATGGCAGAAATTCAATTCGCCGCTGGTGCAACAGAAGTGTTTCCCGTAGACGAGCGCTTGAACGGATTTCGCAACTGGGCAGACGCCAAGCAAGCGCTCTCTAGTTTGGATTTGAAGGCGTATTCCACCCGTGTGGTCAGCGCGCACGTGATGGGCGGCTGCGCGATGTCGAGCGATCCGCGTGAGGGGGTTGTTGATCACTACGGAAGACACCATCAAATGGAAAACGTTTCGGTGATAGATGGCTCAGTGTTCCCGACGTCAATCGGCGCGAACCCACAGCTCTCGGTGTATGCGCTTTCCTGGCGAAACGCGGCGCGCCTGGCGGGCGATCTCCGCCGCGCATGAAGACGAGCGAGACACGAAGCTGCCCACTGCCTTCGTGGGCGTTTTCTCTTGTGCTGCTGCTCGGCGAGCTCGCTTTTTTTGTTTGGTTAACGCGCAAGGGCGTTGAGCGCGGCATTTGGTCTGATGCGGTCGGCGGCGTTTTGTTCATTTTGTTACCGCTCGCACTGCGTGCGGTGGTTTGCTTTGGAAGCTATCGTGCGTCGCTGCGAACCATTCCATCCAAAGATCGAATTCATCGGGGTGAGCTGTTAAATTTTTTTGTAATCGAATACGCCCATTTTTGCAAGCAGACGCTCTTGCAACTTCCGTTCCCCGTGTTTTGGCGAACGAAAGGTGACCGTGGAGAACACCGTGTTGATGGAGAGGTAATTCTTTTTCAGCACGGATACGCCCACTCGGGCGCGGTATGGGCGCGTACTGCGCGCGAGCTGGAACGCAAAGGCTATCGTGTCTACACCATCGATCAGCCCACATTTGCGCCGATTGACACAATGGCCGACCGCTTGGCGTTGCGCATACAAGAGGTCCTTCGAGCCACCGGCGCAGCAAAGCTCACCTTGGTCGCGCACAGCATGGGCGGCCTGATCGCGCGCGCGTACTTGCGGCGACACGGCGAAGCGGCACTCGATCGCGTGATCACCATTGGCTCGCCGCATCATGGCACGCACCACGCAGTGCTTGCACGCGGCACCAACGGGCAGCAAATGCGAATTGGTAGCGGTTGGTTAAAGCAGCTCGCGCGCGAACGGATCAACGTGCCGTTTACGTCGATCTACAGCGTGCATGACACCGTAATTTCGCCGCAGTCGTCGTCCCATCTAGACGGTGTGCAAAACATCGTGCTGTACGACATCGGTCACGTGTCAATGCCGAGTGGCGCTGCCACGCGCGGTGTGTTGCTCGACGTGCTCAACCAACCCGACGGCACACGCGCGGACACAGGCGAGCAGCCAAAATAGCGCGATTGCGTTTTCTCGTTCAAGGTGTCTGAATGAACCCTCCTTCGTTTAAAAGTCGCGGTGGCGTCGCGCGGATCTTCAAGGCGTTCCGCTACTCGATGCAAGGCATGCAGCATGCGTTTACGCACGAAGCGGCGTTCCGGCAAGAGCTCCTGCTGCTGGTGCCGTCTGTTGCCGTGCTCGCGTTCGTGGATATCGCGCGTCTTGAAAAACTGTTCTTGGTCGCCTTAGCCGTAGTGGTGCTGGCGGTCGAGATATTGAATTCAGCCATCGAGGCCGTGGTGGAT
Organism: Betaproteobacteria bacterium; assembly: GCA_013298765.1. Lineage (GTDB taxonomy): Bacteria > Pseudomonadota > Gammaproteobacteria > Burkholderiales > Casimicrobiaceae > Casimicrobium. The sequence goes on from JAAFJA010000005.1 coordinate 224,884, forward strand.
CGAATCTCCGAAGACCCACATCCGCTCTCAGGTCGCGCGAAGGATCTGGGCAGTGCCGCGGTATTTCTGGTGCTGAGCCTTTACGTCGTTTGTTGGCTGACGCTGGTTGCTGCACCATTGGCAACGAGCTGGCTTAAGTGAGTACGTAGAGTGAGCGCGTAGCGCGTTGGGAAGCAGCGTCTTCGAAATCGACTACAGGCAATAAAAAAGCCCGCAATCGCGGGCTTCTTAGTTCGATGATTGCTCGAATTACTTGAGCTGATTCGAAATGAGTTTGGTCATTTCAAACATCGAAACCTGAGCTTTGTTGAAAATCGCTTTCAACTTCGCATCGGCGTTAATCATGCGCTTGTTGGCTGCATCTTGAAGCTTGTTCTTCTTGATGTAGTCCCACACTTTCTTGGTGACTTCGGTGCGCGGCAGTGGCGTTGCACCGATAACTGCTGCGAGCACTGCGGAAGGCGTCATCGCCTTCATGAACGCAGCGTTTGGCTTGCGCTTAGCGGCGGGCTTTTTCGCTGCTGCTGGCTTCTTAGCGGCTGGCTTTTTCGCTGCTGCTGGCTTTTTAGCGGCGGGCTTTTTCGTTGCCGCTGCTGCTGGCTTTTTAGCGGCTGGCTTTTTAGCTGCTGCTGGTTTTTTCGCAGCAGGTTTCTTCGCTGCGGGTTTCTTTGCTGCAGGTTTTTTCGCTGCTGCTTTTTTGGCTGCTGCCATATTCAATACTCCTTCAATCAATCGATTGTTTCAAAGCACACGTGTGTAGAAGAACACCTCGCTGCGACGTCGCAGTCGCTCCTGCAACGCCATCGCAAAAAATGCTCAGATCGAATTAGAAGCGATTTTTTTCGCAAAGCAAAGCAAAACACGATGTTTTCAGAGCGAAAAAAGCAAACTTTCCTATGAGAGCGATGCAAAAACAACAATCAGCGATACCGCTGAAATCACGGTTTCGCGTGGGTAAACGTCGATTAAATGCGTTAAGTCGAACCTTAAGGGGCGTCGCGTGCTCTCAGGATAGAAAACGTCGTTTGCGACGCATAAAAAAGCGGACATACAGCACCTCGCCGTATGTCCGCAGTTTCGTAGCGTGCGGTCTAGAAGTGGATTCCGCGCATCAGGTTTGAGAGGGCGAGTTGATCCGCGGATGGCCCGGTTACCTCATTTTTCTTCCCTTTTGCAGCCTCTGAATCGCCGAACATGCGGAAGCTCGTGTTCATCACGATTTGTGCAATGCGCGGTGCGAATGCGTGGAGCACTTGGCCCAAGATTCCCAAGCGAGTGGCGATGCGTACGGGCTTGTAGACAATCGCGCGGATGATCATGTCAGCGGCCTCATCCGGCTCAAGCGTCGGTACATTGTTGTAAATCTTCGTTGGCGCGATCATTGGCGTTTTCACGAGCGGCATGTTGATCGTCGTGAATGAAATTCCACGATCACTGTACTCGGAGGACGCACAGCGTGTGAACGCGTCAAGCGCGGCTTTCGATGCAACGTACGCCGAGAAACGCGGCGCATTGGTCAATACGCCAATCGAGGAAATATTGATCACATGCCCTTTCTTCTTCACTGCCATTCCGCCGAGCAAACCTAGCGTAATGCGCAGCGCACCAAAGTAATTGACGTCCATCGTTCGCGTGAAATCATGGAAGCGGTCATAGCTATTCTCAACCGCACGGCGAATCGAGCGCCCCGCGTTATTCACGAGAATGTCAACGCCGCCGTATTTCTCTTCGAGAAGCTTTACGAAGTCGCCGCAACTCGCCTCGTCGGTGACATCAGCAGGATAGGCCGAAATCTTGACCTTGCGCTTCTTCGCGAGCGCCAGTGTTTCATCGATTTTTTCTTGATCGCGTCCGCACACGATCACCGCTTTCGCCGTGCCCGCCTCCGCGATTTTGAGTGCGGTGGCTTGCCCGATTCCGGACGTGCCGCCTGTGATCAGGATGACTTTGCCGGTAATTTGGCCCTTCAACGTGCGATCAATGAAGAGATCGGGATCGAGGTGTCGCTCCCAGTAATCCCAAAGCTTCCAGGCGTAATCCTCAAGCGGCGGAACGGCGATTTTGGTGCCATCGAGCGCTTTCAACGTGTCGCGGCAATCGAAGCGAACGGGATAGTTGATGAACGAAAGCGTGTCTTCAGGAATGCCTAAATCCTTCATCACCGCATTCTTGATTCGGCGCACGGGCGGCAGCGCGGAAACGCCCTTCACCACGCTCTGCGGAATGAAGCCAAAGAGCGCAGCGTTGACGCGCAGCGCCATCTGCGGCGCGTGGGCGGCACGAGCAAAAACGTTGAGTGAGTCACCGATGCGCATCGGCGCTGGGTCGGTGAGATGGAACGCTTTCTTATCGTTGCCCTTCGCGTGTGCGATGTGATCGGTGGCGTCGACCACGAAGTCAACCGGCACCATATTCATCCGGCCGCCCTCGATCCCGATGGCGGGCATCCATGGCGGCAACATCTCGCGCATGCGCTGGATGAGCTTGAAGAAGTAGTACGGTCCGTCGATCTTGTCGATCTCGCCCGTCTTCGAATCGCCGAGGACAACGCCTGGGCGGTAAACGCGCCAGGCCATGTTGCAGTTTTCGCGCACGTAGGCTTCGCTGTCGTGCTTGGTTTGCATGTACGGATGATCGAGGTAATCCTTCGCCTCATCAAACATGTCTTCGCGGAATACGCCTTCGTAGTTGCCGGCGACTGCAATCGAGCTCATGTGATCGAACTGCGCGGCTTTGATGTCGTTGGCGAGCGCTACGGAATTTTTGGTGCCTTCTACGTTAGTGATCTGGTTTTCCTCGGCGCTGGCCGTCATGTCGTAGACGGCGGCGAGGTGGAAGAAATGTTTGATCTTCGCGCTCTTTAGTTTCGTACGATCCGCGCTGGAAACACCGAGCATCGGTTTTGCCAAATCGCCAACGATGGGAATGCAGCGCTTCTCAGCGTCTGCGCCCCAGAACGACATCATCTTCGGGAGCTTCTTTTTGCTCTCAGCGCGAATCAGGAAATAGATCGTAGCGCCTTTGCGTTCGAGCAGTTTTTTTACGAGGCGCTTGCCGATAAAGCCAGATGCGCCAGTGACGAAGTAACTCATTGAGCCTCCTTGATACCTGTCGTGGTGTGCGTTGTAGTGTTGCGCCGCCGCATTCTTGTTGCTTCAGCGAGCTGCAATCCATTCTAGAGCCGCACTCCTAGGAAAAACCAGGGTTTCTAGGATGTGCGCTCTATGGAGGCTGCCTACAGTTCACTCATTCGATTTTTTTGCAACGCCTAAAGGGAGTCAGCACATCATGGTAAAGAAGTTCAGCAAAGCACAGGAAGCCGAAACCAATCTGCTCGGTACGGTGAAAGAGTCCTCAACCCAAATCTGGCTTGCCGGCCTTGGCGCATTCTCTAAAGCTCAGGAAGAAGGAAGCAAAGTGTTTGAAGCACTCGTGAAAGAAGGCGCTGGCCTGCAAAAGAAGGTCCGTAAATTTGCCGACGCGCAAGTGTCAGACGTAACCAACGAAGTGTCGGGAAAGATCACCGAAGCCACCAGCAAAGCCGCTGGCGCATGGGATCGCCTTGAGACCGTGTTTGAAGAGCGCGTAGGCCGTGCGGTGAGCCGTCTTGGCGTACCTTCCAAGGCCGATATCGCCGCATTGACCGCGCGGGTTGAAGAGCTGACCAAGCAAGTCAACAAATTGAACGGTTCGAAAGCAACGCCAGGCGTTGCCAAGAAAGTGGTCGCGAAGGCGAACGGTGCTGCAAACAGCGTTGTGAAGATGGCTGCTAAGGCTGCGAAGCGCCCAGTGAAGAAAGCCAAAGCTGCCGCTGCGCGCGTGGTTAACTAAGCCTGATCGTTTCAGAGCATCGAACGGCCACCACGGTGGCCGTTTTTGTATTCACACTCGCCGCACTCGATATGTCCGAACCCGCCAGCCGTATTCCCAAAGATCGCCAACCTATCGCACTGGCTTTGGCCGGCGGCGGCCCACTGGGAGCAATGTATGAAGTTGGGGCATTGGCCGCGCTCTCAGAAGCGGTGCCCGCCCTCGATTTCACCAAGCTCTACGCCTACGTGGGCGTGAGCGCCGGGGCCTACGTCGCCGCGGGGCTCGCCAATGGCATTTCGCCGCGCGAGCTGGTAAAGCTGTTCATTGAGAACGAAGGCCCGGATGGTGAGGCCTTGCAGCCTTCCGTTTTTATGCGACCGGCCTTTGGTGAGTACGGACGCCGTCTCGCTCGACTGCCCGGGGCGGTTGCCGCGGCGCTCTGGTCGACCGCAGCGAGCGGGAAGCCGCAACGGATAGTGAACGAATTGCAGCGCTTAGCGTCTGTGCTGCCGACTGGAATTTTTGACAACAGCGTCATTGAGCAAGGGGTACGCACGCTCCTGAGCGGCGATGGACGCTCGAACGATTTTCGCAAGCTGAGCGCGCCGCTATTCGTGATTGCCGCCGATTTGGATTCGGGCGCAACCATTGAGTTCGGCACGCGCGAGACAGGGCACGTTCCGATCTCGCAAGCGGTCCAAGCCTCGAGTGCGCTGCCGGGCATGTACCCGCCGGTAAAGATTGGCGCACGGCAATACGTGGACGGTGCACTCAACAAAACGCTGCATGCATCAAGTGCGTTAAGCATCGGCGCAAAACTTGTGATTTGCATCAATCCGCTGGTGCCGTTCGACGGCACTGCGGCACAACGTGCGCAATCGCATTTATCCGAGCGCGGCCTGCCGACGGTGCTCTCGCAAACATTCCGCGCGATCATTCATTCGCGCATGCATCGCACGGTTCAGCATTACGCCACGGCGTATCCCGATGCGCGATTGATGGTGCTCGAACCCTCGAAGGGCGATGCTGATTTGTTCTTCTTGAATATCTTTAGCTACGCGAATCGTCGTCGCGTTGCAGAGCACGCGTATCAGCGCACGCGCCAGCAGCTGCTTGAGCGCATTGACGTGCTCTCGCCAGTATTCGCATCCTACGGCCTGCGCATGAATGAGCGCGTGTTGCGCGACGAAAAACGCAAACTTCTGCCGACCGCAAAACGTACGCAGCGCGGCGCAGTTGGCGACGCGTCGAGTGCACTCTCGGACACCTTGGATCGCCTAGAAATCGCGCTGCTTGCACGCTAAAAAATAGCCTTCGCCCCTGATTTACTCGGGCGAGGCGCATAGAAAAAGAATTAACGAAAACTATTGGAAATGACCGCTCGCCCTGATCGTATAAGGGCAAGCGATAAGTTGTTGTCACCTATTCGCGCTCAAGGCGCAGCGCGAGCGGTTCACTGTTGGAATCGTTGTAGACCGTCGCGTAGCGAAGTTTGCTGCGCAGCGCGTCGTCGTCCCACATCTCGTTGAATGGCGTTCGATAGTTGAAATGGAGCGTCGGCTTAGGGTGAGTTGATCGCGCAATGATGCGCTTGATCGCCTCTTCGTCAGGGTGCTTGAACTGCGCACCACTGGTGCTGATCAGCCAATGCGGTGATTCGATGAGTGCGAGCAATTCGTCGCTCACATTCGCTTTGCTGCCGTGGTGCGCGACCTTTACTGCGTCTACCTGAAGCCGCGCGTCTCCGCGAGCAATCAGTAACCGCTCAATGGATGCGGCGACAGCGTCGGCGTGTGCGTCGCCGAGGAAGAGGGCACTCATTTCGCCAAACTCGGCGAGGAAGGCAATGCTCGCGCCGTTGGCGGCGGCATTGTCCGGTTTCGCTTGTTTCTCAAGTTCGGCATCAATCTCGGGCGTTGAGCCGAGGAGCGTTTTGTCAGGCAAATATTTCTTCTGTTTTGCGAGCGCTTCCCACGCGGCATCAAGATCGCCCTCCGCGAAAGATTTCACGTCTTTTTCCCAGGCCTTTTTCATTTTTTCGAGCTTCGCGGGCGTGGGTGAGAGAAGCGTGATCACAAAATTGTCAGCGAGCTTCACACGCGGCAAATCGCCCGCATCGGGCACGACGATGGTTCCGCCGCGGAATGCTTTGTTCCACTTGTCGTGACCGATTCGATTGACGATCAATGCGCTGAAAAACTCACCTTGATTGCCACCTAGATTGACGTTGGCGAGATGGTTCCAGCCGTTAAACCACACGTCCTTGGTCGTGAATTTCCACTCGCTTTTCTTGTGTGCAAACAAGCGCACGAGGCCATCCACGTGATCAGTGTCCACATGCGTGAGCACAATTGCTTCGAAGCCGTTTGCGCCGGGTTTCAGCGCCTCGATCTTTGCTTGCAGCGATTCATAGGTGCCAATCGGGCCACCATCAATCAAGATTCGTCGCGTGCGCGTGTCGCTGCCGTACTCGATCCAGAGCGCGTCGCCGTGCGCAGCGAGCAGCATTTCGATCTGCAAAAACTTGCTCATACGATTCTCCAATCGGCATCACCAAAGGCCACAATGCCAAGCGCCATCGGCAAGCTTTCCAAGAGCGCTTTTCGCTTCGCATCGCGGAGCACTTCGCCCATTCTCTTTTTCTCCGGCGCTTGATCGCTCGCGCTTGCGTCGAGGAGCGCCCGCGCGAGCGAGCCGCCGACCACAACCGCATGCTCGCCGAATACTGTGGCCACCGTCGATACGATCACCGCAGCGCCGCTTCGGCGAAATGCGTCCACATGTGAGCCCGAATCGTCGAGCGCGCCTGCCGTATCGCAGCCAAGCAAAAACACGAGTGGCGCGGGTTTGCCGGGAACGCGAACGAAGTAGTTCGCGCTCGCCTCTGGTGCCGTGGTCTGCGCATCGTGCACCGGAAACGCAGTGGTGCGAATGTGTTGCCCACCCATTTCAAGCTTTCGTTCTGCGCCGGTGCCTTCGTTGTGGGGAAACGTAATCAGCCACGACGGCGCGTGCGTCTCAACGGCGGTAACCCAGTCTTTCCATTTCTCCGCGACTGACACCCGGTTGGGTAGCGCAGCGTTGAGCGAATCGATCAGCGGTTGCAGCGTTGCTTGGGTCACGCGGTTGCTGGCGCCGATCAAGGCGTGGGCGCGAATCGAGAGCGTTTCGTGCGCCGCGTTCGCCTCGGTGCCGGTGACGAGCGCGGCTTCGCGCCCCGACTGCGTGCCGTCGAACAAGTGCCGTTCGATCACTTTGCGCACGCCCCAAAATCCCATGGGGCAAATGTGCTCGCCTTCGGCGCGCCGCGTTGCGCATTCGCTCGGACATTCGCCGCGCTCAAGCGCCTCGCGGTGTTTTGGACACACAGCGGGTTCGACTTCGAACGCGGAAAGCGGGTAGTCGTAAATGAATTCGATCGGCACCAATTCATCGATTCGCGTGCCGACGATTTGGATGTGCGACACATGATCGTCGCGCAGATCGAGGCTGCCTGCGGCGCGATTGCGAATTTGTTCGTGCAGCAAATTCAAGAACAGTTCGCGACCCGAGAACGCAAGTTTTGAGAGCAATTCTGGATTGTCACCCTGATCAAGCCCGTCGCCGTGATCCACGATCTTGCTTGCCGCGTCAGAAAGCAGACCGCTGATTCGCTTAACTGCCGCATCGACACGGCCCAGATCGAGGGACCACGCCATATCATCGGACACGCCGGTTAAGCGCGGCACGTGTTCATCATCGCGATTACAGACGAGCGCGAGATCGAAGCGCGCGCGGGTCGAAAGACCGCTCCAGTCGCAGCGCACACGCGCTTCGTCGATCACGCTGATCTTAGCGTCAGGTGCGAGCGCGCCGCGCGCTTCGGCAATTGATGCACGAATGAGCGCAGTTTGCAACACGCGCCCGCGATGCAAGATGCTTGCACGCGCGTCGAATGCACCAGCGACTTTGGGCGAAAAATCAAATACCGCTTCTTCACTGTTGCCACTCTTTGGCAACACGATATCGCGCAGCTGCGGCACCGCTAAGTAAGTCGGTTCATGCAGCATGACCGTCAAGCGATGCTCGCTCTCGTTTTTCGGCAACTCATGCTCTGGGAACGCCACGTCGCTTGTCTGCCACGCAGGGTCCTGTGCGCTGCCGATGCGAATTCGCATCTCCACGGTTTCACCCACGGCAAAGCCGTTGCGTACGGTGGAGAAAGCGTCGGTGGAGAGATTACGCACCGCGCTTTGCTGTTGCACGCGACGTGCGTTCGCGGTTTCGATGGCTTCGACCGAGGTAGCTTCACGCACCGCATCGGCAAGCTCGGTGAGCGCAGTTGCCTCGTGCGATTCGCCGACGAACTCAAAGCCGGGCGCACTTTTTCTGATGGCAGTTCGCAGGTTTGATGTCGCAACGGGTACCGGCCCGTCCATATCTGGGGGCGCGCTCATGGCCATGGGCGCGCGCGCGGAAAGCATTCGCGCACTGCGCTGCGAGAGTTTGAGTGGCGCGGACTTCGACAACCGCGAGAGCTGCGTTGTCAGCGCTTTGAGTTGCGTCGCGACTCGCGCCTCGCGCAGGAGCGAGGTATTGCCGATGAGCACCACGTTATCGCCGAAGCCTTCGTAGAGCGCGGCATCGAAGGCGAGGTTGTGCGTCAACTCCATCGCAGTGCGGTGGATTGCAACTGCGAAATCTGTGTCCGCGAGTGGTTGTTTTACGAGCGCGATGCCTGCGGCAGACCAACGCGCGGCAATCCGCTGCAGCGCTTCGTAGTTGGCGGCATAGTTCGGACTATCTGGCGCGTTGCGGCCGTTGATGATGATCGCGTTGGCTTTCAGGCGTGGCGGCGCGGTATCGAAGAGCGCTTCGATCTGCGCGAGCGGCGCATTGATTGCCAAGATCGGAAAGCGGTCAACCTGACGGCTGACCGGGTGGTACACAAACGGCCAGTTCGGTGGCGACCAACGATTGCGCTCTGCAAACCATTCGGCGACCGCATCGTCTTTGAGTGCGCCGATCGCAATCGGCAGCCGCCACGGCGTTGATTCCGCCCAGTCTTTTGCGCACTCGATGGTGGCTCCGCGCACACAGGTGAGCGCGAGCAGATCGCGATGAACTTCGATGCGTTTGTCCCAATTCGTTTGGGGCAAAAAACGAAGTAATAAGGAGATAGTCTTAAACGATTCTGTGCGGCTAGCCCAATTAGAACCAGGCTTATCACGCGATTGCTTATAGTTTGTTTGCGCCATCGGCTCCGACCAAATCCAGCGCGGCGCACGTTGCGGCGTGTCGGTGCGGTCGTTTCCTGCAGGCGGCTGTGACCACGCCAGCGGCTTCTCTGAAATCAAACCCGCAGACAGCACTGCTCGGGCGAGCGCATCGTCATCAAGTTCGCGTGCCCAGTTTGGGAATTGATCGCGCAGCATGGCGCTAGTCCAACGGATGGGCCGGGCGCGGCAGCCCCGCGCTTGCGGGAATGGGCAAGTCGGCACGTGAGCGCAGCGCCGCGTCAGCGAGCGCGTAACCCCAGTTGATCAGACGATCCTGCACATCCCGTGGCGTTGCCGCTAAGCGCGTGGCAATTGTCTCGAGCGCCGTTGTTGTCGGCGTATCGCTTGCGAGCTTTTGCGTCGCCGGGAAATTTGCGATCTTCGTACCAATCCCCCAATACGCGCCGCGAAGACGTGCCGCTTTGAACGCATCGATCAGCTCACTCTTGCGCAGCGCGCGGGTTTGGTCGATCAGGATGTCGCGCACGCGACCGAGCTGGCTGAAATAGTCGCCGCGCGGCGATTCTTCGATGCCGAAGGGGGCACCGGCGTCACTCACAAGCTTGATGTCTTCATTCAACGATTCGAGACCCATGTTGTCGTAAATCCCGCCGTCGGCGAGCACGATTTCTTCGCGCAGGCGCTTGAGCAATCCCGGCTCGCCTGCGAAGTCCTCGTCTCGCCAATCGCTGGCATTGGTTTCGATCTCCACGGGAGAAAAGATCGGTGGAAACGCAGAGGAGGCTGTGACCGCCGTTGCGAGCGGAAAATCTGCCTGGTCGTTGATGCCGAGGCGATAGTCAGCGACGAAATCCTGGCGAAAACGAAAGCTGCGACCGGTTTGCATATTGGTCGCGTAAAACACAAAGAGCGGCGCAACGTTGGTTTCGCGGCGCGGCAACTGATGCATGGTGAGCTTGCCGAACAGCTCGTTTTCGTAATGGCGGCGCAAGTAGTCTCCTGCTGAGCGAAACGGCGTGATCCAGCCGAGCAACCCGGCCTCAATATCCGCAGTCTCCGCACAGAATTTCTGAATCACGTCGGCGACGACGCTCTCGAAGTTCGTTGCTTGCCCATTCGCAAATTGCAGGTTTCGCCAGCGACTCGCGAGCACGCCCGCGAGGATTGATCCGCCAGAGACGCTCGTTACGCGGTCAAGCCGCTGCAAGAGTCCGGCGTCGTTGAGCCGAAGCAAGCTGCCCAGACCGAAGAGCGTTGCGCGAAAGCCGCCCCCAGATAGGGCAATGCCGAGGGTGGTACCGTTTGCCAGAGCCATGCGTCCTCCAGAGGATCAGTTCGAAGCGTCGGAGGCAATTGCTCCGGGACTATCGCTAAGACGTAGCTTCTCACCGATTCACGACAACGGGAAGCGGAACCACTAATCGTGCAATAAGAAATCCACTTTAGGCCATATTAAACGAGGGCTAAAGGTCAGTAATCCTTGCTTCACTAAATATATGAATATGGCTAGGGCCCAATATATATGGCGGTATAGGATCAAAAGTTAAAAAGTTGCGAATCTTTATAAATCAATGGGTTAGCGTCGAAAAAACGAACGCCAATTTGCGCTTGATCAAGCGAATAGAGCAAAACTTACGGTTGTTTGTGTCAGATCAAACCTAAAATGGGTTGCTAAGACTTCACGCGTTGCAGTGGTTTTTCAAACGCAGCGGGAGTCGAGCAAACAAATAACAGGGAGCACACTTTGTTTGAATCGGTTTTTCAATCGGTACTGTCGTTCGCGCAAACCGGAACGTTCGACTTGCCGTGGTGGGGGTTGGTGTTGGTGACGCTCGGATGCACTCACATCACCATCGCCGCCGTCACCATCTTTTTGCATCGAGCCCAGGCGCACCGCGCGCTCGATCTTCACCCCATCGTTTCGCATTTTTTCCGCGCCTGGTTGTGGCTCACCACCGGCATGGTCACCAAGGAATGGGTCGCGATTCATCGCAAACATCACGCGAAATGTGAAACGGTCGATGATCCACACAGCCCTGTAGTTCACGGCCACTGGAACGTGTTGCGCTTTGGCGTCGACATGTACCGCAAAGAAGCGAAAAACGCTGAGACCATGCAGCGCTACGGGTATGGCACGCCGGATGACTGGATGGAGCGCAACGTTTACGCACGCTACACCTGGCAGGGCATGGCTGTATCGCTCTTCATTTATGTCGCCTTGTTTGGCGTGCTTGGCCTCAGCATGTGGTGTATCCAATTGATTTGGATTCCAGTCACCGCCGCGGGCATCATTAACGGCACGGGGCATCACGCTGGCTATCGCAACTATCAAACCGAAGACGCATCGACCAACATCGTTCCCATCGGCATCATCATCGGCGGTGAAGAGTTGCATAACAACCATCATGCGTTCGGCGCCGCGGCTAACTTCGCGCACCGTTGGTATGAGTTCGATATTGGTTGGATGTATATCCGCGCGATGCAAGCGGTGGGGCTCGCCAAAGTGCGCAAAATGGCGCCCAAGCTCAAGCTGCGCGAAACCGCTGCATCGGAAGCCGAATCGCATCAAACGCTTGATGCCATCATCGCGCATCGCTATCGCGTGATGCAGGAATACGCAGGCGTCGTGAAGCGCACCGCGAAAGCAGAGTTTGAATCCCTTAAGGCGCGCGCAGAGCGCGGCGAGATCCATCTGCCGGATTTGCGCCAAGCGCTCAAAGATTTCCGAGCCGATGCCAGCACGCTCGCTGACGCGCAGCGCGCACGCCTCGCCACGCTTTTCGCCCACAGCGAATCGCTGAAAAAGCTCTATCAGATGAAGCAGGACCTCGCCGCACTCTGGGGGCGGTCAACGGAGTCAAAAGAGCAGCTGATCGCGCGCTGGAAAGAGTGGCGTGCGAATGCAGAGCGCTCCAACATCGCGCCGCTGCAAGCGTTTTCGACACGACTGGCGCGTTTCGCCTAAGCCAGTCCCGCTCAATCGAGCCCGCCTCGTGCGGGCTTTTTTGTGGGCGCTAGACTCTCGCGTAATCAACGTTGCCTCGCCTCATGGAAGTTCGACGATCAACAAAACGCATTCGCTGGTACTGGATTGTTCTGGGCCTCGGGTTAGTTTTGCTCGTTTTGCTCGGCGCGAGATGGTGGGTTGCTGAAAGGCGTGCGCAAGCGTTCGCGACCCAAGCGAGAGCGATGGGTGAGCGGGTGCACGCGAAAACGCGCCTAGCCGTAGACACCGAGGCTTCGAGCACGACGCGGCCCCAATCCGGCGCGAATCAGACAGGCGCAGTGAACGCGCTATCGGTAACAGCCCTCCGAGCGCAGCTGCCGCCGCGCGATCAGCCACTGCTGAAAACCGCGCCGCTACTTCATGCGCTCGCGAACGCAGGAAACTACTTTGCGGGATGCCGCTTAGCGGTCGAGACTTTGTTCTGCAACGAATTTCGGCGCGGCTCCACACGCAAGATCGAGAAGCTTCGCGATGCGCTCGAACGCCTGCCGGACGGCGATCCTTCGCGCCCAACGCTCATAGAGTCTGTTGCTGAGGCTGAAGTCGAGGCAGCGCAACAGAGCTCACACTGCGATGGCTTTGACGCGAAAGCTTTCGAGAAACCGTGGCGGCTTCTGCTGCGGGCTAGCTTGCAGGGACACCTTGCCTCCACAGATTTCTTTCTCATTCCGTACTGGATTGCGAGTGATATTGATTCGCCGATTTCCGCGATTGATGCGATGGACGCTCTCGCTGCATACCGGCTGTACGCCCCTTCGCTACTCGCTCATGCAGCCGAGCGCGGTTGGCCCACTGCCACTCGAATGCTTGCTTACGAACATTCTGGACGCGGATTGTTCTCGAACATCCCGCTGCTATCGCAGTTTTCGCTGGCCGAGCATGATCCCGTGCGCGCATACGCATTTGCGCATGCGCATACGCAAGCTGAGCGTATGCGCGATGTTCGAGCGCGCGGTATGGAGCGCGCCCTCGGCGAATGGGCCAGCTCAATGCCAGAGGACGACCTAAGTCGCGCGCGCGAGCTCAGCGATTCGCTACTTCGATCATGGGGATCAGAGGTATTGCAGCAGCAAACGCCAACCGAGGGTGGATCAAAACTCGATCGAATGAGCGACGTGTGTCTGATGTCGAATTAGCTACCGCCCCACTGCATGTAGATAGATGGCGTGTAGGTAGATGGCGTGGGGATAGCGTGCATCTCCAATTTCTAGTATATTGGATAAGATGTCCAGTAATGAACCAGACCTTAGCCTAAGAATTGCCGAGCGCGTGCGTGAAATGCGCGCGGCGCGCGGCTGGTCGTTAGAGGTTTTGGCGGAGAAAAGCGGTGTCAGTCGTTCGATGATCTCGCTGATTGAACGCGCGGAGACCAGTGCGACCGCGGTGGTATTGGATCGAATTGCGAGCGCGCTCGGTTGTTCCATCACGGCATTTTTCGAAGGTGAGGCCACGCCTGCAAGTCCCCACTCGAAGCGGGAAGAGCAGTCAATTTGGCGCGATCCCGAATCGGGATACGTACGACGCATGCTGTCGCCAGCAAATTTCACGTCCCCGATAGATTTAATTGAAGTCACCTTTCCTGCGGGGGCGCGTGTCGCGTATGCGGCAACACCTGGGCGCGAATTGCATCAGCAAATTTGGATCGTTTCTGGTGCGATGGAAGTTCAAGTTGGCGACGTCAAGTACTCGTTAAGTACAGGCGATTGCCTCGCAACAAAAGTAGGCGAGTCGATCATCTATACCAATCCACACGCAAAGCAGGCGCGCTACATCGTTGCCTTAGTATCAGGAGACCGAAAATGATATTGGTGTCATGCGCTTACGATGTACACGCTGCCGCGATCCTCGCGATCTTTAACGATGCGATTGCGAATTCCACCGCGCTCTACGAATACAAGCCGCGCACGATGGAAACAATGAAAGCGTGGTTTGCGACGAAAGAGGCGAATCGATTTCCGGTGATCGGGGCGGTTGACGAGAAGGGCGCGCTGATGGGCTTTGCGAGCTACGGAAGCTTTCGAGCGTTTCCCGCAAACAAGTACACCGTTGAACACTCGGTATATGTAGAAAAAACTCATCGCGGCAAGGGCGTGAGCCTTGTGTTGATGGAAGCCATCATTCAGAAAGCTCGTGAGGCTAATTTGCACACACTGATCGGTGGCATTGACGCAGCCAACGACGTAAGTATTGCGTTGCATAGGAAGCTTGGCTTTTCTCATGCGGGCACAATCCAGCATGCAGCCTTCAAGTTTGGTCGATGGTTGGATCTTGCGTTCTATCAGCTCATCCTAGATACACCATTAACTCCGGAGGATGGCTAATAGCAATGCAACACCATAAGTCGCCCATTAAACGCGCGAATGTTTCGTTCGAACGCCCAGATCAAGCAGACGTAATTGCGCTTATCGAGGAGCTCGACGCGTACCAAGACGCTCTATACCCGGCAGAGGCGCGCTACGCGCTTGATGTAGCCGCTTTATCGCGCGCCAATGTCTTATTTGCCGTCGCTCGCACGCTGAGTGGCGAAGCGATTGGCTGCGGCGCAGTGGTCCTCCGTCCTGAGTACGGCGAAGTGAAGCGTATGTACGTGCAGCCAGACATGCGTAGCTCGGGCGCTGCAACGCAGCTTCTAACAGCTTTAGAGACGGCGGCATCCGAGCAAGGATGCCGCGTGCTCATGCTGGAAACTGGCCCGTATCAAATTGAAGCACTCGCCTTCTATCGAAAGCAGGGCTATGCGCGATGTGATCCGTTCGGCGACTATCCAGCCCACGAACTAAGCGTATTCATGTCTAAGCGGATTAGCGCTGAGCAGTCGGGGCCGAAGCTAGCCACGACACACAATTCGCCAACAGTGCCCGCCGACTGCGCGCCTGCCGATGTTCTGCGTCGCTCAAAGTTTGTGATTGAACAACTGCGTGTCATTGAGCGCGAAGCAGATTACTCCCAACTCGCAGAGACACTGATCGAAAGCGTTGCTGGCGGTGGTTCGATCAGTTTCATGCACCCGGTGTCGCATGAAAAGGCCATGGCATTCTGGGCAGAAATTGCGCAGGGCGTAGTTGCGGGAGAGCGTATCCTGCTCGTTGCCCGAGACGAAGACGGCCACATCGTTGGTACAGTACAGTCGGTGATCGATCTACCAGAGAATCAGCCTCATCGTGCCGACATCGCGAAAATGATGGTTCACCCGCGCGCACGCAGGCAAGGCGTCGCTGAGTCGTTAATGCGCGAGATTGAGCGGCTCACCTTCGCCGCAGGAAAGACGCTGATGGTGCTCGATACCGAAACTGGCGCAGCCGCGTCGCATCTCTACGCGAAGCTTGGCTGGTCCGTGGCCGGACATATTCCGGATTTTGCGCTCAAGCCACACGGGGGATTTTGTTCGACCACTTACATGTTCAAGCGCGCAATTGGAGCCTAGCCGGTGCACACGGTTTTAGTTATGTCTGGCGGCAGCCTTGTAGGTGCTAACGTGCTCGCGACTCTATCGAATCGTAGGAGCGCGTTGCGGCTTGTCGCGATGAATAGTGCGGCGGATGAAGCGACATTGCACGACTACGATGAAGTGTGGCTCACGCCCGAAACAGACCACAGCGTCGAGTTTGCGGCCCGCTTTGCTGATGTGGTTTCCGCAACGAATCCCGATCTAATCGTTCCAACACGCGATACGGATGTGGCCTGGCTCGCCTCGTATCAGCAAGGCGGGCCGCAACGGCGCCACAAACTGCTTTGTGGAGCGGTCCGAATTGCCAATGCGATGCTTGACAAGCTTGACAGCGCGGGATTGGCTCGTGAACTCGATTTACCATTTGCCGAGACGGTCGGTTGTGCTGATCACCAACGGCTTCGTGAGCTTGCGAAGAGGCACGGATTTCCTCTGATCGCCAAACCGCGCGATGGCTTTGCCTCTCGCGGAGTACGAGTGCTTGTTCGCGTAGAGCAACTCGAATCGCTCAGCGAGCGTGATGACTACGTAATTCAGGAGTACCTCGGCGATCACGCGCGGGTAGCTGCGCACTTGGTGAGTGAGCAGACCGAAGGGATCGCGCTCTTTCACTCACTTGAAGAGATAAAAGTCTCGTTGCAAGCGAATATCGATCCAAACGGTAACGTGACGTCGTCGATCGCAACTCGCAACACGATGGTTTCAGGGAAAAGCGTATCGGTGAGCCGTGAAAACGCCATTGACGCACAAGCGCTCGCACTGCGCTGTGCAGGGGCATTCGCGGTCGCAGGTTGGCGTGGCCCGATCAATATTCAGTGCCAACGCGGCCCAGATGGACAACTAAAAATATTTGAGTTCAACGGCCGATTTACGGGCGCCACAAGCGCTCGGCGTTGGCTCGGCCATGACGAAGTCGGAGAGACGTTACGAGATTGGTTGGGATGGCAACCGAGCGGTGATTGGCATCATTTTGCTGACACTGTTATCAGGCGCTCTGTTGACACTATCGTGAACGAAGAAATGCGAAGCGTGCTCAAAGAGGAGTTGCACTGGCTGCGTAGCTAGCATGCTCGCGTACTGGCCCGTGATGTTCGAGGCCATGTCACGGACACTGAGTTGGTCTTGGGCTGCTCACCGCGCCACGGAAACCGGAATTGCGCGAAGTTTGGTTAGAAGCGCTCCGAGCTGCTCACCTTCTGGGAGCGTCTCGATGACATGAATCAGCGCTTCGCGCGAACTTTTGTCCAGCCTATTGCCACATAGCGAATCGAATTTCGTTCGGAGTTCGTACGCGCTCATCGGGTTATTCGGATGCCCACAAGGCGAATCGGTGTCGCGCACAAGCACGTCGCCGTTGCGTGAACGAATCGTCATCCGCGACGGCCATGCCGGAATTTCTCCTGCATGCCGCTGCGTAAGTGCTTGATCGTGAGTGACCCTGATGGAGTCTACGAGTGCCAAGATTCGCGGGTCGTGCAATCGAGTCTTGTCGTAGGTGCTCAAACTAATATCGCCGTCGTGCAGTGCGCTTGCCACTAAAAACGGAAGGCTGTGATCCGCAGACTCACGATTGATCGGACGCCATTTCTCCTCACGGTCGCCCTGACCGCCGCCAATCTCATGCCAGCCATCGTAATGAAGTGCAACTACAACGCTCTCGATTTGCGCGGTTGAGATTTCATCGCGCATTGATATCGCCATAGCGATCGGCCCCTGCGCGCTGTACTCTGCGGGAAAGCGCTTTAGTCCCACGCTACAAAGCGCTGGGCGGCTTCCTGAAAGTGGCGAAATCTTGGTGTGATCCCACGGTTCGATTTTCAAGAGCTCATAAAGCCCCGCTGTACCTGTAAATGGGGTCGCAGGCGCCGTCATCCCAAGACTCGCTAGTCGTGCGGCGAATACGGCCGACATTGCTGCGTGGGCGGTTGCGCTGCCCTTCCAATCGGAAAGCGAACCTGTGCGCGTCACTCGCAGCGGAACATTCGGCACGAGCGCAAGACTGATCGCGTGTCTTATCTGATCGTCATTTAATCGAAGAATCGCAGCGCAACCGCACACCGCACCGAGCACGACTTGGAGTTGATCGACATGCTGGCGACGCAAGCGCAGCCCCGCGCGTCGCAATCCAGCGAACGCCTCGTACGCGCAGTGCATGCCACGAATAAGATCACGGCCGCTGACATTGGAAGTTTCGGCAATCGCAATCAACGCGCCTAGCATGTCGCTTGGATGACCACCGATACCGGTGTCATTGAAGTCCAGGCTTCTAATCAACGAGGTGTTGGTAAATGCAGCGATCTCGGGCGTGGTGCGTGTGGCCAAACCGATCACGCTTGCGCCAGTGTCACATGCACTCGCGCGAGCAAGCGTGTGGCAGATAGGGGCCACGCGTTGATCAAGCGCGCCGATCGCGCAACCAAATGAGTCGATCAAGTGACTGACTGCACGATCTTTTATCGCCGAAGGCAAATCAGATTCGCAGGTATCGTGGATCAACGCAACCAGCGCTTCGACGATAGGATCGCGTCGCACGACTCTACTCCGTCGCGTGGAAGAACGGGTGGGTACGCGCAGCCCACTGCGCGAGAAGTGTGTGCTTGTTTGAATCGGTTGCGCCGAAAAGCTCGATTGGTTGCAACGCGAATGAATCTCCGAGTATTGCGCGCGAGCGCAGCAGCGAAGCGGGCATCGCGAAGTGACCAGCCAAAGCTAACCATTGATTACGCAGCGCTGGTACCGAGACCACGGCGAACTGCTGCACTTCGGGAATTGCCTGGCGCTGCTCTCTGTGCACCCTAAAGCTTGACAACCGTTCGCGCAAATAAACCGCATCGCCGCGGCAAAGCAATTTTGACCACAATACGAAATCGGTCACGCCACGCCCACTCTCTCCCGCAAAATCAAACAGCGGCTCATCGCCAAGCTGCGCGAGTTCTTTGCGGAACATCACCGTGCTGGGTTCGCCGATGAAATTCAAGCCAAGTAACAGCAGCGCATTTGCAAGGCTTTGCCCGTCGATGAAGGAATCCACAGGGACGAGGGGTTTCGTCGCGGGCAGATCTTGTTTGGGCCCACCAACCTCATCAATGAGCGAGCGCGCAGATGTGGCGAGCGCGGCGGTGGGCTCTGACGCGAGCGACTCTACCATTCGAGCAACACAATTCGGCTCAAGTAAGTCGTCATCATTCAGGTACTTAATGAATTCACCGCGAGCGCGATTGAAGCAAGCCTCGTAGTTCGCGCGCACCATCAAGCGCGGCTCATTCTTGCGATAGTGAATTGGAAACTTTGGGGAAGAAACGCGATCAACAATCTGCTTGATTGCATCATCTGGGCGATCATCACCAATCAGTATTTCGATGCTTGAGTATGTCTGTGCGAGCGCGCTTCGCAGTGCTTTCTCAAAATATCTAGGATTCCAGGCGGCGATGAGTATCGAAACCAGTCCGGGTGTGGAGTCATTTGAGTTTACGAGCATTCGCTCAAAGCGATAACTGCGCGTTAAGCGCTCTGTGAGTTTGAGTCCGAATACGCGCTCAATCCGATGATGGTCAACATTGAAATCCGCTGACAGAGGCGTGAGCTCTACGGATGCAGTCCTCGCGAGTCTGCGAACAGCGATCAATAGAACTCGCGGCAGCATCGTTGATGCACAATTCGCCTCAAGTGTGATGCTCAATGCCTTAATGTCACGAATGAAGGGCGGCAGTGGATCGTCGAGAGACCGTTCGAACGAATCACGGTCGCCGCTCGCGCCATGTACGCTGATCGTGAGTGTTGCGTGGGTCTCGTCGGTTGCAACACATGTAATCGAAAGCGCAGTCATTCGTAAGTGATTTCTACGTTGAAGTCGCTGCCCACTGTCCAGCGCTCTGTAGCACTGCGACATCGCGTGGATGCGCACCGCGCGAAGATAGCTGTGCGGATACCTTCATCGCGGGTTCGCTCGCCCAACGAGATGGCGGCAATTCGATCCCCGCAAACAGCTTCAATCCGAGCGCAAACTCGTCGTATCCAAGTAACCAACGTTCCGCGACTAGCGCGCCGTAGCGACCGTTGAACTCGTGAATTTTGATCTGACCGTGGCGATCCAGTTGGCACTGCACGTTGAGCGGGCCGCGCCAGCCGCGCTCGGAAAGTATGTCGTAGCAACGCTGACCGAGCGCGAGCGTGCTCGCTTCTGTGTTCGGTGTCACGAACCGTGCGCGAAACGCCTGCCTGTTGTAAGTGGCGAATACCTTACTCGCAGGGCGCGATGCGGTATCGAACATTAGCTCGATGGAGTGTTTGATGCCATGAAGGGTGTAGAAAAGCGGCAGTCCCTCTTCGATCATTACCCGTTTCGCGTCGAAATATGCCTTGGGGTCACCGAGGAACTCTTCCAGCACATAGTTCGAGCGTTCGAGGGCGCGCAACAATTGCGTATCGGAATCGACGAACATCACGCCTTTCGAACTGAATCCGTCGCGTGGTTTCGCAATGAGCGGATAGCCGACGCGTTTTGCGAAATCAACAGCACTTTCGCTGCCATCGGGATCGAACGATTCAGCAAAAGGCAAACCCGTTGCCCGGGAGAAACGATAGCTTTCAAGTTTGTCAGACATCATGCGCGCAAGTGACGCAGGACCGCAGAGCGCGCGACTCCGATAAGCCGGATGACGTTCGACAAGCTCGGCGAGCGCAACGATGTCATCGTCGCGACACGGGATCGCTACGTCAACTCGTTCTTCTTCCATGATGTTGGCGACGGCCGCTTCGTAGCCTGCGCGATCCGCGAATGTCGTCGGCACCAAGTAAACACGGTCGAACTGCCACAGCCCGGGATCGTCGGCGATGCTGTTGGTTGCTATGACGCGCAGATCGGCGCGTCGTCCAGCTAACACTTGCAACATGAACTGCGCGACTTGGCTGCCGCCGGAAAGAAGAAGAATTGTTTTTTTCATAAGCGTTGCTGCATGACCTCACGTACGGTATCTGCAATGACCGAAACTGTGTCGCGGTCCACGCCACTATGAAACGGCAAGCAA
Source organism: Betaproteobacteria bacterium (assembly GCA_013298765.1). GTDB lineage: Bacteria > Pseudomonadota > Gammaproteobacteria > Burkholderiales > Casimicrobiaceae > Casimicrobium. Next base: position 245,398 of record JAAFJA010000005.1, read on the forward strand.
AGTACCTGGTGAACGGCACGTTTCGCGACTGGTAACTCACCCGAGATCCGCACAGTTACTTTGGGGCTATACGAAAAATCTGTACATAGTGGAGAAAAATACTTTCTACTTTCAAGCCCTAATAAAAGCAAGCGTTCGCAAATAATGTTACGTATGCGATTGTCAGTCTCAGGCGCTTCGCTTTTGACGCGAATGGCGAGGTATTGCAGGCTGTCTTTCACATGAATGGGCGGTGCGATCAGCGAAATACCATCAATGCCGTGAAGCGCTGACGTGTACTCATAGCGAAGCGCGGATCGCGCGGCGCGTTCCGCGTTCACTTTCGGCAACACCGCGAGCCCGGTGGCCGCGTGCAACTCGCTCATCTTTGCATTAGTTCCGCATTCCAAGGCGTCGCCGCTTCCGTCGAATCCGAAGTTCGCCATGCGATCACATCGTCGCTGCATCGCTTCATCGCTGCAAACGAGCACGCCGCCTTCGCCGGTGTGGAAGAGCTTGCTCGCATGCGTGCTGTAAATCGTGGCGTTTCCGAATCGATGAATCGGCGTGCTGTCGATACGCGCATCGAACGCGTGGGCGGCATCGAAAATTAAGGCGAGCTGATGTCGCGCCGCAATGTCCTCAAGCGCTTTCACATCACACGGCACGCCGTAGGTGTGTACCGCAAGGATTGCGGAGGTCTTCGGCGTAATCGCCGCCTCCACCCTTGCGGGATCAATCGTCAGTGAGACCGGATCAATATCGACGAACACAGGTACTGCCCCCGCCCATTCGATCACTTGCGCTGAGGCTGCGAACGAAAAGGGTGTGGTGATCACCTCGCCCGAGACGCGATGCGCGCGAAGTGCGACGGTGAGCGCGCTCGTGGCGCTAGAAAACAAGCCCAGTCGGTCTGCGTCGAGCCATTCGCAAAGTCGCGCGCGCAGCGCTTCATGAATCGGTCCGAAATTACTAAATCGACGCGAAGCGCACATCGTGTCGATATGCTGCAACAAGATGTTGCGATCAGGCTCAATCGAGCGCGCGACCGGTACGCGCACACCGAGCGCGGGACTTTTCTCGCAAGAGATAGTGTCCGGTAAAAGATCGACCGCTGAATTCATTGCGTAGACGCCAGATCGATTTTGCGAGCTAACTCACGATATCGAGTGCGATCATTTTCGATCCAGCGAAAAAGCGTCTCCGCACTCGGTGGCACAAGTTCCATATGAGTTGCATCTGCGCGTGCGATGGTTGCTTTGTCAGCCATCGCTTCGCCCAATGCGGCGCGCCAACGCGAACCGATGGCGGCATCCAAACCGCGCGCTACGTACAAGCCGTACCACGGATCAAGATAGAAGCCATTCAGCCCTTGCTCATGCAGCGTTGCAACTTGTGGCGTAAGCTTTGAGCGCAGTTGCCCTGTGACGGCGATGATGCGTACTTTGCCGCTCTTTGCAAGCGGCAAGAGTCGATGAAGGTCAGTTGCGACGATGTCAATTCGCTCGGCCACCACCTCGTTGGTCGCAAGGCTTGATCCGCGATAGGGAACGTGTAGCAGATTCAATTGAAAGTGCTGCGCAACGGCTTCCACCGCAAGATGAGAAGAGCCGCCCACGCCCGCTGATCCAAACGTTACTTTGCCGGGGTGTGCGCGCGCGTATTTCACACATTCTTGAAGGTCGTTCACCGGCAAGCTCGCGCGAACGGCAATCGCAAACGGAATCCGCGCCACGGCGCTGATAAACGAGAAGTCTTTCGCGGGGTCGTAGCCAATGTCGCGCCCCAGAAGCCCCGCCAGCACCAGATTATTGGCCCCACCAAGCCCCACCGTCATGCCGTCTGGTGCAGCTGTCGCCACGTTACGCGCAGCGATCCTGCCGCCCGCGCCACCGTGATTTTCGATCACGATCTCATTGCGCATCGCTGCTTCAAGCGCGGGCAGAAGAACGCGGGCGACTGTATCGGTTTGTGAGCCTGGTTCTTGCGCGATGAGGCGTATTGCGCGGTTCGCCCGAACTGGGTAGCAAATTGTCGCTGCGGCGCATGCTGAGCCGAGCAGACGCAATAGTTCTCGCCGAGAAAGATCGGAAGTAGGGCGCGCGCAGCGCGTGTCCGCGTGCCGGAGAAACTGAAACAGTGGCAATTGAATCCTGGTATTTGGCTAAAAACTTTGCATGGGGAGCGACGCACCTAGTCGTTTTTTCCCGACGTCGCTTGATCGGTACTTTTTTCCGTAAGCCTGGTCGCCAACCTAAGCAGCAGACAATCAGCATCCCGAGCAAAAATGTTGGCGCATCGCGCAGCAATGGGGATTTCTTAGTCTGTGATCTTCCTACCTCTATTATGCTTTGCTTGCAGCATTCAGTTGATCCTGAATGTAGAGACGGAAGCGCGAATTTTTTAGTGACACTCAACGAGCGATGACAGGCATTTTTTTTGGTGATGTGCGGCGGCATTCGCGCAGGAAAAAGCGCATTCATAATCTGTACGCAAATCGCTGCGTTGCCCGTTTGGACAGGTCTTGAAATGGATACTTACAAACGCCAGAAATGCGGCGTGCCCTGGTTGCTCAACCCGGACTTCGAGTTTCTGGCGGTTGGCGAGCTTGCGAAGGCAGAGTTACACAGTGGAAGACCGGCGGTCGTCGAAGAAAGTTTCGTCGAAAAATCGTATGTCTCAATGCCCGTGCGTTGGGCCGGTTTTGATCAAGGTGCACCGAACGTTGCCGGTGTGTGGCCCGAACTCATGATCGAGGAGGCGTTGCAGCGAAGGCGCGATTCCATGTTTCCGCGGGAACGACTCCGCGCCGAATACGCACGCTATCTTCATCGATACATCGTGCCGAATGAATGGGTAGCTTGCACTGGGGATGTCACCCAAGATCAATCCATCGAGCCGATCCGAGCTCGCCCGACCAAGTGAGCGAGACTCTCGATTCCCCATGACCCACTACTCGCCTAGCGTCGCACACTGATGTCGATCGAAGCGCTCGCTTTCGTGGCCGCGATCGTGAGCGGCTTCTTGCATGCGGTATGGAATGCGCTGGCCCAGCGCTCCAACGATGCCGCGGCCGCCATGATCTCGCAGATTTGTGTTGCCGGGATTGCGGGCGCGATCGCGTGCGTTTTTATTGGCTGGCCCAATTCAAGTGTGTGGCATTGGATGGCGCTCGGCTCGTTTGCCAATGCGATGGCGATGCTGCTGATTTCTGCCGCTTACAAGCGCGGAGATTACGCGGTGACCTATGGCATTAGCCGTGCCACGGCACCGTGGGTGCTCATGCCGCTTTCGCTCTGGGTTTCTGATCGGTCGTTCGGTCTTCTGGGCGTGTTAGGCGTAACAACAATTTCTGTCGGCGTGTTGCTTGCCGCGATGCGCGGGGCGAAGGCAAAGGACGATCACGTTGGTGCTGCAACTGCGCGTGCCGCGAGCGCCTTTGCCGTCGCGTCCGGGCTGAGCGTGGCGTTCTCGATTTATGCGGATGCCCGTGGCGCCATTGATGTCGGCGCGCTCGAGTATGGCGTTGCTCAAACCGTTGTCAACGCAGTGGTCGTGAGCATCATTTTTCAGCTTCAGTCGAGGCGTTCAGTGATTGCGATTGTTCGCTCGAACTGGAGAATTGGCATCGGCAGTGCGATCATTTCAACGCTCTCGTACCTGCTGATTCTGTGGGTGTTTACAAAACTGCCAACCGTCATCGGCGCATCGCTTCGCGATTCGAGCATGGTGTTCGCGCTCTTGATCGGAACATTTTTCTTCCGGGAACGACTAACTCGCTGGCAGTGGCTGGGTTGCGCGATGTTTATGGTGGGCGTGCTGACGCTTCGCGCCGCATAAAAGACTCACCAAAAAGCAAAAAAGCCCGCTGGCGTTACCGAGCGGGCTTTTTGTTTCTCGCTGCAAACACACAGCGAGGCGAAGAGGCGAATTACTTCAGCTTCGTCTCTTTGTAATCCACGTGCTTACGTGCGACCGGATCGAACTTCTTCATGACGAGCTTTTCAGTCATCGTCTTTTTGTTCTTGGTCGTGGTGTAGAAATGGCCGGTGCCAGCAGTTGATTCGAGTTTGATTTTTTCACGCATGATGTCTCTCCCTTCGAATTAGATGGCGCCTTTGGCGCGAAGATCGGCCAGCACGACATCGATTCCGTTCTTATCGATCAAACGGATCGCAGAGGTCGTCAAGCGGAGGCGCACGAAGCGATTCTCGCTCTCAACCCAGAAGCGGCGGTTTTGCAAATTCGGGAGGAAACGGCGTTTGGTTTTGTTATTGGCGTGAGAAACGTTGTTTCCCACCATCGGCTTTTTGCCGGTGACTTGACATACGCGGGCCATGGTTGGCACTCCTTCGCGCGGGCTCTACAAAATTTCGAGGCGGCGCGGGTAACTTCGGCAAAACGTCCCTGTACGACCGAAGGATCTGAACGCTCGCCAACGTCGAATGGACAGCGAATGCGTTCGGGTTAATGAACATCAGGGAAAGCCAGAAATTATAGCGCGAAATCAGAGTGTTACGGCTGTGGACACCAGTGGCTCGCGGATACCAGGCCAACGACCCTGCGCGCGGGCGACCATCGCCCGCAGGCTCGCATTCGGATTCCTCGACAATTGCATCAGCGCCGGACATAGTTTTTTACAACTTTGTTGCGTTAGTCGCCATTTTATTGGGGCTAGTAAGATTTAAATATGTTTAACGAATAAAAGATATTTGTTATGCGCGCCTGACTATATATGGGTATCAGGCGAACAGCTATCATGCGATTCTCAACACTACGTTGATGCGTCTCGCCGTTTCAGGTTCGCCCTTTTAATTCCGCCAACCGTCCTAAAATAGGCGCTTAGTCTTCGCAATCGCGCGAGCGACCGTTTCGATTTCGGGCCCGATCCTGGTTTCGACGGAAGTTCTGACGTGCGCTTGGGGCATGCCGAGGCGGTACACCTCGTTAATCCAGCCAAAGCAATTTAATTGCAAACGATAGCTTCTACGGCGAAAGCCGTCTCGCAGCCTAATTAAAAACTAGGTTCGAGTGCTGCACCGATGGGCGTGAACGTCGGGTGGAGTAATCCACAGCAGTATCCCTTAGCCACGAGTAGGGCGCGCGGATGTTTGCGACGCGCGCCCGAAATTTAGCGAACTGGTTGGCGGCGAGGGTGCTCATGCTCGCGCAGTCAACAAGATCAAATTGTGAGATAAGCATGTAGTCCTGACCACCAATGGCTTTCGGACGCGGGTTCGAACCCCGCCGGGTCCACCATAAAAAGCAAGACGCCACCCTCGCGGTGGCGTCTTGCTTTTATCGAGAGATTTCGTGCGGGGTTAGGATTCGCGTCCGGGACGGACGTCGGGCAAGAGTCGGACACGGGGCATGAACTGCTTCATGCGCCGTGGCTACGAGCGTGCCATCGCGGCCGGGAAGCCCGAACATTAGCATCGAGCTTGCGGTGCGCGTAAGGTTTGCGACGGTCGGGCGCGAGATCATCGAAGTAATGGCGCGAAGTGTCGTAAAGAGGTATCATTGGGGGTCTCGCGGTGTTTTGCTTCCCTTTCCGCGAGCAGGTTCGAAACCGGTTGTGGCATCTCTACACCACACCCCACCGCTGCACACCGCGTCGCCGTGTGACCCCACAGCGGTCTACTTTTCCCCAGGCAAGCCTTTATTTCGCGACCGACGCTCGGTCGTGATTGCTCGTACTCCGTTGCTGTCTGCAACGGGACGAATCGTGCCACGCGCGCACGACACACTGGAATCAATGATATTTGCTAATACACGTCCATTCGCCCTTGGCGAATTCCGGATCACACCACTGTGCCGTTCTCAGCGCACAGATCATCACACCGCGCTGCTCTCGATCCGGACCTGCGCCGGTCGTCAAACTCGCGACCGAGTCCATTCCTTTGAGCCAGCGTTCAAAACGCGGGAGAGTGCACTGATGTATGCCGCAGTGCAAGGCCGTTACTGGCTACTCAACCCCGCATCAGCTGACTAAACCATCAAACCCAGGAGGGCTCATGGCCAAAGAAGAACTGATCGAAATACAGGGCAAAGTCGACGAGATGCTGCCCGATACGCGTTATCGTGTAACGCTTGATAACGGCCACAAGGTGATCGCTTATACCTGCGGCAAGATGCGGCAGCACCGCATCCGCATTCTTGCGGGTGACAGTGTCACGCTGGAAATGTCGCCTTACGACCTGACGAAGGCCCGTATCACTTTCCGTCATATCGACAACCGCCAGCCGCGTTCGGCAGGTGGCGCAGTGTTTCAGCGCAGGCGCTGAAATCTCTTAACAATTCGTTTTTAATCGGCGCACCACTTTTCCGAGTGCGCCCTATGTGAAAGGCTCCAAAATGAGCACCAAATTATTCGTCGGTAACCTGTCCTACTCAGTGCAAGACAGCGATCTGCAACAACAGTTTTCGGATTTCGGCCATGTGCAGTCCGCCAAAGTAATCATGGAGCGCGACACCGGTCGCTCTAAAGGCTTCGGCTTTGTCGAAATGTCGAGCAGCCAGGAGGCCGACGCCGCAGTTCGCGGCATGAACGGTAAGAGCGTGGGCGGTCGCGATTTGAACGTGAACATCGCTCGCCCGATGGAGGCGCGCCCGCCGCGTAGCGGTGGATACGGCGACGCGCGTCGCAGCAACTATTGATGCCTGACTAGGCGTTGCAGAAAGCCAGCGATCGCTGGCTTTTTTTTGCAACGATCAATCTGATGATTTGCATTTGCGAGCGGAGCTATGCGTGCTCGATGCACGGATTAGCGCTTGCGAAAAGTGGAGGGCGAGCAAACGATGCGAACACAGTGATGCCTTCCGCCCTCGTGGAGGCGAAGACGCACTTGCGTGTTGCGCTCCGTCAATCTGGCGAAACGTCGCTGATCGATGCGAGCCCGTTGGCCAGCGCTTCAAACACCACGCGAATACTTCGTGATGTGCGCAGCTCGCGGTGTGACACTAGCCAGATCGGGAAGCGAACGGGCGGCAAATCGTCGAACACGCGCACCACGCCCGGTGTAGCGAGCGCGACTTCTTCCATCATCGGTGCGACACCGACGCCATTGCGCACGAGGCTCCATTGCACGACAGAGTGGTTTGCGTAGCAGCAGAAGTTCGCCTCCGTGACACGCAGGCCATGGTGCTGGAGCATGCCGAGGTATAGGCCATTACGATCTGAACCGATGAAGGGAACGTTGGCTGCGTCGGAAGCCGCTCGCGGGTGGCCGTGCGCTTTCACCCACGCCTCTGATGCGTAGAAATACGCATCCACTTCTCGAACGAGCCTCGCAATCAGATCGGGCTGTTCAGGCTTTACGTGGCGGATCGCGATGTCGGCTTCACGACGTTGCAGGTCGCTCAGCGAATCGGTGGTGATCACCTCAACCGCGATGCCGGGCGCTTTCTCGCGCAGCCGCCTTACGAGCGGCGGCAGGATTCGGGTGGCCAAGATGTCCGTGGCTGACACCGAAACCACACCGCCCACCGCCTGCGAACGCCCAGTGGCCGCTAAGCTAAGCGCATCGGCGGCGCTGCCCATCGCGCGTGCGTGCTCTAAAAGATCCAAACCGGTTGACGTGAGAACCATCGCCTTGCCCACGCGCTCAAAGAGGGTCACGCCCATACTTTGTTCGATGGCTGCCACCTGGCGGCTGAGCGTTGGCTGGGTCAAGCCCAGTTTGCGTGCTGCAGCGGAGAGCGAACCGGTGTCCGCCGTCTCCAAAAACGCTCGAAGTTGGTTCCAATCAAGAGGTTGCATAGGTCTTATCTATACGTAAATGCATGAGTTCTCTGCAATTTACCGCAATTCCCTTTCGTGTTTTGCATGGATAGCATTTCGTACTTCGATCAACACCCATTAGCACCGATTCGCACTGCTGAAACTTCTGCACTTAATGTCCAACCCCGCCTTGTCATCCTCCGCGCCTCACACGCCCGTCACCCAGCCGTCGCTTGAGGCGGCGCGCAAAGCGCGTTTCTGGGATCGAATCGCGCGCAAGTACGCAACCGACCCGATTGCCGATGTTGTGGGTTATGAGACCACGCTTGCGCGCGTGAAAGGCCTTTTGTGTATGGAGCATGACGTGCTCGAAATAGGTAGCGGCACGGGCACGATCGCGCTGCGTCTCGCACCCTTTACGCGTCGCTATCGCGCCACCGATTTGTCCGCGGAGATGATTGCCATTTCGCAAGAAAAACTGGCGGGCGCGCCAACGCCGCAATTGAGTTTTGAAGTAGCCGATGCTGACGTTGAGATCGTGCCACTCGGCAGCCAAGATGTCGTGATCGCCTTCAGCGTGTTGCACCTTGTGGACGATTTGGATCACACGCTAGCCCTCGCGCTGCGCGCGTTGCGCCCAGGCGGAATGCTGCTCACAAAGACGCCGTGCGTCGGCGAGATGAACCCGTTGATTACCCACCTCGCGCTGCCGATTGCGCGCGCGCTCGGCAAAGCGCCGCAAGTGTCGTGCTTCAAAGCGCCCGACTTGGAAGCGGCGATGGTTCGCCAAGGCTTCGAGATGATTTCCGTGGAGCGTCACGGTACCACCAAGAGCAAAGATTTCCGCGTGTTCACCATCGCGCGAAAGCCCACATGAGCGCATCCTTAACCGCACCAGCGTAAGCGTACTAGCGCCAGCGCGCCACCCTCAACGCGCAGCTCGCCCCTAGCGACGCGCGACACCCAAAAACCAATAACCGAACCGCCAACCCCGGTGGCGTGCGCCTGCGCGCGCGCTTTTCATGTCACGTCACAACAACAAGGAACATTCCTCTTGAAACAGACTTCCCTCCTCCCCCTCATCGTCGCATTCGTAGGCGTCGGCCTCGCACATGTGAGCCACGCCGCTGAACAAACCGGCAACGAGTCAGAACTCAGCCTGAGCCTCGGTGCTGAGCTCACCAATCGCAACTTGATCGGTGAAGCAAGCGACAAAGCCAAGTGGTCTCCCACGTTTGGCATCAACTACCAAAAGGGCCGCTTCTTCGCTAGCACCGAGCGCGGCATCGGCTACAACCTCCTGCAAGAAGGCGGCTTCCACGCGGGGGTTGCTGCGGGCGCTGACCCCGGCCGCAAAGACGGTGATCGCAAAGACAGCCCGCGCCTTGTCCGCATGGGCAAGATCGACGGCACTGCGTTAGCCATCGTTTTTGCGGGCTACCAAGGTTTCGACGGACTGGTGAAAATCAACGCGACACACCTAGCAAGTGCGAAGAGCGAATACGGCAGCCAGACCGTAATTAGCGCCGCGCTGGACGTCCCGCTCATGGGCGATAAGCTCAGCGGTTCACTCAGCCTGTCGGCCACGCATGCTGATCGCAAATACGCGCAAACCTACTACGGCGTCACCGCTGCCCAGGCCGCACGCTCGGGCAACCGCGTGTACAACGCCAAAGCAGGCTGGATCAGCTGCGACTTCAGCATGGCCCTCAACTACGCAATCGACAAGCACTGGTCGGCCACAGCCAGTGTCGGTCGCCACGAACTGCGCGAATCGGCGGAGCTGAGCCCACTCTTCGCAACGAAAAAGAGTACCGTCGGCGCGGCTTCGCTGAGTTATCGGTTCTGAGCTGTGGGCTAGCGGAAGATCGAGCGTATCGAGGGCGCTCGCCGGGTCTACCCAATAAAAGCAGCCGCCCTTCGCGGCTGTTTTTATTGGTACGCGTCAGCAATCCGACAAAATACAAGCGGTCATAAATAGAGCAACACCGCTTCATGTTCGAACAAACCTTCAAAAATATCGACGACGTACTTTGGAAAGAAGCGGGGTGTACGACTGAGCTTGATTACACCGAGCAAGCTTCGTGGCTTTTGTTTCTGAAGTATCTCGATGCGCTGGAGAATGAAAAAGCGCAAGAAGCTGAGCTTGAGGGAAAGAAATACACCTTCATCATCGCCGCGCCGTATCGCTGGGAAAGCTGGGCCGCGCCGAAGGATGCCGATGGCAAGCTTGATCACAAGAAAGCGCTCTCTGGCCCCGATTTAACGGAGTTTGTAGACCGAACGCTGTTTCCGTATTTGCAAGGCTTCAAACAGCGCGCCAGCGGCTCAAACACGCTCGAATACAAAATCGGCGAAATCTTCGGCGAGATTAAAAACAAGATCACCAGCGGCTACAACCTGCGCGAAATCATCGATCAAATCGACACGCTGCGCTTCGGCTCGCAAAAGGAAAAACACGAGCTTTCGCACCTCTACGAAGCGAAGATCAAAAACATGGGCAACGCCGGGCGAAACGGCGGCGAATACTACACACCGCGCCCGCTCATTCGCGCCATGATTCGCGTGATCGATCCGAAGATCGGCGAAAAAATTTATGACGGTGCCGTGGGCTCGGCGGGTTTTCTCTGCGAAGCGTTTGACTATTTGTGGGCGAAATCTAACCTAACTGCGAACGACTTAAAAACGCTGCAAGAGCGCACATTTTTCGGCAAAGAAAAGAAATCGCTCGCTTACGTGATCGCGATCATGAACATGATCTTGCACGGCATCGAAGCGCCGAACATCGTGCATACCAACACGCTCGCCGAAAACCTGGACGATATTCAAGATCGCGATCGCATGGACGTGATCCTCGCCAATCCGCCGTTTGGCGGCAAAGAGCGCAAGGAAGTGCAGCAAAACTTTCCAATTCGCACCGGCGAAACTGCGTTTCTTTTCATGCAACACTTCATGCGCATGTTGCGTGCGGGCGGTCGCGCCGCAGTCGTGATCAAAAACACGTTTCTTTCAAACACGGATAACGCATCGGTCAGCTTGCGTCGTGAGCTGCTGCAGAACTTTAATTTACGCACCGTGCTCGATTGCCCCGGCGGCACGTTCTTAGGCGCGGGTGTGAAAACCGTCGTCCTCTTTTTCGAGAAGGGTGCGCCAACGAGAAACGTTTGGTACTACCAACTCGATCCCGGCCGCAACATAGGCAAAACCAATCCGCTCAATGACGACGATCTGATCGAGTTTATTGAGCTGCAAAAGACGTTCGCGAATTCCGCGAAGAGCTGGAGCATCGATGCCAGCAAGGTCGATCCTGAAACCTTCGATCTCTCCGTGAAAAACCCGAGCGCAGTAACTGAAGTGAAGCATCGCAGCCCGCAAGCCATCATGGATGAGATTGCGGCGCTGGATCAGGAAGCCGCAAATGTGCTTGCGTCAATTCGGGCGTTGGTATGAGTAGTATCGGTGTCATCCCCGCGAAGGCGGGGACCCACACGTGGCACTCGAAAGCGGTGTTTTTCGCAGTTCCCGCTCACACTCCTGTCATCCCCGCGGAGGCGGGGACCCAGACCGGGATCGGTTGCGTTTTATCAATAGCGCGAGAAACGCCGACCTTTCAGGGGCTAGGTTCCCGCCTTCGCGGGAATGACAGCGTGGGAGTTCGCGCGTGAAGGCGGGGTGGCCGACAAAGGCGCTCGCAGATTTGTGCGAAGTTTTCGCCGATGGCGATTGGATTGAAAGTAAAGACCAATCTTCAGACGGCATTCGCCTGATTCAAACTGGCAACGTTGGCGAAGGCGAATTTAAGGATCGCGACGAGAAGGCTCGCTATGTCTCTGAGGAGACGTTCACTAGATTACGCTGCACCGAAATCTTCAAGGGCGATTGTTTAATTTCACGCCTCCCCGATCCGGTGGGTAGAAGCTGCATGTTGCCTGACACGTGCGAGCGGATGATTACTGCAGTTGACTGCACGATTGTCCGCTTCAACGAGCGGGAAATGCTTCCGACGTTTTTCAAATACTTCTCCCAATCTGTTGACTACCTTAGCGCCGTGGATTCGGAGACAACGGGCACTACCCGGAAGCGCATCAGCAGGAGCAAACTCGGCCAGATTGCTTTACCCGTTCCGCCCCTCCCCGAACAACAACGCATCGTCGGCATCCTCGACGAAGCGTTTGACGGCATCGCCACCGCCAAAGCCAACGCCGAAAAGAACCTCCAAAACGCCCGCGCCCTATTCGAAAGCCACCTGCAATCTGTTTTCACGCAGCGAGGCGATGGATGGCGCATGAAAACGCTCGAAGAAATTTCCGCTGCGTTTGGACGAGGTAAGTCAAAGCACAGACCGCGAAATGATCCCGCTCTTTACGGTGGACGGTACCCGTTTATTCAGACTGGCGACATTCGAAACTCGAAGCACTTCATCACTGAGTACTCGCAGACTTACAGTGACGCGGGATTGGCGCAGAGTAAGTTGTGGCCGAAAGGAACGATTTGCATCACCATTGCAGCAAACATTGCGGAAACTGGAATCCTTAGCTTTGAAGCATGTTTTCCCGATAGTGTGATCGGCGTCGTGCCTAATCCAAACGAAGCAAACGCTGACTTTATCGAGTACTTACTGCAATCCTTCAAGGCTCGCATTCAGGCGATGGGCAAAGGCAGTGCGCAAGCAAACATCAATATGGGCACGTTCGAGCATGAACGTTTCCCCTTTCCTCCGGTTGCCGAACAGAAGCATATTGTCAAAAAACTAGATGTATTGAGCGCCGAAACCGTTAGCCTCGAACGCATCTACCAACAAAAACTCACCGCGCTCGACGAGTTGAAGAAGTCGTTGTTGCATCAGGCGTTTAGCGGGCGGTTGTAGGGGGATGAGCCGCTAAACTTCCGTCATTGATTATCTGCTTTTGCCTTTATCGCTCAATCTTATAGGGGCTAGGTCATTGTTAATAAATCTATTGAAAATGAATAGAAATAACGCCTATCCCCGATAAAAGTGGGCGTTAAGTGAATATGCTGAAGCTAGAACCTAGAATCTAGGGTCTAGCCTACTGAGTGGCTAAAACAGTCACCACTCTTGCGCAAGTTACATCGGAGATCGGACTGTCGTCCAGCAATGTGAGCGCCGTTCGGTCGCATCATGTTGCGCAAATCGAGAAACTGCGACACGTAACTTCGATATGTCGCTTACGACGACATGAAGTACGCGATATGTCGCAAAAAATGAGAAATCGCGACACGTTCCTTTGACGTGTCGCAAGCGACGACATACACTTCCCAACATGTCGCAAAAAACTGAAAACGTGAACATGACACGCCAGCCGTGGCGTGCGGACGTGGCTTACAACGATTTGCCTGCGCTGCCGCCGACCGAAGAGCTGGAAACCAAAGCGGTGTTGAAGCAATGCGTGGAGGCTCGGGCGCAGCTGGCGGAATTGAAACAGGCGGCGGAATTGATTCCGAATCAGACCGTGCTTATCAATACGCTGCCCTTGCTTGAGGCGCAGGCGAGTTCCGAGATCGAAAACATCGTGACCACGACGGATGCGCTGTTTCGCTTCCGCGATGAAACTGAAAGCGCGGCTGATCCGGCGACCCGCGAAGCGCTGCGCTATCGTCAAGCGCTGATGGAGGGCTTTGCCGCGCTTTCCGAGCGGCCACTGGTCACTCGCACGGCCGAACAAATCTGCACACGCATTAAGGGCGTGGACATGCAGGTGCGCCGCGTGCCGGGGACGACGCTTGCTAACGACCGTACCGGCGAGGTGATCTACACGCCGCCCGCTGGCGAAGATGTGATTCGCAGCAAACTTGCCAATTGGGAGCGCTTCATGCACGAGGCGCAGGAATTCGATCCGCTGGTGCGCATGGCGGTGGGGCACTATCAATTCGAGGCAATCCATCCGTTTACCGATGGCAACGGTCGCACTGGACGCGTGATCAATAGTTTGTTTCTGATTCAGGAACGATTGTTGAGCCTGCCGATTCTCTATCTGAGTCGCTACATCATTCGAAACAAAGCGGATTACTATCGTTTGCTTCTTGACGTCACCCGCGAAGAAGCGTGGGAACCTTGGATTCTCTACATGCTTAAAGGCGTTGAGGAAACTGCACAGTGGACTACGCAAAAAATAGCCGCGATCCGCGCGCTGCAGGCTGACACGCTGCATCACGTGAAAACAAACGCAAAAAAAATTTACTCGCGCGAACTGGTGGATCAAATCTTTGAATTGCCGTATTGCAGAATTCAATCGCTGACCGAAAGAGGAATTGTGCAGCGGCAAGCCGCGTCGCGACATTTGAAAGCGCTGGTCGATATCGGCGTACTTGAAGAAATGCGTGCCGGGAAAGAAAAGCTGTTCATCCATTCAAAGCTGCTTAAGTTGCTCACTAAAGATTCAAACGCATTTGTGCCGTATGGCATTGGCGTGCAAAGTACCGCGAGTGAGGGTGAATGAACCGATGAACGAGAGCGAAACCCGTGCTGAGCTGATTGATCCCGCGCTTCTCGCAGCGGGTTGGGGCGTCATTGAAGGAAGCCGCGTTCGTCGTGAATACGAAATCGCGCCAGGACGTATTCAAGGATTCGGCAAACGGGGAGAGAAATCAAAAGCGGATTACGTACTGGAGTTTCGCAATACAAAACTCGCGGTGATCGAGGCGAAAGCAGTAGACGTTGATGTGAGCGAGGGTGTTGCGCAGGCAAAACGCGACGCGATGAAACTTGCGCTGCGCTTCACGTTTGCCGCAAATGGAAAACGCATTTATCGAATCGATCTCGAAAGCGGGAACGAGCTTTTCGTCGATGCGTTTCCGTCACCACAAGAATTGTGGGATCTCACGTTCGCTGCGCAAAACGCGTGGCGAGATCGGTTTGCTGCGGTTGAATCGCCCGACAAGAGCGGTTCGTGGTCGCTACGGTTCTATCAAGAAATCGCGGTAAATCGTGTGTTGGATGCGATTGCCGAAAACAAAAAGCGAGTGCTGTTAACGCTGGCGACAGGGACAGGAAAAACATCGATTGCGTTTCAAATCGCGTGGAAATTGTTTCAAGCGAAATGGAACTCGGACGGTGAACCGACGCGCAGGCCGCGCATTTTGTTTCTTGCCGATCGCAACACGCTAGGCAATCAAGCGTACAGCGATTTCTTATCGTTTTCAGCGTTCACCGAGGATGCGCTCGTACGCGTTGATCCCGATGAAATCAGGAAGAAAGGCTCCGTACCGAAGAACGCAAGCGTGTTCTTCACGATCTTTCAAACCTTTATGAGCGGCCGCGCAGAGAACGGCGAGCCCGCACCAAACTTCGGCGACTACCCGCCTGACTTCTTCGATTTCATCATCATCGACGAGTGTCATCGTGGCGGGGCGAACGATGAAAGCAGTTGGCGCGGCATCCTTGAATACTTCGCGACCGCGACGCAGCTCGGCCTGACCGCGACACCGAAGCGCCGCGACAATGTTGATACCTATGCCTACTTTGGCGAACCTGTATTCGTCTACTCGCTGAAAGACGGCATCAACGACGGATTTCTTACGCCGTTTCGCGTCAAACAGATTGCGACGACGATCGACGACTACGTTTATACGCCGGACGATGATGTGCTCGAAGGTGAAGTCGAGACGAAGAAGAGATACGAAGAGAAAGATTTCAATCGCACGATCGAAATCGCCGAGCGCGAGAAATATCGCGTAAGTCTTTTCATGAACATGATCGATCAGCGCGAAAAGACACTCGTGTTCTGTGCGAATCAGGCGCACGCCGCGCAAGTGCGCGACTTGATCAATCAGGTGAAGAAAAGCAAAGACCCGCTTTACTGCGTTCGCGTCACGGCGAACGATGGCGCGCTCGGCGATCAATACTTGAAGGACTTTCGGAATAACGAAAAGACGATCCCAACAATTCTCACCACATCGCAAAAGCTCTCAACGGGTGTGGATGCACGGAACGTACGAAACATCGTTCTGTTGCGACCAGTGAACTCAATGATTGAGTTTAAGCAGATCATCGGACGCGGTACACGGCTCGCAGACGGGAAAGACTTCTTCACGATCTACGATTTCGTGCAAGCGCATCACCTATTCAACGATCCGGAATGGGACGGCGAGCCACTCGAGCCAGAAGCGGCCGTGAACCCTTACGCGCCGCGCGACCCGATGGACGCGAATGTTCATCGCGTGGAAGAGCCCCGTGCCGCATATGATGCGAATCAGCGCCCAGCAAAGGTGAGGATCAAGCTTGCTGACGGGAAATTTCGCTTGATTCAAAGCATGTCTGCGACCTCGTATCTTGACGCTCAAGGTCGCCCAATGTCAGCCGCGCAATTCTTGGAATCGCTCTTCGGCGTGTTACCCGAGCTATTCAAGGATGAGGCCGAGCTGCGTAAGCTATGGAGCGCGCCCGACACACGCAAGCAGCTTCTTGATGGGCTACGCGAAAAAGGATTTGGACGCGATGTGTTTTCCGAAATGCAACGCTTAATCGACGCCGAAAACTCGGATCTGTTTGATGTGCTCGCTTATGTTGCTTTTGCCTCTAGCCCGATTTCGAGGAGTGATCGCGCGCAATCTGCACGCGTCGCAACGAATCACCGATTTACTGACCGCCAAAAAGAATTCATCGACTTCGTGTTGTCGCACTACGTGGCACAAGGTGTTGATGAACTTGATTCCGAGAAGCTTTCGCCGCTACTTCGCCTAAAGTACAACAACGCGATTAACGATGCATTTCGCGATCTGGGCAAGCCAGACGAAGTTCGCGGGATGTTCTTTGAATTTCAAAAGTACTTGTACGAGCCAATTCGAAGTTCGGAGACTGGTGCACCATGACCACGCTCTACGTCTTCGACGCCTACGGCACTTTGCTGGATGTGAACTCTGCGGTCGCGCAACACGCGACGGCGGTAGGGGCGGATGCGGCGCGTTTGTCGGAGCTTTGGCGGGCGAAGCAGCTTGAATACAGTTGGGTGTATTCGTTGATCGGGCGCTATGAGCCGTTTTGGCTGTTGACCGAGCGGGCGCTGGATCATGCGTTGGCGCGTTTGCCTTCGGTGGATGTGGCGTTAAAGCCGCGCTTGTTGGATGCGTATCGGAATTTGGTGGCGTATCCTGAAGTGGCTGAGGTGCTCGGTACGTTGCGTGCGCGGTGCGCGGGTCGCACGGATGCTGCAGTGGATGCTGCGGCGGATGCGGGCAGTGCGCAGGCGAATTCGAACGTGCGCACAGCGGTGCTCTCCAATGGCAACTCGAGCATGCTCGATGCGGCGTTTTCGAGCGCGGACTTGCTGCCGCTTTTGGATCGTGTGATCTCTGTGGAGGCGGCAGGCGTTTTCAAAACATCGCCGAAGACGTATGCGCTGGTGACCGAGGCGTTCAACGTGTCACCGAGCGAGGTGACGTTTGTGTCGTCGAATCGTTGGGATGTGGCGGGCGCGAGCGCGTTTGGCTTTCGCGCGATTTGGGTAAATCGCGCTGGGCTGCCGGATGAGTATTTGGATTTTCCGCCAGTGGAAACCGTGCGTGATTTGCGGGAGATTTAGCGCTACGTATCGCGATGCTTGTTGATTGATGCAGGATGGCTTGGAATTCGCGTTCGCGCTGCTTGTAGGTGCGATCAGGTTAAACGCGCTTTGATTGGCGAGTGGCGAGCGAAACACCGAAAGCGACGCCAAGTCGTCGCCTACAGGCTGCGCGTTTTTTGATTGGCGAGTGGTGAACGAAACATTGAAAGCGACGCCGAGTCGTCGCCTACAGGTTGTGCGGTTCGCCGAAATCGCTTCGGGCTACCTTTTCCACTCTTTGATAGCGTGCTGCTAAACCGTCGTCTCCAGCGACGCGAAGTAGCGCTTGAAGCCATTGAGCGCGGCGCGCACTTTGGCTTCTTCGCCACTTCGGTTGGGCGTGACTGCCCAAACGGGCACTGAGGGCAGTCTCCATTGCGGCAATACTTGCACGAGCGCGCCGCGACGAAGCGCGGTCAGGGCATCGGGCCCGACCAGGCGCGCGATACCCAAGCCGTGTTCGCACATTTGTTGGAGTGCGACTTGGTTGTTGCTCGCGATTCGTGCGTTCACTTCGATCCGCGCGGTTTCGTCATTCCGCGATAGGAGATCGAGCACGAGCGATTGCGCTTGAGATTCGGTCATGCGGCCGGCCACGAGCCACTGGTGCGCGGTTAATTCTTGCGGTGAAAGCGGCGTACCGTGGCGCGCGAGATAGTCGGGCGACGCGCAGAGCAACATGTCGAAATCACACAGCCGACGCGCTACCCAATTCGAATCGGCAAGCTTTCCCACGCGAATCGCGACGTCGATCCGCGCATCAATCAAATCAATCATCGCATCGTCCACCAAAAGCCGCAGCCGCAGTTCGGGCGCGTCAGCGAAGAGCGAAGCGAGCGCTTGTGCAATGTAGGTGGCGAAGCCCACGGGGGCAGATACACGCAACTCACCCGTGGGCGCATCGCGCGCTTGTTGCAGCGAATCTTCAGCGGCGCGCGCCGCATCCAAGAGCCGCTTGCAATGCGGATAAAAGCGCTCGCCCGCGTCGGTGAGCGCGAGTTTGCGCGTGGAGCGATGGAGCAGGGCGAAGCCCGCGCGTTGCTCGAGCGCGCGGATGGTTTGGCTCACGGCGGAGGGGCTCGTGCCCAAGCGTCTTGACGCCGCGCTCATGGAACCCGCCGCGACCGTTTCGGCAAATACCGCGAGTGACTTTAGATCGTCCATTTGTTAGCCATGCTTCAAAGTAATATCGAATTATGGCGACTTATCAAAGGATTATGAAGTGAATAGCATTCATTCACTCTCAATTTCGAAGGATGAATCATGAAAATTGCACTCATTGGCGCGAGCGGATTTGTTGGCGCAGCGGTACTTTCTGAACTCGTTTCACGCGGCCACACGGTAAGCGCGATTATTCGCAACCCTGGCAAGATCGCTCCAGCAAGCGCTGTGACGGTACTTGGGATCGACGCAACGGACGTGAACGCAATGACGGATGCGCTACGCGGACACGATGCGGTGATCTCCGCATTCAACCCCGGTTGGACGGTGGATGCGCTCTACGAGAAATTCATTGAAGGCTCGAACGCGATCCATCGCGCGGTGGAAGCATCCGGCGTGAAGCGATTCGTGGTGGTTGGCGGCGCGGGCAGTTTGTTCGTTGCGCCTGGCGTTCAACTCGTCGACACACCGAATTTCACCGATCATGTGCCGCCGAACATCGTGCCAGGCGCTAAGGCAGCGCGTGATGTGCTCACGGGCCTGCGCAGCAACACGACGCTCGACTGGAGTTTCATAAGCCCGCCCGCGATGCTCGAACCAGGCGAGCGGACGGGGCGCTATCGCGTTGGCGGCGAGCAATTGCTGATGACGCTGGAAGGCCCGCCCGCAGGCATCTCGGTGGCGGACTTAGCAGTCGCCATCGTCGATGAAATTGAGCAACCGAAACATCTGCGAGCCCGCTTCACCGTGGCGCGTCCGTAGTCGCAAATCGCGACCCATCTCTTCAGTACAAAAAGGAACACACATGATTACTCGAATTCTTAGCGCGGCAACGGCTGCGCTCGCGCTAGCCTCCGTGCAGGCTCAATCGCCGCTCACCGTGAAGGTGTACACATCAGACGCAAACAGTTTTCACGTGAACTCAACGCTAGTTTACGGCGAGAAAGAAGCGCTCGTAATTGATGCAGGATTTACACGTGCTGACGCGCTCCGAATCGCGGCAAACGTGCTCGATAGTGGGCGCGAGTTGAAAACGATTTTGGTGAGCCAAGCGGACCCGGATTACTACTTCGGCGCGGAAACGCTCAAACAAGTCTTCCCAAACGCAGAAGTGCTCGCCACGCCCGCAGTGCTCGAAAAAATCAATGCGAAGCTTGCGAGCAAGATCGGATTCTGGGGCCCCAAGATGGGTGCGAATGCGCCCAAGAACCCTGTCGTACCAAAACCGCTGAGCGGAACGACGTTAATCGTCGACGGTCAGGCAATCGAGCTGCGCGGCACAACGGGCGCGCTCGCGCATCGCCCGTATGTGTGGATTCCTGCAGCGAAGACGATCACGGGCACGATCGGCGTGTTTGGTAGCGGCTTACATGTGTGGACCGCTGATACGCAAACGCTGGCGGAGCGGGCGGCATGGATCGCAGCGCTTGATGAAATGGCGGCGCTGAAGCCAACAACGGTCGTGCCGGGCCACATGGCGAGTGGCAACGCGATGGATGCAACAGCGATTGCTCACACGAAGCAATACTTACAGACATTTGAGAGGAACCTTGCTTCCGCGAAACAAAGCGCTGATCTCATTGAATCCATGAAGCGCGCGTATCCAGATGCGAAACTCGCGATCGCGCTCGACATCGGCGCCAAAGTGAACAAGGGCGAGATGAAGTGGTAAGTCTTCGCGAGTAGAGCGCCCCGCTCAGCGACGCGACAGATTGCGCTGCTAAACTTCGTTTTGTCATTGGGGAGTAGCCGCTCTTCACCTCGAAGAAGCTTACGTCAACACACTTGACCCACAGGTCATGGCATAAGCGGTTCCAACGCCTGGCAAGACCTTTGACCACATCGCCTCCGCTATTGGCCGGGGATGCGTTGTGGTCATTCGTCCATGAACCGGCCTGAGTCTATTGATGGAACCCTTTCTTGTCTCCACCGGAGTTGTTGCCCTCGCTGAAATCGGCGACAAAACTCAACTTCTCGCCTTTCTGTTAGCTGCGCGTTTCAAAAAGCCGCTTCCGATCATTCTTGGCATCTTGGTGGCCACGATTGCGAACCACAGTCTGGCGGGCGCACTCGGCGCGTGGATCACGGCCACGATCAGCCCGGAAGTGTTGCGCTGGGTACTCGGTTTGTCGTTCATCGGCATGGCGATCTGGACCTTGATCCCCGACAAAATTGAGGCGGAAGAAACGCAGATCGCGCAAAAGTTCGGCGTGTTTGGCGCAACCTTGATTACGTTTTTCCTGGCCGAGATGGGCGACAAAACGCAGATCGCAACCGTTGCGATGGCGGCGCATTACGCAGCCCCTTTGATGGTGGTGATCGGCACGACGCTTGGCATGATGATCGCGGACGTACCGGCCGTGTTCGTAGGCGACAAACTTGCGAACAAGATTCCAATGAAGCTCGTGCACTCCATCGCTGCAGCGATCTTTGCGATGTTAGGCGTTGCCACACTCTTCGGCGCGGGCGCGAAGTTTGGGTTTTAGTGCGGTACGTAGGCCGTCGGTAGCGCAGAGTGCACGAAGCGACAAGCGCACGCGGAATTCCTCATTCAAAGACCTCTGCACAACTACTGCGAGCCCATGATGCTTCGTCAAAAATCCGCGAAAAATCCTCACGTACCTACGTACGCTCCGGCGTCTTCGCGGATTTTTTCCTCGCCTGACGGGCTCTCGCTGCGTTGTGCAGAGGTCTTGTTCATGAAATGCGCAACATCAATTCAGAAGAATTTCGTTTTGAGTACGCGAGTTGTAGGCGACGGCTTGACGTCGCTTCGTTGCTTCGGTTCGTTCGGCAACGAAGCGCGGTCAAGCCCGCGCCTACAGAGCCGTTTCATTGCGTGAAGAAGAGCGATTGGTTGGCGTAGCGCGAGCACTATCATTGCTGCGTCGTTGATTTAACTCCCCTCGTGCCATGGCTTTCATCAATTACGTCACGCAAATCCAACTCGACTTCGGTGCGATCCAGCTTTTGAAAGGCGAGTGCGATCGTGTGGGGATCACCAAACCGCTGATCGTCACTGATGCAGGCGTGCGCGCTGCGGGGGTGCTCGCGAGAGCAGAGGCGGCGTTAGGCGGTTTGCCTTACGCAGTGTTCGATCAAACACCGTCGAATCCGACCGAGGCCGCAGTACGCGCCGCTGTTGATGTGTTTAAGGCGAACGCGTGTGATGGCTTGATCGCAGTGGGTGGTGGCAGCTCCATCGATTGCGCAAAAGGCGTGGCCATTGCGGCGCGACATGAAGGCCCACTTAAAACCTATGCAACGATCGAAGGCGGTTCGCCAAAGATTACCGATCGCGCGGTACCACTGATTGCCGTACCGACCACGGCGGGTACGGGCAGTGAAGTCGCGCGTGGCTCAATCATCATCGTCGATGATGGCCGAAAGCTCGGTTTTCATTCGATGCACCTGATTCCGAAGGCAGCCATTTGTGATCCCGAGCTGACGTTTGGGTTGCCGCCAATGTTGACGGCGGCAACGGGCATGGATGCGATCGCGCATTGCATGGAAACTTTCATGAGCGCAGCATTCAATCCGCCTGCTGACGGCATCGCACTTGATGGTCTCGTGCGCGGGTGGGCGCACATCGAACGCGCAACAAAAGACGGACAAGATCGCGAAGCGCGTTTGATGATGATGTCAGCAAGCATGCAGGGCGCGATGGCGTTTCAAAAGGGCTTGGGCTGTGTTCATAGCTTGAGCCACAGCTTGGGCGGGGTGAATCCCAAACTTCATCACGGCACCTTGAACGCGATGTTTCTGCCCGCGGTGGTAGCTTTTAATTCGAGTGTCGAAAGCGTTCAAAAGGAAAAGCGCCTAGAGCGCATGGCGCAAGCGATGAACCTATCCTCCGCGAACGATATCGGCGCCGCGATTCGTGACATAAATGCGAAACTTGGTCTTCCGAACGGACTCGCCTCGATGAAGGTGGAGCGTGAGTGGTTCACGAAAGTGATCGACGGCGCGCTTGCAGATCATTGCCACAAAACGAATCCGCGCATTGCGAGCGCTGCGGACTACCGCGAGCTGCTCGAAGCGTCGATGTAGACGCGATCACGTTCGTTCATCTGATAGTCAAAAAATTCGTCGATATCCCAAATTCAATGAGGGCTAGAAGTGAATTTACTTTTGAATAGATAACTAAAAAAACGGGCTTTTAGCCCAAGTAAATAATCGATTTGCGGAAATTGGTGATTTGTAAATCGCGAGTTGCTTCTTGGCTTGTTTTTCTGCCATCGTTCGATACATGACATGCCTCGTCATGTATTGCTTCGTACAGTGCACGCTTCTTTCAAACGTGTACTGCACAAGGAGACGACGATGTCCGAGGAAAACAAGCGCACCGCAGATCAGCCCGCGCGAAGCGAACCCGCACGACGGGCGCTGTTGCAAGCGGCTGCAGGAATGGTCATCGCGAGCGCGGTCGATAGCGCGGTTGCGCAAGACGCTGCGTCAAAAAAAGCTGCCAAATCTGGCGTTGAAAGCCGCTGACGTCGAAATGCAGATTACGCATCTGCGATGTGACTTGAAAGCGCATCGGGAGGCGAACGCTCTCACCGCCCGGCTGAGTGCTCAAGAGCGGCGCGTGATGAAGCTGCGCGCACGTATCGCGTGTCAAACATCCTCGACGTTAATGTGTTAGCCGATGCCGCACGGCGACCGAAGAAACTTGATCTCGCGGGCTACTGGAATGCGTCAGTTGCGCGTGTCGAAACGGAACTGCATCTAACGCGCGCAACCGTGCTCGCCGGCGAGGTCGGCCTCAAACAACTGCGCCTAACGAGCGCACTCCTTGCGGGAGCACTCTCGGAGAATCGACCAACGATCAGCGCCGACGGTCGGATGTGCTTTACGTTGCTGGTTGAAGTGAGCGATCATGCTGTCCGCATTGGTTGCGGCTCGCGCCCGAGGTGGAGGCGATCGCGCCCAAGCCGCTACGTAGCGCGATCATGAAAATGATTCGGCCGATTGCAGCACCGTACAGTGTCCAGCCAGAAGCTCAAGCTACAACTGACGACACGAGAAACAATCGCGACGCTATTCGTCTCTTTGCGTTGTTGATCAGTTTTCAAGGTTCTGTCGTGAATTCAACCGTCCAGTTTCCGAGTGTTCGCGATTTCCCCGCCAAATTTTTGTTTGGTGCCGCGACGTCGTCTTACCAAATTGAAGGCGCAGTCACCGCGGATGGTCGCGGCGAGAGCTGGTGGGACGTGTTCGCGCGTACGCCGGGAAACATTCGCGATGGATCGACGGGCGATATCGCATGCGGGCACTATGAGCGTTGGGCTGAAGACCTAGACTTGATGAAGTCTCTGGGACTTCAAGCCTACCGTTTTTCGATTGCCTGGCCGCGTATCTTTCCGAACGGACGCGGGCAAATTAACGCGGCAGGACTGGATTTTTACGACCGGCTAGTGGACGGCATGCTCGCTCGTGGCATCGTGCCCTATGCAACGCTCTACCACTGGGATTTGCCGCAAACGCTTGCGCTGGAGGGCGGCTGGCAAGTGCGAAGCACCGCCAAGGCGTTTGCCGACTACACCGAGGCCGTGGTTCGTCGCTTAGGCGACCGCGTCGCGCGTTGGGCCACGTTGAATGAGCCGCGCTGTAGCGCGTATGTGGGGCATCTCGAAGGTCGGCATGCGCCGGGAATGCAGTCGCTTGAGGCAACGCTTCGCGCAGCGCACCATTTGTTGTTGGGGCACGGGCTTGCCGTACAAGCGGCGCGGCGCGTGAAGCCAGACGTGTCCATCGGTATTGTGCTCGATGTGAAACCGTACACAGCTGCGAGCGATCGCAGCGAAGATGAGGCCGCTGCAATACGTGGCGACGGCATTTTCAATCGTTGGTTTTTAGACGCGATTTTTCGTGGGCAGTACCCTGAAGACATCACATCAGACTACGCCGCCGCAATGCCGACGATTGAGGCAAACGATATGGCGACCATCGCTGTACCGATCGATCATCTAGGCATCAACTACTACACCCGATCGGTGGTGCGTCAGGCGGCGTCGGCTGCTTACCCGCAATTAGAAGAGGTTGCAGTCGCTGGCGCGCATTACTCCACGATGAACTGGGAGGATTGGCCGGAAGGTTTACGCAACATGATCGTGCGGATTCATCAGGACTATGCGCCGAAGGCCATCTACGTCGCCGAGAACGGTGCCGCCGAACCCGATGTGGTCGATGGTGATGGCCATGTGCACGACGATGCGCGCGTGCGCTATCTCAGCGGGCATCTGCACGCATGCGTAGAAGCGCTGGCGGCGGGTGCACCACTCGATGCGTATCTTGCGTGGAGCTTTATGGATAACTTTGAATGGGGGCGTGGCTATACACAACGCTTCGGCTTGGTGCACGTCGATTACGCGACGCTTCGGCGTACACCCAAAGATTCAGCCATCGCATTTCGCGATTTTCTCGCGACGCGCTGAGCGATTACTTCGCGGCGTTTGCAATCGCGCGGTAGAGCGCCATCGATTGTGCGGTGTTCGCTTGCGATTTCGGATCAACCGAGGTGCGAACGATCACGACTTGTTTCGCGGTGTTCACGTAAATGTGTTGCCCCCAGTGTCCGCGCGCGAGAAACTCAGTTTGTTGCTCGCCTTCTTTCCAGCCAGGAATCCACCACTTGAAACCGTAACCAAACGCGTTGGCGTCTCCAGCTTTGGGGATTTGCCAATCGGCGCTCGGCGTGGTGGCCTGCCGCACCCAATCGCTGGAGAGCAGAGCCTTACCTTGCCACGCGCCGCCTTGTAGATGCCATTGGCCGTACTTGGCATAGTCGCGCGCGGTCGCATGCAGGCAGCAGAAGCCGATCTCCTGGCCGTCCGCGCGATCACGGTCGATGCTCCAGTAGGCGGGCGACTCCATGCCGAGTGGCTGCCAAATTTTCTGCTCAATCAATTTCGCGAGTGGCTGTTGATAGACGCGCGAGACGATCGTGCCGAGCAGTTGCGTGTCAGAAGAGATGTACTTAAACCGGGTGCTCGGCGGAGCAACGCGGTCACGTCCGTGCACGACCTCATCTGCGCGTTGACCAAGAATGAATGTGCGATAGAAGAACCAGTTGATGTCCGAAAGCGGGTGGTGATAGGTCTCGTCAAACTGCACGCCTGAGGCCATTTGCAGCAGGCTTCGAATGGTTGAAGCCCCGTAATCCTTGCCCTTTAACTCAGGCAGATAAACGACGGCACGATCATCGAGTGATTTGATTTTTCCTTCAGCGAGCGCCATGCCTGCGAGCGTTCCGACGAATGACTTCGCCACACTCCAACTGGTGAATTTCGAATCGCGGTTCGCGCCTTTGTAGTAGCCCTCGAACACCATCGCCCCGTTCTTGACGACGTAAAGACTCGTGGTGTCGGTGCGATCCAGATAAGCGTCGGTCTTCTCAGCGCCGTCTTTGCCTTCGAAGCTCGCGGGTAGCGCAAGCGCCTCGCCCTTCGGAAAGGGCGCGGGCGTTACGCTCACAGCGATGTCGCGCTTTGGAAAGACGCGATCCATATTGCGGAAGAACTCGACGCGGTTTTCCGGCTTAAACATGCTGTTCATCACGCTCGGCCGGTACGTGGCCCACGGACGGAAATACGAAAGGGCGAGCGCGCTGACGCCGACCACAAGCAGCAAAACAATCGCAATCAGGCTGCGGGTAACGATGCGAAACACTAGGGCTTCTCCTTGAGGATTTTTCGACTGCGCGAATCGCGGTGATTCGATTCGCGGCGCCTGGATTCATGGCTCAAGGGCGCGCCGTCTAGGTTTGATCTCACTTTGCGGCGTTCACGGTCTTGACGGGTGATCCAGGCGTCGCAGCAGTGTAGCTAGGCGCGTTGCATTGCAGGGCAAGCGCACGCTGCACGGGATAGACAGCTTTAACTATTAAACCCATATTGAATTGGGGCAGAGTATGAGAAAAATTAAAAACAAACAAATACAAGTATTGGCAGCGAGCCCTTATACAGAAACAAATAAACGGAATTAGTTATTAATGCGAGAATGCCATAAACAAAAACGCCACCGCGAAGGGTGGCGTTTCTTGGGGACCTGACCGGCTACGCGCTAAACGAATTTCCGCAACCGCAGGTTGATGTCGCGTTTGGATTCTTGATGACGAACTGCGCGCCTTCAAGGCCATCGGTGTAATCGATTTCCGCGCCGACAAGGTACTGATAGCTCATGGCGTCGATCAGTAGCTTGACCTGGTTCTTCTCCATGATGGTGTCGTCTTCGTTCACATCTTCGTCAAAGGTGAAACCATATTGAAAACCCGAGCATCCGCCGCCGGTGACGAATACACGAAGCTTAAGGTTCGGATTTTGTTCATCGATGATGAGATCGCGTACTTTGGTGGCGGCCGCATCGGTGAAATTGATCGGTGAAGGAAGTTCGTTCATTGCATTCATGGTGCAGCTCGCTCATTCGAAAAACAACTAGTTCACGACTCATCACAACGATAGAGCCACGCTTTCGGGCGGTCTGCAAAGAAGATATGCAATTACGCCGCGCTTTTCGCATTATGGGGGGCAGCGCGATCGATTTCAACCGCGCTAACGCTAGGGTCTCGGTGACGGCTCGACTAGCCGTTGACCGTATTGCCAGCAAGTCGCTTGATTTCCACAATTTCCGGGCTGTCAGACGGGAGATGAAGCAAACGACCGTCAACCGTCGCACCCACTTGCATCTCGAGCGTTTTGTAATTTAGATCGCCGACGACTTTCGCATTGGGCAAGAGTTCGAGGTATTCCGACGCGTAAATCGGGCCATTCACCGAGCCGTCGACCACGACATGCGACACACGAATCTCACCGTCAACGACCGCCTTTTCGCTGATCACGAGCGTGGCGGGCGAATCGCCGGTGCTGTGGATATGCCCACGCACATGGCCGTCAACCCGCAAGCCGCCCGAAAAATTAACGTCGCCTTGCACCGTTGTGCTCGCTCCGATCAAGCTGTCGATCTGCTTTTGTGGCGCGTGTGGTTTCTTGCGTCCGAACATGGGCTCTCCCGAGCGAGTCTAATTCGCGGATTTTACTGGGGCGGGCGCTTCGCTAGAGCTGTAGGGACTGTTGCGCCTTTGGCTCTTTCGCGCCACTTTGCAGTACCCGGACGGTGAGCGCCTTGAGCTGTGCGTTTGCGGGCACCTTGAAGGTGCCTTCCACGCGTTGATACGCTTTGAAATCAAGCGTGAGAATTTGCTGCAGATCGGTCTGCTCTTCAGGCAAATTAAGCGTAATGCGGCGATTGTTCTCGCCTACGAGCTGCGCCTGAATTTGCACACGCCCTTTGAATTGCGAGTCGTTCGTGCCCTGCACGACGAGTGCACGGAATCGGTAGCTATCGGCAGATTCGCGCTCAGCTTGAAGGCGCTGAATGGCAAGCCCATTCTTACTCCCGGCACTGCTACCAATCAACTTTTCGAAGAATGAGGTTTCTTCCTTCAGGCGCGTGTTCTCCGCTTGCAACGAGAGTACTTGCTTCGAAAGCACGTCCTTCGCGCCTTCGGCCATCTGCGCGGTGTTGGCGAGCTCGATCCGCTCCTTGCGAAACCGCTCGTTTTCTTCTCGCAATGTCGCAAGATCGGCGATCATTTTCTTGCGCTCTTCTTCGACCTTGCCGACGTTGAAGCCCGCGAAGAGCCGTCCTGCGTCGAATCCGGAGTAGTACAGCCATCCAAACGCTGCGAGCGCCACAGCGCCGATGGTCGCCTTCACACGCCACGACCAATGCGTTTTCACTGAAAGTTTGGGCGCAGCAACGCCGAATCTGCGGCGCAGATTCGACATCAGGCGATCAGAGCGGATCAGAGCCATACGGGACGATGTCGGGCGGGCGTTGGGCTGCGATCAGGGCGACAGCGCGATTGCGCCGAGCCCTTCACTTTCCGGCAACCCGAACATCACGTTCATGCACTGCACGGCGGCACCTGCGGCGCCTTTCACCAAGTTATCTTGGGCCACCAACACCATCACCGTATCGCCATCCTGCGGTCGATGAAGCGCAAGCCGCAGCATATTGCTGCCGCGTGTGCTGCGGGTTTCTGGGTAGCTGCCCCAGGGCATCACGTCAACGAATTGTTCGCCTTGATACGCGTGAACGAACAGCGCTTGCAATTGGTCGTTCGACATTGCGAGCCCTTTGCTGTTGAGTCGCGCGTAGAGCGTCGAATGCATGCCGCGAATCGCAGGCATCAGGTGCGGCGCGAAGATGAGGCCGATCTTGTCGGACGTCAATTCGCCGAGGCGTGCCGCGGTTTCAAATTGATGACGATGGCCGTTCACGTTGTAGGCCTTCATCGAATCGCTGGTTTCGGAGAAGAGGTAGTCAGTCTCCGCTTTTTTGCCCGCGCCCGAGATACCCGAGGCGCAATCAGCGATCAAATGGCTAGCATCAACGAGCCCAGATTTAATCAGCGGCGCAAAGCCGATTTGCATGGTTGTCGGGTAGCAGCCTGGATTGCCGACGATCCGGGCTTTTTGGATTGCTGCGCGATTAAGTTCAACCAAGCCATATGCGGCCTCAGCATTCAGATCAGGACATGAGTGCGGCATTTTGTACACGCGCTCAAAAATCGTGTGGTCGCGGAAACGGAAATCAGCGGCCAAATCGATGATCTTTACTCCGGCGGCGACTAACTTGGGCGCATCGGCCATCGCAACCCCGTGCGGGGTCGCATAGAAAACGACATCGCACGTCGTCAGATCAGCGGTCGCTGTGTCAGAGAACGAGAGATCGCAACGTCCGCGAAGCGATGGGAACATGGCGTCTAGACGCGTCCCCGCTTCCTTGCGCGAGGTAATCATGGTGAGCTTCGCGTTGCGATGCTGCGAGAGCATGCGCAACAACTCGACGCCGGTGTAGCCCGTACCGCCGACGATCCCAATTTTTACTTGCTTGTCTGTTGCCATTTCGCCAAGTCCTGTTGCTCACCAACGACAGAGAGAGTACCCCAAAAAGCACAAAGGCCGCAGTGATGCAGCCTTTGTTTTTCAATCGCGTTTCGGACGCCGCGAGCGGGATGCAGTACGAGGCAGTGCTTCGCGACGTGTGCTTGATGAACACGAGCGGAGCACCAACGAAGTAATGCGCCCGCGCAGCAAGTCCCTGCAACGAGACTAGCGCTTGGAGAACTGCTTACGGCGGCGAGCTTTGCGCAGACCCACCTTTTTACGTTCCACTTCGCGCGCATCACGCGTCACCAAGCCCGCCTTCTTGAGTGATGGCTTCAGCTCAGCGTCGTAATCAATCAACGCACGGGTGATACCGTGGCGCACCGCGCCGGCTTGACCCGATTCACCGCCACCCATCACGCTCACCATGATGTCGAAGCTTTCGAGATTATTCGTGAGCTCGAGCGGCTGGCGCACGATCATGCGGCCCGTTTCGCGCGAGAAGAACTGATCCACTGGCTTGCCATTGACGGTGAACGCGCCTTTGCCAGATTTGATGAAGACACGCGCCACCGCCGATTTGCGACGACCCGTACCGTAGTTGAATTTACCGATCATGTTGGTGTTCCTTCGGGTCGATTAGAGTTTGACAGCTTTAGGCTGCTGTGCGGCGTGCGGATGCGCGTCGCCCGTATACACCTTCATCTGCTTGAGCATTGCGTAGCCCAAGGGACCCTTCGGAAGCATGCCCTTCACAGCGTGCTTCAACACGCGGTCAGGGTATTTCGCATGCATCTTGTCAAACGTAGTTTGGTAGATGCCGCCGGGGAAACCGGAGTGGCGGAAATAAGTTTTCTGCTGAGCTTTGTTGCCGGTGACGCGAAGCTTGTCAACGTTGGTGACAACAACGAAATCGCCGGTCGCCATGTGTGGCGTAAACGTAGCTTTATGTTTACCGCGAAGACGAATCGCGATTTGGCTCGCGAGACGGCCGAGCACTTGGTCGGTAGCATCAACCAGGATCCAATCCTGAGTGATATCACCCGCTTTTGCGGAGTAAGTTTTCATTTTGTAGACTCGTTTGATGTTGTACGCCAAGCGGTGATTCGAGAACGAATCTGTCGCGAAGCGCGATATGAGCCAGCACATTTTTTGCGCTGAGCCTTCGATTATAGCCCGATTCCGTGGACGCGGCGCCGACTATGGCTTTGCCCCAACCTTGCCTGTGCAATCACAGTATCGGCGCGCATAAGAAAACGGCGAACCGCAGGGGTTCGCCGTAAAAAAGATGTCTACCCAAAGGAGGAGGAAGGATTGACACCTGTTGCCTGATAAGGAGGAGGAACCAGACAACGACTCAATTCTGAATTGCTGCAGCGCACAAGTCAAGCGTTAAATGCTGCAGTGCAATAGCATTTCTCTAGTAAAAATACTCTATACAACGCTTGCTGATTGGAGCCGTTATGAAGTCAGTCATTACTTGGACCAACGATGTTCAATTTGTCGCAGAAGTTGGAAGCGGTCACGCGATTGTGGTCGATGGTGCGCCTGAATATGGCGGTCGAAACAGCGGCGCACGGCCGATGGAGTTAGTACTCGCTGGCGCTGCGACCTGCACCGCGTTTGACGTGATCTTGATGCTCAAAAAATCACGCCAGCAGGTGACAAAGTTTACCGTCGCGGCCGAAGCAGATCGCGCGGGCGAAGATCCAAAAGTGTTCACGGCAATCCGTTTAACTTATCGACTCGCTGGAGTCGGCCTGGATCTGGGCGCGGTGGAGCGCGCTGTGAAGCTCTCGAAGGAGAAATATTGCAGCGCAACGGCAATGCTCGGCCATACCGCAGAAATCACGACCGAAATCGTACTTGACGCAGAGAAATAAACTCAACTTCAAGGCAAGAGCCCCATATTAATGAGGGCTCGCGGCTGAGTAAAGCAGAAAGGCTAGTTGTGAAAAAACGACGCTAGCCCTGATAAAGAAAAGATTAGAGTCGGTAGGCTATCACGTTGATTTTGCTAAGATGCACGAGGGTCTTCCTCGACTAGCGTGGGATTGCCCGGCTGACCGGCGACCCGATATTCCTCGTTCGCCCAAGCCCCGAGGTCCATCAGTTTGCAGCGTTCGGAACAGAATGGGCGCCACTTACTCTGCGGTTCCCAAATGACTTCCGCCTCACAGCGCGGACACTTGACTCGTGTGGCCATCAACTAGAGCGAGCAAAGCCCGAGACGGAATGCGACATCGCGGTGTGCGGCCATGGCACGGGTTGCACGCATGAATTGACCGCTATGCTCCAAAAACCGAATATTCACGGTGTATTTGTTGGCGCTTACTTCAGGTACAACTGCCTGATCCGCTTCAATTTCAACGGTGGCTAGCATCGGAGAGCGGGAATTGGCGAGCGCTCTGTGAAAACTTCCCTGGCGTGCGACTTCGTGAGAAATACTGGTTGACTCGCGCAGTAGGCGCAACACGAGCACGACGGCTTCTTCTAATGGTGCGATCGGTGCGAGCCATTCTTTGAGCATTTGCTTCCGATCATGCTCGGCGCGTTGCATCCAAGACAGCAGCATCGGAAGTTCGAAGACGCAGGCTCCACCGGGCGTCGCGGCGCGTTGTCGCACCGTCTGTAGCCATTCGCTATCGCGCAGATGGAATCCTACTTTGCCCACTTGCGCATGCAAGTCGTGGATTACCGCTTCTAGATCCGAGAGAAATTCTTCGAGTGCTTCGCGCGCAACATCTGGATTTTCGAGCTGCGCCGTCCACAGCGTGCGCTGTCGATCGAGCTCAGAAAGCAAATCAGTTTTCAAGTCGCTTCGCGTTGCCGTATCAACGATGTCGAAAATGCCGAGCAGCGCCAAACGGTGATCAATGGCTTCGCGCCGAGCTGCGTGAGAGCGTGTACGCGAAAAAAGCTCTTCCAACCGCAACCAGGTGCGTACCCGCTCGCTCAAGGGGAACTCAAAAATTAGGCTGTCTTCGTAGGCCGGAGACAGTGTCGGCGGAGATTCGATCACGTCTAAGCTCATGCGGCTGCTGTAGCGCTCGCTCGCGCGAGCAATGATGCGCGTGCGTTCGCGGAAACGACGGAATGTAGCACTCGAACGCGTTCGGAGAGCGCATCGAGTGAGCTTGTGTTGTTCAGAACAAACTGAGCTCGACTTAGGCGCTTCACGCGACTCATCTGCGCTTCTACGATTCCGCGTGCAGTTGCGTCGTCGATTCCGCGCTGTGTGTGGAGCCGCTCAAGCTGAACCGAAACGGGGACGTCGACCACGATGCTCGCTTCCACGATATTTCCATACGCGCTAGATTCAAAGAGCAGGGGCACAACCAGCAAAACGTACGGCGCATGGACGGCAGCGGCGTTTGCCAGCTGCTTTAACGTCTCTTCGCGAATCATCGGGTGAAGGATACCTTCAAGCGTACTTCTCGCGGTTGGATCCGAAAACACCCGTTTCCGGAGCGCGGCGCGATCAATTCTTCCTTCACTCGCGCAATCAGGAAACACGGTCGTAATCGCTGCGACAGCTGCCCCACCTTGCACACTCAATTCGCGCGAAATAACATCGACGTCAATTACCTGCGCGCCTAAGCGCGCGAATTCCGCCGAAGCCGCAGACTTACCGGATGCAACGCCTCCGGTGAGACCGACAACGTATCGCAGCACAACGCGCTTGCTCATAGCCGCAGCACGGAACCACCAAACAAAAGCGCGATACCAGCAATCGCAAGGTAAGGACCAAATGCGATCGCAGTTTGCCGACCTTTCTTCTGGACGATCATCAAGGTGATACCGACGACTGCTCCCACCACGGAGGAAAGCAGCAGTGCGATCGGGAGCGCTTGCCACCCAAACCACGCTCCGATCGCAGCGAGCAGTTTGAAGTCGCCGTAACCCATGCCTTCGCGGCCCGTTAAGAGCTTGAATAACCAGTAGA
This sequence comes from Betaproteobacteria bacterium, assembly GCA_013298765.1. Classification (GTDB taxonomy): domain Bacteria; phylum Pseudomonadota; class Gammaproteobacteria; order Burkholderiales; family Casimicrobiaceae; genus Casimicrobium. The sequence continues at coordinate 278,656 of JAAFJA010000005.1, forward strand.
CCGACCAAAGAATGAGGTAGCCAGCGGCGGCGCCAATAATCGCGTCGGGGAGTCGCGCGAACGCGCCGGAGAGATTGACGAGTAGGCCGATCCAAAGCAAAGGCAACGTAATTTGATCCGGGAGGAGTTGCGTATCCAGATCAATCCCGGTGAGCGCTACGAGTGCTGCTACGAAGATCATCGCAAAAACTGCGAACCACGTCGCACCGAATTGCCAAGCACACGCGGCGAAGAGCAGCGCAGTCGCTAACTCAACGATCGGATATCTGGCGCTAATTCGCGTGCCACAGGCAGAACACTTGCCACGAAGTACAAGCCAGCTGAGGATGGGAATATTCTCGACCGCAGTGATCACGTGACCGCATTGACCGCAACGCGAACGTGGCACCATCAGGTTGAACCGTTCGCGTTTAGGCAGTTCGTAATCGGGATTGTCCGCGTGCTGATGAAGCAGCACCTCGTCGTCCCAGCTTCGTTGCATCATCACTGGGAGACGAAAGATGACAACGTTTAAAAAACTGCCAACCAACGCACCGAACACAAAGCAAGCCGCTAGCAGCGGCCAGCCCTCGAGCCCAAAAAACGGCGCCATCGTTTACACAACTTGACCAAGTTTGAAGATCGGCAAGTACATCGCAACAACGATAGTCCCGATGACGACTCCCAAGAACACGATCATAATCGGTTCGATGAGCGAAGACAGGGCTGCTACTGCATCATCAACTTCGCGCTCGTAGAAGTCAGCAACTTTGCTCAGCATGCTGTCCAATGCGCCCGTTTCTTCTCCAATCCGCGTCATTTGCATTGCCATATTGGGAAACACGCCCGTGTTCTCCATTGCGACTGTGAGCGCAGTGCCGGTCGAAACGTCGGTCTGGATTTTCTTTGTCGCTGCAAAAAATACTTGATTACCAGCCGCACCCGCTACTGCAGTAAGTGAGTCCACCAGCGGCACACCCGCCGCGAACATCGTTGCGAGCGTGCGTGTCCAGCGCGCGACAGCGGCCTTTTCTAAGATTTCACCCACCACCGGAAGCTTCAGCGAGAGCCGGTCGATCCCGTGCTTAAACGCTGGAACTCGTCGTAGCAGGTAGACGATCGTGAAGCCCGCAGCGATCGGTATGAGTAATATGATGTACCAAAATTTCACGAACCAGTCAGACATCGCGACAACGACGTTGGTAAGCCAGGGCAGATCTGCACCAAAACTACTGAAGACCTGCTTGAACGAAGGAATCACAAACCACATGATGATCGCGACCACGACGGTAGCAATCACAATAACCGTAGCGGGATAGAACAACGCTGCTTTGATCTTACCTTTAAGCGCGAGGATCTTTTCCTTGTATATGGCCAGTCGATCAAGAATCGAATCAAGGATACCGGCTTGCTCGCCCGCGCCGACCAAATTGCAATAAAGCTCATCGAAATACATCGGGTGGCGCTTAAAAGACGCGGCCAAGCTGTTGCCAGTCTCAATGTCACCTTTGATTTCGAGGAGCAGACGCGACAATCGATTATTTCCTGTGCTCCGGGCCGCAATATCAAAAGACTGGAGCAGCGGCACACCCGCACGTGTCATCGTGGCCAGTTGCCGGGTAAAGAGGGCGATTTCCTTTTCCTTGATCGAGCCGCCACCACGAAACGTTTGTTTCTTAATCTTGTCGACCTTGATCCCCTGGCGCCTGAGCGCATTGGAGACTACGGCCTCGGTGGCCGCGCGCATTTCGCCGCGCACTTTCTTGCCGGCTCGATCAACGCCTTCCCACGCCCACATGTTCGCTTTTGAAGCGGTGGGCATCGGTCGTACTGTCGATGCTCTGGTTGCTGTTGCCATGATTTCTTTACCTGCCTTCTTTCGGCTCTGCGCTACGCAGACCCGTTAAGCGTTTGTGGTCGCTTCGACTTCTTCGAGGGACGTCACGCCCTGCTTGACTTTGAGCAATCCCGATTGCCGCAAATTTCGGATACCTTCAATTTGTGCCTGCTCTCGAATCTGGATCGAGTTGCCATTGCTCATAATGATTTTTTGCATCTCTTCGGAGACTGGCATTACTTCGTAAATGCCAACACGACCCTTATAGCCCGTCCCTTTGCAGGTATCGCAACCGACCGGCCTGTACGGTGCCCAGGAGCCGTCGAGCTCCTCTTCTTTGAATCCGGCTTGCAATAGCGTTTCGGTGGGCAAATCTTGCGGTGATTTGCACTGTGAACAGAGACGTCGGGCGAGTCGTTGCGCAGTAATCAGCAGAACGCTCGATGCGACGTTAAAGGGGGCGACGCCCATGTTTAAGAGCCGCGTGAGCGTGGTTGGCGCATCATTTGTGTGAAGCGTTGAGAGCACCAAGTGGCCCGTTTGCGCCGCTTTGATCGAGATGTCAGCCGTCTCCAAATCGCGAATCTCACCGACCATGATGATGTCAGGATCTTGGCGCAAGAACGACTTGAGCGCGGCGGCAAACGTGAGCCCCGCTTTATCGTTTACGTTGACCTGGTTCACCCCTGGCATGTTGATCTCGGCAGGATCTTCGGCGGTTGAAATGTTGATGCCGGGCTTATTTAGCACGCCAAGGCAGGTGTAGAGCGAAATTGTCTTGCCTGAGCCCGTTGGTCCAGTGACTAGCACCATGCCGTACGGGCGGGCGATGCAGTCAAGCAGTACCTTTCTCTGATCCGGCTCATAGCCAAGCGCATCGATGCCGATCATGGCATTTGATGAATCGAGAATACGCATCACGATCTTTTCGCCGTAGAGCGTCGGCAGCGTGCTCACACGAAAATCGATGGATCGATTTTTGGTGAGCTGCAGCTTCATCCGTCCATCTTGCGGAATTCGTTTCTCGGAAATATCGAGCTTCGAGATAACTTTAATCCGCGATGCAATCTTGTCTTTGATCACCAAGGGCGGTTGCGCCACCTCGACGAGGATTCCGTCAAGGCGGTATCGAATGCGGTAGTATTTTTCGTACGGCTCGAAATGAATATCTGACACCGATGCGTTGATCGCATCAAGCAAAATTTTCTGGATGTAGCGGACGACCGGGGCATCGTCCACGTCGACATCGTCGTCCTGAGAAGAGGGCGCTTCGTCGGTTTTGATGTCGAGATCAATATCGTCGTTATCGACTAGCCGCGAAAGAGTGCGGTCGTTTCTATCGGCGACCAGACTGATCGCTTTACCGAGTTTGTCATCTTCGACGATGACTGGCTCGGCAATCAAATTGGTTTTGAAGCGAAACTCTTCGAGCGCTTGCAGATTCGTGGGATCAGAAACGGCGACGTAGAGGCGGTTGCCGCGTTTGTGGAGCGGTAGCGCACGACGCGATTGAATGATCTTTACGTCGATCCACTCGGTATTAATGGAGGTCGTATCGAACGAGTTGAGATCGAAAAGCGGCACGCCAAATGTATTGGATGCAAACTCCGCAAGCTTGTAGGCGCTTAGCTTCTTGGACGAGATTAGCTGCTCGACGAAGGTCATCGACGCACTGTTTGCGGCCACCTGCGTTTGCTCCGCATCTTGCTGGCGAAGCAAGTCCTGCTGCACGAGCGCACGTCCCAGCCCGGACAAAAGAACAGATGCTGACGAAGCGGCCAAACTGAGGCTCCCAGAAAATTCGAGTTATTTCGGCAATATGCCGCGTAAACCTCTGATTGTAAAGACGTTCCTCGCGGATCGTGACGTCTGCTGAAGGGGTTCTACATGCATCGTTGCAATCGCAGCATTTTTTGTGCCGAATGGCGCCAGAAGAGCGGCGACGCAGGAGCCGCGCGTGAGCGTGACCGCGGCAGAAGCGAGTGCCTTCCTACAATGGATGCCTAGTCCGTCAACCGTACCTTCACTGTCATGGCCAACCAGCTCACCGACCGCCTTGCCAAACTCGTCAAAACCATCAAGGGCGAGGCGCGCTTCACCGAGGCGAATACCGCTGAAGTGTTGCGCGAAATTCGACTTGCACTGATCGAGGCCGACGTCGCGCTGCCAGTGGTCAAGGCGTTCGTCGAGCGGATCAAATCGGCGGTCCTCGGCACCGAAGTCAGCGCGTCGCTCACGCCAGGGCAGGCGTTTGTCTCGATCGTTCACCGTGAGATCACCAAACTCATGGCTACGGGTGAGGGGCAGGTGAAGGGGCTCAACCTCGCCGTCACGCCACCTGCGGTCATCCTGCTCGCTGGCTTGCAGGGCGCGGGGAAAACGACCACGGCAGGCAAACTCGCGAAGAAGCTTAAAGCTGAGCAAAAAAAGAAGGTGCTACTCGTCCCGTGCGACGTCTATAGACCCGCGGCGACTGAGCAATTAAAAACCTTAGCGACTCAAGTCGAAGTTGACTTCTACACCCCGGAGACTGGCGATCTCACAAGTCCAGTTGCAATTGCGCAGCATGCAGTCGAGTGGGCAAAGCCGCGCTACTACGACGTGGTGATCGTGGACACCGCCGGACGCCTTGCGGTCGATGAAGCCATGATGCAAGAGGCCGCGGCAATCAGTGCTGCCGTGAAGCCGCACGAAACGCTTTTCGTGGTTGACGCGATGCTGGGCCAGGATGCCGTCAACACCGCTCGAGCGTTCAACGAACGGCTCTCACTCACGGGCGTGATCCTGACCAAGTTGGACGGCGATTCGCGTGGCGGCGCAGCGCTCTCAGTGCGTGAAATCACCGGCGTTCCGATCAAGTTCGCTGGCGTTTCGGAGAAGTTAGACGGTCTTGAGGCGTTTGATGCAGAGCGCATGGCCTCACGCATTCTGGGTATGGGGGACGTTTTGGCGCTGGTCGAGGCCACCCAAAAAGCGGTTGATGTCGAGGCTGCGCAGAAATTAGCCGCTAAAGTCAAAAGCGGAAAGGGCTTCGATCTAGAAGATTTCAAACAGCAAATCGGCCAGATGAAAAAAATGGGCGGGATGCAGGGTTTGCTCGACAAATTGCCTCACGAAATTCAAGCGGCCGCTGCGAAATCTGGCGGCGTGAACGAAAAGCAAGTAGCGCGAATGGAAGGCATTATCAATTCGATGACCGCAGAAGAGCGCCGCAAGCCAGAGTTGATTAAAGCGTCCCGCAAACGCCGCATCGCGATCGGTGCGGGCGTGCAAGTGCAGGAAGTTAACCGCCTGCTCAATCAGTTCGATCAAACGCAAACGATGATGAAGAAGTTCTCTCAGGGCGGCATGGCGAAGCTCATGCGAGGTCTCGGAGGCGCAATTCCGGGGATGCGCGGCAAGATGCCGTTTAAGTAAGGGCGCGATGCTCGCGCTTCTGAGTGAGCGTTAGGTGCTGTTTCAGCGCCGGAAACGGGTACGGTGGCCGGGACGTGTCGGCGTGCAGATTGTCGATAAGACTGGCGCTTCAAGCCGCGACTTTTTGTTTGATCGCCCGCATTTACGTGGGTTACGCGTTGTAAGCCTCCTAACTTACTAGTTCTTCTAATACGAACGCCGGCCTCTAAAATGTTGCGAGCAAGTGCAACGGGCCTCTTTCTCTGCCAGATCGCCTGAGCTGTCAGTTGAAGGCATCCGCAGAAGGTAACGATCACCCATCAAACGACGAAAAAATGTCCGAAAGTACTGAAACTTACTCAATTGCGTAAGGATTTTGCACCCACGCTTGACGGAGTAAGACGAGTTTGTAGGCAGATTGCAGAGGCTAAAACCTCTCGTTTCGGCGCCAAACTCTAGCTTTGCGCATCGTCTAATGAGCGAAAGATGGCTGCCCCGCTTATAATGTCAGGCTTTCCCAAATTTTTCGATCAAGAGACCCTCATGGTTGTTATTCGACTCGCCCGCGGCGGCGCTAAAGGCGCGCCGTTCTACAACATCGTCGTTGCTGACTCGCGCAATCGTCGCGACGGTCGCTACCTCGAGCGCCTGGGCTTTTACAACCCAGTCGGCAAAGAAGGCGCAGAAAACGTGCGCATCGCGACTGAGCGCCTGACGCACTGGACGGGTAAGGGCGCACAAATGTCCGATACCGTCGCCCGCTTGATGAAGAAATACAAGCCAGCGGCTTAAGTCGTCGGTGCAGCCCCGGCGCGCGGATCGTTTCTCGCGCGCCTGTCGAGACCCAGCTACGCGCATCGCTCGCTCTGGGCTCCGGCTGACAACTTCACTCGCTAACGTCCGAATCGCTTGGGCGAACAATGAATACTGAAGTTGACTTGAAATCTACTAAGACAACGTCCTCGCCCCCGGCTTCTGGGCCTGAGGAACAGTATGTTGCGCTCGCGAAAATCGGCCGGCCCTATGGGCTCACCGGTGCGATGCATGTGTTCCCCTACTCCCGTGACGCGGCAACCTTACGCAAGGCGAAGCAGATCCTCGTTCGCGGACGAAGCTACACCGTTGCATCGCTTCGCGCGCATGGTGATGCGTTTGTCATGATGGTCGAGGGGGTGGCGTCGCCTGAGCTTGCGGCCACGTTCACCAACGCCGAGATCGAGGTGTCGCGTGAGCTTTTCCCCGCTCTGCCGTCGGGCGAGTTCTACTGGGTCGATTTGGTAGGGCTTGAATGCGTCAACGTTGCTGCGGGCAATCGCGTGTTTGGCTCAGTCGTTGAGGTATTTGAAGTCGGCGCGCATCCCATCCTTCGTGTACGCGCCCACCCGGACGCCAACGAGCGCAATGATGAGCTAATCCCCTTCGTCGATGCCATTATTCGCTCGGTGAATACGGACTCTAAGCGGATCGATGTGGATTGGCTAGGACTTCATGGCGATGACGAGACGCCTCCCCAAAACAAGCCACGTCCCAAGCGTCGCCCAGGCACCGCCGCGCCGGCAGTCGCCGATGAGTGACGACGCAAGCGGTTCGAAGACCGAGCGAGCTTCGCAGGCGCCCCTTTGCGTGAGCGTGATCGCGCTCTTTCCAGAGATTGTTGAAGCGAACGCGTCGGTGGGCATCACCGGGCGTGCGCGCGAGCGCGATCTGTGGCGATTTCGCCCGTTCCAGTTGCGCGACTTTGCGTTCGATACCCGAAAAACCGTCGACGGCCGACCCGCTGGCGGTGGCCCGGGCATGGTGCTCATGCATGAGCCGCTCGCTCGCGCGACGGCTGCCGCCAAGGCGTGGCATGCAGAGCAAAACGATCTTCCTACCAAAGTCGTGTTGCTTTCACCCGATGGTGCGCGGTTTAACCAATCGATCGCGTCCAGCTACGCGAACGAAATGAACTGGATCTTCGTTGCTGGCCGCTACGAAGGAATCGACCAACGCTACATCGACGCCCATGTCGATGAGACGTTGAGCATCGGCGATTACGTCATATCAGGCGGCGAACTCGCGGCCGCGGTTGTGATCGATGCCCTAGTGCGGCTATTGCCAGGGGCGCTCGGCGATTCGCAATCGAGCGTGACGGAATCATTCAGTACCGGGCTTTTGGATTGGCCGCAATATGCGCTCACCAATGCCGCTGGGAATGCCGACATTCCGCCCGTACTTCTGGGCGGGAACCATGCCGCTATCGACCGTTGGCGCAGGGATCAAGCGCTAGAAAAAACAATGACGAGACGCCGTGATCTATTAGTACAGGCCCAATTTAACGGGCTGCTTGATAAGAAAGACGAAAAGTTTCTCGCTTCGCTTAAATAAGTCTTTGCAGTGGGAGATGCTGCTGGTGCAGGGTATCGTCGCGCGCTATAATTGAGGGCTTTTCCGAAAGTCTCGGAATTTCGATGTGCGCTAAGGCGTACGCAATCTAGGCCGATTCTGTGCCTATGGCGTCCAAGCACCTCTCGAACCGTAAACACAAACACTAAAACTTTTGCAGGAAACTATGGCAGCGAACCTCATTGCCCAACTTGAAGCCGAAGAGATTGCTCGTCTCGGCAAGAAAATCCCCGCCTTCGCGCCGGGTGACACCGTGATCGTGAACGTAAACGTCGTTGAAGGCGAGCGCAAGCGCGTCCAGGCCTACGAAGGCGTGGTGATCGCGAAGCGTAATCGCGGCTTGAACAGCTCGTTCATTGTGCGCAAGATTTCGTCTGGCGAAGGCGTCGAACGTACGTTTCAAAGTTACTCGCCGTTGATTGCGTCGATCGAAGTGAAACGCCGCGGTGATGTTCGCCGTGCGAAGCTCTACTACCTCCGTAATCGCTCTGGTAAGTCGGCGCGTATTCGCGAAAAGCTCACCACGGTGAAGACTGAAGCGTAAGCACGATTTTTCTGACGAGCGCAACTTTGCGGCGCGCTCGCAACGGAACTCTCGAAAAACGGCCTCCTATGGGCCGTTTTTTTATGGGTACGCGTAGGCTTTCGATAACATCAAAAACTTGTCTCTCACCGCTCAAGGCTGCGCATGCGCGCCACGTTCTACGAAGCGCTAGAAGTCCCCTCCACTGCGGAAAGTTCGGCCGTTCGTTCGGCTTTGCGCGCGATCCTGCGGCGATTTTGGTCAGTGCCTCGTGATCCGTCAGGGGATACCGAAGAGGCGGTGCGGTTTGTTGCGCTCGGTTCGGCCATTTTGGGCGACGAGCAACGGCGAGCTGAATATGATGCCCAAGCTCGACGCGGCGCGACAACGAATCCGTGGCGTGTAGGCAACGATGGCGCGGCGATCTCGGGCGACGATGCCAGTGTGCTGGGTGTTCAGGGAAGCCACGGCGGCGCTTCTGATCACCTCTCGGTTGCCCCAGGTGAGTCCCGTCTATTGCCGGCAGTCTTTGCGCTCACCGACCCACTTCCCGAAAAGACGCAGTGGGAGAGTGCGCCTGCGATGGTGATGGCGATGTTGATCGCGATGTGCGCGCTCGGTTTTGCGTATTGGTGGCTTTCGCCACTGCTGCCTGCGCTTGCCGCCTTTGGCGTCATCGCCGCGCTCTTGGTCGTCGGCGTGGTGGTGGGTGTACAACTCCGGGTGGCGACCAACGAATTGAGTGGGTTTACGCTTGCGCGTCTGGTGGTGACCAAGTGGCGGCGTGAATCTTCCGTGTTCATCGGAAACCCCGCGCCCGCGCAAGATACCGCGTGGATTTTCCGGCTGCGCGTGATGGAGCTCACCCGCAGCGCCGCTGGCTATTCGAGTGCGCCAAACATGGCAATTCGGGCTTTCGCGCGCCTCACAGACTACGCGATTTTGGCGCTCTTTTTTGTTGCAACCTTGAAGCTGGCTGCAGCTCTGTTTTCGCTGAATGCAGACCTAGTCTCGGTGTTGCTCTCCCCTCTCGTGCTGCCGATTTTGGCGGTCGTTATCGCCATTCCGCTCGAGGCATGGGCAATTGGCGCGCAGCGCATGACGCCCGGCAAATATTTGATGGGCGTTGTTGTGGTGTTGGCGGCTACCCAGCCCGACGATTGCATCGATCCGAACCGAAAACAGCTTTCGTTTCGCCGTGCAATTGGCGTGGCGAGTTCGGGCGTTTTCTTTGGACTATGGCCGCTGATTCTGGCGCGTCTCAGCGCAATCGAAAAGGCGCTTCGCGTCACGGAGGGGCGCTGGGAAATCGCGGGCGATAGCGTCGTTGTCACTCGCCCCGCACCGTCGCCGATGCGCGCCGCTGCCGTGATTGTGGTACTCGCTGTCGCGACGGGCTTGCTCGCCCTTTGGTGGTCTGATGCCGTGCGCGTCGCCGATCACGCAAAACGTTGGTGGAGCACTACCGCCAGCGCACCTGCTGCGCCGCCAGCCCCAGCAGTCACGCCGACTACGGTTGCTCCCGACGTTGTCGCTGCCGAGCCTTCACCGCCGCCTTCACTTCCAAACGCGGCGAACATTCGCGAACCTAGCGCTTTTTCATCAGCCAGCGCGGCAAGCCCTAGCGCGCAGCAGGCGGCCGCAGCGAAACAAGCAAGCGAGTTTGAGCGCCAAACTGCGCTCGCTCAGGCGCGACGTGCACGCATTGATGCAGCAGAAAAACGTGTTTCGGCGGCGCGTGCTAGCGGCAACTATGCCGGTCTGCAGAGTGTGTGCGAGCGCTGGACTGAGGATCAGCCGGGCAGCGCAGACGCATGGCGCTGCCTGGGACTGGCTCGCGCCCAATCCGGCGCGGCGCGCGACGCATTGCCTGCTTTGAGACAAGCTCTGAAGCTCGACCCCAATGATTCGCGGGTCGAGGCGGCAATTTTCAAGATTTTGCGACCCTAGCGAATTCGAAGTCTCGTCCTCATTAAGCGGACTGTATAGGTAAAACGTCGCTCAGATATTCGAGCGTTTACTTCCGGCGCAGCACGTAGGTGTAAACACCTTCTTTTTCGATGGATTCCACCAGCGCATTACCGGTTTGCTTTGAAAACGCCTGGAAATCGCGTGATGATGCCGGGTCCGTCGCAAGCACACGCAGAAGCTGCCCGCTGGTCATATCGTTGAGCGCCTTTTTCGTACGCAAAATGGGCAATGGACAATTGAGCCCTCGCGCGTCGACTTCTTTTTGAATCTCGGTCATGCTCTGCATTCGTAAACGTCTTCAACACCTTTAATTTTAAGGCGGGAAGACACGAGCTCAAGCGGTTTCCCCGAATCAGCCGCACCGAAACCACTGTCTGCGCTTTTGTGGAACGATGCGCAGGTTTGCAGCATGGGCGATTGCAGGCAAACTACGCGTGAGCTTGCGACTTCGTTCGCCCCATCAATCGATGTATTCGAACAGCTTCACCACGCGACGTACACCGCTTGTGGTGCTCGCGAGCTGTGCCGCTGCATCGGCCTCACTGCGCTTGACGATACCTAGCAAATAAACCGCGCCCGCTTCGGTCACCACTTTTACGTGATTTACTTGAAAGCGGTTAGCTTCCAAAAAACGAGTTTTGACCACGCCGGTAATGCGCGTGTCGTTGCTTACCGAAAGCAGGCTCGCGTTTGGCCCCACCACCAATTCGTTGTGAATCTTTGCGACATTGCCGCTACCGCGAACTTCTTCTTCGACTGCGAGCTTCGTAGCTTCGTCCGGCACTTCGCCGGAGAGCAGCACATGGCGGTTGTAGCTTGTCACGTTGAGATGGATCGCTGAGCCAAACCGAGTTTTCGCCCGCAATGTGGCTCTGTTTTCTATCGCTTCGTCGTCAATGAATACGCCGGTACTGCGCCGGTCTTCTGTAAGCGCCACCGCAGTCACCGCTGCACCGCCGATGATGAGGGGCGCGCAAGCGGTCTGAACCAAACCTACGCCAGCCAGCGCAAGCGCAAGTACGACGGGTTTGAAAGCACGAGACGTTGTAATCATGGTGAAAAGTTTCCTTTCGTTAACGGCGCGATCCAGGGCGTCAAGCGATCCCATCACACGAATAAGGCGAAGTAACCTCAAACAACTGAATTTGAGGTTTCGTGGAACCGTTGCGAAAGACAGAGTTTACGCGGCTATCCACGCGCTACTTACCAAGCGAATTATTCGATCCATTTTGAACCGTCTGACCACGCGGGCGCCGCCTGGGTTCACTCGGTGCGCTACGCAAAAACTGCGTGTCCAACAAGACGCCTTAGCTGAAAATGTTTTTCACCCATTGCGGTTGGTCATCAGCATCGAAGATCACCGCATCAATGCGATAGTCGGGCCGTGTGGGCAATTTTGCGAGATAAGCCTCGATCGTGCGCACGAGCCGCGCCTCTTTTCGTGAGGTGATACTCGCAAGTGCGCCGCCATGAAGCGCGCTCTTGCGTTGCCGCACCTCAACAAATACCAGCCGTGCGCCTTCGCGCATCGCCAAATCGATCTCACCTTGGGGCGTTTGCCAATTGGCGCGAACAAACGTGAGCCCGTTTGCTTCAAGAAATTCGCGCGCTCGAAGCTCGTAGGCATCACCCTGCGCGCGACGATTACGAAAGCGTTCAAACCACATGGGTTCGCTGCTCAGAATCCGAGTGGCTGCGGCGTACGCCCGCGAAATTCGCCCATCGCTGGTGTGCGAACGAATTGCCGCCCCTGCAAATTGAGCCGACCGATTGCACCGTCGAAGGAGTTGGCCAAAACTAGCGCGCTTCGCGCGAGATCGCGTTCGGGCATCGGCGCGCGCGCGCCGTCGACCGCTCGCATCCGATCAATCAACGCAGCATCAAAAACGAGACGTCCCGCGTCGATCCCGAGCGCATACAGCCGAGCGAGTGTTGGGGTGAGCGGCTCGGTCGTCGCGAATTGTGCGTAGTCGCTACGGCTTGGTTCCAGGACGAAGGGCGCATCTGCGATTCGCACGCCAGTCCAGTCAACCGTGCTCTCAAGTTCCGCTTCAAAGCTCGCGCTCGTGGCGTAAACCGCGATATTGCGCAGAAACGGTCGAAACTCACTCAGTTGCGCACCGTTTCCTGCGAACAAAACACAATCGATGCCGTCGCGACGCCATTGCTCGGTCACCGAAACCCAGCGCGCGCGGGGGGCGAGCTCGCTCTGGCGCGGAATCGTTGCCGCGCCGCTGCTTCGGAAGTGAGCCGAAAACGCAGTCGAAATTCGACTCGCAAGCGCGCCACTTGCGTCAATGATCATCGGTTTCGTGCAAGCATCTTCCAGCGCTTGCTTCGCTACACGATCCGCCTCTGATTCAAGATCGGGCGCGAGCACATAAAAGGACTCAGGCGGCGCGACCCCACTTGGGGAGAGCATCAGCGTTGGTCGAGTGTGCTCCAGTGGCTGCGCGAGTAAATTCGTGACCTCGCTGCGACCTAGGGGGCCGATCACAGCGGCGACGTCAGCTTCGGGAGTGACGCAGCGTCGGTAAGCCGCATGCGCGCCTTCAGCGCCGTAAGCGCAATCACGCAGCTCGATCACGCTGCCCGCTTTCACGGCCACCGCGCGCACGCCGTCGCGAACGGTTTGGGCTGCGCGACGAAGAAGCGGTTGCTCTGAAGGCAACAGCAAGATCACCAATGAGGCTTTGCTCTGCGCGGGCTCAGACGTTGCCTTCGTGATGGCCGTCTGCAGCTTTGACTCCGGTGCGGCGGGCAGATTGGTGTCGCTTCGCAATTGCGAAAAAGCAAACGCGCTTTGTGCGAGCGCGACAAACCCAACGAGCGCCTTGAAAGCCAGATAGCGTTGCGAGCACAGAAAACCGCGAGGGATTGGCCGATTGACTTCGGCTTGGCTATCGCTGATCGCAGAGAATGTGGGCATGGAAGACAAAGCGATCAAAGCTTCAAACGGCCGCGACAGGCGGCTTTCCGCCGGATTGTATGTGCTCGCCACACCGCTCGGAAACTTGGGCGATATGACCTTGCGCGCGCTCGAAACCTTGCGCGAAGCCGACACTATCGCCTGCGAAGACACTCGTGTGACGCGTGATCTGCTGCGCCATCTCGCCATCGAGCCGCCCGCGCTTATTTCGGTGCGCGAACACAATGAACGCGCACAAAGCAACACTGTGATCAGCCGTATCGCAGCGGGCGAAGTTGTCGTTTACGTGAGCGATGCGGGTACCCCGGCGATTAGTGATCCCGGGGCGCGAATCGTAGACGCCGTGCGGCTCGCAGGCTATTCGGTCATCCCGATTCCTGGCGTTTCCGCAGTCACTGCAGCACTCTCTGTTTGCGGATTCGAGCGAACTGCGTTTAGCTTTCTTGGCTTCGCACCGACCACTGAAAAGGCGCTTTCAGAATTCATCGAATCGATGCGAGACGCGACTTCGAACAGCGTTTTTTTTGAGTCTCCGCATCGCGCTGATAAGACACTTGCAGCGCTCTCAGCGCAGTTACCGGCGGATCGCCGGGTCATGATTGGACGAGAACTCACCAAAAAATTTGAGACGATTCTGGTGCTCCCGGCCGCTGATCTTTCGAACTGGGCCGATGAGAACAGTGCAACTTTACGCGGCGAGTTCGTTCTGATCGTCGAAGGCGGCGAGCAATCAAAGCGCGTGCTGGTGGAAACTGCGATTGACGCGCGAAGCCTGCTCAAAGCGCTCATGACAGAGCTCCCGGCCGCCAAGGCCGCGAAAGTGGCCGCACAGATTACGGGGGCGCCGCGGCAAACGCTCTTCGATATCGCCACTGAACTCAAAAGCCATGCATCAGACGCCGTATGACTTTCGAGCGCTAGCCTCAGTTTAATAAGGGCTAGTCATGTTTTCAATTATTTATCGACCTGATTTGAGAATCGAACTTAGTCCCAGACTAAGTTGCGTTTAGTCAAAAACGTTGCTTACGTGTGATAAAGTAACAAATAAACCAAAAAAGCGATGCCAACGCGCATCGATAAAATTCCCGCAATGTCCTCCTCCCCCACGCCCGACGGCGTCGCGCGAAGCGAAAACGCTGGCGATGGCTCGCCTATGATCGAGTTGAGTGAAGTCGCCTTTGGCTACACCAAGGCGCGGCAAATCCTATCCGGGGTGACGTTAAGTGTGCCAAAAGGCAAACTGGTTGCCGTAATGGGCGGCTCTGGCTGTGGGAAAACAACGATCTTGCGTTTGCTCTGTGGGCAACACGCGGCCACGTCCGGACGGGTGAAGGTCAGCGGCAAGAATATTGATGAGATGTCGCGCGATGAGCTCTTTAGTCATCGTCGTCGCTTGGGTATGTTGTTTCAGTTCGGCGCGCTCTTCACCGACATGACAGTGTTTGAAAATGTCGCGTTCCCGATTCGCGAACATACCGATCTGCCAGAACCTGTTTTGCATGATCTCGTGCTCATGAAGTTAAACGCCGTCGGGCTCCGAGGCGCGGCACACCTAAAGCCAAGCGAACTCTCGGGAGGGATGGCCCGCCGCGTGGCGCTCGCGCGGACCATCGCGCTGGACCCCGAACTTGTGCTCTACGACGAGCCGTTCGCAGGGCTCGATCCTATTTCGCTTTCAATTGTGGGTCAGCTCATCCGCAAATTGAACGACGCACTCGGTATGACCTCGATTCTGGTGACGCACGACATTATGGAATCGCTCAAGATCGTCGATTACATCTATTTCATTGCGGATGGAAAGGTCGTGGCGCATGGCGACGTGGAAAGCATTCGTCGAAGCACTGATCCGTTCGTAAAGCAGTTTGTGAATGGCGAACCCGACGGGCCGGTACGCTTTCACTATCCCGCAAAACCACTCGCTGAGGCGTTCTCGGGGGCGAGCGCATGAACGCCATCCTGAATTGGTTTGCCGGCATCGGAGTGACCACGCGCGGCGCAATCGCTCGCTTAGGCTTTGCTACGCGTTTCTTGGTTGCGGTCGTCAAGGCAAGCGGAACGACTTTTTTGCGCCCGCGCCTTTTGATTCGCGAGCTCTATCACGCGGGCGTACTTTCACTTGTGATCGTCTTGATGAGTGGGCTCTTCGTTGGCATGGTGCTCGCGCTACAGGGCTACGAAACCCTGGTTCGTTTCGGCGCGACTGAGGCGATGGGTGTGTTGGTTGCGCTCTCGCTTGTGCGTGAACTTGGCCCGGTTGTTGCGGGATTGCTCTTTGCGTCGCGCGCAGGATCGGCGATCACCGCTGAGATCGGCCTGATGAAAACGACAGAACAACTCGCTGCGATGGAAGTGATGGCAGTGAATCCGATCGCACGAGTCGTCGCGCCACGCTTCTGGGCGGGCGTGATTTCTTTGCCGTTTCTTGCCGCGCTCTTTTCCACCCTCGGCATCTACGGCGGCTATCTGGTGGCGGTGAAACTAATCGGCATTGATGGCGGCGCATTTTGGGGCCAGATGCAGGCTGCCGTCGATTGGCGCTATGACGTGATGAACGGCGTGATCAAAAGTATTGTTTTCGCGTTTGCGGTAAGCCTCATCGCCGTCTTTGAAGGCTACGACGCGACACCTACCGCAGAGGGCGTGTCTGCTGCTACTACGCGCACCGTGGTGACCTCGGCGCTCGCTATTTTGACAATTGATTTTGTGCTCACGGTCTTCATGTTCCGTGGCAGTGTGAATGGATAACTCCCGTGAATAAACGCGCAATCGACATCTGGGTAGGCTTTTTCGTCGCAATCGGCGTTGCAGCCCTGTTTTTTCTCGCGCTCAAAGTGGGCAATTTGCTTAACTTTAAGGAAGAGCGCAACGGTTATGAATTGATGGTCAAGTTTGACAACATCGGTAACTTGAAGCCGCGGGCACCCGTAAAAAGCGCGGGTGTCGTCGTTGGGCGTGTGGAGAAAATTCGCCTGGATCCGCAAACGTTTCAAGCGAGTGTTCGTATTCACCTGGAAAACCAGTACCAATTCCCGCGCGACACGATTGCGACAATTTTCACCAGTGGTCTACTTGGAGAGCAGTTCGTGGGCCTTGAAGCGGGCGGCGATACGGAAATGCTCAAAGATGAGCAAGAAATCAAAAAGGCGCAGTCCGCCATCCAAATTGAAAAACTAATCTCGCAATTTATGTTTAATCAGGCGCAAAGTGGCGCAAGTGCGGGTGCGGGTAATGCTGGGAACACGAACCCGAGCGCAGGAGTCAAACCGTAATGAAGAAATCGTTCACACTTACTGCTGCCGCAGCCGCGCTGACGCTGGCTGGTTGTGCGTCGTTCAGGGCCGCGCCGGAAGGCGATCCTCTTGAGCCGATCAATCGCGGCATCTTCTCGTTTAACAACACGTTTGATCACTACTTGCTGAAGCCGATTGCAAAAGGATATGACGCCGTAGTCCCAAACCCAGTTAAAACGGGGGTTAGCAATGTTTTTCAGAATATGTCGGATGCGCAATCAGTGGTCGGCGGTGCCCTACAGCTTAAGGGCGCTAAGGTCGGAGATGATATGGGACGCGTTCTCATCAACTCCACCGTTGGTTTAGGCGGTGTTTTCGATCTCGCTACGCCTCTGGGGATCGAGCGCGGCAATGAGGACGTGGGCCAGGCGCTAGGCTTTTGGGGGATCGGCGCTGGCCCTTACCTCGTGCTGCCTTTCCTAGGCCCGTCGAATGTTCGCGATCTGGCCGGCCGCGCGGTTGATGGTCAGGCAGACCCGCTCAGTTTCGTGTCATCGGTGCCCGTGCGTAATTCGTTAACGGGCCTGCGCGTGATTGATGGCCGCGTGAGCTTGTTTCCGATCGAGGCGCTTGCAAATCAGGCCGCACTAGATCGCTACACCTTCACACGTTCGGCCTACACCCAGCGCCGCGAATCGCTGGTTCGCGACGGTAAAGCGCCAAAGGAGTAGTTGTTGATTGAGCCTTTCGAAATTGGCGACAAAGGCCAGGAAGGCTCAACCCTCACCCCCGGCCCCTGTCCCGAAGGGCGATAGGAGTTACTCGCTCATAGATCGATGTTGCGATTTATGAAAACATTAATTGAAAGTTATAGCGATGGTTTCGATGCAGAAATGGTGGATTCAGTTGTTGGCAGCGTGGGTGGCGAGCGCAGCGTTGTTTGCGTTCGCGCAGGTCACTCCCGATGCGCAAGTGAAGGCTGTTACCACTGAAGTCACCGGCGTTCTCAAATCTGACCCGAGCGTCCTCAGCAATCAAGCGAAGCTGCGGGAGCTGATCGAATCGAAGTTGGTGCCGAATTTCAACTTTGCACGCATGACGCAGCTCGCGATGGGCCGCAATTGGTCGAAGGCGTCGCCTGAACAACAAGCAACGCTCACCAAAGAGTTCAGAACGCTTCTGGTGCGCACCTATTCATCCTCGCTCTCGAATTTCAAGAACAACACGATCGACTACCGGCCGCTCCGTATGCAACCCAGCGACACCGATGTAACGGTGAAGACGGTCGTGCAGCAAGCCAATGGCCAAGGTATTCCCATCGATTACTCAATGGAGAAAGGCGCTGATGGCTCGTGGAAAGCCTATGACGTCGCCGTCGCTGGTGTAAGCCTTGTCACCAATTACCGCGATGAGTTCAATAGCGTCATCAACGCTCAGGGCGTGGATGCGCTCATCAAGCAACTGCAATCGAAAAACAAGTAGCCTAGGTTGCGCAAAGCGAAACCCAGCATCGAAAATGAAAATCGACGGCGAACTCACCTACGCAAATGCGAACGAACGCTGGCAAGCGCTCTCGCGCGACGTACTGGCAGCGACGGAGATCGACGTCTCCGCCGTCACCAAAATTGATTCTGCCGGTTTGGCACTACTCACCGCGTTACGCGGTTACAACGAAGGGAATATTGGCGGCAGCGCACCAGCGCGCCGCCTGATTCACCCGACGCCAGAAATCATGCGCCTCGCAACCGCGTACGACGTGGCTGAACTATTCGCCTGAAACCGAGCGAGCGACACTCGCTGCGCACTATCGCGCGAGCGATTCAGAGCAAGCTGCTCGCGCGCTGCACACGTCCAAGCCCGCTAAAATCAAGGGTTCTACCGAGAATCCTTCCGTGCCTCCATCTGCCCCCAATGCCATCGTGCCCGCTGTCGATATCGCGGGCGTCAGCAAATCATTTGTCAACGCCTCGAAAAAGGGAGACGACAAAGTTCAAGCGCTCGATCACGTGAGTTTGCGCGTAGAGCAGGGCGAGTTTTTCGCGTTGCTCGGCCCAAACGGCGCGGGCAAGACCACGCTCATTTCGATTCTCGCCGGACTTACCAAAGCCGATAGCGGCACCGCGAAGATCATGGGCTTCGACACTGTGCGAGAGTACCGAGATGCGCGCACGAACCTCGGCGTGGTGCCGCAAGAACTCGTGTTCGATCCGTTTTTCACAGTGCGCGAAACGCTGGAGTTGCAAGCGAAGTACTACGGCGTTAAAAGCGCTACCGCGTGGATCGACGAAATTCTCGAAAACCTCGATCTCAAGAGCAAAGCTAACGCAAATATGCGCGCGCTCTCAGGCGGCATGAAGCGTCGCGTGTTAGTTGGGCAAGCGCTCGTTCATAAGCCGCCTGTGATCGTGCTCGATGAACCGACTGCGGGCGTTGACGTTGAGCTGCGGCAAAACTTGTGGTCCTTCGTTAAGCGACTGAACGGCGAAGGCCACACCATCATTTTGACTACGCACTACCTCGAAGAAGCCGAGGCGCTGTGCTCGCGCGTGGCGATGTTGAAGGCCGGCAAAGTCGTTGCCCTCGACACGACTGCAAACCTGCTGCGCGGGATGTCGGGTATCACGGTGCAGATTTCGGCGGATGACGTTCCGCCTGCATGGGCATCGTGCGGCGGCATTCAAGCGAGCGGCGCGCAGGGCTACACGCTATCGGGTTATGGCGAACTCGAACAATTGCTCGCCGACTATCGCGCCGCGAATATCGCTGTCAAGGAAATGAAGCTCGGCGAAGCGGATCTTGAGCAAGCGTTCCTCAAGTTAACGTCGAAAGAGGCGGCGTAGAAAAACATCATGAACGACGTTTCAAACCCTCTGCCGGTCACCTCTGCCAGCGCCCAAATTCGTAAGTCAAGCAGCCCGATTTTGGGGCCGGGCTTCAAAGCGCTTTTCTACAAGGAATGCCTCCGTTTTTGGAAGGTTGCATTCCAAACGGTGGTCGCACCGGTCGTCACCACGCTGCTTTACTTGCTCATCTTCTCGCATGCGTTGTCCGAACATGTAAAGGTCTATGACGGGAAGATTTCGTATGTCGAGTTTCTGGTGCCCGGCCTCATCATGATGGCGGTGTTGCAGAACGCATTTGCGAATTCGTCGTCGTCGATGATTCAATCGAAGATGATGCGCAACTTGATCTTCATCTTGTTGCCTCCGATCACGTCGCTCGAAATTTTTTGTGCATACGTGTTTGGCGCGATGGCGCGCGGGCTTACGGTGGGTTTCGCGATGTGGTTGATCACCTTGCCCTTCGTGCCATGGCATGCCTTGGTGCCCGATAACGCGCTTTGGGTCGTTGTGTTCGCTGTGGGCGGCACCTGGGTCATGGGCACGCTCGGTTTGATCGCTGGCATTTGGTCAGAGAAATTTGATCACCTCGCGGTGTTCCAAAACTTCATCATCATGCCGCTCACGTTCCTGGCGGGCACTTTTTATTCGATCAAAACACTACCCGCGTTCTGGCAATCGGTCTCGCATCTGAATCCGTTTTTCTACATGATTGATGGATTCCGCTACGGGTTCTTTGGCGTCTCAGACGTGAGCCCATGGATTTCACTCGGCGTGGTCGCAATTTTTATGACGCTGCTTACGGTCGTTGCCATGCGCATGCTCGTAACTGGCTACAAGCTTCGGCAATAGTCGTGAATTTTTCGCCACAGATGAACACAGATACACACAGATTTGAATCGCGGCTTCATCCAAGTTCGGAGAGAAACACATCTGTGTTCATCTGTGTAAATCTGTGGCAAAAATAAACTGCCTCTACAACAACTAAAGCATTCGGAATTTCGTATGGTCACTCCCGACATGGTCAAAGGCTACATCGTTGCTGGTTTGCAGTGCGATCACATCGAAGTTGAGGGCGATGGCCAACACTTTTACGCAACCATCGTGAGCCCTGAATTTCGTGGTTTGATGCTCGTGAAGCAACAGCAGAAGGTGTACGCCGTGCTCGGTAATCGTATGAAGGCAGAGATACATGCGCTTTCGATGAAGACCTACACGCCTGAGAAGTGGGCGGAGATGAAATCTTGATCACGTTCGCGCTTCAGTTTTGTCATTCCCGCGAAGGCGGGAACCCAGACCGGGACGCCGCAACATTCGCCGACGTGGGAGAACATCAACGTTTCCCGGCCTGGGTTCCCGCCTTCGCGGGGATGACAGTAAGCGGATCGCCGTCGGAGCAGATCGAATGATTACCTTCGCGCTCTCTAAAGGCCGCATCCTCGACGACACGCGACCGCTCCTGCGCGCGGCGGGAATGGATGTCACTGAAGATCCCGAGTCTTCCCGCAAACTGATCCTTGCGACGGAGCGTGCAGATGTTCGCGTCGTGCTCGTGCGCGCGAGTGATGTGCCTACCTACGTTCAATACGGTGGTGCGGACATCGGTATCTCCGGTAAAGATACGTTGATGGAAACCGATACCACGGGGCTTTACGAACCGCTCGACCTGAAAATCGCGACCTGCCGTTTGATGGTGGCAATCCCCGAGAGTACAGATTACGAAGCGCTCGTGCAACGCGGTCGCCGACTTCGCGTGGCCACCAAATACATCGACACCGCACGCGCGCATTTTGCGAAGAAGGGCGTGCACGTCGATCTCATCAAGCTCTATGGTTCGATGGAGCTTGCACCGCTAGTGCACATGGCTGATGCGATCGTGGACGTGGTGAGCAGCGGGGCGACGCTCAAGGCAAACAACTTGCGCGCCGTTGAAAAGATTGCCGACATTTCCGCGCGCTTGATCGTGAATCAAGCGGCACTCAAAACGAAACGCGAAGCCTTGATGCCGATCATTGAGAGCTTTGCGAAGAGTGTGAGCAAGTAAACGATTTGCGATTGCTCTTTTTTATAGGCGCGGGCTTGACGTCGCTTCTCTCCCTCACCCGACGCTCCGCGTCGACCTCTCCCAAAGGGAGAGGTGAAGAGCCCGCCGGGTCAAGCCGTCGCCTACGACACCGAACGCTGCTTCTAGGTTTTTGATATGAAGTCACTCAACACCGCCGATACCAATTTCTACGCCTCGCTCAACGCGATGACGGAGCACGCCGGTGCGCTGGATGTGAGTGTTGATCATGTGGTCGCGGAAATTCTCGCGGATGTACGCGCGCGGGGTGACGTCGCGGTGCTCGAATACACGAAGAAGTTTGACAAGCTCGATGTGTCTTCAGTGAGCGCGCTCGAGTTGACGAAAGCGGAGATGAAGGCGGCGTACGACTCGCTCGACCTAGCGCTTCGCGATGCGCTCGTCACCGCGCGTGATCGCATTGAGTCGTATCACCGCAAACAAGTGGCCGAAGGCTGGCGCTACACCGAGGCCGACGGCACACAGCTCGGCGTGAAGATCACGCCACTCGATCGCGTCGGACTTTATGTGCCGGGTGGAAAAGCGGCGTATCCCTCGTCGCTTTTGATGAACGCAGTGCCCGCAAAAGTGGCTGGCGTCGGCGAAGTCATCATGGTCGTGCCGACACCAAACGGCGTGAAGAACCCGACCGTACTTGCTGCGGCGCACATTGCGGGCGTTGATCGCGCGTTCACGATTGGCGGCGCGCAGGCGGTCGGCGCACTCGCGTACGGCACGAAAACGATTCCGCAAGTCGACAAAATCGTCGGTCCCGGTAACGCCTACGTCGCCGCCGCGAAGCGTCGCGTATTCGGTATCGTTGGTATCGACATGATCGCGGGGCCCTCGGAAATTCTCGTGATTGCGGATGAGAACGCCAATCCCGACTGGGTCGCGATGGATTTGTTTTCGCAAGCTGAGCATGATGAAGTCGCGCAATCGATTTTGCTCACGCCGAGCGCGGCGCTGATTGATCGTGTGCTCGCCAGCATCGAAACGTTGTTACCGCAAATGCCGCGCAAAGACATCATCAGCGCATCGCTTTCGGGGCGCGGCATGATCGTGCACACGCGCTCGCTCGTAGAGGCATGCGAAGTTTCCAATCACATCGCGCCTGAGCATCTCGAACTGTCGGTTGCTGACCCGGAAGCATTGCTGCCGCATATCAAACATGCGGGCGCAGTCTTCATGGGCTACGGCTCCAGCGAATCACTTGGCGATTACGTGGCTGGCACGAATCACGTGCTTCCGACGTCGCGCTCCGCACGATTCTCCTCGCCGCTCGGCGTCTATGATTTCCAGAAGCGCACCAGCCTCATTTACGCCTCGCCCGAGGGCGCACGCACGCTCGGGCGCGCCGCCGCAACGCTCGCCTACGCAGAGGGCCTCCAAGCCCATGCGCGGGCGGCGGAATTGCGGATGGAGGAGTTGCCCTGAATTTTTTGACGCTGATTTCGCTGATTTCGCAGATTGCCGCTGATTAGCTTTTGGTTTGCTGCGCCCGTGCAGAAATACCAGCCAATAATCTGTGTAAATCAGCGTAATCAGCGTAATCAGCGTCAAAAGAAACCCGATTCCACACCCAAGTAAGTGTTGATCGAGCAAAGCACTTAATTGTTAACTATTTTTGTATATCGCCCTTTTTGACAGGGCAAGACCATAGAAAACGTGAAATGTCGAACTCATTTGTAGATCACGTCATTCGTCCAGAAGTTCGGGCGATGAAAGCTTATCCTGTTGCTCCGCCGTGGCAGGGAATCAAGCTTGAATTGATGGAAGACACGCATCTTGATCCGCATCTGCCCGCGCCTGAATTGCGTCGCGAATTGGGCGAGCGGATCGCGGAAGCTGCGTTTAATCGCTATCCTAATCCGGCGGCACCTGCGCTGAAGGACATGATGCGCAAAACGCTCGGCATCGACGCGAAATACGAAATCATGCTCGGTGCAGGCTCCGACGAAGTGATCACCATCATTTCGCAAGCGACGATTGCAGGCGGCGGCACCGTCGTTTCGCTCGAGCCCTCGTTCTCTGTGTTCAAAAACGCGGCAACTGCGGTCGCGGGGCGCTATGTTGGCGTATCGCTCAACGCCGATTTCACGCTCAACGTCGATGCACTCATCGCAACGATTGAGCGCGAACAGCCAAAGCTCGTCTGGATCGTCTATCCGAATAACCCGACCGGCAATCTTTTCCCTGATGCCGATATCGAACGCGTGATCAAAGCCGCGCCAGGGCTCGTCGTCATCGATGAAGCGTATGAAGCGTTCGCTGGCCGTTCGTGGCTGCCGCGCTTGAGCGAGTTTCCCAACGTCGTGCTCATGCGCACGCTCTCGAAAATCGGGCTTGCGGGCATTCGTTTGGGTTACGCCATCGGCGCACCAGAATGGATCAACGAATTCAACAAAGTGCGCGGGCCGTTTAACGTGGGCGTGTTGCAACAGGTGGCCACTGAAGTGATGCTTAAGCACTTTCACGTGCTCAAAAGCCACGCGAACCTGATGGTTCAAGAGCGTGATCGCTTGTTCAACGCGCTCAAAGCGATGCCGGACGTAACGCCATTTCCGTCAGCGGCAAACTTCGTGCTGGCACGCTTTGCTGATTCTGCAGCGGTGTTTGAAGCGCTCAAGTCGCGTGGCATCCTCGTGCGGAATTTGTATGCGCTGCATCCTCTCATGCAGAATACGCTCCGCCTCTCAGCGGGAACGCCGGATGAGAATCGCCAATTAATCGACGCACTCAAAGAACTCACGAACTAATTTTTGCCACGGATGACCACAGATTCACGCAGATTAGTCAGCGCATCTGTGCAGCATCTGTGTTCATCTGTGTAAATCTGTGGCAAAACTGAAAGCAGACGAACACGCGAGCGCGGTCAAGCCCGCGCCTACGACCTGAAACACACGAGCGCGGTCAAGCCCGCGCCTACATCATGAACAGAATCGCCAAAGTCGAACGCAACACCAAAGAAACGCAGATCACCGTCGAGATCAATCTCGACGGCACCGGCAAAGCCGATCTGCAATCGGGTGTGCCGTTTCTTGATCACATGCTCGATCAACTCGCGCGCCACGGGATGATGGATGTCACCGTGCATGCGAAGGGCGATTTGCATATCGACGCACATCACACGGTCGAAGACATCGGCATCACGCTCGGTCAAGCGTTTAAGCAAGCAGTCGGCGATAAGGCAGGCATCAACCGTTACGGGCATTCGTACGTGCCGCTTGATGAAGCGCTCTCACGTGTCGTCGTTGATCTCTCAGGCCGCCCCGGACTTGAGTTTCACGTGCCGTTTACGCGCGCAATGATCGGCACGTTCGACGTTGATCTCACCCACGAGTTTTTCCAAGGATTCGTGAATCACGCCCTCGTGACCCTACACATCGATAACCTGCGCGGCGAGAACGCCCATCACCAATGCGAAACCGTGTTCAAAGCCTTCGCGCGAGCGCTACGCATGGCGTGCGAGCGTGATGCGCGGGCGGCGGGTGTGGTGGTATCTACGAAGGGCGTGTTGTGAGGCCGACCAACCGCGCCGTGTTTGCCTCTCCCTCTGGGAGAGGTCGCGCGGAACGCGCGGGTGAGGGACTCGCTCAGTTCACCCCCGCGTTTGCGTTTGGCGCACGAGTTTCCCTCACCCGACCTTCGGTCGACCTCTCCCAGTGGGAGAGGTAATGAAGACAGTCGCCATCGTCGACTACGGCATGGGCAACCTCAAATCGGTCGCCAAAGCCTTCGAACACGTCGCGCCCGGTCAACGTATCTTGATCACGAGCGACGCGAAAGAAATCGCGGAAGCCGATCGCGTGGTGTTGCCCGGTCAAGCCGCAATGCCCGAAAGCATGGTTGCGTTAAACGATTCGGGCTTGCGCGACGTGCTGCTGCAAGCTTCTAAAGACCGCCCATTCTTTGGCGTCTGCCTCGGCTTGCAAATGCTGTTTGAAGAAAGCGAAGAGGGGCTAACGCCATCGCTCGGCTACTTGCCTGGCAAAACGGTTCGCTTCCCGAAACCGCACGTAGACAAAAATGGTGCGCCGCTCAAAGTGCCTCACATGGGGTGGAATGCGTTAACGATTCCCGCGCACGCAAGCGCCCACCCCTGCTGGGCGGGTATCGCGCAAGAAACCGCGTTTTACTTCGCCAATAGCTATTACGCCGTCCCCAACGAATCCGCTGTCGTCGCCGGGACGGCGAATTACCCCGATCCGATTTGCGTGGCCGTGGGCAAAGCGAACCTTTTTGCGGTACAGTTCCACCCGGAAAAGAGCGCCGATGGCGGTTTGCGCGTGCTCAGGAATTTCTCTAACTGGTCCGGAACCCTTTAACGCATTTCCTCCATCTGTTGTTTCCAAAAACGACCCTCGCGTTGAATGTTTGATTCCGTACTCCCTCACTGGCTTTTTGCATCATGCTAGTCATCCCCGCGATTGACCTTAAAGATGGTCGCTGTGTGCGTTTGCGCCAAGGCGACATGGACCAAACCACGGTTTTCTCCGAAGAGCCTGCCGCGATGGCGAAGCATTGGGTCGATCTCGGCGCAAAGCGAATTCATCTCGTTGATTTGAACGGCGCGTTCGCGGGCAAACCGGTGAACGAACCTGCGATCAAGGCGATCTTGGCTGAAATTCCGGAAGACGTGGAAGTGCAACTCGGAGGTGGCATTCGCGATCTAGACACGATTGAGCGCTACCTCGACGACGGTATTGATTACGTCATCATCGGCACCGCCGCCGTAAAAAATCCCGGCTTCTTGCACGATGCGTGCAACGCATTCCCCGGCGCGGTGATGGTCGGCCTCGACGCCAAAGACGGCAAGATCGCCACCGACGGCTGGAGCAAACTTACTGGCCACGACGCGCTCGATCTCGGCAAACGCTTCGAAGATTACGGCATCGAAGGCATCATCTACACCGACATCGGTCGAGATGGCATGGGCACGGGCTTGAATATCGAAGCGACCGTTCGCTTGGCACAGCCGCTGCGCGTACCCGTGTTTGCTTCGGGTGGCGTTCACAACGTTTCCCATCTCACCCCGCTTAAACAATACGAAGCCGACGGCATCGCAGGCGTCGTCTGCGGACGTGCGTTGTACGAAGGCACGCTCGATTTCGCCGCTGCCGTGAAGGCGCTTCAATAGTCTCGATGGACGAGGGCGATCTCGGATTTTCGTATCGTCAAAGTAAAAATGGCGACGTCTCCATTGATCGGCAAGGACGCAGTGTCACCACGCTTCGCGGCAAGGCGGCGATTGATTTCATCGACGAAGTCGAAGGACTCGAAAGCAACGAACAGCAACAGTTGATGGCTCGCGCCACCGGGAATTACAAACGCGGTAACGAGCGGCTTGCGGCCGAGCATCCGCGAAACAAAAGGTAGACTCGGTCGCGACCCAGCGTTCGCGGGCGGCGCAGCGTAGACTGTTTGCGGAGATGAATGGCTACCCATCAACCATCAAACTGGGCGTAACCAATATGACTAAGCGATCGCATTTTTTGTCGAAGTCTCTCGCGCTCCTATTGGCGGGGACCGCAGTCGATTCCGCATACTCGCAGACCACTCGCGTCTCTGGCGCAGAGAATGGCGCAGTCCAAACCTTAAACCTCACGTTGCCCGATAAGCTGGCAGGCGACGCAATTGTTGATCGTAAGTCGAAGGCTTCGGCGGCGTCAGCCGCGTGTGAGCCGGTACGACCTCGCGCGGGAACGGCCATTTGCTCGCTCGATATTGACGGCGATGGCCTCCAGACACGGATGGATGGCTTACTCATCGCCCGATACCTGCTTGGCTTCCGGGGCGATACTTTGTCGCAGGGGATCGCGAGCAATGCCTGCGCGTTGAACACAACGCCTGCGGCGATCGAAGCGGCAATCACTCCGCTTGTTACCGCGTCGCCGCCGGTGCTTGATATCGACGGCGATCAGAACGTGCGCTCAATGATCGATGGATCGCTGCTGATGCGCGCGTTGCGCGGGCAAATCGGGAGTGCAGCAATCAGCGGTGTCGCGCCTCCGATACTCGGCGCGACGCGTACGACGTGGCCCCAGATTCGAGACTATCTCAACACGACCTGTAACGCCGGTTTGTCCACCCTTGTGCAGTACACACCCAATCAGTCCGACTGGAGTACGTTCGCCGCCAAGCCAGTCGCAGGCGGCAATCCGGCCCACGATCCTGACAGCGTGAGCTGGATAACGCCCGCACAGTGGGATGCCGCGAAGTGGAACGGCACGGTCTACAACCCCTCTCAAATGACCCGAGCGGAGTTCGCCAGCGCCGTTTGCCCGAGCGTTGATCGTGTTCGCGGGATTCGCGAAGTGTTCTATCAGCACAAGCCCTTTGCCGATAACCAGAATCCGACCAAGGCGGAAGTTGATGAGTGGCATCGCATCGCGATCAACCACGTGAGAGCCCTCGTGGGTTACACGAGCGAGGATCGTCAGGTGAAGAAGGATCATTGCATGTTTGCACGGGCGCAATGGGGCGATGAGCGAAAGTTCACCACCCAGTGGGACGCTGAGTACCCAGGCACCACAGGTTCAGCTTACGGCCCTTGCCAGGGTTCGTCCAATGCACATTGTGGCTCTACCTTTGTGCCAAGTGCTGAGGATCAGAGGCCGTATTTGCCTGAGGGCCACCCGAGCTGCGGCACGCCTGGTGGGGCCGAAGGCGTGTTTAGCGGTCCGAAATCAAATATCCCGTGGTCGATCAAGTGGTCGCGAGCGTTCTGCAACACGCTGATTGCGGAGGGATTTTGGGGCGGCCATGTGGGGCCGTGGTACCACCGCGAAAAGTTCGGCCTAAGCTTCTGGGACAGCGCCCCGGCCAATAACAACAGTAATGCCATTGTGCGCGCCAAATGGACTGGCACGTCGATGCCCAGTCTTTACTGCAACCCTTCGGACCCCCAATGTCAGCCATAGTCTTCGCAATTGGCACGTTGTGCACAACGTGCTCTGAGGGTTGCAATACCGTTCAGGAAACGCTGAATAAGCCGTGAAGCACGCAGGCGAAAAAGCACTCGCAACGATTGCAGCGCAACTCGCCCAAGTCCGTGCGCTTAATCTGAAAGAGCGCTCGCCCGGCGTGTTCTACTTCAAATCGAAGCCGTTCTTGCATTTTCATGAAGATGCGTCGGGCATTTATGCCGATGTACGCGTGGAGATCGAATGGCAGCGCTTCGCTGTCAACGATCCAGTTGAATGGCACAAACTTTTGTTACTCATTAACGATGCTCTGTAAACGAATCATCCCCTGCCTTGATATCAAAGACGGTCGTGTCGTCAAAGGCGTGAACTTTGTTGGCCTTCGCGATGCGGGCGATCCGGTTGAAGTGGCAAAGCGCTACAACGATCAAGGCGCGGACGAGCTTTGTTTTTTGGACATCACGGCGAGCGTTGAAAAGCGCGGATTACTTTACGACTTGATCGAACGCGTCGCCTCGCAAGTCTTCATTCCGCTCACTGTTGGCGGTGGCGTAAAAACCGCTGAAGACTTGCGACCGTTGCTCAACGCGGGCGCGGACAAAGTCAGCATCAACACGGCCGGCGTGAACGACCCGTCGATCTTCGATAAAGCGAGCCATTTCTACGGCGCGCAATGCGTCGTTGCAGCGATTGACGCCAAGCAAACGCGACCCGGATTCTTCGAAGTCTTCATCCACGGCGGCCGCACCGCCACCGGCAAAGACGCAGTCGCGTGGGCGCGCGAAGTCGCGGATCGCGGCGCGGGGGAAATCTTGCTCACCAGCATGGATCGCGACGGCGCAAAGATTGGTTTCGATCTCGAACTCACGCGTGCGATTGCGGACGCGGTCTCGATCCCCGTGATCGCCTCGGGCGGCGTTGGCAATTTGCAGCATCTTGTTGACGGCGTGCAAAAAGGCGGCGCAGACGCGGTGCTCGCGGCGAGCATCTTTCACTATGGCGAATACACCGTGGGGCAGGCAAAGGCCGCGATGCGCGACGCTGGTATTCGCATGCGAATGTAGTTCCTTGTTGAAATCAACAATGTGTTGTTACCGCCGATTTAACCAGGGCAAGCGAGCGAATTACTAATTACGCAAAATAAATAGAAATCGCTGTCTAGCCCCAATAAAAATGGGGCTTAGCGTCAGTGGCTGTTACCTAGCGCACGTTACTTGAATCGCGTGAAAAGCACGAGCCCTGCACTCGATCATCCCGCATCAGCGCGCGCTTTGTCCAAATCCAGCCACGTCAAATACAGCCGAAAATCAAATTCGAGCTGCGCGTAATCCGGCGCGATGTGATGACAGAGTTGGTAGAACGCCTTGTCATGCTCGCGCTCTTTCAAATGCGCCAGCTCATGCGCCACAATCATTTTCAGAAACGCCGCGGGCGCATCAATAAACACACTCGCGATCCGAATCTCGCGCTTCGCTACCAGCTTCGCCCCCTGCACGCGCGACACCTGGGTGTGCGTTCCCAGCGCGTGTTTCACCACTTGCAAATGGTTGTCAAACAGCACCTTCGAAGGCGTCACCGCGCTCTTCATGAACTGCGACTTCAAATCCAGCACGTACGCCTGCAACGCCTTGTCCGTACGCACCGTGTTCGCCTCCGGGTAGCGCTTTTGCAGCACGTCGCCGAGACGGTTTTCGGAGATCAGGGTGCGGACTTGGGTTTGCAGGCGTTCGGGGTAGTGGGTTAGGTACTTAAGGTTCGTCGTTGTCACGCTTTGTCACTACAAAAAAACGAACCAACCAACTTGACGCAGTTTTCCTGGTGGCTGTTCTCTGGCCGGGAACGGAAGTGATTCAGACGCTTTGGACGAATTGTTTGCAAATCGCCGCTATCGAACACGTAAGAAGAATGCGCCTTCCAGCAAGCTAGCGCAGGCAAATTCTGGGTGAACATAGTTCGTACGCTACCTCCCCGGCAACTTCGCCGCTTGATCGCCCCAGAGTTGCTTTACTCGGGCGTCGCGGCCGCAGCTGGTTCTATAGTATTTGTAGCGCACGGGATTTTTTGTGTAGTAGTCCTGGTGATACGTTTCTGCGGGGTAGAACGTGGTGGCGGCGATGATTTCGGTGACGATGGGCGCGGCAAACGGCTTTGTTTTAGTGAGCGCTTCGCGGGAGGCTTGTGCGGCGGCGAGTTGCGCTGCGTCATGCGCGAAGACTGCGGTGCGATAGGGAGCGCCTTTGTCGCAAAACTGGCCGTCTTTGTCGGTCGGGTCGATGGTGCGCCAGAAGTAGCCGAGCAATTGTTCGTAGCTTACTTTCTTTGGATCAAACACGATTTCTACGGCCTCATAGTGCCCGGTCGTCTTCGTGCCGATTTGCTCGTAGGTGGGATTCGCGTTTCTGCCGCCGGTGTAGCCGGACGTGGTGGAAATCACACCGTCGATTTTGTCGAAATCAGATTCAACGCACCAGAAACAACCGCCGGCGAAGGTGGCTTTTGCGGTGGCATTTGTTGTCGCGTTTGCTGTGGAATTGGCGGTAGCGGTTGTCGCTGTTTGCCCGAACGCAGAACTCGCGCTGAATGCCATTGCAAGCGTTGCTAGGAAGAGGGAAAGGCTGTGTCGAAGGTTCATGCTGCGCTTCAAGGGAGTTCTGTCGTGTGAGTGAGTTCGCGTGTACGCGGGCGATCGTTACATCGACGCGCGCTACGCGAACTGATCGCTTTTTGGGGCAGTGCGTTACACCGATTATTGCTGCGCGACCGCTGGCTTCGAGCGGGCGAGAGAAGTTTGCATGAATGCATCGGCGGGGCACCACAATGCTGTGAACGCCAACCTCTCGATTCACGCAACACATCGTTCGCTAAATACATCAAACGCGAGCTGCATTTCAGGTATCGACCTGCAGCTCGTGTAACAAGCAGATTCCTAGCTTCGCTAGCCCAAATGCTTCTTGAAGAATTCGATAGTGCGATCCCAAGAAAGTTTCGCGGCGGCTTCGTTGAAGCGCGGTGTGGAATTATTGTGAAAGCCGTGTTGCGTGCCGGGATAAAAATGCGCTTCGTGGCGCACATTCGCGGCTTTGAGCGCCACCTCATACGCGGGCCACATTTCATTGATCCGCTGATCGTTTTCAGCGTAATGAATGAGCAGCGCGGCCTTGATGTTCTTCACGTTCGCGGTGTCCGCCGCTGCGCCGTAGTACGGTACTGAAGCTTGCAAATCTGCGCCCATTTCCGTCGCAAGAAAATTACTCGTGCCGCCGCCCCAACAAAACCCCGTCACGCCGAGTTTTCCTGATGAGAGCTTGTGCGCTTTGAGCCACTTCGCGCCATTCAGCATGTCGGTACGAAGCTTCGCTTGATCGAGCTTCGCCTGCATGGCGCGCCCGTCATCATCGTTGCCCGGATAGCCGCCAAGTGGCGCAAGACCATCGGGCGCGAGCGCGAGAAATCCCGCCACCGCAGCGCGGCGCGCAACGTCTTCAATGTATGGATTCAAGCCTCGGTTTTCATGCATCACCAATACCGCGGGAAACGGCCCGTTGCCTGCAGGCTGCACAAGATAGCCTTTCATCGTTTCACCGTTTCCGCCCGGTGATGGATACGTCACGTAATTCGCTTTGATGCGAGTATCGGTGAACGAGATCGTTTGCGCTTTTGCGTATTGCGGCAATAACGAACTCGCCATCGCGAGCGCTGGAATACCAAGCGCTGCAAGCGCGGACGCGCGCTTTAGGTATTCACGACGATCAATACGACCGTGACAGTATTCGTCGTAGAGATCGTAAACGCGCTGATCGATATCGATTTGCGTGAGCGGCGTAAATTCGGTGGTCGGTGTCATGGAGAAATCCTTGGTTGACGCAAGCTCTCCACTCTAGCGCTTTTACTAGGGCGTGTTAAGACTATTTTGACGAGTGCGGCGGTTCAGGTTTCGATGCACGGTTAGGCGCGAAGGCCGCCGTGGTGCGGGCACGGAGCGTAGGCGACAAGCTTGTCACAAGGACTTCGCAACAACACCGGGCGCGAAACCTGAACACGCCCCGGAGGGTTACGAAAATGCGGCGCGCCTGCTGTATCGCGTCGCTCGAACGGGGAGCAACCCCGTTCTTCGCAACGCTTCGCGCATCCATCGCCGCATGTTCGTAACGCAGCTCGCCAAAATAGTGTTAACACGCCCTATTCGCTTGCAGATTTTGGTTTCGCGAACGAACTGGCCACCCAATCTGCGGCGCTCGCGCGCGTGAGTTTGAAGGCCGGCGAGACTTTGATCTCCGCAAGCGACTCGCCCAGATCATTCATCGCCGTGAGCGTTGCCGACGGATTGTCTTCGTCGGGAATGATGTCGTGCGCCACAGTGATCCGGCCGCTGGCTGCGTCAACCGTGAAGTTCTTATGAAGCGCTGCGCGCTGTTGCTGCTGCTGCCGCCCGACAAATTCGGTCGCGGTTTTCACCAGCGTGCTGAAAGCGAACGCATCAAGCGGCTTGGGATCTTTTTTATTGCGCCCCATCGTCCAGGGGCCAACGAGCGCGGGCTCGCGCGCGCCGTCCGCGGTCATCGCCACCGCCCAGCCTTCATCGTCTTCGTTCTTAATGATCTTTGCCGTCCAACCGTCGTCGCACCAAAGTAGAGGCGAGTGAGTTTTGGTGTTCTCGTCGTGAGCATTCGATTCAGGGGGCATTGTTAGACGCGAAAATGGGGATGCAGAGGCAAGAATTATGAGCTTATCCGCTGCGCGTTCTGAACCCAGAATCTTTTCTTAGCTGATGTGCAGCAATGCTCAAGCTTGACAACAACTTCGCTGGATCGAGCTTGTTGCGGGCGGCCCAAAACACCCCATGTGTGCTTACGCCTTCTTCACCCAGGCGCTACACCAGCCCTTTCCTGACACGAACTTACCGCCGAAGACGGGGCAAGCCGCACTTGCGTCTTTGGATGTACCCGCATAAAGCGTGCAACCCGAGCAGCTCTGTCCGGCCGCGTACTGCGGGTATTTTTTTACATCCGTCTTGCTGCCATCGCTCGAGTAGCCAAGCGCTACTGCGTTGGCGTCACTCTCCTTGACTAACTCAGGCGTCGCTTTTTGTGCGAAGGCAGCTGCTGCCGAGATACTGCTGGCGGTTGCGGCGTAGATGATGAACGTGCGGCGTTGTTGATTCATTGTGGTGGCACCGTGAAAGAGATTGGCAAGGTGGGTCGGCTCAAATCAAACAAAAATCATCAAGCGAGCCTACCCGTGATCAAACAAGTCGCCTACTGCTGCTTCGCGCCTTCAGACAAACGACGTCCGAGCGACACCGCATAGGGCGCTGCGCGCGCCGCAATCATCGGATCGCTTGATGGCTCGACACCTTTCGGAAGCACCAACGGATTGAAGTTGATGGTCAAGCATGCGCCCGCTGCGTCCTCAGACACGGAGGTGACTTTCAGCGTACCGAGGTTCACTTTCTTGCGGCCTTCCGGTAGCGGCACCGTTGCGTTGTCGATCTTATCCCCTGCCTGCGCGAGTTCAAGATTAAAGTTGAATGCAACCTTGCCTTCTTTCACGCGTTGACGCAGATCGTCGAACAAGAAGCTCGGCCCTTTGGCTTTCGCTTCCTCATCGTTTAGGCCTTGCAGGCCGCCGACCGGCTCAAAAATCCACTTCCCAAATTGCTTCTCGCCCTTCGCGTTGACGAATGCAAACGCATGCACGCCCCAATAGTTCACGCTACCAAAGCTCGCAGGTACGGGTTGCGACGCAAAGTGTTTGCCCTGTAAAAGCACTTCCAGATTGGCATCGTTAAACGCCTTCACTTTTGCAGGATCGGGCGCTTTAGTCGCAGGATCGGGTTGTCGCGAAGCCAGCAGCGCGAGGAATTGCTGGGGTGTCGCCGCGCCGAAAACAGGCGCAGAGATGTTGCCCATCAACCACTGCTCACCACCCGGCAAGTTAAATTGCAACGCTAAGTTGCGCTGCGATTTCGCATTGTCAGGCGCCTTGGGATTCGCGCCGCCTACGGAGAAGCGCACGATGACGGGCACCGCATTCCCGCTGAATGCAGACGCCGTTGATAACGCACGCGCATCCGCCGTGCCCACAAATTCACCCATCGCACAAATCCCTTTCGCACCGGATCGACGATAGCCTTCAAACTTGCCAAAGGTGGATTCAAACTGGTTGACGAACGCGGAGGGATCGACCGGCGCGGGCGCTTGCGCGAACACGCTCGCGCCGACAGCAGAGAGCGCAAGTGAAAGCGCAGACAAAGTGAAATTTTTCATGGTTTGGGGTCCTAGATTAAAAGAGGCGACGACACGCACCGAATGCAGATTGATTGCCATCGGCGGAAACTAGCCCCTATTTCGAGCAAACACATGAAAGGGTTACAAGCACACACGCACTGATACGAACAAACGCTGCGGCGAAAGTCGCCGACAGGCAAGTTCAGCGCTTAGCTGCTTTTGAAGTGATTGCCGCGAGCGACTCGCCGAGTTTATTCACCGCCTTGAGTGCGGCCTCGCTCTTTGATCGCCCTCGGCGAGGCGCTTACGCGGGACGGCGTTTGCGCCTGAGCAGTCCAGCCGACACGAGCGTGAAGATCAGCCCGACCGGAAGCGGCTCCAGGAAAGTGATCGCGATGTTGGCGAGCGGATTTTTGTAAATCTCCATCATCTCGCGGATTTCTTTTGTTTGAGCGGCGATCTTTTCATCACTCGCGCCCGACTTCTTCGCCTGCTCGACGGCGTAGGCGGTGTATTTCTCGGCGAAGTCTGGGGTTACTCTGTAATAGATGAACTGCCAGGTTGCCACGTAGCAAGCGCTCGCAACAAATGTGATTGCCAGCCCGACGAGGAAGGCTCGACCAAACCCGATGTGGCCACCGAGAACATTGTCGCGATATGAGCGAACGCCAAAGTACACCAGCAGAAACGCCAACACCATGCCGGTGTAGCCGATCACCATGCCTTTGTCGAAGCCGATCCGATCCATGAACGGGATCGTCGCCAGCATCATCGCCGACAAGATGGCACCGGCGATCAAGCCAAACGTTAAGACAGTTTTGCGCATAGGAACTCCTTTCAAAATGGAGGAGGCATTGCAATCGTTTTAGCCCGATTTGGCGTCACCCAAAAGGATGATTTTTCGCGCAACCCAGCAAAATCACCCGTTCGGGCGATGGGTTGATCACGCGATCAAGCGATGAGACGTTCCGCCTTTGCAATTTGCACCGCTTGCGTTCGCCGCTGCGCGCCGAGTTTTTCAAACGCGCGACTCAGATGGGTTTTCACGGTGTTTTCGCTCACGAATTCGCGCGCTGCGATCTCTTTGTTGCTCAAGCCAGCCGCAACCAGCTCAAGCATTTCGAGCTCGCGCGCGGTGAGCCCAAGCGCGCTCACGCGCGCCTGATCGCGCTCGAATACGGTGGTCGCAGGCATCGCGACAGCAATTTCCCGCACCACCATGGTTTCAACTCGCCGCGTCAAACGCAGCCCCAACCAAATGCCGATTGCCGCAAACAAGGCCGCGATCAGCGCGGCATAGATTTCCAGCGAATGCTCCACCACGATCCATCGATACTCAATGAATCGCAAAGCGGCAATCAAGATGCCGCCCAACAATCCATAGAGCAAGATGTGCTTTCGCATGCGCCGGATTCTATGGAAATGCAAGCCTCCAGCGCAGGGCATGGGGGCTTCGCCCCGCGGCCATGCGCCACCTAGGCCGAGACTTAAACTCCACTGCCGCGAGTGCTACCGTCGAGCTCCAGCCCGCTCTTGTCGCTGCGCGTGCTGCCGGGCAACATCTTTGCTCATCGATTATTCTGATCACTGAGGGGTTGTTATGAAATATCGAGCTTCAGCGCGAAATGCACTGATAGCCTGGGTCTGTGCGTTTGCCGTGTGTGGCAGCGCTGATGCCGTGGTGACAACCATTGCCACCTACAAATTGGGTGAAGCCGACGCGGGTGCGGTGTCTGGTGCGCTCGCCGCGAACCCGACGACGCCGAGTGTTGGCGCAACTGCGCTCGCGCGGCTCGGTTCGCCGACGTACTCAACCATTCCGGCACCATCGCCACGGCCATCGCCACTGAGCGTGGCCTTCAACGGCACAAGCGATGGCTTTCGTGTCGGCTCTGTGCTTTCGGGCGCGACCGACAACTTCGGCATCGAAGCCTGGGTGCGTCCGACGTCGAATACCGGAAATGCCACGATCGCCTATAACGGCAACACCTCAACCAGCGGCTGGGGGCTATTTCGCAACGGTTCGGCCTACGCGATTCTCTATGGCGGCAATGTCTTGACGGGCGGCACCAACACCGTCGAATTGGGACGATGGACGCATTTGGCCCTCGTTCGCGCGAGCGGCACCACAACCCTCTACAAAGATGGCGTTGCAATCGCCAGCACGCCTACAGGGCCGAATCCGCCCGCAGGGGGATTCTCAATCGGAGTCAACCCCATTTCCGCGGGCGAATTCTTTGCCGGGAACATTGATGAGGTTCGAGTGTTTACCTTTGCGGCCGGCCAGTTCTCCACGGCCGACCTGTCGACGTCGTTGTCGTACACCGACCCGCCACAAGTGGTGCCGGTCAATTCGTGGCAGGCCTTGTTCGGGCTCTTCTTGCTTCTCATGGCCGCAGGCGTTCTCTCAGCACGCCGCTTTTCGCGCACGCAGTAACAAGCGCGCACTAGCTCGCGCAAACAAAAAGCCGCACGTCGAACGCAACAGATCGACGTGCGGCTTTTTTATGAGCCAGAGCAACGAAAGGGGGGCTTGGCCGCTCGCGCTACAGTTTAGTTTTGCTACGGCTTAAAGCTGCCGCAAAGCGTTCCGTCGCTCACAATCGGCACATCGCGCTTTGCCGTTGTAATCGTCACCGACGTGCCCGCGGGCGAAACGCTATCCATCGAAAGCGTGGTCGGTACCGACGCGGGTGGCAGACTCAGCTTTGCCGCTTGCATGTAGCCCATCACGGCGCTTGCGGTGATCGGCAGAAATGCGGAGGTCGCGCTGGCCGCGACGTAGGCCGTCTCGCCTGGCGCAATCGCTTTTGGAAGCGTGATGCCCATGGAATGCGATTTCACCGCGCCCACGCGAAGCGTCACATTCACCGTTGCGCCCTGTGCCGGAATCGGCGCGTTCCCCGTGTTTTTGAGCTCGAAGCCGAGTTGCCCGACGTATTTCTCATTGCCCGGACCAGGAAGGCATTGTGGGGTTCGTGCGGCGGTGTTGAGCGCCATGAGGACGAGCGGCGCGCGCGCGAGGTTGGGCACCTGCTTTGCGGCTTCAGTGGCCGTTTTGTTCGGCTGCGGAGGCGGGACATTGGTGCTGAATGCAGAAAGTGGAAGCGCCAGGCAGGAAAGCGCGCCAAGGCTCGCGAATAGGCGAGCGCGTGAGAGTTGCTTCAATGCGTAAATCGACATAAATCCTCCGGTGTGTGTTGTTAGATACGACTTGATGAATTGCTGCAAAAGCGCGATACGAAAAACAGCCCGCGCACACGGTGAATAGACGTTACACGACAAGTTCGCGCGACACGCAAAATCCAAAAGGTTTGCGACTCTGCTGCAGTCCGCCGACGAATGAGTCGTTTGTAACCCGGAATGGGTTTACACAAGAAGCGCAAGAAATCAATAAATAATTCTTATCATCGCCATAATTTATTGGGGCAAGAAAGCAAAAAAGTAATTTATTGAAATAACAGAAAATAGGCAGATAGCCTAAATTAAAATGGCGCAAAGACACGTTAGCTGTAATCAGAAAGCCACCGCTCCACGTTCGGTCGGTCGACGCCTCGCGATCAATCACCTCACCGGATAGAGATAGCGCAACATGTCGGGCACACGCAGCGCCCAACTCGCCTCGTCATGCGAGCCGTCGGCATCTTCGGTGTAGCGCAAGTTGGCATCGCCCCAACCGCGTTCGACGAGCGCATCGCGAAGCGCGCGCGTGTTGGGAACTGCCACGGATGTTTCATTCGCACCGATATCAAGCCAGAGCTTTGCGCGCTTGGATGGATTGATCGCTACACGCGCAACATCACGAAGCACAAAACGATCATCCCACCACACCGAAGGCGACACCACCAGCGCTGCGCCAAACGTGTCGGCATGATGTAGCGCAAGCCAGAGCGAAAGCAGACCACCGAGCGATGCGCCGCCCACGCTGGTGTGCTCACGCGCGGGTAGCGTGCGAAAGAGGCGATCAATTTCAGGCTTCAACTCTTCAACCAAAAATTTCGCGTACGCGGGCGCGCCGCCACCCATGGTCGCGTCGCGCCCAGGCGCCACACGCTCGCTCGGCAATCGCGCACGGGTCGGCGTGTATTCATCGAAGCGGCGCTCGGTATTGTCAACCGCGACGATGATGAATGGCGCAATCTCGTCCCGCTCAATCATGCGCTGCGCCGCCTCATCCATTTGCCATTCCGCGCCCGCCATCGCCGCATCGAACACCGCTTGCCCATCATGCATGTAGAGCACCGGAAAACGCCGCTGCGGCTCCCGCTCATACGAAGGCGGTAGCCACACCTGCACACCACGTTGCGAAACATGCTTCGAAGTTAAATCCGACGAAGGCGCAGCCGAAGTGCTCGACGACTTCGCATCTGACGCAATCACCGCGAACCGCTCAATTCGCCCCGTTCGCTGCAACGGAATCGGCTCCGGCGGCGCGTTGAATTTGCGCGAAGCGGTTTGTTGTGTCACATCAATCGCCAGTGCGCGATTGCGCCCGTCTTCCCAACCCTCATTCGCGCCAGCACCGGGCCGCTCGATCTTCCACTTGTATTGCAAGAGTTGCCCGTCCTCTGCAGGCCGCTCAAACCGTACCACTGCACGGTAGAGCCCACTCGGCGGTACCGCAGCACCCGTCGCACTCGCCGCAATCACAGGCTTCGCCTCAAGTGATCGATCCCACGCCAACGGCTTCCCCGCTCCGCGCAAACCCACGCGATCCCGCGCAGGATCAAATCGCCCCGCAGCGATTTCGTCGCGAAGGTCGACTTCGAAGGTTACTTCGCGGGTGATGCGAGCTGTCGTCGGCTGCGCGATGACGATCCCGCTCGCAATCAAGAAGAAAGCGAGAAACAACCGTCGCAAAAATTGAAGTGAAGTCGAATACATCGCGGCAGCTGCGGAAGGTGCGATTCGCGAATCTTATGCGGTTTGTAGCGCGCGCCACGCGAACGATGTGCCTCACCAAGATTGACTTAAACCGCTCGTGCAATCACATGCGATTTCCGTCCGCTAAGCAAGCACGCACTAAAGCTCCACCGGATCGCGCTTCTTCCCCGGCGTCGACTGCACCTGTCCCGGCTTTGTCTCCGGCGGAGGCGGTACCGGCATCGGAAAGCCAAGAAACACCATCACGATGAAGATCGGAAGCAGCAGATAGAAAAGCGGCCGCTTCCAGGTGAGTTTTCTTTTCAGCATTGAAGCGACGTGAGGACCAACTATCGCGGTTCAAGTAAGCGGGCGTGAGCGCGTCGATGTAGCGCTTGAACACGCAACACCCATGGAGACGCAAGGCTTCTATCGTGTGGCCCCTGAGCTATTTAGTTAGGCGACACGCCGAAGCTGAAAGGCAGAAACTCGCTGACAATATGTAATGTAAACTTTACATATTGTCCTATAAAGCATACGTTTATGTTTCGTGTTTTCGCCGTTCTGTCCGGCTTTTTGGGAGCGGGCGCGCTTCTGGCGGGTGGCTGGAATCCGTTGCCCGTGCGCTCTGGCTATGTGGGCGGTGCGCTGCTCGTGATCGCGGCGGTCGTTGCGCGCTGGTATTGGCGTTCGCGTCAGGTGAGTGGCGACGATCCGGGCGCGGCTGAGCGGCATGCGTGGCTTTGCATGGCGGGCACAGCGCTAATCTGCGGTTTTGTTAGCGTGGTGCTGATGACACCCGGCTCTGAGATTCATCGCAGCGTGGGCGATACCGGCGGGCTCGATTCGTGGACCATGCTCGCGGGCGGCCTGATCGCTTGGGGTCTGCTTTACGACCGCGACGCAGTGAGCGATGAGCGTGATCGCGCGATTGATGCCCATGCGCAAAAGGTCGGGTATGCGGCGCTGGTGGTACTGCTTCTCGTGTTTCTATTCGCGCTGGGTTTCGCGCCGAAGCCCACGATGACGAGGTTTACGCATTGGTTGATCGCAAACACGCTTTTGCAGATCATCATGCTTGCTGCCCTCGTGCAATATGCCGCACAGCTGATTGGCTATGCGAGAAGCGCGCCGCAGTTTGAGCACGGAGCAAATGCGTGATTCCCGGCACGCCGTCGACGCAGCCGATCGAAAACCAGATTCGCCGTCTTCGCTTCGAGCACGGCGAGATGACGCAGGAGGCGCTCGCCAAAGCGGTTGGCATCACTCGGCAAACCGTGATCGCGCTCGAATCTTCGCGCTACGCGCCGTCGCTCGAATTGGCGATGAAGATCGCCGAGGTGTTTTCGGCCCGCGTTGACGAAGTGTTCTATCGACGCAAGAGCGCTTAGCGACGCAACGCGCCAACCCATTCCTCCATCCTCCTCCGCCAAACCTCCCCATGAAAACTCTACTGACCCTCGGCACCGCCGTGCTTACCGCTCTGTCGCTTTCCGTATCGAGCTTCGCCAGCACGAAGCCGTGGCCTGAAAACCACGGCCGCGTCGCAACTCGCTTGTTTGTTACGCCGGATGATTCGCCGCCTGCCGCCGATGCGCCGAAGCGTCCATTGATTGTCGCCATGGGCGGCGCCGAAGGCGGCAACGCGTGGGCGGGCCCGCGCGCGCAAGCGATGCGCAATGCGTTTCTCTCTGATGGTTACGCGCTACTCGCGCTTGGCTACTTCGGCGCGCCAGGTACACCGGAGAAACTCGATCGCATCGCGCTTGAAGGCGTGAGGAATGCAATCGCAGAGGCAGCGAAGCATCCGCACGTGGATGCACGCTGCATTGCGCTAGTGGGTGGCTCCAAAGGTGCGGAGCTCTCGCTCTTGCTCGCAAGTCGCGATCCCTCGATCAAAGCGGTCGCCGCAATCGTTGCAGGAAGCGTCGTCTTCGTCGGACACACGGATCAGTTCGACACCGGCTCGTTCAGCGAAAACAAAGTTGAAATTCCCTATGTGCCAATGACAGAAAAGGCTGTGCCTGCGCTGCTCGCTGGAAACAAACGAAAGGTGTTCGATCTGATGATGGAAGATGCCGATGCCGTCGCCCGCGCACGCATCCCCGTCGAAAAAATCAACGGCCCGATCTTCTTTCTCTCCGCCACACAAGATGAGCTGTGGGCGTCGCGCGAAATGTCCGATCAGATGATGCAATCGCTGAAGCAGGCCAACTTCCGTCATGCGCATGAACACGTCGCCATCGAAGGCTCGCACGCCGCGCCGATGCGTCATTTAAACCTTGTTCGCAAGTTTCTGAACGAACAGTTTTTGACACAGGCGAAGCAGGGGTGTGCTCGCTAGCTTGAAGGAACAGAGGTGAACAAGCTGCGCGAGCGATGTAATTAGTAAGCGTATTCGCCGACTCAACTAGCCGCGCTAAGGCGCAAGCGTCAACGTTACGCTGCCCTTGTACGCAGGCAAGAAAGTCGATTCGCGGGGCGGGGTTCGGATCGCCACAATCGCGCCGCCGACTGGCATTGCGCTTGTCGTGCCAGAAAACCACAAGCGCGCCGTTTTTGTAGCAACGCTTTCCTTCGATGAATACACAACGATGAACTGCGTTCTCGCTGGTGGTGTAATCGTTCCGCCAATCCGATGTCCATTGCTACCCGGTGCCAAGGATTCGCGACCAATCTCCTCTCGTTGAGCGTTGAGGTAGAGGAAATCGGGAAACAAAATCGTGGCTGCAATCGTGAAGGTCTCAGGATCGGCATAACCAGGTGTGGCCATTAGGCCAACGTCGATCCGCTGATTGCCAGAAAGCGGGCCATCGAGATCGAACATCCCGTAGAAGCTTCGGTGACCATCGATTTCCACGACGCGATTGTCGAGCATTGATCCAACGCCGACGGTCGCCACCATTTCGTTCGAACGAAACCGAACGCTCGGACGAACCCGCGTCAAATCGTCGCAGCACGGCGCACGCATCAGCAGTTCGTTGCGCGAAGCGTCACGCAGCGTGAGATAACTGACTGCGTTTTTCCGCGCAATGTTCTGCACCATCTCATCCGACATCTCGCGGATACGCTGCGGATCGATACAACCCGCTACCACTAGCGTGGAAACGAGCAACGCAATGAGATTCTTGTGCGGCGACTTCATGTGGATGAGGCAAGGATTCTGCGCGATTTCGAAATGATATGTCGGCGCTCGACTCGTCGACTAAAGAACTCTTGCCAGTTGGGCCGATGATCGATGCGGGCGCGTTCGTAACCAGCAAGGCGCGGTGTGGACGCAAAACTTGCGTATGATTTGGGCGAAGCTTCAAACGCACATCATTCGTCTTGTCGCGCTCGCACGACCCGGGCGCTCTGGCTTGCGCCGTCTATGCCATACGAATTGCCGTGTTTCACCGCCAAACGCATGCACCAAACCAGAGACACATTCCCCTCCGCGCTCGAAGCCTGCTTTCTAGTCTTCCTGTTGTATCTACTTGAATACTTTGTCGTCGGGTTGATCGCCGAAGTTGACCGACTTTCTGGGATCGGTTTTAGCAACACCTGGGGATTCGTTGCGGTAGTGGGCAATGGCATCTTGTTTAGCGCGCTGCTTTACTACAAAGGCCAGAGCCATCGCGATCTCTTTCACGCATCATCAAACTCAGTTGCGGCAACGCTCGCAGTTGTGGGGCTTCCCACGTTAATGCTAGTGCCGGGGACGCTCATCGCGATGGCGATTGTCCACAGCTTGGTGTTGGTCCCGTTCCCGATGTCGGATGCTGATCAGCGCATGTTTGAGAACATGATGGCGGGCGGGAGCCTATCCTGAATTTTGTGTACGAGGCATATGATGACCGAAAGGGAGTTTTATGCAGAGTACCGAAGGCAAAGCAGACGTTGCGACATTGAGTCGCACGAGGCGTCGCAACCGAGAGATTGCGA
>JAAFJA010000006.1:0-227781 GCA_013298765.1 Betaproteobacteria bacterium
ACCACCGAACTTACGACTCAACACCGTCGTGATCGCCGCCGTCAACGTGGTCTTGCCATGATCAACGTGACCAATCGTGCCTACGTTCACATGAGGCTTCGTGCGCTTAAAAGTCTCTTTTGCCATGATTCTCTCGTGAAGAAAAGTGCCGGAAAAAACGTGGTGCTCATGATGCGGATTGAACGCACGACCTCTCCCTTACCAAGGGAGTGCTCTACCACTGAGCTACATGAGCTTAGGACTTGAGCGCTGCATTTCCGTTGACACCGAGCGCGCTAAAGTCCGAAGTCCACGCGCTCGCACAGGGCTGTGCGAAGGCTGGAGCGGGTGAACGGAATCGAACCGTCGTCTTAAGCTTGGAAGGCTTCAGCTC
Source organism: Betaproteobacteria bacterium (assembly GCA_013298765.1). Taxonomy (GTDB): domain Bacteria; phylum Pseudomonadota; class Gammaproteobacteria; order Burkholderiales; family Casimicrobiaceae; genus Casimicrobium. Next base: position 374 of record JAAFJA010000006.1, read on the forward strand.
TACCATTGAGCTACACCCGCACGGAATTCCGTTCAAACATTACTGTTCGCGAAAACCCACACAGACGCACTGGCGGAAAGAACGCTTTCTACTGCACCGACGTCAAGCCAATTTGAACTAATTCAAGCGGGTTTGAATCGATTTGGTGGACAGGGCTGGATTCGAACCAGCGTACTCGCAAGAGGGCAGATTTACAGTCTGCTGCCATTAACCACTCGGCCACCTGTCCAGGCAGAAGAGCCCATGATTATGTCGGAAAACTAAGAAACCGTCAAACGACGCGACACTCTAGGCATGCGCGCGATTGGTTCAAGCGCTTCGGCTGCGCGCCTTATTTATTCGGGGCGGCAACCCGAAAGACACCGCAGTCAAGAGACACTCACGTGCGCGGCTACCCCCGAAAGAGCAAGGAGAAGCGTTGAAAGGGTGATCGAGCGGTATGCGCCAACGGATAGCGGTTGGCGGAAGTGGTGAGATTCGAACTCACGGATAACTTGCGCTATCGCCGGTTTTCAAGACCGGTGCCTTAAACCGCTCGGCCACACTTCCTGGAAATCAAACTGTTTTGCGTCGCTGGTTTGGCGACGCTGCGCGCTTTCGGTCGCTTTGGAGGAGCCACGACGTTTACAAAACCAAGCCTAAAACCGCCACGCAAGTTTTAATTCTAGCCGCAGAGCGGGATCGACTGGCTGCGCTCGACAGCTACAACTGCCCCGCCACCCAACTAGCAATCGCAGCGCGAATCGAATCAACTTCACCGATCGCTGGCGCAACGGTAAAGCGAACGCTTGCGTGATCGAGCTGCGCCTTCTCAATCAAATCTCCGAGATCGCGGCGCGTGTGCGCACCTTGCGCGAGAAACAGAGGAATGACTCGAATCGTCGTTGCGCCTTGTTCAACGAGCGTCTTCACGCCCGCTTCGAAGTCTGGAGCCATGAATTCGAGGAACGCGAGCTCGGAGAGTTTCCCCGCGTGCATCCCGCGAAACTCGGTGTGAATTTGTTCAAACGGTATCCGCCACTGCGCATCGCGTGAGCCGTGGCAAAAGAAAAGAATCGCGTTCATGGGGTTCCCCGTCACAATGCGTCGCCTGAAGTTGGGCGAATCAATCCGAAATCATAGCGACGAAAACTCGCCCTAACGCGACTGGATGCTGGGCGGCGACGACTGACCTGCACGCGCGACAGAATGCGTAACCAGTTCGCGAAGTGAGGAGATCGCGAGCACAAAAAACGCAACAGCACAGAGCTGATAGGTGACTTTAGTCCAGGTCGCATTCGCGCCGTGCAGCACTCGCGCAACGATCCCGGCGCAGATAAAGCACCACAGAAAGGATGCGAGCATTAATCCGGCGAAGAACACCGCATAGTCCTCCGCGGTGGGCTGCGTCACTCCCAGCGCGCCCATCGATGTGGAGAGCGCAGCAACATACGCCACATTCTGCGGATTGGTGAGAGACAGCAACACGCCAGAGCGAAACGCGTTCTGCTTTGCGCTGGCGCCTGTGCCAATTTCGAACTCAGCCTTTGCTGCTTTCCACGAATCCCAAGCGAGATACAGCAAATAAAGCACGCCGCCTATCGCAACAGGGGTACGAAGCCAATCCAGTTGAAGTAGCAATCCAATACCAGCAAGCCCTAGCGCCGCCCAAGTGGCGTCTCCCACTAAAGAGCCGAATTGAACTTGGAGCGCCGGGCGATACCCGCCACGGGCAGCCTGTCGCACGGTTTCGGCAAACACAGCGCCCGGTGCGGCGTTAAAGATAAGTCCGAGGACGAAGGCGGAGGCGAAAAGTGTGAGCATGGTTAACAACGCGTGGCGCTAGTTGTGCCAACTGTGCGTCTTTAGAAAGGCAGTATCAGATTGATTTGAAGGAGACCGCAATGAAGCAAAGTTTACTTTCACGACAATGGTTGCTCGTTATCGCGTTTGCGTCGCTCGGCGTGATGGCAACCCTACCGCTTGCGTATGACGTTATTCGATCAGACTCACGCGCCGACTCCACCAAGCCAGTCGGCACCGTCAAGTTGGTTTGTTTTGATCGCAACATGCAACCTCAGGAGTGCGCGGTAAGCACGCCATCGAGCGTCGCGGCACGCTAGTTTCGGCTTGCGAACCGCGCGAACACTGCGTGCTCTGCTTCACGCTCGTGGGACGCTAGTGAGAGCGCTTTTGCTCGCGACTTCATCGCCTCCCCAATCACAATCACCGCGGGGCTTTTCAGACTCACGCGCGCGAAATCACTGAGCATTTCGCGAAGCGTAGTCGCGACGGTGCGCGCCTCGCTATGAGATGCGTTTTCCACCGCAATGATCGGCGTGTCAGCGCTCATTCCGCCTTCGAGCAGATCGGATTGCAGTTCGCCCGCACGCGACACGCCCATGTAAACCACCAGCGTCAACGGCGACCGAGCCAGTGCTCGCCAATCAATCTGCGCGCCTTCGGCGCCGTGTGCCGTGAGAAAGGCTACACCTTGCGCGTGATCGCGATGGGTGAGCGAAGCGCCGATGCTTGCCGCCGCAGCGAGCCCGGCGGAGATTCCAGGAACAATTTCACAATCAACGCCAGCCGCGTCGAGCGCAGCGATTTCCTCAGCCGCGCGACCGAAAATGCTCGGATCGCCCCCTTTGAGGCGCACCACTTTGTGACCCGTGCGAGCTTCATGCACCAAAAGTTTCTCAATGAACGCCTGCGGCGTGCTCTTGCAGCCGCCGCGTTTGCCCACGTGAATCACACGCGCTTGGGGGCACAGCGAAAGCAAATCGTCGCTCGCAAGATCATCGATCAACACGACATCCGCCTCGCCAAGCAAGCGCGCGGCCTTGAGTGTGAGCAATTCCGGATCGCCCGGGCCGGCCCCGACCAAGAAAACTTTTCCGTTCATGGTTCGACACACTCACCACAAGCGTGTGCCCCAACGAATTGACTATGAATTATTTGAGGTGATCCCAGCATGTGTCGCAGCTTGCAGTTCTTGTGCCAACCACTCGATCCACTCGGGCATCGGGCGTCGACCGTGCATCACATCCTGGATGTACGCCACGGTCGTGGCGATGTCACAAGTTTCGGGCAAGTTGTGCGACTCAACACCAAGCCACTCGCGCATAAGCGATTCACCATTTTGGAATAACTGCAGCGAAACTTTGCGTTTCGGATGCAGCACTGGCTCGCCCTCACATCCACGAAAAACAACAGCGTTTGCACGCACCGCCTGCAGATGAACTCCCATTCGCTCGACGTAATCGCCATGGGTGAGCGCCACCGTCCTGACTGCTACCCCTTCGATTGGCTGCAGTAACTTGGCGACGGTGTGCGGCGTTGAGCGCACACCGATGCGCCAACGGTTCGCCAGAAGTTGCGCGAGCATCGGATGAATTGCGTCTATCGCAGTGAACACGAAGCCGATATCGCGAAGCGCTGAGTTCGCTTGCTCAGCATCGTGCGCGCGGGGAAACTGCAGCGCACTGAAAAGCTCAAACGTGGATACGCGCGTTGGGTCGTCGCGCACGCCATGCAGCAAGACACGGACGTCTCGCTTCGCTAGCGCCCAGGCCAGGAGCGGCGTCAAATTTGGGAGCTGCCGCGCACCGTTATAGCAAGGCAAAACAACCACCGGCTCAGCCGATTCAACGTGAAAGGAAAGCGTGTCTTGCATCGCGCGCGCAAACGCAGCAAGCTCCTCCTCGCTCTCGCCCTTAATTCGCATCGCAATCCACCACGCGCCGAGTTGCGCGTCGTCAACTTCGCCGCGCAACAGCGCACGAAAACTTTCATACGCGAGCGCTGGTTCAAGCCCACGCGCACCCCGTGCGCCACGACCGATTTCTTTGATGATTGAGTTGAAATTCACGCTACAGCACTTTGCCAAACATCGCTATTTTTTAAGGGCTATGGGTTAATTTATATAAGCTTTCAACAATCACACTTTAGCCCTCTTAGCCCTCTATTATTGAGCCTACACTCTTAATGCCATAATGAAATAAGTGTCACAAAACGCACACTATTCTGTGTGAACTTATAGCGCAACGATGGAACCCGCGCGCAGTTCGCGACGGAACTTTTTCGGGTTGAGAAGTGAAATCACGCGTTGATCGACGCTCGCTACATCCGAAATCATTTGATGCTCTATCGAACGCTGAACATGACTCATGTAGTTGCCCGTCTCATCGTCACTGCATTCATCGTGATCGCCGCGAGTGCTCACGCACAAACGCTCGTTGCACGCTACACACCGATTGCGAATTTCGCCTATCAGCTCGATTGTGTTGCGGGGCTGCTCCACAGCTGCGCTGGTCGTGGCGACTATGAAAAGTTATGGCGAGAGACTTTCAACATCGATCCTGCGAAGTCTAATGAAGTCAAGCGTTGGCGTGAGCTGCGCCGCGCACACGAGCGTTTGGTCATGCCGAGTAACCCAAACCCCGAGCCAGGATGGGCGTTCAACTCTGTCAGTCCAGCTCAGCGCGCGCTCGCAGCCGGCCTCGGCGCGCTCTCGCCGAGTATCAGTCGCGGTTGGCGCTATTGATGCACGATACACACTCGGCGGAAGCCGCGCGCATCGTTTCCGTCCTCTATGCTCCATTCGAGCGCTGGTGGACATCGAATTCTCACGCGCACGCAAACGCGAGCGCACAGGAAATCATTGCTCGCATTGCGAAGGATGACATTCGTGACGAGCTACGGGCGGTAAACGCACTCTACGGTAATCCCGAAGGCGCTCTTCGCCAGGCCACGGTTCATCTTATGTACCGCCCGGGCAAAGTCAACCCACAAAGCACGACTGGCCAAAACATTGGCGTGGAATCGTTCGCGGAGTTCTTGCCGGAGCGTAGCATCGCTCACAGCGTCCCGGTCATCGTGCACGAGTATGCACACTTTGTATTCGGCACCACGCCAGTGGCACAGATTCGCACATTGCGCAATGCGATCATCAAAGCAGGAAACGAAATCGGCAGTCCAGCCTGGGGGCTCCTGAACGAAGCGCTCGCGTCCGCAATCGGCAATGGACGGACACAACGCATGCTTATTTCAGCCGAGGCGTTCGCGCGCTATGCGGCGCGTGAAGGCTCGTTTTACTCCAACGCGCTAATGGACGGCGCAGGTAAAGCGCTCCTACCGATCATCGACGAAATGGTGAAAGAAAACATATCGATCCACGACATACGGTTCGCAAAGCGCTATATCGAAGCGCTGGCAAAGATCTTCGGCAGTGTTCTCAATTCGCCTGCAGCGCACTTGAATGAAATGGTGGTGATGATCGATCCTGCAATCAACGGTGATCGACTGTTCGAACTTTGGCGGAAACACATACAACCCACCTCGTACTGGGACTACCGCACCGCTTGCTGCGAGAAGAAATTTGTTGATGAAATGAATTCTCAAAACGGTGTCGCACGAGTTGCGGTGATTCCCGTCGACGCGATTGAACGGCTTGAGTTCGTCTCGATCGCGGCCCGAAACGTACTTGAACATGAAACAAGGAAAACGGGGTTTGGCGTCTACGTTTCACGTGAGACCAGCGAACCGCCGCTCGTGATCATTGCGCTCATCGATTCAGAAGACTCAAATATAGAACGCGCGTTAGCAATGCTCATGAAAGCAGACGAACTGCGTGAAGGGTTGGTGCGTGCAAATGCGGTAACGAAGTAGTCGACGATTGATAGTGAGTGGCGCTGCGGTCATGATGCAACATTAACTATCAGTCGACGGAGAACACGCCCGAGAAACTCGACGACAAACGGTTGGTCAATGTGGTGACAGCAGCAAACGCAGCGGCTACTCCCGAAGCAAAGTTGGAGTAAACGCTGTCAACATTAATCTGCTTATCCTTTACAAATTTAGCGTTCCGCCGCTTTTCAAGTTGTTTCGATAAAGTTAATTTAATGTTCTATCCCCCAATTCAATTGGGCGATAAGCGATAAATCTCAAAAACTTACGCCGCTGCGATTGTAGTGGCGCTCAGCGAACGCAATTCGGGCAAACAAGAGCCACAATTGGTGCCGCATTTCATCTCCGATTGAAGCGCAGCGAGTCTGTTTGCGGCGCTTAATGACACACCCTTTGTGGTCGCGCAAAATTCGATAATTTCGCTCTCGCTCACGTTAAAGCAGTTACAGACAACCTTGCCGCGCGACTTGAATCCTTCTGGGGCCGCCGCGCTACCCGCGAGCAAGCGCTGACGAAGCTCAGTCACGGATATGCCCGAAAGAAAGAAATCGCGCATCCATGTTTCTGCCGCGAGGTCTCCCGCGAGACGCACGCCGGTGAGCCGCCCCTCCTCGACCCGCACTCGACGCGAAATGTTGCGACGCGCATCGTCATAGGCAAGCGCAGAGAGTCCGCTTACACCGAGCACACGATCTATCTGCTCTAAGGTCGCACGATCAGGCGCACTCGCGCAGGAAAGGCGCAACAGAACACCTGGGCGTTCATTTCCTATCAACGTCGTAGAGGCGAAGGTCTCTACCGACAACACAGATGCAATTTCGCGCAGCTCTTCGCACACCGCTACGGGATCGCGGTCACCTGTGTAGGCGAAGGCCACCAGTTGCCACGGCAATATTGCACGATCAATTCTTACGGCCGCATGTTTGAGCTCAGGCTGCTTTGAGACGGGATCGAACGCGCTGGTGGTGAGCACGTTGATTCCGTGCGAGCCCGCGCTTGAAAGTGATGCTCTGCCCCAATGCATGGGTACGTAACACTGACCGGAGCGTACATCGTCGCTGATCGCAAGTCGAATCAATAGCTCACCACGACGCGAGGAAACCTTCACCACTTCGCCTGCGGCCAAACCACGACGAGCAGCATCGTTCGTGTTCATCGTAATCATCGGTTCGGGCTCATGACCGTAGAGCTGCGGCACACGTCCGGTACGGCTCATGCCGTGCCACTGGTCGCGCATACGGCCGGTCGTAAGGGCTAGAGGAAAACGCGCATCAATTGTGTCAACCGCTGTTTTGTACGGTGTCACCTTGAACTTTGCTTTGCCCGTGAAAGTGGGGAAGATGCCGTCCTCATAGAGACGTGCTTTTCCAGCCGCTTCGCCTTCTCGCAGAGGCCATTGCTGCGGTCCGTCTTTCTCGAGCATTCCGTAGCTCAACCCCGTTATGTCGAGGTCACGATCGCGCGTGGATTCGCGGTGTTCATTGAAAATCGATTCGGGCGAAGAGAATCGGAAAAGCCCCCCATCAACGCACTCGTCTTCAAGGGGAGTAGCCAAACGCCGCTCGAGCCGTCGCGCAAACTCGACCACAATCTGCCAATCGTGCTTTGCCTCACCTGGCGGCGGCAATACGCTATTGACCTTCGTGATGCGTCGCTCGGAATTAGTGACTGTGCCGTGCTTTTCGCCCCAGGTGCTTGCAGGAAGCAACACGTCGGCAATCTTCGCCGTTTCCGTCGTCGCAAAGGCTTCTTGCACAATCACACACTCGGCGTTCACAAATGACTCAGCAACGCTTGCCAAGTTTGGCATCGATTGCGCCGGGTTCGTACAAGCAATCCAGAGCAGTTTGATCTCACCTCGCCTCACGGCGTCAAACATTTCCACGGCAGTTTTTCCGGGCGCGGGCGGGATGCGCCCAGTCGGTACGTTCCAGAACTTTTCGATTTCTGCGCGATGTTCGGCGTTGACGATGTCACGATGACCCGGCAACAGATTCGCGAGCCCGCCTGTTTCACGCCCGCCCATTGCGTTCGGCTGGCCGGTCAGCGAAAACGGCCCAGCACCCGCCTTACCGATTTGAGCAGTAGCCAGATGCAAGTTAATCAATGCAGCGTTCTTATCCGTGCCGCTTGTCGACTGATTGAGCCCCTGGCAATAGAGCGAAAGAGTCGCCTTCGATTCGCGCCACCATTGCGCGAGTTGCACGATCGCTTCTTCTCGCACACCGCAGATACGCGCTGCCCATGCGGGCGTGCACTCGCGTACGCTCGTACGAAGCTCGGCAAAGCCTTCGGTATGCGCCGCGACATAGTCGCTCGCTGTTGCGTCTTCCCAAATAAGCCAATGCATCACCGCGTTGAAGAGCGCGACATCAGTGCCCGGAAGAATGGGTAAATGCAAGTCCGCCGCGCGTGCCGTTTCAGTTCGCCGTGGGTCAATGCAAACGACTTTGAGCGATGGATTCTTTGCCTTCGCGTCTTCTAAACGACGGTAGAGGATGGGGTGCGCCCACGCCGCATTACTGCCCGCGATTACGATCAACTCAGCGTGATTCAAATCGTCATAGCACGCAGGCGGTGCATCGGCCCCAAGCGTTGCCTTGTAGCCCGTCACCGCAGAGGACATGCAAAGCCGCGAATTGGTATCGATGTTGTTGGTGCCAATCAAGCCTTTGGCGAGCTTATTGAATACGTAATAGTCTTCGGTCAATAGTTGCCCGGAGACATAAAAGCCCACGCTATCGGGCCCATGCTGCTCAATCGTCGTTGCGAATTTCTCGACAAGGTAGTGGAGCGTTTCGTCCCAGCTCGCTCGCGTGCGTCGCTCGTCCCGTGAACGACGAATTTCGGGGTGCAAAGCGCGACCGTACGGCGTGGTCGTGAGATGAAGCGTACTTCCCTTTGTGCAGAGTCGTCCAAAGTTTGCGGGGTGCGCCGGGTCACCCCGCACCGCCGTGATGCGTTCACCGTCGGTCGTCGCGATGACGCCACATCCGACGCCGCAATAAGGACAAGTGGTTTTTACTTCATGCACAGCGAGTATCGCGCCACGTTATGCGTGAGTCGACAAATCGATGAAAACGCTTGCCGATTCAATCTTCACTGGAAAGCGCTTGGTGCAACCCACGTCGGGCGCGACCGCCTCTCCGCTCTTCAACTCAATGGTCCAGTTATGTAGCGGGCAGGCCACGCGTTCACCGAATACGATCCCTTGCGAGAGCGGGCCTCCCTTGTGTGGGCACTTGTCTAAGAGCGCGAACACGACATCTTGGTCGTTGCGAAACACAGCCACGTTTCCGCCTTCTTCGTCACTGCGTTCGATCACGCGCGCGCCCAGCACGGGGAGTTCGTCCAGCCTGCAAACATATCGCCAATTCATGTGTGTTTCGATCTTCATTCAGCGGCAATCGCACCTGCCGGAGCGATAGGTTTGATTGGAATGAACTGCCGGGTATCGACTCGCGCCTTAGCGAATTCAAACCACGGGTCGGGCTCCCCGTCGAGCGCGAATTGCAAGCGCTCCCAAAGTGCTTTTCGGTTCGCCGCATCGTCCAGCACTTTCTTTTTTACGTAGTCCAATCCGACGCGCGACACGTAATGCACGGTACGTTCAAGGTACCAGCCCTCTTCCCGGTAGAGCTGCATAAACGCGCCGGTGTATTCGAGAACTTCCTCCGACGTTTTCACCTTCACGAAGAACTGCGCGACCTCTGTTTTGATGCCGCCATTGCCTGCAACATAAAGCTCCCAGCCAGAGTCGACGCCAATCACGCCAACATCTTTGATTCCAGCCTCAGCGCAATTTCTCGGGCAACCGGATACCGCAAATTTCACCTTGTGCGGCGCATACATGCGCCAGAACGCACGCTCTAAGTCTTTACCCATTTGTGTGGAATCTTGGGTGCCAAAGCGGCACCACTCCGAGCCCACACACGTCTTCACAGTTCGCAACGCCTTGGCATAAGCGTGGCCAGATGGCATCCCGATATCTTTCCAGACGCTCGGTAGGTCTTCCTTCTTTACGCCGAGCAAATCAATGCGTTGACCACCCGTGACTTTCACAGTGGGAATCTTGTATTTGTCGACCGCGTTAGCGATACGGCGCAATTCATCCGCCGTGGTCTCGCCGCCCCACATGCGTGGAATTACGCTAAACGTGCCGTCCTTCTGAATGTTGGCGTGAGCACGTTCGTTGATGAAGCGCGATTGCGGATCGTCGATGTAGTCTTTCGGCCAGGTTGAGAGCAAGTAATAGTTCAACGCGGGTCGGCAGCTCGAACAACCGTTGGGCGTGCGCCAATTGAGAAACTTCATCACGTCTGGGACGGAAAGAAGCTTGTTCGCTTTGATCGCATCGCGCGCCTCTTGATGCGTGTGATCGGTGCAACCGCACATCGGCTTCATCTTGGGCGTCGCGCTGTAGTCACCGCCGGCAGTGAACATCAGAATCTGCTCAACAAGTCCCGTGCACGAGCCGCACGAGGAAGCAGCCTTGGTGTGCTTCTTCACCTCGTCAAGCGTAAAAAGCCCTTTTTCTTTGATCGCCTTGGTGATTGCGCCTTTACAAACGCCGTTGCAGCCGCACACTTCGTCTGTATCTTTCATCGACGCAGCGCGCGTGTTGCCCTCATGTCCCACGTCGCCAATATTCGATTCGCCAAACATCAGTTGATCGCGAATCTCGGCAATATCTTTTCCTTCGCGCAAAAGCTTGAAATACCAACTGCCATCCACGGTATCGCCATACAAACAAGCACCGACCAACTTGTTACCCTTGATGACGAGCCGTTTGTAAACGCCGCCGATTGGATCAGAAAGCGTGATGTCTTCGGTATCCGCGTCGCCTTGGAAATTGCCCGCGCTGAATAAATCAACACCTGTGACTTTAAGCTTAGTCGAAGTGACCGAGCCAACGTAGCGGCCAATGCCGTATTCGGCGAGATGATTGGCGCATACCTTCGCCATTTCAAACAGCGGCGCAACCAGTCCATAGGCAATGCCGCGATGATTGACGCACTCACCGACCGAATAGATTCGCGGATCGGTCAGCGTTTGCATCGTATCGTTGACCAGAATCCCTCCTGGGCGTTGGCTTACCGCAAGGCCTGATTTCGCGGCCAGCTCGGTGTTCGGCCGGATGCCGACTGCCATCACCACGAGTTCTGCCGGAATTTGTTCGCCTGACTTGAACTTGATCGCAGCGACGCGTCCTGACTCGCCCGGGATCAACGCCTCAGTATTCGCTTGCATCTTGAACTCAATGCCTTTGGCTTCAAGCGATGCCTGCAACAGTTTGCCCGCGCGCTCGTCGAGCTGCCGCTCCATCAGCCAAGGCATCACGTGTACAACAGTGACGTCCATGCCGCGCAGTTTCAAACCATTCGCCGCTTCAAGCCCTAGCAGTCCACCGCCGATCACGATGGCTTTTTTGTATGCCTTCGCAGCATCGATCATTGCTTCAGTATCTGCGATATCGCGATACGAAATGACGCCAGGAAGACTCGCGCCCGAAATGGGGAGGATAAAAGGATTCGATCCAGTGGCAACGAGTAGGCGATCATACGAATAGATCTCGCCCGTTTCCGCCTTGATCTCTCGCTTTGTGCGGTGTATATCGACGATCTTCTTACCGGTAATCAGGTTGATCCCGTTGTCTTTGTACCAATCCCAATCGTTGAGTACGATGTCTTTGATCGTCTGCTCGCCCGCGAGCACGGGCGAGAGCAGGATTCGGTTGTAGTTTGGATGCGGTTCCGCACCAAACACAGTAATGTCGTACTTATCTGGCGCGAGCTTTAGCAACTCTTCGATCGTTCGAATTCCCGCCATGCCATTGCCAATGACGGCGAGTTTTGGCTTACTCATCAATACTCTCCCACGCGCACTATCGATCAAGCCGCTTTTTTGTGTTTCGCATACAAAAACTCAACGACTGCCTTACGGTAATGGTGATAGTTGGAGTCTTCTGCAAGTGCGAGCCTGTCGCGAGGGCGGGCGAGTTTCACGTCGAGAATTTCACCGATCGTTGCAGCCGGGCCGTTGGTCATCATGACGATTCGGTCAGACAGTAGGACGGCTTCGTCAACGTCGTGTGTCACCATCACAACGGTGGACTTCGTTTCCGCAACAATGCGGAGCAGTTCATCTTGCAAGTGAGCACGAGTGAGCGCGTCAAGCGCACCAAACGGCTCATCAAGCAATAGCACCGCAGGCTCAATCGCAAGCGCGCGAGCGATACCCACACGCTGCTTCATGCCACCCGAAATTTCATTGGGATGTTTGTGAATCGCGTGCGAGAGCCCCACGAGTTTCAATGCGTCTTCCGTGCGCTCTTTGAGTTTCGCTTTGGGCTCCTTGCCGCCGAAAACACGCTCAACCGCGAGGTAAACATTGTCAAAACATGTGAGCCATGGCAATAGCGAGTGGTTTTGAAACACGACACCGCGATCAGGGCCTGGCCCTTTGACTTCGCGACCCGCGCAAACAAGCACACCGTTTGAGGGCAACGAAAGCCCCGCGAGCAGGTTCAAGAGCGTCGATTTGCCGCAGCCCGAGTGGCCAATGAGGGCAACAAACTCCCCCCGATTTACGCGGAGGTTAATGTCGCGGATCGCAAGAAAATCGCCCTGCTTCGTATCAAAACGCTTCTCAACGTTATCAACGACGAGATGGAAGTTGTGATTCATAGCGCTCTCCGCGAACTTAAGATTTCTCGTTGAACTCAAAGCGTGCTGCGATGCGTGTGAGCAGCTGTTCAAGCAACAAACCAACGATACCGATCACAAAGATCGCGACGATGATGTGTTCAACCACCAAGTTGTTCCACTCATCCCAGAGCCAGAAACCGATACCAACGCCGCCTGTCAACATCTCAGCCGCAACGATCACGAGCCAGGCAACACCGATGGAAAGCTTCACCCCAGTGAGCATGTAAGGCAGTACCGCTGGAAACAATATCTTCGTGAAAATCTTCCATTCGGAAAGATTCAGCACGCGCGCGACGTTTAAGTAATCCTGCGGGATGCGTTGCACACCCACCGACGTATTGATAATCATTGGCCAAATCGAGCAGATGAAAATCACCCAAATGGCGGCGGGGTTCGCGGCTTTGAACACGAGCAGACCGATTGGCAACCAAGCAAGTGGCGAGACGGGACGCAGGATCGCGATGATGGGTGCCGTCATTCGGTTTAAGAACGTAAATCGACCGATCATGAATCCCAATGGAATTCCAACCAACGCAGCAAGACCGAATCCCATACCCACGCGTTTGAGCGAAGACAGAATGTTCCAGCCAATGCCTTGGTCGTTTGGCCCTTTGCTATAGAACGGGTCGCTAAAAAGCTTGACCGCTGCCGCCCACACCTTCGCAGGACTTGGTATTTGATTGTTGATCTGCGCGAGGAACTGCCAGACCAGAACAAAGAGTGCAAAGCCAACCAGTGCGGGCACGGTCGCATGCACGAGCGATGAAACCCGTTCGCGACGACGACGCATCTTGTTGGCAAGCTCCGCCTCGCGCGCTGCGCGCGAATCCGAGGTTTCTTCCGAGGTAAGTTTTGCCGTTTCTACGAACATTTCATGTGCGGATCGCTTGTTTTCTCTTTCCGTCACATTCGAGCTCGCAACGAGCGGTAACGTGATCGCGTTGCTCATTTAGGCCGCCCCGCCTTTGATCTTGAAGGAATCGGCGTAGGCGCGCGGATTCGATCCATCCCAGGTCACGCCGTCAATAAATTTCGATGAGCGCATTTCCGATTTCGGTATCGCCACTTTCGCTGCGGCTGCGGCTCGTTTGTACAGATCAATTTTGTTAATCGATTTCGCAACGTTTAGATAATCCGGATGCTCTTTCAATAGGCCCCAACGCTTATGCTGGGTAAGGAACCACATGCCGTCGGATAAGTATGGGAAGTTGACAGCACCATCCTTGTGGAATTTCATTGCGTTCGAATCGTTCCACTGCTTACCGAGCCCATTCTCATACTGGCCTTCCCAGCGCCCTTCGATTACTTCCACGGCGGTATTGACGTAGGCCTTGTCAGCCAGGATCGTTGCCGTCTTTTTCTTATCCACCTCTTGATCGATGAAGCGAGAAGCTTCGAGAATTGCCGCGATCATTGCACGCGCTGTATTTGGATACTTTTTAGTGAACTCATCCGTAGTGCCGAGCACTTTTTCCGGGTGATCAACCCAGATATCTTGTGTTGTCGCTGCGGTGAAACCGATCTTGTCGAAGATTGCGCGCGCGTTCCATGGCTCGCCTACGCAATAGCCGTCCATGTTGCCCACACGCATATTTGCGACCATTTGCGGAGGTGGCACGGTGATCACTTTGGCGTCGGTCATTGGATTGATACCGTTAGCTGCGAGCCAGTAATAGAGCCACATCGCGTGAGTTCCCGTAGGAAAGGTCTGCGCAAAGGTGTATTCGCGCTTCTCTTTTTTCATCAGCGCAGCGAGTGATGCACCGTCGGTCGCGCCCTTGTCTTTCAGCTGATTGCTGATAGTGATGGCCTGCCCATTGTTGTTAAGCGTCATCAATACGGCCATGTCCTTTTTCGGACCGCCAATGCCAAGATGAACGCCGTAGATCAAGCCGTAGAGCACGTGCGCCGCATCCAGTTCGCCGTTCACCAACTTATCGCGAACGGATGCCCAACTGGCTTCTTTCGTGGGGATGATCCTGATGCCGTACTTTTCATCAAGCTTTAGTACTGAGGCCATCACGACGCTTGCGCAATCTGTCAAGGGAATGAAGCCGATCTTGACTTCCTTTTTCTCCGGTGCGTCGGAGCCCTGAGCCCATGCGCCTTGACGCACGAGCGGCGGAACGAGCGACATTACGCTTGCGGCGCTGGCAGCGCCAACGAGCTTGCGGCGCTGGGCGCTTTGCGGCTCACTCGGTTTCACGGATGTTGTGGCTTCAACCAGCATCGACTTTTTCATTGCGCTCATTCCTGACTCCAAAACAAAAAAAAGGCTCGCGGTCTAACGACCGGAGCCTCTTTGCTCAAACAACGTGAACTAATTAGTAGAGAGACATCGTCAGCGTCGCCATTGACGTCGACAATTGCTGCATTGCGAGAACCGTGCCAGCGTTTGTAGACGTACGATTAAGCAGGAAACGTGAGTTTTGCATGGTTGCGGCGCACCATTTCGGGACGCGCCGACGCCTCATGCACCAAGCAGATCAGCGGCTACTTCCGCGATAGTGCATCGCCTTTGCATCGCCACCTTTCGCAGCTGCGCATAGGCGGCAGCTTCATCCAACCCATCGCGGGCAAGCCTTACCTTCGCTCGGGAAATCAGTCGTTCATCATGTGTTTTTTTCTCCGCCGCGAGTATTTGCAAGTGTTGTGATTGTTCGTGTGCAAAGCGTTCCAAGGCCACATCAATGACCGGGCGCAGCCGATTTGGCGCGCAGCCGGCGACAACGTAGGCCGACACCCCAGCCTTCACGAGTGACTTCATCGCAAGCGCGTCGTCGGCCTCTGTGAACATCACGATGGGCCGCTCTCGCCCCGCTGATGCGACGCAGATCTGCTCGATCATGTCTCGCGTTGGGTCGTCAGCGGCGATCAAAATAAGATCGGGTGGCCAAGCCTCGATTTCACGAAGCATGGTGAGCGCATTCGCACCAATCGAGCGAACTTCATCGCCAACACGCGAGAGCGCTTCCTCGAGCGCTGCAACATCATGGCTCGTGTTGTGGAGAAGGAGTACTTTCAAGCATTGGATTCAGTCAGACGACGGTTTCTGCATGCAAAAACCGTGCTGCTCCTCGCGCCTTGACCTCCAATTCGAGCCCATGCACGACGTGTAGTGACGGTTCGTAGTAGCTCGATTTATAAGAGCGCCAATCATTTCGGCCCGATTTAACGCTCCGACTTCTAAATAGCCGCTTGCCCAATAAGAATAAGGAGATCAGCGAAAAAGTCACCGCCTATGTCGCAATTCGACGACTCTCGTGTTTCCCTACCGCAACAGAGGGAAGTCCGAGTGCGCAGAGGGGCTAGCGCGCTTTTTTTGAGCAAAAACCTGTGGCTATAATGAATCTGTCAATACAAGACTTACGGTGTACGAGGCGACTCTGAGACTTTAGGTCTTGCGGTGACTTTAGTTAGAATCAACAGCAATTTGAGGCCGGGGCAAAACCCCGGCTTTTTTTTGCCTTTTTCTAGCGAAATCAATCAGTTACAAAGCGGACGTGCAGCTAAAAACTCAGGCAATTTACGAGCAAACGCAAGGCACCACTTGCAGACCAGAAGGCGTTTGATTCGCACTATTCTGCACAGTTTTTAAGCAATTTTGAGCACGAAAACGGCGCGTTAAGCGCTGAAATTTGCCATGTTGGCGATGCTTCCCTGACACCCCCGCCTCCCGAACAGGAGCAGGTTCAAGCAATCAGATCGAACACCGCAATCGATTCCACATGTGCCGTGTGCGGGAACATATTTGCGATGCCGGCACCTCGCATTCGATAGCCTTTTTGATGCACCAAAACACCTGCGTCGCGGGCAAGTGTCGCTGGGTTGCAGCTCACGTAAACGATGCGCTTTGGTGCGCGCATGGTGGCGCCAGCGCTTGAGTCCGCGCCCTCGTGCGGGGCGACATCAGGCAAACTCTTCACGAGCTCAAGTGCGCCGTCGCGCGGCGGGTCGACCAACCACTTGTCGAGGGGCGGCAAGCTCGCGCCCCAGGCGGCATCGATCTCAAAAAGGTTTGCGACAGCGAATTCGGTGCGCTCACTTAAGCCATTGAGCGCCGCGTTTTCCTTGGCACGGTTGACGAGTCCTTGCGAACCCTCGACACCATAGGTGAATTGCGCACGCTGTGCGATTGGCAGGGTGAAATTACCCAAACCACAAAAGAAATCACCCACCCGATCGTGGGGCTCGATATCGAGCCAGCGAATCGCTTTGCGCACCAACATTTCGTTGATGTGCGGGTTCACTTGCGTGAATTCGGTGGGCGAAAATGGGTAGCGCAACCCAAACTCTTGGAGCTTGTAGCCTAGAACTTGGGTCTCGCCGGGCAAGGGTTGCGCAGTTTCCGGCCCCTTGGGTTGTAAATACCACTGCACGCGATTTGCTCGCGCAAACACCTTGAGCGCGTCGAGGTCGGCTTCGCTCGGTGCTTCCAAGTTACGCAGGACTAATACCGGCAAGCCATCGCCCTCTGCGTATTCGATTTGTGGTGCACGATCTCGGATGGAGAGTGACCCAATCAAGATGCGCAACTTTGGGAGCAGATCCGAGACATGCTTTGGCAGTACATGGCACTCGCGCATGTCAGCCACGTAGCTCGAGCGCTTCTCATGGAACCCAACAAGCACGCCGCCCTTTTTCTCGACATGGCGAACCGACAAACGCGCACGATGGCGATAGCCCCAGAACGGGCCCACAATCGGCGGAAACACCGTATCGGGCGTTACGCCACCAATACGTTGGAGATTGTCTTCAAGGACGCGCTGTTTGACTGCAACCTGCGCATGCGGATCGAGGTGCTGCATACTGCAACCGCCGCACACGCCGAAATGAGGACAGCGAGGTGTCACGCGGTTCACGCTTGCGCTAAGCACCTGCTCAACCGCCGCCTTATCGTAGCTCGGCTTCTTCCGCGTGATGCGTACTTCAACGAGCTCGCCCGCTAGCGCGCCCTCCACGAACACCGTTTTCCCCTCGGCGCTGCGAGCAACGCCTTGCCCTTCGTGATCAACGGATTCGATTGTGAGTTGCATGAGTACGACGTCTTCTTTGTTGCTTTCCCTGCGATTCTAGGGAAACGCAGAATACGCAAGGATGAAGCACGCTGAGGACGACTGACGCACAGCACGTCTCGCGGTGCGCGCTGCTCACGGTGCTAGTGTGTGCTGTCCTTGCTGCAAAGCCCGCCACAGACGCCCCTGCGCTAATGCGCTACTAAAATCCCTGGATGCCTAATGTCCTCGCCATTGAAACTTCGTCCGCGATCGGCAGCGTCTGTCTGCTTCGCAACGGCGAAGCGTTCACCGAGAACGCGCGGGAAGACGTGAAACTTTCCACCTGGTTGTTACCCGCGATTGATCGCGTGTTACAGGCGGGCGGAATTGAGAAATCTGAGCTTCACACGATTGCCTTCGGCAACGGGCCGGGTTCGTTCACTGGCGTTCGTACCGCGTGCTCGACCGCGCAAGCGCTTTCCTATGCCCTGAAAAAGCCGCTGTACTCGATTGATTCCATGCAAGCCTTTGCGTTCGGCGCAATCCATGCGCCTATAACTATTTCAGCTAAATCCAGCTTCAATTGGGATGCGGGACTAATTGAAGTGATTCTTGATGCACGAATGAATGAGCTTTATCGCCAGCGGTTTTCGTTCGTCGCAAGGGATAGGTTGTCAGCAAAATACAGCGCGTTCGCAATTACGGCGATGGCTCCACCGCGCTTGTTGCGCGCAGGCACTGGCGACGCTTCACTCAGCTTTTCGGTCGGCTCAGGCGCGTTGTTATCGGCAGGCCTCACCGACGACGCGGAATTGATCCAACAAATTACCGAATACGCAGAAATGCACTGGGCAGAATCCATCGCGAAAATGGCACTTGAGCACTTGCTTGCCGGTTGCGAATCGATCGCCCCCGTCAACGCCTGCCCAAACTACGTTCGCAACAACATTGCGAAAACCGAGCTCGAGCGCGCAACCGAAGCGCAGTTGCGTGCGCAGCCACTCCAGTCGGCAGCTGTATGAATCAGGCTCATCGAGCGCCCGCCGCGCTGTCGTTTGCGTCGGCTGAGATTGATCTCATGCGCGAGCCCGATGTCGATGCAGTGCTCGAAATCGAGCTATCGAGCAACCCACATCCTTGGACTAGAGATCATTTCGTGGATGCGCTTCGGTCAGGATATCTCTGCCTCATCGCGCGGGAACAAAGTGTCATTGTTGGATTCGCGATTGTTCGACTTCTCGTCGATGATGCGGAGCTCTTGCTGATCGCGGTCGAGCCATCGGCGCGCCGAGGCGGAGTCGCCACTCTCCTTCTTAATTCCGTGCTTGATCGGCTCGCGAGCACAGGCAAATCTCCGCTCCATCTTGAAGTGCGGGCCAGCAATTCAAACGCGATCTCGTTCTATGAATCGCGAAAATTTGTGCGCACCGGCTTGCGTAAAAACTATTATCCAAACGGTGTGCACGGGAATCAGCGCGAAGACGCGCTGCTCATGCAGCTTGCTCTATAGCGTCCCAAATTCAGTCGAAAGCCACAAACTAAACATGCTTGACCGCGACGTACTTCTCCGCGAGATCGGGCTAAGTCCTATCTGGCGTTCACGCGAAGCCACAAATGCGGCCACCGTTTCGCAAACCTGCGTACCGCACGCTAAAGTCGAATCTCCCGAGCCGTTGAACACAACGCAAGAGCATGCGCCGGAAACGCCCCTATTCGTCACCTCCGCGTCCCCCACCACCGAGTCCAGTGCAGATCGCGCAGCACGAATTGCAACGCTTTCTTGGGAAGCGCTCACCTCAGATATCGCCGCATGTCGCGCCTGCAAGCTTTGCGAAACACGCACGCATACCGTTCCAGGGGTCGGCAACACATCGCCCGAGTGGATGGTGATTGGTGAAGGGCCTGGCGAACAGGAAGACAAGCGAGGCGAGCCCTTTGTGGGACGCGCGGGCCAGCTGCTTGACCAAATGCTCGCCGCCGCAGGCAAATCGCGCAAAGAGAGCACTTACATCACAAACGTTGTGAAATGTCGCCCGCCCGGAAACCGAGATCCGCAGACAGACGAGATTTCGGCATGTGCCCCCTATCTCGAACGACAAATTGCGCTCGCACAGCCGAAATTGTTGCTCGCTCTCGGTAAATTCGCTGGCGAGACTTTGCTCTCTACCGACGCCACTGTTGCGGCGATGCGCGCCTCACCAGGAGAGCGAAGTGGCGTTCCCGTCGTGGTGACCTACCATCCTGCGTATTTGCTGCGCAGTCCGCGTGAGAAAGCGGAGGCATGGAGCGACTTAGTCGCAGCAAAGCGATTGAGCGAGTCAGAGGCCGATTAAGACGGTTAAGCGACAGATCGGGATCTCGGCAGCGGACTTCAGTCTGCCGTTGTTACCGCCTGTTACGTTTAACGCTTGCGAATACAGCCGTTCAGGACGATAGTTCAGGCTAAGGTCATTTTCCGATTGAGGTGCTGCATGTCATCACTCTTCTCGCGAGCCATTGCGTGCGTTGCACGCGTCGCGCTTTTGCTGCCCGTTGTCT
The DNA here is from genome assembly GCA_013298765.1 of Betaproteobacteria bacterium. Classification (GTDB taxonomy): domain Bacteria; phylum Pseudomonadota; class Gammaproteobacteria; order Burkholderiales; family Casimicrobiaceae; genus Casimicrobium. Next base: position 20,283 of record JAAFJA010000006.1, read on the forward strand.
TGAGCGCACAAGCGTTCGCACAAACCAGCCCCGACGCCACAATTGTAGAGTTCTACCTGGCACCGCAGAACAAGTATTTCCTCACCTCGAAGCCGAGTGAATGGGCGGTACTCGACGGGTTATCGGCAAACGGATGGCGTCGCACCGGCCTAACCTACGCGGCCTATTCCGGCGAAGCAGACCCCGCCGCGAAGCCTGTTTGTCGCTTCTTCCATCCAGGCGTTGTGACGCACTTTTATTCGATCGACCCCGCGGAATGCGCGCTATTGCGCTCTCTTCCGCGCGACTTTGTCGACGAAGGTATTGCCTGGTACGCCTATCAGCCCGTGGTGAATGCGAGCGAGCCTTCAGGTAAGTCGTGTGCGAGCTCAAACACCGCGCTCTTCAGAACGTTTAACAACGGCGCGATCCTTAGTAACGGCCCGGCGAATCACCGCTACTTCGGCGACTACACGTTCTATCAAACCTACGCGGCGAAGGGCTATGCACTCGAAGGGCTGGCGATGTGTTTGCCACAAACCGCGGTCGAGAAACGTGCCGACATCTCACGACTTTTATATCAAGCGAGTTTTGGCGCCCGTCCGGGCGACGTAGATACGGTGCTAAGCCAAGGCATCAATGCCTGGTTGAACGCGCAATTAAACTCAACCCCAACGCGCTATACCGAGCAGAGTTATTGGCCACTCACGCGGCCGGATACGTGCGTGAACAACACAACACCGCCGCTGACCGCCACTAGCTATTGTCAGCGCGACAACTATTCGCTGTTTCAACCACAGCGAGAGTTTTTCAAACACGCGATCAACCAACAAAACGATCAGTTGATTCAGCGCGTCGCCTGGGCGTGGTCGCAATTCTTTGTGGTGTCAGGGGTTGAAGCCGGGATGCCCTACGGCATGATCGACTATCAACAGATGTTGAGAGACAACGCGCTCGGCAATTTCCGCGAGTTGATGAAGAAAGTCACGCTACATGCGGCGATGGGTCGCATGCTCGATATGGTGAATAACCGTAAGCCGGATGGCACGGTCGAACCCAATGAGAACTATGCGCGCGAGTTGCTACAGCTCTTCTCGCTCGGCGTGTATCAACTCAATCAAGACGGCACTTACAAGCGGGGCAGCAATGGTGTGGCGCTCGACACGTACACCCAAGAGGATGTCGAAAACTTGGCGCACATCTTCACGGGTTGGACCTACCCGACCGTAGCCGGACAAACACCTCGGGCGTTGAATGGCACAGCCAACACCAAGGGCTACATGGAAGAGCGCATCGCATTTCACTTTACCGGGGCCAAGGATTTACTTGGACAACGCATCGACGCGGCCCTTTCTCAATCAGCGCGCTTGGATCGTGCGCTAGACATCATCTTTCAGCACCCCAACGCCGCCCCGTTTGTTTCGCGCTTCTTGATCCAGCAATTGGTGACGGGGCAGCCCTCTCCCTCGTATGTGAAGCGTGTCGCAGACGTCTTTGTGAACAACGGTTCAGGTGTTCGTGGTGACATGAAAGCTGTGGTTCGTGCGATCCTGCTCGATATCGAAGCACGCGGCGCGGCAAAGTGGGAGCCGAACTATGGGCACCAATCCGAGCCGGTTTTGGCGCTAACTCGTTTGGCGCGGGCGATGGGGGCGACGACGGATGGTGTTTACTTCCGAGGCGCCACCGCTGCATCGGGGCAAAACGTTTTCTTCGCCCCGTCGGTCTTTAACTATTACCCGCCCGATTACACGCTCACCAAGAGCGGTGTGAACTCGCCCGAGTTTGCGATTTACAACAGCGCCACCGCCATGAATCGCGCCAACGTTGCTTACAACACAACCTACGGCAACATCACGGTTGACCCAAGCGTCTTCGGCGCGACCGGAACGCAGTTCAATCTCACCTCGCTCACAAGTGTGGCGTCGTCGCCCGCGACCTTAGTGGATCGGATCACCGAAACCCTGTTTGGCGGCCGTATCTCCGCCCAAGCTCGCAGCACGATTGAAAACGCTATCAACGCGGTTCCATCAACGGATTCCACCGCGCGAGTGCGGATGGCCCTCTACCTCTCGGCGCTAGCGCCTGAATCTGTCGTTTTGCGCTAAAGGAGTGACGATCATGGCTCATACACACACCCGCCGCCACTTCCTTCAATCAGCCGCAGCCTTCGCAAGCGTGAATGCGCTCGCGAGCCTCGGGCTACAAAGCGCCTATGCGCAGTCGGTTAGCGATTACAAAGCACTCGTTTGCGTATTTCTGTACGGCGGCAACGATGGCAACAACACGATTATCGGAGCCGACAGCGCCGGTTACGCAGCCTACAACGCAGTACGCGGCAGTGAAAGCGGTATCAACATCGCGCAGAGTGAGTTGCTTCAGTTTCAACCTCGCGGATCAAACCGAGTGTTTGGTTTTCATCCGTCGCTGGATCGCATCCATCCGCTCTTTGCGAGCGGTCAACTCGCGGTTCTCGCCAATGTCGGCCCACTCAACCAGCCGCTCACAAAAGCGCAATACCAAAGCGCGGTCGATGTGCCTTACCAACTGTTTTCGCATGCCGATCAGCAGGCGCAGTGGCAAAGCGCCGACTCGCGCGAGCTCACACCGTACGGTTGGGGCGGACGCATCGCAGACAGCGTGGCGAGTCGCAATGCGGGTGCGACGCTGCCCGTGGTCACCTCGTTCGCTGGTACGCACAAGTTCAATCAAGGCGTGGAAACTTCACCGCTCGCTCTTCCAGCGACGGGAAGTTTTCTCCTCTCAGGCAGCACCGCGACCGACACCGCGACAACCGCGCGGATGCAAGCGCTTCGAAGCTTGCTCGGTCAGAGCGCAGACAACGTTTTGTTGACCGAGACGGCAAATGGACTAGCCAACGCGATCAACCTGTCCGGCGTCGTCAATCCAATCCTCACTGGCACCAACACAACAGTCGCACCGTTCTTCAACGGCAACACCACCGGCATTGCGACCCAGTTGCAACAAGTGGCAAAGATGATTGCTGCGCGCGATACCTTTGGCGTGAAGCGGCAAATGTTCTTCGTCTCGCTCGGCGGTTTTGACACCCATGCCAACCAGCTCGCGACCCAGGCAACGCTTTTGACCCAGCTCGATGACGCCCTCGCCTCGTTCTACCAAGCTACCGTGGCGCTAGGTGTTGCCAATCAAGTCACCACCTTTACGCAGTCCGACTTCGGTCGCACCTTCAAGGCCGCCGCCGGTGGCGGCTCCGACCATGCCTGGGGAAATCACCACCTCATCCTCGGCGGTGCAGTGAAGGGAGGCGCGATGTACGGCGCTTGGCCCGATATGACACTCAACGGCAACCAAGATGTCGGCGAGGGGCGCTGGTTGCCGACGACATCGGTCGATCAATACGCGGCAACGCTTGCCTCATGGTTCGGCGTCAGCGCGACCGATCTCACCCGCGTGGTGCCAAACATCAACGCGTTTCCGAACCAGAATCTCGGGTTTCTGTGAATCGGCGAGATTTGGTTTAGGTAGACGTACTAAGAATAACTAGCGACACGCTTCTAGTGACGATAAAAATCGGACTCCAGTTGATTTCTTAGATATTTCTTTAATAGTAAGAAAAAGATTCGAGCCCTTTATTTGTAGGGCCTCAGAGCGCAAAGCTACCTACGCAGTTCCTGCTAGTTGCAGCAACTGCGCGTGCAACGCATCAGGGATTGTGAGCCCGTCGCGCTGTGCCTTACGTTGCAAGTCATACCGGCGCGCCCCCGGTAATCGAACGGTGTCAGATTCGAGCATCGCTGCAACCAGCGTCTCTACGCGTTCAGCAAACACCGCTGCTCCGCCCATTGCATTTGGATCAATCACCAGAAACGCCTGCCCAAGTTTTGGTTGATTACCTTCCACCTCGAAGAACGAGTCGGCCTCGAATCCCAAGTGCGCGCCGGTGAACGCCGTGACTAGCAGCTCGATGGTGAGCGCGAGCATCGCGCCTTTGGCGCTACCCGATGCTGCGCCGAGCGGTGCCATGCTTCCCTTGAGCCCCTTGGTCGGATCGGTCGTCGGGTTGCCATCAGCATCGAGCGCCCAGCCCAGCGGAATTTGCTTTCCATCTTTCGCTGCAAGCATCAGTTTGCCGCGCGCGACTTCTGAGAGCGCAAGATCAATCGCGAGCGGATCTGTCCCCGCACGCGGGAAGATCGCCGCCATCGGATTGGTTCCGAAAAGCGGCTTCTTTCCGCCAGCCGCCGCCATCGCTGCGGGCGAGTTGCTGAACGCGAGCCCGACCATCCCCGCTTTCGCAATCGCTTCGAGGTGATAAATCGCCGCGCCGAAGTGATAACTGTTCTTGACCGCGACAAAGGCGACGCCAAGCCGTGAAGCGATTTCTTTCGCAGTCTCAATCGCAAGATCACATGCCGGGAAGGCAAGGCCGTCGCCCGCGTCAATCACAGCGCTCGCGCCGTGCTGGCGCGCGACGACGGGGATCGCGTGCCCCGCTACCCGCCCGGCCTTCATGTGGCCCGCGTATTGCGGCACGCGAGAGACGCCGTGCGAAGCGGTGCCTTGCTCGTCGGCGTAAACCAAGCCGCACGCGGTCGACGCGGCGTTCGCCTCAGACGCGCCTGCGCAGACGAGTGCGCGGCTGCAAAGCAGTTGAAGTTCGTGAGAGGTGATGACAGGCATAGTCGGATCGATTCAAGTTTGTTTCGAATTGTGGAAGCGCGCGGTTGAAGATCGCATTCGCGCGCGAGCGTGCTCCCATAGCAGGTGTTACGCGAGCGCTTCGATCACCTTCTCGGCAATCATCGACGAAACGCGGACATTCGCCTCTGCGGAGACGCCTGCGATATGCGGCGTGAGGACGAGATTCGGGCAACCCGCGAACACATCGCTCGCTGGCAGCGGCTCTTGTGCAAACACATCAATCGCAGCGCCTCCCAAATGGCCGCTTTTGAGCGCCGCTGCGAGCGCCGCATCGTCGACGATTCCGCCGCGTGCGGTGTTAATCACAATTGCACCCTTCTTCATGGTTGCGATTCGCTCGGCGTTCATCAAGTTCTTTGTTGAATCAACCAGCGGTACATGCAAACTGACAACATCGGCATCGCGGATCACGTCATCGAGCGACATCCGAATCGCACCGGTATCCATCCACGCAGGATTCGAATCCGTAATCACCGGATCAAATGCGATGACAGTCATGCCAACTGCCCGCGCGAGATGCGCTGTTAATTGCCCGATCGAGCCGAAGCCAATCAAGCCGAGCGTTGAGCCCGCCGTTTCACGACCGTTCGAAAGCGGCGCGCGCGGCCACTTCCCGGCAACGACTTCTCCGGTTGACAGAAAACTTGCGCGGCGCAGCATCATTGCGGTCGCGATGACGTATTCGGCGACCGCGAGCGCGTTTGCCCCCGTCGCTGGAATCACCTTGATTTTTTTCGCCTCGCACGCGGGGACGTCAATGTTGTCGAGCCCGATCCCCAGACGCCCGACAACGCGCGCCTTCGCGAGCGTTTCGAGCAACGCACCGCGGACTTGCGTGCGGTTACGAACGATCAATGCATCGCAATCGCCCGCTACAGCGAGGAGCTGACCGGGTTTGTCCACGAGCGCGGGGTCGTACACCACGTTCGCCGCGTCAAACCGCGCACGCAAACTTTCAACCGCAGCCTCGTCCATGAATTCAGAAATGACGATCTTCACAAATATTTGTTCCTAGTTTTGTTCTTTATTCCAACACGGAGCTGATTTTTTTGATATTGTACGGGTTATCGCAACTCATCTATATGAGTTGAAAGCCGCATAAAAGCGTGCGTTGGCGGCGATTTATTGATTTCAAGAGGATTCGCGAATGATTCATTTCGTAGTGCATGAAAAGGGCGACGGCGTTGGCGTCGTTGTGGTCGAAGGCTGCGCCAAGGGCAGCAAAGCAGTCGGCTGGATCATGGATCCAGATTCAACCGTACGTGTTGAACTGAAAAACGACATCCCCATCGGTCACAAAGTGGCGCTTAAGGATTTCAAAGTCGGCGAGACCGTCATTAAGTACGGCGTCGATATCGGCAAGGTGGTGGCTCCCATCAAAAAGGGCGAGCATCTCCATGTTCACAACGTTAAAACGAAGCGGTGGTAGCTTGCCCGCGTGCGTGCAGGACGTCGCTTCGCTAGGACGACGCCGCTACGCGGCTATGACGCAAAGCGTTGCAAAACTTACTCTTCAATCACTTCATTGAAACTCAAATAAGGAACAGGTACGACTGATTTAGCAACGATCATCGCAAAGCTTTGCGTCTTAGCGCCGTTGGGTGCGACGTCTTAGCGAAGCGACGTCTTAGCGCGAAGCGCGTCGTCCTGCATTGAAAATGATTAGCAAAAAAACCAAGTTCTGGGGCTACCGCCGTGAAAACGGTCGCGTCGGCGTTCGTAATCACGTGATCATCCTGCCGGTCGACGATCTGTCGAACGCAGCGTGTGAGGCGGTCGCCCACAACATCAAAGGGACGCTCGCGATCCCGCATCCCTATGGTCGCCTGCAGTTCGGTGCCGACCTTGATCTTCACTTCCGTACGCTGATCGGCACGGGCTCCAATCCGAACGTCGCTGCTGTGGTTGTAATCGGCATCGAGGGTGGCTGGACCCAGAAAGTCGTCGACGGCATCGCGAAAACTGGGAAGCCCGTGGTCGGATTCGGTATCGAAGGTCACGGCGATCACGAAACAATTAAGCGCGCCTCTGCTGCCGCAAAAAAATTCCTCCAAGCCGCGAGTGAAATTCACCGCGTTGAATGCCCCATTAGCGATTTGTGGATTTCCACCAAGTGCGGCGAATCAGACACTACATCGGGTTGCGGCGCAAACCCCACGGTCGGTAACGCATTCGACAAACTCTATCCGCTGAAAACGACCCTTCTCTTCGGCGAAACCAGTGAAATCACTGGTGGCGAAAAACTCCTCGAAGCACGCTGCCGCTCACCGAAAGTGTGGAAAGATTTCATGGCCATGTTTGATCGCTATCAAGCGATGATCGAGCGCCACAAGACAAGCGACTTATCGGATTCGCAACCAACCAAAGGCAACATCGCAGGTGGTTTAACAACCATCGAAGAAAAGGCCCTGGGAAATATCCAGAAGATCGGTAGAAAATGCATTATCGACGGCGTGCTGGATAAGGCTGAAGCCCCAACGTCTCCAGGGCTTTGGTTCATGGATTCATCTTCTGCCGCAGCCGAAATGGTGACTCTCTGCGCAGCCGCTGGCTACGCGGTGCACTTCTTCCCAACCGGGCAAGGCAACGTAATCGGTAATCCGATTCTGCCGGTGATCAAGATTTGTGCGAATCCGAAAACGGTTCGTCTAATGAGTGAGCACGTCGACGTGGATACGTCTGGTCTCCTGCGTCGCGAAATGACCATGGACGACGCAGGCGATGCGCTGCTTGATTGCATGCTGCGCACCGCAAACGGAAGGCTTACCGCCGCAGAAGCGCTCGGGCATCGAGAGTTTGTGTTGACGCGCTTGTACGAGAGCGCATAGCGAGTTCGAGCGGTCCTACCAACGCAATCGCGCTCTCGCAAATGAAGCTGAAGTCTACGATTGGCGTCGCGTCCACCCTCGCAGTGTTGGTGGGCGCGATGATCGTTTGGTATACGGTCACCGCTGCAACCGGCTGGGTAAGCCCTGCGCGCTTCCCACACCCGGCTGAGACTTGGCAATCATTTGTCGCAATCGCGACCAATGGGTATGGCAATGGAAAGCTCCACCAGCATGTGTTGAACAGCTTGAAGCTGGTGGCGATGGGCTTTGGTGTAGCGGTGTTGGTCGGCGTACCGCTCGGCTTGTTGATGGGCTACTCGCGCAAGGCGGAGGCCCTGTTGAATCCCGCGTTCCTACTCTTGCGCCCCATACCGCCGCTTGCGTGGATTCCGCTCGCCATTGTGTGGCTCGGGTTAGAAGACGCGTCAAAAGTGCTGGTGATCTTCGTCGCCGCGTTTGTGCCCTCTGTGATTAACAGCTACGCCGGTGTTCGGCAAATTGAAGCGCCTATTCTCGAAGCGGCCGACATGTTAGGCATTCGCGGCCTTACGTTCGTGCGCGAAGTATTGGTACCGGGCAGCCTCCCCTCGATTTTCACGGGCTTACGCCTATCGCTGCAGGCGAGCTGGACGACGCTGGTTGCCGCCGAACTCATTGGTGCACTCTACGGCTTGGGCAGCATCCTGAACCAGGCAGCGCAGGACATTTATCCCGCGATGATTTTGGTTGCCATGATTTTCGTCGGGTTGTGTGGCGCGAGTACCACGTGGCTCTTGGGAGAGCTCGAACGGCGCGCGATGCCGTGGCGCAGGCAGTGGGGCGCGCAATGACCACTCGCACCGTGCGAAGCTTTAAGCCATCTTGGCGAGAAACAACCATCGGCACCGCTGCTTTCTTCGGCGTCTGGTACTTCGTCGCATTGATTGGTATCGCACCGGCCAAGTTTTTTCCAATGCCCCACGAGGTTTTGGCAAAACTCTTCGCGCTAACTCACACGCAGTTCGCGGGGGCTACGCTGCAGATGCACTTGCTGTCGAGCCTGCACCGCTACGCAATGGGTTTTTTGCTTGCCATCGTGATCGGTCTACCGCTCGGGCTACTCATGGGGCGCTTTCGCTGGCTTGACGTAGTGGTAACGCCGCTGTTTGATGCGCTACGTTTCATTGCGCCCGTTGCGTGGGTGCCGTTTGCCGCCCTCTGGTTTGGCACTGGTATCGGTGGCCCCACACTCATTATTTTCGCTGGCGCATTCCCGCCAATATTGATCAATGCCTACCGCGGTGCGCGCGGCGTCGATCCACGCTATCTGGAAGCAGCAAGCATGCTTGGCATCGGCAGCTTCAAAACCATTACCGACGTGCTCTTTCCTGCCGCTATTCCTTCGATCATCGCGGGACTTCGCGTGGGAGCGGGCCTCGGCTGGATGTCTTTAGTCGGTGCCGAACTGATCGCGGCGAACCGTGGCGTCGGTTACCTAATCGTGAAGGGACAAAGCGCCGTTGATACGCCCATTGTGATGGCGGGAATGATTGCGATTGGCGCGGTCGGCGTCGTCATCGATGTGGTGTTGCGGAAACTCGAAAAACACTTATTGCGTCACCGCAAGTCCTAGAGCGAAGCGTCCTATGAGCGAAATTACCTTCACCAATGTCAGTCGCAGCTTCGAGCGTGACGGAAATATGTTCCTTGCGGTCGACAGCGTGAGCTTAACGGTACGTGATCGCGAATTCGTTGCGATCGTCGGCCCATCGGGTTGCGGCAAGACGACCTGTATGCGTATGGCTGCAGGTCTCGAATTTCCGACCGCTGGCCAGGTGACAGTAAGCGGCAAGGAGGTTATTTCGCCCGGCCCCGACCGCGCGGTGGTGTTCCAACAGTTCGCGCTCTTTCCGTGGAAAACGGTGAGTGAAAACATCGATTTCGGACTGCGCGCGAAGGGTTTAGACGAAGCCGAGCGTCGCCGTATCGTCGAACACAATATTGCGCTGATGAATCTGCGAGGCTACGAGACGGCATTTCCACATCAACTCTCGGGTGGTATGCAGCAGCGCGTGGCGATCGCGCGCGCATACGCGCTCGATCCCGACGTGCTCTTGATGGACGAGCCCTTCGGCGCGCTCGATGCGCAAACGCGCGTCGTGATGCAAGAGGAGCTCGTCAAGTTGGCGCGACTCAACCCACGCACCGTGTTATTCATCACGCATGCGGTCGATGAGGCCGTCTACCTTGCCGACCGTGTTGTGATCATGACGTCGCGACCGGGAAAGATCAAAGAAATCCTCGATGTCAAAGCCGTGCGCGACGCTGAGAATTGGGATCAGCATTCGCGCATTGAGGATGTGATGGATTTGGCCTCGTTCGTACACCTTCGTACACGGATCTGGAAGTCATTGCGCGAAGAGCACGCGGGTGATGATCACTAGGATCTCAAAGAACCCATTGGCTGGGCGTCAATGCTGCAGCGGTGCCCTTTTTAAAAGGTTAGCCGGTAGCCCACATGGCTGAGCGCTTCGGAGAAAGCGCGTGCCGCAGACAACAAATGAGTAACGAGTGACTGAGCTATTGAACTCACAACGTTTTCTAAAGGAGGAAACTAGGATGAAACGAGCAATTACTTCTCTGGCCCTTACCGCAGCAGTCGCGTTTGCGACGGCAGGTGTGGCGTCAGGTCAAGCGCTGACACCGATCAAGATTAGCTACCAACCGTCGCTGTATTGGGCGATGCCATTCCACGTCGCCACCGAAAAGGGTTGGTGGAAAGAAGTTGGCCTCGCGCCAGAATTCAGCACTTTCCCTGCAGGCGTTCCGCAAATCGCCGCATCTGCCGCAAAGTCGTGGGATGTGGGCGGTACGGGCTCTGTGCCCGCAGTTCTCGGCCACGTGCGCTTTGGCATCAAGACCATCGGTATCACCAACGATGAATCAGACGCCAATGGCCTCGTTGGCAGTGCAAAAGCAGCGGCAGACTTCGCCAAAAACCCAGCCGAGGCGCTACGCGGAAAAACGATCACGCTCACCCAGAATTCAACGGCCGATTTCGCAGTGCAATCCTGCTTGAAGAAATACGGTCTGAAGAAGTCGGATGTGGTCATGAAGAACTTGGGGCAAGCCGAGATCATTTCGGCGATGTCATCAAACAACTCCGATCTCTCCGGAATGTGGGCACCGAACACTTATACGGTTGAGGAAAAAGCGGGCGCCAAGATGCTCTGCTCAGGCAAAGACGCGGGCGCGATCGTGCCAGGTGCGCTCATCGCTCGCGGAGATTACGCCAAAGACAACCCGCAAAACGTGGCCAAGTTCCTCGCGGTCTATCTGCGTGCGTGGAGCTGGATGAATGCCAATCGCCCTGAAGCGATCAAAATGATGAAAGACTTCTACGCCAAGGGCGGCGTAACGCTTTCGGATGCCGCGATGAACAAAGAATTCCAAACGCGTCCAACCTTTAACCTCGCCGCGCAGCTCTCGATGATGGCTCGTCAAGGTAATTCGCCGTCGCGCGTCGATGGCTGGTTTGACGAACTTTCTGCCTTCATCAAAGAAACCGGTGCGGTTCCCGCTGCACCCAAGACCTCGGATTTCGTTACCGACGAATTCATGAAGCTCGTGAACGCCGATCCTAAGTTGCGCGAATTTGCTAACAACACGAAGTAAGCAAACTGTTGTCGCCACGCCTTGCATTGCAGGGCGTGGCGGCGATCAGTTTGTTTTGACATTCTTTAGTTCGTGGATTCATCATGGCAGTGACCTACCTCAAAAAAGCAGCAAAAACCCCCGAGACAGAAACCGCAAGTGCACAGAAAGTGGCTGCCGACATGCTGGCAGCCATTGAGCGTGGCGGCGAGGCCGCGGTGCGTGACTACGCCAAGACACTCGATCAATGGACGGGGGACATCATCGTCACGCCGGAGCAGATTGTGCAAAACGCGCGCGAAGTGCCCGCGCAGGTCAAGGCCGACATTGATTTTGCGATCAAACAGGTGTCATACTTTGCGCACGCACAGCGCAAATCGCTGCAAGAGTTTCGCGTTGATTTGCACCCCGGTGTCGTCGCCGGTCAGCGAGTCATTCCGGTGAATGTGGCGGGCTGCTACGCACCGGCGGGGCGCTACGCGCATATTGCGTCGGCGTACATGGGCGTGGCAACCGCGAAGGCTGCTGGCGTGAAAACCATCATCGCCTGCTCAGGCCCGTTTCGCGGCGGACCGATGCATCCGTACCTGCTCTACGCATTCAACAAGGCGGGTGCAGATGTGATCATGACGCTCGGCGGTGTTCAGGCGATTGCGTCGATGGCTTATGGCTTGTTCACCGGGAAGAGTGCTGATGTGATCGTCGGCCCTGGCAACAAATTCGTTGCCGAAGCCAAACGGATGTTGTTCGGCAAAGTGGGCATCGACGTGTTTGCCGGCCCGTCTGAAGTCGCAGTGATCGCCGATGAAACGGCGGATCCCGCGATTGTTGCGAGCGATCTCGTCGGGCAAGCCGAACATGGACACGAATCACCGGCCTGGCTCTTCACCACGAGTCGCGCACTTGCTGAAGACGTGATGCAGCGCATGCCTCTGCTGATTGATGCGTTGCCGCCGATCGCGCGTGATGCCGCCGGTGCTGCGTGGCGCGATTATGGGGAAGTGATCGTGTGCGATACGCGTGAAGAGGTGGCTGCGGTGTCGGACCGCTACGCCTCCGAGCATTTAGAGGTGCACGCTGCCGAGCTGGATTGGTGGCTTCAAACGCTTACCTGCTATGGCTCGCTTTTCCTCGGCGAAGAAACAACCGTCGCGTATGGCGATAAAGCCTCTGGCCCGAACCACGTACTTCCCACCAAAGCTGCGGCGCGCTACTCTGGCGGCCTTTCTGTGCATAAGTTTTTAAAGACCTTGACGTGGCAGCGCATGAATCGCGAAGCGGCGAGGGACATTGGCGTTGTCACAGCACGTATCTCGCGCCTTGAGGGCATGGAGGCGCACGCGCGCACGGCTGATGACCGGTTGGGCAAATATTTTCCGAACGAGTCATTCGACCGCGGCACACCGGTATCGACCTAGCCATGCCCGAGCGCAACCAAGCATTGTTTGATCTGCGAGGACGCCGCGCGTTAGTCACCGGGGGAAGCTCCGGCATCGGCGCTGCGATGGCACAAGCGTTGGGCGAGGCGGGCGCTTCAATCATTTTGATGGCGCGAAGCGAAACAGCGCTATATTCAACGGCCCAATTGCTGTTGGGCAAAGGCATCAAAACAGATATAGTCTCTTGTGACTTATCTGACCTGTACGCCCAATTGAATGGGGCGAAAGCGGCAAAAGCGGTAGGTCAAATCGACATCTTGGTGAATGCTGCCGGGGTCAACCTGCGCGAGGCTTTTTCGGAGGTGACACCAGAGACCTGGCAAACGCAGCTCAACCTTCACCTCGGCGCGCCCTTCTTTCTCACGCAGCAGCTCGCGCCCGCGATGAAAGAACGCGGTTGGGGACGCATCATCAATATCGCCTCGCTGCAGAGTGTGCGTGCGTTTGATCGCAGCGCGCCTTATGGTGCAGCGAAAGGCGGCGTGGTGCAGCTTACCCGCGCGATCGCGCAAGAGTGGTCGCGCTTTGGCATCACGTGCAACGCGATTGCACCCGGTTTTTTCCCAACGGCGCTAACCCAGCCGGTGTTTTCCGATCCGGTTCGTGCGGAAAAAAATGCGGTGCAAACCTGCATCGGACGAAACGGCGCGCTGGAAGATTTGCACGGCGCGACGGTTTTCTTTGCAAGCGACGCCAGTGCCTACATCACAGGTCAAACCCTCTATATCGACGGCGGCTTTACCGCGAAATGAGTTCCATGCAAGCAACTGCCACCGATGCTTTTTGGATGCCATTCACGCCGAATCGGCAATTCAAGGCCACTCCACGTATGGTGGAGAGCGCGACCGGCGTTTCCTATCGCACGCCCGACGGACGCGAAATTCTGGATGGCACCTCTGGGCTTTGGTGCGTCGGAGCAGGGCATCGCCATCCGCGGATCACCGAGGCCATGAAGCGCCAGCTCGACACGCTCGACTTCGCATCGAATTTTCAAGTCGGGCATCCAGGCGCGTTCGAACTGGCCGAGCGAATCGCATCCCTTGCACCGCCAGGGTTGGATCGCGTGTTTTTCGTCAACAGTGGTTCGGAAGCGTGCGACACCGCGATCAAAATGGCGATTGCCTACTGGCGCGCCTGTGGCGAAGGCGAACGGCAGTTGATCGTTGGGCGTGAACGCGGCTTCCACGGCGTTGGCTTCGGCGGCATTTCCGTCGGCGGCATGCAGGCGAATCGTCGCGTATTTGGCAGCGCGATGCTGCGCGCCGATCATATGCGCGCCACGTGGGATCCGGCAACGCAAGCGTTTGTGCGCGGCCAGCCGCAGATCGGTGCCGAGATGGCCGACGAGTTGGAGCAGCGCATCATTGCGCTGCATCACGCATCGAATATCGCCGCAGTGATTGTCGAGCCGTTTGCAGGTTCAACCGGCGTGCTGGTGCCACCTGTCGGCTACTTGCAGCGACTCCGCGAGATCTGCGACAAGCATCGGCTATTGCTCGTTTTTGATGAGGTCATCACGGGTTTCGGGCGAACTGGTGAAATGTTTGCAGCGCAGACCTTTGGCGTCGTGCCCGACATGATTTTGTTTGCGAAAACCGTGAGTAACGGCGCAGCACCGCTCGGCGGCGTGATCGTAAAACGCGAGATTCACGACGCGCTGATGCAGGGGCCGCGGCACATCTCAGAATTCATGCACGGCTACACCTGCTCGGGGCATCCGCTGTCCTGCGCGGCGGGGCTCGCCATGCTTGATGTGATTGACGAGGAAGCGCTTTTGCAGCGCGTGCGCGAGTTGACTCCACATTTGGAGAACGCAGCACACAGCCTAAGTGACGCGCCAGGCGTTGTAAGCATTCGCAATTTCGGGCTTGCAGCGGGGATCGAACTCGCGCCGCGACCGAATGCGGTGGGCGAGCGCGGTGCAGCAACTCAAGCGGCTGCGTTTGATTGTGGGCTACTCACCCGCGCGCCCGGTGATACGGTGATCCTTGCGCCGCCCTTCGTGAGCACCCCTGAACAGATCAATGAAATGGTAGCGCGGATGCGTGCCGCCATTGAGAAAACCGCTGCGAGCGAAACACGATGAAAGCCCTCGTCTACACCCAACCCAACGAAGTACAACTACTTGATCGCCCCGAACCGGCACTTGAAGCTGGAGAGGTCGTGTTAAAGATTGATGCGGTCGGTATTTGTGGCTCCGACATGCACGCGTATCACGGGCATGATCCTCGGCGAAAGCCGGGTTTGGTGCTCGGTCACGAATTCTCTGGAACGGTGGTGCGCAGTCTCTCGGAGCGCTATCGCGAAGGGCAGCGAGTAACTGGAAACCCACTCATCACCTGCGGCATTTGTGATTACTGCGTGCAGGGTCGTAATAATCTCTGCACCAATCGCACGATGGTAGGCATGACTCGACCCGGCGCTTTCGCGGAGCTGATGTCGATCCCAGCCGCATCGTTGATCGACATGCCGCAAGACATGCCCGCTGTCCACGCCGCGCTCACCGAGCCCGCTGCCACGGCGCTGCACGCGATCAACATGAGCGCGCGAATGCTTGCGCGCCCGCTACCCGAATGTCGCACGCTCATCATCGGCGGCGGCGCCATCGGCATGCTTGCAGCGCTCTTGCTGCGGCATTACGGCGCCCCCGATATCGTCGTCGCAGAAACTAACGCGTTGCGTCGCAGCTCTGTGCAGAAGCACGCCCGTGCAGAGACCTACGATGCACGCGAGCGCGCGGTTGAGGAAAACGGTTTCGATTACGTGATCGACGCTGTCGGTTCGAAACATACCCGCGAGGCCGCACTAAAAGCCATTAAACCCGGTGGCGTGGTGATGCACATCGGATTGCAAGATTGGGCGAGCGAAATTGACATGCGCAAGCTCACGCTCGCAGAGATCACCCTCATGGGCACCTACACCTACACCACCGCAGATTTACGCGCCACAGTGAAACTCTTGAACGAAGGCGCGTTTGGTGATTTATCGTGGGTCGCCCAAATGCCGCTCGCCGATGGGGCTACCGCTTTTTCCGATTTGCATCACGGCAAACAGGCCTCTGCGAAAGTGGTGCTGATTCCTTAGCGACGCGTGCGGCGCGATGAGACGGATCGCACGGCGACGCAATAGGAGGCATTTGAATCATTTTTCGAAGGAAGCTCCCGAAGGATGTTTTCAGGAAAATCAGTCGCTTTATTGTTGGCGGTTGTTATCTACCCGAACCGCGTTTCGCAGACAATCGAGCAATGACGAATCCAATCGAATCGCTATTTCGCCTCGACCAAAAAATCGCAGTGATTACCGGTGGCTCAACCGGCATCGGCCGATCCATGGCGCGAGCGCTCGGCTTGCAGGGGGCGAAACTCGTACTCGTCGCGCGCACCCGAACCGCGCTTGACGAAACCGTGGCGGCATTCGCAAGCGAAGGCATCGAAGCGAAAGCGGTGGTCGCGGATTTAGGAATAGAGGCAGAGAGAAAACGTGCCATTGCAGAGTGCGGATCGGCGTTCGGTCGTGCGCCCGACATTCTCGTCAACAATGCAGCGAACAATATTCGTAAGCCCATGCCCGAGCTCACGGAAGATGACATCCGCGCTACGCTCGCGCTCAACATCGAAGCCCCAATTGCGCTGGTGCGCGCGTTTGCACCTGCGATGGCCGAGCGCGGCTGGGGGCGAATTCTCAACATGGGTTCGCAGCAAACGCACCGCGCCTTCAACAACAGCGGAATTTATGGCGTCGCTAAAGGTGCCATCGCCTCTCTCACGCGAAGCACTGCAGAGCACTACACGAAATTCGGCGTTACCTGCAACACGATCCTTCCGGGTTTCGTGGTGACGCAGCTCACCGAAAAATTGGTGGCGGCGAATCCGGAGTTCGCGGCTGCGCACGCGGCACGATCGATGATCGGCAGGAATGGCGTGCCGGATGATTTTTGCGGCGCGGCGGTCTTTCTCTGCTCAGATGCGAGTGCGTATGTGACGGGTGCAACCTTTTGTATCGACGGTGGATACGGTGCGAAGTAAGGTAATTCTCCAGCTAACGCTTAATACTGGCCATTAAATTTGGGGTTCGCTGAATTTAGCCTAATTATCCAAATGATCATAAATAGACATTTAGCCCCTATTTATTTGGGATTAGAGCAATTAAGTTGTAGTTTCAGAGACTTTACGCAAAATTGATACACGCAACAGTTTTGTGCGCACATAACATCAGGTCACGATGAATACGATTGAAGGCGGCCCGCTCTACAAGGGCGTGCAGCGTGCGCTCCTGGAGCAACTCTCAAACGGCGCATTAAAGCCGGGGCAACTCATCCCGTCTGAGCGCCAGCTCGCTACCGAGTTTGCCGTATCAATCGGCACGTTGCGCAAAGCGATCGACGATTTGGTCGAGCAGCGAATCTTGATTCGACAGCAAGGCAAGGGCACGTTTGTCGCAACCCATGATCGCGAGCGGCTGCTCTTTTATTTTTTTCACCTCGTGCCTCAGGTCGGCGTCAAAAGTTACCCGTTGATTGAATTCGTCTTCTTCCAGAAGGCGCTCGCTACCACCGAGATCGCCCAGCGCTTACAGATCGCGGTCGGTGCGCCGATATTTCACATTCGCAATCGCCTCTCGCTCGAAAGCGATATCGTCTCCGTCGACGACTTGTTCCTTGAACAATCGCGCTTCGCGACCCTCACCGCGGCCCAGTTCAGGGATCGTCCAAACACGATTTACAACCTCTATCAAGAAGCGTTCGGCTACACGGTTGTCAAAACGGACGAGCGCCTGCGTGCCGTAGCCTGTGCAGAAGAGCATGCGAAGTTACTCAAGGTTTCGCCGAGCGCGCCTGTGCTCACGATTCGCCGCTCGGCCATCGACATGCGAGGCGAAACCGTGGAGTTTCGTATCTCGACGGTCAACACGGCGAGCTACGAATACTTCGCAGAGCTGCTGTAGCGTTTCGCGCCGCACCCACCAGCTCACGAGACGTCTGCCCACACTGACCGGGTAAGCGCTTAACTCAGCGATAGCGAGGCAAGCGACGGAGCCCTCGCGGGCATCGGCAAGCGGTAGTCGTCCTGCGACACTAAATCTATGCCGCACGAGAGCCCCTCAATCCAGGCAATAAATCGATTGCACATTGCCTTGCCTTTAAAAAACGGCCCGTGCTGGGGGACGATCATCTCAATATCCAAGCCGCGGACCATATTCGCCCAAAGTCTGCAGACTTTGTTTGACACCATGTACCGGCGATGAAACCCCTCCATGTGCTTAATGTGTCGATCAAAATCGGGGACTGCGGAGCCACACGCTTCGGTGGACATCAGTGACGCGCCAAGGTCTCCGGAAAAAAGAATCTTGCTCACTGGATCGTAGAACTGGAAATTGCCCTCCGATTGCAGGAAATGAGCTGGGATGAGATGCAAAGAGCTCTTTCCCAACGGGAGGACAACGCCCGCGTCATCGACCAGTCGAATGCGCCCCTCAGTCTTCACCCCCGTACAAAAATGCGGGACGAATCGCGCCCAGATCCGCGAGATTACGAGCTCACAATCGGTTCCGCCAAGCCACCGCGGTAGCGACGCAATGATGTCAGGATCAGCATGCGACGCGCAGACGTAGCGCAGCTTTTTGGGAGGAACATACCGCGACATCGTCATGTAGAGCGCGTGATAGGTCATATGACCGCCCGGGTCGATCAGGGCGTCATCGCCGTTATCGACGATGAGAAATTGGTTGGCTTGGACCGCCTCATCCGATCCTTCACTGACCAAGTCAGCGAAGGAAATACAGATGTGCTTCCCGTCGCTATAAAGCTCGGTTGGAGTAAACACGCAGAACCTTTCAGAGTAGCTCGGACCACACCGAGCAAAAGCGCTAAGGTACGTTGTAGGCTTTTCCGATCAGTGAGTCGAAGTGTTCGCTTACACACCAATCCCGGACAGCCAGAATCACCTCAGATGATTCTTGCGAAACGTATGTTCTCTGCTCTGCGCTAGATCAAATCCCGGGCATTCATCCCTGACGCCCTCGGTCGTCGCTTGCGCCCGCATCCGCTCGCACGTGCGTAGCGCGCCGAGCTAGAGCCGCGACTCCACATCGTCCGCCGGCTAATGTGTCCAGTCCGTACACGCTACAATCACGGGCTCTGCTCCACGGCACATACTCCGCGATTCCGATCCGTCGGTCATGCGGCAGCAAATAGCAAACGTCGGGAGTCAGTCAATCGGGCGCACTTCGGTGCGCACATTTTCTGTCCATAGATGAAAGAAGGGATGACCAATGCGTCATTACGAGATCGTCTTTATCGTCCATCCGGACCAAAGCGAACAAGTCCCGACCATGGTTGAGCGCTACCGCTCACTGGTAACGGGCAAAGCAGGCAAGATCCATCGCCTGGAAGACTGGGGCCGCCGTCAATTGGCTTACCCAATCAACAAGATTCACAAAGCCCACTACGTGTGCATGAACATCGAGTGCGATGCGGAAACGCTCGTCGAACTCGAAACCGCGTTCAAGTTCAATGATGCCGTACTTCGTCACCTCACCGTGAAGAAAGACGCCGCCGAACTCGCGCCTTCGCCCATGATGTCTGGCGAAAAAGCCAAAAACCTCAACGCGCCGGAAACGGCTGACGCGCAGTAAGGAGCTCCACCATGGCATTCTCACCACGCGGCAAAAACAACGGTCGCAACAATCCAAATCGCAAGCCTCGCGAAGCGAGCTTGTTCAAGCGCAAGAAATTCTGCCGCTTCACCGCAGCAGGCGTAAAAGAGATCGACTACAAAGATGTCGACACCCTCAAAGACTTCATCCAGGAAAACGGCAAGATCCAGCCAGCACGCGTTTCAGGCACCAAAGCTCGCTATCAGCGCCAGCTCACCACTGCGATCAAGCGCGCCCGATTCCTCGCGTTGCTCCCTTACTGCGATCAACACGATTAATCGAGAGACGGAGATAAAACCATGCAAATCATCCTGCTCGAAAAAGTAAAGAACGTGGGCCTTTTGGGCGATATCGTTAAAGTGAAAGACGGCTACGCACGCAACTTCCTGATTCCACAGGGCAAAGCGAAGCGCGCAACGCAAGCCAACATCGATGACCTCAGCAAGCGTCGCGCTGAGCTCGAGAAAGTTGCCTCCGACAAGCTCGCGCAGCAGCAAGCGCTCGGCGAAAAGCTTAATGGCATCGAACTCAAGATGACGCAAAAAGCGGGCGTCGACGGTCGTTTGTTCGGCTCTGTGACTAACGCAGACGTCGCTGAAGCGCTGAAGGCGCAGGGCTACGATGTGGTCAGAGCGATGGTGCAGATGCCAACTGGCCCGATCAAGATGATCGGCGAATCGTCAGTGAAGCTCGCGCTGCACACCGACGTCGAAGCCGAAATCAAAGTCGTTGTCATCCCCGAAAAAGAGTAAATCTCTTTTTCCTACAAAACCCGCCGTGGGGCAACCCCGGCGGGTTTTTTGTTGCTCACGCTCGTCGATTTCGCTTGGCGTTCCCTGAACCAAATCCGATTTCGCGACTAGCTCGACGCCACAACCACGCTAGATAGCGCTAAAGTTCGCCGTGTCGCTAGAGCCGAAAGTGTCGACCGTGCCCGGAGATTTGTTGGATCATATTTATGAAGCCGCGTTTGTTCCTGAGGAATGGGCAACAGCGCTTCAGCAGGTTGCCTCCACACATGGCTGTGCGGCCGGTGCAATTGGTGCTTGGAACGATTGCGGTGACGCGATTGGATATCGCGCGACAGCACTGACCGAGGCTTTGGTGAAGGCGACAATGCGCCTCAATGATCCCGCAGCAACAGCGCGGTTTTCCGCCTTGCACACCGTGCAGGATGCCCGCTTCACGCGAGTGGAATCGCTACTCCCCGAAGCCGTGCTAGCGCGCGATCCGATTCAGATGGGCCTGCGATCGCTCGGACTCGACTCGCAAGCCGCAACGGCCATTGCAATGCCCAGCGGCGATCTCGTTTGCATTTCGTTCGAGCGATTCGCGCGCGACGGCCCTTTCGATGACTCACTGCTCGATGCATTCAACCGATTGCGCCCCCACCTTGCCCGCGCTGGAATGATGGCCGCACGTCTAGGGCTTGAGCGAGCGCAAGCCACCGCAACGGTGATGAATGCACTCGGGCTGCCTGCCGCCGTAATGGCAGCCAGTGGTCGCGTTCTAGCAACCAACGCGATGCTGGAGGCGATGGAGACGACCTTCCTGCCCGCTTCACGCGGCGGTGTTGCAATTGACGACCTAGACGCGAATCGGCTATTTCAGGACGCAATAGTTGCAAGCGCGGCGCGCTACGAACCTGTCGTTCGCTCGATCCCAGTGGCTAGGCGCGCAGACCGCGAAGCGCTGGTGATTCATCTTTTGCCGCTACGCCGAAGCGCACACGAGATTTTTTCTGGCGGTGATGTGTTGCTTGTCGTAACCAGCGCGCGCGCGAGCGCACAAGTTCCCTCCCCTGCAATTTTGATGGGTCTTTTTGATTTGACGCCCGCGGAGGTAAAACTCGCGACTGCCCTCGCCGCAGGCAAATCGCTACAGGATGCGGCAGCAGAAGCAAACATCAGCCGGAGTACGTCGCGCACATACCTTGATCGAATCTTTCGTAAGACTGGCACTCATCAGCAAAGTCAACTAGTGGCGCTTCTGAAAAGTGCGCAGCCGATCACCGTGGCCTAGCGATCAACGCAGCTGGTTTACTTGTAGATTCACTATCCGCTTTCGAAGATTGATCATGCCCGAGGCGCACAAATCAATCCCGAAGGCGAACGCATCGCGATGAACACTAATCTGCTAGAGCCAGCGGCCTCACCCGATGAACCTGTCCAGCCACCGAACAGCGAGCTTGGCTGAATGGCGCGCGCTAAGTCGATCTCGACGCCCTCTGCGGTAAATCGCCATCGTCGATGGAAACAGAAAAGCGACCTGAGTGCGCATGGCACGCCTATTGGCCTATCCCGCTACAGGGCGGATCGCCAATTGGCGCCGTGCCTCAGTCTCCGCTGCTGGGGTTGTGCTGACGATCACCATCGTAAACCTGTCGAATACCGGCAAAAGTAGCGACCCGACTTGGACGAAGAGCGACGCATGCCGCTAGGTCAACTCGCCGCTGGTGCTTCGCTTAGGGTCTGGCTCGCGATCTGTATGCCGGAAGCAATTGCGCGCCACGAAGTTCGGAAAGACTACCGATTCATTAGTACCAGTCCCCCAGTGATCGCGATCAACACGCATGCGATTGCTGCGCGCGTTATTGATTGACTACGCAACGTGCTCGCAATTTCATTGATATCACCCGCGATCAAACGCGTTGGCTTCGCGATCGACGGCACAATGCCGCCCTTGGCTTGCGAATATCGACCGAAGACGCAAACCAGCGCGCCGTTCGGCACGCAATGTTGGGTGGTGTACCACTTGTCGATTCTCGCCCCTTCGAATGATTCGTACGCTACATCGCTTCGATACGTTCCATCATCGTCAAGCCATTGTGCTTCTAGCTCTTTCGCCGAGGCTTTGCCGACCGGGGTGAACACCGTGTGCTTCGCGTAGGCCAGGAAGTTGGCGATGCACTCCGCTTTCGATAAGTTTGGTGTCGCGCCGATGATGGTTGGAACCGCAAGCAACTTGTAGCCGCCTGACGTGTTCACGATGCGCGACTGCGTTAGTGCCACGCCGCGCACCACTTCGCGATTGCTACGACTCTTCCCTGAGCCGATGTCGATCCGTACGCTGTAGCTGTAGGCGATACAAGCGCTGCCATCGAGTGGTGCTTGCAACAGCTCGCCGGTCGATTCGATTCTGCCCAAGATAGCGCTGTTATTGCCTTCCTTCGGAGGAATCGCGTCAATGCCCCGAAGAATAGTAAAGCGCTCGCGCAGGCGCGCCATCGATGATGCAACCAAGGCGATAGCAATCCACAGCAAAAGCCCACCAAAAATGGAAATGCCCAAGGCCGCACTGGCATCAACGAGTGGTGTTGACCAGAAAAGCCACAGCAGACTTGCGGACACAACAAGCCATCCACCGAAGAGCTGGAGCGCGCCAATCAAAAAAAGCTTTAGGAGTTGCATCGATGCCCCCTTCAAAATTCTGCATCAGTTTTCGATCATCTTCCGGCGCGCGGCAAACGTTGGCGAGCGGCGACGGCAATTTAATACCGAATTGCGTACGGCGGGCGCGCGTATTTCCGAGTATTCATTCTCGCTACCCGTTCGCGAACACACGTGCTCGGACCTGTCTGCACAGTCTGACTGCCAAAACAAACATGTCGCACCCGCGCTTCCTGCCTCACATCAAGATAACCGGTTTGTTTTGTGATTTAGGTGTGACTTCGCGCCGCCTATGAATAGCGCATACGGTTAAGCGCCGAGTGAGAACAACGATTGCTCGCTTCGCTGCTTAGTCAGCAAATGCTGACTAAGCGACGTCATCGAAAGATCGCAGATTTCATCGTTCAGGGTATCGGCTGGATCGCTACGAACTCAGTCGTATCAATTTGTCGCGCAACGCACCGTTATTCGTCCCTTGCTCGCGTTCGGCGCAGCATCCGTTTACCCAAGTGGAGAAAACATGAAATTTTTTCAAACGACCAATGCCGCAATTGCTGCAACCGCTTTGTCTTGCATTGCATCGGGTACTAGCTCGGCGCAAATCAGCACCGTACCGGGCAGAACCCTTCAGCCAGCGCCCGCTGCTTCGTGGCCATCGCTCAAACGTGCTGATTTGATCGCAGCCAATGCTGGCACGCAATTCGGTTTCGTGGTCCGCAACGTTGGCCCGGGTGACGCGGCGGCTTCGACGACAACGATCAAGTGCAGAGCCTATACCTCCAATACGCCAGGCCAGGGCACCTATATCCCGTGCAGGCAAGGTACGCACTATACGGTCACACCCGTTATGCCGCCGCCCGGAACCGCGTCGTCTGGAGACACTTGGAAAGTGCCGACCCCAGCGCTTGCGGCAACTTCCGGGCAATTCACGTTCACCTTGGGCATTAAGCCTGTGCCACCGCTTCGCAGCCTAAATTTCGAGGTGTGCGCCGACGCGAATAGTGCCATCTCGGAACTCAACGAAGGCAACAACTGCGCGGGCTTTACCTACACCTGGCCGAATTGATCTGACCGACTGAATTACCTCGATGTCGGTAACTTTCTCGGAACACCGAAAGCAGGTGTAAACGGCATGATCGCGAAACGCGATTCGCGATCGGCGTAGTCGACTGCGACACAAAGTTTTACCTTCACATCAAACGCGCGCTACGTCGTCAACGGCGTGAGCACCTCTTCTACTGTAGGCGGTTTCAGTGGCGGTACGTACACGACAGCGTCGATGGGAAATAGCTTTAACTTCGTGCTCGCAGCCATGGCGACGCGGAACGTGGCAGTTCCAGCCCCACCCGGCGTGGGCGAAAGAGTTACTTGCGCTTTTGATCTCAACTTTGTGAGGTGTGAGTCGCAGCGGACTGCTCTCTAAGCGCCCATGACGAATGCATGGGCGCCGAGGATGAATGAGTTGGGTCACAGCACTAGCGTCTTTAGCCTAAATTAATCGGGCCGATAGAGAGAAACCTAGCGTTTCTGCGTTTGCGCTTTCTTTCTCTGATCGCCTTTTTGTAGCGGGCTACGCTGAGGAAAGCTTATTCGTAAATCGCGTGCGTTCGCAGCTTTCTTCTTGAACACAGTTCGACTTGAGCGATCTGCCGCGAGCTTAGTCTGAACCACTCACTACAACAGAATGTCATTCTCAGTAGCAAGCGAGTTCAGCGTTTCCAACAGGAGCACCTGCTCCATGCGGCGAGCGAGGCTCGCATATTGTCGAAGCGTGTTGGAGACGCGCGTGCGGTACTGCGACGCGCGGTCTGTCGCCCACGGCTCGTCGATCCCCTGCAAACAATCGCCGCGATAAAGATCAAACAAGCGTCGGACCAGTTGCAACAATCGTGCTTCGTCTGCCGAACCCGTACGCTCGATTAGCCCGGAGGACATCGCCGCAAGATGCATCTCCAGCGCGCGAACATCGGTCCACACTTTCTCAGCGTTGAGCATGAGCCAGCCGTCGTGACGCAAAATCAAATCTTCTTCGGTGAATAGCTTTCTCAGCCGCTGCAACGTGACCGTGAGTGCGTGCTCGGCTTGATCGCCATCTTGTTCGGGCCACAGCGCATCCATTGCGATCGCGACAGAAACGCCCTTCTCCCCGTGAGCAACGATTAGCTTTAAGAGCAATAGCGGTCGGCTCGTTGCTTTATCGGCGCGCTGGCCCTCGGCGAGCGTCGCCTGCATTCGAAATCCACCAAAGCTTCGCACACTGATCGCCCACGGCCAATATTCGTCGGCCCATGGGGGCGGCGGCGTTGGAACCAACTTGAGCGCTTCGCGAACAAACTCCGGTTCAATCTGCTCTCGAAGTGCCGTTGCGCAGATCGCTGCGCGCGCCTTCCGCGCAGAAAAGAAAAATCCGTGCGTCGAAGTTCGTCGAACCGCCGCCAGCCCTTCACGCAGATTTTTCGCGCACTGTAGCGAAACGCTCCCCTGAAAGTCGCCTTGCTGCAATGACTCAAGCGCGCGGGTCAGTGAAACGTAGCCAATCGGCACTGCACTTTGGGAATCGGGAACGCTTGATATCGCCGCTTCAAACGCCTGCACCGCGAAATCGTAGCGCTCCATCGCAAGGTAGATCGCTCCTTCTCTGGCGCGGTAAATCGCACTGATACTGGGCGGACAATCCGATGCGATCAACGCGCGATTCATGTGTTCGATATGGCGCATCGCGCCGTCCGGATCGCTACGGCTGCTGGTGAAAATCGCGGCTTGCGCGTTGTAAATCACTCGCTCCATAGGACGTGCGGCGTGCAGCGAGGCAAGCATCGCGTGCAGCGCCTGCTGCACCGATTCGTCGCTTTTTCGATGGAGCGCGTCATCGCTTGCAAGGCGCGCCCGTCGAAACGCGATCCCGCATTTGACGATGTCGGTCGGCATACTCTTTATGGCCGCGTCAAGTTCCGCAAACGTTTCAGGCAAGCGCGCCGGGTTGGCAAAGTGCCAGTGTTGCGCCCAAGAAAGCGCACCCACGAGCGAGAACCAACGTGTGGCCGCGTTTGCATCGCGCCATCGCGTCCAAACGTCTTTCATTTGCGCATGCAGGAGTTGCGCGTCCGAAATCGCGCGCGTCATTTGATAAAGCGGCAAAAGTACCGAACTTGCGAGCGCCATTTGGGTAGCGTGTTGCGCGGTTGTAGCCTCCCGGAGCATCTCCTGCAACGCGATTGCGTGCGGCTGCATCACCGCGAGCGACTCGCCCGCGAGCAAAGCGCGCGCCATTACCCCGGTCGCCCGCGCGCGCGCGAGTTCGTCGTCGAAGGCAGTGGTTGCAGCGGTGAACATTTCGTCAGCCCGACTAAAACGCTCAATCCACGTTTGCCAGCCATTGAAGCGACTCCAATCGGCCACCATAAACGCCATCGCATGCGCCGATAGCGCCATTTGCGACTCAACGTCGCCCGCAGCCTCCGCTTGACTAAACGCATCGTCCAATCGGGCGAACGCGGGTGCCGCATCAGGGCTGCGTCCGGCGACGTCATAGAGCACATCGCGCCAGTGTGGAAGCGATGGGATGGACGGACGGCGGAGCGCGGTGACGTTGGTCGCTGACATACGTTGCAATGAGTCGTACGAAACGATCGCTAAGTTTCAACGGATTATCGAGGTTTTGTGATCTAGGTGTGACCCTCGCCCCCCTACGCTCCCATAGTCAGCAAATGCTGACTATACGGCGCGTCCGTTCTGGGTGAATCTCAACGATTGCGTGAAAAGTGGCGCGGCGGCTGCGGTGTTCGCGTCTTTTCGATTCAGCACGTGTTCTTCGAGGGTGAAATGAGTCTTTCTAAAGCGCTATGGCCATGTGAAATCACGCGCACCTTGCGCGGCGCGACTGTCTCAATACTGGCTGCGGGATACTCGCTCTGCGCTACCGCCGCACCTGGCGATCTTGACGTCTCGTTTGGCAATAACGGCTCCGCAGGTTTCGCGATTCATTCGATCGTCGGCGGCAGCAACCACGAAGCGAACGCCATCGCAGCGCAGGCCGATGGACGAATCATCCTTGCTGGCGCGTGCCAGTCGGTATCCGGCAAAGACAGTTTTTGCGTGATTCGTATGACCGCCGACGGCGAACGCGACAACACGTTTGTCGCCGGCTCGGGCAGTGCAATTACAGATCTCAGTGTGGCCGACGACGTTCCCGCCGCCATAGCCATTCAGCCTAACGGACGAATCGTAGTCGCGGGCTCTTGCGCCGACGACTTTTGCGTCGCGCGATACAACATCAATGGCAGCTTGGACACTTCATTCAACGCGACTGGCAAGCGGCTGGTGAGTATCAGCGCCGGGCGCGATAGCGCCAGCGGCGTCGCCATACAGCCGGATGGCAAGATCGTGATCGCGGGCACGTGTGAGTTTATTGCCTTGCCGAATCCATCGCGTGATGACTTTTGCGTCATTCGCTTGAACAGCGATGGATCGCTCGATAGCGGGTTCGGAAGCGGTGGTCGTGTGACCACGAGCGTAGGCTCCGGCAATGCTCGCGCGTACGCTATGGCGCTACATGCGGACGGGAAAATTTTGCTCGCCGGCTCTTGCACCGGGGCGACTAATACAGACTTCTGCCTGGTGCGCTACCTACCGACAGGAGCGCTTGACAATTCAAGTGTGGCAAATGTGCGCTTTGATATCGACGGCAAACGCATTCAGCCGATTGGACTTGGAAGCGACACGGCTCGCTCGCTCATCATTCAGCCTGACGAAAAAATTGTGGCAGCCGGTACCTGTGATGTCGGCACCGACAACAGGTTCTGCATCGCGCGATTCAATTACAACGGAACCCTTGATACGTCTTTCAGTACGAATGGCTACACCACCCTTAACCCCAACCCGCCTGAGAGCTACGGCACTGCGTTAGCGATTCAACCGGATGGGAAGCTCGTGGTGGCGGGCGACTGCAACAGAACCATGGGTAGCGGCGAGGCTTGCATCTCGCGCCTTGAACCCGATGGCGGGATCGACGCCACGTTCAGCGGCAACGCGGTTCCGGTGGCTGTCGTATCGGATAGAGATCGAGTCAATGCAGTTCTGATTCAAGCGAATGGAAAAATTGTCTCGGCGGGTGGATGCCGATCCACGCTTTTCAACGCAACCTACACGCGATATTGCGCTATTCGCTACGAAAGCGGACCGTTTGCCTATCGCCAATGCTCGCTGGACGTGGACGGCAACGGGTCAATCACTGCGACCGTTGACGGCTTAATCCTCACCCGCGTGATGCTCGGTTTGACCGGAAACGCCGTCATCAGCGGTATCTCTTTCCCAAGCACAGCAGTTAGAAAAGTGTGGGGCGGCGGCGCGGCGAACGATATTCGTCAATACCTTGTTAGTCATTGCGGGATGAATTTATGAAGCGCCTCGCTCCCGCCAAACTATTTAGCTGCGGCGCGTTGCTGTACAGAGCAATCAAATACGTTCTCGCGCTAGCCGTTTTTACGCATTTCTCAACCGGATACGCTGCCCCCGGAAGTCTCGATCTGAGCTTCGGTCTTGGCAACGGTAAGGTCATCGCGACGATTGGAGGCGATGACAATGCGCATGCGATGACGATTCAACCCGATGGAAAAATTGTGGTCGTCGGTGCATGCGGTTCAACGTCCTCGCGCAATTTCTGCGTTGCACGGTTTGACTCAACCGGCGCGCTCGACACCACGTTTTCAAACGACGGCAAAGTGGTCACGCCAGTAGGTACGGGCAACTCCGATGCGTACGCCGTCGCCATGCAATCAGATGGAAAAATCGTGGTCGCAGGGCAATGCGGCATCGTTGGCGCGCGCGACTTTTGCCTGGTTCGCTACAACCCGAATGGCACCGTGAATGCCAACTTCGGCACAAACGGACAAGTCATCACGGCCGTCGGCACGGGCGACGATGCGCTCGAAGGCCTTGCTATCCAGAGCGACGGCAAAATTGTCGTCGTTGGCACCTGTCGGTCCGGTTCATACGATGCATTCTGCGTGGTGCGCTACGAGAGCGACGGCACGCTAGACGCTTCATTCGCAGGCGATGGGAAAGTAATCACCAGCATCGTCGCCAACGCGGGCGATGCTGCCCGCGCTGTAGCGATTCAGTCGGACGGCAAGATTGTGGTGGCGGGGTACTGCGGCGACATCGCAGTCAAAATCGACTTTTGCGCAGCAAGATACTTGAGCGATGGTGCGCTCGACACGTCGTTTGATTTCGATGGACGCGTCACCGCATCGATCGGAAACTACGTGGATGCGGGAAGTGCAATTTCGTTGCAGGCGGACGGTCGAATCGTCATCGCTGGAACAACGACCATCACCGGAGACCTTCCGCTGATGAGCGCAGTGCGTCACAATCCCTTCGGCTCACTAGATACGAGTTTTTCAACCAACGGACGCCTCACATTCCGCATCGGAAGTGGCACTGAGTCTGCGGCGAGCGTGGCGTTGCAACCAGACGGAAAAATCGTGATTGCTGGTAGTTGCGCTGTCGGCAGCAACGACGATTTCTGCGTCGCAAGGCGCAACAGCGACGGCACGCCCGACAACACTTTTTCAGTGAACGGCAGCGTGATCACGCCAATGAGCGTCAGCGACGACGATCGCGTCGCGGGCGTTGCGCTGGATGGCGAAGGCAACATCGTAGTGGCCGGAAGTTGCGGTGCCTCACCATTTCGCGATTTTTGCCTTGCGCGATACGAAGGCGGTCCGTTCGGTGCGCGCCAGTGCTCGCTCGACATCGACGGCGACGGAAAAGTGCTCGCCACGACCGACATGTTGATTGGCTCCCGCGTCGCACTCGGCATGACCGGCAGCGCCGTGATCGGTGGCATCACATTCCCCGCAAACGCCGCGCGGGATCAATGGGGCACGAATACTTCTCGCGACATTCGCAAATACCTCATCACGCAATGCGGGATGAATTTGCTGTGACCTTCAAATATCCGATTGCAAAAGAACTGCAATGAAAACCAAGACCGTTTCCATAGAAGCCATTGGCGCGTTCGTGTTCATTCGATACTTCGCACTGTTGCTAGCCGCGTCAGCAGCCAACGTCTTTGCGGCGCCCGGTGACTTCGACGCGACGTTTGGAGGTGGCGATGGAAAAATTCGACCGACGACCCTCGGACAGGTTACGTTGCGTATGAGCAATTCGAGTACGGGCGAGGTATCGGGTCAACCGGCCATCGTACTCCAGCCTGATGGCAAACTTGTTGCGGTCGCATCCTGCAAAACGGGGGCGACTTTCGATTTGTGTGTCGCCCGCTTCAATGCCGATGGCAGTTCAGATGCAACTTTCAGTGGTAACGGCATCGTCGTTACCGACATACGCGGCACCAACGACTACGTTGCCGGTGTCGCGCTGCAACCCGACGGGAAGATCGTGGTCGCGGGAACCTGTGCCGCGCCGATAGTCGGCACGACAGGAGACGACTTTTGTCTTCTTCGTCTTCGGGCGGATGGAGTGCTCGACACGAGTTTTTCGGGTGATGGCAAAGTAATCACCCCGCTGACAAACTTTAACGACACGGCCACCAGCATGTCGCTGCAAGCTGATGGCAAGATTGTCGTCGCGGGATTCTGTGGTTCTGCGACTGCGGTCATCAACGTCTGCGCGGCGCGCTATACGTCTACAGGTACGCTGGACACTAACTTCAGCAGCGATGGAATAGCGATAGTACGACCGAACATAGACTTTGCAAACGTGACGAGGCGAGCCAATAGCGTTGCAATCGCCGCCGACGGGAAAATCGTCCTCGCCGGTTCTGTTGACAACGGAACGGCAAGTTCGAAGACTAACATCCAAGTGATACGTTTGCTCGCCAACGGAACACCTGACACCTCATTTGCCGGCGATGGCTTTTTCACAGTGAGTTCGACGACAGAGTCGAGCATAGCCAATGACGTGAAGATACAGCCCGATGAGCGCATAGTGGTGGCGGGCAGTGGTACGGGCCGAATGACAGTACATCGCCTAACCACCGCTGGCACCCTCGATACGACGTTTGGGTCTTCGGGACAAGTCCGAATTCCATTGATCACCGCGCCTCTCGACGACGGTAGCATCACAGAAACCGCCTATTCGATTGCATTGCAAAGCGACGGAAAACTCGTCGTCGCAGGTGAGTGTTCGGCTAGCTATGTTTCGTTGGGCTTTTTCCGACAAGCCTGTATCGCCAGATTGCACGACAGCGGCAGCCTCGACACAGGCATTTTTGCTGGCACCGGTAGCGATGAGTTCTTCTTCGCGGGTGCCGCTGATCCCAGCGGGTTTGGAGTTGCGATCCAATCCGACGGAAAAATTGCTCTGGTGGCAATGTGTGGCGATCTCTGCATTGCACGCTTTGAAGGCGGACCGTTTGGCGCGCGCAATTGCTCGCTCGACATCGATGGCGATGGCAGAGTGCTCGCCACCATCGACATGTTGATTGGCACCCGCGTCGCTCTTGGCGTCACCGGCAGCGCCGTGATCGGCGGCATCAGCTTTCCCGCAACCGCCACACGCGATCAATGGGGTACCAACACCTCGCGCGACATTCGCAAATATCTTGTTTCGCGATGCGGGATGAGCATTCCATGACCGAGTTCTCACATGCGGCGGCTAACCGAGAGCGAACCCCGGCATCTCCAGTCAAGCCTTCAATACGTATTTGCGGTATCCCCTGTTTATATAGGACTTGCTCCGTGTTTTTTAAATTTTTGCTAACTACTTTATTTTACGTTTAGCCCGTTATTTTACGTATTTTCGTTCAAATCGCCACTCTTGATCTCATCGAATCTTCCTCCAAGCCCATCATGTATCGAATGAATTCGCGCCCTCTTCCCGTCACACCAACGTTGCTTGCTACGTTGTCAGCGCTTTGTCTCGCAACGCTACTCGCGAGCAATGCGGAGGCGGCCGCGCCGCGAAAACTCTCTCCGCCCAACACCGATTCCGGCGCCTCGGCTCGAATCAGCACTCCAGCGAATCCAGCAAACGCGCGCGCGGTGTTTCTAGCAAGGCAGAGTTCGAGCGCGCCGTACGAGCTTTGGAGCACGCCGATCGCTGGCGGTACTGCGATCAACTTGTCGGGCGCGCTGGTCTCTGGCGGTCAAGTCAGTTCGTTCAAGCTCTCAAAGGACGGAGTACGCGCGGTGTTCCGCGCCACCAAAGACGACGCGACCAAGTACGAGCTCTATAGCGTTCCAGTCGATGGCAGCGCGGCTCCCGTCAAGCGCTCGGGAACCATCGTCGACGGCGGCAATGTGACGAACTACGAGATAAGCGACGATTCCGCACGAATTGTCTATCGAGCGGATAAAGACGTTGTCGCTCGTATCGAACTCTACAGCGTGCCGATTGCAAGCGGTTCGGGCATGAAACTCGTCAATATCACCACGGCAACCCGCGATGTCGATTCGTTCCTGATTAGCCCCAATTCAGCGCGTGTCGTGTTTCTCGCCGATCTAGATACAAGCAATATTCAAGAACTCTACAGCGTCGGCATTACGAGCACGTCGTTCACAAAAATTTCCGACGCGTTATTTCCAGGCGGCGTCGTGCGCGACGACTATGCGATTACGCCCGATTCAGCGCGCGTGGTGTATCGCGCGCAGGTCGCTGGGGTTACCGAAGAAGATCTCTACAGCGTTCCAATCACAGGCATCGGCGCATCGCAACTCCATTCCGGCGAAGTGCCCGCTGGCGAAGATGTCGCAGAATTCAAGATCACGCCTGATGGTACGCGAATCATTTTTCGCGCCGCCGAGCTTCTTAACGGACCGCGTGTGCTGCACTCCGTTGCAATCAATAGCGCCAATTCGCTCATCATTTCGCGCCCGGCATCTCTCTACGGCGAGGTTCAAGAATTTTTGATCAGCGCCGACTCGGCGCGAGTCATCTACAAAGCGGCGGGCACGGCGAGCTCACCGCAGCAACTGCACAGCGTTCCCGTCAACAGTAATGCTGGCGCAACGGTCTGCCCGCAACTAGCTGTCGACGACGAGATTCCCTTTGACAACTGGTTTCAAATCAGCGCCGATTCAAGCCGAGTCGTATTCGCCGCAAACATTGCTGCCACCAATACGGATCGACTCTTCTCCGCCGCCATCGCTGGCGGAAGTTGCGTCGATTTATCTGGCTCGATGGTACCTAGCGGCGACGTGAGTAACAACGATTTCGCCATCAGCCCCGATTCAAAGCGCGTGGTCTTTATCGCGGACACGGATACCAACGGACAGGAAGAGCTATTCAGCGTGCCGCTACTGGGGGGATCTGCAACCAAAATTTCTGGCGAATTCAACGGAAGTGGCGACGTGGATCGCTTTCAAATCAGCGCAGATTCAAAGTGGGTGGCGTTTAGTGCAACAAAGGACACACCCGGTGCCTACGAACTCTACAGCGTCGCACTCGACGGCGGCGGCGCACTGCTCGATATCGACGGCGACGGCAAAGTGCTCGCCACCACCGACATGCTCCTAATCCTTCGCTACCAACTGGGCATTCGCGGCGGTGAATTGATTACGAATGCCCTCGGCGTGGGCGCAACGCGAAACACCTCGTTCCCCATCGAACAATACTTACGACGACTGATTGAAGCGCCGTCGCTGGAATAGGTAGCAATCAAGATGAGCCGCCTTTTTTTCGCCTTTCGCCACCAGCACGATCGATTACGGGGTCGCAGCAGCGCGAAGGCAATCCGGTGTCTTTTGCTATTCGCGACGTCGCTCGTAGCGTCGTTCACATACGCTGCACCCGGCGACCTCGACACCACGTTTTCGACCGACGGAAAACGCACGCTCTCGTTCTTTAACGAAAGTTCACGCGCAGAAGCCGTGATGATTCGCCCAGACGGTCGAATCGTCGTTGCGGGTACGTGCAATCTCACACCCAGCGCATTTTGCATCACCCAAATCAGCGCAACGGGAACGCTCGACCTAACGTTCGGTTCGCAGGGAAACGGCGTAGAGATTGTCGCGATCAACAGCGACAGCAACCGTGTCACCTCGGCGGCGATGCAACCCGATGGAAAGGTCGTCGTCGCGGGCTACTGTCAGGAAGGCACGCGTTACGACTTCTGCCTTGCACGATTCACAGTCGGCGGAAGACTTGATTCGTCATTTGGCAGCGGCGGAAAAGTCGCAACTGACGTCACCGCTAGCAACGATTTCGCCTACGCGCTTGCCCTTCAATCCGACGGCAAGATCGTGCTCGTCGGACAATGCGGCAACAGTACGTTTGGAAACTTTTGTGTCGTTCGCTATCACCCACATGGCGCGCTCGACAGCAGCTTTTCAGGTAACGGCATCCAAGCGACCGATATCGTTCGCGATGACAAAGCCAACGCCGTTGCGATTCAACCTGACGGGAAAATCATCGTCGCTGGGGCTTGCTCGGAAACCAGCTCAACGAACGACGCGCGCGGCTGCGTCGTGCGGTACACGAGCGCAGGCGTCGTCGATACAGGTTTTCCAAAAACGCCCGTACTCAACGGTGGCAAAAGCAGTGTCGAAGCGATCGTGTTGCAACCCGATGGGCGCTTCGTTCTCATCGGACGCTGCGCTGAGACGATCGGCGGTGACGGCGCATGCATGTCGCGATACAACACCGATGGAAGTTTTGACTCAACCATGAGTTCGCTCCCACAACCAGGAGCGCTTTTCACGCCCCGCGCGGCGATTCTTCAGCAAGATGGAAAAATCGCAGTAGCGTCTGCCGCTTTCTCCGCCGGTGTTCCGCGATTCGTGCTCGCGATGTATCACTCCGACTCATCGCTCGACAAAGGTTTTTCCAGCGACGGATTCGCCTATGCCGATTTCGCGTCAACCGACGACTACGCCAATGCACTCGCACTGCAACCAGACGGTAAGTTACTCCTGGCCGGGTACTGCCAAGTGCCTGAAGTCGGCGTAAATACTGACATGTGCATCGCCCGCTTCGAGGCAGCAACCAAAGGCTATCGCGAATGCTCACTCGATCTAGATGGCGACGGCAAAGTGCTAGCCACCACTGATTCGCTGATTCACACGCGGATTGCACTTGGCATCACAGGCAACGCCGTCACAGGCGGCATCACTTTCCCAGCGAACGCCACGCGCGACGAATGGGGCACCAACACCTCGCGCGACCTTCGCAAATACCTCATCACACAATGCGGGCTGAATCTTTCTTGAGAACGTTCACGCAGCCAGAAAAAGTCATAACCCAAACCATGCTCCACTCAAACATCACCTCTTGGATAATTTTTGGACTACGCCGGAGCGCGATTTTTCTGAGTGCGCTCATCTGTGCATGCTTCGCGACCACATTCGTTGCCGCGCAAGTGCCTGGTAGTTTGGACACAACGCCTTTTCCCGGCTTCGCATCTGGTAACGGTGTGATTTCAGCGTTTCCGGTGGGCACAGGGGACGATCGCGCCAATGCTGTCGCATTGCAAGCGGACGGAAAAATCATAGTAGCAGGCGGTTGCGCGACAGGTATCGGCCGCTCAATGTGCTTCGCACGTTTTGAGGCCGATGGCGGTCTAGACGTTACGTTCGATGGCCCAAACGCTTCGCCAGGCAATGGGAAATTCACCTTTATTGTTAACGCGCTCAGCAACGAGGTAAAGGCGCTCGTCGTACAGCCCGATCAAAAAATACTGGCGCTGGGGACATGCGATAACGAATTCTGCCTCGCACGCCTCAATCCCGACGGTTCTTTCGATACGAGTTTTGTCGGGCCGGCAGGCACGGGCACTGGCCGGTTCCGCCTTGCAATCGGCAGCGAAGAGAACTCTGCCGAAGCAATCGCCCTGCAAGCCGATGGCAAGATCGTGGTGTCCGGTTCGTGCAAGGTCGTCGTGGCAACGGAGAAATACAACAGGTTTTGTGCGGCGAGACTCAATTCGGATGGGGCGTTCGATGCAAGTTTCGTCGGGCCGGCAGGCGCCGTACCTGGTGCCGGGCGCTTCATACTTCCACGTATCGGCACTGATAGCGAAGGCGACGAGTCTTCGCGTGGAGTCGCCCTCCAGAGCGACAATAAGATCGTTTTGGGCGGTCGCTGTCCTGACCTCGACGCCATCACAAGCTATACGCCCTGCTTAGTTCGGCTCAATCCGAGCGGAAGTTTCGACACGACTTTCGATGGCCCTTCCGGGGCGGGCAATGGCAGATTCCTGATCAGATTTGGAAATCTCATAGGTCTGGAGTCTGTTCAAGGAATTGCCGTCCAACCGGACGGGCGGATACTCCTAGCTTCCAGTTGCGCTGCTCTGTTCAGCACTACCTTTTGTGTGGCGCGATTAACGCCGAACGGCCTTCTAGACCCGGAGTTTTGGCCGGACACGGGCGCGGGCCAAGGCGGCCGCGGTTGGAGATCGTATTCGTTTGAAGCTTCTCCGTCTGATAGCGCAAAGGCGGTCGCGCTACAACCCGACGGAAAAATACTTGTTGCCGGCACATGTCGCAATCGGTTCTGTGTTCTACGTGCCAACAGCGACGGTTCGCCCGACACCGCATTTGACGGCTCGCTCGCCACGCCTGCAGACGGACTCCCGAAGCTCTCATTTGGATCCGGCGCAAACAGAGCCACCAGCATGGTACTTCAGCCCGACGGTAAGATCATCCTCGCCGGGTATTGCGACAATGGCACCAACGATGATTTCTGTATCGCGCGGGTGAATGGTGGATCGAGTAGCGGGCGCAACTGCTCGCTCGACATTGACGGCGATGGACAGGTGACGGCAACCGTCGACTCGCTGATTCACGCCCGCATCGCGCTCGGCATCACAGGCAACGCCGTCATTGGCGGCGTCACCTTTACGGCAAACGCCACCCGAAACTCGTGGAGCGAGATCCGCACGTTTCTCGTGACGCAATGCGGGATGGCGATTGCGCCATGAACGTCATGAGAAACGCTTCGATCAGTTCGCGCGTCTGCTTGCGCGCGCACGTACTGCTACGAATGTTCATCTTGCATCAAGAATCGACCTATAACTTCCTCACGTATCGCGTATTCAATTTTGATCGTCAAAGAGAACAAACAAATTTTCGAAACGTTCGTTGTTTAGTCTTCCTGCGCTTTACATAGGGCTTGTGGTTGACTGGCTACATCTAGGTTTAAGCACCATCGACAAGGCGTTCATGAACACTTCTGCATTCTCTCGTTTCGACAAAGCAAAACGCTGGCTTACGGCTTTCAGTTTGGCGGCGCTCGCAATTTTTCCGCTTTCACCGCTCGGCGCCCAAACGCCCGGTAGCTTCGACACCACCTTCGGTGCGACCAACGGCTACATCTCCGCGCTTGCGATCGGCACCAACGATAACGATCAGGCGAATGCAATCGCGTTGCAACCCGACGGCAAAATCATCCTCGCGGGCACGTGCGCGCGAAACCTCGGTGAAACGTTTTGCATGGCACGATTGATGCCGGATGGCTCGCTCGACACAAGTTTCATCGGTCCGAACACAACGCCAGGCAACGGCAAGTTTTTGATGACGGTCGCAGGTGCGATCGCCGCCGACGCGGTTGCAGTTGCGGTTCAGCCCGACGGAAAAATTCTCGTCGCAGGCACGTGTATTCAGAAATTCTGTATCGCACGACTCAACGAAAACGGCACCTTCGACGCGAGCTTCATTGGTCCGCTCGGGGGGGCGGCGGGCCACTTTTCCTTCTCGATAAGCGCAGCAGAGTCTGACACGCTAAACGGTTTGGCGCTGCAACCCGACGGCAAGATTGTGCTCGTCGGCGTCTGTGACAACGACAACAGCAATAACCGCACGCTGTTCTGCGCGGCACGACTCAACACCGATGGAAGTTTCGACACCAGCTTCGATGGGCCCGTAGCTGCGTCGCCAGGCAATGGTAAGTTCAGGCTTGCCCGAATTAAGACTGACAGCGAAGTAAGCGAGTCTGCGCGCGCAGTATTGATTCGTCCCAACGGCAGAATTCTCCTTGCAGGAATATGCGGGCAATTCGTCTGCCTCGCACAGCTCAATGCAAGCGGCACATTCGACACTACGTTCGACGGAAGCAGCAGCGGCAATGGGCGATTCGTCGTTCCAATCTTCAATGCCAACCCTCCAAACGCCGTGAAGTTTGCCGTATTGCAACCGGATGGCAACGCAGTTTTGGCGGGAACGTGCTTCGTACAAACCTTGTGCGCGATTCGCATCACGCCAACCGGGGCGCTTGACCCGAGTTTCGGCGATGCCACCTCTCCCTATTCGCCGGGCGCTGTTGTGCTTGGTAGCTCGCTTAATTTCTATGGATTTGCGATCCAACCCGACGGCAAACTTTTGGTGGGTTATGACGACAAACTTTTGCGCACCTACGCTGACAGCGGCTCTCCCGACCTTTCTTTTGATGGGCCGACACCGTCCAACGGTAACGGTACTGTGACTTTCGATTTCGCAGCGGACTTCACGGGTATTGCCCGCGCGATCGCTATCCAACCCGACGGAAAAATTGTGCTCGCAGGCTTTTGCGATAGCGTCGCTGGTTCTGGCACGTCCTATAAATTCTGTGTCGCACGCCTGAACGGCGGACCGTTCGCC
This sequence comes from Betaproteobacteria bacterium, assembly GCA_013298765.1. Taxonomy (GTDB): domain Bacteria; phylum Pseudomonadota; class Gammaproteobacteria; order Burkholderiales; family Casimicrobiaceae; genus Casimicrobium. The sequence goes on from JAAFJA010000006.1 coordinate 58,421, forward strand.
GCGCGAAATTGTTCCCCCGATATCGACGGCGACGGGCGCATGACGGCCACTGTCGATGCGCTAATCAATACACGCGTGATGCTCGGACTCACCGGAAGCGCCGTCACTGGCGGCATCACTTTCCCAGCGAATGCGACACGAAATTCGTGGAGCGAAATTCGCACTTATCTCGTTTCGCAGTGCGGGATGATGCTCGCACTGTGAATTGAGTACGTCCTGTGACGCGTCGGAAGTCGAAAAAGCCGAAGTGGGAAATCATTCGCACTGAAGACGAGTTGCGCGCGGAAGCCAGCGCTCGCGAAGCGGCGGTGCGTGAGCAATCAGAACGGACAACGGATGAACTGATCGCTGCGAGTTACGAGGTACGCAGCGTCAATCAGTTTACTTTCATCAGTCGCCTGTTTCAGCCGCTCTGGTTGTGCGCTGTCTTGCTCTACGGCTTGATCTACGCGGGCTGGTCGCCTGCAAGCGTTGTCGTGTGCTTTTGGTTTGAGAAACTCACGCGAATCGTTCTCGTAGCAGCGCGAATTTATGTGCATCAAGTTGCTACAAAAAAGCGCGGTCACTTTCGTGCGCAGATTGGATTTTTCCCGAAGTCATCGAAACCGCGTGGACTCGAATTCGAGCGTCGCGCTGCGACCGGAAGCGGAACGCGACTTTGGGTCTCTGCCAGCGGGAACACCGCGACGAAAAATGCATCTCCCAGCACACTGCTCGGCAATTTCGTTTGGATTTGCGCGATCTCGGAATTGTTCGGCCTGCTCGTGATGTTGTGGGCGCTTCAAGGGATGAGCGAGTGGACTGCGGCGACGGGCGTTTGGGCATTCATTTGGCAAGAATGGCTTGCGAAATCGTGGATCATCGTGCTGCCACTCGTTATCCAATTCGTGATCGAAACGCTAACAACACTTCGCAAAATGAGCTTCGGCGAGATCAAGGCGTTGGCGATAACAACGCATAGCTCGACGAGCATCATCTTGCCGGTGTTTTGGATCGCAATCGTGCTCGCGCAGTATCTCGAATTGCCAATTTTGCTGCCGATGGTTTTTCTGCTCGTGATCGTGAAAACTCTCTACGAGACGTCACTCGTGATCTTCGGTCGCAGCTGGGAAAGCGGTGCTGGTGATCGCCTTGATCAGAAGCTATGGGGGGATGATCCGGGTTACGCGAAGTATGCAAAACAGGAAGCGAAACGAAGGGCGCAAGATGAAGAGCGGATGCCTGATTGAAGCGGTCTGTGTTCTCTCGGACAGCACTTTTTCGCGATTTGCGTGCGCGGCACCAACAGTGCAACGTGAACCACTTTTCTACGTATTCCGCACGAGTATGAATCGATGAAAAATCGTAAAAAATTCAAGTTTCTTTCCAGGGGTGACCTGAAGGAACCCAGTCGCATCGACTGGCAAGCGGTGAAACCGCACGTCGTGGTGAACGAATCACTTCAAGCGTCGTTGATTCTTTTCACGCTTGCGATTGGCGCACTCAAGCTGCCGATGTTGCTCGGATTGTGGATGCTGGAGCTCGTGATTGTGACCGCGCTCACGGCTAGCTTCTATCCTCAACGCGGGCGACGCCGCGCCCTGACGGATGTGGTGAAAGTTATTTTGGCGTGTGCATTTTTGAGCGGCTTTTTGATTGCCGCTTACTTTGCAGGCGGCGGTAAATTGAAACTCGAATGGTTAGCCGTGCTCTCGGCGGCGGCGTTGCTTGCGTTGCGCTTGGCGAGCACCGCGCGCAACGCGAAGAAAAAACCTGATCCAAAACTCGCGTGGGCGAGAGAAGCACTCGCGCGCGGCTCCGTCGTGTTGATCGGCATGACTCTCGGAATTTTTGCTGCCTTCTTTATCGGCGTTCCGCTCGCTGGTGCGCTTCATCATGTCGTACCTAATGTTGCAGCGGATCTTGCAATCGGCGTAGTCCTACTATCGGTGCAAGTGTTTTTCGCGGCGCTGTTGTCGACTATGAGCGAGGCTGAATTCAAAAGTGTCGTCGCAAATCCGTATGTCGATTGAGCGGTAATACAGCAACGCAGCGGAACGATGAACGATTGAATCGGCAGTCCGTTAGTTTCAGCGCATTCCTAGTAGACGTATTCCGGTCGCAGCACCAACGCTGAAAAGTTCGCTTCGAACGTGGAATAGTTCGCGAGGGGTAGATGAGGCAGAGTGAACCACACTAATCCCAGCCGCTGGCAACACATAGATGCGCTTACAGAAGAGTTGGCGGCAGCGTTCGCGTTCACAGCGTCTTGAAAGGTGGCGGGTAACGCTCTGATACTCATGTCACCCGAGCGCGGCCTAGGCCCATGCGCGTGATATTGCACATGGTTCTCGCCTATGAAAACGGAGAGCCATCAGGCATTTACAAGAAGTAATTCGCTGCACAAGGTTCCGCACTGCATATGGATAAGGCGGGTGCGGTTATCGTTGCTATCCCGGAGTGCAACTCGCATCTGTCAAGAGGTCAACCGCGACAAGCAGGACCATTGGAGAACGACCAGTCGAGCTCGTTTCTCTCGCCGAAGTTGAAGCCTAAGCCTGAGACGACACTGATTCGTTCACTCGCAACAGGCGTTCATAACTCGCACTACAGCGCGCCATGACCTTTGTCCGGAGAAGCTCTGATACTTCCGCGCGCTTGCGCTCTGAATCCAGCGTAAAGTTCTTTTTGGGCGATTTTGCATTGCGCAAACTGATCGCACGCAACCTGGACACCTCATCGGGGTCTCCCGCGAGTCCGAAAGTCGTAGCATGCGCTGTCCATACGGCCTCGGGCAACGATGGGTAGTGCACCGGAATAACGCTGCCCATCTCACAGCGCGCAGCGGCCGCATCGAGAAATCCGCCGAGCATATCCGCTATGAAATCCTCTGCCGGAACCTCGGGTGCATTCGCCAGCTCTAGCCCGGCGTAAGCGGTCACCATACCCGCGATCATGTAGGACGAGGGCTCTGCGAACATTGAAGCTGCGATCTCGACTGGGTGGCGGTAGAGAAACAGTTTCGGCACTTCTGGAAACGCCTCGGCAAGCAAAGCGAAGTGCGGATCAAGTATGTGCCACGCATCCAATTTCACGATGAGATGCTGCTCACTACCCGGCGCTTGCCCAAGCGCAAACATTAGTGTGCGCAACCAGAGAACTTGCTGTGCGCGCGTCACCTGTGGAAGCTGGCGGCGAATACTCAATAGCACATCGAGCATCGGAGGTTCAGACATCACTGCGTGCGTTTGCAGATGGGCGAGCATCTGCGTCACTAGCGTTGAGCCGCAACGCGACGCGTGACCGATCAATGCTTTGAGTGGCGCGCGCGGCGTACCAACGCGGTTGAACCAGTCGACCGCATCTTCGATTGGGGTGTACCGGCGAAACGCGACGTTGAACGGATCGCGCAGCAGAATCTGCGCATCTTCTCGAAAGAAGGGTTCGCGAAACGCGTAGTCACCTCGGTAAACCCAGTCGATCCACACAGTGCCATCGCGCGGAAAGAGGCGAATTGGAAGCCAACCGCTGAAGTCTTCCGACGAAAGATTCGGCCCCGCGTGCCCCGGCGCTACACGATCCATTGTTCAATCCAGTCGCGTCGCGCCTGATTGCAATGGGCGCGAACGTCATCGAGCGAAAAGGCGAAGCCGTGCTCAGCGCCTGCTGCTAGGGTTTTGGCGAGAAACACATCCATCTCTTTTGTCGTGCGCAATGCTTGTTGGAGCGATAAGTCGCTGAACACCCGCTCACGAAACAGCTCAAATTGAGCCGCTCCGCTTAGCCAAGTTGGCGGTGCAGTGCCACACTGGGGCACAAAACCAGCGCCCAGCGCAGACTCTAACCACGAGTTCAACGCGCAATCGAGCACTAAATCAACACGCGGCGTGGTACCCAAATTTTGGACACGATGGCGGCGCGACAAATCAAGACGCCAGCACTCGCCTGCCGTTGATTCAACGAGCGTTTGTTCGATGTAGAACAACACGCGATCATTGGTGAGCAGTGGAATGTGCAATCGCACATGCCCTTCACAATCGCGCAGATCGTAGTCGCGCTGTTCGCGAATAGTGCCGTCCGGTACGAGCCGTAATAGTCGAGCGGCCTCCACTGTGAAAGGCAACGATGCCAAAAACGATGTAAGCGCTGGGCAGCGCGCGAGCCACTCAGTTGGCGAGCCCGCTTGGTAGGAAGATGAGGCGGATTCTGAGTGAACGGAATCAGCGCGCGCCGACTGTGACAGGAGCGTGACGCTGTCGTATGCGCCCTTAACAACGTCGCGATCAAAACTCGGGCTCCACGCAGCGGGATCCAGCGACTCGACCTCTACTAACAACGCACGCGGGTCAACAGCAAGCGCTAAGCGCGTCGCAAACCCTGGGGTGAAGACAACCGAGGTCATTGCAAGTAAGTATAGTGTCGCAGCTTACGACACGTACCCCCCGGGCCGCGAGGTTCAACCCAAAGTCTGAGGGAGAGGAAGCTTGAACCGCCTCCACAATAAATCAATGGTTCTTTCGATTCATCGTAGCGCTGATTCGCAAAAACTCTCGCACTACTGACTCGCCTTAGCATGGGATTGCGCGCGTCTCTCCTGCCAAATCTTCCATACGAGTGGCAGCACGGAAACGATCACAATCGCGATCACGATAAGGGACAAGTTCTCTTTCACCCAAGGCAGATTGCCAAAGATGTATCCGGCGTACATAAGCGAACAAATCCAGAAGATGCCGCCTGTGACGTTGTAGAAGAAAAATTTCGGGTAAGGCATCCGTGCGACACCTGCCAGGAACGGCACAAACGTACGCACGATGGGAACAAAGCGCCCCATCACGATGGAAAAAGCGCCGTATTTGTCATAGAACGCTTGAGTCTTTGCGAGGTATTCTTGACGGAATATTTTTGAATCGGGATTGGCGAAAAGCTTGAGGCCCACACGGCGTCCAATCGTGTAGTTCACAGAATCGCCGAGCACGGCGGCGACAATCAAAATCAGTGCAAAAACATGTACGTTTACATCCGTGATTGCGGCAACAGTGCCCGAGACGAAGAGCAGCGAATCTCCTGGAAGAAACGGCATGATAACGACGCCTGTTTCAACAAAGATGATGAGCGCGACGACGCCGATAAACGTCCACGCATTTGCCTGCGCCATCGCGAGCAAACGATCATCGAGCAGTGAGAAAAACTGAATGATTTGGGAGATTAATTCCACGATACTGGGCTCGATTAAACCGCGGGGCTAACCGCGAAACGTGCTGGGAAAGTTACGAGTTCGGAATCAGTGCTTGATAAAGAAAAAGCGCGAAAGACTCGCGCTTTTTTGAAGGAGATTCAAGGGCGTTATGCCAAGATCTTTTCTGCTTCGAGCGGATCCTTCGGAGGGCCTTCCGCCTTCACCAAATTCTCGCGGGACACACCCAGCCAACGAATGAGCGGCGCCATCACCAGAACAGAGGAATAAATACCAAAACAGATGCCGATAGTGAGCGCCAATGCAAAGTAGTGTAGCGTTTCGCCGCCGAACAAAAGCATCGCTAACACCATGATTTGCGTAGAACCGTGAGTGATGATGGTTCGTGAAATCGTTGAGGTGATCGCGTTATCAATCACTTCATCGACGCTCGCTTTACGCATTTTTCTAAAGTTCTCACGAACGCGATCCGCGATGACCACAGATTCATTCACCGAGTAGCCCAATATCGCTAGACACGCTGCGAGCACCGGCAAGTTAAATTCCCAACCGAAGAGCGCGAACAGGCCAAGAATGATCACCACGTCATGCAAGTTTGCGATGATGGCTGCAACGGCAAATCGCCACTCAAAGCGAATTGCCAAGTACATCATGATGCCAGCGATTACGAGCAACAAGGCAAGCGCACCACTTTCAAAAAGTTCGCGCCCGACCTGACCGCCCACGAACTCAACTCGCTTGAGTTCTATTTTTTCAACTCCCTCACCGCACGCGTTCTTTGACTCATTCAACGGCCGAGACGGCCCGCAAATGGCGCTAAAAAGCTTCTCTCCCATTTGGGCGTTCGAGATGTTTTGAACGATCGGCAATCGCACCAACACTTCCGTGGGTGATCCGAAGTTTTGAACAAACGCTTCGCCGGTGTTGAGCGTCTCAACGGAGGTGCGCACTTGGGCAACATCAGCTGTCTTGTTGAAGTGAAGCTCTGCGACAGTACCGCCCTTGAAGTCAATACCAAAGTGCAGCCCGTTGTAAGCAAGCGCGCCCACAGCCACGAGAAACGTTAATGCTGAAATTACGTTGAATATCAACGCATATTTCATAAACGGCAAGTCGCGCTTGAAACGGAAAAATTCCATGGTGAGTTTCCTTTGAGTCCGTTTTGCGGCTTATTGAGCGTCTAGCGTCGCGGGTTTGGTCACGACTTCGTCGGGTCGCCAGATGGTGCCAATTGAAATCTTTTCGAGTTTCTTGCGCGCACCGTAAACCAGATTCACGATACCGCGCGCAAAGAACACCGCAGAGAACATCGAAGTCAAAATTCCCAAGCAGTGAACGACGGCGAAGCCTTTGACCGGACCTGAGCCGAATGCAAAGAGAGCGATGCCTGCGATCAAGGTAGTGATGTTTGAATCGAGAATCGTTGCCCACGCGCGGTCGAAGCCGGCAGAAATAGCTTCTTGTGGTTTTGCGCCGGCGCGAAGTTCCTCTCGTATCCGCTCCATGATGAGTACGTTTGCGTCAATCGCCATACCGAGCGTGAGCGCAATAGCAGCGATGCCTGGCAACGTAAGCGTTGCTTGAAGCATCGAGAGAATCGCGACGAGCAAGAGCAAGTTCACGGCAAGCGCAAACGCCGAGATCAATCCCATCACCATGTAGTAAACGACGATGAACGCGGCGAGTGCTGCGAAACCCCACTTCACCGAATCAAATCCACGCTCGATGTTTTCCGCACCCAGGCTTGGGCCGACCGTACGTTCTTCGACGATTTCCATCGGGGCGGCAATCGAGCCAGAGCGAATGAGAAGCGCGATATCGCTTGTCTCGCGGGTTGTCATGTTGCCGCTGATCTGGAACTGGGCTCCGAGTTCGCTCTGCGTTGTGGGCGCAGTAATGACTTCTGCTTTGCCTTTTTCGATGAGCACAATGGCCATGCGCTCTTTGATGTTCTGGCTGGTGTGCTCGCGAAGGATTCGAGCGCCTTGACCGTCGGTTGATACGCGAACGATCGGCTGGTTGTTCTGACCGTCAAACGCGGGCTCAGCGCTTGAAATTCGCTCGCCAGTGATGATCGGCTGTTTGCGAACGAGAATTTGTTCGCCTTGGCGATCCGTCAGAAGCTCCAGGCCAAACGGAACACTGCCGTTTTTCGCAGCTTCGAGCTGTGATGCGTTTTTGCCACCGTGCGCTTCGACATGCCGGAATTCGAGTGTTCCGGTGCGCCCAATCACGTCTTTCAAACGCGCAGGATCAGACGCGCCTGGCACCTGGATCACTATTCGATCCACACCTTGACGTTGAATGATCGGCTCGGTCAGGCCCAGTGCGTTGATACGGTTATTGAGCACTTTTTGGTTTTGCTCAATGGCTGCATCAGCAAGCTTTTTCTTCGCTTCTTCTTTCAACGTGACGACCAAGCGGAGATCGCCCCCCGAGCCCTCTTCTCGAAGCAATAGATCAGTGTTGGACGTGGTGATCGCGACCTGCGCTTTATCGCGCTCTGCGGCGTCACTGAATTGCACGACAAGCGTCTCACCCGATTTACTTACACCGCCGTACGACACGCGCTTCTCGCGCAGTAGCGAGCGAATATCTTGCATGTTGCGATCTGCAGCGCGATCAAGCGCGCCTTTCATATCCACTTGCATCAGGAAGTGAACGCCGCCGCGCAAATCAAGCCCCAAGAACATAGGTAGCGCATTCATCGACTGCATCCACTTCGGAACGGTCGACTCGTTGGTCAATGCGATGATGTAGCTGCCCGTGCCGTCCGCCACGCCTTGGTTGAGCTCTTTCAACAGCGCATCACGCGCCTTCAGCTGCGTTACCGTATCGCCGCCTTGAAAGCGAATGTGAACGCCCGTTGGGTCGAGCGCAGAATATCCAACCGGCACCCCAGCCGTTTTAAGCGTTGACTCAACACGCCCTAGAAGCGCATTGTCAAGTTTCACGTTGGGTTTGTTGGTTGAAACTTGCACCGCAGGCACCTGCGGGAAGAAGTTGGGAACGGTGTAGAGCAATCCAATCGCCATCGCGACGATCATGATTGCGTATTTCCAGAGCGGGTAACGATTCATGGCGAATCCTGTTTGCGTATCTCGTGTATCGACGTAGGACGCCGATTCGAGAATTCAAGGCCCAGACTTCGGGCGGTGGAGGGTTTTCAACTTCGCAGACTACGCGGCGAGCGCCGATGCGCAGTGAGCCGCACCAAGGTACGGCGATTCAATCGCGACAGAAACGATGGCTGCTTGCGCATCAGTTGCGGTCACGGCCGACAAATTACTTTGCCGCGAATCAAAGCGCTACATCGCCTTGATCGAGCCTTTAGGCAGGAGGGCGGTCACAGCGTTCCGCTGAAATGCGATTTCGCTTCCGCCACCCACTTGCAACGTGACGTAGTTTTCATCAAGCTTGGTGACTTTTCCTACGATGCCACCTGCGGTCACCACCTCATCGCCTTTTTCCAATGCGCCAAGCATCGCTTTCTGCTCTTTCGCGCGCTTTTGCTGCGGACGAATCAACAAAAAGTAAAAAACGACAAAAATACCGATCATCGGCAACAGCGAGAGAAATTCGCTCCCGGTTGCGCCGCCCCCAGCGGCTTGCGCGTAGGCTGTACCAATCATGAAGAAATCCCAAAACAAATCAAAAAGTTAACCTTGAATTCTATCGGGTGAACGCGGCTCCCGACGAACTCACGTTTACCCGGTTCGCCTGCAGGACCATGCATTCACGCCCCGCCAGGGGCGCCAAAAATCGGCGTACAAGTACTAAGCGCGCAACGTGTGGCGCTTCGCAAATTAAATGAAAAAACCGTTAGAGCCCAAGCTTTATTTGGGCTAAACTGATTTCAACGCAGCTATCGTCTTTAGAGGATACTGCTCACTCGCCCCGATTAAATCTGGCGTAGCAAAGAAAAACTATTCACCTTCGCCAAATTTGTCGTTGATCAGCGCGACCACACCCTCCATCGCAGCGGATTCGTCTTCACCTTCTGTCTCAACGGCGATGGTGCTGCCCTTCCCGGCTGCGAGCATCATCACGCCCATGATGCTCTTCGCATTGACACGGCGGCCGTTACGTTCGAGATTGACCTCGCTCTTGAAACTTGTGGCGAGCTGGGTCAGCTTGGCAGAGGCACGAGCATGTAGGCCAAGCTTATTTATGATCTCGATATCGCGTCGCAGCATGCCGTTGTTTCCCCCAAAGGCGATTAGTAAAACTTAAAGACCGCACCAAATCCCTGACGGAGCCCATCGAACCAGGAAAAATCCTTGAAAACACCGGAGACGAATTGTGTTCATCGGGATTTTTAAGAAGTCTTGACGAGGTGACACGGGTTCGAAGCGCGGTGACGAGGTGTTTCCTAGTGACGGTTACTGGCAGGCAGCCCTTCGTTTGCGCTCGATTTTGCAACGCAGGGCCCGATGATCGGATCGGCCTCAATGTGAAAGACGCCTTCGCAACCGCCTGCAACCACGCGCTTTAGCAGCGTGTCCATACCTTTGCCTCGGTAAGTCATCGCGCGAATGAGCATCGGAACATTACCGCCCGCCACCGCCTCGACATGACCGGTATCGATCAGCTTTGCCGCCAGATTGGCAGGTGACGCGCCAAAAATATCGGTAATGATGAGCACACCGCTGCCATCATCCAACGATTCAATCATGCGCTTTGCGACCGGAACCAAGTCGCGCGGCGAATCGTTTGCCGCGACCGAGAGCGCCGCCACCGCTTCGGGGCGTCTGCCCAGCACATGCGTCATGCACCCGATGAGTGCATCACCGAGATTGCCATGCGCAATGATCAACACACCGATCATAGGTCGAGACTGCCTTTCCCTCGAACACGCGCCATGAGGCGACTAGGGGGACGCGGTGCGTTGCCGCGTCAAACTGGTGCGCCATGGTAGCAAACATATTGCTGCACCGCGACAGAAAACCACTAGGCAGACTGGAGCGTTTGTTCAAGTCGTTGTACGAACATCTCCGCAACGTTAAATCCGGTCTGCTTTTCGATCTCCACAAAGCCTGTGGGGCTCGTGACATTGATCTCCGTCACACGCTCGCCGATGACATCGAGCCCCACCAGAAAGAGCCCCTCAGCCCATAGCCGCTTCGCCATCGTCTCGGCAATCCGACGATCCGAGTCTGAAAATTCCCGAACAACAGGCTTTCCGCCTGCAGCCATGTTGCCGCGGGTTTCGCCAATCATCGGAATTCGCGCCAGTGCGAACGGAACGACTTGGCCACCAATCAATAAAATCCGCTTATCACCGTCCACGATTTCCGGCAGGTAGCCCTGAGCCATGATGGACTGCGTGCCAAGTGCTGTAAGCGTTTCGATGATGACGCCAAGATTGGGATCACTCTCGCGAACGCGAAAAATACCGCTTCCGCCCATGCCGTCGAGCGGCTTGAAGATGGTGTCGCGCTGTTCGGCCACAAATTCGCGCAACACCGTGGCAGAGCGCGTCACGATCGTCGGCGCGATTATGTCGGCATGCTTCAAGATCGCCATTTTTTCGTTGTTATCGCGAATCGCGCGCGGCGAATTGAACACCCGCGCACCTTGATCCACCGCGCGCTCGAAGAGATACGTGTGATAGACGTATTCCATGTTGAACGGCGGATCTTTGCGCTCAATCACGGCAGAAAAGTCGCTCAGTGCTCGAGTGGATGAGTCTCCCGCGCTATACCAATTCGCGGTGTGGTCGCGCGAATCGTCTGCAATCGCGAGAGTGAGTTCGCGCGCGACGGCTTGCACTCGGCCTGCGCGCGAGAAAACGTGGCCGGGCTCAATCGCGAATACTCGATGCCCACGCGCGGCAGCGGCGCGCATCATTGCAACTGATGAATCTTTGTAGGCCTTGAGCTTTTCAAGGGGGTCAATGTGAAAGGCGATATCCATTGCGCGAGCATAGCGCGTGCACGAAAATCGCGAGCTACGCCTACCGGCTAGCGCTTGGGCGCATCTCCGCGAGCGGCTGCCTTGGCGGCGGTGTCAGCCGCAATGAGATCGGCCAAACGCGCACGCTCCGTGGTGTAGTTCGCAGCGAGCGCCTCGCGATCTTTCGTTTTGCGCTCAAGGAGTCGGCGCACGGCACCCAAATCTTTGTCTGACGCCTCAAGATCATTCTTGAGCTTGGGCGGCGGGCCCTTTTTGTGCGTGTCCGCCTGCTTCTGAAGCGCTTCTCGGGCGAGGCTGGTCGAAGCTTCTTGCTTCTTCAGCGCAGTGAGCTCGCCATCGGCGATGGTCAATGCGCGGTCGCGCACGCGGTCAAAGTCAACGAGGCTCGTGTAGGTTGAGAGCAGGGCTCGGTCTTTACGTTCACGCTCTTCGCGCGCGGTGCGCTCTTTCTCGTCCTCAGCCGCCTTCGCAGCAGCGATTCGACGTTCCTCCGGCGTAAGCGAGCGCTCCACTTGTTTTTTTACCGTTCCGTCTGGACGCATTTCCTTGCGCGCGCGATCAGTAGCGCTGGGCGGCACGGTATCGCTGTAATGGACCTTTCCGTTTTCGTCCGTCCATTTGTAGAGTTGCGCCGAAACGCTTGCAACGCCGCACACCAGCGGCAACGCAAGTGCAAACGCGCGCGTTCGGGACATGCGTTTAAGCCACACCATACTGATTCCTGTACGCATCTATTTTCGGCTTGAATTCCATCAGTTTCGGATCATTCGAAACCATCGTCATCACATCGTTCAAAGACGCAATGGAGATCACGGGAATGCCGTAATCCGCTTCAAGTTCTTGCACGGCTGACCGGCTCCCACTGCCGCGCTCCATCCGGTCCACCATGATGAGCACTGCAGCTGGCGTCGCGCCATGCGAACGAATGAGTTCAATCGAGGCGCGTTTTGCCGCGCCATCGGTAATCACGTCATCGACGATCACGACACGCCCTTTAAGGGGCGCGCCCACGATGATTCCGCCTTCGCCATGATCTTTGGCTTCCTTCCGATCATGCGCGAAAGGAACGTTGTGACCTTTTTGGGCAAGCCCAATGGCGAGCGCCGACACCAACGCAATGCCTTTATAAGCCGGTCCAAACACCAGATCAAACGGCACTTTCGACGCCAGTAACGCCTCCGCAAAGTAACCGCCCAACGCGCTCAGCGCCTCGCCGGTATTGAACTGGCCGCTATTGAAAAAATAGGGCGAGAGCCGACCCGACTTGGTTTTGAACTCGCCAAACCGGAGCGCATCGCACGAGAGCGCAAACTGCAAAAACTGTTGGCGAAAGTTGTTTTCTGAGGACATAGCTGGACTTAAGGCAAAAAATGCGCCCGTCATGGAAAATTGAGCGTTGCGACTATTTTGTACGGTAAATCGCCCATGCGCATCGTCACTTTAAACGCTAACGGCATTCGTTCGGCGCACAACAAAGGTCTCGCCGAATGGATGTCACGACTACGCGGTTGGGATGTTTTCTGCCTGCAAGAGCTAAAAGCGAACGTCGAGGACGTCCCCGAAGCGCTGCACAAGGTGAAAAAAGCCACCGGCCACTTCTTTTCCGCCGAAAAGAAAGGCTACGCAGGCACCGGCTTGTGGACGCCGCACAAAGCGAGCGTCAAAAAAGGCTTCGGTGTGGACGAGTTTGACCGCGAAGGCCGCTACCTTGAAGCCGATTTGGGCAAACTGGTCGTCATTTCGCTTTATTTGCCCTCCGGCGCGGCGGGCCCGGAGCGGCAGGCGAGCAAGGATCGCTTCTTGAACGCGTTCCCAAATCATCTAAGGGCGCTCAGAAAGAGCGGCAAAGAAGTCGTGATCTGCGGCGATTTCAACATTGCCCACAAAGAAATCGACTTAAAAAATTGGCGTTCGAATCAAAAGAACTCCGGTTTCCTTCCGCACGAGCGCGCGTGGCTGACGCACGTGTTCGAAGAAATTGGCTTCGTTGACGTGCATCGAACACTAGACCCGCGCCCCGAGCAATACACCTGGTGGAGCAATCGCGGCAACGCGTACGCGAACAACGTCGGATGGCGACTCGATTACCAAATCGCAACCCCAGGCATCGCGTCAACCGCCAAGAAGGCCTCGATCTATCTCGAAGTGAAGTTTTCGGATCATGCACCGTTGGTAATTGACTATGAGTTTGAGATCAGTGCATGACCTCTTCAATCGAGACCTACTTCCGGAATCTGCTCTGGTCAGAGATGCCATTGTCAAACCTGGCTCTTCTTCTGATTTGGATTCTCGTTTTCACGGTGAATATTCTGCTGATCAAAGGCTACAACAAAGCCCTAGCGAGTCAGGCCTGTATCACATTTGAGAAGGAGCCCGAGACTCTTCATCTCAAAACGTGGAAGATCGTGTGTTCGCAAGGGTTGATGACGGGTCTCATTTTCGCGTTGGCGGAACTATCGAACGACGCGCTCCTCGCTAGCCTCTACATGGGTGGGTGGGTGATGGCTGGGGCCGTAGGATTGGGGCTCAATTTTCGCGCACGATACTGGATCTCGGCTTTGCAAATGCAAGAAGACAAGTTTGGAAAGCTGACGCTTTCCGATTGGGTTGTGCAAAGAGACTTAGCCGCCCAGTTCTTTGCGTCTGCGATCACTTGCCTTGTGGTGGGAATCGTCCTTTGCCACCTTGCCCCAATGGGCGCGGCACTCTTCCTTGGCGCTACGGGTATCGGCTACTTTATCAAAGCTCGCTCGCGTCGGAAAACCTAGTAGTTGAGTGTCCGAACATTTTTCTTTGCGACGCTTGGCAAAACGACGTACGGCTCAACATTCCCCATCGCCCGCTCGACATAGCTCTCTTTTTCGCCGACTGGCGCTACGTAGTGCAACGCCTCTCTCGCTGCATCGATGCCGTGAAGACGTGCGATGAACCATGCGGCGAGATACGGCGCGGAGAAGCAGCCGCCGGCCGTGGCGACGTTGCCTTTCGCGAAGAAGGGTTGATTCAAGACATCAAGCCCTGCCTCCTGAACCCACGGTTTGGTTGTGAGATCGGTGCAAGCCGGAACGCCGCTGAGCAACCCAAGTTTCGCGAGCAGCAGCGTTCCCGAACATTGTGCTCCGATCAATTGGCGCGAGGGATCGAGCTTTAGCTGGCCCATGATCGCTGAATCGTTTGCGATATCGCGCGTTTTGATGCCGCTTCCTACGAGCACGGCGTCAGCCGCAGGCACTGCATCAAGGCGAGACTGTGCGTGAATCGTCACACCGTTTATCGACGTGACGGTGTCGCTCGGGCAGCAAATCGAAACGCGCCAATCGGGCTTCTTCACACGATTAAGTACGCCAAGCGCGACGAATGAATCGAGTTCGTTGAAGCCGTCGAAGGTGAGGATCGCGAGGTGCATCATCCAATAATAGGCGGCGATTGCGTGTTCTGTGTGTTCCATACGGAAACCGCATGGTGCTCACAGCAGCTCGCTACCCGGACTCAGTTTCCGCCAGAGTGTCTATCCCCCGCAGGCGTGAGCGGGATGTCAGTCCGAGAAACTGGGCTTCTGCCGCTTGCAGGCAAAATTCATGCATGCTTCGCCTGACCGACCTCACCCTCGCCCGCTCTACGACCGTTCTCATTGACCGCGCCAACATCACTCTCAATCCGGGGCGCAAAGTCGGGATTGTCGGCGCGAACGGTGCAGGCAAGTCGACACTCTTCGCTGCGCTGCGCGGTCTACTCACGCCTGAGCGCGGAGAAATCGCGATGCCCAACGGCTGGGTCATTGCGCATGTGGCACAGGAAACGCCGCCGAGCGACAAGACGGCGCTGGAATATGCGCTCGATGGCGACGTGGAGTTGCGCGAGGTAGAAGCCGCACTCGCCGCTGAAAATGAACACCCCAATGCCGATGCATCAAAACACGGCGAGATCCTTGCGCACTTGTATTCGCATCTGGAAACGATTGGCGGTTACGCGGCACCCGCGCGCGCGGCGGAATTGCTGGCGGGCTTGGGTTTTGAACATGACATGCAAAACCGTCCAGTGGCCGAGTTTTCGGGTGGCTGGCGAATGCGGCTTAACCTGGCGCAAGCGCTGATGTGTCGCAGCGATCTGCTCTTGCTCGACGAACCGACGAACCATTTGGATTTGGATGCGGTATTGTGGATCGAGGATTGGCTCTCGCGTTACGCTGGCACACTGCTCGTGATCACGCATGATCGAGATTTCATTGATCGCGTTTCCAATCAAATCTTGTTTTTCGATACAAGCAATCCGAAAGCGCCCGCCACACTAAAGCTCTACACCGGTAACTACGAAAGCTTCGAGGCGCAGCGCACCGTTGAGCTTGAAGTGCAACAAGGTGCCTACGAGAAACAGCAGCGCACGATCAAACATTTGGAATCCTTCATCACGCGCTTCAAAGCGAAGGCAACGAAAGCCGCGCAAGCACAGAGCCGGATGAAGGCGCTTGAAAAACTGGAGCGCATTTCTGCGGCGCACGTCGATTCCCCGTTTTCGTTTTCATTCAGAAAACCCGAGGGCGAGCCGCGTCAGTTGCTCAAGTTCGATAACGTTTCGCTAGGCTACGACGAGAAAAACATTCTTGAAAAGGTAAAGTTTTCCCTGCTGCCGAATTCGCGCATTGGTTTACTTGGCAAAAACGGGGCGGGCAAATCGACGCTCGTGAAAGCGATTGCGGGCGAATTGCGCGAACGCACGGGCGAACGCATCGAAGGTCAGCACCTAAAAATCGCGTACTTCGCGCAGCATCAGCTAGAGCAGTTGCGAAACGACGAATCGGCGATGTGGCACATTGATCAGCTCGACAAGCAGCTCGTCGAGACGCGCGGCTACACGCGCTCGCGTGAGCAAGACTTGCGCAACTTTCTCGGCGGCTTCGATTTTCGCGGTGATCGCGTGAGCGAGCCGGTCGGTGTGTTCTCGGGCGGCGAGCGCGCGCGTCTGGTGTTGGCGATGCTCGTCTATGAGCGCCCGAATCTCTTGTTGCTCGATGAACCGACCAACCATCTTGATATGGACATGCGACAGGCGCTCACGCTCGCCCTGCAAGACTATGAAGGTGCGCTCGTGGTCGTAGCGCATGATCGCCACATCCTTCGCGCCTGTTGCGATGAGTTGTGGCTGGTTGCCGACAAAACCGTAAAGCCCTTCGATGGTGATCTCGACGACTATCGCAATTGGTTGCGCGAGCAGCGCGCGAAGCCGGTCGCGGAAAAAGTCAGTGACGCCCACGGCGCGCCGAAGCGCCTAGAGAAGCGCGAAGAAGCGGAAGAGCGGCAGCGGCTTGCCACGCTGCGCAAACCCCTTCAAAAGCGAATTGATGCGATCGAGAAAGAACTAGCGAAAGCCACCGCGGCCCGCGACGCGCTGGATGCGTGGCTCGCGTCGGAAGCGGCCTACGCTGCTGATAGCGCGCCAACGCTTGGCGACAAAACCCGCGAACGCGGTGAACTGGCGGCAAAGATTGACGCACTCGAAACCGAGTGGATGGAAAAGCAAGAGGAGATGCAGTGGGTTCGCTGATTCCGATTATCGATCTGGCAAAAATCAACTCAACCACGGATCTGGCGGGGCACATCGGTGCGGCTGCGCGCGGTATTGGTTTTTTCGTATTAACGAATCACAGCGTTTCGCGCGAGCTGATTGCCGACGTTTTCGCTGAATCGCATCAATTTTTCGCGCTTGAGCGGTCTGCGAAAGAGGCGCTCTCCATCAAACATTCGCCGCATAACCGGGGCTATGTCGGCCTGATGGAAGAGCAGCTTGATCCAACGAGGCCGGGCGATGTCAAGGAGGGGTTCAATCTGGGGCTCAATCTCCCGCCGGACGATCCAGAGATGCTTGCTGGCCGCCCGTTTCGCGGCGTCAATGTGTGGCCTTCTAGCGCAGATTGCCCAACGTTTCGCGAAACGATGCTGACCTACTTCGCATCCTGCCACGCCCTCGGGCGCACGTTGCATCGTGCGATTGCGCTTGACCTCGGACTCGACGAATCATTTTTTGAAGCCAAACTGGATCGACCGCTCGCCACGCTCCGCTTGCTGCACTACCCGCCGCGCCCCGCGAGTTACGCTCCAGGGCAATCAGGCGCCGGTGTGCACACTGACTACGGCAATCTAACGCTTTTAGCCACCGACGATGCAGGCGGCTTAGAGGTGCAAACTCGCGATGGCGAATGGATTGCCGCCCCCACAATCGAGGGGGCGCTGATCGTGAACGTGGGCGATTGTTTGATGCGCTGGACGAACGATGTGTACGTTTCAACGCCGCACCGCGTGGTGAACCCCATCGGTCGCGAGCGATTTTCGGTGGCTTTCTTTTTGGATGCGAATCCAGAGGCCCGCGTTGAGGCGCTTCCCACTTGCGTTAGCGCGACCCGCCCCGCGAGATACCCGCCGATTCAATGCGCCGACTACATCGCCGAACGGCTCAACGCGACGTACGCCCATCGGCGCTAGCTACCCCACGCAACATCAAGCTTTATTGGGGCTAGCATCGCTTTTTTAAATGAATCTAGATATTTGTTTTCTACACTCTTGCCCTAATACATCCATGGCTCGTGCATGAAAGAGGCCGCGTCAATCCGAGCCAAGCGGTGGCCCCGCGCTACGGCTGTCAAGCCTTTGCTCACCTAACCAGCCTTCTTCGCGGTCGCTTTCGGCGCCTTCGCAGGGTCAGCTTTCGGCGCAGCGGCTTGGGGTGCGGCTGCGTCGGGCTTCACAAGGTTAGCGACGGTGCGCAGATCCACGCTATCGAGCGGGATGCACCGATCCGCGTTGCCGACAATCACGAGCGCGCCGCCGCGCCAACGCGCATTCACTTGAGGCCCAATCGGCCCAGACAGATCAATTGGCGAGCGCATGTCGCGATAGACCACTTGGTCGTTTCGATCGTAGACGAGGTAGCAAATATCAGCGTAACTCGACGCTGCCAGCGCCGAGAAGGTCACTGCCGCCACGGCGGTAATACGTAAGATTTTCATCGCCAACACTCCCGACTGAGAAACACGAATCCACTGCATTGTGCCATTCGGCCTTGTGCGTGGGAAGAGCGTTGCCACGGCTCAAGCGCCCGGCGCGTCACGGATCGAGCCGCCACGCGAAGATAGCGCTTCCGCCAACCGCATCCAAGCCAGTTCGACCGGGCCGCGGGCATGACCTGCGGCAAACCAAGCGGAGACGAATTTCGCTAGCAGCGCGTACATCACCACGGCAACTGCGGTGTATGCAGCGCGCCCCATCTCTGCGTGCCAATCCGCGAAGGACGCGTGAAAGATAGGAATCAAGCCCATCGACATGCCAAAGAACATCGTTAACGGCGCTTTGCCTGCTGCAATCAGCGTTTCGCGCACGGCTCGGGCGCGAGCGGTGGGCCACGCACGCGCGAGCGCTAGCAAAACGAAAACGCTGCCCACCGAAGCTAACGGCAAGCCAAGTGTGAAGAGTGCACCGCCGAGCCCGTCGGGATAAGTGAAGTCCCACGCACCGAGCCGTGAGGATGCGAGCTCTAGCGCGGTGCCGATTGCAAATGATGCGAAGCCGAATGCGAACCACATGCGCGCGTTTGCTTCGCCGCGCAACCAGCGTTCGAGCGCACCGGATTGGCCGATCATGACGCCCAATGCAATGGCGAACCACACCTCCGGCAGCGCGCTTTGAATCAATCCGTATGAGAAATACTCGGTGAGATGCATACGCAACGCGAGCGACCAGGGTGAGTACGCAAACGAAGGGAATGAAAGCGGCAATTCCTGCGCCGCCGTCGTCGCGATGCCGAAAACTGCAAGCGCATAAACGAGGATCACCAACGCGCCAAGCAGGCGCACCCAGCGAAGTAAGCCATTCGAGTCCTTCGGCCAGCGCCAGAGCAGAACGAGCACGATGAGCGCATACGACGAAACGATGTCTCCGGGCCAGAGCAGCAGCCCGTGACCCACCCCAAGAAGCAAGAGCGCTGCGTAGCGGCAACGCAGCACACGAAGCGCCGCGCCGGGGACGAGCGCGCCGTCAGCGTTCAGCGCTCGCCATTGGAGCGCAATGCCCACACCGAGCAAAAACGCAAGTGACGGAAAAGCGCGATGGGCGAAGAAAATGCCGAGAACGTATTCAGCCAAAGTGTCGTACCAAGTGTCGGCTAAATCCAGCGCATAGTGATTGGTCCAGCCGCGCGCCATCGCATGCACGTTGATGATCGCAACGCCGAGCAGCGCCCACCCGCGCACGAGATCAATCGTTTCGAAACGCTCAGACACGGTGAGCGCCTTTCACCATCAGTTCGACTCCGGCGCAAACGGAGTGCCCTGATGAAATCGCAATTGCCAGCCCGCTTTCGTATCCGCTCGCGACCAGATGGATGATCGGCGACCGTATTCGACGGTGCCGTCATAGGTCACTTGGCTCACGTAGGTTACTTGAACAACATCAGGCGTTATTTCTCTCACCGCAAAACTCGGTAGCGGCAACACGGCGTCAATCGAAGGCGCGCTCTTGTTAAGAAGTTGATCTCGCGACCACACGCGCCCTGATCGACCAACCTCAAAAAAATCTGGCGCAAAGATTTCGTTCATGTAGCTCGCATCGAAGCGAGTCTCTGCAATCCAGAGCGCCTCTTCGAGGCGGCGGAGGGTCGCGATGTCGGTGGTGTTGAGCATCACGCGTAGGTGTAGAAGCCCTTGCCCGTCTTCCTTCCCAAATACCCCGCCGCCACCATTTCTTTGAGCAACGGCGCAGGACGATATTTTGGATCGTTGAAGCCTTCGTAGAAGACATTCATCACAGCGATCATCACATCAAGGCCAATCATGTCGGCTAGTGCGAGTGGGCCAATCGGTTGATTGGTGCCGAGCTTCATGCCGGCGTCGATGTCTTCGGCGGTCGCCAGGCCTTCTTGCAAACAGAAGATTGCTTCATTGATCATCGGACACAAAATTCGATTCACGACGAATCCCGGTGAATTCTTCACCGTGATCGGCGTTTTGCCCAAGGCAGTCGAGAGCGATTTCGCGGTTTCGAGCGTTGCTTCGCTCGTTGCCAAACCTCGAATCAATTCAACGAGGGCCATCAATGGCACTGGGTTGAAAAAGTGCATCCCGATGAAACGATCCGCGCGCTTCGTAGCGGCAGCGAGCTGCGTAATCGAAATCGAAGATGTATTGGTGGCGATGATGGTTTCTGGTTTCAGAATCGCGTCAAGATCCTTGAGAATTTTGACCTTGAGTGCCTCGTTTTCGGTGGCCGCTTCGATCACGTAATCACAGCTCGCGAGATCGGCGAGCGCGGTCGTCGTAGCAATCTTTGCAAGGGCCGCCGCCTTTTGCTCAGCGCTGATTTTTTCTTTCTTGAGCAAGCGATCCAGGCTGCCAGAAACGGTAGCGACGCCTTTTTCGAGCGCGGCTGGATTCACGTCCATCATAAGGGCATCAATGCCCGCAACGGCGCACGCCTGTGCAATGCCGTTACCCATGGTGCCTGCGCCGATGATTCCGATTTTTTTGAGCTGCATAGTTCGTGTGCGATAGAGACTGAGTTGCAGCCATTTTAAGGAAGCGCCAAATACCTCTTCCGCTAGGGTGCAAAGCAATTAGAGTCTGAGCGCGAAGAGAAGCAGTGCGACTGGAGCGCTCGGAATCTGTGCGCGCTCCCTACAATGACAATCATGCAACAACAGAACTTGGGGCTCGGCATCGCAGCGGCGCTCGGTGCGGGTCTACTCTGGGGGCTCGTATTCGTCGCGCCCCTTCTCCTTCCAACGTATCCGGCCACGCTTCTAACGGTGGGGCGCTACCTCGCGTTCGGTTTGGTGACGCTGCCGATTGCGTGGTGGTTTCGTCGCGAGCTGCGTGCACTTTCAAAGAGCGATTGGTGGATCGCAACGAAGCTTTCGTTGATCGGAAACTTTTTGTATTACCTGGCGCTTTCCGCTGCGATTCAGATGGCGGGTGCGCCATTGCCAACGCTCATCATCGGCACGCTACCGGTCGTGATCGCGATTTGCTCAAACCTCGGCGTGGCGAAATCCTTCTCGTGGAAAGCGCTCGCGCCGTCTTTGGTATTGATCGCGGCCGGTTTGCTGTTCGTGAACGCGGACCAATTGAAGCGAGTCGCGGAAACCGGGAATTTTTCAACCTACGCGCTCGGTGCGCTCCTCGCGTGGATCGCGGTCGCGGCATGGACTTGGTATCCGATTCACAACGCGCGGTGGTTGCAAAAACACACGCAGCACTCATCGATGACATGGGCGAGTGCGCAGGGTCTCGTGACCTTGCCGATTGCGGCGGTCGGATTCGTTGCGCTGATGGGCTACTACGAAGTGACGGGCAACGCCTCATTTGGTTTTGGCCGTTTTGGCACGGCGGTAGAAAAATTCTGGCTCTTGATGTTCGTCATCGGATTCAGCGCGTCTTGGCTCGGCACACTGCTTTGGAACATCGCGAGCAAGAACACGCCGACGGCGCTCACCGGTCAACTCATCGTGTTCGAGACGCTTGCCGCGCTTGGCTATGCGTACATCGTGTACGCACGCGCGCCGAGCGTCCTCGAAGCAATCGGCATCGCGCTCTTAGTCATCGGCGTAATCGTGGGCGTTCGGACGTTCTCGAGCCGACACTGATGTGTGCCGATTGTGATCTTCGCGCGGCTTATTGAAGTGTTCGACTGATCGCGTCAAACACCGCAAACGCTGCGCCATGTCGCTCCCAGAATGTTATTAGCCTTTTTAGCTAAATCGAGCTTCAAACGGGGCAAGCCGCACGTTAAGCTACAAATCAACTAAGCTTCCAACGCAGCGTTTGTCCTGCTGTAAGCGCAACCACCGTATCAGAGCCGAATGCAAACTCTGCAGGCGGCGTCCACTCGGTTTTGCTGAGTGTGACTTTCTCTTTGTTTCGTGGAAGTCCGTAGAACTCAGCGCCGAATCGGCTCGCGAAATTATCGAGCTTGTCGATTGCATTGGCGGCCTCAAACGCTTCCGCGTAGAGCTCCATCGCGGCGTGTGCCGTGAAACAACCAGCGCAACCGCAGGCGTTTTCTTTGGTGCCTTTGGCGTGCGGCGCACTGTCGGTGCCGAGGAAGAATTTTGGTGAGCCAGAGGTCGCCGCGGCGATCAAGGATTGCCGATGCGTTTCACGTTTGAGGATTGGCAAGCAATAGAAGTGGGGACGAATGCCGCCGGTGAAAATTGCGTTTCGGTTGTAGAGCAAATGCTGCGGTGTAATCGTCGCTGCAACATTGTCACCCGCTGCACGAACGAAATCGGCCGCCTCAGAGGTTGTGATGTGTTCAACCACCACTTTGAGCGCTGGAAAATCGCGCACGATTTGCTGCAACAGGGTGTCGACGAATTGCGCTTCGCGATCAAACACATCTACTTCGTGATGCGTCACCTCGCCATGCAAACAAAGCACGACGCCGTGCTCCTGCATCGCCTCCAACACGCTGTACACCTTCTTCAAATCTGTCACGCCGGAATCGGAATTCGTGGTCGCGCCTGCGGGGTAGTACTTGAGGGCGTGCACGACCGGGCTATCGGCTACCCGCGCGATTTCGTCGGGCGGCGTGTTGTCGGTTAAGTAGAGCGTCATCAAGGGCGTAAAGGATTGACCGGGTGCAAGGGCCGCCTGGATACGGTCCGCATAGGCCTCAGCTTGAGTGACGGTTGTGACGGGCGGCTTCAGATTAGGCATCACCAACGCCCGCTCGAACTGATTCGCGGTGAGCGGCACTACCGCGCGAAGGCCTTCTCCATCGCGGAGGTGAACGTGGAAATCGTCAGGACGAGTGAGCGTGATTTGATCGGTCATGAGCAACAGCGTTGGATTAAAACAGGGAAGCGATACAGTTGCGCGGCGTTGCGTCTCTGCGACTTTGAGACAAATACGAGGTTAAAACGCGGCAAATCGAGAAATACTGGATTTTCGCTAATTTGACTATGGTTACACTCATCGGCGGTTCACGGTTGCAAGTCCAGAGAGGCGCGCAGTAGATCGAGGGATTGCGGGATTAGGGGAATCGGTCGTGTCACGGCACGTCGTTACGCTCTCGCTATAATCCGCCGCCCGCTGCGTTTAGCCGGTTCGCCTGTGCGGTTTGGCAGACGAAGCGACAAAGCGATCGAGTCCCTCAGGCTGCAGCAGTGCAGCGCGACGCAAAAAAATTCAGGGAAAGCGTACGTCTCGACATGGCCACCAGTGCAAAAAGTAAGAGCGCAGCCGCGAAAAAGCCCGCGATTAAGCCGTCGTCGGCAAAAGCCGCAGCGAAGGCGAAAGTGAGCGTGAAATCCACCCCAAAAGCCAAGGTCGCAGCCAAGCCTGCGCCCAAGGCGGCTGCAGCATCAGCAGCGAAAGCAAAAAGCACGAGCAAACCAAGCTCGCCACCAAAAGCGTTGAAACCCGCGCCTGTCGCCGCCAAAACCGCTGCGGCAGCTGCGAAAGCCGCGGCGAAACCCGCATCAAAACCCGCTGCACCGGCAGCAAGCGTTACCCCTAAAAAAGCTGCTGTAAAGGCTGAACTTAAAATCGAGACCAAACCTACAAATACGAAGGCAACCAAAGTAGTCGCCAGCGTGCCCTCCGCCCCCACCGCAAACGCTGCAGCCATCGCCGCAGCGGTCGTTGCAAAGGCGGCGAAGCCCGCCGCGCCGGCAGTGAACGTTGCCGCGCCTGCGCCTGCGCCCGCGCCGAGACCGAGCGGTCGCGGCACGGCGCTCTTGTCGCCCACGATTACCTCTTTTTCAACCTCCTCAATACCTGTGCCAAAGTCGAACACTGCCACCGTCGCCCCAACGCCCTTGAAGCTCGGAGCGATTCCTCTTAACGGAGTCAAAAAATACGCGGGGCTCACTGAAGTTGAGATCATGAAACAGCCCGAGAGCGAATACATGAGCAAAGCTCAGCTCGCTTTCTTTAAGGAAAAATTGGTTGAGTTGCGCGGAACCATCCTGCACAACGCAACCGATACCGGCGAACACCTGCGCGACGTAGAAGTCGCGACTGATCCCTCTGATCGCGCTACGCAAGAAGAGGAATACACACTGGAGCTTCGCACTCGTGATCGCGAACGAAAGCTTTTGAAGAAAGTCGACAAGTGCATTCGCATGATCGACGACGGCAGCTTCGGCTGGTGCGAGGAAACGGGCGAACCCATTGGTCTTGCCCGATTGATTGCGCGCCCAACGGCCACACTTTCGATTGAAGCGCAAGAGCGTCGAGAGCGGATGCAAAAACTATACGGCGACTGATCTCTGGCGTTGGCGCTACTGCGGCGGCGATCTTGATCGCTGCAGTGCTCGCCGTACGTTCAGTACGGCTGCGCGCTTCCCGATCAATCTCATCCGCCTCGCTACGCGCCACCGCGCAGAAATTCGCTCCCCTATCCTAGATAAGTTTTAAGGAAAAATTATGAGTGCCCCCTTCTCCCTTCCCGCCCTACCTTACGCTGACAACGCGCTTGAGCCGTTGATTTCGGCCAACACGATTAGCTTCCACTACGGTAAGCATCACAAAGCCTACGTTGACAATCTGAACAAGCTCGCCGAAGGCAAAGACATCGCGCAGATGTCTTTGGTTGACGTCATCAAGCATTCTGCAGGCAAGGCGGACATGGTGGGCGTATTCAATAACGCGGCTCAGATTTGGAATCACACGTTCTACTGGAATAGCCTCAAGCCAAACGGCGGCGGCAAGCCTGGTGGCACGATTGGCGCGATGATTGATAAATCGTTCGGCGATTACGACAAGTTCAAGGCGGAATTCGCAAACGCTGCAATGACGCAATTCGGTTCCGGCTGGGCTTGGCTCGTGAAAGACGGCGACGCGCTCAAGGTGGTGAAAACTCCGAACGCAGAAGTGCCGTTCACCAAAGGCCAAACACCGCTGCTCACGATTGATGTGTGGGAGCATGCTTACTACATTGATTACCAAAATCTTCGCGCGAAGTACGTTGAAACGCTCATCGACAAACTCATGAACTGGGAGTTTGCTGAGAAGAACTTGGCAGGCTAAGCCGAGTCTTAGTGTTGCGCAAAAACGGGGCCGGCTTTGCTGGCCCTTTTTTCTTCGACGATACGCAACGCTTTCATTTCCGCTGGCTGGATTCAACACCGAAATTGCATGGCTGCCCCCCGACTTCAACTGAATGTCCCCAATTTCCGTTTCGCCAACGGCCGGACGATCACGCTTCCCGCGCTCGAAGTGCACCCCGGTGAAATCGTCGTGCTGCGCGGACGGTCGGGCTCAGGAAAGTCAACGCTTTTGCACCTCGCCTGCGGCGTTTTAGCCTTGCCTCCCGAGCTGGGCGATGCGGCGATTGAAGCGCAGTCCATTGCGGGGCTCGATCAAACCGCGAGAGACCGCTTGCGACCGCGCACCGTGGCCTGGATTCCGCAGCGCGTGCACTTGCTCTCCGCGCTGGATGTGATGGATAACACCTTGCTTTCGTTTCGGTTCGCTGGCGCGAAAAAGAACGAGGGCGACGAGCGGCGCGCGGCTTCGCAACTCGATTCGCTAGGGCTGGGTGCGCTTCATCATGCGATGCCAGAGACGCTGTCGGTCGGGCAAGCCTCACGTGTAAGCGTCGCTCGCGCGCTCGCGGCCGATCCCAAGCTCATTTGTGCTGATGAACCAAGCGCGTCACTTGATCGCGAATCGAGTGCGCTCGTGGCGAAGGCGTTCGCGCGCTACGCATCCGCTGGTGGTGCGATGTTGCTCGCCACGCACGACGACGAATTTGTCCAGCAGTTGACAGCGAATGACGCATCCATTCGCACCATTTCCTTGGAGAGCCCATGATAATCAGGCTAACCCGGAAATACATTGAATCTTCGCTTTGGACGTTTCTGCTCGCCGTGTCTCTATGCGCAATGGCGATAGCGTCAATTGTTGCTATTGTGTGGCTGCAGGAAACGCTCGAAGCACACGCGTCGAGGCAAGCCAAAGGCATCGATTTGGTGGTGGGTGCGAAAGGCTCAGGGCTTCAAAACACGTTGGCCGCGATCTATCACGCCGATGTACCCAACGGAAACATTCCGCTGTCGGCGGTGAATCAGTTGGCAGCGCATCCCATGATTGCGCGCACCGAACCTATTTCGTTGGGTGATTCGGTCGGCGGCGCTCGCATTGTTGGCGCTCGAAACACCTACTTCGATCTCTACGAAGCAACACCCGCGGAAGGCTCCCTCCCTCAAGCGCCGCTCGACGCGGTGCTCGGTGCCAACGTCGCCAAACGCCTGCAGCTCAAAATCGGTGATCGGTTCGTGGGCGCACACGGTTTGGCGGAGGGTGGCGAAGCGCACGATAGCCATCCGTATACCGTCGTTGGCGTATTGAGGCCGACCGGGCGCGTGATTGATGAGTTAGTGGTCACACCGCTTGAAAGCGTCTGGATTGCTCACGAGGGCCATACCGCGAGCACGGAGCCTGAGGTGACTTTCGCCTTGCTCACGCTACGCTCACCGATAGCAATGGCCACCTTACCCAGACAAATAAACGGCCAGACGAATCTTCACGCAACCTCGCCTGCAAACGAATCTGCTCGTTTGCTCTCGAATTTTGGCTGGGTAGCGGTGATCGTTAAAGCGTTCGTGTTTGCGCTCATTTTGGGCGCAACGCTCGCCACATTTGCGGCGCTTTCGCAGGCGCTTGAGCGGCGACAAATTGATGTGGCGCTGCTTCGCGCGATGGGCGTTTCGCGTGCGAACGTCGGCAAATTGCTGATCGCGGAAGCGCTCGCAATCGTTGTCTGCGCTGCGGCAATGGCGCTCCTTTTGGTCGGGCTCGCGGCTTATTGGCTCGCCCACGCGGCGCTGCCGGGTCTTGCGCTCAATATCGGCTTCGGTCTCACCGTATTCGCGGTCGCCGCTGTAAGCGCAGTTTTGCTCGCTCTTGTAGCATCGCTTCCCACGTTGATTCGTGCGTATCGACTCGACGTCGCCGCGCAACTTTCGCGTACTTAAGCGCTCTGATTGTTTATGAATCGCCCACGCCATCACGTTTTGCTCTGTTTGTTTGCAGCTGCGGCTGCACTCGCGACGTCTGTCGCCGCAACCGCTGTGACGCCCGTCGCCCCGAGCGGACTCTCGCCGCCGGCGGGTGGACTGATGCCGCCTTCCCAATTTCTCCCCGAAAAGCCTGGTTTCACGTCGTGGCGAACGCTTGCGCGCGTGGAGCTCATCAAGCGCAACAACAAACTGCAGCCCTCGTTTGATCCCGTGATCAACACGTTGGACGGAAAAACGGTGCGCGTACAAGGCTTCATGATGCCGCTTGACATCGGCGATAACCAGCGACGGTTTCTGCTTGTCGCCGCGCCGCCGCACTGCTCGTTTTGTTTGCCCGCCGGCCCCGACTCGATGATCGAAGTACGCGCGCCCAAAGGCGTGAAGTATCGTTTTGAGGCGGTGTCGCTCAGCGGAAAATTCCAATTGCTGAACGATGATCCCGCAGGTCTCTACTACCGTCTCACCGACGCGAGCGCCGTTGAATGAACGCCACCGCCACGTACTTTCGCCTATGGCGGCTGCGCTTGAACCTTCGGACGGCTCTCGCTGGATTGCGCCGCGACGGAATGTGCGAAATTTCTTGCGCCTCACTGTTGCGCCCGCTGAGCCAAACCGAGTTGCGCGACCTCCAATTTCAGGGTAACTTCGGTTAATGGGCTTCACAATTTTCCCGAAATCGGCGAAGGCAAAAGCGGCGGCGCAGCGCGCCCAGGAACTCGCGCTCGAGCCTGTGGAGCGCAGTGCGCCCGAAGCGAAACCGCGCGGCGAGAATACGGTGGTCGGCTCATACGCGCCCCAGGGCTCGGAAATTGAAGTAAGCGAAGCGGGCGATCTGGGCCCTTCGCTTGAAAACGCGGCGCTCATGTTCGCGCACGGCAACCCTGCCGCAGCCACCGCCGCATTGGTTCACGCCATCGATACGCCAGAGCGCAAACAAGCGCTTGTTTGGATGTGTCTGTTTGACCTTTATGCGAGATCGGGCGACCGCGCTTCGTTTGACGATTTAGCCCTCAAGTTTGTAGTGCAATTTGAGCGCTCAGCCCCGGCGTGGGACGAAATGACCACGCGCCTTTCTCCCCCTCCTAAAGCAGCATCCCCTGCCGTCGGCAAAGCGCGCGCGCTCTTGCGCGGCGAGCTTAACGATCCAACGCTTCCGTCAATTACTGTACTGCTTGAAACATCGAAACAAAAAAACTCACCGATGCAACGCATGGACGTTGATATCAACGAGCTTGACAGTGTCGACGATACGTGCGGCGTCTTGGTTGCAGGCGCGCTCGCGGCCATTCGCCGACGCGGCGTGTTCGTTTCTTTTCGCGGCTTGGATGCTGCCATCAACCGGCTCTCGTCACCGCTTCAGCCCATGGTGCGTGAGCGAAAAGGGCAGTGGTATCTGGTGCTCGAACTGCTGCAGTGGTCGGGTTACCACGACAAATTCGAGGATCGTGCCGTCGATTTCGCCGTGACGTTTGAAATCTCGCCGCCATCGTGGGAATCGATCAGCATCCAGCAGCGCAGCATCCTCGCCGATGCGGCCAAGAACGAAACGAGCGCGGAGGCAAGCCTTCTTGCGGACAGAATTGTTTGGTCGGGCGAGCTGAAGGGGCCGAGCGATCCGTGTCTTAAATCGATTGCGCCCGATGCAGTCACCACCAATCCGGTGATGATTGATATGAAAAACGTCCAGCGCGTCGATTTCATTTGCGGCGGCGCGGTCTCGAATGCGTTCAATCGGCTGATGGCTAACGCCATTGATGTGCGCGTGATTGGCGCGTCGCCCATTATCCAAGCGCTCATGCAGCTCACAGGCGCACCCGCTGCGCTGTTCGGTAAAGCGTAGCGGCGCGCGCTGAACCCGTCGCCCGCATCGTTTTCATCACAACGAAGCCTCACGTGTCGAGCGGGTTGAGCCAATCTAGCCAGGTGCTCGGCATTTTGAGAGCGATCTATCCTTTCAACATTTTTCTCCATCGCCCCATTTAACGAGGGCGACGTACACAATGAGTAGCAATATCGAGTTTCACGGAACCACTATCGTATCGGTGCGCCGTGGGAATTCTGTGGCATTAGGCGGTGATGGTCAGGTAACCCTTGGCAACATGATTGTCAAAGCCACGGCTAGAAAGATTCGTCGCCTTCATCACGACCGAATCCTTGCTGGATTCGCCGGTGCAACGGCAGACGCGTTCACCTTGTTTGAACGCTTTGAAGGGAAGCTTGAAAAGCATTCCGGCCACCTCACGCGCGCGGCTGTGGAGCTCGCGAAAGACTGGCGGCAAGATCGCATTCTTCGACGCTTGGAGGCCATGCTCGCTGTCGCCGATCAATCCGCCTCGCTCATCATCACCGGTAACGGCGACGTGCTCGAACCGGAGCACGGCATTGTCTCAATCGGCTCGGGTGGCGGCTTCGCTCAAGCGGCTGCGCGCGCACTCACGCAGCACAGCGAATTGAGCGCACGCGAGATTGTTTCGGAATCGCTCAAGGTCGCGGGTGAGATTTGCATCTACACCAATCAAAACCATGTGAT
This sequence comes from Betaproteobacteria bacterium, assembly GCA_013298765.1. Classification (GTDB taxonomy): domain Bacteria; phylum Pseudomonadota; class Gammaproteobacteria; order Burkholderiales; family Casimicrobiaceae; genus Casimicrobium. Next base: position 88,048 of record JAAFJA010000006.1, read on the forward strand.
CGAAGAGCTCTCTTGGTAGCGCTGGCCGTCACCTTCACCCATAGCCCACCGCATGCGCAAGCCATTTGATCTATTGATTGTTGGCGGCGGCCCCGTCGGCTGGGCATGTGCGCTCGCGGCAACGCGTGCGAGCGAGCAAATGCGACACCCGCTTTCCATTGCGCTGGTGGATGCGTCGCCGCCACGCGCTGTGCCAACCGGGCTTTTCGAGCCGCGTGTGTACACCGTGACGCAAGAGAATTTAGCCTGGTGCCGCGACAGCGCAGTCACCTTCGATGCGGCGCGGCTTTGTGATGTGAACGAAATTTGCGTGTTCGATCAACAGGGCAGCCAGGCGCTAAACGTCTCCGCTCGCGATGCGCGACGTCCCCGTCTGGCGTCCGTGATCGAGCACGATACGCTTACCCATGCGCTTGCCACGCGCGCAGGAATGGCTGGCGTCGAGTTTGTCGAGGCGAGCATTGGCGAGAGCGGTGTATTGGATCAATATCGCTACGTCGAAACGAGTCGTGGCGAACTGCTCAACGCCAAGCTCGTCATCGTTGCCGAGGGTGCGCGCTCGAAGCTGCGTGCGGCGTTGCAGATCGCAACCATTGAGCGCGACTACGAACGCTTCGGTGTAGTCGCTCATTTTTCTGTTCGTGCACCGCACCTCGGTCAGGCGCGTCAGTGGTTCCTGCCGGACCGAACCATCCTCGCACTCCTACCACTGCCCAACGTGGATGGCGCACCCGCAGTGTCAATGGTATGGTCATGTAGCGCCGAGCAAGCGGAGCGACTTAAGTCGTTGACCGCCGCCGCGCTTTGCCAAGCGGTCTCCGTCGCCAGTCGCAATCAAGTGAGCATTGATGAGGCGCTTTCCTCGCCACAAGCCTTTCCCCTGCGGCTCTTACGAGCGAGTGACCCGGTCGCCGAACGGGCGATCTTGGTCGGTGATGCGGCGCATGCAGTGCATCCGCTCGCTGGTCAGGGCGTGAATCTGGGTTTGGGCGATGCCATCGGTCTGCAGGCGGCGCTCACCTCGTCTATCGCGGTTGGCTTCGACGTGGGACACCCGCTCGTCACCGCTAAATTTCGAAGGTTGCGATATTCGGCGGTTCTTGCCATGCAAACGGCGACCGATGGGTTGGCGCGACTCTACAATCTTGACCAATCGCTTTTTGCGATGCAGCCAACGGCGCTCGCAACCGTTGCGGATGCCGGAATGCGCGTTCTAGGGCGCCTACCCGCATTTCGTCGCGCGCTGTCTTCCGCTGCAAGTTAATGCGCGTTCAAATCCGCGCTCAAAGGAATATCAATGAAAAAGGTTTTGTTCACCGTTCTAACTGCGCTCGCAGTGACTGCTTGTAACGCGCAGCAGCCGCCAGCGACTCGCGCGGCCGCGCCTGCACCCGCCGCGAGTGCAGGCAGCTCGGCAATAGCTGATATCGAGAAAGCGCTCGCAGATCGCTTCAAAGGCGCGCCAATCAAAGGGGTTCGCGCGAGTTCGATGCCAGGGCTATTTGAAGCAATGATCGGCGACGACATGATTTATTTTGACGCGAAGGTCAGTCACTTCATCGTGGGTAATCTGGTGGATGCCTCGAACATGACCAACCTCACCGAGCAGCGCGTCGCAGAATTAAACGCGATTGATGTCAAACAGCTTCCGATTGAAAACGCAATCAAGTTCGTGCGCGGTAAGGGCGAGCGGGTGATGTATGTATTTACCGATGTGGATTGCCCATTCTGTACGCGCCTTGAGCAAACGATTCAGTCCATGGATAACGTAACGGTCTACAACTTCATGTTCCCGATCGATTCACTCCATCCGCAGGCTCACAAAAAGCAAGCGGGTATTTGGTGCGCGAAGGATCGTTTGCAGGCATGGCAAGACGGCGTGCTCAATAAAAAGTTTGACGCAACCGTGAAAACAGATTGCAGCAACCCTGTGGAAGCCACCAAAGCGCTGGGCGCGAAGCTTGGTGTGCGCGCAACGCCGACCTTCTTTCTGGCCGACGGTCGCATGGTCGCGGGCGCGATCCCGAAAGATCGCCTCGAAGCCGCACTCGCAGGCGCTCAAGAGCGCGTTGCTACTAAGAAATAGCGTCACTTACTGACTTTTCTGTAACTCGTCACTTCTCTTACGGAGGGAAACCATGGCTCTGATGGACTTCATCAAAAAGCAGCTGATCGAAATCATCGAATGGCAGGATGATTCGCGCGATACGCTTTCTTATCGTTGGCCTGATCAAGACAAAGAGATCAAGAACAACGCGCAATTGATCGTTCGCGAGAGCCAAGTCGCACAGTTTGTTTACCTAGGCAAATACGCTGATGCGTTAGGCCCTGGCAAACATAACCTCACCACCGACAACATCCCAGTTCTCTCTACGCTTCTCGGCTGGAAATACGGTTTTGAATCGCCGTTCAAAGCCGACGTCTACTACGTTACGACACGCGTTTTCGCGGGTAACAAATGGGGTACGGCAAACCCAATCATGATGCGCGACACCGATTTCGGCGTGGTGCGTCTGCGCGCGTTCGGTCAGTACGATTTCAAGATTGTGAACCCATCGCTCTTTTTGAAAGAAGTGGCGGGCACTGACAATCATTTCCGCCTGGATGAGTTCATCGATGTGATGCGCTCGAAAATCGTGACCGTGTTCTCGGAAGCCATCGCGAATGCGAAAGTGCCTGCGCTTGACGTCGCCTCGCGCTACAGCGAAATTGGCGATGCACTGTTGCCCGCGATCAATCCACAGACCACCGCGAAATACGGGATCGAGATCACCTCGTTCAACATCGAAAACGTGTCTCTGCCACCCGAGGTCGAACAAGCAATCGACAAGCGCGGTGCCATGACAACTATTGGCGACATGGGCGAATACATCCGCTACAACATGGCGAACGCCGTCGGCGAAGGCAAAGCGGGCACGATGGGATTTGGCGCTGAGTTTGCGGCAGCGATGACCATGGGCCAGCAGATGTTGCAGCAGCCGGGCGGTGCCGTGGGGCAAAACCCAGCGGCCCCGAAAGGCATGGTGCCAGGGGCGATGGGCAGCGCGCCTGCAGCGACGGCGGCCGCCAGTGCCGTTGCGGCGGGAGCGCCGACAATGGAGCTGATGAACCCCGCGCAGGTGGCTCAGATGCTTGGCGTCAGTGAAGCTGACGTGCTCGCAGAGCTCGATTCTGGCAACCTGAAAGGGCGCAAAATCGGCACGCAGTGGCGCGTCACACGCGAGGCGGTCGAAGCCTTCCTGAAGGGCTAGCAATAGCGCAGTTAGCCCTAGTTTACTGAGGCAAGCGCGGTGATTTGCTGAGAAGCAATAGCCGCGCTAATCACCCTCTAGCCCTGATGTAATAATCGCCTTACGGAAATCGTCGTAAGACTGAAGGTGCGGGGCGTTATGTGCGATTCACGCTGTCGAACCCCATTATATCCACCTCAGCGCGTTCAAAATCTTTGCATGCGTTTGAGGGCATGATCGGTGAGCACCATCTTCGTTCTTCTCGTATTTGCGTACTTCGTGATTCGTTTCGAAGTCGAAATTCTTGAGAAAATCGTATTGTTAGTGCTGATCTCGGTGGTCTCCCTTCTGCCGCTTGCGCTGCCCAACATGCCTGAGATTCGCTTATGCGCGGCAATTGCGCAAGGTGCGATCGGTATCTTCATCACGCTTCGCATGCACTATCTGAAACAGAATCCTTGACGATGAACGGCACTGCAACTCACACCCCCGCAACCGCGCCTGAGAAGGCTGCGCGCAGCAAGTTCTCCTGCGTCGCTTGCGGCGGTGAGGCGGTATGGAATCCGGCAAAGCAAAAACTCTTGTGTGCGTTCTGCGGCACTGAATCACCGCTGCCGCTTGAAAAAGAAACGCCGCCCGGCATTCAATCGACCGATATCGTTGAGCATGATCTAGCCAACGCGCTGAAAAACATTCAGGGTGAGAAGCGCGGTTGGGCACGCACATCGCGCATGATCAAGTGCCGACAGTGTCAGGCCATCAGCGTTTTCGATGCCGCGAAGCAAGCGAAGAATTGCGAGTTTTGCGGCGCATCTGCCATCGTTGAATATGACGAAACGGATGACGTGATCCGCCCCGAAGCGATCCTGCCCATTCAGGTGAGCGAACCGAAAGCGCGCGAAGTAATCCGTGCGTGGTACGGCAAACTTTGGTGGGCTCCGAATGCGTTGAAAAAGCGCGCGATGACGGATACCGCAAAGGGCGTGTATCTTCCCTACTGGACGTTCGACGCGATGGTGGATGCCCAGTGGCAGGCCGAAGCGGGCTATCACTACTACGTCACTGAGAGCTACTATGACAACGGGCAGCAGCGCACTCGGCAAGTGCAGCGTACCCGTTGGGAGTGGACGAGCGGCAGCCTGAATCATTTTTTCGACGATACGCTGGTTTGCGGCTCGAAGGGGGTTCACGAAAAACTGCTTCGATCCGTTGAGCCTTTTCCAACCACCGAACGCGGCGTGGGGGCATTGAAGCCCTACGACCCGGCATATGTGAGCGGCTGGACAGTGGAGCGCTACCAAATTGATTTGATTGGTGCGGCGAAACTCTCGCGCACTCGAATGATGGGCGAAACAGAAGCGCTCTGCGGCAGTCAAGTCCCGGGAGACACGTATCGCAATCTTCGCGTGAATGCGGATTTCTCTCGGCAAACGTTTAAGCACATCTTGGCCCCCGTGTGGCTCATGACCTACACCTACGGCGCAAAGGATTTTCAAGTCATCATCAATGCCGTGACCGGAAAGCTTGATGGCGAGTATCCGAAGAGCTGGGTAAAGATCACCTTCGCCGTGCTCCTTTTCATCATTATCGCGCTCATCATTTTCGCGAGCGGTGGCAAACACTGATCGTCTCGCGCAGAGATTGCAATCCGTGTCCGATAAGAGATTCCTTGTCTCGCTCGCTGCGCCATGATTGACTGTCATCCGGCGTTCGACTTCATACGCCCGCTCCTTGATCGGATTGATCGCGACCGACTGCATGCTTCTCTTAACGCGCTTGCGCGGAGTTTGAGCGTCGACATTTTGTTTGTGCCTGCGCCCGAGGCGCGCGTATCAGCAGTCGAGTATGAAACAAGAATCGCAGTCAATCACGAACTCATCACAACAAACAAGTGGCATGACCTGTTCAACGCCTGCATTTGGCTCACCTTTCCGCGTACGAAACGAGCAATCTCGGAACTCCATGTGAGCTTAGGCGCGGGCATCAACAATCGACGGCCGAGACGTCGCGACGTACTGACATTGTTCGATGAATCGGGAGTCATTTTGCTCTGCGATGAACCCATATGTGCGGAGCTCGAACAACTAAACGTACAACACCAATGGAGTGCCCTGTTCGTTGATCGTCGCGCTTTATGGAGGGCGGAGATCAAGCCCATTCTTTTCGGACACGGCGCGCTTGAGCAACTCGCCGCTGACTGGCATCGCGGCCTGACGGTGAAATCTCAGTGGCTCGCATTGAGCGCGAAGACGGCGCTCGACGAAGTGGATCAGTTGATGGCAGAACGGCTGATACAACACCAAATGCTGCGCGAAGACGAACGAAGAATTCCGCTGCCACTGCTGGGGATTCCAGGCTGGTTCGCAGAGACTGAGAATCCTGATTGCTACACCGACACGAGTATTTTTCGACCCAAGCGAGTGCATCGATAAAATCACGAGTCCCATGAGTTTTAGAAAGCCGTGTTGCTTTCTAAAACCACAACAGATCGCCCGCACGTGTCGCACAACTTTACCCTTTCCGATTTTGATTACTCTCTTCCGCCAGAGCTAATCGCTCAACATCCGCTGGCGATTCGTTCCGCCTCACGCTTGTTAGACGCGCGCGACGCTCAGGTACATGATCGCGTGTTTGAAGAATTGCCCCGATTGCTGCAGCCGGGTGACCTATTGGTGTTTAACGATACGCGAGTTATCAACGCGCGACTGCCTGCGATGAAGTTATCCGGCGGAGCGGTGGAGGTCATGGTCGAGCGCTTGCTCTCACCCACCCGCGCCATCGTGCAACTGCGTGCAAGCCATGCGCCAAAGCCTGGCAGCGAAATCGTCATCGCACCAGAGACGCATCGAGCGTTCGCCACAATTGAATCGCGTGACGATCGATTCTTCTCAATTGCGCTCAAGACGGGCGCGCCCGATTTTGAAGCACTCATGCGCGACGCAGGGGAGCTTCCTCTTCCGCCGTACATGCAGCGCCACGCTGAGCAGGCCGATGAGACGCGCTACCAGACGGTGTACGCGAAGCATGCGGGTGCAGTGGCTGCACCCACCGCTGGGCTGCACTTTGATGACGCCACGCTAAATGCCTGTCGCGAGCGTGAAATTAACTTCGCGTTCGTCACCTTACACGTGGGCGCGGGCACTTTCCTGCCAGTGAAAACGGAAAACATCGCGGAGCACCGCATGCACAAAGAACGCTATTCGCTGCCACAGCTCACCGTCGATGCGATCAACCAAACAAAAGCGCGCGGTGGCCGCGTGGTGGCCGTAGGCACGACCAGCGTGCGCACACTCGAAGGCTCCTACCAAGCGTGCGGTGAACTTCGCGCGCACGAGAGCGAAACCGAGATCTTCATTACGCCAGGCTTTGATTTCAAAGTGGTGGATTTGATGATTACAAACTTCCATCTTCCAAAATCAACGCTCATGATGCTGGTCTCAGCGTTTGCCGGCTATGAGCACATCATGTCGATCTACAAACACGCTGTCGAGCAGCGCTACCGCTTTTTTAGTTACGGTGACGCGATGCTCTTACAGCGACGGGTGTAGCGATACCTCTGGTGACGAGTCTCCGCGATTGCTCAGCCCGCGCATCGAAGCGAGGCCGCCGCGACTGCTTCTCCCGAGCGTGTCTCGGCAATCACATGAAGCTGGCTGCGCGCGCGGGCTAGCTTCGCTGGCAAGATGATGTCGGCACCAAATGCGCCGCTTGCATCAACGGCTACGTACGCGTGTTCGCGTACGACCGCATCGTGGGTAAGCAACTCACCTTTGTTCTCGCCCGCTTTGACTGCGGTAGTGATTGAATTTTCGGTGAGCGCGTAGCGAATTCGCAGTGGCTCTCTCGCTTCGGAGACTTGCCCGCGAAGCTTCACCCGATTCGGGCTCCAATCACTCTCTATCGCTAAGTTTGCGCGCGCCGCTAAGCTCGCGCGCGGCACGGCGCCGTGATGCCAGCTCCGATCATCGCGGCCATTGACGAACACTTGTGGCGTGTACACGGTAGTCGAACCTGCCGCGAGCACTAGTTTGCGATGACGCTCACCGTAAGCAGGCTTTGCGTAAATATCTTTCCACCCGATGTAATCCCAGTAATCCACGTGAAACGCGAGCGCAATTACGTTGGAAGGCGTGTTGCGCACGATACTTGCAAGCCATCGGTCCGCAGGCGGGCAGCTATTGCACCCTTCCGAGGTGTAGAGCTCAACAATCGCCGGAACGGTTACCCCACTCTGCACACGACAGGCCGCCTCAGCGGGCGACTGCGCTGTCGCCGCTTGAGTGAGGCCAACGGCCAGCAGGGCCACAAGGGCTTGCCTGCTGATTCGTTCTCCAGTTCGCTGTGGCTTCCTGAGAAAATTAAGCACATTCATATTTCCCTCCTTCGGGCGAGTGGTCAGTGTGGCCACAGCATCGAAGTCGCGCGGGATCGCTTAAAAGTTACATCTATGTCTGATTTGTCTCACTCCGCCCTTCGCTTTGAACTGCTCGCTACCGATGGACACGCTCGCCGCGGACGCGTGCATTTGAACCACGGCGTCGTCGAAACCCCGATCTTTATGCCTGTTGGTACTTACGGCACGGTGAAGGCAATGACGCCGCAGTCCCTCGACGACGTTGGCGCGCAAATCATCTTGGGCAACACGTTTCACTTGTGGCTGCGCCCAGGCACGCAAATCATCGATCAGACGAAGGGGCTTCATGATTTCATGGGTTGGCGCAAACCGATCCTTACGGATTCAGGTGGCTTTCAGGTTTGGTCGCTTGGCGAGCTTCGAAAAATTACTGAGGAAGGCGTGCACTTCGCCTCGCCGATCAATGGCGACAAACTATTTTTGTCGCCCGAAGTGTCCATGCAGATCCAGCGATCACTGAACTCTGACATCGTGATGCAGCTAGACGAATGCACGCCCGCCGATGCGACGCTCGAGAAGGCGCAAGCGTCGTTGCAGATGAGTCTACGATGGGCAAAGCGGAGCAAGGATGAGCATCGTCGGCTTGAAAACCCGAATGCGTTGTTCGGTATCGTCCAAGGCACGTTATTCGAGTCGTTGCGCGCGGAATCGCTCGCTGGGCTCAACGACATTGGCTTCGATGGGATCGCTGTGGGTGGCCTATCGGTTGGTGAGGCGAAAGAGGACATGCATCGCATCCTCGATTTCATCGGCCCCAAGTTGCCAGCCGACAAGCCGCATTACCTGATGGGCGTTGGCACGCCAGAAGATCTCGTCTACGCCGTGGAGCGCGGTATCGATATGTTTGATTGCGTGATGCCCACTCGCAACGCGCGAAACGGCTGGCTCTTCACGCGGTTCGGTGATATCAAACTCAAGAACGCGAAGTATCGCGACGATCATCGCCCGCTGGACGAATCGTGCAGCTGCTACACCTGCCAAAACTTCTCGCGCGCTTACCTGCATCATCTCAACAAAACGGGCGAAATCTTGGGCGCAATGCTCAACACGATTCACAATTTGCACTATTACTTGCAGCTCACGAAGGAGATGCGTGAAGCCATTGAGCAGCATCGATACGTGGCATGGCGCGAAGCTTTTCACCGCGACCGCGCGCGAAACGCAGAGTGAAGCACACAAGAATCAATCAGCTTTTGCCTTTTATCTCTCATTTAACCAGGGCGAGGGTGCGATAAATATTAGTAGTGCGTTTCGACTTTAAATGTGCCTAGCCCAGTTAAATTAGCCGTTTATCTCTTAGTGTCATCATTGGTTTGCAGCTCGATCTACGCCTTCACCCGATCACCTCCGTGCTGCGACGACGCCGTCACAGTTTGCGTTTAGCATCGGTTCTGTGAACACTGTCGCAGATCAACCGTTCTTGGACTCGCACAAAATCTCCTTCGCTCTCCACGGCGTCGCCGCTGCGCCGGGCATTGCGATTGCGCGTGCGCAGCTTGTGTCCAACGCCACCCTTGAAGTGGCGCACTATGACGTCACACTCGCTGATGTTGAAGCGGAAAAGCAGCGCTTCGATCAGGCCATCGCCACAGTGCGCCAACAGTTCGAAGAAATTCACGAGCGCATGAAGCATGAGGATGCGCCTGCCGATTTCGCCGCGTTCCTCGATGTGCACTGGATGATCCTAACCGATACGCAGATCGCACAAGAACCCAAGCGAATCATCGAAGAGCAGCGCTGCAACGCAGAGTGGGCGCTCACCCAGCAAATGAACACGCTGGTCGAGCAATTCCAGCAATTTGAAGATGCCTATTTGCGCGAGCGCGCCAACGATGTCGTACAGGTTGTAGAGCGCATCGTGAAGGCCCTGATGGGCCGCGCCAATGAACTACCCCGCAGCGATCATTTGCATACGACGGCGCTCGTGGCGCACGATCTTTCGCCAGCTGACGTTATTCACTTCAAGGAAAACGCGTTTGCCGCGTTCGTCACCGACGCAGGGGGCGCAACCTCCCACACCGCGATCGTAGCGCGATCGCTCGGCATCCCCGCGGTCGTTGCGCTCCACAACGCTCGCTCGCTGGTGCGTGAGAATGAACTGATGATCGTGGATGGGGATAGCGGTCTTGTGATCGTGAACCCCGATGCTCATGTGCTTGCCGAGTACAAGCTCAAGCAAGAGTCGCAAGCCATTGAGCGACAGAAACTAAAGCGGCTGGTTACCAAGCGCGCCGAGACGCTCGATGGACTCGTGGTCGATCTCAATGCAAATATCGAGCTGCCCACTGATTTGCCAGCTTGCGTCGAAAACGGTGCTGATGGGATCGGGCTCTTCCGCTCGGAGTTTTTGTTCCTCCATCGCGAGGATTTGCCGAGCGAAGACGAACAATTTGAGGCGTACAAAACGGTGGTTGAGGGCATGCAGGGCCGCCCTGTCACCATCCGTACCTTTGATCTGGGGGCCGACAAACGAATGCCCGGACTCGGTGATCGGTCCAGTGAGAATCCGGCGCTCGGTTTGCGAGCGATCAGACTCTGCTTGGCGGAACCAAAACTCTTTATGACGCAGCTCCGTGCGATCCTGCGCGCCAGTGCGTTCGGCAAGATTCGCATTCTGATTCCGATGATCGCAAACGCGCACGAAGTGGCGCAAACGCAGGGTTTCATCAAGCGTGCGAAGGCAGAACTGAGCGCGAACGGAATTGCGTTTGACCCCAACGTTCCGGTTGGCGGCATGATTGAGATTCCGGCCTCCGTGATCTCGCTGCCCTACTTCGCAGAAAAGCTTGATTTCCTATCGATTGGAACGAACGATTTAATTCAGTACACGCTCGCAATTGATCGCACCGATGATGCGGTCGCGCACATGTATGACCCGCTTCATCCGGCCGTGGTGAAGCTCGTCGCCTCCGCGATTCGCACCGCGACAAAACTAGAAACGCCCATTGCCGTGTGCGGCGAAATGGCGGGTGAACTGAGACTCACTCGCCTGTTGCTCGGCTTCGGTTTGCGAAACTTTTCGATGCATCCAAAGCAGCTGCTGGCGATCAAGCAGCGCATCCTCACGTCGTCTCTGGCTGACTGTGAAGCGGCAGCAAACAAAATCCTCAAAACCGACGATCCGGTGAAGATCACTTCGACGCTTGCGAAGTTGAATGCGCTGTAGCGTCACGAGGCCAAAAAAAAGCGAAGCGGATTCGTTCAAAGTGTCTCTAGCCATTTCGCCACATCAGAGGGCGAGCGAAAGACATGAACCGTTTTTCTCGTCGCATATGTTGACAGGTAGTTCGGGATATTGCGGCGGTTGCGCCAATAGGATTTGAGCAACCACAGCAAGATCGAATGGCGGCTCAGCTGGCGCTTCCAAGTTTCCCGGTTTCCATTGCAGCACGGCTCCCCCGTTGCGCAGCGGCGAATCGTGCGTCGCACCAACTGATACGCGGTCCGAGGAAAACTGTAGTCGAGCCAGATGATCGTGTCGGCGCGTCCCCAAACGATGTCACGCACGGGCGAGTAGTTGCCCGAACTTACCCATTGATGCACCGACGTCGCGCGCTCCGTGAGCTCGCGAAACTGCGCATCATCGATCTCGATCCAGCCCGGCACCCAATGCAGATCATCGAGTTCAATCTTGCCTGCGCCGAGCTTCTCCGCGAGCGTGCTCGCGAGGCTTGATTTCCCCGATCCAGTCGATCCGATAATGGCGATTCGATTCATATGATGCATTAGTTGTCGCGTGCGGGCCGAGTCACGCGGGCCCACGCGTGATTTCTGATCGCTGATTTGCTATGCTTCGAGCATCGCCGATTTGAGTTAACAGCTTGCGGGCGAGACAGCGAAACGCTCGAGTGTAGCGCTGTTAAAACGGCTAAAGCGACGCGAGGCGAACCTATCCAGACGCTTCACACGCAAACCTAAAGCCCGCAAGTTTCAGAGAACGGCGGGCTTTTTTGTTGCCCCGAAAACTTTGCCGGCCTATTTGCTTGTGAACGCACCGATCGATTTCCCGCCCGACTCCGTCGGATTTGTAAACCCCGTAAGGCTTCGCTTTGAGGAGTCGTTACCGCTCGCGTCGGGCGCGATCCTCGACGAATTCGACCTGATGGTGGAAACCTATGGCGAGCTCAACGCGACGCGGACAAACGCGGTACTCGTCTGCCACGCGCTCTCTGGACATCACCACGTCGCGGGCTACTACAAAGATCAAATGCGATCTGAAGGATGGTGGGAAAACCTGATTGGGCCAGGCCGCCCGCTCGATACCCGCAAGTTTTTTGTGATCGGGCTCAACAACTTGGGCGGCTGCCACGGCTCCACTGGCCCGAAATCGATCAATCGCAGCAGCGGACTCCCGTGGGGCGCTGAATTTCCCGTCGTCACCGTCCCCGATTGGGTAAACGCGCAGTTCCTTCTCGCGAATCGTCTTGGGATCGAATCGTTTGCGGCGGTTCTGGGCGGCTCGCTCGGGGGGATGCAAGCGTTGCAGTGGGCAATCGACTATCCTGAGCGAGTTAGGAACGTTATCGCGATTGCCGCCGCGCCGAAACTCTCGGCAGAGAACATCGGCTTCAACGAAGTTGCGCGCCAAGCCATCATCACAGACCCAGAATTCCACGGCGGCAACTACTACGCGCAAAACACCATCCCGCGGCGCGGCTTACGCCTCTCGCGAATGCTTGGCCACTTAACCTATCTTTCCGATGATCTGATGGGCGAAAAGTTTGGCCGCGAGCTCACTGATGATGCGGGTGATGAGTATCAATTCGGCTTCGATGTGGAATTTGAAGTTGAAAGTTACTTGCGGCATCAGGGCGACAAATTCGCGGGCTACTTCGATGCAAACACCTATTTGTTGATGACCAAAGCGCTTGACTATTTTGACCCTGCACGACCGTTTGGTGGCGATCTCGAATTGGCATTTAGAAAAGCAAAAGCAAAATTCTTTATCGCCGCGTTCACGAGCGATTGGCGCTTCTCGCCCAAGCGTTCGAAAGAGATCGTGCGCGCGCTGGTCGCCAACCGAATCGATGTGAGCTTCGCAGAGATTGAGTCAAGCGAGGGGCATGATTCGTTCTTGATGCCAATTCCCGAGTATCACGCTCTGTTGCGCCAAGTGTTCGCGGAGATTCGCGTATGAACCTCGCAGCACACAATGCACGCGCTGACTTTGATGTGGTGAGCGCGTGGGTACCACAAGGCGCGCGCGTTCTCGATCTCGGCTGTGGCGATGGCGCGCTGCTTGCGCGCTTGATCCGGGAAAGAAACTGTCGCGGATACGGCGTGGAAATCGATAGCCGCGCAGTCCTCTCCGCGATGCAGAACGGCATCAATGTCATTCAAAGCAATATCGAAGGCGGACTTGCTTTTTTCCGCAATCGCAGTTTTGATGTGGTTGTGCTCTCTCAAACACTTCAGGCGACACGCCACACAGAAGCGCTAATAAAAGACGTGCTTGCAATCGGCAAGAGCGCGATCGTGACCATTCCCAATTTCGCGCACTGGCAAGTGCGTTGGCAGCTCGGCGTCGGTGGCCGGATGCCCGTCTCAAAACGTATGCCTTATCAGTGGTACGACACGCCCAATGTGCATTTCTCGTCGATTCTCGACTTCGATAGCTTCTGCGGCGAAAAAGAGATCACCATCGAGCGGAAAATCGTTCTGGCGGGGGGGCACGAGGTGAAGTTTTTGCCGAATCTTCGCGGAGAAACCGCGGTATTCCAGATCCGGGCCTGATCGCTGATGCGCGACGCCGAATCACCGATGTTCACCAACGTGCGTGGTCGCCGGGATTGCGCTAACCTGTTCTGCATCTAGCGCGTTACTTGATTGACCGTATGCAGCTTCGGCTTCCATAGAATCGAAGCGGCGTGACGTTTCCGGGGGCGCGATGAGGTCAGCGACGGGGTCGGTTTTTCAAGCGGCAATCGCAGTGCTCGGTTTTGCTATCGCTTCGGTTTCCGCGTTTGCTGCGGGCAACGCTAAATCGTGGCTCACGCTCGGCGAAGCGCAGTCCATCAATACAAGCGGTTCACCGATTCGAACCCGCGTGTCGCTCGACACCGGGGTGCTCTTTGCGCACGGTTATGGCGAGCTGCGCCATATCCGCATGAGCCCAGAAAAGACGTTTGCGCTTACGGGCCTTCGGGTTCTGCCGGGCAGCGGCCGCGCGCGAACTTGGGTTGGGATGCATCGCGAGGGCGAAAGCGAATATCAAGCGTTCATCACGGAGAACGACGGCGATATCTATGGCGTTGTCTACTCAGCCGATAGCGTTTTCGAGTTGAGTGGAAGCAATGTCAACAGTACGGTTTCGTTGCTTGACCAGCGAGCAGCGGATTACACGTTGGCACCACCAAGTGCACACGACTACATTGACGCACCCCCCCTTCCGCCCGCACTCGCGGCGGCGCATAGGCTACCCAGCGATCCTGTGCTTTTCGCAACCCCTACGCCGCAAAGTGTGATTGATTTGCTCGTGGTGTACACCCATGCGATGGTGACTCGCTACGGCTCTGAATCGCTCGTCTTGGCGCGCATCAATAATCTGATTGCGCAGGCGAACACCGCTTATCTCAATAGCGATGTAGCGATCACGCTTCGGCTTGTTAGCACCTACCGCTCGGCCTATTCCGAACTCACCAGCAATGGCGTCGCGCTTGATGCCATTACGCCTTCGATCCCGGCCTTCAATCGCGTCGTCGTTACGCCGGCGGAGTTAACCGCCGTTGCGCCGCTGCGCGACTCAACGCTCGCCGATATCGTGGTCATGATTCGACCGTTTCGTCGAAATGCGCATGCGAGCTGCGGCATGGCCAATCGCAACGGCACAGTCGGGTTTGGTATGGAACCTTACGAAGGCTGGGCCTACGCCGTGTTCAGCGATGGGCTGGATCTCGAAGCAGGCAATGGCACGTGCCCTGACACGGCCTTTTCCCATGAGATTGGGCACGTCATGGGCATGAATCATGATCGCGGCAGCCTTGCGCTTGAAGCGCCGAACGCAACCACGCCCGTTGTCTCGTATGGCCACGGCTTCGGGTATGGCTACAACGCGCCGGGTTGCATCCCATTCGGCACACCAGGTGCGACGTGTCAAATGCCGACACACGGCGACATCATGTCTATTGCCTACGTCAATCGAAATCTCGCCTGTTACTCCAACCCAAACCTGCGCATTGCAAGCGACGGCCTCAGCTGTGGGCTTAACCTGACTTCGGGCACCATCGCAGGCGTTGCGCCCGACACGCCGGAGGAAAGTTGCATCGGCTCTGCCGCAGGTTGCGGTGCCGCTTCGGCATCTTGCGCTGCAAACCCCACGTGTGCGCACGCGGCGCGCGGGCTCAACTATGTGCGCGTAAAAGTTTCGCGCTGGCGGGATGCCGCCGTCACCGGCACGATTCAACAAAGCGGCTCGCCAATTGCGAGTGTTTCGATTTGTACGTCGAATGCTGAAATTCTTTGCACAGCAATAAGCGGCAGCTATCGTTGTAGCGGGCCTGCAGGCTGGACAGGCTCGATTCATCCGCGTGCGGCAGGTTATCGCATCCCCGCCGTAAAAATCCCCAACGCACTTTCCACCAGCATGACGAGCAACTTAACCGCGCTACTCGATAGCGCCTATCCCAATTGCAATCTGGATGTGGACGGCAATGGATTGCTTGAGGCGGATCGAGACGGTGCGGCGGTCTTGCGACGGTTTCTGGGTTCTACCGCCCCGAGCTTTAACGGCCTCGCAGGCACTTGCGCTCAGAACACGACACCCGCGGCGCTCTACGCGGCGAGCGAAAAAGCAAGTGTCAATGTGCTCGGTGCGCCGAGCCCGAGCGCGACGAGTGACGGCCTGGTGCTCGTGCGAGCAATGCTCGGGTTGACTGGAACTGCGGTCACCCAGAGCGCGATTTCAGCGAACGCAACGCGCAGTCAATGGGCGCTCCCAGTTGGTGTGAACAACAACATCCGCGAATGGTTAAACGCGAACTGTGGCACCGCGTTCACGCCTTGAGACACGGGCTTCGCAGCGCTCTCGCCTCGATTTCGACCATCGGTAAGCTGCGCTCCTTCGAAAAGCTTTACGGCGATAGCCTCATAGGAATTGGGGTAAGCACACGAAAACCTGTTTTAACGAGAATTTGTTTTTAGTCGCTTTCGCTCCGTCAATATTTGAGCGTATTGAACTTTTCTATTGCTCTTGTTTCGTCTTTACCCAAATCGTTGCAACCGCCGCGCAGATCATGAGCGCGCCGCCTAGACGAATCGCGTTGACTGGGTCGCCACCGAGGAGCGATTTGTAATACAGCGGCAAGGTGAAGATTTGAATCATCATCGGAATCACGATGAACATATTGAAAATCCCCATGTAGACGCCGGTGCGCTCCGGCGGAATGCTGCCCGCGAGCATCACGTACGGATTACCCATGATGCTCCCCCACGCCAGGCCCATCCCAATCATCGCGACAAACAGCATCGATTGATTACGAATCTCGGGAATGGCGAGCATGCCAACACCCGCAAGGAAAAGGCACACCATGTGTAGAGACTTTGAACCGAATCGACGCGCCAGCGGGACCATGGCAAACGCCGAGATGAAGGCAACGAAGTTGTAAAACGCGCCCATCTGCCCGGTGAGTAATCCCGCATCGCGAAACGCCGTGGTCGTTCCGTCGGTGGTGCCAAAGAGCGACTTTGAAACCGCCAAGGTGATGTATTGCCAGTAACAAAATAGCGCGTACCACTGAAAGAGATACACCACCGCGAGTTGCTTCATCGTCGGCGGCATCACTTTCGCGGCATCCCAAATTTCACGGAGCGCTGGCATCAAACCAAAGGGCTTGCGCTTCATTTCCTCCAGTACCTCTGGCGGCAGCGGATCTTCGCGTGTGGTGTAGACCGACCAAAGCACGGTCGCTGAAGACAGAATCGCCCCGATCACGAAGGCGACAAATACGATTTGCGGGATTTGGTTTGTGCCAACCGCATCCTTATTCATTCCGAACCAAACCAAGAGCGACGGGGCGAGGTAGGCAAGCGTCTGTGCAAGGCCGGTGAATGCGCTTTGCGTAAGGAATCCAATCGCGTGCTGGTCTTTGTTCAGTTTGTCGCTCACGAACGCGCGATAAGGCTCCATCGTCACATTGTTTGCCGCGTCCAAAATCCAAAGTAAGCTCGCCGCCATCCAGAGCGCAGGGCTGTACGGCATTGCGAGCAAGCACAAGCTGCACAGAATTGCACCAATCAGGAAGTATGGCGTGCGCCGCCCCATTCGAGACGTGGTTCTGTATGAAAGTGCGCCGATGATCGGCTGAACAATCAAACCTGTCATTGGCCCCGCCAACCAGAGCAGCGGCAAGCTTGCCTCGTCAGCGCCCAAGTAGTTATAGATCGGGCTCATGTTGGCCTGCTGCAGGCCAAAACTGAACTGAATTCCGAGGAATCCAAAGTTCATGTTGATGATCTGCGAAAGCGACATCCGTGGCTTCATTTCGGCCATGAATTCCTCCTTATAAATATTTTTGCAAACGTTTGCAAAGCTTGCGATAATGTAGCACCGAATCGCATAAAAGCACCCGTCGCACACGCTGACGGCAGTGCCACACAACAACTAATCGTTCGCAAGATGCATAACAAAGTTCAGCTCATCGCCTACGTTGATCGCCTGTCTGGTGGCGGCCTCAAGGAGCTTCAATCAATGCTCACGGCGGAGCTGAATCAAGTGTTTAGCGGCATTCATTTGCTCCCCTTCTTTTCACCCATCGACGGCGCAGATGCCGGGTTCGATCCCGTCGATCATACGGAAGTCGACGCGCGACTTGGGGATTGGAGAGACATTGCACGCCTGTCCGAAGCACTTCCTGTGATGGCGGACGTGATCGTAAATCACGTATCTTCCGATTCGCCGCAGTACCGCGATTTCAGTGAGCATGGTAGTCAATCGCGTTACGCGAACCTATTCACGTCGATGGATTCGGTATTTCCTAATGGCGCGACCGAAGAGGAGCTCCTGCAAATCTATCGCCCGCGGCCTGGATTGCCCTTCACCTATGCATCGCTCAAGAATGGCGAAAAGCGAATCCTCTGGACCACATTCACACCGAAGCAAATCGACATCAACGTTGAACGCCCGGAAGGAATCGCCTATCTGGAGAGCATCCTTGATACCCTCGCCAAAAGTGGCGTGAGCATGATCCGATTGGATGCCGTCGGCTACGCGATCAAACGCGCTGGCACCTCGTGTTTCATGCTCCCCGAAACCTTTGACTTCATTGATCAATTCGCGGAAAAAGCAAAGTCACGCGGGCTCGAAGTTCTGGTGGAAATTCACTCCTATTTCCAGCGTCAAATTGATATTGCGAAACGTGTGGATTGGGTCTATGACTTCGCGTTGCCACCGCTTGTGTTGCATGCACTCCTGTTCAAAAAGGTGGGCGCACTCGCACGCTGGTTCGCGATCCGTCCTGCAAATGCGGTCACCGTGCTTGATACACACGACGGTATCGGAATCATCGATATTGGCGCGGATGCGAGCGACCGCGATCAGCGTCCGGGGCTCGTCCCACCGGCAGAGTTGGATCGTCTCGTTGAAATGATTCACGAAAACTGTGCTGGCGAATCCCGTGAAGCCACGGGCGCGGCGGCTTCAAACTTAGATCTCTATCAGGTGAATTGCACCTATTACGACGCGTTGGGCGGCAACGATTCGCTCTATTTGCTTGCGCGTGCGATTCAGTTTTTCACGCCCGGCGTGCCCCAGGTGTACTACATGGGATTGCTCGCGGAGCGAAATGACATGGCGCTCTTGCGCAAAACGAAAGTCGGGCGCGACATCAATCGCCACTACTTCATGCGCGACGAAGTGAAGAGCGCTATTGAGCGGCCAGTAGTGAAATCCTTGATCGAACTGATTCGGCTTCGCAATGAGCATCCCGCTTTCGAGGGGGCGTTTAACTACGCCACACCGACAGAATCCACGCTCGTGATGCGCTGGACGCACGAAGCGCACGAAGCGGTATTGAGCGCAAATGTAGAAACCGGTCAGTGGGAAATTCGAGCGAGCAATTCACCCGCCTCGAAATCCGCCCGCTACGGCACAGCAAACATCGCCCGCGCTGGCGACGAATTGACAGCGATTTCCTTCGCGATGCACGCGTAGTCGCGGACAGGGTGCGCCGCTCGCGCGAACACTCGCGGCACGCGCTCCAAAAAGCGATCGAAAAACGCCACCCGAAGCGCATTACGCTGCAGCGCTGACTTTTGCCTCACATACGGTGTGATTGCACGCAAGTTACGCGAAATCTTACGTTTCGAGTGAACTACTTGTAGCCTTTTTTAATTGAGATAAGACGCTCTTTTGGGTTACTTTCAATACACACCATTTTTATTCTCTAGCTCAAATAAAAAAAGCGTTTAGCGGCAATTGCTAAACGCTTCTGAGAATTGGAGAGACAAGTCAGGGCCGTGGAATGACGAGAGGTGGAGGCACTCTCGTAAGGGGCGGCCTCTTGTTGTTTATGTACGATTCATCACGACAAACAATCGGATCGCGTTGCAGTTGCTGCGACAAGCGCGAGGCGCGTTTCATTCAACACCCCTCGCACCTCGTCACAAACTAAAACGTGTACTTCAACGTCGCTTTGACTGTGCGACCGTTAATCGAACGCGCGGCATGGCCATCGCCCTCGACCTCGGTGTAGCCAATTTTGTTCGTCAAATTGTTCACGCCGACGCCGACTACTAGGTTCTTTCTCACTTCATAGTTTGCGAATGCGTTGATCACCGCAAAGCCCTTCTGGGTAATCGTGTTGCCGTCATCACCAAACGACTTGCCGGTTCCAATCAGCGACGCACCCAAGTTCAGCGCACCGAAGCTGTAGCTCGGCGAGAGTTGGTAGACCACGCGCGCTTGGCGGCGCGGCTTGTTGCCGACCACCGTGGGATCATTCGCTGCGGTGATCTTCGCATCTGTCAGCGTTAAACCCCCTGCCAAGCGGAAGTCCCCCATTAGATAGGCGGCTTCCACCTCAACGCCGTTTGCCCGATAGCTGCGCACGGTGCTGATCTGCGTTGTTGCTTCGTAGTTCGATTCATTCGTGCGCGCATTGAAAAGGGTCACAAATGCGCTCAGATTTCCACTGCGCGCTTTAACGCCGACTTCCGCTTGCTTCAGCTTGTCAATTGCGACTTCGCCGCTGAGTCTTGAGGTGTAGTCGTCGCCCCACAAACGATCTGCTTTGAATGCAGCACCTTCACTGTATCGACCGAAAACGGCGAGATCTCGGCTCACGCGAAAGTTTGACCCGAGCGAGAACGACGTGTTGTTCTTGTCATAGTCGATTTTGGCTGCGTTTGCCGCAACGTATTGCGTTCCATTGTTCACGGCGCGATTTCGGCTGCCGCTCGCGCTTTGCCGATCAAAGCGAACGCTTGCATCGAGGTTGAGCGGGCCTGCTTCGTAGGCAACCGCGAAATACGGCGATGCCGTGGTGTACTTTGCGTCGATCGCGCGTTGGCAGCAGTACCCCCACTCTGGCGCACCGAAGCCGATGACTC
Organism: Betaproteobacteria bacterium; assembly: GCA_013298765.1. Classification (GTDB taxonomy): domain Bacteria; phylum Pseudomonadota; class Gammaproteobacteria; order Burkholderiales; family Casimicrobiaceae; genus Casimicrobium. The sequence continues at coordinate 108,235 of JAAFJA010000006.1, forward strand.
CCGTGGGGTACTTTGAGCTTCCGAGCAACGCAGGGTTCTCGTTGACCACCTGCATCACGTACTGATTGAAGTTCCAGGTTAGCTCAACTTTTTGCTGGTTGTAGAACAAGCCGCCTGTGAGATCGAGGCGTGCCTTGTCGGCCAGCGTAATTGACTTCGTGAGCTTCAGATCGTTGCTGAAGCTGCCCATATCGTCGATCGACGTATTGAAGATCGTTGCATTTGTGGCGAGGCCTGTCCACGATTTGCCTTTGTCCGGGCCGGATTGAATCGTGTAAGTTCCAGGAGTCAAATCGCCCCAAGGGAACACGCCAGTAAAGCGTCCCGACAGATTTGAGAACCGTGCACGATTTTCAAGCTTGAAGCCGTTGCCCAGATCAAGCATCAGTTCGCCGCCGAGCGATGTGGCCTTAACACTTAACCCGTCGTTTACGTCAGTGAGACTACGCGAATTGTCTTTGTTGAGCACAGGATCAAGCGGCCAATTGCGGCCGTACGGCGTGTACGTGCGCGGATCAACGCCCGGCACCTCGCGAATCTGGCCGTTGACGGTGCGCACCGGAACTGGGAGATAGGTTGGCGTCTGGTCGTCGAGATACTTTGCGTACACGCGCAACGAGCCACCACGGAACGCTTGCGAGAAGCTCGCTTGCAGTTGACCGCCTTTTTCTTGACGCTCGCCGGATGGACGCGCGCCCTCGCCGGTACGAATGTGGCCACCCACATGCCAGCTCGATCCTGAACTGCTGAGGCCCGAACCGTAGTCAAAATCAACGCGTTGCTGGTTGAAATCCACACCGAGACCGACGCCTACTGAGCCACCCTTATCGATACCCGTTTTGGTGATGAAGTTGATCACGCCGCCAGGTGAGTTTGTGGCGAGAGTCGAGGCTGATCCACCGCGGACCACCTGAAGCTGATCAAGACTGTTGTCGATTCGAAGGAACATGTCAGACGTTGCGAAAGCAACATCGCCGAACAGCATGATCGGCAAGCCGTTTTCCTGCAGTTGGACGTAACGCGAGCCGCCCGCCGAAATTGGCGCGCCGCGAACGGTAATGTTGGTGTTTCCTTCGCCGCCCGAAGATTCTGAGCGAATCCCTGGAATGGCGCGTAACACTTCAGCAGCGCTCGCTGCCTGGGTCGCTTGAATCTGCTGGGTGTCCAGGGTGGAAACCGACAGACTTTGCTTCATTTTTGACCCCTGGGTCGCAGTGGCGGTCACCACGACTCGTTCGAGATCGAGCGCTTTCTTATCTTCTTTGTTTTCTTGGGTGGCAGGTTGGGTCTGTGCAAGCGCCATTTGCGAGATGGCGACTGAAACCGACAGCGCTAGCAAACGACGTGTTTGCGCTGAGGCGGGCAAGCGGGACAGCATGATGTCTTCTCCTTAGTGGATCGTTCTAAATCTTTTCTGTGAATCGCCAATTGTCAGTTGCGTCGGGCGCTGCACATCGCGAACTTTACTAGGCAATTCTCGGGCACTGCGTGAGGTCTTTGACTGACCACGACGCGAAGTCTAGCGCTTGTTGTAGACTTTTTGCAAACGTTTGCAATGAATTTATCATTTGCTGTTTGATGTCGTAAAAAAACAGCAAATCACCCCGTGAAATTGCCGCCAAGCCTAGCGGTGGCCAAATTAGCTCGCTGCCGACTCGGGCATCTAGCGACAGTCGCACACAGGTGCAACCAAGGGTTAAACTCTGTCCTACGAATTTTCCGATCTCCCGGCCCAGTACGGCCTGAGCACAATGGCAGTCATGCGAAGCGAGAAAAAACCCAACACGCGAATGCAGATGATCGATATCGCCCGGATGGCGGGCGTATCCGTGTCTACCGTCTCGCGCGCGCTGGCGGGAAGCGATCTTGTAAATGACGCCACCCGCAAGAAAATTGTCGATCTGGCCAAGTCACTTCGCTTCAGCGCGAATGTGGGCGCGCAGAACCTGCGGCGCGGTCAATCGCAAACGATTGCAGTCGTGCTTCCAAAGTCGAACGCGGACCAACAACCCGTCTCAGATCCTTTCTTCATTTCGCTTCTTGGCGAACTCGCGGATGCGCTTACGTCGCGCGGCTACGACATGCTGCTCACGCGCGTGAACGAAGATCATATCGACGATGTTGAAGGCTTGGTGGTATCCGGCAGAGCGCTCGGCATCGTTGTTATCGGTCAATGGCTTCACCATTACGTGTTGACGGGGTTGGCGGCGCGAGGGGTGCCGATTGCGGTATGGGGCGCAACGTTGCCGGGTTCAAATTACTTCACCGTGGGCGGCGACAACCGCCTGGGGGGAAAGCTCGCGACTGAACACCTGATTGCGTGCGGTCGCCGCCGGATCATGTTTCTGGGTGACACACGTTTGCCCGAAGTGGCGCTTCGCTTCGAAGGCTACCGCGATGCGCTGATCGAAGCCGGCTACTTGGTGAATCCCGGTCTCACTGCGGCGGTTCCGTTTGAAGGTAAGGCAGCGCGGCGCTCGCTCGAAGACTTGTTCGACCACACCGCTGACTTTGATGCACTCTTCGCCTGCTCCGACTTGATTGCGATGACCGCCAACGGGTTACTCAACGCGCGCGGGCTTCGTGTGCCGGACGATGTGTGTGTGGTGGGCTATGACGACTTGTCGCTCGCGAGCCAAGTCCATCCGACGCTCACGAGCGTCCGACAGCCCCTTGCAGCGGCAGCGCAAGCGCTGGTCGACGCTGTGCTTGCAGCGCGAGAGGGTAAAGCGCCCGCGCTTGTTGTGCTGGAGACGACGCTGATCCAGCGCGAGTCGTCCCAACTTGCCGCAGGCGGCGGCATTAAACCGAAAGTCACTGCCAAAAGCGCAAGAAGCGTGAAAGGCGCGAAGGGCACGAAAGGTGCCAAGCGATGAATGTTCGGATCGGCGTTGATTTGGGTGGGACCAAGATCGAGGCGGTTGCGCTAAGTGCCAGCGGCGAGGTGCAGTGGCGTGAGCGAGTGCCCACGCCGAAAGAGCGCGCCACCGATATTTACGATGCGATTGCCGCGCTAGTGCACCGCGCCGAAGCGGCCATGGGCGTGCGCGCCTCAGTGGGTATTGGAACACCGGGCTCGCTTTCGCCGAAGACGGGTTTACTGCGTGGCTCCAATACGGTGGTTTTGAACGGTGAACCCGTCAAGCAAGAAATCGAAGCGCGTCTTGATCGTGAAATCCGTATGGCGAACGACGCGAATTGTTTCGCGCTCTCCGAAGCGGTAGACGGCGCAGGCAAAGGCAGCTCAGTTGTGTTTGGCGTGATTTTTGGAACGGGATGCGGCGGCGGAATCGTCGTCGATGGGCGCGCGATCAACGGTCTGCACAGTATTACGGGCGAATGGGGCCACAACCCGCTGCCGTGGCCTGCCGCGGATGAGCTTGCCGAGCAAGGGGCCGCTCGCTGCTATTGCGGCAAATGGGGTTGTATTGAAACCTGGCTTTCCGGACCAGGGATCGCGCGACACTTTGAACGAGGCGCGATTAGCACACAGGAAATCGTGACTCGTGCAGCGTCGGGGGACAGCGCAGCGGAAGCGTACTTGCAACGCGTGGAAGATCGGATGGCGCGAGCGCTGGCAAGCGTGGTGAATATCCTCGATCCCGACGTGATCGTGCTTGGCGGTGGCGTGTCGAATATTGATCGGCTCTACGCAAACGTGCCGCCGCTATTGGCTCAATACGTATTTAGCGAATTCGTCGAGACGCGGATCGTAAGGAACGTGCATGGCGATTCGAGCGGCGTGCGCGGTGCTGCGTGGCTTTGGTAGCCACACCGAAAATTAGCCGCTTCTGGACTCTTGTCCATCATCTTGCGGGGCGTGCGTCCGCTTTTGTCTATCTAGAGATATGAGTTTGTATGCCGCTTTCCCCGCATATACAAGGTTCCACGGGAAAGAGCTGCATTAACTTAACCGTTGGAGCGCGACGACGAGTCGCCGCGCTACTGTCGCAATTAACCGCGATTACTTCCCCCAACGCTTCGCCGCTTCAGCGATGCGCTTACCAAACGCTTCAGCGGTTCTGAAGTCGCTCTCGTGGATACCTTCAACGCCTTGGTCGACATTGCCCTGCGCCATGAGCCCGGACGCTGAGCCCAAGCGATTCAAGTCAGCTTCGCTGCCTTTGCTGCTGTTATTCCCGGGCATCATGCCTGAGCCCACCCAGATCATGTGGTGCTGCATCGCGAGGGTTTGGAAATAAGAAAGCGTGCTTGCTTTATCGCCCGTGCGTGAACCGGAAATGGTGAAACCCGCCGCGAGCTTGTCCTTCCATCCTGCGGTGAACCACACTTTGCTCGACGCGTCGGCAAACATCTTGAACTGACCCGATGGGCCGCCCATGTAAGTCGGTGCGCCGAAGATGATTGCATCAGCCGCCGCGAGCGCGTCCCAATTCACGTTTTCAACGCTCATTGCGCTCACCTCCGCGCCCGCATCAGCCGCGCCCTTTTGTACAGAGTCAGCGAGCGCTTTGGTGTGTCCGTAACCCGAATGAAAAACGATTGCTACTTTTGCCATGATGAATTCCTAGGAGTGTGTGAAAGAAACAGGAGTTATGTGTTGAATTGCCGCCATGAAACGTGAGCAGAGCACTTATTGCAGCGGCGGTAAATCAAAGAGCAGCACTTCTGCGCCGCTTGCGCGATCAATAGTGATGCTGGTTTCGCCTTCAATCTTTGCAGCGTCGCCCGCTGTGAGCGCAACGCCGTTGACATGAGCGCTGCCTTGCGCGATGTGCACATACACAAGCCGATGGGCGTCGATCGAGCGTGTTGCAGACTCAGCCCCATCAAAGAGCCCAGCATACATCCGCGCGTTTTGCTGAATGGTGACCGAATCCTCCGCCCCATCCGGCGATGCAACCAAGCGCAGCTTCCCACGCTTCTGTGAATCATCGTAAAACTTTTGCTCGTATGAGGCCGAACCACCGGTGCGATCTGGAATGATCCAAATTTGCAGCAAGTGGGTTCGCTCAGTATTTGACGGATTGAATTCGCTGTGCATGATGCCGCGCCCTGCGCTCATGCGCTGCACTTCGCCGGGGCGAATCGTTTCGCCGTTGCCGAGCGAATCTTTGTGCGCAATCGCGCCTTCGAGCACGTAGGTCACGATTTCCATATCGCGATGCCCGTGCATACCGAAGCCTTTGCCCGCTTCGATGTAGTCATCGTTAATGACGCGAAGCGGCCCAAAGTGAACGTGTTTCGGATCCTGATACTCAGCAAATGAAAAACTAAAGCGGCTTTCTAACCAGCCGTGATTCGCGTAGCCGCGTTCCTCAGATTTACGAATGCTCAACATGATTTAACTCCAAGCTTGCCCACGAGGGCGTTCAGTAAATGGAATTTTGGCGACTAGTCGACTGCCGGAAAAGACGGCAAAATTGACGTATTCATTCAAAATTTTTGACTATTTTGAAACTAAGCTTTGAAGCCCTCGAAATGCTAGATGCCATTGATCGCCTTGGGAGCTTTGGTCGCGCGGCGAGCGCTTTGGGGAAAGTGCCCTCCGCGCTTACCTATTCCATCAGAAAACTTGAAGACGATCTGGATGTGCTGATTTTTGATCGGCGCGGCTATCGGGCAGCGCTCACATCAGCTGGGAAACTATTGCTCGACGAAGGACGGCGGTTGCTTGAACATGCCGCATCGGTCGAGGCGAGCATCGCTCAAGCGGCCAAAGGTTGGGAGCCTGAACTTCGTATCGCGCTCGATGCAATTCTTCCGTGGGCTTGGTTGGAGCCGCATCTCGCCGTCTATTTCAAGGAGGCCTGTCCCACGCGGCTGCGCATCTCGGAGGAGACCTTGGCTGGATCGTGGGACGCGCTTGCTGATGGCCGGGTGGACTTGGTGATCGGCGCGTCTGGCGACGTGCCCAATAGCGCCCAGTTCGGATCGCAAGGCCTTTTTGATGTCACGTTCCTGTTTTGCGTGGCCCCCGCGCATCCGCTTGCGCGGGCGACTGATCCGATCGCCAGTGCCGATGTAACCGAGTTTCGCGGCGTTGCCGTTGCCGACACCTCGCGTCGACTTCCGCTCAGAACAACGGGGCTCTTATCCGGGCAAGATCGACTCGTGGTGCCGAATATGCGCGCAAAAATTGATGCGCAGATCGCAGGGCTTGGTGCGGGCTATCTCGCAACGTGGTTTGCTAGACCAGAAATCAAGACGGGTCGATTGATTGAGAAGCGCGTAGATGCGCCAAAGCCGGTGGTGGGCTTAGTCGTGGCCTGGCGGGCGAATGCACGCGGGCGCGCACTGGACTGGTGGCGTGAACGTATGCGCGATGCAAAGCCACCGAAGTAGCGCATACTTTCGCGAACACCGTCTCGAACATTTTCGAAGCCTTCCTATGACTCAGATTGCCACCTCGCACCGCGTTGCCGCCTTGCTGCTCACCGCACTCGCAACGCTCTTTTTGACCGCGTGCGCGAATTGGTCACAAGCGCCAGCGCCCGAGAGCGTTACGCCATCCACCATCTCGCTTCGCTTAATTGGTGAGCGCACGATTCCGCACCGCGCAGAGCGGGGAGGTACCACCTTTGGCGGCATCTCGGGAATGGATTACGACGAGGCGCGCGACGTCTTCTACCTCCTCTCAGATGATCGTTCGCAGAATGGCCCTGCACGCTTCTACACTGCGCGAATTCCGGTCAGCGCAACCGAGCTTGGTGCGCCGCAAATCTTGAGCGCCGTATCGATCAAGAAGGCCGACGGCGGGCTGCCGGGCGATGCGAGAAGCGATCCGGTGAACGTGCTTGATCCGGAATCCATTCGCTATCGACGAGCAACGGACACGCTTTTGTGGACGAGTGAGGGCGATAAGCGGCTGGGGCTCTCACCGTTTGTGCGAGAGATGCGGCTCGACGGCAGCTTTGTACGCGAACTCCCTACGCTCCCGATGTTTGCCATGCGCGATGGAGAGCGCGGCCCGCGTGACAACACCACGTTTGAAGCGATGAGCTTCACGCCCGGTCAGGCGAGTCTTTGGGTGGCGATGGAAGGGCCGCTCTTCGAAGACGGCGCGATGCCCACCGCCGAGAGCGGCGCGCCCATCCGCATCACGCACTACGACACCGCGACAGGAAAAGCGCTTCGCCAGTTTGCCTATCGCCTGGATGCGCTTCCACATCGCCCGATGCCACCCACCGGCTTTGCGGACAACGGTGCACCAGAAATATTAATGTTTGACGAGTACCGCATGCTCGTGTTGGAGCGCAGTTTCGCGCAAGGGATTGGTAATTCGATTCGAATCTATGTCGTCGATACGCGTGAGGGTAGCGACACGTTGAATCTCTCCTCGCTCACCGGTGCAACATATCGCGTCGCCGAGAAGCGCTTGGTGCTCAACTTCGATTCCCTCAATCTCATGCGCTTGGACAACACTGAAGCCATGAGCTTCGGCCCGCGACTACCAAACGGCAACCGCACGCTGATCGTCGCGAGCGATGACAATTTCAATCGAAATCAAATCAACCAATTTCTCGCGTTTGAGATCGTGGTGAAGTAACGAAGTTTTGGCAAAGCGACGTGTTCACATCAATCAGCTTTTGATCGTAAACCCCAATTTAATTGGGGCTAGTGAACGATAAACATCAAAAAAGCTCATTATTTTTTTGGATACGTAGCCCCAATTGAACAAGCGATTACGCCACTAAGTTGCTATCAAACTAGCACCTCTGCATCGCGTTCAACGGGAAGCTCGGGTCGCGCTCGGCAACCAAGTCAGCGGCGACGCGGGCAGAGCCACAGCTCATCGTCCAGCCAATGTGTCCTTGGCCGCAGTTCCAGATGAGCGAGCCGTCGCCGAACTGGTTGACCTGAGTCGTGAGAATCGGCAGCGAAGAAGGCGTCATCGGGCGCAAGCACGCCCAGGGTTCAATCTCGGCGCTCATTTTCCAATCGAGCGCGCCGGGGAAGAGTGACTCGAAACTATCGTGGTGTGCCTCAAAATTCGACGCGTGATAGTTTTTGTCGTCCCCGGCGAAAAGCGCGCCGGTAGTGAGTCGCATGAAGCCGCCCAACGGGCAGAACGCAACCAAACTATCTTCGCAAATGCCGCCGCGCGAAGGGGCCTTCGACGGGTCTTTGATGGGCACCGTGAGTGAGAAGCCCTTCACCGGATAAATGGGCAGTTTCAACGAAAGCTGCTTCGCAAAGTGGTAGCTTGCCGGGCCAAGTGCCACGACGAATTTGTCAGCCTGAAGCGGCTCCAAATTTGCGAAAACACCGTAGCCGCGATCTACCACCGAGAGCGTTGTGCGAATCTCCGCGCCGTAGCGAAATACGACGCCGCGCTCGGAAAGAAATGCCGCAAGCGCACGGGTGAAGCGTCGAGAATCACCTTGCGCATCGGTCGGGGCGAAACTCGCGCCTGCGAAATCTGTGTGAGAAAGCGCGGGCTCAAGCGCAATCGCCTCCGCGCGCGAAAGCAGCTTCGCCTCAACGCCAAACTTCGCGCAATGTTTAAGCCGGACGCGCGCCGACTCCAAACTCGCTTCACTTCGGCAGATGTAGAGCAAGCCTTCACGTCGATAACCACAATCGAGCCCGGTCTCTGCGATCGTCGATTCGAGTTCGCTCTGGCAGAAGCGCGAAAATTCGAGCTTCGCTTTACTCAAGTAATCGTACTGAGCTTCATTTGCGTATGACACAAATTCGCCGCCCCAGCGCCAAAGCCGTGGGTCGAGTGGCTTCACGATACGCATGGGTGCGCTCGGATCGGTGAGCGCGCGCCAAATCGTTTTTCCAATGTTTGGGGTCGGCCACGGCAGCGCACGCGACGCAGAAACAAGACAGGCATTGGCGTAGCTCGTCTCGCTCGCGGCGTCATCGTTGCGATCAAAAACCTCGACCTCGTGTCCGTCACGCCACAGGTAATACGCGGTCGCAACGCCGATGAGTCCCGCGCCAAGCACAATCACTTTCATGCAGAAAATGATAGCGCGCATTTGCGTGCAGCTCGCCGCCGCAACGTCGCGAAACCGGCGAGCGAACGCTCTCGAAAGACCTTCGAACTTATTCGGGCGCGAAGACAGCAGTTACCGGCGCATGATCGCTCGGCTTTTCGCCTTTACGCTCATTACGATCCACGGCACACGACGTGCAACGTGACGCCATTGCGGGCGACGCGAGGACGTGATCGATTCGCAAGCCCTTGTTTTTCGGGAACGCAAGCATGCGGTAATCCCACCACGAGAACGTGTTGGCGGGTTGCTCGAACTGGCGAAACGTGTCGCTGAGGCCGAGCGCGACCCAATGATTGAAAAATGCCCGCTCTTCAACGGTACACAGCACTTGGCCTTCCCACGCCTTGGGATCGTGCACATCGGCGTCGGTTGGCGCAATGTTGAAGTCACCCACGACCACGAGCTTGTCGTGGGTCGCGCGCTCGCGCTCAAGCCATTGCGTACACGCTTCTAGCCAACGCAGTTTGTAGGCAAATTTCTCCGATCCAACCTCTTGTCCGTTAACCACGTAGAGGCAGATGACTCGTGTGTCGCCCACGGTGGCCGCAATCGCGCGCGATTGTTCGTCTTCGAATCCTGGGATGCCGCGCACCACGTCGGTGGGCGTCGGCAAGTCATTCTTCGTAATGATCGCCACGCCGTTGTAGGTCTTCTGCCCAAATGCAAGGGAGTGATAACCAAGTGCGTCAAACATCTCGTGCGGGAACTTCGCATCCTCCATCTTGAGCTCTTGCAAACACAACACATCAACCGCGTTTGCGCGAAGCCAGTTTTCCGCGCGCTCCTTGCGTGCGGTCAGTGAATTAACGTTCCAAGTAGTAATTTTCACGAGATGAACCAGGAAATAGAGGGGGGATGGGGCAATAAAAAACGCGAGTGGATGAGAGATCCAGCTCGCGTTATCGCGCGTCACGCGCGCTCTGGGGCCTTAGCGTGGCGACTTACGAATTCGGCTTAGGTGCCTCTTTCTTTGGTGCGTCTTTCGGCGCGTCTTTCTTCGCGGCATCAATCCCGGTGAGATCTTCTACGGGCTTGGGCTTCGCGAATGGCGGCGTTTTGGGATAACCCGCACCGTCAAGGGCGCCCGCCCAGTTCGCTTCGCTCCAACCAGAAAGCTTGCGCTCGCCAATCTTGAGTACAGGGATCACGTTGCCGCCGGTTTCGTCGCGAAACTTCTTATTGAGCTCCGCACTTCTCGTCGGGTCAACGACCGTATGAGGAATTCCGCGGCGATTCAGGTAGCCCTTCGCCTGATCGCAGCTCTCGCCGCATTCACTCACGAAGAGCGTCACGGGATTGCGCTTTTGCGCATCGCTTGAAGCAAGCGACGCTTCGTTATTTTGAATTGAATTTCCGCGAACGTTTCGCTCTTCGCCCTTAACGCCCGGCGGTGGGGGTTGGTCGGAGTAAATGACCCGGCCGTTTGCATCAGTCCAGCGATAGACCGCTTGAGCGGCGACTGCGCCGCTAATCAGCGCCAGCGCTAACCCTAGTGTGAGCTTTTGAACCATCATTCTGAGCATCCTCCCGCAATAGCGCGCCTAAACGCGAGGCGCTGGACTCGAAACCATACCATTGTGCCGCAAAAGCGCGTCCACTGAAGGCGCGCGCCCCCTAAACGCGATGAAATTGCTCATGGCGTCGCGGCTACCACCCCGCCCTAATACCTCGCGGCGGAAGTCATCTCCCACCTTAGCGGAGAGCACTCCCTCTTCCTCGAAACGACTGTAGGCATCGGCCGAAAGCACTTCCGCCCACTTATAGCTGTAGTAGCCCGCTGCATAGCCGCCTGCAAAGATATGGGCAAACGACCACGGCATGCGATTCCAGTGAGGCGGAATCAGCACTGCCACCTCGCGACGAACTTCGCCCAAAACGCGCAGCAGTTCAGCGCGGTTGACGCTCAGATTTTCGGTGTGGAGTCGCATGTCAAACAAGGCGAACTCCATCTGGCGTACGGTGCCCATGCCGGCCTGGAAATTCTTCGCTGCGATCATCTTTTCAAAGAGCGCGCGAGGTAGCGGCTCGCCACGATCCACATGCTGCGTCATGTGCGAAAGCACATCCCATTCCCAGCAGTAGTTTTCCATGAATTGGCTCGGCAGCTCCACCGCATCCCATTCAACATGCCCGAAGCCAGAAACGCCCAGCGTGCCCACCGCGGTGAGTAGTAGGTGCAAGCCGTGACCGAATTCGTGAAACAGCGTGATCACGTCGTCGTGCGAAAAAAGTGCGGGCTTGCCGCCGACGGGTGAGGGGAAGTTACAGGTCATGTAGGCGACAGGTGTTTGCGTGCGCCCACGCACCACACGACGCGCCCGCGCAGTGTCGGCCCACGCACCGGGTCGCTTGCCTTCGCGGGCGTAAAGATCGAAGAAAAATTCGCCAACCCGCGCACCAGTGCCGCCCTTGCTGCTATCGAGCACTTCGAAATAGCGCACGTCCTTGTGCCAAGCGCTGGCTTTGCCTTCACGGATTTTGACGGAGTAGATCTGTTCGACCACCCGGAAAAGCCCTGCGAGTACACGATCTTCGGGGAAATATTGACGCACTTCTTCATCGCTAAAGGCGTAGCGCTTTTCGCGTAACTTTTCTGAGGCGTAAGCGGCGTCCCAAGCTTCTAGTGTGGCGATGCCCAGCTCGTCACGTGCGAAGGCTTGCAGCTCGGCAAGATCACGTTCGGCGTAGGGCCGAGCGCGCTTCGACATGTCGCGAATGAACGCGATCACCTCCGCCGGCGTGTTGGCCATTTTGGGCACCACCGAGAGCGCGGCAAAGTTCTCGTAGCCCAAAAGCTTTGCTTCTTCTGCACGCAAGGCCATGATCTGCTCGATGGACTCTGAGTTATCGAACTTCGCGGCCACAGAATCGGTCGGCGGCATTGCATTTGCTGCGAGCTCACTCGCGCGGGTGACATACGCGCGGTAGATCGTTTCGCGCAATGAACGCGAGTTCGCGTATTGCATCACGGGCAGATACGAAGGCGCGTGCAGCGTCAAGCGTGCCATGCCGTCAGCAAGCCCCGCGGCTCGCGCTTTTTCTATCGCCGTTTGCTTGGCATCCTCAGGCAACCCATCAAGCTCAGTCGCGGCCACGTCGAGCGAGAACGCATTGGTGGCATCGAGAACGTTATCTTCAAACTTTGTTGCCAGTGCGGACAGTGATTCTTGGATCGCGGCGAAGCGTTCGCGCGACGTCCCTTCGAGTTCGACCCCAGAGAGACGGAAATCACGCAGCTCATGCTTCAAAAGCGCGCGCTGTTCGTCGAGCAACGCGGCAAAAATCGACTCATCTGCGGCGAGCGACTTGTAGCGCTCGAATAGCGCGCGGTTCAGACCCAGTTCCGTCCAATACTGCGTGATTTTCGGCTCCGCTTCATTATGCGCATCTCGCAGCTCGGGTGTACTGACCACCGCGTTCATGTGAGCGACCGCGCCCCAGGCACGCGACAGCCTCTCGTTTGCGTCCTGAAGTGGCTCCACCACGGTTTCCCAACGAAGCGATTCTGTGGCCTCAACTTTGGCCACTGCAGCCCGGGCGTCAGCGATTAGCGCATCAATCGCGGGGACCACGTGTTCGGGTTTAATCGCTGCGTAGTCCGTAAGTTCTGTGGTGGAAAGTAATGGATTCGTAGACATACGGTTAGAGAAAAAGTCTTTGTAGTGAGTTGTGGCTGCGAGACTGAAATTCAACGCATTCACGGCGATTAGCCCGAAAGCATAGTACGAGATCGAACGATTCTGAAGTGCGATTCCCCGTGGGCGGCGGCGAATGCGACCGAAGACGTTTCTCGCTATCGGCGCAGAGGCTTGCGAGCGCAGCGGTAGTTTGCGTTTCGCTAGAGTCGATTGAGCGTGTCAACGTCGCCCGGCGTAGTGACATTGCACCAAAGCCCTGTGTGTAGCTGGCCCGTGACCCGCCCGCGGGCAACCCAGTCGCGGTAGTGCGGGAGCAGCGCAAATCGCTGATTTTGCGGCCAGTCTGCAATCAGCGCTGTGCGCAAAAGACCAACGTTGGCGAGCGTTTGCCGCGGCTCACCCTCGTGGCAGCGCCCATCACGGCCAAGCGCAAATTCACCGCCCGGTCGATCTTCTGATCTCGGCACGAGGAAGAAATGTGCATCTGAACTCCAGTCACTTTCCCCAATTTTGGATGGGCGATAGTCTAGAAATTGTGCGTAGTCAATTTCCGAGAATATGTCTGCACTGACCAAAATTAAGTTGGGCTGGTTGAAAAATGCTGCTGCAGTTGCAACACCTCCGCCACTTTCGAGCGGTTCTGGTTCGTAGGAGTATTTCAATTCGCAGCCAAACCGCCCGCCGTCGCCAAGCGCATTGCGGATGTCCTCCGCGCGATAACTTACGTTGATCACAATGCGCTCCACGCCCACGGCGACGAGCTTTTCGATGTGGTGAACGATCAGCGGTTTGCCGCGCACTTCGACCAACGGCTTCGGCAGGTGATCAGTGAGCGGTCGCATTCGCTCGCCGCGACCGGCAGCGAGGATCATGGCGCAGATGTCGAGTGGCACGGTGGACGTGGCGATCTAGAACGTGTAGCCGACCTGCGGCGCTCGCTGCTCGATGCGATCAAACAGGCGCAAGAGCGGCGCAAACGCTTCGTAACGCCCTGCCACGCCGCGCACGTAGCTCACGAAGCGCGGCGCATCGGCCAGATACTTCGGTTTGCCATCGCGATAGTTGATTCGCGCAAAGATGCCCATCACTTTGAGATGCCGTTGCAAACCCATCCATTCGAATTCACGGTAGAACTCTGAAAAATCAGCGCGAACAGGTAGGCCCGCTTTTTTCGCCTTCTCCCAATAGCGAATCGTCCAATCAATGACTTGTGGCTCTTCCCACGAGATAAACGCGTCACGCATTAGAGACGCAATGTCATAGCTGATGGGCCCCACTACGGCATCTTGGAAATCAAGCACGCCGGGGTTGGCTGCGCGATCATTCACCACCATCAAATTTCGTGGCATATAGTCGCGGTGCACGAGCACGGTGGGCTGTGCGAGCGCGCTCGCGATGAGCGTCGCGTAAACGTGCTCGAGCCCTTCTTTTTCTTCGTTTGAGAGTTCGAGTTGCAGGTGCGTCTTCAAATACCAATCGGGAAATAAATCGATCTCTCGGCGCAGGAGCCGAGCGTGATAGTGGCCGAGCGCGGGCTCCGCCTTGTTTGGATCGATCAATTGGAGGCGGACGAGTGCGCCGATCGCATCATGGAAAAGTGCGTTTCGCGATAGGGCATCTGACGAGCCCATGATTGAGAGCGCAGAGAGAAACGTTTTCGGGCCTAGATCGCCCAAGAGCAAAAAGCCCCGCGCGCCATCTTCCGCAAGCAGACGCGGCACGTTGATGCCACCGCCTTCGAGCAAGCGGAGCACCGTAACAAAGTGAGCCGTGTTTTCCTGCTCGGGCGGCGCATCCATGACGATCGCGCTGCTGCCGTCATCGCCGGTGACGCGGAAATAGCGCCTGAAGCTTGCATCTTCGGAGGCCGCGGCGATTGCTGCCCACGGCGCATCGGAAAGCCCTTCCAGCCAAGCGACAACAAGATCGAGGCGCGGGTCGGCTCCGGTAGGTGGCAAAGAAATTCTTTTCATGGGTGTGGTGGCAGTGCGGCGCAATGCCGCAAACAGACGGGCGACGCAACAAGCGCCCGATGCTCGCGGCGCATTTCGCGACTCCTGCGTTTTTCGCTAAGAGGAGCGCTGAAAAAGTCTGCACGACACAGTACGCCTCGGATTGCGATCAGGTGTGGAGAAACCTCGAAACGTGGCACGCCAGTCGAGAAATTTCAATACGCCAAATCCCCGAGGACCGACGATGCGGCGTGCAGCCAAGACTTGTTCAGCGCTTCCTTAAGGCTAACGCCTTGATTTGTCGGATAAACTTTCGATTTTACCGATCACGGTGAGCGCGCCTCACCGGAATTGACTGTTTGAGCCTCCATTCCTTCGATCCGCCGAAACGATTTGCCCGCTCGCCGCTCGTTGCGCTGCTCGCCTTATCGTTTGCGATTGACGCGAATGGCCAGGCAGCGCCTGCACCCGTGGCAGCCGCCTGCAGCGCGAACGCTCCCTGCGCATGCGAAGCGCCCGTCGCTGCCGTGGGCGCGATCCGTCCGGGCGCGCCCAGCGGCGTTTCGCCACTTCGGTTGGTAAAGGGTGCCGACGCTCGGAAAGAAACAACTACGATCATCGCGACGGAATCAAAGGGCGAAAACGAGCGCTTTCTCGAAGCGCGCGGCAACGTAGAAGTGCGCACCCCGTCACGCGAAGTCTTTACCGATTATCTTTACTACGATATTCCAATTGACACGCTTCGCGCCAAGGGCAATGTGTCGATTCGCTCATGGCAAGACCTGATTTCTGGGCCCGAGCTCGAATACAAGCGAGACACGTTTACCGGGTTTATGAAATCTCCCGACTTTGTACTGGGGCTCTATAAGGGTCGCGGAAAAGCGGAAGAGCTTTTATTTACCGGTGAAGACCAATATCGCGTTATCCGCGGCACCTACTCAACCTGTAATTCCCCGAACCCCGCGTGGCGCCTAGATGTCGGCACACTTGATGTCAACGAACTGACGGGCGTGGGCACCGCTAAAGACGCCCGGATTTATTTCGCCGGCGTGCCGATTGGGTGGTTGCCGCAATTCTCGTTTCCGCTCAAGAACGAACGCAAGAGTGGCTTTCTCGCGCCCACCTACGCCACGAGTGAAGCGCGCGGCTTCGAGTTGCAAGTCCCGTATTACCTAAACCTTGCACCGAACTATGACGCAACCATTACGCCACGCGTGATGACCAAGCGAGGGGTGCTATTCAATACGGAAGCACGTTACTTGTTGAGCACGCCGCTGGGCGCCGCGAGCGGACGCTGGGTCGGCGAATACCTGCCCAATGATCGCGAAGCCAATCGCGACCGGACCGCGCTCAACATTCAGCACACCCAAAGTTTCTCTCCGAACTTAACGTTGCAACTCGGGTTCAACCGCGTTTCTGACGCACGCTATTTCGTCGATCTCGCAGACTTCGTATCGATCACTTCGATCACGACCTTACCGCGCGAAGCGAGCTTAACGTACCGTAACTTCGATTGGACTTTCAAAGCGCGCGCGCAGAAGTTCCAAACGCTGCAGGATCCGAGTGCCATTGTTCAGCCGCCTTACGACCGTCTGCCGCAGCTAACGGCTGAGTCGCCGGTCTATCGCTTCGGCTCCGAGAAGCGCATCGAATTCAATACGGTCTCCGAACTTGCACGATTCGAGTATCCCAATGCAGTGAAGCCGTCGGGCAACCGCACCTACAACTATTCTTCGCTTGCTTATCGCTACGATACGCCGGGATATTTCGTGGTGCCACGTGTCTCGTTGCACTCCACTCACTACAAAATCAATGGCCTGTTCGACGACGTTAGCGGTGGCAATCGGGTCGTTCCCATTGCAAGCGTTGACGCGGGTGCGTTTTTCGACCGAGACACCAGCATCTTCGGGCAAAGCTTTCGCCAATCGCTTGAGCCCCGCGCGATGTTTACCTACATCCCATTTCGCGAACAGAACGAACTGCCGAACTTCGACACTGCGCTCGCTGACTTCAATTACACCCAGCTTTTTAACGAAAATCGCTACGTAGGCCAGGATCGAATTGGGGATACAGCCCAGCTTTCTCTCGGCCTGACTTCCCGCTTTTTCGACGCTGAGTCCCAAAAGGAGCGGCTTCGCTTCACTATAGGTAATCGAATTTATTTCAACCGTCAGCGTGTGACGGTGCTTGGCGAAACACCCCGTGATTCGAATTCGACTGATCTATTGCTCTCCGCCCAGGGGCGGGTGACGGATGCGCTCTACGTCGAGGCGAACACGCAGTTTGATGCCGAGCGTGCGCGCGACGAGCGCTTCTCGCTCGGTTTGCGCTACTCGCCAGAGCGAAGCAGGACGCTTAACCTCAACTATCGCTCGATACGCGCGCTCCCAACGCTCGAAGGTAGCGTTCGTGTCCGCCAGATTGATGCGTCGGCGCAGTGGCCGATTTACCGAAACCTCTATGGCGTGGGTCGATTGAACTTTTCGCTCTCGGATCGTCGACTGACGGAAGGCGTGATTGGCATCGAATACGACGGTTGCTGCTACGTGATCCGTGCGGTTGCTCAGCGCCTGGCCACATCGACTGCGACGGCGACCACTGCTTTCTTCGTCCAACTCGAACTCAACGGGCTCGCCCGCGTCGGCACCAACCCGCTCGACGTACTTAAGCGGAACATTCCGGGCTATTCCGCGCTCTATGACAATCCGACCCGCCGCCGCGTAGATAATTCAGAGACCCCGGTGTTTACGCCGTGGAACCCGAATTGATGCGCCGGGCGCGCGCTCAACCTAGCTTTTCATTCGGGCGCGAGACGATGCCACGGTGATTTGGGATGCAGTTTTCGCGGTGTTTTTTCGGCATAGCTCAGCTACGTTGGAACAAAATGGTGCGGAAAGTGCCCCCAAAGCAACCGACAGCGCTCGCGCTACCTCATGAAAATCCAGGCTCAACTCAAGCTCATCTTTTTTCCGCGTATGAAACCGAACTCATTATTCAAAGTCACGGCCGTCGCCCTCGCACTCCTGTCGAGCGGCATGATCGCGCCTGCCGCGTCTGCACAGTCCCGCATTCAACTGGTTGACCGTGTTGTGGCCGTTGTCAATGACGAGGTCATCACGCGCTACGAGCTCAACAATCAAAAGCGTGCGATTCTGGCCCAACTACAGCGACAAGGCGTACGCCCACCCGCAGACAGTGAACTCGATGCGCAGGTGCTCGAACGCTTCATTAACGAAAAGGTTCAGTTGCAGCATGCGAAAGAGAATGGCATCGCTGCGGGAGACGATACGGTCACAGCCGCGCTGCAAAACGTCGCTAAGCAAAACAACATGTCGATGATGCAGTTCGCTGATGCGCTGAAAAAAGATGGTTTGTCGGTCGAGCAATTCCGTGATGAGCTGAAAAACGAAATCGTGCTCAATCGCGTGCGTGATCGCGAAGTCGAATCGCGTGTGGTGGTGACCGACAGCGAAATCGACGCCTATCTTGCCACCGCCAAATTGCAAGGCGCGTTGCAAGCTGAATACCAACTCGCGCACGTCCTTGTTTTGGTGCCCGAACAGGCCACCCCCGATCAGGTGGAAGCTCGCCGCAAGCGCGCGGAAGAAGCGCTCAAGCAAATCAAGGCAGGAACACCGTTTAGCCAAGTCGCTGCGGTTTTCTCGGATACCAATGATGCAACACAAGGCGGTGCGCTCGGCTGGAGAAAAGCTGATCGTTTACCGGGCATTTATGCCGAAGCCGCTCAAAAGCTCGCCGTTGGCGCAACGAGCGACGTGCTGCGTTCAGCCAACGGTTTTCATATCGTTCGTTTGCTCGACAAGAAAACCTCCGAGCAAGAGAAAACGGTGGTTGAGCAAAACAAAGTGCGCCACATTCTCGTGCGCGTAAACGAGCTCGTGGGTGAAAACGAAGCCAAGGCGAAAATTGAACGCCTAAAGGAGCGAATCGCTGGCGGCACAAAGTTTGAAGAGATCGCCAAGCTCAACAGTGAAGACACCAGCGCATCACGCGGCGGCGAGCTCGGCTGGATTTCTCCCGGTGACACGGTGGCGGAATTTGAAGCAGCGATGAAATCAGCGAAGCCCAACGCCGTGGTTGGGCCGATTCGTACTCAGTTTGGCTTTCACCTGATCGAAGTGATGGAGCGTCGCAGCCAAGACGTGACCGCTGAGAAAACTCGACAAGCAGCGCGCTCGGCGATCCGCGATCGTAAGAGCGATGAGGCCTATCAATCTTGGCTGCGCGAAGTACGTGATCGCGCCACGGTTGAAATTAGGCTGGCGGATTCATAGACCGTAACCGGCCACTTCGAACGAAGGCCGCGATCCGCGGCCTTTTTCTTTGGTGCACGCGAACTTCGACGCGCCTCCAATGGTTCCCGTGTTCGCATCGCTCACGTCGCGGTTCCCGCCGTTTCTTCTCCCTCTGATTCTCATCAACCTGACGGGTCACATGGCGCTCTCAGGTGGACGTGTGTCGGGCGCACTCTACGTGCTGAAAACCGGGAACGCCGAGTTCATGGTCGGCGTGTTCATGGCGTTGTTTTCAGTCATCCCGATGTTGACCGCGCTCGCGATTGGGCGCTGGGTAGATCGCGTCGGTGCCGCTCGAGTCATGCGAATCGGCATTGCGCTGGTGCTCATCGGCGCGTGGCTGCCCGTCGCGTTTCTTTCTTTGACAACACTCTTGCTGATGGCGTTGCTCATTGGCTTTGGTTTTAACGTCCTACAAATTGCCGCGCAACATACGGTGGGCAACTTGGTTGTCAGTGCATCGCCGTCCGAGCGACTCGCAAACTTTGGCTGGTTTGCACTCGGACATTCGGCGTCCAGCGCACTCGGGCCATTTATTGCGGGCATTCTGATTGATGCGCTTAGTTTCCGCGCTGCTTTTGCGGCGCTCGCGCTCTTTGCCTGTGTTGCGGCGTGGCTCGTGTACACGCGCATGAGCGGTGTACCGAGAGCTTTAACGGCATCCGACGCCGAGCGCGCGCCTACCGGAGGCGAAGCGCGTGAGATTGCGACTAAGCCACATGTCCTTGATTTACTCGCCCTGCCTGAAATGCGGCGCATTTATTGGGTGAACATCATCACTGCGGCGTCCTGGGATCTGTTCATCGTGATGTTGCCGGTGCTTGGCGTACGACTGGGGTACTCAGCGTCAGTCATCGGTACGGTGTTTTCGCTGTTTGCCGTGGGGACGTTTTTGTCGCGTGCCGCGATGCCATGGCTTTCGCAGCGGGCGAGCGAGTGGCAGATTTTGCGGGCTGCGCTCGTCGTAATCGTCGGCGTTTTCGTTGCCTTGCCCTGGGCCGCTGTGGCGCCGCTCTTAATGTTGCTTGGGCTCGTCTTCGGTGCGGCCGTCGGAATGAGTCAACCCAATATTTTGTCGCTGCTTCATGCGGCTTCGCCGGTGGGACGCGGTGCAGAAGCCATTGGGCTACGCTCAGTCATCAGCAATGGCGCATCTGTCGTGGTGCCTGTCGCGTTTGGCGCCGTGGTCGCCCCGCTGGGTATCTCGGCGCTACTCATCGGCGGGAGCGTGTTTTTTGCAACAGGGCTACCGTCTGCACACCGCGGCGCGACGATTCGAGCCAACCGGTAGCCTCACAATGCCGCCGCGAGCTGCAGCCGCGAAAATCGCCCGTTAAGGGTCGTCACGAACCCGCAAAAATGCTGCGAACCGTGGCTTGCCGTTTTTGGTGAGTTCGCGATAGGTATAGGTAACGGTGCTACCAACGGGCGGAGGATTCGCACGCACCGCATCGCTGAAACCAGTACCTAACTTGAAGCGCACCCCCTCTTTCGTTTTCACCAGAAGCGCGCCCATCTTCCCGGCGTGTTTGCCTTTGCCAGGCAGATGCTCGATCACGACTGCCTCAGTGTCGAGCAGTGGTTTCAATTTGAGCAGTGCGTCGCTCCGTCCGGTCACGTACGGCGCGTCTGCCAGATGCAGCATCAAGCCTTCGCCACCCGCGCGCACTACACGATCGAGTTCGCGTTTCAGCGCTGCGCGGTCTTTTACGCGGAAATGCGGCACGGCCTTGAGAGGCGCAAATTGCGCGCGCGCCACCACCTCTTCGATTCGCTTCACCCGCGCCGAAAACGTCAGCGACGCCGTTGCTTCACTCTGCGGCAGCTCGAAAATCATGTAATTGACGCGACGCCACTCGTCATCAAGCGGCACTTCCTTGCGAACGATGCCTGAGACCTCGTCAAATTTGCCGCGCGCAAACCAAAGCTCGCCATCTAGCGATTCCACGGGCAATTTCTCGATGAACCAGGCGGGCGCTGCGATCGTTTTCCCACTCCGAAAGCGAAGTGTCTTGCCGTCCCAAAACGCGCGCACACCATCGTACTTCTCGCTCACCAAATAGCGCGTGACGTCTACGTCCGGGCCAAGCACGTTGGCGAGCAAGAGCTGAGGTGCCGTGCGGGCTCCAGCGAAGGTGGCCAACACACACGCAAGCAAGCCTGCAGCAATGCGAATCAGGTGCTGTCGCCACAGAGCTTCAATCGGCCGATCTAGTGAACGCATTTGACTCACTCGGTTTTGGTTTCGGTTTAGGCGCAATGTAGCCACATCGCAGCTAGCTTACAAATACATAGCGATAGTGTCGTAATACATAGGCTTAACCCACTTTTTCTTACAAAGCTTGTTGTTCTATATCTGCCCCAATGCCCTAGCTAATAGACTCTTCCACTAACTTCTTGATAGGATAGGGATAACGCCATACCTGCATATGCATGTATTTGCATATAGTTTGGTCGCTGTCAAAAACGTTGTGTCAGGCGAGCCGGTTGCATCACCGCTGTGCCGCGCACGTTCCTTCAATCGCACGAGAGTTGATCCATGCAAGAGCTTGATCCGGTGTTCGATAAGGTCGCGAAATACTTTTCGCTGCTTTCCGACCCGTCACGTTTAAAGGTGATTCACGCGATTTGTAATGCCGAGCGAAGCGTCAGCGATGTCGTTACGGAAACAGGGCTTACGCAATCAACGGTTTCACGACACCTCTCGTCATTACACGACTCATCGGTGGCGAGTCGTCGTAAAGAAGGCAATCGCGCGCTCTACCTGATCGTAGATCGCACGCTGACCGATATCTGCCGTACTGCGTGTGTGAGCCTCGTTGCCCGAGAAGAGGAACTGCTTTCGCAGGCAACGCCGATTCGCGAGCGCGCCGCGCAATTCATGAACAGTGCAGACAACGCATTGACTGGCACCGAAACTTTTTCCGAACGCGTGGAGCGCGAGCAATCGCGCGATACAACGCTCGCTTAGGCTGACCTATATCTATGTCCACCCCATTCAATCGACTCGGACGCTTACAAAAAGCGCCTGAGTTTTTCCTGACCAAAGACGTGCTCGCGACCAAAGGGGACGAGCGCCGCGCGTTTTTGCGCAACGCGTTCGTCGCAGCCGGCGGCGTTGCGGCAGCGACTGCCTCATCGAGCATGTTTGCGCAGGCCGCTGCCGCCACTAGCGGTGATCCCGCGATCCTCAATTTGCCCGCGCATAGCAAAGGTTTGGGCGCACCCGTTGCGGCAAAAGGTTATGGCACGCCATCGAAGCACGAAGAAAACTTGCAGCGCCGCGAGAGCCCCGGCCTTACGCGCGTGGGTGCGGCGAGCGTCTCCTTCGCGCCGTTGCAAGGCTTCTTCGGAATCATCACGCCAAGCGGGCTGCATTTCGAACGCCATCATCAAGGCTTCTGGGACATCGATCCGCGTGACCATCGTTTCATGGTGATGGGACAGGTGAAGAACCCCAAGGTCTACACAATGGATGACCTCATGCGCTTGCCTTCGATCTCGCGCATGTATTTCATCGAGTGCGGCGCAAACACCGGCATGGAATGGGGTAACGTGGCCGTTCCTACCGTTCAATACACGCATGGCATGCTTTCATGCTGCGAGTACACCGGCGTGCCATTGAAGTGGTTGCTCGACGACTGCGGTATCGATCTCAAGAAAGCGAAGTACATCCTCGCCGAAGGCGCGGACGGCAGCGGCATGACGCGCACGATCAATCTGAAAAACGCGCTTGACGATGTGATGGTCGCCTACGGCATGAATGGCGAAATGCTGCGGCCTGAAAACGGCTATCCGCTGCGCTTGGTGGTGCCTGGTGTGCAAGGCGTTTCGTGGGTGAAGTATTTGCGCCGTATCGAAGTGGGCGACAAACCCTTTGGCAGCAAAGATGAAGTGATTCACTATGTGGATCTGATGCCCGATGGCACTCATCGTCAGTACACGAGTATTCAAGAAGTCAAGAGCGTGATCACCACGCCAAGCGGCGGCCAGGTTTTGCTTGATAAGGGCTACTACAACGTCACCGGAATTGCCTGGAGCGGTCGCGGCAAGATTCGCCGGGTTGAAGTGTCGGTCGACGGCGGAAAAAACTGGAAAGACGCAAGACTCGAAACACCCGTGCTCGATAAGTGCCTCACGCGCTTCAACTTCGATTGGACATGGAACGGCAGCGAAACGATTTTGCAATCCCGCGCGACCGATTCCACGGGCCACGTTCAGCCAACCATGACGCAGCTTCGCGCGAAACGCGGTTCACGATCGATTTATCACAACAACGCGATCCAATCCTGGTTGGTCTCGGCAAACGGCGAGGTGAGCAATGTTCAAGTTTCGTAGCGAGCGCTTGGCGCTCGTCGCGCGAAGCGTCTCACTTGCCGCACTTCTGTGTTCGAGTGCGCTCGTATTCGCGCAAACGCCGGGGCGTCCTGCGACGCCAGCAGAGATCAAGGCCTGGGATATTGATGTTCGCCCGGATTTCAAGGGCTTGCCCGCGGGTAGCGGCAGCGTCGCAAGAGGTCAGCAAGTGTGGGAGGCTCAGTGTGAGAGTTGCCACGGCGCGTTTGGGGAATCCAACGAAGTGTTCACCCCGATTGTTGGGCACACAACGAAGGCCGACATGAAAGCGGGACGAGTCGCCGCGCTCGCGAAAGACAGCGTGCCGCAGCGCACCACGCTCATGAAGCTCTCAGAGCTGTCAACGCTGTGGGATTACATCAACCGAGCGATGCCGTGGAACGCGCCGAAAACGCTCACCACCGAAGAGGTTTACGCCGTCACCGCCTACATCCTGCATCTCGGCGATATCGTTCCTGCGGATTTTGTGCTCTCTGACAAAAACGTCCGCGACGTTCAGGCCCTGCTGCCGAACCGCAACGGAAAAATTGCCAAACAGTTCATGTGGGGCGTCGCCGACAAACCTGATGTGCAGGGCTCAAGCTGTCGCGTCAATTGCGATCCGAAAGTCGAGCTCACCAGTCGTCTGCCCGACTACGCGAGGAACGCTCATGGCAATTTGGCCGAGCAAATGCGACTCATTGGCGGGGTGCGCGGTGCGGACACCACACAACCCGCACCGAGCAGTTTTGTAGCGGGCGCGAATCGCGCAGCAGCATCAAGCGCTAAGCCCCCATCGAACTTGGGCAACGCTCCAAATCCTACAAAACTCGCTCAACAGCATGCGTGTTTGGCCTGCCACGGCGTCGATAACAAGATGGTTGGACCGTCGCTCAAAGATATTCACGCGAAGTACAAGACTGTGAAAGATTCGGCCGCCCTGCTCGCAACCAAGATTAAGGCGGGTGGCTCGGGCGTGTGGGGAAGCGTTCCCATGCCCGCGCAGGCACACGTGCCCGACGCGGACATCCGAGCGATGGCAGAGTGGATTGCGAAGGGTGATTTCAAATAACGATTCGGCATTTCGATATAGGTGCCAACCCCTCTTGATACGTGCACCGAATACCTAAACTTACGTTTATTAATCTTTTCTGGAGGATCCTCAAATGAAACGAAGAGAAGCGCTAAAAGCGGGTGGCTCGCTCGCGCTCATCGCGGCAGCGATCAGCGCAGGCGTTCTGCCTCAAGCCGCATTTGCGTCGTGGAACAAAAACGCATTTGACGCCAAGAGCGTGAATGACGTGGTGAAAGCCATGGGCGGCTCAGCGGTTGAGAAATCGGGCGACATCACCATCACCGCGCCGGATATTGCCGAGAACGGTGCCGTGGTTCCGGTGGCTGTCTCCAGCAAATTAGCCAATGTCGAGAGCATCTCGATCTTGGTTGAAAAAAATCCAAACGCGCTCGCCGCGCAATTCGATATTCCAGCGGGCACGGAAGCCAACGTTGGCACGCGCGTGAAGATGGGCCAAAGCTCAAATGTGCACGCGGTCGTTAAAGCCGGCGGCAAGTATTACGTTGCAACAAAAGAAGTCAAGGTCACCCTTGGCGGATGCGGAGGTTAATCATGTCAGATCCAATGCGCATTCGCGCACAACTCAAAGGCGACGTGACTGAAGTGCGAGTGCTTATGGCGCACGTCATGGAAACCGGGCAACGCCGTGACGCCGCCGGTGCCACAGTTCCCGCGCACTTCATTCAAAGCATCGCGGCCACACATAACGGCAAAACCGTTTTGAGCGCCTACTTCGGGCCTGCAGTTTCGCAAAACCCAGTGATGAACTTCAGCTTCAAAGGCGGCGCGAAAGGCGACAAAGTCGTCATCACCTGGACTGATAACAAGGGCGCAAAGCGCACCGACGAGACTGCGATCGCTTAGCGACAACTGAAAAAGAAAACGGCGGCACAACCGCCGTTTTCATTCGTGCACGGGTCATA
The DNA here is from genome assembly GCA_013298765.1 of Betaproteobacteria bacterium. Lineage (GTDB taxonomy): Bacteria > Pseudomonadota > Gammaproteobacteria > Burkholderiales > Casimicrobiaceae > Casimicrobium. Next base: position 133,443 of record JAAFJA010000006.1, read on the forward strand.
AGGAGGGAATCATGAAACGAAGAATCGCGACAGCGTTCGCGACGCTGATCGTTGCGGCGGTCGCAATGCCGCTATTGGCACAGCAAGACACGCAAAAAGAAATCGAGCGCTATCGGCAGCTGCTCGCCGACGGCAATCCAGCGGAATTGCTGGAGATGCGTGGCGAAGCCCTGTGGAAAGAGAAACGAGGCCCCAAAAACGTTTCACTCGAACAGTGTGACTTGGGGCTTGGACCCGGCAAAGTAGCGGGGGCTTATGCACAACTGCCGCGTTACTTTAAAGACACGGATCGCGTCATGGACGCGGAATCGCGGATCGTGCATTGCCAAATTGAACTACAGGGCTTGAAGCGCGAAGATCTGGTCAAGCGCCCCTACTCGCTGTCGCAAGGTGAGAGACAAACGGATCACGAGGCGCTCACCGCGTACGTGGTCGGCGTGTCTCGCGGCGCGAAGGTCGCGCTACCGCAATCCCACGTGAAAGAAAAAGAGTCTTTCCTTCGCGGCGAGAAAATGTTTTTCTTCAAGGGCGGCCCGTACGATTTCGCCTGTTCGACCTGTCATGCAGTCGACGGTCAGCGCATTCGCTTGCAAGACCTTCCCAATTTCCAAAAGGCGGACAATGCGCAGCGCGCCTTCACCACGTGGCCCGCCTATCGCGTGTCTCAAGGCGCGATGCGCACGATGCAATGGCGACTGTTCGATTGCTTTCGCCAGCAACGCTTCCCTGAACTCACGTTCCTATCGCAAGCCTCAGTTGATTTGATCACCTACATGGGTGTGAAAGCGCAAGGCGGCACGATGGACTCACCAGCGATCAAGCGATAAGGAGGCGCGAACCATGAAAACAAAATATCTCATCGCGCTTAGTGTGTCGGTCTTGATCGCGGGCTGCGCAACGATGGTGTCTGGCCCTAAAGCGCCCAGTGACGCCGAAATCGTTGCTGCGCTGAAAGCTTCATTCAAAGAAACTGGTCCGGCAAAGCTTGATCGACTTGATCAAAGCGACCTCCAGCGTGCCTGTTCGATTGCAGCGGAAACGGGCAAAGATCTGGATCCGAAAGTGCGCGAAACATTGCAATCAAAAGCGCTTGCAGCCGTGAAGTATCCGGCCGACGGCAAGTACCTCGGCGACTGGAAGCGCGGCGAAGCCATTGCGCAAAGTGGTCGCGGGATGCAGTTTAGCGATGCGCCGAATACGGTGGCCGGCGGCAATTGCTATGCATGCCATCAAGTGGACAAAGCCGAAATCTCGCACGGCAATATCGGCCCCACACTCTGGAACTACGGCAAGCTGCGCGGCAATTCCGAAGCGATCGTCAAATACACCTGGGCACGAATCTGGAATTCGCACGGCTTCAATGCATGCGCCAACATGCCTCGCTTCGGCGACGCAGGCATCCTGACTGAGGCGCAGATCAAAGACGTGATGGCGCTGTTGCTTGATCCAGAAAGCCCTGTAAACAAGTGATCTGAGTTAGCAACTTCCGGCGCTGAGCGCCCAATTTATTGGGGCAAGCGCCGGATTAGATAGCGACACTTGATAACTATTTTTCGCTTTGTTGCCCCAACGATTTATGGGCAAGCAATCAAAAACTAATTTCCTGATCAACGCCGCTGCCGCGTGAATTGCTCGCGGAGTGCGGCACCTACTGAGAGTGCGTGCATATGCAACGTCGCGAATTCCTCAATCTTCTTGCGATTGCCGCTGCCTCCGGCGCAGCGCTCAACTCACGCGATCTGCTCGCGGCGACAAAGCCGGGCAAGTTCTATGAGCTGCCACGCTTCGGCAATGTGCACTTCTTGCACATGACGGATTGCCACGCGCAGTTGAAGCCGATCTACTTTCGCGAGCCGAACGTCAATCTCGGCTTTGGCGGTGCGCTCAATAAAGCGCCGCATCTCGTGGGCGAGCATTTACTGCGCGAATTCGGCGTGCGCCGCGGATCCCGCGAAGCGCATGCATTTACGTATCTCGATTTCGAAGCGGCCGCCAAGGTGTACGGCAAAGTGGGCGGCTTTGCGCATCTCGCAACGCTCGTCAAACAGATGAAGGCGTCGCGCCCTGGTGCGCTTCTGCTCGACGGTGGCGACACCTGGCAAGGCTCGGCCACGGCGCTTTGGTCGAACGGGCAAGACATGGTGGATGCGTGCTTAGAGCTCGGCGTCGATGTGATGACTGCGCATTGGGAATTCACGCTCGGCGCAAAACGCGTGCAAGAAATCGTCGACAAGGATTTCAAAGGCAAGGTGGACTTCGTCGCGCAAAACGTGAAGACGACCGACTTTGAAGACCTCGTGTTCAAGCCCTACACGTTGCGCGAAATGAACGGCGTGCCTATCGCAATCATCGGGCAAGCATTTCCCTACACGCCGATTGCGAACCCACGCTATTTCACGCCGGAATGGAGTTTCGGGATTCGCGAAGAAGATTTGCAAAAGCAGATCGACGAAGTTCGAAGCAAAGGCGCGCAGGTCGTTGTGCTCTTGTCGCATAACGGCATGGACGTTGATTTGAAACTCGCTTCACGGGTGCGCGGGCTTGACGCGATTCTCGGCGGCCACACGCACGACGGCGTGCCCGGTGCAATCCCCGTGAAAAACGCGGGTGGCACGACGCTTGTGACCAACGCCGGCTCGAATGGCAAATTTTTGGGGGTGCTCGATTTCGATGTGAAAGGCGGCAAGATTAGCGATTTCCGCTACAAACTCCTGCCCGTCTTCTCCAATCTACTTGCCTCAGACAAGTCGATGGAGGCGCTCATTGCAAAGATCCGTGCGCCGCATGAGGCGAAGCTGGGTGAGGTGCTCGCGCGCACCGACGCCATGCTCTATCGCCGTGGAAACTTCAACGGCTCGTTCGATCAACTGATCCTTGATGCGCTCATGGACGTGAAGCAAGCTGAGATCGCCTTCTCACCGGGCTTCCGGTGGGGCACGTCGTTGCTTTCGGGTCAGGGGATTACACGCGAGCACGTGATGGATCAAACTGCAACCACGTATTCGTACACAACAGTGAGCGAGATGTCGGGCGAAATGATCAAAACCGTCCTCGAAGACGTTGCCGACAACCTCTTCAATCCCGATCCTTACTATCAACAGGGCGGCGACATGGTGCGCGTTGGCGGGCTTCAATACGCGATTAATCCGCTCGGGACTCAAGGCAAACGAATCGCTGAGATGCGCTTGGGCGACAAGCCGATTGAAGCGTCGAAAACCTACAAGGTAGCGGGCTGGGCGCCGGTATCGGAAGCCGCTCGCGACGCGAAGACTGAGCCGGTGTGGGACGTGGTCGAAACCTGGCTCAAATCGAAGAAGCGGATCACCGCACGCAAGCTCAATCAGCCGCGCATTCTGAACACGCAGGGCAATCGAGGAATGGCTTAGTGCGATTTGCGTAGGCAGCAGTAAAGGAAGATCACGTGAACAGACGACGACTCATACTTGCCGCCAGTGCGCTCGCCGCAGGGGCGCGGCTACCGGCGTACGCCAACGCACGAGCGAGCGTTGTCGGCGAAGCGATCGATCTTCCTTCGGTGACACTGATTGACGGGCGCGCCATCACGCCTGATGTGTGGCGCGGCAAGGTCTTACTTGTCGTCAAATTTGCGACATGGTGCCCGTTCTGCAAGATTGTGAATCCAAAAGTTGAAAAACTTTTGCAAGCTAATCGCGCCCGCGGGCTCGAAGTCCTCGCGTTATCGATTGACCGAAATCCCGCCGAAGTACCCAAATACATGCAGCAACACCGCTACAGCTTCCACGCAGCAATGTGGACGCCGGAATGGGACGCCGTGCTCGGCTCACAAAAAGGACTGCCCGTGTTCTGGGTTGTCGGCCGCGACGGCAAACTAAAACAGACCGAAACCGGCGAGCTGCTAGATGAAGACGTCGCCGAGTTTGCGCGTTGGCTATAATCTTGTGCTTCACTCTGTGGCCGGGGTGGCGGAATTGGTAGACGCAGCGGATTCAAAATCCGCCGCTAGTGATAGTGTGCGGGTTCGAGTCCCGCCCTCGGCACCAACAAATAAAAAAGCGTCCAGTGGACGCTTTTTTATTTGTTGGGTCAAATTCGAGTCGAACCAAAGCCTCTCACGCAGTCCGCGCGATGAACGCGGCCATTTTGGCGCGCAATCAACGTGAATTGCAACGTAAGCGTCGTGAGCGAAGCGAACACCTCAAATCCTGAGTGAGCGTGCGAACGAGGGATGCAGCCGCATTCACGCAGAACGACACGCGACCAGCCCTTTCGATCTCTCGCGCCTACGCGCTCAAGATTTCGCCAGATCGCGCTCCCCACAAAAAAACCGGTTCACACCGGCTTTTTCTCGATCCGTCTATTTCGTCGAGTTAGGATCGTTCCAGCGGAAGTCGGGGAATCTGGATTCCCAATCGCTCAGTTGCTTTTCAGCTTCTGATTTGGCGATACCTGCGCGCTCTTGAAGACGCCCGAGGAACTGATCGCGTTTACCGTCGATCACATCGAGATCGTCTTCGGTGAGCTTGCCCCATTGCTCTTTGATCTTGCCTGTGAACTGTTTCCAGTTGCCTGCAATTTGATCCTTGTTCATAGGTAGCCCTTTCACTCAGTCATCGCGACGTTGCGATGGGTAAACTATCTCAGTGAACTGCAAAGCAATCAGTCAGTAAATCGCGCTAACCTGCGTAGGATCATGCCGACACTCGGTTCCGTAACTATCGTGAGTACACCCGACTACCCAATCACACCCGCGATCCGCGTACTACGCGAGCACAAAGTCGCGTTTACTGCGCATCTGTACGACTACGTCGAACGCGGTGGCACGGCCCATTCGGCTGCCAGTTTGGGTGTAGACGAGCACATCGTCGTGAAGACGATCGTTCTGGAAGATGAGAAAAAGCGGCCGCTCATTTGCTTGCAACACGGTGATCGAGATGTTTCTACCAAAAACTTGGCGCGCACGATCAACGTCAAGACTATTTCGCCTTGCGCGCCGGACGTCGCGAATCGTCATACCGGATACCTGGTGGGCGGCACTTCTCCCTTTGGAACTCGAAAGGCGCTGCCAATCTACGTCGAGCGCAGCATCCTTTCGCTCCCCAAGATCTACATCAACGGGGGGAAACGAGGCTTTTTGGTGGGTATCGCCCCGGAGTCTCTGGGCCGGGTGCTGAGCGCTGTTGCGGTCGACGCCTCGACGGCTTAAGTGCGCGCCTAAAAAAGCACTTAAACCGACTTGACAATGTCATCCACGTTGTACATTTCAATCATGGGATTACTGAAAACGAAGGCTGCGGAGAAAGCAAAGCCGCTTAAACCCGGGGAAGGTTGGGCGTACGCCGGGAAAACCGACGTTGGGCGCACACGCGCGCACAACGAAGACTCGATTGCCATTAATGAGCCGCTTCAGCTCATCGCGCTTGCTGACGGTATGGGCGGCTATCAAGCCGGGGAAGTTGCGAGCAAGATCGCAATCGATGTACTCACAGAAGAGATTTCAGAGAGTAAGCTCACCGAAAAAGACATCGCAAAGATTGATCCGGAAACCGGTACCTCCGTTGCGATGCGGCGGCTACGCAGCGCCATTGAAAAGGCGAATAACCGAATTTGCAGTGTTTCGCGCGAGAAGGAAGAGTTAGACGGCATGGGAACAACCATCGTCGCCGCTTGCTTCTACGACGGGCGGGTTGGCATTGCGCACGTAGGCGATTCCCGATGTTACAGATATCGAGACGGTGCTTTCGAGCAACTCACCCGCGATCATTCGCTTGTCCAAGAACAACTTGAAAAAGGGCTCATCACTGAAAATGAAGCCCACGCATCGCCACAGAAAAACCTAATTACCCGCGCACTCGGAATCGATGCACTTGCGCAGGCAGATACGCAGGAATTCAGAACGCGCACGGGTGATGTATATCTGCTCTGTTCAGACGGCCTGTCTGATATGGTCGACAACAACGACATTAAGCGCGAGCTCGAACGCAGTGCGGATCTCGGCGTCGTCGTGAAGCGTTTAGTGGACCGCGCAAATGACGCGGGTGGACGCGACAATATTTCAGTGATTGTTGTTCGCGTCGGCGCGCCCCTGGAAGATGGTCAGTGGTGGCAAAAGTTCTTAGCCAAACCGGCGACGAAGTGAGAAGCTGATGGCGAAACTTTTTTGGCTACAACCCGATAACTCAATCGTCGAATTCCCGCTCGCCGCTGCGCAGAACGTGATCGGCCGGAGCAGTCGAAGCGATATTCGGATCAAACATCCAGGAATTAGCAGCGAACACGCGCTCATCCGCATGGTCGACACCGTAGCAACCATTGAGGATCTCGACAGTACTAACGGGACGCGCGTTAACGGGCGCGGCATCACTCGGCATACCTTGCGTCACGGCGACCAAATCGAAGTGGGGCGTGAACGATTGATGTATTTCGCCGAGCTTGATTCGGCATCGCGTTTTGCGCAGCCCGAGCCTGATACCCCTTACTCTGAACCAGCGTCGCATACTGAACGCGTTATCACGTCAACCCAAGCGCCAGCGCTCGCTTTGCCTGAGCGAGCGAGCGCCCCCGGAGTGCCATCAGCTGCGTATCAGCCCGTGCCTGAGCAGCCAGCGGCAACGCCCGCGGGGGTTGAGTTCAAGGGCTCTGTCGTAGTACTTTCCGGAGTAAACACTGGTCAGCGATACCCGCTTGACAAGGAAGAAGTAACGCTCGGTCGCGAAGGTCGCCAAGTCATAGCGATCAAGCGGCGAGATAACGGGAGCTGGACAATTGAGCTCAAAAACGGAGCCGCTCCACCTTACATCAACGGTGACGCAGTGCTTGCCCCGCGCCTACTGGCAGCGGGCGATGTAATCGAATTGATCGGCGTAAAACTACGGTTCGAGGTGAGCGTCGGATAGGGCGAATGCGCTTGGTCAGCGCTCATCTCCGCGCCCCTAAACAAAAACAACATTCATCCGCGCGCCGTTCCACCGCGATTGGCCCACATCGATTCGTGCGCCGTGGCTACGTACAACCTCCAGAACAATGGCGAGCCCGAGCCCACTGCCCGCAATCACGTGATGAGTCTCAGCGTCATAACGAGGCACGCGTGCAAACGGAGAGAAAATGCGCTCGCGGTCGGCTTCGCTGACGCCTGGACCTGAGTCTTCCACACTCAATCGCGAGGGCGAGTGATCGACACTCAGCAACACATGGCCCGAGCGGGGTGTGTACTTCAGCGCGTTATCGACCAGATTGAAAATCATCTCAGTGATGAGCGTGGAATCGCCGTAAACCGAAGAGGCGACCGAGCATTCTTCAAACGAAAAATCAATGTTTCGCTCAATTGCAAGCGGCAAGAGCTCCGCGCAAACCTCTCGAGCGAGCACGTTGAGGTCGATCGTTTCGAACGAAGCAGTGGTCGCGGAAGTCTCCGCGCGCAGTAGCGAAAGTAGCTGCTTAGCAAGTCGGTTTGCACGTGTGGACGTAGTAAGCAGTTGTTCGATCGTTTGCGCATCGCGCGCGTCGCCCGCAGATCGCTGCTTGAGCAATTCGCCATGCGCCCGCAGTGCAGCAAGCGGGGTTCGCAGCTGATGCGCTGCGTTAGCGATGAATCGCTTCTGCGCGGCATGTGCCACTTGAAGGCGCGAAATCAGATCGTTGATTGATTGGATGAGAGGCGATAGCTCGCTTGGCGCGAGCTGCGGTGGCAGCGGCGAGAGGTTATTGACGCCGCGCCCATCCAGGTGCGTTTTGAGTTTTCGCATCGGACGCACCACGTAGGCTAGGCCATACCAAACGAGATACACCGCGATAACAATGACGGCCGATTGCGGGATTGCTTCGTAAAACAAAATCGAGCGCAGCAGCCTATCCTGCCGAGCGCGCGATTGCGCCACTACGAGGTAATGATCCACGCCCGCGAGATCAAAATGAAACCGAGCTACGCGAACGAACTCTTCATCCAGAACGGAATTGATGCCCTGCCCCGGCGCGATCGGCGTGCTCGGAATCATCGCGATGGGCCGATCTCCCGCAGTTTCGCGCAACAGTGGCAACAGAGCGTCGTCCCCTGCAACCGCGCGCTTACCGCGCTCCGCAATCACGAAATGCATCGGGTAATCGTTGTGATTAAACAGCACACGCCGCAGCGTCGGCGAAGGAAACGGGGTCACGCCGCCATCAGCCCGCTGATCAAGCCATTCCGCGCGCAGCATCTCTGCGGCGAGATTGAGCTGATCGTCAAGCGCAGTGTCAACGGTTTCTCTAGCAGCGAGAAAAGTGATGCCTAGACTCAGCAGCCATAAAAAGAGAAGTGGCGCGAGCAACCATTCAAGCAGGCGCGCCGCAAAGCTCATGCGGCCTCTGAGGCCGACTTCTCGATGCAGTACCCGAGTCCGCGGAAAGTGCGCACGACGATGCCGCCACTCTCGAGCTTCTTGCGCAATCGATGCACATAGACCTCAATTGCGTTGAGTGTTATTTCTTCGTCCCAGCTGTAGAGCGATTCAAGCAATTGCTCTTTGCTCACGGCGCGCCCTGCGCGCAGCAGAAGCACTTCCAGGATCGCCGCTTCACGAGCCGACAGTTCGAGTGGTTTGCCGGCAACGGTGGCTTGGTGCGCGCGCAAATCAAACACCAAACTGCCGTGAACCAGTGAATCTCGTGCCACTGCATGACGACGGCGAATAAGTGCGCGCAAACGTGCGTGGAGCTCATCCAGTGCGAAGGGTTTCACCAGATAGTCATCAGCCCCCGCGTCAAGCCCGGCCACTCGGTCACCGACCGCATCCATCGCAGTAGTGATGAGCACTGGCGCCGCAGCCATTGGATCAGTGCGGGCGCGCAAACGCCGCAGCACACTCAAGCCGCTCTCTTTAGGTAAGCCTAAATCGAGAACAACCGCCTCGTAGTGATTGGTGGAGAGCGCAGAGGTCGCGCTTGCGCCATCAATCGACCAATCGACCGCGTAACCGTCCCCGATGAGGCTCGCTACGACGGCATTGCCGAGCTCACGATCATCTTCGACCAAAAGTAGCCGCACATCGTCCTCCTCTCTACAGTTCGGGCCTAGGCTTTTTGGGATGCGCTTCAGACAAAGAATGTTGCGCAATCCGAGCAGTCCTTCGCGTCGTCTGCGCTTTCGAACGAAGCGCTGGATGACCAATCCGATTGTAGGGAAACTCCGAGCGAGTGTCTCACCTCCAAATCACGTGGAAATGGAGTCAGCACAGCGCGGCGCGCTCGCAGCCGTGCGGTTTGAAAACAGTGACTGACCGGCGCTCGCTCGAGCAGCTCTTTGGCACCCGATACGCGCCTGGTCAGTGCATTCATCGACCTTCTGCCGCGCTCAGCACGGATCACAGAGCGCACGGTTGTGCACACACCGATTTCTCGTGATATCGCATTACTACTTACCGACGAACGCACGCTTATATTGGGGCTTAACAGGTGAAACGGCGAAAGTCTACGTCTCTGGTAATCGTGACGCGCCCCCAATGCAAATTAGACTTTAGCCTGATGCCTGATCAAAAACAATGGACGGTGTAGAACGGTTTTCCGCTCTTTCACACCTCAATCGCGCTTTTCTTGCGCCGAGAAACGCTCCATCGCCGCCACGATCTCGCGCTTTGCCTCATCTGCTTCAACCCAGCCCAAAACTTTCACAAATTTACCGGGCTCGAGATCCTTATAGTGCTCGAAAAAGTGAGTGATGCGATCAACTTCTAGAGGCGGCAAATCGCGCGGGCTTTGCACGTTTCGATAGATGCTGGTGAGCTTGTCGACGGGAACGGCGAGCAGTTTTTCATCGCTCCCCGCTTCGTCCTGCATCTTGAGCATGCCAATCGGGCGGCAGCGCACGACCACCCCGGCCATGAGCGGAATGGGCGTCAGCACGAGCACATCCGCAGGGTCGCCATCACCGGAGAGGGTTCGCGGAATGTAGCCATAGTTGCACGGGTAGTGCATCGCCGTAGACATGAAGCGATCAACAAAGATTGCGCCAGAGGCTTTGTCGACCTCGTACTTAATCGGCTCTCCGTGCATCGGAATCTCAATGACGACGTTTACGTCGTTCGGAACGTCTCTACCGGAGGTCAGTTTGTCAAAACTCATGTCTTAGGTCACTTAGGAGGATAGGTTAATTCGCGAAGCGGTGATCGATGTTCGAGGCATCCGTATCCGCAGCCATCGAGCCGGCTTGATGCCGCGTCGAAGGCGCATGTTTCCATGATTTTAGGCGTGCTGGCGGCGCACTGCACCCGCGCTATACTCGCGTCCAACCGGCGTCGAGGCGTCATCTCGATATCGCTTCGCAATGCGCGGCTTAATCGACATGACGGCACTTCGGCGACGGCAACGCCCAAAGCTGCGACCGACAGCTCATACGTCTCGACCAGTCTTCGGGTGTTTTTGCGATTGCCATCTGCTTTCGAAGGTCCATCGATGATAAGAGCGCTGCTCGACCGCGTGCTCCCTGAACGCGCACCGAAGCGACGGGAAATCTCCGCCGCCTCTCACAAAATTTCCAAAAACCACATGAGCCGCAACGCGGTCTATGTGTGCGAACGCCTGCAAGAGCAAGGCTTCGAGGCCTACATCGTTGGCGGTGCGGTGCGCGACGCACTCCTCGGCGTCATCCCCAAAGACTTCGATGTCGCAACCAACGCCCGTCCTGAGCAAATCAAGCATTTGTTCCGACGCGCTTTCATCATTGGTCGACGGTTCCGCCTCGTTCACGTGATCTTCGGCGATGAGACGATTGAAGTGTCAACCTTTCGCGCGAACAAGAAAGATGAAGTCGAGGCGGACGCCACAGGACGCATCGTCTCCGACAACGTGTACGGTTCGCAAAGCGAAGACGCGATACGACGAGACTTCACGATCAACGCGCTTTATTACGATCCAAATCGCGAGTTGATCGTTGACTATGTTGGCGGCATGAAAGACGTCGCCGCGCGCACCATGCGTGTGATTGGTAAAGCCGACTTGCGTTATCGTGAAGATCCGGTCAGGATGTTGCGCGCCATTCGATTGGCGGTCAAACTGAAGTGCGAAATCGCGCGCACCACTGCGGCTCCCATCAAGAAAAATGCAGCGCTGATCCGAAATGTTCCCGCCGCGCGGCTCTTCGATGAAATTCAAAAGCTCTTGCTCTCGGGATACGCCAACGAAACGCTCGCAGCACTTCGCAGTCACGGGCTCGCAGAGGGCCTCTTACCGCTCCTCGATTTGATTTATGAGCAGCCGGCCGGTCAGCGCTTTATTGAACTTGCGCTCGACGGCACCGATCGGCGCGTGCGCGAAGATAAGCCGGTATCGCCCGCTTTTTTGTTTGCATGTCTGCTTTGGCATGAAGTGGTCAAACGCTGGCAAGCCATCGAAGCGCGGGGGGAACATCGGATTCCCGCGCTGCTGCTCGCGATGGAGCAAGCGCTTGATGAGCAACGCGAAACGATCACGCTGCCGCAGCGCTTCGCTGGTGTTACCCGTGAAATATGGTTGATGCAACCGCGGTTTGAGCAGCGAACCTCACGCGCAGCACTGCGCTTACTTGAACAAGCGCGCTTCAGAGCTGCCTATGATTTCCTCTTGCTTCGGGCTGCAGCGGGCGAGATCGAGCAGGAGCTCGCCGATTGGTGGACCGAATTCATTGAATCCGACCCGACGATTCGACAGCAACTCATCGATCAGCGCCAGCGAGCACAGGCGCGCAATTCGAAAAACAAGCAACGCGAAAGAACTCGCGGCTACAACTCCCAAGCCGTCGGCATTCGCGATGCACGCGAGGAGCGTGAGCACGTCGAAGCACTACAGGATGACGAGAGCGACGCGCAAAGCCACGACGACGACGTCGCGATAGCAACGGCAGGCGAGACCACCGGCACGGCTGAGCGGCGCAAGCGCCGCCGCGGCGGGCGCGGGCGCGCGAAGAAGCGCGCGGAAGAATTCGCAAGCTCGCTCGACGAAGCGGCTTCCTCGCCACCTACTGCCAGCCCCGCAAAAGAGGATCATCGCGAGTGATCGGCACGCCCGCAACGCGACGTGCATTCGTCGCGCTCGGTGCAAATCTCGGCAACACCGTTGAGCAGCTTACGCGGGCACGCCGCGCGATCGCAACGATGACTGGTGCGATCGATTTGCGCGCATCGTCGCTTTACCGGAGCGTGGCTCTCGGCGCGCGCGAACCGCAGCCCGACTATTTGAACGCGGTAGTGCAGTTTGAGAGCTCGCTCGATGCGCTGAGCCTTTGGCGCGCCCTCGCGCAGATTGAGCGCGCGTTGGGTCGGGTGCGGTTCGGCGAGCGTAACGCCGCACGCACCATCGATATTGATTTCCTGCTTTTCGGCGAACTGGTGCTCAATTCACCGGAGCTGACCCTGCCACATCCACGGATGCATGAGCGGGCCTTCGTACTCGCTCCGCTGGTCGAGCTGGCCCCTGACATCGCGATTCCAGGCAAGGGATCAGCAACCGCGCTTGGGTCCAAGCTCACTGCCCAAAACTGTGAACGTGTTGCAGAATCTGGCGCATGGAGCTAAACGAACTTCGCTACATCGTTGTTGAAGGCGTGATTGGCGCGGGCAAAACCTCGCTCGCTCGCCGATTGGGCGATCATCTGCGCGCAGAGACCGTATTCGAGCGCGCGAGTGACAATCCGTTTCTCGAACGCTTCTATGGTGACCGCGAACGCTACGCACTGGCCACCCAGCTGAATTTCTTGTTTCAGCGTGCGGACCAACTGCGGCCGCTTGCACAACAGGGCTTGTTTACGCAAACCGTCGTCAGCGATTTCTTACTTGACAAAGATCCCATCTTTGCACGGCTCACGCTCTCAGATGACGAGTACGCGCTCTACGCAAAGGTGTACGAATTTCTCGCGCCGCAAGCGCCCGCACCTGATTTAGTAATTGTGCTGCAAGCTTCCATTGAGAATCTACTCGCGCGCATCGAGCGCCGTGGCATCCGCTATGAGCGCGGCATTGAACGTGACTACTTGCGTCGTCTCGCTGATGCCTACGTGCAGCACTTTCATCACTATGATCGCGCACCGATTTTGTTCGTCAACACAGACGATTTGAACTTCGTCGACGAGCCTGAGCATCTGCGCCTGCTATTGGTCAAAATCGCCGAAATGCGCAGCCGTCGCGAGTTCTTTTCTATGACGTCGGCATAGAAGCGTGAAGGGTTGGAGCGCTTGAATTTCGGCGGTAAACTCGTAGGGTTATAAACCCAAGATTTTCGACCGGAGGCTTTCCGCAGCACCACGATGTTGCGGAATGATTTCGAGTTCTGCCATCCGTTCCGGAATGACTTCACGAGATCGTCCACGCAGTGCACTGTTTTCTGTTCGCATCCTAGCGTTCGCTGCGCTTTGCGCTGTGAACGCGCCGGTGCACGCGCTCTCGTTAGGCAGCGAACGTGTGACGAGTTTTCTGGGGCAACCGCTGCGCATTGAGATTCCGATTCAATCGTCGGCGGGCGAGGATGCCTGGGATCTCAATTGCTTCGCGCTTGCCGCTGCACCGCGCGCCGAAGGCGTTGCGCTCTTGCGTCAGGGAAGAATTGAGCTTTCGGCAGATCGCAAGCGGTTGATCGTGCGCACCTACGCGTCGGTCGATGATCCTGCGCTCAAGTTTGCGGTGGACGTGGGCTGCGATTCAAAATTGCGACGCGAGTACACCGTTCTGCTCGATCCTGCGCCCGCGTATTCGCCGGCAACACTCCCCACGCGCGACACCAGCGCCGACACGTCGGCGCGCCCTGAACCTTCGCCAGCGACGGCCTCTCCGCCCATCGCGCCCGCAGCGTCGACAAGGCAGCCCAGCCCGCGACCGCCAAACCGCGCTTCAAGCGATACCGACGGCAGACGAAAGAGCGCAGCAAACGCTGGATCAGCGCCTCGTAGCGCGCGGCCAGCTGCTGCTGCGCCCTCGCGCCTGGTGGTCAAAGGCAATGACGCAGCAATTGATGATGCCTCGCTCGCCGCGCTTGCCGTGCCTCGCCTGCGTATCAGCGGCGATTTACCATCGTGGGCAGGTCTCGACGCGCCCGTGGGCCCAGCGGGCGCGCAGCCGCTCGACGAGCTTGCCGCGGCAATTGCGAAAGAGCGGCGAGCACGCCTCGCCAACGCGCCCATCGAAGAGGATCTACCCGCGCGGCTCGAAGCTGATCTCGTGGTCGCGAAAAAGCGAATTGCTGAACTTCAGCTACAGCTTTCAACGGCTAGTCCTGAATCTATTGGGGCAAAGGTAAGTACTACGCTCGAAGCGAAAGCAGCGCAGACGCCTACTTTGCCCAAAACGAACGGCTCTGAGATTGCGAAAGCCAAAAGCCCTGAGCCATCGCTAATCGACACCGCACGCGATTGGATTTGGGTTCCAGCCCTCCTTCTCGTTGCGGGGTTAGTTGGCTACTTGCTCGCCGCTTGGCGTCGGCAACAGGCTAAGCGCTCCGACTGGGCGTCAATGAACGAGGTCACCGTGGTTCAGCGCGGTGAAGCCGCCGAAAACGCGCGCTTTAACGATGCCGACGAAGCGTTTACCGAGACAAACACGACTCAGCGGCTGCGCCCGGGCGCGACACACACAGAGGCCTCTGATTCACCGCCCACCATTTCGCCGATGACCGAGTCGGCCCCAGTGGCCGAACAGACCTCTGCGGCGCGCGAAGAGGCCAAGGCGCGTCTCGATAGCCCGCTCTTCCATCTGAACCAATCGGCGGCGCAGGTGGACGTGAGCGAGCTCTCACAGGTTACTGATGAAGCCCAGGTTTACGCGGATCTAGGACGCACCAACGAAGCCATCGAAATTCTTGCCCACCACATTGATTCGGTGGATGCTGATCGCCCCTCGCCCGCGCCGTGGCTCATGATGTTTGATTTGTTTCGCAAAGCGAATCGCAGAGTGGATTACGATCGGCTCGCGCCTCAGTTTCGTAAGCTCTTCAATGGTCGCTTACCGGAATGGGATGACTACGGGCGGGAGCTCGCACTCGACGACGGCTTGGAAGCCTTTCCGCACCTTGTCTCGCGTATTGAGCGCGATTGGGGCACCGCCGAAGTGCGGCCATTCCTCGACGAACTTCTCTACGACAATCGCGGCGGATCGCGCCTCGGCTTCAGTCTTCCTGCGTATCGCGATTTGTTATTGCTGCTACAGGTCCACGATCAGCTCGCGATGGATCAACACTTAAGTGTTCGGAAGGATCGCGAATCGCCCGGCGCGAACGACAACGATGGCACGCCGAAATGGGATTTGTCGCTCGAGATGATGGAAGCGCCGAAGCCTGGCGAGCTCGACGCGTTTCTGAAAAGTCGCGACCCGTCTTAAAGAGCGGCGCGCAGTTTGTCCGTGTCCGGTGAGGCCGGGAAACATCCCCGAAAGCCACTTAGCGTGCTCGCGTTCGCTCGGATGTTTCAAGCATTTTGAGAAAAGCCCACATGCACTCGCTGTGATGACTCAGCGCACCGTTTCGGCCACCAGCAAGGCTCAGACGATGATTTACTGAATCGCGTTACAGAGCGGACGTTTGAGCGAGAGGCCGCCGGTTTGGGGGGTCACCATGAATTCGCACGCGTCGTAGCCCTGCGATTTAATCCGCCCGATGATCTCAGCAAGCGTTGCTTGCGGCAGCGCAGCTGTTCGCGACAGTACCCAGCCGTAGCGGCGCGTGGGATGACCGATCACAGCCCAGCGGTACTGCGGGTCGAGCTCGATCACCCAATAATCGCCCCCCGCCCAATAGCGGTAAGCGCCGAAGAGATCAACAAACGTCACCGTCAATTTCGATGAACCGGCTGCGCCCTCGACTCGCGCGCGCCCTTCCGCTTTCTCGCGTCCTGTATCGGCGCGCGTACAAGTGTTTTCAACTCGCACTTCGCCGGATTCGAGTGCAGAGTATTCGGCAATGGTGTCGCGCACGCATTTGCGCTGGAAAAACTGCGGAATCGATGCAACCTCGTGCCACTTTCCAAGGTAGCGATTAAGCTCAAGCCGCTCAACCGATTTCACGTCGTTCGCAAGCGCAAAATGCGACGTTAGGCATGCCGCGATGAACACCGTGCAGCCCGTCCCAGAATGCGAACGCGAAGCGCGCCAAGCAGAGTGACCACGCGACGCGCGCAAGCTCGCGAGCGCGCGCAGAGCCTTGGCGGCACCACCGATTACATCAATAGCCACTTTGCGATCCGTCCAGGCCCGAACCCGAGGCGAGCGCCGTCTCGATTGCGGCCTTCGCAGCACTTGCCAACAAACTACCTTCGTGGCCCAGCGTTACCAAATCGAAACCTTGCGCACGGCGCTTAGCGCCAGCCGCGCCGTTTGCGCAGAAGATGCCGCAAAACTTCCCGTGCGCGCGCGCACGCGCAAGGATGTGAGCAATCGTGTCGACCACGCGCTGATCGGTAAAGTCGCTTCCGGGCTTTGCACCTAGGCAGAGCGCCAAATCATTGGGGCCGATGTACACGCCATCGACGCCGGATGTGCTCAAAATCTCGTCAAGATTCGCGATCCCCTCACGCGTTTCGATCATTGCAAACACAACGATCTCTGCGTTGGCATGTTCGAAATAATCAGCACCACCGTAGAGCAACCCGCGCGCTGGCCCGTAACTGCGCCCGCCGAGCGGTTCGTAGCGCGCCGCATGCACGAGTTTTTTTGCTTCCTGCGCCGTGTTGATCATCGGGCAGATGATGCCGTACGCACCCGCATCCAGGGCGTGCATGATGATCGCGGGATCATTCCACGGCACCCGAACGATCGGTGTCGCGGGCGTCGCCGACAACGCTTGCAGCATGGGAAGCATTTGATGGAAATCGAACATGCCATGCTGACAATCGACCGTCACGCTCTCGAAGCCTGCATGCCCCATGATTTCCGCAGAGAACGTTGACCCGAGCGCAAGCCAACCGTTTGTGGTTCGCTCACCTGCGAGCATTTTTCGTTTCAGTTCGTTTTTTCTCATTATCGGTAGATATCTCGGTGTTTCGCCGCGAGGGGCCGTTGTTCACAGGGCTAGCTGTTACGAAGCGACGTTGCTCGCCTGTAATTCGAATGTGTTGAGCGAAGCGTACTCGAAGGCGATGTCAGCCCGCACGTAATGAGTCCACAATTTCCATGCGCGCTGCTTTGAAGCTTGGCAGAAAACCGCCAACGAAGCCCATCCCAATCGCAAAGATGAGCGACTGCACCACAATCGCAGGCGTGAGATAGAAGCCAAACGCCAACTGTGAGAACGAAGCAAAGTTCAGCGTACTCACCGTGAAAAGTTGTAGGAACGAAGCAGCGATCAATCCGATCAAGCCGCCCACCAACGCAAGCAGAAGGCTCTCGCCAAGGAAGGCCACAAGAATCGAGGCGCGTCGAAACCCAAGTGCGCGAAGTGTTCCGATTTCGCCGATTCGACTCGCCACCGATGAATACATCGTAATCGCCGCACCGATGACTGCGCCAATCGAGAAGATGATCGATAGCGTGAGCCCAAGGATCGAGAGAAAGGTCGATAGCGCCTTACTCTGCTCTTCATAAAACGCGGGCTCGGCTTTCACATCGAGCTTTAATCGCACATCGCCATCAATGGCTCTTTGCAGCCGCGAAAGCGCATCGTCGTCCACGAGCTTCACCACCATCGACGAATAGGCGACGCGCCGAAACGCTTGCCCGAGCTGCTCAACGTCGCCCCACGCTTCGGAATCAAACCCGCTCGATTGGCCGTCAAACACGCCCACAATTCGCCAATCGCGCGCGGCGAATCGAATCGTGTCACCCACCGCCATGTTGGCAAAATTGGCGTTCACTGATTTCCCAACCACGATTTCGCTCGCCCCGGGCTGAAACCATCGACCTTCTTGAATTTTTACTTGTGGTCGTAAATCAATCCCAACAGGCGAGAGCCCTCGAACAATCACGTTTTGCGGCTTAGTGTCACCCTTCTTCGGCGCACCAATCAGCACTACGATTTCTTTCGAGGACAGCGGTCTGCCCTGTCCGTCGCGCGCCACCTCAGTCAGTGTTTCGATGAGTGCGGCTTGATCGCGCGAGACGCCGCTTTGAATCTCGGTTTGCGCGCCTTGCCGCAGCAAAATCGCGTTGTCCCAACTGCCTGTCCCGACGAGCGTTTTCTTGAGCCCCGCGTCGAGCATGAGCACGGCAGCGAACACAAAGACAACGAGCGCCATGCCGCTCGCGGTGAGCGCGGTGGTGAGTCGCCTCGTCCACAAATTGCGTGCGATGTAGGTGAAGGGAATTTTCATGCGTGCGACCGTACAGCGGGCAGCGTCTGAAGACGTTCAGGCCACATGGCGCAAGCCCTCCACGATTTTGATTCGCGCGCTTCGAATCGCGGGGACAATCGCTGCGAGCAAACCAACCACCACCATCGATCCAAACTGCCAACCGAAGGTCTCCGAAGAGATTCGAAACACCGGAAACACCGCACCAACCACCGACTTGAATGCGTTTGCCACGGGGATCGAAAGCAAAACGCCCAGGAGCCCGCCAAGCAACGTCATCGCGAGTGATTCGCCGATCACTAGGCGCGAGACAAACGACGGCGAGAAACCGAGCGCCTTGAGCGTCGCGTATTCGCTCGTGCGCTCGCGTGCCGCCATCGCCATCGTGTTCGCCACCACCGCAAGAATGATGATGATCACCACAAAGCTCACGATACGGATCGCCGCGATGATGGCCTCAGACTGCGCAACGAAGCCGAGCTGAAACGCCTTCTCGGTTTCAGTAAGCGTTTCGGCGAGTGAATTCTTAAACTCGTTATCAATCGTCTGCGAAATTTCGGCGGATCGCTGCGAGTCTTTAATCGAGACCACCAACACGCCGGTTCGATCTGCGGCGCGTGGAAAACTTTGCTTGAGCCGCTCGTTCAAGTAATCCCAGTGAAAGTAGAGTTGCCGTGTGAGCGTGCCCTCATCGCGGCCTTCGTAAATGCCGCGCACGGTGAATTCCCAGGTGCCGGGATAAATCGTGCCTTGAATGGGGATTTTGTCGCCGATTTTCCAGCCGTACTGATCGGCGATCGCGCGGCCAACGATGGTGCCTGTGCGATCGCGAAGCATCGCCTCCATTTGCTCGGGCGGCAACAGATATTCGGGATAAATCTCGAAATGCGAGGGCAGCGTGACCGCAAACTGCGGAAAGAAATTTTTCGGCTCTTGGTAAATGCCGCCGAACCAGTTGCTCATCGAAATCTTTTCGACACCTTCGATGCCGCGAACGCGTTCCCGGTAATACGTCGGCAGCGTGAAGGTCAGCGAAATCGCGTTTCGAGTGATGAGGCGATTGGCAGCAGCCGCATCGGAACCGGCGTACCACGCATCAACGACCGTGCGCAGCAAACCGAACGCCACCACAGCGATCACGAGCCCGAGTAACGTCAAAAGGCTGCGCAACCGGGCGCGAAAAATGTTTTTGAGGATAAGGCGAATCAGCACCCCTAGATTATGTGGTTTCAGCCGATTTAGCGGCAGATTGCTGGCGTACTCACGTCTATCGTGAACGACCCAAAAAAGTCGCCTTCGTTCAAATTCCCATCAAAATCCGCTCTAAATGGCTTAAACAGGTTTTATTGGGACTAACGCGAATAAATATGAGAAATCGAGATGAGATGAAAATGACCAACATCCCCGATAGATTCGAGGCCAACTTGAAGACTTTGAAAAGAAAAACCCGCGATGTTTGCACATGGCGGGTTTTTTGATTCGCCGCAGAGGACTGCGGCTACCGAGGCAACTAGTCGAGCTTCATCAAGAACGGAATTTCGACTTCGAAGCGATCGCCGTTCGACTGGATCTTGCAACTTCCCGCAGTCAGCGCGCCTTGGAAGGTGCGCAGAATTGGGTTACGCATGTTGCCAGGCGATACGTCTTTCACGCGCACGTTTGAGACAGAACCATCCGGATTGACCGTGGCGAGGATCGAACCCTCAACCCGTTCAATGCCCGCTTTGTTCATGTCACGCGTGGGCGGTGAATCTGGCGCACAGCCGCCAGGCAAACGCGAGATCGTGGTCACTGCGGGCCGTGGCGGCGGCGGTGGCGCTGGTGGCGCAACTGACGGCGGTGCGGGCGGTGGCGGTGGCTCGATCTTGTATTCGGCCTTGGGCGGCTCGGTCGTCGTCGTAATCGACGGTGCGACCGCTGGCGCTTGCACAACCACTTCAGGGGGTGGCACAAACGGTGGCGGCGGCGCTGCCGGTGGAGGCGGCGGCAAATCCGGCGTTTTCGGCGCAGGCGGTGGTGGTGGCGGAGGCGGCGGAGGTGGTGGCGGCGGCGGTAAATCGACGATCTTCGCTTCGATCGGCTTCTTTACAACCTCAATCACTTTCTTGCCAAGCCCCGTCATCAACGCATAGACCACGAGCACGTGCAGCACGACCACGGTAGCGACCGCGACCATGCGCTTGCTCGAGCTTTTAGGCTGATAGGTGTAATCCATCGTTAGTCACGCCTCAAATGAATTGCTCGTGACCGAGGATGCCCATTTTGGTGAGCCCGAGGCGCTGAACGGTTGCCATGACGCGTGCGACCACTTCGTACTTCGCGTTCTTGTTAGGACGCAAATGGATTTCTGGTTGCACTTCTTTTTTCGCAAGTTCTGCGAGCTTGTACTCGAGTTCTTGCTGACCGCTTTGGATTGCCACACCGTTCATGTAGACCACGCTGTTTTCGTCGATGTCGATCTTCATGATCTCAGGCTCGACAGGCGGCTTCACATTAGTGGGTGGCGGCATGTTCATTTCTACCGAGTGCAGTTGCACCGGAATCGTGATGATGAACATGATGAGGAGCACGAGCATCACGTCGATCAACGGCGTGGTGTTCATGTCGACCAAGACATCTGGATCGCCCGAAGACTTACCAACATTCATTCCCATGGCACTACTCCCCTCTCGGCGCGGGCTCAGTCAGGAATGCAATCTTGGCAATTCCTGCGGCACGGCAAGCAAAGATGACGCGACCCACACCATCGTAATTCGCGGTGAGGTCGGCACGAATATGCACCTCAGGTTGAGGCTTGATGGTCGAGACTTTTTTCAGTCGATCCGTCAAGTCGCGAATATCGCGAATTGGCGAGTCGTACATGAACATCTGACCTGCTGCGTTCACCGAAATGACGATATTTTCAGGCTTCGACTCGCGAATCTGAACTTCTTCTTTGGGCAGTTGCAATTTGACCGACGTTGTTACCACCGGAATGGTAATCAAGAAGATGATTAGCAAAACCAACATCACATCCACGAGTGGTGTCGTGTTGATGGTGGAATTGATCTCGTCTTCTTCGCCCGAGGCTGAACCTACATTCATTCCCATTGGAATTTCTCCTAGCTAGGGAACGGGAGACAACACACGCGAGACAGGATCAGAGTGGCTATTGGGTCGGCACGGCGCTGGGTAGACAGCTTCGCACTTGGTGCAGATTCGCTTTTTGGTCGAACCTGCACAGACTCAATATGCCTTTACGCCAATACAGCTCGGCAGAGGCACCCGTAGTTCAGGATCGTTACTTCTTGGCGCCAGTAGCGATCAACACAGAGTGCAGATCGGTACCGAACGAGCGAATCTTGTCGAGCGTCGTCTTGTTACGACGAACGATGAAGTTGTAGCCAAGCACAGCAGGCACCGCAACCGCGAGACCAATGGCCGTCATGATGAGCGCTTCGCCCACGGGACCTGCGACTTTATCAATCGAGGCTTGGCCAGACGTGCCGATTTTCACGAGCGCGTTGTAAATGCCCCAAACCGTTCCAAACAGGCCCACGAATGGTGCAGTTGAACCGACGGTTGCGAGGAAGGCGAGACCGTTTTGCAGATTGCTTTGCACGCTGTCAATAGCGCGCTGGATCGATTGCGTGACCCAATCAGAGAAGCCGATGTGCGCGAGCAAACCGTCATGCTTCTTTGTGGCTTCCAAGCCTGCCTGGGCAACAAAGCGGAAAGGACTTTGTTCTTTCAACGCCTCCATGCCTTGGCTCAAGTTAGGTGCGCTCCAGAAATCACGCTCGGCCTGCTTTGCGAGGCGACCAATGCGATTCAATTCGACCAACTTGGAAATCATGATGTACCAGGTGCCGATCGACATCACCACCATGATGATGAAGGTCGTCCATGCGACTACGTCGGCGTGCTCAAGCATCGCCTTCAAGCCGTACGGGTTCTCTACCGATGCCGTGTTCGCTTTCGCGAGTGTGGCGGGTGCAGCCGTAGGCGCGGGAGCGGCGCTAGGTGCGGGCGCACTGGTCGTGGCCGGGCTGGCCGTTGGCGCAGGCGCTGCGCTTTGCGCGAATGCGACGCCGAGCGGTGCGGTTGCAAGCATCGCGGCGGCGGCACCAGCGAGTAGGCGGCTCGTGACCCCGACTCGCAGTTGTTGGAAAACTCCCATGAGGTGACTCCTTGGAACAGACGTGTAATTGGTTAGTGAAAACGGGACAACCCCGCAGCAGGGCGAGAATATAACCGCTAGCGCGCTGTAGCGCTTTGGCAAACGATTCGCCGTGCACTAAAAGCAAAACGCGCACCAGGGTGCGCGTTTTGCCAATGCCATCGAAACGCCCCGCGGGAAGAACCCGCGAGGGCGTTTGCGTGGATTAGCGGAACTTGTACTGCATCCCGAGTGTGTAGAAACGACCGATTGGCTCAGCGTAGCTAGGGTTGTAGCCTGCATTTGCGCCGCTCGTCTCATCACTGAACGGGGTGCCCTTATCGAACAGGTTATTCACGCCAAGACGAACGGTCAGGTTTTTCATACCTTTGTAGGTCAGTGCGGTGTTCCACACTTCGTACGCACCCACCTGTGCGTTGAGCGACGAGCTCAGAGTCTTATACGAGTGAACGCCGTAACCACCAACCGAGAATTCCCAGGCGCCACGCTCGAATGCGAAGTCCCAGTTGCCGCGATAACGTGGCAGGTTGTAGGTGCCAGTGAGCTCAGACAATTCGCCAGTGACGAGGTCAGACTGTTTGAACGTACCGGTGTAGCTGATGCCAGCTTTCGAGGTCAAACGACCGCCCGCCACAGCCATACGGTGGGTGACTTCGACGTCTACACCGTTGGTTTTGGTTTTGGCCAACTGGATTGGAACCTGGTTCAGCTGAATGATCTGACCTTGTGGGTTACGCACCACGATCAGCGGGTTGTCGACCGCGCGATCAATCAAGTCTTGGTCGGTGAGGCTGGTGATTTCATCTTTACGATCAATCTGCCAGAAGTCCACTGCGAGAGTGAGATCGCGAGTCGGCTCAAGCACCAAACCAACCGTGTAGGCGTTTGACTTCTCAGCCTTCAGGTTCGGGTTACCCGACTGAACGCGACGGATATCAAGGCCGCAGTTTGGATTGGTTTCGCTGACCGTTGGACACAAACGCGGATCGCGAACGCCGAAGCTAAACGAGGTTTGCTGAGCAGGCGTCGTCTCAAACAGCGACGGCGCACGGAAAGCCTTCGATGCGGTAGCGCGGAGGAGAATTTGCGAGGTTGGTTGGAAACGCAAGCCGACCTTTGGCGAAGTCGCTGCGAAGTCGCCGTTGCCAGAGTACTTGTCGTAGCGAACAGCGGCGTTCACTTCGAGCGCTTTGGTGAGCGGCGCATTCAACTCGCCGTAAAACGCGCTAACTCGACGATCACCGAAAGCTTGGGCTGCGCTAATTGCGAGCGTGTCACCCGTTTGCAATTGGATATCAGGGAGATCCGAAACTTTTTCCGTGCGTGTCTCACCGCCGATTGCCAACGCCAGCGGACCGCCGGCCAGTTGGAAGAGTTCACGTGAGGCTTTGAAATCGTAGCCATCGAGATTCGAGCGGCCTTGACGCAACGAATCATGACGCAAGTAGGCGGCAACACCCGGCTTATTGGCAGACGGATTTACAAAGTTGTAGTAACCGAACTGCGAAAACGCGGTGCCGCACTTGGCGAGTTCACGCTGGAAATACGCTGCGTACGATGGGTTCGCGGCAAAAATCTGAGCGAGCGTGCCCAGGCCAAGCGGGTTTCCACCAGCCGCGTACGATGCAGCAGCCTGCGGATCCATCAAGCAGAGCAAACGCGAGTTGAGCGCGTTGTTCAGTGCGAGCGTATTGATCTTGATGCGATTGATGTTGGCTGCAGCTTCCCAGTCCCAACCTGCGGTCGAACCTTTGACGCCAATCAAGCCACGAGACGTGTCCGTTGTGCCGTCATCACCACGGTTTCCCACGTCGAAGAAGCGATAGCGAAGATCTGCATCGTTCGGGAATGGATTGTTGGGCTTACCAGCGCCGATGAAGAACGTACCGATGCCAACGTCGTCGGTCGTACCAGCAGGCCAGCCCGTTGACTTGAAGCTATTGCGCGTAAAGAGCGCCTCAGCAAAGGCCGTGATATTTGGAGTAACCGCAAAGTTCAAGCGACCATAGAGGCCGGCTTTCGACGACTCAGGCTGGAGCGAGCCCAATGTTGGACGATCGTAACGGCAGAAGCCTGCGCGTACGCTCGATCCGCCGCGCTGGCTGGTTGGGCCACAGCTACCGCCCGCGAAGACAGATTCACCTGTTTCGTAGTCAGTGATCGTGCCAGGATAGCCATACGATGAGCGACGGTCTGCGCCACCACGGTTACGAAGGTCTTCAGTTTTTGACCACTCGCGATCTTTCGCGAAAATTTGGTCGCGACCGGACATGTTGCCCGAGATCAGAAGATTAAATCGATCTTTCGCGAGGTCACCAAATCCGGCGGCAAGGCCGATGTTGTACGTTTGACCATCGCTACGCTGCGAAATACCAGCCGAAGCGCTTGCCTCGATACCGGTGTAGTCGCGACGGAGAATGATGTTGACCACGCCAGCAACAGCGTCAGCACCGTACACCGCAGACGCGCCGTCTTTGAGCACTTCGATACGCTCAACGGCCGAAATTGGAATGCTGTTGATGTCGTTAAAGCCTTGCGACGTGCCGAATTGCTGCGCAAATGGATACGTTGGCAAACGACGACCGTTCAGAAGAACGAGGGTTGAGTTAAAGCCTAAGCCGCGCAAGTTGAGCGCGCCGCCGCCAGGTGCGAAGCCGTTGGTAATACGGTCGTCGGCCGCGTAGCCTGCGCCGCTAATACGCTGCAGCACATCGTTGACGGTCGCAGCGCCCGTGCGCTCGATGTCTTGGCGCGAAATCACCTGAACCGGATTCGCCGATTCAGCGTCGATGCGCTTGATGTTTGAGCCAGTTACTTCAACCTTTTCAACGCGTTGCGGTTGATTGGTTTGCGCGTTAGCGCTGACAGCGATGGCCATTCCGGCGACCGCATGAACAACAGCAATCGCGATTTGCTTGTGTTTAATGAGCATTTAACCCTCCACAGAGTTAAGTTTGAAAATCAACTATTTGATTTTGCCGCAGCGCCGAAAGCCCTGCTGTAGCCGGCTGGAGTGCCACAAATTCCGCGAGAATGGCCCACGGAGCGCCGCAAACTTTTCGTAACCCTATGATTTATTTAAGTTTTTCTGGCTTTTCGCGTTTTCCCTTACTGGCCGAAATTGACGCAAACGTCACGCTGCTCGCTTTCTGAAGATAACAAATAATTCGGTTACATAGCTTTTTTGCGCGGGCTAAGCGGCGCTTTTTTTACTTTTCGAGTTAGATTTATTCAGCCTTTAGCCTTGTTTAATAATGGGCTTAGGCGGCTAACCTGTAAATAGAGCGTTGTGTGCGCACAACACGAGGGCAAACTCCGCCAGGCCAGTCCATCGACATAAATCGGTGTCTGCGACGGGTAGCGAGGGATTGCGACGAACGGAGCGCGGGCGAATCCTAGGGTCCCTATGCTCGTTTCCTCACGAAAATTCGTTGTCCTATTGATAAGGAAAACTAAATGAAAACTAGAACCTGGGTGGCCCTATTGCTTGCGCCGTTTGCGATGGCTGGGGTAGTCGCAAACACACCGGCGAGCGGCACCGCGGCCACAGCCGCCCCCGCGCAAATGAGTATCGAAGACATCTGGCGTAACCCGAGCCTGTCGGGGCTTACGCTTTCCCGTAGCGGTAAATACCTTGCGGCCACCGCGCCGCACAAGGGCCGCATGAACTTGTTCGTGCTTGATCTCGACACTCGCAAGGGCTCGCTGCTTACCGCGTTTGAGGACTTCGATGTGCTCGGCGTTACCTGGGTGGAGGACGAGCGACTTCTATTCTCGCTTGGTCAAGCAAATTCACCCACGGGTGCCGGACAATTTGATGGTGGTGGCCTATTCGTAGTTAATCGCGACGGATCCACTTTTCGGCGTCTAGCCCCAACGCTACGTGAGGTTCGCAATAGTGGCCAATACGTTCTTCGCGGGCTATCTGTGCATCGCACGATTCCGGGCAATACCAACGAAATCATCGCGGAAGGCAACATCACGGCGGCGGATTCGGTGGACCTCTACAAACTGAATCTCAATACCGGCCGCACGGAATTGCTCACCTCCGGCCGCCCAGCAAGCCTCACGTTTGACTGGATGACGGATAGTAAATTTGTGCCCCGAATCACGATTGCAAACGTGAAAGACGAGCTCACGCGGGTGGTGTATTACCGCAAAGACGCTAACTCGCCTTGGGAAGAGATCGCTCGCTACTCGCGAGACAAGGGTGAAGTGTTTGTCCCGCTCGCGTTTGAGTCCGATGACCGCATGCTGCAAGTCGCCACCAATCGCGGGCGCGATACGATGGCCGTGTTTCGCTATGACCCGGACACCAAAAAACTCGGCGAACAGATCGCCGCGCATCCACGCTTCGATATGGGCGCGGATTCGCAGGGCCAAGAAGTGCCGGGCGTGGTTTGGGATTCGCGCGAAA
The DNA here is from genome assembly GCA_013298765.1 of Betaproteobacteria bacterium. GTDB lineage: Bacteria > Pseudomonadota > Gammaproteobacteria > Burkholderiales > Casimicrobiaceae > Casimicrobium. The sequence goes on from JAAFJA010000006.1 coordinate 160,209, forward strand.
ACAAGATTCTTGGCTATCGCGTGAACGGCGACATTCCAGAAACGGTTTGGATTGATGAAGCCCGTGCTCGCGTGCAGAAAACGCTCGATACCGCGCTTCCAGGCATGGTGAACAGCTTTCAACGTACGCCCGATGGCAAACGATTCCTGGTGAGCTCATACTCCGACACGAAGCCGCGCCGCTTCTACTTATACGACGAAGCGAAACGCACGCTTGAGGAAATCGGTGCCGCGCAACCGTGGTTAGACGGCAAGCTTACCCAGCAGCGTCCAATTCGCTACAAAACACGTGATGGCCTCGAAATTCCTGGCTATTTGTTCCTGCCACGTGATTACAAAGAAGGCACGAAACTGCCCACAGTCGTCCACATTCATGGCGGCCCAACCGCGCGCGCTGACACCTACGGGAGTGGTTTCGGCGTTCTAGAAGGACAACTTTTCGCCTCGCGCGGCTACGCGGTCATCGTTCCGAACTTCCGCATCACTCCGGGATTTGGGCAAAAAATCTATCAATCCGGGTTTGGAACAATCGGACGCCAAATGTCGGAAGATCATGAAGATGCAGCGAAATGGGCGGTGGATCAAGGTTTCGCTGATCCAAAGCGCATGTGCATTTCCGGCGCGAGCTACGGAGGCTACGCGGCACTACAAGCGATGGTGAAAACCCCAGATTTGTTTAAGTGCGCTGTGGCCGGCCTCGCAGTGACCGACTTGGTTTATCAGAATACCTCGCTCGACACCGACTACGTGAGCTCCCCTGCAGCAGTTGATTTCTGGAAGGCAATCATTGGCACGACCGACCTTCGCTCGCAGCTGGTACGCGACATCTCGCCGGTCAACAACGCTTCGAAAATTAAGGGCGCAGTGTTCCTCTATGCAGGTCAAGACGATGTGCGTGTTCCGATCGATCAAGTCAATCGAATGGATCGCGCCCTGCGCGCCGCAGGCAACCCGCCGAAAGCCTACGTCGTCAAGGCCAAAGAAGGCCACGGCTTCGGTCGCCTAGAAAACAACGTGGATCTTTATACGCAGGTTCTTGCATTCTTGAAGGAACACATTGGAAACTAAACTTCAACGGCTTACGGTGCGCACCAAACGCTGCGCAACGCTTATGCTTCAGCGACACCAACCGAACATCAACTCATGAGAAAACTTTCAGTTATTGCGCTTCTTGCGCTCGCCGCTTCGGCACCTACTTTGTCGTACGCGCAAGCGCCAACTGCGAAGGCAGGCGACAGTATTGCATCGCTCGAGGAGCTATTCCGCCTACCCACGCTCGCAAACGTTTCGCTTTCTCGAAGCGGAAAGTACCTCGCCGCAACAACCCCAAAAAGCGGCAAGATGAACCTACTGGTGATGGAACTCGCTACTAGGAAAGGAACGCTGATCACCGGATTCGACGACTTCGACGTGGTCGACGTAAATTGGGTTGGTGATGAACGCTTAACCTTCTCGCTGGGCCAAGCGAACTCCCCGACGGGTGCGGGACAATTTAACGGAGGCGGACTGTTTGTCGTAAGCCGTGATGGCGGAAACGCGAAACGTATCGCGCCGACCGTTGGTGAATCGCGCGCCAGGAGACAGGTACATCGATCACTCGATTTCTTCAGAGCGATTCCTGGGAACACCGACGAGATTATTGCGTCGGGAAACATGACCAGCGCTGATTCAACCGATCTCTATCGATTGAACCTCAACACGGGTCGCACCACGCTTCTGACCGCTGGTCGCCCTTCTGACTTGACGGGTGGATGGCTCATCGATCAAAACCAGGTGCCACGTGTCGTCTCGGCCGGCATTCGAGACGAAATCACGCGAGTAATTTATTACCGCGCCTCGGCTGATGCGCCCTGGGTGGAATTAACACGCTTCTCGCGCGACAAAGGCGAGGTTTTTGTTCCGCTGAGCGTCGATAGCAACAACCAGATGTTGGTCGCTACGAACCGCGGCCGCGACACGATGGCTGTCTACCGTTATGACCCGGCGACTAAATCGCTTGGGGAACTAGTGGCGAGCCATCCGCGCTATGACATGGGCGCAAATACTCAAGGCGAGAGCGTGCCAGGCGCGCTGTTCGATCCAGAGACGCGCAAACTGCTGGGATTCCGTGTCGACGCGGACAAACTTGAAACGGTGTGGGTCGACGAAGGTCGAGCGAAAACGCAAAAAATGATCGACTCGGCACTGCCAGATACGATCAATACCTTTGTGCGCACTACGGGCGACACGTTGCTTGTCTCAAGCTTTTCAGACGTGAAGTCGGCGCGTTGGTATTTGCTGGACGAAGCGAAGCGCACGCTTGAAGAGATCGGCGCAGCGCGGCCTTGGCTCGATGGAAAGCTCGTTCAACAGCGTCCGTTCATGTTTAAGACGCGGGACGGACTGGAGATTCCTGGCTATTTGTTCCTGCCAAAAAACTACAAGGAAGGCACGCGTCTCCCAACGATCGTTCACATTCACGGCGGTCCGTTCGCGCGCGCGGATCGCTTCGGTAGCGGCTTCGGTTATTCCGAAGGTCAGGTATTCGCGGCTAGAGGTTACGCAGTGGTCGTTCCGAACTTCCGAATCACACCAGGGTTTGGCGGAAAAATCTACGCCGCTGGCTTTGGCACCGTGGGGCGACAAATGTCCGAAGACCATGAGGACGCGCTCGCATGGGCTGTCGCCAACGGATATACCGATCCGAAGCGTGCTTGCATCTCTGGCGCGAGCTACGGCGGCTACGCTGCCCTGCATGCGCTGGTGAAGACCCCGGATCTCTTTAAGTGCGCTATCGCAGGCCTCGCTGTGACGGACTATAAGTACCAGTTAACGACCCCTGATGGTGACACTTATGGCAGCACTGCTGGCGTTGACTTCTGGAAAGCCGTTCTAGGTACGCGCGATTTAGATTCCGATCTCATCAAGCAGATATCACCCGTAAATCATGCCAACAAGATGAAGGCGCCGGTCTACCTGTACGCTGGGCTCGACGACATTCGCGTACCCATTGATCAAATCAATCGGATGGCGCGTAACTTAGAGCGTGCCGGCAATGCCCCAAAAGGGTATATGGTCAAGGCGAAGGAGGGGCACGGGTTCGGGCGATCCGAAAACCGCGTTGAACTCTATAACGAGCTGTTGAAATTCGTTAAGGAAAGCATCGGTGAGTAACTGACGCAAAACTCAAAAAAGAAGGGCCTTAGGGCCCTTTTCTTTTGTTTATGACTGTTGGTGCAGAGCTCTTCGGGGTAACAGCGCAAACGAATCAGGTTGCACTAGGGCCATGCTGTTTTCCGCAGGTTTCCATCGGGCGTTGGAGCATCGCAACTCGAGCAAATGAACGAATAGCAAATCCGCTCGAAATAGATGCACGGCGATTGCGCCGTTCTCGTTTACGGCACCGCTCTATTAGGTCAACAAGGGCAACTTCTGCGGTGCAAAAAAAAAGGGAGCCGAAGCTCCCTTTTTCGTCTGCGCACTTGCCGAATTAACGGAACTTGTACGACAAACCAGCGCGGATCGCACGACCACGCACGTCAAACTGCGTGAAGTCGTAGAGGAACGTTGCCGATGAACCTGGATCGTACGGTGGCTTCTTGTCAGCAAGGTTGATCACCGACGCGCGAACGGTCAGGTCCTTGTTGAATTCGTAGCCAGCCGACAGATCAAACGTTGTACGCGATCCAGCACGGGTTGGGTAAACACCGGTTTGGAAGCGTGGGTCGTTGGTCGTCGCGAAGAACGATGCGCCGAGGAGCCCTTGATAGAGGCTGTGCGTGTAGTTCGCGGTCAGCGTGGTGTTCCAAGGGCCACGTGTGAAATCAACCGAAGCGTAGCCGCGTACGCGAGGCAGCGAGCCATTCACATCGTTGCGACCTACCGCGGTCGAGCCTTCAACATCAAACTTCTCGATGTACGAGCCACCTGCACGTACCCCGAAGCGACCGAGTTCCGTGTTGAAGCGGAAGTTCATGTCGAGGTCAAGACCCTGGGTCTTCACTTCGTTGAGGTTCGTGTAGTTCGTCGATACCGAAACAATGTTGTTCGTTACGGGGTCACGGGTGACCGTGCCTTGGCGAACGCCATTGATGATGCCGTTGTTGTTCACAAGCGTTTGGAAGCCGTAGGAGCTGATTTGATCAGTCCATTTCAACTGATACCACGTGATACCAATGTTGAGATCGCGCGTAGGCTCGATCACGGCACCGATGGTGCTGCTCTTTGATTTCTCAGCGCGCAGATTTGGGTTACCTGCGAATACGCCAGAGATGTTGATACCCGTTTGGCTAGTCACTGGGTCGTTCACTTGAACGAAGAAGGTAGCGACCGATGGCGAAATCTCAGGCAGCGTTGGCGCACGGAAACCTTCACCCCAGTTGCCGCGAATCACGAGCTGTGGCGATACTTTCCACTTCAAACCCACTTTAGGCACGGTTGAGTTGCCGTAATCGCTGTAGCGATCCGAGCGAACTGCGAGCTGGCCTTCGAGTGAACGAAGGATCGGCAAGCCCACTTCAGCGAACACAGCGGTGCTGTTGCGATCGCCGTTAGTGCGGGTGATGCCTTGGCCGAGGACCAGACCGCCGAGAGCGATCGCCGCTGGAGAATCATTGAGCTTCTCGCTACGGTACTCAGCACCTACTGCGAGGCCGACGTTGCCGCCAGGAAGGCGCAGGCCGCTGATCTCGGTGGATGCACGGGTATCGACAAAGAACAACTCAGACTCTGACTGACGGTCAAAGTTAGCGCGGATCGAATTGCGAACCGCAGCGCTATTGCCCGATGAGTTGTTGAGGTTGTAGGTCGACGCGGTTGACGTAGGCACAGGTGGCTGCGCTGCAGTTGAAATACCAAATGCCGAGCTCACGCCGTCGATACGAAGGCGATTGAAGTTCGACGAGGTGACTTCGTTTTTCGACCAACCGACTGCAGTTTCGCCATCCCAGCTGCCGACGTTCCACTTCACGCCCGCAAGAGCACGCAGCGTGTCGGATTTGATGCTGGTGTCGCGGGTGCCCATGTCGTTCAATGCGCCAGCGTAGCGTGCGATTGAGTTAAATGGGTTTCCGGCAACGCCTGGAGCAAAGTTAACGGTATAGGTGAATGGACGGAGACCTACAGCAGTTTGTGTAAGACCTGTCGTATTGAAAAACGGCTGAGTAAAGACCTGACGGCTCTTTACTTGCGAGATTCCCAGCTCAGCGAAACCTTGCAACGATGGCGAGATTTCGAGGGTGCCGCGGAGCAGGCCGCCTAGACGCTCTGTTTCTGGCAGCGCCGTGATCGCCTTGTTTTGATCGTACGTACAGAACGTGTTGGTCTCGGCTGCACGCGCGGTGAACGCTGCAATGTTTGCCGCACTCTGGTTGGTCGAGAGATTGATCAAACCTGCTGCAACTGCCTGCGGGCCGTTCATCACGGTACCACCTGCAGCGGCACAGTTGTCAACAGCGCGGAAGTTTTGTGTTGCTGCACCAGCAGCGGTGAACTGCTGCCACGTGCCGAGGCCCGTGAGGTTCACGAAATTACGACCGCCGTCTTGACCGCGGAAGTCACGCGTCTTGCCGAACTCGGTGTCGGACAACAGCACGAGATCGCGCTTGTAGTAATCAACGACGCCGAGAACCGAGAAACGGTCGCGCGCGAGGTCACCGAAGCCGCCCGTCAATGCAAAACGGTAGTCGTTTTTGCCTGCGGCTTCGCCTGCGCTTGCGGCGATTTCCACGCCTTTATAGTCTTTGCGAAGGATGACGTTAACTACGCCTGCGATCGCGTCGGAGCCGTAAATGGCCGATGCGCCGTCTTTCAGGACTTCGATACGCTCAACGGCGCTCGAAGGAATCGAGTTCAAGTCAACAAACGTGTCTTGCAGGTTTTGTGCAAAACCGTAGCCAGCGGTACGGCGACCGTTGATCAAGACGAGCGTTGCCTTTTGGCCCAGGCCGCGCAGCGAGATGCCAGATGCGCCAGGTGCGAAGCTGTTTGAAAAGCTCTCGTTGTAGCTGTTACCGCTGTTTGCGGGAACGTTACGGAGCACTTCAGCGATCGTCGGTTGGCCCGACTTTTCGATCTGTTCACGCGTAATCACGTCGACCGGTGCAACAGTCTCCGTATCCACACGCTTGATGTTCGAACCGGTCACTTCGACCTTTTCGACTTTTTGCGGTTGCTGAGGTTGGGTTTGCGCGACGGCAAAGCCCGAGGCAATAAACGTTGCCGCGATGGCAACTGCCAGCTGTTTCTTTTGGATCATGGCCACTTTTCCAAGCTTGTCCGGTTGGACGGTTGATAAACGACCTCTAAATTTTGTCATCGCTTAGCAACAAGCCCCGGATAGGACGGCAGTCGTTTAAATCCTAGGCAAGCGAGCCCAACTAGTTGGCGAGTGCTCACAAATAATCTCATAACCAATTGATTTACAATGCTATTTTCGACGAGAACAGTTCAAAACTGAGCTTCGGCTTGTGCCTCATTCTCCGACTCCTCCGCGAAGAATCTCAAAGTGAATTAGGCTTATTTCGCTCGATTAAACTGGGGCTAGGTGACGATTTAGACGCGAGTCAATAAAATATAAAAAACGCTGAGAACCCCAAAATGAGGCCTCTCAGCGTTAGATGCTTTTTCGACTCGTTGCAGCGTTACAACAAAGAACTACATCGAGCTCGCCGACGCGTAGGCATCGGCGAAAAGCGGGCGTTTAGAACTTGTAGCGAACCGAGCCGTACCAGTAGGCACCGCGTGGGTTGTGTACCGACGATGCGAAGCCGTACCAGTTTTCGTTCGAGAACGGCGGCTTCTTGTTGGCGACGTTTTGTCCGCCCAACGAAAGCGTCAAGTTCTTGAAGCCGGTGTAGCGAACTTGGGCGTCGATCGTCATGTGGTTGCCGATCTTCACTTCCTGACCGGCGGCTGTGCGGAAGTCCGCAAAGCCTGCGACCGTATTCACGGAAACGGTGGAACCCCACGCACCGCGTGTCCAGTTGCCGCTGATCGTATGGCGCCAACGCGGGAACTCCCACGTATCGACCAATTCAGCCAATGGCTGACCTGGGTTCAGCTGACGCTTCAGGCTAATCATGTAGGTGTAGCCATTCACAACTTCCAGCTTGCCCATGTTGCCAAGTGCAAAGGTCGTGCGCAGATCAACGTCGACACCATCAGTTTTTTGCTGCGAAGCGTTGAAGAACGTGCGGGTGATGCCAGGCACCAAATCGCCGGACGTGCCGCGCAAGCCGGCACGCGCGTTTGCTGCAATGTCGTCCGCCGTACGTGCGCCACGTGTCACGGCGCCTGGGAACAACGCCTCGTTGGCAAGGATAAAGGGAGCCGTCGGCGCGAGAATCCGATTGTCGTGCTCGATGCTGTAGTAATCGATGCCCAACGAGACGTTACGTGTTGGCTCAATCACGAACCCGAGAGAGTAGCTCTTCGACTCTTCAGGCTTAAGCGAGGTGTTGCCCAAGAAAATCGAGCGAACCTGCGCGGCAACGCCTGTACCCGTCGAGCCGCAAATTGCGACCGTGCGCGGATCGGTAGCGCCCAAGCCTGCTCGGTAGTCGTTACAGCGAGGCCCATCGGAAACGCTTGGGAACGACGTAGATTCGCCAAGGAAGAGCTCAGCGAGCGATGGCGCGCGGAAGCCTTCCGCATAGCCGCCGCGTACGAGGAGATTGCTGTTAGGACGCCATGAGAGCGAGACCTTTGGCGTCGTGGCCGTTCCGAAGTCGGAGTAGCGATCCGTGCGAAGCGCGATCTGCGTCTCAAGTCCTTTGAAGAACGGCAGCGCGATCTCTGCGTATGCCGAATTCAAATTCCGTCCCCCGCGCACCGCCGTGCCGCCCGAGCCTGTTACCGCGACACGATTTGGGTTCGTCAGTGCGACGCGTGGATCCGGATCGTCAGCGATACTCTCTTTGCGATATTCGAAGCCTACTGCGATTGCCGCAGCGCCACCGGCCATGTTGAAGAGTTCACGGCTTGCCTTGATATCGGCGCCTTCAACTTTGCTCACGCCTTTGCGAACAGGGCTAATTTCGATCTTGTCGAGCATGCCAGCGGGGTTTGACCCTGGATTTAACACGCCATAACGAATGCCGGTGAAGCCTGCGAGCGTTCCTGCAAAAGCCTCCACCGCGCGCTCTTGAATGATGTAGTTGAAGCCAGTGTTGACTGTTTCGCTACGGCCAAAGTTAGCAGCAGCTTCGAAGTCCCAGCCCAGCGCAAATCCTTTGAGACCAGCAACAAGGCGCGTCGATTCCGATTCGAGCGTATTCAGACGCTTACCCGCCTCGACCCAACGATAGGCAACGGTGGTGAAAGTGGAGCCCGCCGGACGGTCAGGGTGCCCAGTTGCGGCGAACGCGCCTGGTGTCGGCGCGGCGCTAGTGTTGGTCTCGTTCTTGTTGTACATCGCCTCCAAGAAGGCGGTGAGGTTGTTGTTGATGCGGAAGGTGGCAGCACCAAAAATACCGGCACGCTCCGTTTCGGGCAGCAGATCGTTATCCGCCGCGAAATCGTACGCACACACATTGCCACCGCCAGCGACACCCAAACTCGCGGCGCTCACGACGCTACCGGCTGGGCACGTGGTGAACGGCGTATTTACGTTTCCTGCTCCGCCGGTCCAGTAACCAGGGTTACCAGTCGGTGAACGGAAATCAAGACCGCCTCGACCCGCGCCACGCACACGTTGATCGGCGATGCGCGAAAAGTCACGCTGCTGCGAATTGAGCTTATCGCGCTTGTAGTAGTCGAGCGTGACCATGGCGTTAAAGCCCGTTTTCGCCAAATCGCCAATACCGGCAGCGATCGATGCACGGGTTTCGCCCGCGCCACCGTCTTTCGAGTCACCTACCGACGCCGCAACTTCCACGCCTTGGAAATCTTTGCGAAGGATGACGTTAATCACGCCAGCGATAGCGTCAGAGCCATAAATCGCGGACGCACCGTCTTTCAACACTTCAATCCGCTCAATTGCGGTGACCGGAATCGCGTTCAGGTCAACGAAGTTTTCATTCAAGTTTTGCGCAAAGCCGTAGTTTGCAATGCGGCGACCGTTCAACAAAACGAGCGTCGTGTTTGCGCCTAAGCCGCGGAGCGATACGGCTGCTGTGCCGGGCGCGAACGTATTGCCCGCACTGCTGGCTTCTCCGAAGGAGCCACCGCTAATTACTGTCAGCGTTTGCAGCAGCTCGTTAACAGTGGTCTTGCCCGAATTCTGAATGTCCTCACGCTTGAGCACGACGACTGGCAGCGGTCCTTCGGCATCAATCCGCTTGATGTTTGAGCCTGTGATCTCGATCTTTTCAACTTTTTGTGCTGCCGGCTGCGATTGCGCATGCGCAATCCCGACGACGGCAAACGTCGCCGCGATCGCAACGGCAAGTTGCTTCTTCTTCACCATATTGGTCCCCGTAAATGTCCAAAAAGGACGGTTGATAAACGACCTGTCCAGTCTGTCATCGGAATGAAATATTCTGAATAAGAGCTAATACTTAGAGGCCACAGACCGAAAAAGACGAGCCCTCCACAACGCGACACCCACCTTCTGTAAGCATTTGATTTATCGTGCAAATCAGGAGCTCACGGAAACCGCTACCGTCAGACGGAAACCGATTTACAGCCCCCGTCAGGGCGTCTCACGTATACAAGTTTTTACCCCTAGGCCAAGTTAAATTTGGCATGGCTGCAAGTAAATGTTGATCCGAAGCACACGAAAATCGCCCCTAGCCCACAGTAGTTAGGGCGTTAAACTAAGTTCCTTTATCGAAAATCGTTGTAACAACGCAACGCTTTCGTTCGTGGCAGCACCGCGAAAGAAAAACGCCCACGAGGGGCGTTCTTAACAAAGTTGTCGCCGATTGGCGGCCTACATCGCGCCGAGCCCCTTTGGAATCGAATCGAGAAGCTTCTTCGTGTAGTCATGTTTGGGTGCGGCATAGAGCACGTCGGAGTTTTCATGCTCGACCACTTCGCCATTACTCATGACCATCACCTCATCGCTCATGTATTTCACAACCGCGAGATCGTGCGAGATGAAGATGTAGGAGAGGCCGAATTCATCCTGCAAATCTTGCAACAGATTGAGCACCTGCGCCTGCACCGAAACGTCAAGCGCGGACACTGATTCATCGCAAATGAGGATGTCGGGCTTCATCGTCAAGCAGCGCGCGATCGCGATCCGCTGGCGCTGCCCGCCCGAGAACTCGTGCGGGTATTTGTAGAAGCTCATCTCAGGCAGGCCCACTTTCGACAGGAGCTCGAAGGCCATTTTTGAGCGATCTTCGCCACCCTTGCCGATGCCATGAATGATCATCGGCTCCATCAGGATTTGACCGACCGTAAAGCGTGGATTGAGCGACGCGTACGGGTTCTGGAACACGATTTGAATTCGCTTCTTGTACGGAAGAAATTCCTTCTCCGTCATCGCGAAGATGTTCTTGCCGTCAAACCAAGCCTCGCCCTTCGTCGCGTCATGCAGCCGCATGACGGTTAAGCCAACGGTTGTTTTTCCAGATCCCGATTCGCCCACCAAGCCAAGCGTTTTGCCTTTACGAAGCTTGAACGAAACATCTTTCGCGGCGTGGAATGTTTTCTTGCCAAACAGGCCCTCGCGCGAATAGAAATCTTTGCACAGCCCCTTCACTTCGAGAACCACAGGATCGGCATCGCTCACGCCTCGCGCGCGCTGCTCTCTGCGCATCGCTTCCGCGCGGCCCGCCATAAAATCTTCGATCACAGGAAGTCGCTTTGGCCGTGAATCCACGGCCGGACGGCACGACAAAAGCGCCTTGGTGTAGTCGTCCTTCGGAGCGGAGAACACTTCTTTGGTCGTGCCCTGCTCTTTGATTTCACCATTGCGCATCACGACGACGCGGTCCGCGATGTCGCCGACCACAGCCAAATCGTGCGTGATGAAGAGCACGCTCATGCCATGCTTCTTTTGAATCTCAGCGATGAGATCCAGAATCTGCTTTTGAATCGTGACGTCAAGCGCGGTCGTCGGCTCGTCGGCAATTAAGAGCTTCGGCTCGCAAGCAATCGCCATCGCAATCATGACGCGCTGCTGCTGCCCACCAGACATTTGGTGCGGAAAGTAATTCACCCGCTCTTCAGCGCTTGGAATGCCCACTTCTTTGAGCAATTCCACCGCACGCTTATCAGCGGCTGCGCCAGTTAGGTTTTTATGCTCCTTGAGCACTTCTTTGATCTGATAGCCAACCGTAAAGACCGGATTCAGCGAGCTCATTGGCTCCTGAAAAATCATCGAAATCTTGTCGCCGCGCAGTTCGCGGATTTGTTGCCGCGAGAGCGCCAACAAATTTTTCCCATCGAAATCGATTCGGCTGTCGCTCGATACCTTTGCGTTCTCCTTCGGCAGGAGCCCGAGCACGGCAAGGGAAGTCACCGATTTGCCCGAGCCGGATTCGCCGACCAAAGCAACCGTTTGATTTGGCATCACATCAAAGGAGACGCCTTTGAGCGCGTCGAACGTATTCGAGCGATCAATACGAAACGATACACGCAAGTTTTTGACTGAAAGAAGGGGCGTAGTCATGAGTTCTCTCCTTCTCTACTTAAGCTTTGGATCGAGCGCATCGCGCAACGAATCGGTAAACAGACTGAATGCAGTCACCAGAATCGCCATAAACAACGTAGCGGCACCAAGCTGCCACCAGTAACCGAGGATTAATTCATTCTGTGCTTCGTTGAGCATTGAGCCCCAGCTCACGGTATCAACCCCCACACCAAAGCCCAGGTACGAGAGGATGACTTCGCTCTTGATGAAGATCACAACATAGAGCGAGAGCTGCACGAGGATCACGTGCGAAATATTCGGGAAGATGTGCACGAACATTCGACGAGTGTGGCTTGCGCCAATGGCATTCGCCGCGCGCACGTAATCGCGCGCTTTGTGCTTCATGTATTCCGCTCGAACCACTCGGAAGATACTGGCCCAGCCGGTCAGCCCGAGGATCAGCACGACAGTGAGAATTCCCTTTTTATTCAATACAGCCGCAATCGCCAACACCAACAAAATGTAGGGGATCGAGTTGAAAATTGAGTAGAACCAATTTAAGAAGTCATCGGTCTTGCCGCCATAATAACCGGCGAGCGCGCCCAATAAGGTGCCAATCAGCGTGGCCACCAGGGCGGCCGCAAACCCGACGGTGATCGAGGTTTCAGAGCCTTGCACCACTTTGTCGAATACGCTCCTCCCCCACTTGTCGGCGCCAAACGCGAGACTGCTCAATTTCTCAGCTTCAACTTCGTTTGCGTCGCCGTCGCCCGTGCGGCCAAGCTTCTTTTTGAGCTCAACGATCACATCGGCTAGCGGGTCAACGATTTTGATTTCGTCAGCACCGGAGCTGGTTGATTGGCCTAGCTGCTGTTTGAGCTCTGTAATCGTCTCGCGCAGAGGGTCACGGTCATTGACGAACTCGGGGCGCGAGAGACCCGTATCGAGCGATGGGCCGCTGGCGGCGCTTTTATTCGATTTCGACAAATCTTCCTGCGCAGCACTCCCTTTAAACCAGGTCGGTGGTGCATAGTTCTTCGCGATCTCGCTGTTCCAGCCGCCCGCTACCAAGCCAACGGCTGAAGCGAGCGCGAGAAGCAAAAACGTTGCGACGATCACCATCGAAACAATTGCGATCTTGTCTCTGAGCAGTCGCTTCCAGGCGAGCGACCAGAGTCCTGGTGAGCGCTCGATTCCAATCGATGCAGTATTCACAGCGGTAGTCATTCCTGCGCTCCTTCTTATTTGAGTTCTACGCGCGGATCGACCGCTTTGTACAAGAGATCGGCTGCGAGGTTCGCAAGCATCGTGGCTAGCGCCACGTACACCGTAATCGCTTTGATCACGGGGAAGTCACTGCGCTCGACTGACAAGATCACCTCCCGGCCGATGCCGGGGATCGAGAAGAAGCGCTCAATCAGGAAGAGCCCCACCAAGAGGCCTGGGAGCTGAATCATCAGATTTGTGATGATCGGGATGGCCGCGTTACGAAGCACGTGTACGAGCATCACGCGGTTTTCAGTCAAACCTTTGGCGCGCGCAGTACGCACGTAGTCTTGGTTGATTTCATCGAGCAAGAATGTCCGATACAAACGAATGTTCGGCGCAAGTGACACCACCAAGGCAATCAGAATCGGGAGTGAGGCGTATTTGAAAAGGTTCTCGAAAAAGCCATTGCCCCAGCCCTGAACTGGGAACAAGCCGAACTTGTACGCAAGCACATACTGGAACACGATGATGTAGACCAGGATCGACACCGATTGCGCGACGGTACAGCTAACCATCACTGCGCGGTCAGTCAGCGAGCCACGCACGTAAGCAACGCCCAGCGCGATCAGAATCGCGATGATCGCTTCAACGATCAGGAGCGGAATACCGATCATCAATGAAGCGGGCAATCGACTCGCAAAGATGCTCGATACGTATTCATTCGTACTCCAGCTCTGGCCGAAATCGAAGGTGACAACTTGCTTGATGAATATCCAGAGCTGAACGTAGTACGGTTCGTCAATTCCGAGTTGCTTGCGGATATTCGCAATGGTTTCGGGATTCGAAATCTTGCCGGCAAGCAGATACGACGGATCGCCGCCCACTACGTTGAACAAGAAGAAAATCAAGAGAATCACGCCAAGCATGGTTGGCACGATTTGCCATAAGCGGCGAACGATATAGGCAGCCATTGCTTACTTGCCCTTCCCGGTATTGATATCCATATACATCCACTCAGAAAGCAACACAGGATGCTTCTTGTAGCCCAACACCCACGGATAGATTGCTTGATTTCTCAGACGCGTCACTCCCATGACCCAGGGCGTGTCAGCTTCGAACTGCTTTTGCATTTCGAGATAGATCTTGTCACGCTCGGGGCCGTCGGGCAGTGAGCGCGATTGCTCATAGAGTTTGTCGTAGGCCTCGCTCTTGTAGCAGGCGTCATTCGATTCGCCAATGTTTTTGCCGTACAACAGCTGCGTGAAATTGTCACCGTCGGGATAGTCGGCGATCCATGCCGAGCCGCGAATAGTGACTTGACAGCGTTTCTGACGCTTCAATGAATCCGCGAATTTTTCGGTTTCCGTACCGAATCGAATACCGATTACATCTAGATTCTTTTTGTAGAGCTCATCAAACTCACGATCAATGGCAGTCGCCTGGCGCGTGATCTTGAACACGAGCGGCTTGCCGTCTGGCGTGCTGCGGTAGCCGTCGGCGCCTCTCTTGTAACCAAACTTATCGAGCAACGCGTTCGCTAAGGGGGGGTTGTACGTATGGTTCGTTGCGAAGTCTTCTTTGTGGCCCGCCACGCCCTTTGGAACAATGAACTCAGCGCGAATGGCCTGACCTTTACGAATGACGTTGATCTCTTCGTCGCGGTTGATTGCGTGCGCTACCGCGCGACGCAGCGCAACCTTGTGCGGCTCCGCTCCGCCCCAAACCGCGTCGTTCCATTGGAAGTAGAGATAGGTGTACTCGGGGTCTACCATCTTCTGCAAACGAATCCCTTGCGCCACTAAATCAGGAGCCAGATTGCCGCCGGGAAGCGCTTGCGGCGCAAAGTTGCCGGGGATGTTGACCAAGTCGAGTTGTTTATTCTTGAAAGCAAGCCAGCGTGATTGCTCTTCTTCGATCGGGTAAATCTCAACGCGATCAATCTGCGCAAGGGGCTTGCCCTGCATTTGCTTCACGAGTACTTCGTCGTAGGGATCTTTCCCCGACGGCTTGAAATCCCACGTGCCGCCGCGGAAATTGGGATTCTTCTCCAACACAATCTTTTGCCCGCGCACCCATTCCTTCAAGTAATACGCTGACGTGCCCACGGGATTGGCCTGAGCGTCATTCGGGAATTTCTCTATCACTTCCCGCGCGACGATGCTCATTGCCGGGTGTGCGAGTACGTAGTTGAAGTTCACATCGGGCTTCGTTAGCTTGAAACGAATGGTGTGCGAATCGATTTCCTCGATGCCTGGAATCTTTGCATCCCAGTCAATCTTGCCAGCTTTCTTATTCGCCGCGTACCAATCATCGAGCCCGACGATCTTGCCTTCGATCAAAAACCGCCAAACGGGTTTGATCGAGTCATCATAGTGACGCATGATTGAGTACGTGATGTCGCGCGCAACAAGCTCACGCTTCTTATCGCCAAACACAGGATGCGGCGAGAAGTAAACGCCCTTTTTGAGCTTGACCGTGTAGACCTTGCCGCCGTCTTCCGCGAGCGGCATTTCGGTCGTGATTTTGGGTACGACTTTCGCAGGCTCTGCGAGATAGTCATAGGTCAAGAGCGTGTCGAAAATGCCTTCAACGACGATACTCGAATAGAGATCATGAACGTTCGCCGGATCAAAACCCGTCTCGGCGACCACAAACGGAATACGCAAGACTTTCTTGCCGTCGGCTTGGACGGGCGACACCGCCGAGCTCACCGCCGCATCGCTTGGCGCTTGTTGCGCACTCTTCGGCGAACGATCTCCGCAGCCGACGACTAAAACACTTAGCGCGCACAGGATCGCTGCGCCGCAGCGCCCGAGCCCACCTTGGGTTCGGAACGTAGGAAATAGGTCCATCTCTTCCCCTCCGCCTTGTGGGCGGCCTCTTGGAACTAAAAGCGCTCGATTCTACGGGGGCAGTCTTCTAGAACACTTCAAAACATGTTTTTCAGCAAAACTCTGCTAAACCCAATTAAATCGGGGCGAGACTAGCGTTTTTTCTCGAGTCGCGTCAGCTGAGGGGCGAGACCGATAAGTAGCATTCCCACGAGCGTCGTTGTGTCGGGAACTTGCCCAAACACGAGCCAGCCGAGCCCAACCGACCATAAAAGTTGCAAATACATCCACGGCGCAAGCGTGGAAGCCGGCGCTAAAGTGAACGCGCGAATGAGCAACAAGTGCCCCATGGCCCCTAGCACGCCCACGAGCAGGAACACGGCGCGCGTCGTCATCGACGCCGTGGCAACCCAGCTCCAATCCCCCCAAAACGGCATCGACAGCGTCATCACAATCATGCCGATCAGGCCAGCATAGAGAAGCTGGGTCCCCACACGCTCGGTGCCCGCACGCGAAGACGCGCGAGTGAGCGTTTGGTAGCCCGCGTTGCAAAATGCCGCAGCGATCACGAGCAACACGCCGATCAACATCAAATTCGAACCCGGGCGTATCACAATCAACACGCCAATAAAGCCGAGGGAAATCGCAATCAGCGTCCAGCGCCCTGGACGCTCATGCAGCAACCAGCTCGCCAGCGCCGTAGTAATGATCGGGGTAAGAAAAAAAAGCGCCGTTGCCTCTGCAAGCGGGAGAAATTTGAGCGCGCCAAAGTAAAGCAGCGTCACAATCACCATGAGCACACCGCGCGCCCATTGCAGGACAGGGCGCTGCGCACGAAATAGCCCAGGCCCGTGTTTCGGCAAAAATATGAGCAGCACTACAAAGAAATGCCCGGTGTAGCGCGCCCACGTCGACGCGGCCACAGGCACACCTTGCTGGCCCAGGTATTTCCCACTGGCGTCAAGGCAAATCAGAATCAGAAGCGCGAATGTCATGAGGATGACGGCACGCCGATATTGGTGCTGCTGGGTAGGCATCGACAGGGATAATAGCGGTTTGCCGTATTTGCCTTTCGTGTCATGAACGCTGTCTCGCCTATCTTCGACGTCACCGTAGAAAATTTTGAATCCGATGTCATCTTGGCATCGGACACCACCCTTATCGTGCTTGATTTTTGGGCCGACTGGTGTGGTCCGTGCAAAACACTGACGCCTATCCTTGAGAAGCTCGCCAAAGAATACGCAGGGCGCTTCCGACTTGCAAAGGTAAACACTGAAGAACAGCAAGAAATTGCCTCAATGTTTGGCATTCGATCCATCCCGACCGTGATCGCGCTTAAAGGGCAAAAGCCAGTGAGCGCGTTCCAGGGCGCACAACCTGAGGCACGAGTTCGCGAATTTCTCGACAAGTTTTTACCGAGCGCTGGCGAAGAGAAACTCGCTAAAGCACAGGAGAAGCTTGACTCGGGCGATATCGAAGGCGCGATCGACGAATTAAAAGTTGCGCTTGCACTCGCGCCTTCAATGGATACGGCGCGCGTGATGCTTGCTGACATCGCGATGCGTGACAACCGGATTGAAGAAGCTAAGCAGTATCTTGCGCAATGCAAGCCGACTACGCAAATGGATGAGGACTATCAGCGCGTCGCTTTCAAGATTGAAGCGGCAGAGCAAGCGGGTAATTCGCCAGAGGCAACCGCACTCAAAGCGCGGATTGGCAGCGATCCAACCGATCACGAAGCGCGGCTCCAACTTGCAGCGGTGTTGGTGGTTGAATCGCAGTTCGAGCCCGCCTTTCAAACCTTATTGGAAAGCGTACAGCTAGATCGCAACTGGAATGAACAAGCGGCGCGCAAAAAGCTCATCGAATACTTCGCGCTTGCAAAAGAGCAACCGGAACTTGTTCGGCGCTTTAGACAGGCCTTAGCGGCGACGCTAAATTGAGCGATGTTTGTAGGCGCGTCCCCGCGAAGGCGGGGATCAGCCGCGCTAGCGTCAAACCGCATCGTGGAATGCGCATTTCGACTTGGCTTTAAGAAGTCGCCTCGCACACTCAAGCCCGCGCCAAACACGAACAGGCCCTAGTTAATTGACCCTCACCACCTTCGCCCTCGTCATCCTCGCCGCCTTCATCCACGCGTCGTGGAACTTACTTGCGAAGAAGGCCGCGGGTGGCGCGCCGTTTGTGTTGCTTGGCGTCTTCGCGGTTGCCTTGATTTGGGGACCCGTCGTGCTCGTTTGGGGATGGAACCGCCCCGAGCTAATCACCGATTTAACAACAACGCAGTGGCTATTTTTGGCGCTCTCTGCGATCGTCCACATCGCGTACGCACTCGCACTGCAACGCGGTTATCAAACCGCTGACTACGGCGTTGTCTACCCCATTGCGCGCGGCACCGGGCCGCTGATCGCAAGCATCGTAGCCATTGTGTTCTTGGGCGAAGCCGTCACGCTTGTTTCCGCGTTGGGCATCTTCGCAATTGTGAGTGGCATCTTTGTGCTGGCGGGCGGGCTCAGAGCGCTGAGGGATCAATCGCCGCGCGCGCGAGCAGGCGTGAAGTGGGGCGCAACCACGGGCGCCTGCATCGCTGCGTACACAACGATTGATGGTTATGCGGTGAAGCATTTGTTGATCGCACCGATTTTGCTCGACTACGTGTGCAATGCCTTGCGCGCGATTTTCATGTCGCCGATGCTCTTGACGCACCGCGAGGAGATTCGCGCAGAATGGAAGAAGAATTGGCGCTATATCGTGATCATTTCGATCATCTCGCCGATTGCCTACATCCTTGTATTAACGGCGATGCAAACCGCGCCGATTTCGCATGTTGCACCACTACGCGAAATTTCGATGCTCTTCGCGGCGTTCTTCGGCGTGAAACTATTGCGCGAAGAGCGGTTTGGAGAAAAGCTCGTCGGCGCGGCGCTCATGGTGATCGGTGTCGTTGGATTGCTTTGGCGCTAGGTTCAAAAATAGCATTTTCGATAGCTCCCCAATTTAACTTGGACTAAAGTATTCTTTAATCTTTATTCAATATAAAGACTTTTTCGGCTTCAGCCACAATTAAATAAGCTTTACGTACTACGCGTTATTACTGATTGAACTCATCAAGCACGTGCAATAAAACACGGCTTGGTTGTGGAATTTCGAATAAGTTGTGAATACTCCGCCCGCCCCCGCTGGCTCGCCGATGAACGATGACCTGCGCAATCGTTTCGCGAACCTCTATCCAGACATCAAACGCCTCGCACGGACGCGACTGGCGCAAGCCGGCGGCGTCACGGGTTTGAACGCCACCGCGCTCGTTCACGAAGGTTTCATGCGCATCGCTGAGCGCGAAGGCTTACACGGCGAAACGCGTCTACAGTTTTTTGCCTACATCGGCAAAGTGCTGCGCTCGGTGGTGATTGACTTCATTCGAGAGCGCGATGCGGACAAGCGCGGTAGCGGCGTCACACTACTCACGCTTTCAAGCGCGGATGAGACGCCGGCTGCGTGGCTTGAAGTCACCAACCTGATCGACCTTGATCGCGCACTCGATCAGTTGCGCGATTTCGACGAGAGGCTCTACCAAATCGTCGAAATGCATGTGTTTTCGGGGCTCACTTGCGCGGAGGTCGGTAGCGAATTGGGCCTGAATGAACGCACAATCAACCGTGATTTACAAAAGGCTCGCGCGCTACTCGCCGAAGCGCTTGATCGGCCTGAGCTCTCTGCGTAGTCCAACTCGCGAGAGCGAACAAGTGCGCAATCGCACAATGTCGGTTCTTTAAATGTTTTTTCGTTCTTCCATCCATGAAGTCTGCGTTTGGAATCTCTAAGGAACTTTGGCCGAAAGCCTCTTCGCTGTTCGATGAGTTAAGCGAGCTTGACGGGCCTTCGCGCGAGTCCAAACTTCGCTCAATGCGTTCGCGCGAGCCAGAATTGGTAGATGCTGTCGAGAAGCTTCTCGCACGAACGCGAGCGCAACCCGAAGCAAGCGCGCAATTCAATAGAAGGACTGCGCGCGATTCACGAGTAGACGAACACTCGTTCGATGCAATGCTGCGTGATGCGCTCTCAGAGCCGGGGGAGCAATACCTCGCGGGTGATCGCTTCGGCGCGTGGACACTAATTGAGCCACTCGGTCGCGGCGGCATGGGTGAGGTATGGCGTGCACGGCGCAGCGATGGCCTGTTTGAGGGCGAGGCGGCAATCAAATTACTGCGTACCGATTTGCCCGCAGAGCGACTGGCGGCACGCTTCGCGCGGGAGCGAAGCGTACTTGCCCGCCTTAATCATCCCAATATTGCACGACTGCTGGACGCGGGGGTTGGCGGCAGAGATGGCAAGCAAGCGTTTTTAGTTCTTGAGCTTGTCGAAGGCACGCCGTTTGAGCGCTTTCTGCAAGACCACCAAGCCGATACGCGACGCCGAGTCGCGCTTGTGCGAGATATCGCAAAAGCAGTGGCCTACGCCCACGCACAACTGGTCTTGCACCGCGATATCAAACCGAGCAACGTGCTCGTGGATCAAGACGGGAGCATTAAGTTACTCGATTTCGGAATTGCCGCTGAAATCGGGGATGAGGCCGAGGCGCAGAGTAGCTCCGCACTGACGCAACTCACAGGTCGTGGGCTCACGCTCGAATATGCAGCCCCTGAGCAAGTAATCGGGGAGGCGACGTCCACCGCGAGTGATACCTACTCGCTCGGTGCGCTACTTTATTTCGCACTCAGCGGTGCGCACCCCTTCGCAGAAATGCCGAATCGTGCGGCGCTTAATCGCGCCGTGCTCGAAGAGCCACCCACAAGAGTTCGGCAACGCGTGTCAGATCGTTTGCAAACTAACGCGCGGCGCGGGAATGCGGCGTACGCATTCGAACCGGTCGACGTTGATGACGATCTCGATGCGATCGTCGCTAAATCGCTGCGAAAGCGCTCGCAGGATCGCTACCCAAGCGCACAGAGTTTCGTATCGGATCTCGATGCATGGCTTTTGCATGAACCTATCTCTATCCGCGCGGATGATCGTGCCTATCGCTGGCGGCTTTGGTTCAGCCGAAATCGAGCGTTCGCCGCCGCGAGTGCGCTCGCGGGGATTGCGCTTCTCGGCGGCGTCATCGCAAGCGTCGTGCAACGCAACGAAGCAATCGCACAAGCTGACGCCGCGGATCGCGCTCGCGCGGAGGCGCTTCGCAATGAAAAGCGTGCAACTACTGCACTCGCGGATCTTGCGCAACAGGTAAACAAAACAGAGGCTGCTTCTCGGCGCGCGCTTGATGCCCAGAACGCCGCAGAGCTTGCCAAACAGCGCGCAGAGGAAGCGCTCGCTGCCGAAACCCGCGCCGCAAGTGCAACCCGTGCCGCACTATCGCGAGCCGAACGCGAGCGAACCATCGCTGAAGCGCAAACCCGTCGCGCCGAAAGCGAGCGGCGGCTTTCAGACTCGACCAGTCGCTTTGTGACGGGGCTTTTCGAAGCCGCTGATCCGGAACGTGCGCTCGGTGAAAAGCTTTCCGCCCTTGCCGTGCTTGAAGCGGGCAGCAAGACGCTTGAAGCAGAAGCGACGACTGATCCACGGGTTGCGGCCGCGATAGGTACAACACTCGGTCGTGTGTTTAATCATTTGAGTCGGCCTGATCGTGCGATTCCGCTGCTTGAGCGTGCGCTCGCGCTCGCAGTCGCGCAACACGGAGAGCAATCGAAGCAAGCCCTCGATGCACGCTACGAATACGCACGCGCACTCGAACGAAAAGAGCGCTTCACCGAGGCAGTGCCCCTCTACAGAAGCTTGATCGCTCTACCGGCGGATGCGCCATTGGATATCAAGCGCCGCGTGTTTAGTCGCATGGAGTTGGCATTTAGCCTCGGGAAGCTCGGCAAATTTGAGGAGGCCGAAGCCGCGCAGCGCGAGCTCGAACAGGCGGTTGAACCGCTGCCCAAGGATGATTGGTTGCGGGTTGAGGCTGTAGCGTCGCGCGCGGTGCTCGCTTCGATGCGCGGGCAATGGCAAGAAACCTTTCGGCTCTATTCGAGTTTGGGGGACCGCATCAACCAGCCGCCGCCCGGGCATGCGCGCGATTCGCTCTTGATGCGATTCGGATTTGCAACGTCATCGCTTGCCACCAGCAATCCTGAAGCGGCGGCCGCACTGTTTCCACCACTTCACGCCGAGTCCGAACGGCTACTCGGCCCCGACGCCAATGAAACCTTGCAGTTTCTTTGGCATGTTGGATTCACTCAACGAAATGCGTGGGATCTCTCAGGCTGTATCGCGACCTATGATCGTGCCTATGCAGGCCGCGCACGCACGAGCGGCTCCACCCATGCGCTCACGCTAGATGCAGGACTCTGGGCCGCAACCTGTCGTGCGTATGCGGGCGAGAAGCGCGCGGCAACCGACGTGTTGCAGCGGTTCATGCCGGCCCTTCTCTCTATCGCCGATAGTGGGCGCAGCGACATGCGCAATCTACTCACAGCCAGCATGCTCGCGCTACAACTCGAAAAGTTCGATGAAGCCGAGACGCTGATCGGCGCATTACAAGCGGCGATCAGCAAACTCAATCTTGGACAAACCGTGGAAGCAGTTCGTAGCGATTTGCTTGGCGTGCTTCTCATTCATGGCAAGCATCAGGACATAGCGCGCACGCAGGCGGCACTGGACGCAATGATCAGTAAGCGCCAGAACACGCCAACAGGAAATCTCGTGCGGAGCAACTTTGAAGTGTTTTCGACGCAAGCTCAGCTCGCAGCGCTCCGGGGCGATTGCGAGCTACTGCGTACCCATGCAAGCGCCGCGCGCGCCGCGCTGCTTCGCCGCAGCGGTAGCAAGCACGAACATCTTGCGAAGCTTGACCAATCGTCTGCGCACTGTAAGCCGCGAGACGGTGGGTTGACACCCGCCGCACTTGGTGTTCTTTAGCTGAGCACGTACAGAGATACCCGCCCAACAGGCCGAGGCCCTGTTGCGCAAATATCTAAAGCCGTGCTGTCTCGCGACTCTTAACGCGAATCGCGAGGATTATGTCGGTCGCGCTGCAACCGATTCGTCTGTACGTCATGCATGAACGTAGCGTGCGACTCAGTACCGATATCTACGTTCATAAATACATTTATAGCCTCTAATTTAATAGGGCTTCACGCATTTTTCATTGCATTTCTCTTTGACTAATTATTGACCGCTAGCCCCAATTGAATCGTGACTTTCAATGTTGATCTGTTGAAGATCGTGAGGTGCATCGTACGTCGTCGTCAGTGAACCCATGAGTCGGAGGCACCGTTTCCGACTGCTCACTCGCTATGGCCACAATCCCTGGAGTAATTTTGTGCAGTTTTCATTTTCACGTCGCGATCTGATTGCGTTTTTTTCAAGCCTCGTCCTCAGTGCACTGTCGGTTAACGCAGGGGCGGCGACCGGAGGCCTCGACCCGTCGTTTAACGGCGGCGTGGTGACGGCGTCTCGCTTCCCGATCTCCGACACCAAAATCGCCTTGAGCCGCGATGGCAGTGTGGTCTATCAGGTGTTCCCGTGTCTCAATGCGAGCTCGCAGAGCACGTTTTGCGTGTTGGTGGTTGATCGCGACGGCACGTTTATTTCGTCGAACTTCGGCCCGGCCGTGTCGCTCGGAATGGGCGCTGTTTCCGACGTTGCCGTCGATCCGAATACCGGCGCGTTGATCGCCATGGCATCGTGCAAGCCGTTTCCGGCAGCGCCGCGCGGGATTTGCATCGCACGCTTTCTGAGTAATGGCGAGCACGATCCGAGTTTTGGATCTGCAACCACCGGATATATCGTGCGAACACCCGACCGCGATTCCCCGCCGGGCCGGCTCGCCATCGCAGCAGACAGCACGATTTACGCAACATTTACCTACGCCGATGGCACGATCGCATCGCCGACGAGCTCGGTTCGAATCAATGCCTTCACTGCCGCTGGGCAAACGAACACCACGTTCAGCAACGGCAGCGTCAGTGTTCCGCGCGTCTTGGCGTCGGTTGGCACCACGAACAATAACGACTTGGCGGGCGACATCATTGTGCTGCCGAACGGCACAGTGCTTGCCTTCTACACCTGCCCGGAATCTGGCGGCACTGCACGAGTCTGTGTCGCGAATTTCACTCGTAACGGCACGTTAACCGCCGCCGTTTCTCGGCTTGCAACATTGTTCGCCGAGGAGGCGAATCGCGTGTTTCTGGTTGCGCCGGAAAGCGGTGCGAACACGTATAGGCTGCTCAGCGCGAGTCTCGCGCCGGACAGCAACGGCACAGTTCCTTTCTTTCGTAAGTTCAGCATTGTGGGCGGGGCATTTGGCGCTTACCTCGCTGGCTGGGGCACCTCCCCACAGTCGCTCCCAGGCTTGTCCGTCCCCTTAAACGCGGGCTTTTCTTCTGCGGCCTGGCGCGAGCCGAGTTTTCATTGGGGCATCGACAAGCGCTTGTACATCGCCTCTTGCGATGGCGGCGACGGCACGACCTGTGCAACGACGGTTCGCCGCCTTGACACCAATGGCGCGGAATACGACCTCACCTGGGGTGTGGGCGGCGTAGTCAACCTTTCGAACCAGAGCGCGACCACCCGTCGCCCGTCGATGCAAACGCAAGGCGACGGAAAACTCGTGATCGGCGGACAGAGCGCCATTCTTGCGGGCAACACTCGCCTCGTTCGCCTTCAGAACGACACGCTTTCTGCGTCACGCTGCACGATGGACATCGATGGTGACGGGGTCGTCTTGCCAACCACTGACGGCTTGCTGATGGCGCGGGTCAGCGCGGGCTTGAGTGGTAGCGCGGTGACAACCGGGGCGTTAGGCGGCAACGCGACCCGCAGCGCATGGGCGGCCATTCGTGATTACCTTACGATCACTTGTTCGATGAAGGTTGCGCCCTAAACTTACGCGCACCGCGATTGGGTCTATGCGCCTGGGTGATACTACGGTCTACGCAGGAACACTCACAAACCTTATCTTTAGCTTGGAAACCTAAACGATGAAAGCATTGCTTGCAAATGTTTCGCTGCGCTGGGCCGCCCTGTGGCTCACCGCCGGAATGTTTTCATCGACTGCGAACGCCAAACCTGGCGACCTTGACACCGCCTACGGGGGAGACGGAATCGCGACAACGACCCTGCGCGTGCCGCGACTTCCTGACATTGAAGCGGTGATCGCGGGCGAGAACACACGATTCTTCTTGCCATGTCGGCTCGCCCGCTCGATGGTGACTTATGACAATGTGTGTGATCTCTTGCTATCCAACACCGCCATCGTGCTCTCTACGACGGGCATCCCGCCGATCCTCACGAACCTTGGCGTCTCAGGCGTTTTTTCCCACGCCGTTGATCCGCGCAATGGCGATGTGGTGATCGCCACTCGCTGCGCCCCTAGCTCGCTGTCGACCGACGGTTATTGCATCATGCGCTACAGGGCCGAGGGCGAACTCGACAACAGCTTCAATAACGACACGCGTTACTTCTTTTTCCGCGATGGTGCCCCGTCGAACCCGATCGGCAATCCTGGGCAGGTTCACATCGCGCACGATGGACGCATTCGAATCGCAGGCTCGTGCCCGGTCGCTTCCAGCGAGTCGGGCGACCGGCGCGCATGCGTGATCGGGCTCACGGAGACGGGTTCACCAGACGCCGCATTCAAGAACGGGGCCGCCGACGGGCTGGTAACGCTCCCGCCGATTAGTGCGACACCACAAGAGCTAGCTAAGGATCTCTTCATCCGACCTGATGGCTCAATCGTGGTGCTCGGCGCATGCAAAGTCGGCTCCAGTAACTTCGGTTGCATCGGAACACTCACAGCCAACGGCACGGTCAGCCACTGGGCGGCATTCAACTTCTCTGGCGTTGATCGCGACACGCCGGAGCGCTTGTTCCCGATTGCGCCGAATCAATTCGTCGTCGCCGGCAGCGCGTTTCCAACGCTATCGGCGATCTACCCTGACGGGTTCTATCAAGGCATTACCTACAACGGCGGATCGGTGGGTTCACTCCCTGGTTGGGGTGACACGTCGGCGAGCCGCTTTAAGGGCGCGCAATTTCGCTACGGCGTAAAGTTCTTGTTCGGGCACGACCGAAACATCTATGAAGTCAGTTGGAACGGTGGCGATCCAACAACAACATTTGCCCAGCTACGTAGGGTCAACGGCGATGGCTCGGGCTACGACCTAGGCTTCGGAAACGACGTCACCGGCGTCGCACAGATCAGCAACCAACAAACCAGACCCGGCGCAGGCTTTGCCATGCGAGCGGACGCAAGACTAGTGATCGGCGGCGCGAATTACCCGATCGCATCCCAATTCATCAGCGCGCGATTCAAAAACGGCATCACTAATCAGAACGTGGCGTGCAGTCTCGACATCGACGGCGACGGGCGATTCCTTGCAACGACCGACGGTCTGCTCGCCGCCCGCATCGCCAACGGCAACAGGGGAACCGCTACGACGCAAAACGCCATTGGCGCAGGCGCAGCTCGATCCAATTGGGCCGCAATTCGCGATCATCTTTTCTATCGCTGCAGACTTCGTCTAGCGTCTAGCGCCGTAGTCGATCAATTAGCAGACGCCGCAGTTTCGCTGTGAACGGATCTTTCACTACCGTATGGGCGCAAAGCGCGGCTCTGCCGCGCTCAACGTCGACGATCATCGGATTGATGTTGATCGCGCTCGCTGCGTTTGCCTTTGCGCGGTGGCGAGCACGCCGGGCTCGGCTGAGCGATACCAGCCAGACGCTGTCGATTGCAGACTCGCGCATGAGGCAAACATCGAAAGCGCTTTTCTACGTGGCTGCCGTTGCATCTGCAGTGGCGCTGTTGATTGCGTCGTTTGAAATTCCTCGTTGGATCAACCTGCAGGATCGACTTGCAACAGACGGCGTGCGCGTGCTCGACGGCCCGGTTGAGCGCAATCAAACGTGGCTGAAGACGGGATCAGGCCGATCGCCAAGCACTCGGATGTATGCGATTGAAATAAGCGGTAAACGCTTTGAGTGGCCTGAGGGAAGCGGCGAGCGCGTTGATGCGTTGGTTGAGCCCCAAGGCGGCGGCGTTTTGCGCGTTGGCAAGCGAGTGCGGGTGCGCTACGTTGACATGGCTGGCCGAAACGAATTGATCTCGATTGAGGCGGAAAACTTGTGTCGCCTGTATCCAAAGTGTTCTGCGTATTCAGTGTTTGGCTGGCGCTGGGAAGTTAAACAATAAGTTCGCAGAAAGAAAAAGGGCGCTGTGGGCGCCCTTTCTTGTTTCGCAGCGTGTCAAGCCTACGAGAGCGCAGCCATTACCTTTGCAGTGATCTGCTCAACGGCACCCACGCCTTCAACCTTCACGTATTTCGGCGCGCCAGCTTTACCGCTTTTCGCCCAATCGCCGTAGTAGCCCAATAGCACTTCGGTTTGATCGTGATAGACCTTGAGGCGCGTTTTCACCGTGGCTTCTTCATCGTCTTTGCGCTGCACGAGATCTTCACCAGTGACATCGTCTTTGCCCGCGATCTTCGGCGGGTTGTGCACGACGTGATAGGTGCGCCCCGATGCCACGTGTACGCGACGACCGCTCATGCGATCAACGATGACGTCATCGTTCACCGCAATTTCCAACACGTAATCCAAATTAACGCCCGCGTCTTTCATCGCTTCGGCTTGCGGAATCGTGCGTGGAAATCCATCGAACAGATAGCCGTTTTCGCAATCGGGCTCTTTCAGGCGCTCTTTAACGAGGCCAATGATGATGTCGTCAGACACGAGCGCGCCAGAATCCATCACTTTTTTTGCGGCAAGGCCGAGCGGGGTTCCTGCTTTAACCGCTGCGCGCAGCATGTCACCCGTCGAGATTTGCGGAATCGAAAACTTCTCGCAGATAAATTTTGCTTGGGTTCCCTTGCCCGCCCCCGGGGCGCCGAGAAGAATAAGTCGCATGTTGTCCCTGTTCGTTGTCGCTTACTGTAGTCGCGTCGCAATTATGACGTGAGTTTTGCGGCGAGCAGGCACTCGACGCACAAAGAGAGTGCGATGTCAGCTCAGTGAAAGGCTGTTTATCTTCATCGCGTTAGCCTTTACTCAGCTGGGCCTAGGAAAGCATTTCTGCCATTTCGCTATTTGCGCTAACCAAGGTCTAGCCCCAACACAATATGCGTTTCACAGAAAAGGTTTGTTATTGGACTTGGATGCTTGCTCGCGCAAATGCTAGATTGCGCGGGCAGCCTGTCGGCGCACTTCAATTCGCGGATGAATGAGCGCACGATAGAGCGGCGGAAATAGCGCCGCGAGGATCATCGTGGCATAGCTTGCAGGCAACTGCGGAGCTTCGGGATGGGAATTGAGCGCGCCAAATGCGCGACCGCCGTGCGCGTGATGATCACTGTGTCGCTGGAGGTTAATCAACAGCGCATTGGTGAACCAGCCGCTGTAATCCCACGAATGCTCGTATCGCACGGGTTCGAGCTTGCCGTTTTCATCCTCGCCGCGCACCAAACCGTAATGTTCGATGTAATCCACTAGCTCCAACTCAATGATCGCAATCACGCTTGCGCCGAAAAATACCGCGAGGCCTGCGATGCCAGCAGCCGCATACGCCGCGATTGCGATGGCCATGCTCAGCAGGCTCCAATGCAAGTTTTCATTGCGGATGAAGGCCGCCAAGCCGCGAAACCCGCGTCGCTGAAGTGTCTCCGCCTCGATCCGCCAAGCGTGCCGATACACACCGAGCATTGCCCTCGGAACAAATCTGTAAATTGACTCATTCAACCGGGCGGTCGCAGGATCGTCATGCGTTGCCACACGCAGATGATGGCCGCGCACATGCTCTACTTTGAAAACGCCGTAGCAAACGCTTGCCAGCAAAACACCTCCTGCGAAACGCTCTGCCTTATTGTTGCGATGCACTAACTCGTGTGCAATGTTGATGGCGAGTATGCCGCCCACCACACCCAGCGAAACAATGAAGCCAATACGATGGATAAGCGGCAACTCGCCGAGACGTGGCGCATAGCTGAGCGCCGAAAAGAGTGCAATTAACCAAACCGCGCCACATACCCACGGGATGACTCGAAGCATCGGATCGCGCACGAGTCGCATCTGCTCATCAGCGCTGAAATGCGTAGGCACGCGCCCGGCAAACCTATCGACAATGGGCACTAACCCATAGGTGATGATCGTCGCCCACCAAGTCATCCACTGCAAATGCGGGTGTTCAAATGCACGGTAGATGTCGAACAAGAACGCAACACCCACGGCGGGGGCAAGCCAAAACGAAAATCGATATGCGTGAAAGCCAAGTTTCGACATCGCTCGATTTTCGCGCAAAGCTAGTGACGTCGCAAATTAGTATGTCAGCAGCGCTTTACGAGGCATCAAGAGGCATCGAACTTGATGACGGCAAACTTGTCGAACGCGCAAGCCCAGCTGAAAATCTCCGATCCATGCGAACGCTCCCCACCCTCGCGCAGTTTCTCGCTTGCGGCTTGCTCTCCGCATGCACAATGCAACCGCTCGCGCCGACGCCCGACGTCGCGCGCGTTGCCAAAATCGAGCTAGGTCAGTCGCAATCTTCGGTCGAAACCATCATGCAGCGCCCGGGGCGAAAAATCGCCTACCCGTTGCGACCAGAAGCGCCTGTCGAAATTTGGCGCTACGAGGATCACTTTACCTCGCGCTGTTTGTTCGTGACTTACGACACGAACGACCGTGTGAC
Source organism: Betaproteobacteria bacterium (assembly GCA_013298765.1). Lineage (GTDB taxonomy): Bacteria > Pseudomonadota > Gammaproteobacteria > Burkholderiales > Casimicrobiaceae > Casimicrobium. Next base: position 189,414 of record JAAFJA010000006.1, read on the forward strand.
AGACATTGCGACGTTTGAACGGGAGCGGGATGAGCGCGGAAAGCTTGGAACGCGGCTTTCGGGGAGCTGTTAGCGCAGGTGAGCGGGCGACTCAGACCGGGACGATCTTTACGCGCGGCCAACGCACTGCGTAGTTCTTCGTGTCACATCGAGCTCGGTAGGTCTCAACGCTCACTCGCACAGGATTGCGCCGTACCGTCATCGAAAATAAATCATCCAGGCCGTGCGGTGCAATGACACCAATCGTGTCATCTTCCCGCAAAGTCACCCCGACACAAGTCGCGTATTCCGGCCATGTCGAAACGGCGTCTTCAAGCGAGTGAAGCGGTTCGACGGCGTGCCCAAAATACTGTTCGAACCACAAGTGAACGCCAGCTTGATTGGTGACCTCCCACGGAACATCCGCGCGCTTGGCCCGCAATTGATCGAGTAAGCGCTCGTCGTGCTCGACGCTTAGATGGTTCGAGTCGAAGTAGGCAACATCCACGTCCGACAACGCCGACACGGAAGGAGAACCCTGCAACGAATCCCACACCAGATTACGAACCGCGCCCGCGCCAATGCACCATGATTCAAGTCGCAAATCGCGAACTACGTGGAGCCACGACATGAACTCAGCGGAACGCTCGACGATTTCAACGAGCGACGCGTTTGTAGGCGCAGGCCCGACCGCGCAAAGCGACGCCAAGACGTCGCCCACAAAGCGATGCGGAGTCACGCAGCAGCCACCTTAAGCAAGCTGTGCTTCTACGGCTGAACCGGTGGCGTTTTTACCCGTACACCCGCATTCTGCGCACGATGGCGCAGGGCGTGATCTATCAAAACGATGGCGAGCAACGCTTCGGCAATCGGCGTCGCGCGGATGCCCACGCACGGGTCGTGACGGCCGTGCGTGTTGATCGTCACTGCGTTACCCGCTTTGTCGATCGTCTCGCGATCCAGGCGAATCGAACTGGTGGGTTTGATCGCAATCGACGCGGTGATCGGTTGGCCAGTGGAAATGCCGCCGAGTACGCCACCCGCGTTGTTCGATACGAACTTACCGTCAACGATTTGATCGGAATGCTCGGTACCGCTCTGCGTGATGCTCGCGAAGCCAGCGCCGATTTCAACGCCTTTCACAGCGTTTAAACCCATCATTGCGTGCGCGATGTCGGCATCAAGGCGATCGTATAGCGGCTCGCCCCAGCCGACAGGCGCACCGATGGCTTCAACATAAATTTTCGCGCCGCAACTGTCGCCACTTTTGCGCAGCGCGTCCATGTAGCTCTCAAGTTCAGCAAGTTTTGGCGAATCGTTGTGGGTCGGCGCGAAAAATGGGTTTTCATTCACAGAGTCCCACGATTCAAACGGAATCTCAACTGCGCCGATTTGCGAGCAATAGCCGCGCACGGTCACACCAAATTTTTCGCTGAGCCACTTTTTTGCAACCGCACCCGCAGCAACGATGGGCGCGGTGAGCCTTGCCGACGAACGACCGCCGCCGCGCGGATCACGCTCGCCGTATTTCATCCAATAGGTGTAATCGGCGTGCCCCGGTCGAAAAGTCTCCGCGATGTTGCCGTAATCTTTGCTGCGCTGATCCGTATTACGAATCACAATTGCAATCGGCGTCCCCGTGGTCTTGCCTTCGTACACGCCGGAGAGAATTTCTGGAATGTCGTCTTCCTTGCGCTGCGTGACATGGCGCGACGTCCCTGGCTTGCGCCGATCAAGATCGGGTTGCAAATCTTCTACAGAAAGCGCGAGCCCCGGAGGGCAGCCGTCGATCACGCACCCAATCGCAGGCCCGTGCGATTCGCCGAAGGTGGTTACGGAAAAAAGGAGGCCGAGGGTGTTACCAGACATGTCTTATTCGCTACCTTCATAGCCCAAGCGATCGAGAATACTCAACGCCTTCTTTACGTTGCCTTTCGCTGCACGCGCTTCGAAGCGATTGCGTGCATCGAAATTCGCGAGCGCCACAGTCGCTAACTCATCCACCAAGCGGTTGACGCTGATCTGTCGGCTCTCAGCGAGCGCTTTCAAGCGATTGTGCTTGTCATCCGGCAAGCGAATTGTCAGTGTCGACATAACAATTTCTCCCAAACTTCTATCGGCGTCAGTATTCGTACGGAAGGAAACTTTAACTCCCCGCGTTTTAGATCACGAAGGTTCTTCGTAACAATCGTCTGCGCTTGTGCAGCGAGCGCGAGCTCGATGATGTGATTGTCCGATTCGTCAGGCAAATTCGGTCGCCACGCGAAAAAAACTTCGATCCACTCGCATCGCGAAAGAAACGCGTTCAACACAGCTTCCCGCTCCGCTTTCCCAACTTTCGCGGCAAGCCAAAGCTCGTCTCGGGAAAAAACATCCTCATACTCAGCTAGTAGCGCCGCACCGAAAACAGGTTGCAACTCGTCGACGAGGCATGCGCGAACTACCCTTCGCGACATGCCATTTTCGCTATGGAGAGCCGAAACTAGTACGTTTGCGTCGACAACGATTCTTTTCACGAAGCGATGATAGCACGGGCGCTATCACTACTTCCAATCCCCGCGCATCGCCAACACCTTCTCCTCAAGCGATTTCGCACTCACCGCCTCCGCTGGCACAAGCGCACCAACTTCCACTTCAACCTTGTTGAAGAAGCCGCGAAATTTGCGGAACGCTTTGCCGTCCTTCGCTCGACTGAAGAAGCTGCCCCAGAGTCCGCGTAGCGCAATCGGCACGACCGGCGCACCGGTTTCGTTCACGATGCGCTCGATGCCTGGGCGAAACGGGTTCATCTCGCCCGAGGCCGTCAATTTGCCCTCGGGGAACACGGCGATCGCGTCGCCTTCTGCGAGCGCTTTGCGCATACGCGCGAACGCTTCTTCCATTTTCGCCGGGTCTTCTTTCACGCCTGCGATCGGGATCGCTTTCATTTGCCGAAATATCCAGCCAAGTCCGGGTGTTTTGAAGATGTTGTGATCCATCACGAATTGCAACGGTCGGCGCACTTTCGCAGAGATCACGAGCGCGTCAACGTAGCTCACATGATTGGCGACAATGATGACGGGGCCTTTGTCGGGAATGTTTTCAAGCCCTTTTGCGCTCAATCGGTAAGACAGCGACATGATGATCCAGCACACAAATCGCAACAAAAATTCTGGCGTCAAAATGTAGATGTAGAGCGCAACAACCGCGTTCAGCACCGCAATCGTCAAGATCAGCTGCGGTACGCCGAAAGCGAAGAACTTGATCAGCGCCATCGCAAGCAATGCGGAGGCCACCATGAAAAGTGCGTTCACGATATTGTTCGCCGCGATGATGCGCGAGCGATGCGTCGCCTCAGAGCGCTCTTGAATGAGCGCGTAAAGCGGCACACTGAACAAGCCGCCCGAGAGGGAGAGCATGAAGAGATCGAATACAACGCGCCAGTGCGCTGTATTTGCGAAGAACTCGGACGCGCCGATTGCACTCGCCCCTGTCGCGAGTGGTGGCAAACCTTTCAGTGCGAAATACAAATCAAGCGCAAACACGCTCATGCCGATGGAGCCAAGCGGTACGAGGCCAATTTCCACTTTGTGGCCCGACAAGCGCTCACACAGGAGCGAACCAATCGCTATGCCCACGGCGAACACGGCAAGCAACGCAGTGGCGACCGCTTCATTGCCGTTCAATACATCCTTGGCCATTGGCGCGAATTGATTGAGCAACATCGCGCCGTAAAACCAGAGCCAGGAAATGCCGAGCATCGAGCGCCAGACCACGACATTCTGCGTGGCAAGTTTGATCGTACGGTAGGTTTCGGTGACCGGATTCCAATTGAGTTTAAGCGACGGATCGACTGCCTCGACGCGCGGAATCGCACGGCTTGCAGCGTAACCGGCGATGGCAAGCGCCACGCACGCGACGGCGATCACTGTCGTGCCGCTCGGCTTGATCGCGATAAGAACGCCGCCTGCGATGGTGCCGATGAGAATCGCCACGAACGTGCCCGATTCAACGATTGCGTTACCGCCCACCAATTCCGAATCATCGAGCACCTGCGGCAAGATCGCATATTTCACCGGGCCGAACAAAGTCGACTGCAAGCCCATCAAGAAGAGCGCAGAAAACAAGATCACCACGTTGCCAAGGATGAATCCAATCGCCCCAAACACCATGATCGCAATTTCGAGCCACTTGGTCGCGCGAATCAACCCGGATTTCTCATATTTGTCGGCGAGCTGCCCAGCAAACGCGGAGAACAATACAAACGGCAGGATGAAAATTGCACCCGCAGCGTTCACGAGCAAATTGGAGCTCATGCCAGCAAGCGTTAGCCCGCCAAAGGCGATAAAGATCACCATCCCGTTTTTAAACACATTGTCGTTCATCGCGCCCAACAACTGTGTCCAGAAAAATGGTGCGAAGCGGCGCTGTTTCAATAAGCCGAACTGGCTATCGGATGACATGTAAATTCCCTACGTAGTATTGTTTTCATAAATCGCAGTTGCGATTTATGAGCGAGTATCTCCCCTCGCCCTCCGAGAGAGGGGTTGGGGGTGAGGGTCGAGGTTTCCTTGTGCATTTCGTTGGTCCGGAAAGCTCGATGTTTTGTGTACGTCTTTGAACGAAAGCATATCAACGATCCGCTGTTCGCGGTTGTGATCGAAGCCGCATTCAATTGCTACGGTGGCAGGATTGCGATAGGTGCCGAACAGCATGTCCCAGAGCGGTAGGTCGGCATAGTTGTTTTTGTGAACACCGAATTCGTGATGAATCCGGTGCATTTCCGGGCGTTGGATGAAATAGCCAACCCAGCGCGGCGTTGCAACATTCATGTGCACGAAAAATTGTGAGCTCGCGATACACGCTGTGTGCGCGACGAACGCTTCGACGCTAACCCCCAACACGAGAAAGCTCAAAGCAAGATTGAGCAAGGTATCAAGCGCGACTTCGGTCGGATGCTTGTAGAACGCAGTGATCGTCTCGATCCGTGCGGGGCTGTGGTGGAACTGATGAGTCGCCAACCACCAAAAGTTGCTTTCGTGACGCAGACGATGCCACCAGTAAAAGACAAATGTGCTGAGCGCGAAATTCAACACGACCTGAACGACGAGTGGTTCCGACGAAGCGTCAAACAAGGCGTTCACCGGCATCAGCAAGGTCGCAAACCAGGCAACAACGCAGGTCAACGCAACCGTTGCGATCTCGAGCACAACAAAGAGCTTTGATCGCCACGTCCAGCCGCGCACCCGCGGGAGCGAAGTTGCAGGTTTGAAGCGCTCAATCAGTAGCGCACTTGCGCCAATCATCCACGAAGTGAAGACCATTTTTCGCTCCCCTATCGAAATAAAAGAGCGCAATCACTGACGGAGAAATACTTGGCGCGTCCCCCTTCGTCCTTCTCCGTTTGCCCCTTCGCGGCGTCAACTGCGAAGAGTCGGTAGCGATCCCATCCTGGGGTGGCGCCGTCGAGTTTTTCGCTACCGAAATACGACCAATTTTCGCGGCGCGCGATTGTGCAATTGCCTCGCACGCCGAACATGATCACCGGCACCGAAGGGCCCGAAACAATTTTGTACTCGGTGATCGAGTACCCGTTGTTCCGTTCAACTTCCCGGAAGTAAACCTCAATCGGTTTTGCTCGCGCACCAGGCGGTTCGATCAGGCTGTCTGAGAAGAGCTGGCAGCGAACACAGCCACTCAACAGCGCCGCGCCGATCACGGCGAAGATTGCGGTGGCGGATTGCAAAACGCGCAACTTTGATTTCATGTGGCGACTCCTAGTACTTGAAAAGATGTCGCAACGTTAATCAAGCGATTCCAAGAGTGTTATTTTTCTGCGCGATGTACTATCCTTTAGCTACTTTAGTACTGCATTACGACACCATGGCCACATCGTCCGACTTAATTGATGCGTTAAAGCGCGAACTTAAGAGCGCGAACTTCACCTACGCCGAACTCGCGAAGAAGATCAAAATGAGCGAATCATCGGTGAAGCGAATGTTTTCGCAACGCGAGATGACGCTTTCGCGAATCGATGAAATCTGTCGCGCGATCAAGATCGATTTCGCCGATTTGGCGCGCACGGTGGCCGATACGCAACTGCTGGTGCAAGAGCTTTCACACGATCAGGAGAAGGCGCTCGTCGACAGTAAACACACGCTGCTCGTCGGTATCTGCTGTTTGAGTCAATGGACGTTTGAGCAAATCGTTTCAACGTACAAGATCAGCGAACCCGAATGCATCAAAGCGCTCACCCAGCTTGATCGCTTGGGCATTCTCGAATTGAAGCCGCTTAATCGCTATCGAATGAAGCTCGCGAAGACCTTTCGCTGGCGCCCTGAGGGGCCGATCATGCAGTTTTTCCGCAAACATGTACTGCCCGATTATTACGCAGGCAGTTTCGCTGCGCAGGATGAAACGCTCATGCTGGTTCATGGCAGCATCGGTAAAGAAGCGGCTCTCAACATGCAAGAGAAGTTGCAACGCTTGGGGCATGAATTTGCCCAGCAGCATCTGGCCGATCAGCGGCTTCCTGTGTCACAGCGGGAGGGCTACACCTTGGTGCTAGCGATGCGCGAATGGGAGTTCGTCGCGTTCAAAGATTTGCGGCGTTCAAGGTAGGATGGGTGGAGCAAAGCGATACCCATCAATCAATCAATCACGAAACACGGTCGCCAATTTGGTGCGCGCCGATGGGTATCGCTTCGCTCCGCCCATCCTACTGCTTCACTTCGTCGCGTTCGGAAAGAACAACTGCTCGCCAGCAATCTTGTAGTGGGCAATCGCGGCCTGGCCTTCGGCACTCACCAGCCAATCGATGAATTTTTGACCGGCATCACGCTTGACGTGCGCATGTTTCGCTGGGTTAACGAGCATCACGCCGTACTGATTGAACAATTTGGTGTCGCCCTCAACGACGATCTTCAAGTTCTGACGGTTTTTGAACGAGAGCCAGGTGCCGCGGTCGGCCAGAATGTAGGCGTTCATTGCCGCTGCGGTGTTGAGCGCGGGCCCCATGCCAGAACCCGTTTCCCGATACCAAGATGCCTTTTCGGTGGCGGGGTCGAGCGCGGTCTGCTTCCAGTAGCGAAGTTCGGCCGCGTGTGTGCCGCTCTTGTCGCCGCGTGAGACGAATGCGCTCTTCGCGTTGTAAACCGCTTTGAAGCCTGCGACGATGTCTTTACCTGCGGATTTGGCGGGATCGTCGCCGGGGCCGATCAACACGAAATCGTTGTACATCACAGGAATTCGGCGCACACCGAAACCATCCGCCACAAACTTCTCCTCGGCAGCTTGATCGTGAACGAACACGACATCGGCGTCACCTCTGCGTCCTACATCAAGCGCTTGCCCAGTGCCGAGCGCGACAATCTTCACATCGATGCCGCTTGCGCGTTTGAACAACGGAAGAATGTGTCTGAACAAGCCCGATTGCTCTGTCGAAGTGGTGGACGCCACGGTGATTGAAGCAGTTTGCGCGCGCGCCGTTCCCGACACTGCAAGCAGTAAGGTCACTGCCGCGAACAAGAAAAGTTTGGTGAGTTTTATACGCGCTCCACGTTGATGTAATCGATTGCCTCTTGCGAGACGGGACTGGCGAAAAAGTCTTCTGTAGCGCGGTCTTCAATCACGCGCCCCTCTGACATGAAAACAATACGAGTGGCCAAACGCTTTGCCTGGCCACGGTTATGCGTTGCGAAAATTAGCGTGCTGCCTTGTTCGCAGATTTCAAGGAGCAAGCGCTCAACTTCGTGCACAGCCGCTGGTGCGAGCGAGGCAGTCGCTTCATCTGCGAGTAGCAGCGTCGGCCGAGTCACCCAGGCCCGTGCGAGCGCGAGCTTTTGCTGCTCACCGCCAGAAAGGGCGCGTGCGTAGCGTTGCGAAAGCCCCGTGAGGCCACATCGATTGAGTGTTTGCAGTGAAACCTGCTCCGCCTCAATCGGGTTTATGCCTCGCCGCTTCAGTGCGAACGCGACGTTGTCGAGCACATTTCTGCGCAGGAGCGGCGGCTTTTGGAAAAGCATGGCTTGCTGAGTCACAGGAGGCGAAACAAGCGATCCCTCGCTTGATGAAATGAGTCCATTGATGAGTCGTAAAAGTGTCGTTTTGCCTGCGCCGTTCGCACCCAGAAGCGCCACGCGCTCTCCGGGATGTACTTGCAGACTGACGCCCCGCAAAATTTTTGCGTCTCGAACACGATAGCGAACGCCCACAAGTTCGACTAGGGCGCTCTTGTTCTCTACAAGAGCTGCGCTACGCATAGCGCCTCCGGAGCACTTGTCGCGCATAGTGCGCGGCGATGTTGATCACAACCACGATGAAGACCAGGATCAAACCGAGCGCAAGTGCGAGCGCGAGTTCGCCTTTCGACGTTTCCAATGCAATTGCAGTCGTCATCACGCGTGTGTGACCAGCGATGTTGCCCCCCACCATCATCACCGCGCCGACCTCTGCGATGGCGCGGCCAAACCCAGCGAGGAGAAGAACTAGAAGTGAAAAGCGCGTTTCGAAGAGCAACGTCTGCAACGACTGCCAGCGCGACAACGCGAGCGATGCGAATAAATCCTGATATTCCTGTTGCGCATCTTCAAGTACTTGCCGCGCGAGTGCGGCAATGATCGGCGTGACCAAAATCACTTGCGCGAAGATCATTCCGGCGGGCGTAAAGAGCCACCCGAGTGCGCCCATCGGTCCTGTGCGCGAGAGCAGTAAATACACCACCAAACCCACAATGACCGGCGGCAAACCAAGCGACGCGTTGAGCAATACGATCATCGGCTCCCGCAGCAGTGAACGCGTTTGCACGACCCACGCCGCGAGCGGAAGCGCGATCAACGCGCCGATCAGCGCCGCCGCACCGCTTACTTTGAGTGATAACCACACGATGCTTATCACCGCCGGGTCAAACGACGAAACGAGTGCGAGCGCTTGGAGAAATGCGTCAGCGATCATGGACTTGGCTTCAGAGATTCAAGCCTCAATCGACCCACCATGCCGCACGCGCAGCCACTGAGCACCAAGAGAAACACCGCTCTTGACCAAGCGATTTGCAGAAAAAACATGCGGGTGAATGTCGCCTTATCATTCTTCGCATGATTTTGCAGCAATTCTCAACCTAATGTATGAGCGGATTTCGGAAAGCGCAGGAATTAATGACTTATTCGTCCTGAGGCCGGTTCAATTAGGGCGAGATTCGCATTTATGCGAAATCGAAACGATGCAAATCCTTCGCTAGCCCTGAGCCATAGGGACGGAAGACAGTTTCCCTATTCGTTCAACATCACCGCTCCGTGCCCTGATAAGTCATAGCCACGCATGGCTTCAGCGCGCTTAGCGAACGCTGCAGTGCGAGCAAACGTAAAGAGCGCTTGCAGCGGCGGCTCAAAATAGTCCCGCCGACGGAGCACCAGATCGAAGCGCTCTTCGATAAGCGGCACAAACGCAAGACCGGCAGCGTGTGCCGCGCTTTCGCATGCAAGGCCCACGTCGCCCTCGCCATCGCGAATCTTTTGTGCGAGATCGCCATCGGTGAGCGCTGGCGTGTCGATCGTGATGAGCTGCGATACGTCAATTCTCTCGCCCTCAAGCAAATGATTGAGCAGATGAAAACCGCCAGCCTCGGGCTGTCGTAGAACCACGCGAAGCTTCGACGTTTTGAGTTTCGCCACGCTCGCAACACGCGCCACATCAGGCGGGCGAACGATGAGCCCCTGGCGGCGCTTTGCCCAGTGAATCACCACCAAGTGTGATCGCGCATAGTGGGCGCGCAGATACGGCACATTAAATTCGCCCGTCGACGAATCGATGAGATGCGTGCCTGCCGCGACGACGTCACCATCGGCGACGCGACGGATGCCATCCAAACTACCAGCCGTCATCATCGCCAAGCCGCAATGCGATTCGCGTAGCGCCCATTCGAGCAACGGGTCGTGACTGCCGGCCACAATCGGCGCTGCATCGCGCGTTTTGGCAGGCGTGTATTCAGTGTTTTGCGCAACCCATCGGTCAATGAGCTTTTTCGGGAAGAGCCACTTGCCGGTGACTCGACTGGATGGGATTTTCTTTTCTTTAAGCAAGTCGTAAATCGTGCGCTCGCTCACCCGAAGATAGTCCGCCACCTCGGTGGTGCTCATCATGTCGGGCGCAATCAGGGGGACGTGTACCGCCACTGCTTCGTCGGATCGTTTAACCATGACGCGGATTATGTCTGTGTTGCTGGTGGCTTCTTCACCGGGGTCGCGCTGGCTTTCACGTTGCGCGCCCGCCCGGGTGAGCTCTTTCCACCAAACGGCCAGCGGAAATTCTTTCCGAACCCTTCAGCCACTAGCGCTGCGCCATAGAGCACCAGCGCCCACAACACAAAACAACTCACCATCAGCACCGGAATCGCGACGAACGCGCCGTAGAGCGATTTGAGTTGCGCGAGCGTAGCGAAGTGATGCGTAATTAGATACCGCGCCACCTCGATCAAGCCTGTCACCACGAATGCAGCCGCAATCGGCGAGCGCCAAGATTTAACGCCGAACGGCACCCACCGATAAAGCATCGCCAGCGCAGCGATGAGTGGAATCGCAATCGCGAATGGATCAAACGCCGAATCAAAGAAGCCGCGCATTGACGGAATCAAGCGCATCAAGAAGTTTTCGAGGAATCGGATCACCCAGTAGAGTGCGCCCACCGCAATAGGAATCAGCACTAGCAGTACCAAACCGCCACTCGCGAAGCTGTACCAGCGTCTGCGCGCACCGCCCCAGATGCGATCGAAAGCTGCGTTGAGCGCAAGCGCTTTAAGCAGCAAATCACCCGCAAAAATCGCGATCGCGACTAGGCCCAAGCCTCGCGCGTTCGCGCGTAAGCGATCCACGGTGGCGATGACCTGTTTCGCCGCGTCAGGAATCAGGTTGGTAAACAGAAAATCGCGAAACGCTGCGTCCGCTGTGCGCACAATCACGCTTTGTTGCGAAAGCCAAAACAGGATGCCGAGCACGGGTAAGAGCGCGAGTAACGAGAGAAACGCGAGATACCCGGCGTAGACCAAGCCATCGCCTCGGAAAAAGCGTGTAAGCGCACGAAAGGGAGTCATGCGGCTACTCGTCCCGATACCGCATTTGATGAAAAGCAGCTGTGATCGCGAAAGATCGTCTCAACATGGGCTAAGCATCGGTTTTTTACTCATTCAAGTTAACGGCAAATGTTAGTCGCGCCACAGCGAAACAGACTTTGACCAAAAATTATGAAGCACCAACAGGCGCTCTTCGAAGTAAGTTGCCCGCGAATCTCGGCGAGAGAAAGTTTGGCGCAAAACCGCGTCAACCGAGGCGCGAGCCGACGACGTGTGCGAATGCACATGAGGAGGCACATGAGGAGGTTCGCAACGAAAGATCACGCGGTTTTCGCCACACTTTAGACGTGCTCGCCACCGTTGACGTGTATCTCCGCCCCATTCACATAAGAGCTTTGTGACGTACAAAGAAAGTAGATCAACTGCGCCACTTCGCTCGGCTTTCCGAGCCGCTTCATCGGAATTTCTCGCTCGACGATCGCATCCGTTCCAGGCGACAAAATCGAGGTGTCGATTTCACCCGGCGCGATCGCGTTGCAACGCACGCCGTGGGGCCCGAAGTCATGCGCCATCTCGCGGGTGAGCGCGGCAAGGGCCGCCTTCGATGTTGCATAGGCGACCCCCGCGAACGGATGAACTTTGCCGCCCGCGATTGAGGTGACGTTCACCACAGAGCCCTTCGCGACTTTCAGTTCATCGAACAAGCCGCGCGCAAGCAACGCAGTTGAAAACAAATTCACGTTGAACACGTTTTGCCAAGTGGCAATTTCGGTGTCGAGCACACCCATGCGTTTGCCGCCCGCAAGCTTCGGCGAAATACCGGCGTTATTTACCAATGCCGCAAGCTTGCCGCCGCTCTCGGGCTCCGCGAGCTTTGCTTTCACGCGCGCAATCACATCATCGAAATGGCTCATCTCATTCAGGTCGAGCTGAATGTGATCCTTCTCGCCTTGCGGCCAAGGGCAAATCTTGTCAAAAGGCTGGCGCGACACGGTGATCACTCGCCATTCTGCCGCGTGAAAATGCTTCACAGTCGCGTGACCTATGCCACGAGACGCGCCGGTGAGCAAAAGCGTTTTCTTTGGGGAAGACATCCCCCTATTCTACGGACGTAGCGCTGCCGCGTAACGCGCGAGCGTGAACGAGGCGAAGCGGCCAGCTTCGCGCTCGGGCAACTACAGCCGCATTTCAAGCCGAAGCGCGTAGTTCACATCGGTGCGCGCACTGCTCAACGTTGTTTGACGAATCGCGCCGTCGAAGTTCACGTTCGTCGTATTCGAATCGAGCGGCGAAATGTTTGAGACTGACAGTCGCAAACGCGTTGCTGAATTGAAATTCCAAACGGCGTAGGTATCGATGACCCGCTTGGTCGATAGCGTTTGACGTAGCGTCTCGGTTTGTTGCAGCTCGTACGAGGGTGTCCACGAAATATTGCCGCCCACAGACAGAGGAGAATTCGGGAAGCGGTAGTCAAGCCCAAAGTTTCCAGTGAATCGAGGCTGCGAGTCGATGCGGTTATCGGGGCCTGGCACACCTGCAACTTTCGAGTTGTAAATACTCGCGTTCATTTTTACGCTGAGGCGACCTAAATTGCCCAGATCATCGAAGAGTTCGTTGAGCCGGAACTTCGCATCAAGCTCCAAGCCATACGTACGCGCTTTGCTGAAATTTTGCGGACGGCTCACGTAGCGCGGGTCATTCGCCCAGGATACGCTTTCTAACGCGGTTACATTTCGAATCAGATCCTTAATGTCCCGCCCGAAAAGATTGGCGGACAGTACGCCCCCCGATTTCAAATAGTGCTCGTAGGCCAAATCGATTCCATTGGCGCGCTCAGGCTTGAGGTTCGGATTGCCTGCGCGATCCGGCGCGGTAAAGAGATTACCGCCCGGGACGGGATAGCTCAAATTCAGATTCGGACGCGCGGTAAGCTGCTGCGTGCTGGGCGAGCGATAGCTCTGTGTGAGGCTCAAGCGAATCTGATCGCGGCGCGGAGAGGCGAAGCGCCACACGAGATGGCCGAGCGGCGAGAGTACGCGAGACGTATTCTTGAATTCGTCGCCTGCAGTCGTGCTCTTCGTTTCGATCTGCTCGTAGCGAAGTCCGAGATTGGCGGACCAATTCGGCGCGGGGTCCCATTCGTCTTGAATGTAGAACGCGTAGCGCTGCGTGGAGATATCAAACTGCGTGCCGAGTTCGGCAAGTTGCGGCACACCGTTGAGCAGCGTTACCGAATTCTCCTGTCGCTTCAATCCTTCGATATCCCAACCCGCGCTAATGGCATGGCTTGGATCGCTCTTTGTGTTGTGCGTGACCTTACCCGCAAAGCTCCAGCCTTTGTCGCGCACATCGCCGTCTGTTGTCTGCCTGCGAAGCAGCGCGTTAGTTGTGTCAAATTGATTGATCGCAAGCGCGGTGTCTGACCAAAATCGTCCAAAGCCAAGCCGCACTTCATAGCGGGTTGTTTCGTTGAGTCGCTTATTGAGGTTCGCGTTCAGCCGAGCGAAATCAAAATTTCCATCAAACTTAAATGCGCTCTTTGCATAGGGTGCGCCAGGTCCGATAAATTCGGTGAGCGTCGTCACGCCTTGATTGTCGGAGGTGTTGTGGCCGCCCAGCGCTTGAATCGCGAAGAGTTCGCCATTGCCTAGCCGCCATTGCACGCGTGCATTCCCAAATACGTTTTCGCCACGATCTTCGTTGCGCGCTTGGGTTGCCTCGTCGAGCGTGGTTTGACCTGTCGCGGTGTCGAAATACGTGACACGGCCGTCTGTGTCATTCAATTGATGGCGTGTTCGATAGGTGAGCGTAGCGTTGTAAGTGCCGTTCTGTCCGAACGAATCATTGCGAGTGAGCGAGATATCAGGAACGACTTTACCGCGCTCTGACGCTGCGGCGACGCGGAAATCATTGTTGGTTTGTCGCAATGGCTCGCGAAGGATGATGTTGATGGTTCCAGCCACCGCGCGGGCACCGGTTTCAGCGGTTGGCGCACGCAAGATTTCGATTCGCTCGACCTGTTCTGGTGAAAGCTGCTCAATCGAAAAGCCCGGTGGTACACGCTGGCCATCAATCAGAATTTGAGTGAAGCCGCCGCCCATACCGCGCATCTGCGGTGCACCCGGCCTACCGGGACGTCCGCCCGAGGTAACGCCGGGCAGTCGCCGCATCATGTCGCCCAAACTGCTGTCGCCATATTGCTCGATGTCTTGACGCGTAATGATGATCTTCGCAGCACTCGAGTTCCGACGCTCATCGGTCTCGGTGTTTCGGCCCGTCACATCCACACGTTCAACGCGGTTGGTGCGACTGGCTGGCTCGGCTTTTGTCTCCGCGGGTGCGGGTGCCTCGGCTGGTGTTGCGGGCGGTGCTGCTGCGGGCACGACGGGCGACGGTGCTGCAGGCGCGGTGGACGGCGGGGCAGCAGGCGCGGCGGAGGGCGGCGCTGCTGGAGCAGCAGGCGCTGGGGCTTGCGCATACAGCGTGGCGGTGGCGATTGAGCAAGTGAGCGCGCTAAACATCGGGCGCAACCGGAGATTCTTGTTTTGCATTAGATGTGAGACTTTGAGCGGGTGATTCGGTTCACTCCGAATTCGCCACGTAACGACGCTTGGTTCGGGGATTTGTAAGAGTTCGTAACGGGCGGCTAGGGTCAACCGGCGACTCGAACGCCGAGGCAGTCGCCTTAGAAGACCTCTGCACAACGTAGCGTAGCGGGAGCCCGTCAGACGAGGAAAAAATTCGAGAAAACACCGGAGCGTACGTAGGTACGTGAGGATTTCTCGCGGATTTTTGACGAAGGATCACGCAAACCCACAGTCTGGCAGTAGTTGTGCGGAGGTCTTCTTAGTCTGGCGCGCCCAAAACGAGCGTAACCGTAATCGGCGAGGTCGTGAAATCGTAGGCGCGCTGAATCACTTTGAAGAAAACAGGCGGCTCGTCAAGTGTCACGCGCATGACATCGCCCACTTGGGGCATTGACATCCCAGGCTCCGCGTTCGTCGAGAACGTGAATTCGCGCGCTGTGACCAAGCGCTGCGCAGTGGGGGTTAACGTAATTTTTAAGTCCATACACCATTGTAGGAGCGGTTGCCGTCGCGCGCGTGCTGCGCATCATGAGGCCGCTCGCACGCCTCGTTTACGCCTTAAGCCACGTCGCAGTATCGTCCAAGGCCTTCTCAAATCGAACAAGCAGTTCGCGAATTTGTGCGTCGGAAATGATGAGGGGTGGCGAAAACGCGATGATGTCGCCCGCCATCACTCGCAAAATCAAACCGTGTTCCTGCGCTCTGCGCACCAGATATGCGCCAACGCCGCGCTTCGGATCGAACGGTTTGCGCGCTTTCTTGTCTTCCGCAAGTTCCACGGCTCCGATCAACCCGATGCCGCGCGTGTCTGCAATGAGCGGGTGATCTACATAGGCGCGGAGCGCGTCTTGAAGCGTTGGAGCAACATGACGCACATGAGCGAGAACATTTCGCTCCTCGTAAATGTTGAGCGTCTCAAGCGCGATCGCGCACGCGAGCGGGTGACCCGAGTAGGTGTAGCCGTGCCCAAACACGCCAACACTCGCACTTGCATCAGCACACGCCTGGAAAATCTTGTTGCTCACATAGAGCGCTGAGAGCGGCACGTACGACGCCGTAATCATTTTCGCAACGGTGAGCATGTCTGGCTCAAGCCGATAGGTTTCGCTGCCGAAGCGATTCCCAGTTCTACCGAAGCCCGTAATAACTTCATCCGCGATGAACAGGATCTCGTACTTCTTCAAAATAGCCTGGATCTTTTCCCAATAGGTCGGCGGGGGGACGATGACGCCACCCGCACCCTGCACGGGCTCGGCAATGAAAGCGCCAATCGTCTCGGGATCTTCCTTGAGAATGAGCGCCTCCAGTTCGTCAGCGCATCGCGTGGCGAATTGTTCTGGCGATTCACCCTCTTCGGCAAACTGATATGGATGCGGACAGAGCGTGCGCAAGACGCCATCAATCGGCAGATCAAAATGCTGATGCATCGTTGGAATACCTGACATCGACGCTGCCGCAACAGTCACACCGTGATAGCCCTTTATCCGACCAATCACTTTTTTCTTCTTCGGCTTACCTATCGCGTTGTGATAGTAACGAACGAGTTTCATTGCCGTATCGTTAGCTTCGGAGCCTGAATTCGCATAGACAACGCGACCATCACGGAGCGCTTGCGTGGGCGCAAGTGCAATCAACCGTTCGCTCAGCTCAGCCACCACATTGTGTGCTTTCCCAGAAAACGAGTGGTAGTACGGCAACACATCCATCTGTCTCTTCGCCGCTTCCGCGAGACGTTTCTCGCTAAAGCCAAGCGATGCACACCAGAGCCCTGCCATACCTTCGATATAGCGCTTGCCCGCATCATCAATCACCTCGATGCCGTCACCTGCGACGATTACAAGTGGCGGATCTTTTTCAATCGCACGAGCATTGGTATAGGGGTGGAAGTGTGTCGCAACATCTTTTTTCGCAAGCGCGGAAATGGGGGCGTTCATGGCTGAAACTTCAATCGTGTTTTTTGGCGTGATGCAGCATCTTACGTCAGCCAAGCGTTGAGGAATCAGGCGTAAAGCGCTGACCCAATAACTTGTAATTGAGAGCGGCGCGAATGCGAACCACTCGTCGCAGCGTGTGCAGACTTTTAAGCTCGCGCAATAAAGCCTTGTTTTATTGGGACTCGGCGGCTTTTTTATACTTTAGCCATTTTGCATCTATTCATTAGATAGCCCCAATTTTATGTGCGGTTAGCTTGTTGAGCTGTCGTCGTAACGGAAGCTGCCGCCAAGCGGCTTTGAGATTTCTTTCGTCGCCAGCGCATTGCGAGAGCCCGCGTTCGAGCAGGTAGCCAGAGTCTGCGGCCCGCAAGATTGGCTGCTGTGCGTTGAGTCCTTCATGCAACGCTACTGGAACACGCGCATCCTCGTTGTCTTGCCTCAAGGTTCTACACGCCATCGCATACCCACTGCGCGCCGCAAGAAACGCTAACGCACTCATCACAAGCCACACCTGCCACGGCGCAGGGCGATGCCCGATGTGGTGAAGCGCGAAAACGATCAACGCCGCAGCCGTAGCTAGGCCCTGTTGAATAATCTCATTTGAAAAGCGCCCACGCAGTAGTCGTGGTGCCAAAAGCGCGCCGAGCGCCCCCGTGGGCACGGCGATCATCCCAATAAAAAAGAACAGCGCACCCGCGTACACCATCAAGCCGAGCGCTGGCGCACCCCGGTCGATCGTGATCGTGCGCATCCATGCGCCGATCAAGATCAAACCAATCACGAGGAACCACGTTCCGCGAGCCTTACAGGCTGCAGCCATGCTATGGAGCCATCGAAGAAGTTGAGTTTGCATAGGCCTACTCACTCGCCATCAACCACAGTATTCACACGCGACTTCGGACTCACACGATCAGCAAGTGAGTGCCACTCAACATTACGTGTCAGAAGCATGACTGCAGCAAGCGAAGCAAAGATTAGAAGCGATCCCGCAAGCAACGCATGCTGCTCGGATTGCAATACGACAAAGAGCACGCCGTAGAGCGCGCCAAGCCCAATCATGGTCGGAAGCGCGCGAGACCATCCGCCCAGCACTGCGCTTGCGTACACGCCAATCACGGCCACACAACCTACGGCAGCAAGCGCATAGGCAAGCGCAAAGTTCAGGTGTTCAGAAAGAGAGATCAAAAGCAAAAAGAACACCGCAAGCGCAGCGCCAATTAGGAAGTACTGGATCGGGTGAACTCGCGCGCCTTTCATCACTTCAAGCAAGACGATTCCAACAAAGGTGAGCGCGATGAACAAAAAGGCGTATTTCGTTGCACGATCTGCGAGCGTGGCCGGATTGATTGGGTCGATGAAAGAAACGCCGAAAGCCTGTAAGCACGAACTGCCCGCGCTTGGCGCAGACGCGCTCGCAGGAGCCCGCTCCAGCATTGCTACGTCTACCGCAGCTGCGTGGAAATCGCTTTCGGATTCACGCGCAACATTGCAAAGCGTCGCACCGCGTGCGAGCCCGGCGCGCGCGGTCGATGCAAGCGAGGACACTGCCCATTTCGCACTGAAACCATCGGGCTGAACGGTGCGCTCGGTCGGCAAGAATGCGCCCACAAACGAAGGATGCGGCCAGCTCGACTTAACGCCAATCGCGTTTTCATTCGCGAGCGGCACGAAAGCAAGCGACTCGGTTCCCACTAGCGTGATCTCAAGCGTCATCTGCGCGCGATTGGCAAGCGCCTGATCGTCGAGCGGAAGCCTTGCCGCAAAACCTGAACGAAACGCACGCCCTTCAGTTATCGCTTCAGGCTTAAGCGTGACAGACCCGAGACTTAACTTGATCGAGCGGATTCCGCGCGGATCAGAGATGCTGAATTCCGCTTGTGGCACATCGCATTTCACGGCGACCACAGACTCGCGGACCCGTGGTGGCTGTAGCTCCGCTAAGTCGTTCCAATCAAGTCGCTTAGTTGCCACGACGTTAAAAGAATTCACTTTGTAGAGCCCGCGGTAGCGAGGCTCAATGTCACTCGTGGCGCTCATGTCGATTGACTGCGGCAGAGCACGCAGAGTAACGCTTCTTTCAGCGCGCTCCACTTGCCGCTTTTTGTCGACCTCCGTAATGCTTTCCACGGTTTCCGTGCACGCTCGGGTGAGCACGACCCCCGCAATGGTTTGCGACCCCGCAAGGCTTTTGCGCACACTTTCGACTGCCTGTTGGCGATAACCGCTTCGCTCGTGGGCGATGTTTCCGATGCGGCTTACGCCAATCATCAAAAGCACGATTACAAAAGCGAGCGACAGCGCTTTCACAACAATTCCGAACTTCATTTTCTTTTCCTCTCCAACAAGGCGATAGACGCCAATGTCGCGCCTCAATGTGAGGGAGTGATGAAGTTTGTGAAGCGAGCGTGAAGTTGAGTGTCGGGCACAAAAACGCGTTAGCGCGCCTAATCTCCGAGCGTAAGTCTCACCTGGGTTGGCTGTCGTGCGCTTATCAGCGTGAGCGTGCCGCCGTGAAGCTCCGCAACTTGCTTTGCGATCGCAAGCCCAAGACCGCTACTTTTTGGTGATCCATCTGGGCGCGGCGAAGACACGAAACGTTCACCAATTTTCTCTGCTGCAAAATCCGCGAATCCTGGCCCCGTGTCAATGACGTCGATACAGGCGACTTGGTTTGCGCGGGAAATGTTGCATTGGATCTCAGCACCATGCGGCGAGAAGGCAATAGCGTTTTCGATCAAATTTGTGAGGGCAAGTTCAATCTGCTCGTGATCACCACAGACTTCAACCGACGGATCGGCGTTAAGCTCAATCGCCGCCCCCACATGGCGCGATTCCGCGTTTTCGATCACTTGTTGCGCCAACGAAACTAGCTCAAAAACATCTGCTTTGATCGGAGCACTTAGCCCCTCAAGCTTTGACAAGTCAAGCAAGCGATCAACGGTTCGCCGCATCCGCTCGCTCTGCTCGACGACGTTCTGCGCGAACCGTGTTTGATCTGCGGCGGGCATCGGTTCTTTCAGCAGCTCGCCTGCACCGCGAATCGCGGCAAGCGGTGATTTGATCTCGTGAGTGAGCGCGCGCACTGTACTTTCGACATATCGCTTGCCTTCAAGACGTTCTCTCATCCCGTTCATCGCACGAGCGAGCTTGCCCAATTCGCCCGGTAAATCAGGTGGCGGCAAGCGCTTTCCCGCTTCAACCTGTTCTGCGTAGCGCGCAAGCTTTCGCACGGCATGCACGATCCAGAGCGTTGCGGCGACGCCGATCACAAGCGAAAGCCCGATCAGCAACGCACCACTGGAAAGAATCTTGTTCTCAGCGCGCTCAATGAATGGCCCGACAGTCGACGAATTTTTTGCGAGCGTGAGAACACCAATACGCTGGCCTTGGTGGACGATGGGCGCGGCGACGTAAAAAACGCTGGTGCCGTCGTCGCGTTCGGCATCGCGCGTGACCCGTGCGCCGTACTCGCCGCGCAGCGTCAGCAACACGTCTCGCCAGCGACTGTAGTCTTGGCCGACGGCGATGTTCTCTGAGTCGTAGCGAACGATTCCCTGCGCGTCTGTGACGTACACCCGGAAGTCGACGCTCTTCTTCGTGAGGCCGGACACGTTCGCATGAGGCTGCCGCGCGTTATACGATTTCATCGCGGCGGCGAATTTTGCGTTCGCAATCGTGCCATCGGCCAATTCGGGCGCTGCCATTTCAGCAAACGCGTTCGCTGAATCAATCATCACCTCTTCGAGCACGTCTCGTACCGATGGCTTGACCTCGGTTACGAAGACGCGCAAAACGAAGAACGTCGCGAGCCCGAGTATCAAAAACACGCCGAAGAGGAGTCGTATTCCGAGGTGCACGTTAGGTGAACTTTGGCGAGATCGAATAGCCCATGCCACGATGGGTTTCGATCGGATCAAGATCGCTGCGGATTGCTTTGAGTTTTGCGCGGATCGTTTTGACGTGGGTGTCCACCGTGCGGTCACCACTTTCCGCGTCGTGCCCCCAAACCATGTCAAGCAACAGCTCACGTGAGCAGATTCGCCCGGGCCGCTCGAGTAACGTTTTCAGCAACAGATATTCGCGACGGGCAAGCGTGAGCCACTCCCCTGCGAAACAAATCCGCTGCGCATCTCGATCGAGTTGAAATGTCGAGCCTGCATCACGCTTTTCGCCCGCATCGGACGCGGCTCGCCGAAGAATCGTCTTCACCCGCAGCGACACTTCTCTCGGAGAAAACGGCTTCGCCACATAGTCGTCGGCGCCCAACTCAAGCCCCACGATGCGATCAAGCTCTTCGCTGCGTGCGGTCAACATGAGGATCGGCAACGCCGCGTCGCCGTGCTTCCCAGAACGTATTTCGCGACACAAGTCAAAGCCGCTGCCATCTGGCAGGCCGACATCAAGCACCACGAGTCGAGCACGCTTCTCTTGCAGCGCTTGCCGCGCCTCGCCCAACATGCGCACATGCTGTGTTTCGAAACCATCTGTGGTGAGCGCGTAGGTGAGCGTCTGCGCGATCGCATCTTCGTCTTCAACGATCAAGATATGCGGCTTCATCGCTCGAATGCTGAAGTGCGTTTGCGCGCGATTTGACTCGTGCCAGCAGCAAATTCACCGCGACAACGCTCCACTTGAAGGATTGGGCATTCGCGCGCAAGCGCGCTCCCACAGCGAATGCGAATGCTCACGCTTTCCTCGGCATCGCCCGCGCTTGCGCGACAAGTTTGTTGTGCGCATCCAGAAACGCTGCGGCGATCACTTTACCTTCATTGGTAATGCCCCAGCCGGCAGCGCCGCCCACGACTTTGCCAATCACCAAACCGCCCACCCCCAAATCGGTCGCGCGCGCGGCACCCGTTGCCGCTGCAAGTTGCTCGGTGGTCTCGTTATCGGTGAGCAGCAACACCACTTGCGCCTCTTTAAATTTCACGCCGCTTGCGAGCCCCGCCCAATCGCGAAGCACCGGAATCATGCCGATCAAACCCGCGATACCGCCACCCGCGTTGTTTTCCGAAAACGTAAGCGACGGCGTCAACGTCATCTGCGCGCCAATCCCCTCGCCCTTTTTCGGCACGGTTTCAGCTTTCAAGATGCCTTGGTCTTTGAGTTCCTGCTCGCGAATCGTGCCGCGCAGTCCGGCGGCGCGATCCACCACTTTGAAGCAGCCGCTCTGCTGCATCATCACGCGGATCAAAGGCAGCGGCGTGGGTGGCAATTGGTACTGCGAAAGCACGGTGTAGCCATGCGGACTTTCCGCGAGCGAAATTGTGCCGATGGGTTCACTGCAGGTGACGAGCTCTTTCGCGGCATCTTTCGGGCCAGCCGGGCCTGCGCTTCCGCTCACCTTACTGCCGCCCTCGCCCAAATCGGTTTGGCGACACGCTGCGAGCGAGAGCACAACCAGTAGAGCCGAAGCGATCGCGAAACGAGTTTTCATATGAGCGTAACGAAGCGAGTACGATTAGCGAATTCTCTACGTTCGTGATGAGCTTGTCGAACCACGAACGACTCGGTCAATTTGCGTTCATCCTTCGACAAGTGAAGGGCGGGCGGGAGCGTGAAATGTTGAAACTGTGGGGCAGAAAAAATTCGTCGAACGTAAAAAAGGTGATCTGGACTTGCGCTGAACTCAACGTTCCCTTCGAGCGAATCGATGTGGGTGGACCGTTCGGCGGACTCAACACCGATGAATACAAGGCGATGAATCCGATGCAGTTGATCCCGGTGATCGACGACGATGGCTATGTGTTGTGGGAATCGAACTCGATTGTGCGCTACTTGTGCGCAAAGCATCCGAAGGCACCGTTCTGGCCGAGCGACGTGAAAGCGCGCGGGCACGCGGATCGCTGGATGGAGTTTCAGGCGACGACGCTAGGCCCCGCGCTCGGGCCTGCATTCGTGCAAATCGTGCGTTTCAAGCCCGAAGATCGCGATATGAAAATGATTGCGACCAACATAGAGAAAGTCGCCGGACTTTGGAAACACGTTGATCGACAGCTTGCCGCAACGCAATGGCTCGCGGGCGATGAGTTCACCGTTGGCGACATGCCGCTCGGCATCCTCATGTACACCTGGGATCAGTTGAAACTGGACGAAGTGGGGCTCGCTCATCACCGCGAAAAGTTGCCGAATCTGTGGCGCTGGTACGGTGAGTTGCAGGCGATGAAAAACTATCGTGACATCGTAATGATCGGGTTGACTTAAGTACGAGCATATTGGCGGTAATGCCGCTTTTATTCGGGCAAGATCGGGTTTGTAGAGATAGTTAATTTTTCTGTTTTTCGCTCGCTTGCCCCAATTTATCATGGGCTTTCCTGTAGTTCTTATTATCTTTGGCTAACTGATTCCCTACGACGCTCAACCGCGCTCTGTCTAAACTTCTCGGCATGAACTCCGTTGCCGCACCCAACACTGTGCTTCCCGCGCTTGAACAACCGTATTTGGACCTGCTCGCGCACGTGCGCAAACACGGCGCGCAAAAAGGCGATCGCACTGGAACGGGCACGCTCTCAACGTTCGGTGCGCAACTTCGTTTCGATTTGCAACGCGGCTTCCCGTTGGTGACGACGAAGAAAGTGTTTTGGAAAGCAATCGCGTACGAACTGCTCTGGTTTTTGCGCGGCGACAGCAACGCGAATTGGTTGCAAGAACGCGGCGTCACCATTTGGGACGAATGGGCGAAACCCGACGGCGATTTGGGGCCCGTCTACGGCGTTCAATGGCGTTCATGGCCCACACCCGATGGTGGCCACATCGATCAGATCGCCGAAGTCGTCAAGCAACTAAAAACCAATCCCGATTCGCGCCGCATCATCGTCTCTGCATGGAACGTGAGCGAGCTGTCGAAGATGGCGTTGATGCCGTGTCATGCTTTTTTTCAGTTCTACGTGTCCCCTCCCCCCGGGGGGGAGGGTGTCCGAAGGGCGGGAGAGGGTCTGGCTGCACCAAGTAACGTTGTTCAGAACGCCGACACCCTCTCCCCAACCCTCCCCCCCAGGGGGAGGGGGCGTTTGTCCTGCCAACTCTACCAACGCAGCGCCGACCTCTTCTTAGGCGTTCCGTTCAACATCGCGAGCTACGCGCTGCTCACACACATGCTCGCGCAACAATGCGATCTCGACGTCGGCGACTTCATCTGGACCGGCGGCGACTGCCACATCTATTCGAACCACTTCGAACAAGTCGATCTACAACTCACCCGCGAACCGCTCGCGCCGCCAACGCTCAACATCAAGCGCAAACCCGCTTCGATCTTCGATTACGAGTATGAGGACTTTGAAGTGGTTAACTATCAGTCGCACGCGGCGATTAAGGCGCCGGTGGCGGTGTGAGTCTGACTATTTGATCCCAGTTGCAAAGTTCGCTGTGCCGCGCATTGTCGCTTGCGCCCCGCGCCAGACAACGCGGCGAAGAAAACATGCAGCTAGCAAAGCTCGTATTCATGTAGTACGCGAAAAGAGTTGAAATGAAGCAAATGTGTTGGTTAGGTAATATGGCGGCGAGAGTCGCTCTCGCCTTGAGTCTTTTCATTGCCGCAGGCACAGTCAAGGCGGAAGTCTCGATCCAACCCATGCTCGCGGCGAGCCACTCCCATACGTGCCTACTCGATGCAAACGGCGCGGTTTCATGCTGGGGATCGGACATATTCGGCGAGACCGCGAGCGTTGCTGGTGTTGGGGTCGAGAAAGCAATGCACGTTTCGACTGGCGATCGACACACGTGTTTAACAACCATCGCGGGAGCTGCGAAGTGTTGGGGCGCAAACTACAACGGGGAAACCGGCAACAGTTTGACCACATCGCCGATTCCAAACGTCGTGCCTGGGCTGGGCAGTAACGTGAAAGAGACATACGCGGGTCATCTCGCAACCTGTGCCCTCTTAGTTGACGGTACGGTTCGTTGCATTGGTGACAACACGTATGGTCAGCTAGGCGCTGGCCCGATTCCGTCAACTCGCACCCCGATTGCTGTCGATGGGCTACCGCTTCCGGTGTCCATGCTCCGCATGGACGGATTTGCCGCGTGCGCGCTACTGAGTAACGGCGAACTGTGGTGTTGGGGATATGGAATTCCGCAGGTTGGAAACAGTCGCGTCCCAGTGAAAGTCGGAGAAGCGGCGCTTGAAATTGTTAGCTTCAGTATGAACAACAGCCGCACGTGCTTTGTAAACAAGTCCGGGGCCGTGCGCTGTTGGGGATATGTGTTTCCTGAGCTTATAGCGCTGGCAGGGCTTGAGTCTGGCGTTGCGGACGTCGCGGTCGGAGCATACAACTCGTGCGCGCTAAAGCGCAATGGGGAAGTTTGGTGTGACCGCCGCGGGCTGTTTGGCGTTCTTGGCCCGATCCATAACGGGGACGAAATGCCAATGGCAAGGCTGGCCGATACCCCGAGCGGTACCGTGCAGGTGGTGGTTGGGGGTGATTTTGCATGTACGCTCACACTTTATGGCGGCATAAAGTGCTGGGGGATGAACAACCTAAACCAGCTCGGAGGTGTGGGCGACGAACAGTTAAACTCAACTGTTCCAGCTTCCCCCGTCGGACTCCCTCTAGACATCAACGCAATAAGTGCGGCGCACGCTGGCGCTTGCGCACAAACACGAGCTGGCGCGGTGTTTTGCTGGGGATCGAATAGCAACGGCCAATTAGGCAACAACTCCCGGACGAACCGGTCCGTTGCTTCACAGACCCACTCGCTCTCACATGTCTCAACGGGAGTAGCGGTAGGGCCAAATACCTCTTGTTCAGTGGGGGGCGACGGAACGGTCGAGTGTTGGGGTGACGGCATTGTCGTAGCGCGGGACTCACTGACGCCGGTCCCCGTTGACCTGGACGACACAACCGGGTCCTTTCACGCACTTGAAGTGGCAATGGGCTGGTCTGCTCGTTGCGTTCGCTCAGCCACACGCGTGCGATGTCAGGGAATCTACAGCATTGATCAGGTACCTACTCTAGGCTCACCAGCGTTTATCAACATTGCAGGTACCGAGGGGAACGTGACATCCCTTGCCGTTGCGGGTTCCGCTGCGTGTGCAGTGGTTAACGGCTCAGCCAAATGCTGGGGCACCAATGGGTACGGAGAGTTGGGGGACGGAACTTCGATAACGCCTGCCGCGGCCGTCACTCCAACTGGCCTCACCAGCGGGGTAAAAAAGATCGCGATGTCGTATGGAGTCGCATGCGCCTTGATGGAAACAGAAAAACCGAAGTGCTGGGGGCAGAACTTTCTTGGCCTACCAGGCCAGACCTCAGGTGGGTGGCTTCCAGGGCCAACTGAAGTTCCCGGCCTACCCGCTGGCGGAAGCGACATCGCCGTGGGCACGGGATACGTTTGCGTTGTTTTGAACGGCGCCGTTCAATGCTATGGAAATCTTTTTTTGGAACCGCCTGGTTACTACGGCGATATCTCCGGAATTTCGGCGAACTTCCCGTCCAATGTGTCGTCGATCAGTGCAGCGGGCAGCACGATTTGTGCGCTACTCAGCAATGGTAGCGTGAAGTGTCTGGGTCAAAACTCGCGCGGGGTTTTAGGACGCGGCACGTTTGACTACCGACCTGCGCCTAAGCAGTTCGTCGATGGTCTGAACGCATGGGGCGCGATGCGACTCGTCCGTTCCCCAATAAGCGCCGTACTTGGCGATGTAGCGACGTTCGCAACCACCATCGCTGGGCCAAGCGTCGCAGGTGCTGTCGATTTCATACTTGGAGGGCAAGTGGTCGAAGGATGTAGCGCCGTGCCAGTGGTAAACGCGACCGCGAGCTGCCGCACCACGTATCCAGCTGCCGGAGTGCAAACGGTTCGTGCAATTTACTCGGGATCTAGTGTTCTGCCGCGCCAAACTGCTGAAGAGTCGGTCCTCGTTACGGGCGTCTCCCCAAGCCAACTGCTTCTTACGATGCCCGGATACATTATTCGCGGCGACACAGTGATGTTGAGTGTTCAAGTTCTTGGTGACGGCTCATCAATCCCGTCCGGCACCGTGGTAATCGACTTACCATTTACGAACTGTCAAATACAGCTCGACAGCCACGGTAGGGGTGGTTGTAGCGTTTCTTTTTTGAGTAATGTGCTCGGTGCTATCGCCACAGCGACGTACGCAGGCGACGCAAAGTACCGAGCGTCTTCAAGCAGTGCAACCTACAGCGTCACTGAACTCATGGACTTCAACGCCAATGGACGCGTCAATTTGGTCGACGCGTTAATCGCGCTGCGTTACTTTGCCGGTTTCTCAGCTCAGTCACTAATCGTCGATGAGCAGGGATCGTTTCGATCATCGCCGAGTGACATTGCGGCCGCACTCGATACCTTTCGTGCAAGAGGTGGAGATATTGATCTTGATGGAGAGATCCGCCCGACCACTGACATCCTTCTGGTCATAAGATACTTAAGCGGCCAGCGGGGCGCGGACTTGGTTCGAGGTGGGTTGGGACGTTTCGCGTTCCGCACGAATCCGAGCGACATCGAAGCACAGCTTCGATTTCTTGTTGAATGATTCGCGACAATCCGAGGTAACCTTTACAGTCTTAACACGGTGCTTTTTGCGGGGTACGAGGTGATGTTCGTTGGTCAGCGTTTCTCCGAAGCCATCCGATACAACTGATCTTTGAGGTGAAGCCGCTGCTTCTTCAATGCCTCCAGCGAGTGATCGCTCATCGGCGCGACGCCGGTTTCGCTCTTTGTGATGTCGGCATCGACGGCGTCGTGCTGTTCGAGTAGATGCGCGAAATGTGCATCGCTGTGTTTGAGGCGACCGATTGCATCGGCGAGATTTGGGAATTCGCGATGAAGGGCATGGGGTAACAGATCAGATTGCATTCGATGACTTTTCCAAGGTTGGGCCGCGAAAGACGCTGCGGCATGCTCAATCGGTCGCAGTGTAGGCTGCCAATCCCCAGAAGCAATTGATACAGCGCAAGCCAATGAGTGGTGATCGCGCTGGTGTCACAATTCACGCATGCCCCTACGTGCGAAGTCTCCCCCGCCGATTGCGCCCGCGCTTTCAGCGTTCTTCAGTTCACGCGGGTGGGAGCCCTTTTCGTTTCAACGTGATGTTTGGGCCGCGCAACGCGACGGCAAAAGCGGTTTGATTCACGCGCCGACGGGATTTGGGAAGACTTATGCGGCGTTTTGCGGTTTAGTTTCCCTCTCCCTCGGGGACCAGCCGAAGGCGCAGGACGCAGCAACGCTGCGGTCCCGACCAGCGGGAGGGATGGGCGATAGCCCACAGAGGGTGCCCGAAGGGCGGGTGAGGGAGAGCCCCACGGTACACGACTCAAGCGTTTCAGAGGGAAACACTTCCCTCACCCGCGCGCCGCAAGCGACGCGCGACCTCTCCCGGCGGGAGAGGGAATCAAATGCCCCCCTCACCATCCTCTGGATCACCCCCCTCAAAGCCCTCGCAAGCGACACGCTTCTGACCATCAAAGATGCAACTGCCGCGCTGCAGCCTTCATGGACCGTCGGCATCCGCACGGGTGACACGCCCGCGAGCGAGCGCGCGAAGCAAGATCGTCGCTTGCCCACCGTGCTCGTCACCACGCCGGAGTCACTCGCGCTCTTGCTCACCAAAGCTGATTGGCGAGACCGAGTGAGCGCGCTGCATGCCGTCGTTGTCGATGAATGGCATGAATTGCTCGGATCAAAGCGCGGCGTGCTGCTTGAACTCTGTCTCGCGCGACTACGCGCCGCGCGCCCGCGCCTGATGACGTGGGGAATGAGCGCAACGCTTGGCAATCTGGATGAAGCAATGCGCGTGCTGATCGGCCCCGATGCAGCGATGCGCGCGGACAACTCCGCGCAGGGGCGCGGGGGCGTGTTGATTTCGGCAGATATAAAAAAAGAAATCGTCATCGACTCACTGATTCCTGACACGATCGAACGCTTTCCGTGGGCGGGTCATTTGGGCACGCAGATGGTGAAGCGCGTGGTTGAAAAAATTGGCGAAGCGAAGAGCACGCTGATCTTCACCAATACGCGCTCGCAAACAGAGCTTTGGTATCAGGCGTTGCTCGATGCTGCGCCAGAGCTGGCTGGGCAGATTGCGCTCCATCATGGTTCGCTCGATAAGGCCACGCGAGACTTCGTGGAGGACGGTATCCGAAGCGGCCTCTTGCGCGCTGTTGTGTGCACCAGTTCGCTCGATCTCGGTGTCGACTTTCGTCCCGTCGAGCAAGTGTTGCAAATCGGCTCACCGAAAGGCATTGCGCGGCTCTTGCAGCGCGCGGGGCGCAGCGGTCATCAGCCTGGCGCGAAATCGCGCGTCACTGTTGTGCCAACGCATGCGCTTGAACTCGTGGAAGCGGCGGCCGCGCGAACGGCGGCGATGGCGGGCCGAATCGAGACGCGGCATACGCTAGGCAGTGGTCGCGGCACGAATACGCGCAACGCATGGCGCGCACTCGATGTGCTCGCGCAGCATCTGGTGAGCTGTGCGCTGGCCGGCGGATTCGATCCGGACGAGTTGCGTGCGGAAGTCGAAACCAGTGCGAGCTTCATGAACCTCACCGATGACGAATGGCAGTGGACGCTTGATTTCGTCACCAAAGGCGGTGCGTCTCTTTCGGCGTATCCGGATTTTCACAAGGTCGTTTTTGACGAGGATTCGAAGCGCTATGTCGTGACTGATCGAAAAATAGCGCAACGACATCGGATCAACATCGGCACCATCGTCTCCGAAGCGTCTATCAACGTGCAGTTTCAGGGCGGCGCGCGGCTCGGTCATGTGGAAGAAGATTTCGTTGCTCGGCTCAATCCGGGCGACGCGTTTATTTTTGCCGGGAGCATCGTCGAATTCATTCGCGTGCGCGAGATGACGGCGTATGTGAAGCGTGCAACAAAAAAGCGCAATCTCGTGCCGCGATGGGCCGGCGGAAAAATGCCGCTCACCACTCAGCTTGCCGACGCAACGCGAGCGTTGATCGCGGAGGCTAAGCACGGCATTTATTCGACACCTGAAACACAGTGCTGCAAGCCGATTTTCGATCTACAAAACCGCATCTCCGCGCTGCCCGACGAAAAGCAATGGTTGATCGAAACCTATAGAGATCGCGAGGGCTGGCATCTCTTTTTCTTTCCATTCGAAGGTCGGCTCGTGCATTTGGGGCTTGCGACGCTCTTCAGCTATCGCCTCGCGAAAGACGAAGCGAAGACGTTCTCGATTTCGATGAACGATTACGGCTTTGAACTCGTTTCACCGACTGAACAAACGCTGACGAAAGAAACGTTGCATCAGTTGCTCGACACGCGAAACGTCGAAGCCGACATCTTGCACGGACTCAACGCGGCAGAGCTTGCGAAACGACAATTCCGCGAAATCGCCCGCGTCGCAGGGCTGATCGATCAAGGCTATCCGGGCGCGAACAAATCGAACAAGCAATTGCAGATGAGCAGTGGTTTGCTCTTCGACGTGTTCACGAATTACGACAGCGAGAATTTGCTGCTCAAACAAGCCGTACGCGAAGTGATAGAGCGGCAACTGGAAGCGACGCGTTTACAAACGGCGCTATTGCGATTACGCGCGAGCGAAGTGCTGCTCAAACATTGCGAGCGCTACACGCCGTTCTCGTTCCCGTTGATGGTGGAACGCTTGCGCGAAAAACTATCCACCGAGCAGATCGAAGATCGTGTGGCGCGGATGGTGGCGGAGATTGAAGAGACAAAGTAGCTTAGAACCGTATCGCCTTTTTATTAAAAGGCTAAGAAGCAATTTGGCGTTATTTCCAATACTTAATTAATCGGCTTGTAGCCCTGATATTTTCGTTCGATAAGATGCATTCCTGTGTAGTCTCATTCTCGATGACAACACGCATGGTCGCGGCGATTCTCCGGAAAATTTCTTGTGCGGTCGAACACGCGCGACGTAGAAATTCCGACCGCCAGCGGCGCTTGTTTAGTTACGCGGCTCGCCCTGTTCATTGACGCTCAAGGTCGCCCCGGGTGGAGAGATCACTTGCGCCCGATGGTCCTGGCCGCGAAAGCGATAGGTCACGTCCCAGTAGCTCGCGTGGTTGTAGTTGTTCGTATTCGCGCAACGCCGAACGTTTTGTCCGTAGCCGGATGCTACGTCGCCGCGATTCACATTCGCACCGACCGCCGCACCCGCAATCGCGCCGCCGGCCGTTGCAATATCTTGCCCGCGCCCGCCGCCAATTTGATGCCCAAGCACGCCGCCAAGCACGGCACCGAAAATGGCGCCGGGTACGTTCGCGTCGCCGCGTTTTTCCACAATGCGCTCGCGCTCGACCCAGCAACGCTCGCCCGCGCGTCCAGTGACCGCACGAACGTCGATCACTTCCGCTTCATAGATGCGTTCGTTGTCCCGTCGGTTGTAACCGTAAGTCTGGCTCTGCTGGGCGTCGTACATGGGCGCATATCTGCGCTCCTCAATACGTGCTGCTTGCTTGATCGCTCGCACTGATGACACGCGATCACTCAGTCCCATCGATGTAAGCGACGGATAACGCCCAGGACGCAAAACAACGCAGCGGCCGCGAAACTGCGTGTGTTCACACACTTCCCAACGCGAGCTCTCGACGATCACCGAGGACGCGCGATCGTTGAAGCCGTACGCACCGAAGTTTTTGACTCGCGCAGAGGCGCTGAACGCGCGTCCGACGAAGTTATCGTGCTCGTAAAAGGTGATCTGCGCACTCGCTGGCATGGCAAGTGCGACCACGCCTATGCTCAGTGCGTTTCTAACCGCGCTTCTCATATCGTTCTATCCTTGGTTTGCAATTGATGAACAAAGGCGTTATCGAACCGCTGGTCCGCTAAAGCCGGTGCCGCGCGCTTCAAGGACGCACAGCGATACGGTTCTGAACCGCAATAACCCCGCTCACGCCGCGTGCGATGCTCTCCGCACGGGAGCGCTCGTCGGATGATTTGGCGAATCCGGACAATTGAACGGTACCTTTCATTGTTTCGACGCTGATGGAGGCTGCATCGACCGTTGAATCTTCGACGAAGCGCGCTTTCACGCGAGTTGTGATGGCAGTGTCATCGATATACGCGCCGACCGATTCCTGATCGCGCATAACGGCGCAACCCGTGACCGAAACGATGGCTGTGGCCAACAACGCAAGCACGATAGTGTGGGTAATCTTTTTCATGGTTTCTCTCCTGATAGAGTTTGACAAACAGTGGTCTGAGTTCGCTGCGATCAATTACAAGAAGTCGGTGCAACTGACGCAGCAGCAGCGCACCTACTTTTTCTTATGCGGTCATGCAACCGCCCAGCGCGTTGGTGCGACTGTTTTCGTGCAGTCGATGCGCTGTCAGATCGCGATCGCTAACGATGTTGATGGGGTGTAGATGGGTCTCTATGGCAAATCGCTCGGCGATCGGATTGCGCTTGCCTATCGTTTTGAGATCGTTTGATTCGTCATCGGCTCTCATCGTCGATCCCTGGGCTTGAGTCGCGTGGCAGCTTCCAGCACCGATACGGCGATATCGGTCGCGCGCGGAGAACGCAACAAGCCGGCTCCGATCGCTGTCATGGAAACCATGCGCCACGGTCGCGCCCAAACTAAAGCACTACCGACTGCGAGGGAGATCATCATTGCTGGTAGCGGATGTCGCCTGGTATAGCGGGTCACCGCGTACTCAGCGATCAATGCTCCAGAACGAAGCGGCTGTTGATGCCACCAGTCGGCAACGCTTGCGCACGCTATTTCGCTCAGCCGATTCGTGGATCGTTGCCGAGAATCGCGACGATCGTTGATATCCTCTGTGCGCTCGCGAGTGTTCGGCTCTTTAGTGCGCTCGCTTTCACCGAGCCCGAGTGCGTCAGCGGTTTCGCTGCCTTGCGTAAGAAAATCCAGTAGCGCAGCGCGGGTTGTCTCAACGACCCGCGCTTCGGCCGACTCAACCGCAGTCGACTGGGCGGCTGCGGCTATTCTCATGTCGGTCGCCCGGCAAAGCTCCGAAGCGCTTTCGCGTCAAGCGAAAACTGTGCGGCCAGCGAAGCACTTTCTTGCAGCGTGGTCTCAGACCGTGCGCTACGTAGCGCAAGCGCCGCGAACAGAAGCATCGAAAGTGGAATCAACCAGATAAACCACGGTGCCTGCAAAGGCATTGTCATCTCGAACATGAGTGCAACGCCACTGAACGCAACCGATAACACCATCGCGACGAAGGCAAGCAATGCCGCGACCGTTTGTCGCATCCACTGCCTGCGCTTTAACTCGAACTCGCTCTTTGTAAGGCGCGAATAGGCGATGGCATGATCAAGCAGCAAATCGGGGCGTTGCAAGAGCAACTCCACGAAAGCCGCTGGCAGATTGGTGTGAGGAGCAGCCATATATTCGATCAAATGGCTATCGCGATGCGCGATGCGCGCTTCGACCGCGCGAGAGCATCACAAGCATCGTAATCGCGGCACCCGATGCGGCAGCAATTGCAATCGCCTTCATCGGCTGTTCGACGACATAGGACTCGCAGGCATGCGCGTAACCGGTCATCGCGCGGCCAGCACGTCGGCTCGTGTCGCGCACACCATCGGCTGCGGACTGCGCCATCGCGTCTACACGATCGGCCATGCGGCTAACCGTAGGTTTGATTTGATCGCGTACCGATTCGACTTTGTCGGAGACCGCGGACAACGCGTCTTGTGCAGTGTCAGCGGCACGTTCGGCGCTGTTGCCAATTCGACTGGCGTATTTGTCGACGGTATCGTGCGTTTGTTTTGCAATGTTGGAGTCGTGATTCATGAGAGCATTTCCTGAGAAGCTAGATTGAATAAGATGGCCGCTATCGTTTACCGCCTCGAAAGAGGCTAAAAACAAACGTAGCAATCGCCATGAGAGCGAAGAGATAGAAGAGAATCTTGGCGATATCGACGGCACCAGCGGCGATACCGCCGAATCCGAAGATGGCCGCGATCAGCGCGACGACGAGAAAGATGATGGCGTAATTGAGCATGATGCCTCCTTGCGAATCGACCAATGAGAGGAGTAAGCGCTTGGCGTTTCGTAGATGAGAGTGTCCCCTGCGCGACGCGCAACACGCATCGGAGAGACGGCGCAACCTAGATAGGTTGGGCTACACGGGCGGTGTAGGACGGCGCTTACAACGCCTTTTGCTCGCTTGCGCTGGGCTAGATACTCGCCTGAGTGCTCGCATGCCCACTGTCGTTCGGAGTGTCGGCATTCGAACGAGCACTGTTCGCATGCTTTTTGGGTAGCCGAGCAGACACGCGAACGCCATGCCGTGGCCGCGTTATCACGGTGAATTCGCCGCGCAGCGCTTCGACCCGATGCAGCATTCCCGCGAAGCCGTGGCTACGGTTGAATTGCGTTTGCAGATCGAATCCCACACCGTTATCTGCGACGACCAGTTCGACGCTTCCGTCGTGGCTGCTTAGGGTGACGCTGACCGAGGTGGCTTTCGCATAGCGAGACACATTGGTGAGCGACTCCTGTGTTACGCGATAGAGTGTGAGCTGTGCCTCGCCGTCGAGTTCGACCTCATCGAGTTTCGAACTGGCTTGGACGCCTGTATTCGCACTGAACTCGCGCACCAGAATATCGAGCGCCGCAACAAGCCCGAGGTTCGACAGTGACGATGGACGCAGGTTTTCGACGATCTCCCGTTTCAGGGCGATCACAGAGTTAAGCGTCTCAATCAAATGTTCGAGCCGCAAGCGCAGCGGCTCGTTTCCTTCGGGCAGTTTGGACCGAATGCGTGCCACGTCGAGCTTCGCGGCTGTGAGTAGTGCCCCGAGTTCATCGTGCAGTTCGCGCGCAAGATTCTCGCGCTCGGACTCCTGGACGTTTTGCAAGTGATTGGCGAGCACGGTCAGGCGCGACGTGCGCTCTTTAACTAGCGCTTCAAGTTGATCGCGTTCATTTACCAACCGCTTTCGCCGAGACTCAGAGACGACGTCGAGTCGATCCGTTTGGCGCAGGTATAGCACGAAGCTCAACAATCCAAGCAGCGCGGCAAGCGCTGCGCCAACGCGAAACATGGAAAGTGATCGATCAATCTGCCGCTGCGTGATCTCGATACTCTGGGCTATCGTCGCAATCATTTGATTTGAGGCGTTGCGCAGTTCCATCGCTTCTTTTTTCTGCGCGTTGTCGCTCAACGACGCGATCGAGGCCTGACCCGTGGTGCTAGACGGGCTGATCGCTGTGTCGACAACGACGCCGTTGCGGGCGCGAACAACTGCCGCTCGAAGTGCGGCGAGTTGCGTGAGATTAGCAGTGTCTTCGGCGTACAGCGTGCCAATTCGCTGCATGTCGCGGTCGGCTTGCGCAACTGTGTCGCGGTACACCGTGAAATCGACAGCGGTACCTGTTCGCACAAATTCGCGTCGCGCCGACTCAGCCTCCGCCAGCTGCTGCAGCATGGCGTGCAATGTTGCGCGACGCTGCTGCTCGATCAACATCGTGTCGGCAGCGTCGGTAGCTCGACGGTAGCCAAGCTCGTTAATTACGATGAGCGAGGCAACAGCAATGACAGCAAGTGATCGTGGCCACCGTACTTTTCGAGTCGTGTTGCGCGTCATTGTGAATGCCTTTCACGGCGGCGAAGTCGGGGCAAGGAATACGCTCGGACTCTGCAGGACGCAGCTTACTCCTAGCGGCACACGTGATCCAGCGATGCTTCGCAAGGCGGTGGGCGAAACCTCCAAGCAAATCATCGGTGGCTGCGCATTGATTCAAGGCGCGCTGGATGCGCCATTCAGGTTGCTCGAGAGCGTTCGGCAGAATGCGATCAAGTCATCGATCTCGTTGGATTTATCGAAGACCGCATCGGCCCCAAGCGCCTCGGACTGAGTGCGAATTTCTTTCGTTGCGAAGTTGGTGAGCACAACGGTTTTCTGTTGTGCGGTTCGCGACTTGCACGCTGACAGCACTTGTAATCCGCTGCCTTCGACCAAGAATATGTCGATGATGACGAGATCCCATGCGGTCGGATTTGCCGCAAGCCAATCGATTGCCTCGTGCGCGCCCACTGCGTAGCCGCAGATCTGCGCGTCCGCCAATTCGGCAAGCGTCGCAGCCAGATTGTCTCGAATGATGGCACTATCTTCGACGAGATAAGTCCGGAGTTTCAAAGAGTCCTTCAGGAACAGAAGAAGCGAGTTGAGCCGATGAATGCGGCCGATCACTCGCCCTAGACTGCGCGACGTTGAGCGTCAACGATCACATCACGAATGGCGAATCGCCAACTCTACGCTCTAGTTTTGCGCGTTGCTGTAGGACGAGCGCTCGTTTTTTCGCGCTTTGAAGTCCAGAGAGGTTCCGGCTTTACCAGAGCGGTGCGGCACAAATTTTGTTTTATTCAGGTCGCTAGCAACAACAAACTCCGCGAAAGCCCGATTTAAAAGAGCTAACGTGTCCATTTCGCTATTTCCCGTTTGCACTGTATTTGTGCGTATGTCCATTAGATGCAAACGCGAGTCACAATTGTTGTACCATGCTCATGAGATGGAGGAAAGCCGGAGCGCGATCAGTTTCTGGATCGCGGTGAGCGCCGCAGCTGTCAGCCCTGTGTGCCGTGCATGACGCTCATTGGCTCGTTGTTTGCGCACGCGGAGCACGGCCATGCGAGGCTCTCTCCGGTGCAATGGTTCACGTTCGCTTTTCGGGAAATCAGCCACTCGCGCAGCCATACGACTTTCACAATATAGAAGGGGATCCCGTGTATCAATACGTCTACATCAGTAACCCATCGGTCGGGTTTGACGACGCTCGACTCGCGTCGTTGTTAACGACCGCTCGCGCGGCGAATCAGGCTAACGACATCACCGGTGTGCTTTTGTTCAGCGGCAACAGCTTCGTGCAGTGCATTGAGGGTTGCAACGAAACGGTTCAACGCCTCGCAGAGAACATCCGTGGCGATACGCGGCACAAAAACCTGATCGTGTTGCACGAAGGTGAGGTATCGGAACGCTCTTTCGCGCAGTGGTTTATGGGCTGCGCATTTATCGGTGAATCTGATTTGTTGAAACTAGCGCAGGCGGAGTGGTCCAATGTAGCAACCACCGCGAAAAACTCAACAAAGACGACCGGGCAAGAGCTCTTGTGCGAGTTTTGGTCTATCTTCCGCGAAGGTTCACTAGCGAGCACTGCCTGACTTCGCTTGGCGCCATCGACATAACCGGCAACGCATAGAGCTCATTCATCAGCTGTGAATCGCCGGCAGAACCAGTCCGCGACGAACGTTCTAACGCAACCCTAGCAATAGGCTGACGAAGAGAAGCTATTGAATTCGCGCAAGCGCAGTACGAATATCCGGCGGCATCGACGCGCTCGTGTTGCTCGCGCGGTCTACGAACACGTGAACGAAATAGGCCGTCGCGCGCGGCTCTTGATCGTTTTTGCCGAAGCAGGCGAGTTCGTAGCGCACGGAGCTATTGCCGAGCTTGGCGACGCGAATGCCGACGTGCACCTCCTCGGGGAATACGAAACCTTTTTTGTACGTGCACTGCGATTCGACGCAGTAGGCGACGACCGGATCGCGATGAATATCAAGGTCGCCGTACTCGATCAAATACGAATTGATTGCGGTATCGAACCAACTGTAATAGACAACGTTATTCACGTGGCCGTAAATGTCGTTATCCATCCAACGGGTGTGGATGACATGAAAGTGCGGGTAGTTTTCGCGGGTGATGGTCATAGTCGTTTAGCGACTCACGGCTGCTGTCCCTCCCCCTTCAAGGGGGACGCTAGGAGGGGGATGGTTTTCGGTTCAACTCCAATCAACCGAACCCCATCCCCACCCTAGCCCTCCCCTTGAAGGGGAGGGGATGTGGTTACGCTAGCCGCTCGTCAAGCAATTCAATCCAATGTTTCACCGGCAGTGTAGTACCACTTTGAAGATGTGTCATGCAGCCGATGTTTGAGGTTGCGATTTGCGACGGCCCCTCGGCGGTGAGTGACTTTAATTTGCGCGATTTCAATTCTTCACTGATCGTAGGTTGCAACATGGAATACGTCCCGGCCGAGCCGCAACACAAATGCGAATCCGCGACCGGCAGCAAATCGAAACCAATGTCCTTAAGCATTGCCTCAACGCCGCCTTTGAGTTTCATCCCATGTTGCAGCGTGCAAGGCGGATGGTACGAAATGCGATCACTCGACGGCTTCACTTTTGCTTTCAACTGTGGCCATTCAGCGGCGATCACCTCCGAGACGTCTTTCGACAACGCTGCAACACGCTTTGCTTTGTCCGCGTATGCCGCGTCGTGTTGCATGAAATGACCGTAGTCTTTGAGCATCACCGAGCAGCCCGAGGCTGTACCAACAATCGCTTCTGCGCCCGCGTGAATCAGAGGCCACCAAGCATCAATATTGGCTTTCACTTTAGCCACCGCTTCATCATGCGCATTCAGATGATGCGAAAGTGCGCCACAACAGCCGCCCGCAGACACCCACTTGAGTGAAACGCCCACCTTATCGAGTACACGCGCTGCAGCATAGTCAATCGAAGGCGACATTGCGTTCTGCACACAGTTATCGAGCACAATCATCGTACGCGCGTGTTGTGCGGAAGGCCACGCACCCGCGCTTCGCAACGGTTGCACTTTTGCTTTCAGCGCGCTTGGCAGGAGTGGACGAACCGTGCGACCGATTTTCATCGCAGTGTTGAATAGCGGCTTGTTCAGAAGCGCTTTGCGAAGCGTGGTTCGCGTTACTTTCTCAACGGCAGTCCGCCCCACCTTCTCTTCGACGACCGAGCGGCCAATGTCAACCAGCCGCCCATATTGAACACCGCTCGGGCACGTGCTTTCACAATTGCGACAGGTTAAACAACGATCCAAATGCTGTTGCGTTTTCTTGGTGGGCTCCGCGCCTTCGAGCACTTGCTTGATGAGATAG
>JAAFJA010000006.1:227801-288799 GCA_013298765.1 Betaproteobacteria bacterium
TAGCTCATCGCCGAGCACTTGATAAGTCGGGCAGGTCGCCGTGCAAAACCCGCAATGCACACAGGAGCGAAGAATCGCGTCGGCTTCTTGGCCTTGTGGGGTGTCTTTGATGAAGGGGGCTAGGTTTGTTTGCATTTGCGGCGGCTACTGCAGGTTACTTCCCCTCTCCCACTGGGAGAGGGTGCCCGAAGGGCGGGTGAGGGTAAGGTGTTCGCGAAAAGTGAGATTTCCCTCACCCACGCTACCGCGCGACCTCTCCCAGGGGGAGAGGCGCGAACACGTTGTACGGATCAAAGCTCGTCTTAAGCTTCGCGTGAATTTCTTTGAGCGGCTCCGAAAGCGACTGCGCCGCGCTTGCGTGCGTACTCGCGCCACCCCGCCACACACTCGCGTAGCCGCCCGCGCGACTCGCTTGATACCGAAGCTTTGCGGCATTGGCTTCATCGGCTTCTACCCAGCGCAGCGCGCCGCCCCA
This sequence comes from Betaproteobacteria bacterium, assembly GCA_013298765.1. Taxonomy (GTDB): domain Bacteria; phylum Pseudomonadota; class Gammaproteobacteria; order Burkholderiales; family Casimicrobiaceae; genus Casimicrobium. The sequence goes on from JAAFJA010000006.1 coordinate 228,277, forward strand.
TTCGATGGCCGTTGCCATATCGTCAAGCACTGGAGCCGTGGACTTGCACGACATCCGGTGCAGCTCTTTCGCGTTCGCGAAGAAAGCGTGACGCTGCTCGCGCCAGTCGCGCCACCAATCAAGGTCGTTGGCGAGCGCCTCGCCGCCACGTTTTTGAACCGCACTGTTCACCGCAGGCGCAGCGCCCGCAAATCGCACGTAGAGCTCGCCGTCCACCCACGTGGTGGCCGTGATCGGGTCCGCTTCGGCATACCAGCGATTCATCGCTTCGATCGCCGTCGCCGAATCCATTTCGAACACACGCGTGGCCTCCGCTTTCGGGAGCGGCAGACATTTGAACGCGACTTCAGTGATCACGCCTAAGCTTCCAAACGATCCAACGAGCAAGCGCGAAACATCGAAGCCGGCCACGTTCTTCATCACCTTGCCGCCGAAACTCAAGTGATCGCCTTTTCCGTCGATCACTTTCGCACCGAGCACGAAGTCGCGCACCGCGCCCGCGTACGCGCGACGCGGCCCTGACACGCCCGTAGCCACCATGCCACCAATTGTTGCACCCTCGCCAAAATGCGGCGGTTCGAACGCGAGCATTTGCCCTGCATCGGCCATCGCCTTTTCAACCTCGGCGAGAGCCGTGCCGCATTTGACGACGATCACCAGCTCCTTCGGATCGTATTCAACAATCCCTGAGTGCGCACGAGTATCGAGCGCCGCACCTTCGTGCGTCGGCGATAGAAATAGCTTGCTACCGCTGCCCTTGATGGCGAGTTTTTCGCCCTTTGCAGCGGCAGCTTTGATTTGTTGTTGCCAAAGATCAATCATCTAGTTCGCACACTTTCCAAGCGTTAAAACCGAGCGAGCGGGATGCAGCGCAAGACGCCGGACGAGGACGTGTACTCATGTACACGACGAGTTCGGCAACGCAGCGATGCGCCCGCGCAGCCCCTTCTACGCCATAGGGATGGTCTTGCCCGGATTCATTATGTTGTTCGGATCCAGCGCCTTCTTAATCGTTCGCATTACATCCACCGCCTCACCATGCTCTTCCTTGAGCGCATCGAGCTTGTGAATGCCGATTCCGTGTTCGCCCGTGCAGGTGCCCCCCATACCGATGGCGATACGCGCGATCTGCGCTGCCGCGGTTTCGGCTTGCTCGCGCTCACGCGCGTCGTTTGGATTAAACGAAATTTGCACATGGAAGTTGCCGTCGCCCACATGTCCGACGATCATGCACGTGAGGCTAGTCTTTGCGATTTCCGCTTTCGCAGCGGCGATGCAATCGGCGAGGCGTGAAATCGGCACACAACTATCCGTTGCAAATGCTTGATTCCCCGGTTTGTACGACATACCGGCCCAATACGCATCATGTCGTGCTTTCCAGAGCTTGGTGCGATCCTCGGGTTTGTCAGCGAAGCGATAGTCGCTGCCGCCGTAATCCGCCGTAATCGATTTCATCTGCTCGATTTGTTCGGCGACGTACGCATCCGTTCCATGAAACTCCATGAAGAGCGTTGGCTTCGCAGCAAAGCCTTCGAGCTTGCTGTATTTAATGCAGGCATCCATCTGCACTTCATCGAGAAGCTCGATTCGCGCCATCGGAATGCCCAATTGCATGGCAGTGATGACGACGTTGACCGCATTCGATAGTTCGTCGAATTGACACACGGCGGCACTGATGCGCTCCGGTACACCGTAGAGCTTCAGTTGAATCTCGGTGATGATGCCGAGCGTGCCTTCACTACCGACGTAGAGGCGTGTGAGGTCGTAGCCTGCGCTCGATTTGCGCGCGCGTGTTCCGGTCTTAATGATTCGTCCGTCTGGGGTGACAACGGTCAAGCCAAGAATATTTTCCTTCATGGTGCCGTAGCGCACAGCATTAGTGCCGCTCGCGCGCGTTGCGCTCATGCCACCAAGGCTTGCGTTTGCGCCCGGATCGATCGGGAAGAAAAGCCCGGTCGAGCGAATCTCAGCATTGAGCTGTTCGCGCGTGACGCCCGCCTGCACGCGACAATCTAAATCCTCTGCGTTTACTTGCAGAATGTTGTTCATGCGCGAGAGATCAATGCACACGCCGCCATAAAGCGCCTTGAGATGGCCTTCAAGCGACGTACCCGTGCCAAACGCGATCACCGGAATCCGCGCTTGGTTGCAGAGCTTCACAATACTTGCGATTTCCTCGTTCGTTTCGGGGAACACGACCACATCGGGCAGGCCCGCATCACGCATGCCTTCGCCATGGCTGTGGTGCTCGCGGACGGCGTGAGAAGTAACGGCGCGGTCGCCGAAATCTTTGCGAAGTGCCTCGACAGTTGTTGCAACGGTTGTCTGGCTGGGGCGATCGAAGGTCAGGCTCATGGTTCGTGTACTCTTCAATTCAAGGGATTCATCTTTGACGCTGATTACGCTGATTACGCTGATTGACGCAGATTTACTTAGAGGAAACGAAACGCTACTGCGGAGCGCCACAAAAGCTAATCAGCGTTAATCAGTGAAATCAGCGCAATCTGCGTCAAAAAAACTCGTCAAAATCTCTCCAAATCTGCAAACGGCATCGGCTTGCCTTGCGACACTTTCATGCGACCGAACTCGGCGCAGCGATGTAGCGTTGGGACAGCTTTGCCGGGATTCAACAGCGCGTGTTCATCGAAAGCGTGCTTGATCTCGTGCATGCGCGTCAATTCTTTCGGTGAGAACTGAACACACATCTGGTTGATTTTTTCGATGCCGACGCCGTGTTCGCCGGTGATCGTGCCGCCAACTTCTACACACAGCTCAAGAATATCTGCGCCGAAATCTTCCGCGCGTTGCAATTCGCCTTCCACGTTCGCATCGAACATGATGAGGGGATGCAAATTACCATCGCCCGCATGAAACACGTTGGCGCAGCGCAGGCCATACTTCTCACTCAAACGCGCAATTTCATTCAACACGCGCGGCAACTCTCTGCGCGGAATCGTGCCGTCCATGCAGTAGTAATCTGGCGAGATGCGACCGGTTGCTGGGAACGCATTTTTGCGCCCGCTCCAATAGCGCAATCGCTCGGCTTCGTTGTTGGAGACTTTGATGTCGGTTGCGCCCGCTTTGCGAAGCACTTCCGAGACGCGTGCCATTTCGTCGGCGACCTCGTCCGGCGTGCCATCGCTTTCGCAAAGCAAAATTGCGGCGGCGCTCAAGTCGTAGCCTGCGTGAACGAAACCTTCGACCGCTTCGGTTGCGATCTGATCCATCATTTCAAGGCCACCGGGAATGATGCCCGCAGCGATAATTTCTCCGACCGCGGCGCCCGCTGTTTCAACGCTTGCGAACGATGCCATCGCCACTTGCGCGAGCTTCGGCTTCGGCGTGAGTTTCACGGTGACTTCTGTAACGATGCCGAGCAAGCCTTCGCTTCCGATCATGAGCGTGAGCAAATCGTATCCGGGCGAATCAAGACCGTCGCCCCCGAGGGTAACGATTTCGCCTGTCATCAAAACGACACGCAGTTTGCGGATGTTGTGAACGGTCAAGCCGTATTTCAAGCAGTGCACGCCGCCCGAATTCTCGGCCACGTTGCCGCCAATCGTGCAGGCAATTTGCGACGATGGATCGGGGGCGTAATACAAACCATGGTGCACCACGGCTTCCGAAATCGCAAGATTACGCACACCTGGCTGCACGCGCGCCGTGCACGCCAGCGGATCAACGCTGATGATCTTCATCATCTTCGCAGTCGATAGCAACACCGCATTCGGGTCCGGCATCGCGCCGCCTGAGAGCCCGGTGCCCGCGCCTCGCGCCACCACCGGCACGCGATGCGCGTGGCAGATTCGCATGACCTCGGCGAGCTGCTTTTCGTCTTCTGGTAGCGCAACACACTTCGGCAGCGCGCGATACATCGAAAGACCGTCGCATTCGTACGGCCTCATGTCCTCATCGGCAATCTTCAAGCAATCGCGCGGGAGTACATTCGCGAGTTCTTCAAACAGCGTTGGCGCTTTCACAGTTATTCCACCTTCTGATCATTCATTCGCAGGAGCACGCGGTCAATCGCCCGTTGCACGTGCGCGTGTGAGAGTCGTTTGGCCTTGGCGCCGTCTTGCAATTCAATGGCTTTGTAAATGGCGCTATGGTCGCTTTGGCCGACGGCGGCAATTCCGACACCGTAGCCGATATCGTCCCACGTCGCTTTTCGCGAGTTCGAGAATTGCGCGCCGAGGAATTCCACAAATTTTGCAATTTGACTATTGTGGGAGGCTTGGGCAATCGCGTTGTGGAACGCATCATCATGCGCCGAACCATCGCTTCGTTTCGCGACCGACTCCAGCATCGCTTCCAGCGCCGTCCGAATGTTTGCGAGATCAGTTTCGTGTCGCCGAGCCGCCGCGAGCTCGGCCGCGCCGGCTTCCACAATTTGACGTAGCTCCAGGATTTCGAGCTCTTGTTTGAGCGGGTCCGTATCGCTGTTCGCGTGATCCGTGCGAAACGCGGCAAGCTTGGATCGATCAGAAACAAACGCGCCCGCGCCCTGCCTCGTTTCGATGCGGCCGTCGGCGCGCAGTCGCGCGAGCGCCTCGCGAATCACGGCGCGAGAAACGCCTAGCGATTCGCCGAGCGCTTTCTCGGTGGGCAACTTGTCGCCGACTTTCCACAAATTCATGTCAAGCTGAAGCAGCAGGCTGTGGTACGCCTCATCTGCGAGGGAGCTCGGGCGCGCGAGCGCGGAGATCACCCCATGATCGGCGAGCGCCGTGGCGGCTCTTGCGATTCCACGCTCAAGCGTAAGGTTGTCTGACAACATGGCAACCAGTGTAGCGATTTGTTGAACGGGTCGCAAGCGGTATTTGCCACCGCGTCTTGTCTCTGGTGCCGCTGTAGCGCGTCCAGGCTTACAAACTTTTTATTGCTAAGCGCATCTGATGTTGGACTGGATGGCTGTTAACTGACACATCTTTGCAGAAAAAAATGAGCGCTAGTCCTTGTTTTTTGGGGCTTAGATTAGAGAGCCATCTCGTCACGATGAAAGTGCGAACATGAGGAAAGCGCCGCTCCTAAGTAGATCGCACGACCCTCAGCACTTGGCTCAAGCCGAGCCCGCTTCCTCGGGCTAGCGTCAACGCGCCGTTCAGTCCGCGTCCGTAGTCACCCACCGTCCGCCGACCATCACTCGCGTAAACGGTGTTGTCGGTGACGAGAACACGAGGGCGTCCAGCGCAAACTCGACAGCCACGTCTTCGAGCGCTGGATCGCGGTAGGGCAGCAGCAACAGATCGGCGCGCGCACCCGTCTGAAATCCCCATTTAGCAACGCCTGCTGCATGCGCGCCGCCGCGAAGCGCCGCACTGTAGAGCCGCTCGGCGGTGGAGGCGATGCCCTGCTCAGGCGCTGCGAGCACGTTGCGCCGCTGCTGAATGAGGCGCTGACCGTATTCGAGCAACCGAAGCTCCTCACGCCAATCACGGCACACGTGGCTATCAGATCCAATCGAGAGCGGTACGCCAACTTCAAGCCAGTGTTGAATGAGCGCGAGACCGTCGCCCAAGTTTGCTTCGGTCGTCGGGCAAATAGACAAGGAGCTATTGGTTTTCGCGATCAAGGCGATTTCAGCTTGAGTCGCGTGGGTGCCATGAACGAGTACCAGCCCTTTCGAAAATCCGTCGAGCGAGCAAAGCTGCTCATAGAGAAACTGGACAGGGCGCATTCCCGTTGCTTTCAAGCAGGCATCGACTTCCGCTTGCTGCTCGGCGATGTGAATGTGGATCGGCCCTGTGGCTTCACGACAAATTGTCGCGAGCGATTCAGGGGTGACGGCGCGTAGCGAGTGCAGCGCAGCGCCTATCGCGACATGCAGACTTTTCGTGCTCATCTCACGGGAGAGCTCGCGCTGCGCGCTCAAAACCCAATCCGCGTTCGCGCTAAACCGCCTTTGGTCTGGGCGAAGTGCAGCCATATCAAAGCCTGATCGCTCATACACCACAGGAAGCAGCGTTAAACCAATACCCGTGTCCTCTGCCGCTTCAATCAGCGCGCGGCTCATCGCATAGGGATCGGCGTACGGCTCACCGTTGGGTTGGTGATGAACGTAGTGAAATTCGCAGACATGGGTGTAGCCGCCGCGCAATAGTTCCCGATACAGACGTTGTGCGATCAGTTTCAATCGCTCGGGCGTCACCGTGAGCGCGACCCCATACATCTGATCGCGCCAGCTCCAGAAATCATCCTCTGCGGCTTCGCGTCGCTCAGCGTGCCCCACAAACGCTCGTTGAAACGCGTGGCTATGTGAGTTGATGAGTGGCGCGATCGCTGGCGAATCAAGCAACTCAGCGCCGTTTTCTTTCGCAAGTTCGCTCGAAACGTCTCGTTCGATCTTGGCCCAGTAGCCGGCCTCGTCAATCGAAAACAACACGTTTGTGGCCCAGCTGCCACCGTCGCCGCGCGGGAGCCAAGCGGCGGGAACCCAAAGCGCTCTCATTCGCGATCGCTCGCAGAGCGCGTCAACAGCATCGCTGATCGTAATAGCGTCTGCAGTAGATTCGTTACCCGCTCCGCCTTTAGCTCGTCATACGCAAATGGCGGCGACTCATCCAAGTAGCAAGATTGGGCCATTTCCATTTGAATCGTGTGAAAACCTTCATTGGGTCGACCGTAGTGACGCGTCGTATAGCCGCCTTTAAACCGCCCATCGAGCACGTAGGTGAAGTCTGTTTGTTGCTTCAATATCTCGATCAGGCCGCTCGCAATTCGCGCAGAGCAGCTCGCACCACTCGCTGTTCCCAAATTCAAGTCGGATAACGTTCCCTCGAAAAGCCAAGGAATCCGAGAGCGAATGCTGTGCCCATCCCAATGCAATACATAGCCGTGTTTCGCACGGACTCTGTCGAGTTCTGCACGAAGTGCAAGGTGGTAAGGCCACCAATATTTCACACGACGACGCTCGATCTCAGCGGCCGCAGGCTCGAATCCCTCGCGATAGAGCGGCTCGCCCGAGAAAAATTTCGTTGGGCATAGCTCGGTGTTTGACGCACCGGGATACATCGGCGCGTCATCGGGCGGGCGATTGAGATCAATGAGGTAGCGTGAATGAGTGGCTGCGATCACGCTCGCACCCATTTGCACGGCAAAGGCGTACAGCCGCGTGAGATGCCAATCCGTATCTTCCATCGCAAGAGCACGCGGCACGTAATGGCCGCGATGAGACTCAGGAATTACGGTGCCCACGTGAGGCAGGCTCAACACCAGTGGTGTCGTTCCGCGCGAAAGAGTAAAAACGTCTGCACTCATAGCTCAATGGCTTCGCGCATCTGCCCATTAAGGACTAGTTGACGTAGCGGTGAGTGACCAAAGCGATATACAAGATCACGCGGATGCGACGCACTCCACACCCCAAAGTTAGCGACCGAACCTGCTCCCAACTGGCCGCGCTCAGCGGGCAAACCCAAGGCGAGAGCGGCGTTCGCGGTAAATCCGAGCCATGCCTCAATCGGCGTCATGCGAAACAATGTGCAAGCCATATTCATCATGAGAAGCGGTGAAAATGTAGGCGAAGAACCCGGATTGTGATCGGTTGCAAGCGCGATGGGAATGGCGCTAGCGCGGAGCTTCTCAATCGGCGGAAGCTTGGTCTCGCGCAGAAAATAGTAGGCGCCTGGCAGCAATACTGCAACCACGCCAGCGCGCGCCATCGCCGCAATTGCGTCATCACCTACATATTCCAGATGATCACACGATAGCGCACTAAATTCGCTAGCGAGCGCAGCGCCGCCCTGATCCGAGAGCTGTTCAGCGTGAAGTTTGACCGGTAAGCCAAGCGCTTTCGCATGCTTAAACACAATACGCGTCTGTTCGCGAGAAAAGCCAATCCGCTCACAGAACACATCGACCGCATCGATCAAATTTTCGGCGTGCAAGTCGCGCATCCAGTCGCAGAGCGCAGCAACATACTCATCGCTGCGACCAGCAAACTCTTCGGGCAACGCGTGGGCAGCCAAGTAGGTGGTTTTCACCTCAATACCTAACGCTTCACCTACCCTTCGCGCAACTCGCAATGATCGGCGCTCGTGCGCGAGCGAGAGCCCATAGCCCGACTTGATTTCCAACGTAGCAACTCCCTCGCGCATGAGCGCGCGGGCACGTTCACATGCGAGCGCGAAAAGCTCGTCTTCACTCGCTGACCGTGTGGCTGCCACAGTTGAGCGAATGCCGCCGCCAGCTCGCGAGATGGCTTCATAAGACGCGCCTTCAAGTCGCAACTCGAATTCATGTGCGCGGTTACCGGCGTAGACCAAGTGGGTGTGGCAATCGATGAGCGGCGGGGTGACGAGCGCACCATCTAAATCAACCGTTCGATCCGCCTGCGCAAATTCAGGCGGAAGGTCCGCGCGTTCGCCAAGCCAGGCAATGTGATCGCCCCTGGTAACAATAACCGCGTCTTCCACGATCCCCCACGCATCGTTGTCGCGCGGCGCGAGCGTTGCGGCTCGGAGGTTTTGCCACACGCAGTGCTCGCTCATAATTGCTCCGGTTTGTGGCTCCAAAACGCGAACTGAAAAACTCGCGTCTCCGAATGTGAATTTAACGAGCGCGTTGACATCAGCGAATGGTCGCCCTCATTACACACGAGCAATCCTTCGGGCCACGTAACCGTTCCAAAAAGCTGCGGGTTGGATGAATTCACCGAATCGCCACTCATCGCGTGATCTAGGAGAAAGCCACGACCGCGTTCGCGGCGAATCATCACATTCAAATCACGCGTCGGTCCGTTCAGCAAGCGACATTTCCGTGCGCTGTCGCCCTCAAACTTTACAGGCGAGTCGCCCACGCGTACCGCTCCAACGCCTTCCAATTCGACGCCCTCGCCTTCGAGCACTGCGAAATAGCGCTCCACACCAGGAAACGCGGAAAAAGGTCCCTCGTGCTCAATATCGGCCACACTCACCCGAATTGCCCAATCCGACACACTCGGCCATGCAAGCAACTCACGCGTCACGCCACCGCCGTTTTTCCACGGTGTCGCACTCACTTCGCTGAGTCGAATCTGAAACGGCAGGGTAATCATGGCGCGAACGCACCTTCAAGACGATAACGATTGGCGGGATGCACTAGGCGCGCACAAGTGATCACAGCCGCGCGATTGTGCGTTCGTCTCGCCACGACTAAGCATGGATCTCGTCGCGATATTCCGAGGAGTTTTGCTTCGACGGCCGTCGGTAGCGCGGCCTCAACCGCATAGTCTGCTTTCCACAGCGGCGCAACGTCGAAGAGATACTTAGTCGGCGTGATGTGTTCGAAATTGATCGCGAGATAGTCAGGCACGACGGCTGGATTCACAAAGCGGTCCTCGCACTGGATGGCGACTTCGTTCTCGTAGTGCACGATCAAGCTGTGAAACACAGTCGATCCGGCAGGAAGCTCTAGCGCTCGCGCAACAACGGAGTTCGCTCTCTCTTTTTGAAGAATATGTACGGCTGCGCGATGGGCATGGCCGCGCGCGAGAATCTCTTCGTGAATGTCGCGAATGGTGAGTGCTGACGAGACGCGGTGAAGTTCGGCGGCATAAGTGCCCGACCCTTGCCGTCGCTCGACGAGGCCTTCGGCTTCTAGCTCCTTCAATGCGCGATTCACTGTCATGCGCGCTACAGCAAATCGGCCAATCAAGTCGGCTTCAGACGGCATTTTCTGCCCAGCTTGCCAAGTACCTCTTTCAAGGCCCGCCTTCAGGTATTCCTTTACTTTCACGTAAGGAGATGCCCCGATTACACGCGCTTTTGTTGCATGCACGCGGATCGCGGGTTGGGCAGATTTAGATGAAACTGGGATCACGGAGAAAATGCTACTTGCATTAAGTTGTCTAGACAAGTAAAAACGCGGTTACTGATTTCACATTTCTCGGAGGCGCGCGATGACGCACCCTAACCATCCTCCTGTTACAGCATTGCCTCGCCCCGTGCGCGCGCCGCGCGGAAGCACACTGACTTGTAAGAGCTGGCTTTCCGAAGCGGCCTATCGCATGATCCAAAACAACCTTGATCCCGAGGTTGCGGAAAATCCGGATGCGCTCGTGGTCTACGGTGGGATCGGGAAAGCAGCGCGCAACTGGGATTGCTTCGAAGCCATTCTCAAATCACTGCGCGAACTCAACGATGACGAATCGCTGCTGATTCAATCCGGAAAACCAGTCGGCGTGTTCAAAACACATCCAGATGCACCGCGCGTTTTGTTGGCGAACTCAAACCTTGTGCCGAAATGGGCAACGTGGGAGCACTTCAGCGAACTAGATCGCAAGGGTCTCATGATGTACGGCCAGATGACCGCTGGCTCTTGGATTTACATCGGATCACAAGGCATCGTTCAGGGCACCTACGAGACGTTTGTTGAAGCGGGCCGTCAGCACTTTGGCGGCAACTTGGCTGGGAAATGGTTTTTAACTGCAGGCCTGGGCGGAATGGGTGGTGCGCAACCGCTCGCGGCGTCGTTCGCAGGGGCGTGTTCGCTCAACATTGAATGTCAGCAGTCGAGCATTGATTTCCGCCTAAAGACCAGGTACGTCGATGAACAAGCAACCAGCATCGACGATGCACTTGATCGAATCAAGCGCTATACCGACGAAGGCAAGGCAATCTCAATCGCGCTCCTAGGCAACGCTGCGGAAATTCTTCCCGAGCTGGTGCGTCGCGCGAAAGCGGATGGCGTGAAGCCGGATCTAGTGACTGACCAAACCTCTGCCCACGATCTCGTCAACGGCTATCTGCCCGCAGGCTGGACGCTTCAGCAATGGCAGGCCGCTCGGGCCGACGAATCGCAACATGCGCGTCTTCGAGACGCAGCCGCAAAGTCGTGCGCGATTCACGTGCAAGCGATGATCGACTTCGCGGATATGGGGATCCCGACGGTCGATTACGGCAACAACATTCGTCAGGTGGCGTTCGACCAAGGCGTAGCGCGAGCATTCGATTTCCCGGGTTTCGTTCCGGCCTACATTCGCCCGCTTTTCTGCCGTGGCGTTGGACCTTTCCGCTGGGTGGCGCTATCAGGCGATCCAGAAGACATTCGAAAAACAGACGTCAAAATCAAAGAGCTATTCCCGGACAACCGGCATTTGCATCGCTGGCTCGACATGGCAGGCGAGCGCATTTCATTTCAAGGGTTGCCCGCACGCATCTGCTGGATTGGTCTGGGCGAGCGGCACCGCGCCGGCCTTGCGTTTAACGAAATGGTGAAGCGCGGCGAGTTGAAAGCACCAATTGTGATTGGCCGCGACCATTTGGATTCAGGTTCGGTCGCCTCGCCGAATCGGGAGACAGAAAGCATGATGGACGGATCGGACGCTGTGTCTGATTGGCCGCTACTCAACGCACTTTTGAACACGGCGGGCGGCGCGACCTGGGTATCGCTCCATCACGGCGGCGGGGTGGGTATGGGTTATTCGCAACACTCGGGTGTGGTGATTGTGTGCGACGGCACCGACGCGGCTGCTAAGCGAATTGAGCGCGTGCTTTGGAATGATCCCGCCACCGGTGTGATGCGGCATGCCGATGCGGGCTACGACATCGCCAAGCAGTGTGCGCGTGAACATGAACTTCGTTTGCCGATGCTTGAACGATGAGTAGCCTGCTTGAACTCAACGTCAGCGCGCTCACGCTCGACGATCTGCAACTGCTTCACGCGGGCGAGCATGCGATCTCGCTGCCGGAGCGCGCGTACGATGCCATTGCCGCAAGCTACGCGGTCGTGGCTAAAGCAGCTGCGGGTAACGAGCCCGTCTACGGCGTCAATACCGGGTTCGGTAAGCTCGCCTCGAAGCGCATCTCACGCGAAGACTTAGCCACACTTCAGCTCAATTTGATTCGCTCGCATTCGGTAGGCGTGGGTGAACCGATGGCGCCCGCTGTGGTTCGACTGATCCTCGCGATCAAAGCGGCGAGTCTCGCGCGGGGGCACTCCGGCGTGCGACAAATCGTCGTCGACACCTTGATTGCCGCATACAACGCGGGGCTGGTGCCCTACATTCCCTCGCAGGGCTCAGTTGGCGCTTCTGGCGATCTCGCACCGCTCTCGCATATGACGCTTGCGCTTTTGGGCGAAGGCGAAGTCCTGAAAGACGGCGTTCGTAGGCCCGCATCAGAAGCGCTAAAGAACGCTGGCATTACACCGCTCGTACTGGAAGCGAAAGAAGGGCTCGCACTCATCAACGGCACCCAGGTGTCTACCGCACTCGCACTGCATGCGCTGCTCACCTTCGAACCCGTTCTCGAATCGGCGCTCGTTGTTGGCGCGATGACTGTGGACGCAACGCGTGGTAGCGACGGCCCCTTCGATCCGCGCATTCATGAAGTGCGCGGTCAACCCGGACAGATCGACGTAGCGAAGTATTACCGCACGCTGCTGTCTGGCAGTGTGATCCGCAAGTCGCACGAAGAGAACGATGATCGCGTGCAAGATCCCTACTGTTTGCGCTGCCAACCGCAAGTGATTGGTGCATGCCTCGATCAGTTGCGACACGCTGCGCTCGTTTTGGTGCGTGAAGCCAATGCAGTGACCGATAACCCACTCGTTTTCGCCGAGACAGGCGAACTCGTCTCTGGCGGCAATTTCCACGCGGAGCCCGTCGCACTGGCGGCAGATGCAATGGCGGTTGCAATTGCAGAAGTCGGTGCAATTGCAGAGCGGCGCATTGCGATGCTGATTGATACCGCCGTATCGCGGCTCCCAGCGTTTTTAACGCCCGACGCCGGATTGAACTCGGGCTTCATGATTGCGCACGTCACCGCGGCCTCGCTCGCGAGCGAAAACAAATCGCTTGCTCACCCTGCGAGCGTCGACAGTTTGCCAACATCGGCAAACCAAGAGGATCACGTCTCGATGGCCACCTTCGCCGCGCGCCGTCTGCAGCCGATGATTGAAAACACAGCGCACATCTTGGGCATTGAACTGCTGGCCGCTGCGCAAGGCATCGACTTTCTGCGGCCGCTGACCAGCTCAGCCGCGCTCGAATCGGCACACGGATTGCTTAGAGAGTCCTGCCCTTTCGTGGGGGAGGATCGTTATCTCGCGCCAGACATTAAGCGCGCAGCCGATCTGGTGAAGCACGGCGCGTTATCCAGAGTGTTTCGCGCATTGCCCGACGCTTCGAAACTGCCGCCGCTCTGGATTCCTGTTTAGCGATACATTTGTTTTTATCTTTAAGGGAGGTTAACGACATGAAGAAGTCACTGATCGCAACTGTAGTTGCCACAACAACGCTCGCGCTCGCGGGAACAAGCGCATTCGCGCAAGACGCCAAGGTTGGCATTGGTATTTCGGGCTGGACTGGTTTTGCGCCGCTGACGCTCGCAAAAGAATCGGGTATCTTCAAGAAGAATGGCCTCGATGTAACGATCCGGAAGATTCCGCAGAAGGATCGTCATCTTGCCATTGCTTCGGGCGACATTCAGTGCGCTGCGACCACAGTTGAAACTTGGATCGTGTGGAACGCAAACGGCGTTCCGACCACGCAAATCTTCCAGCTTGACAAGAGCTTCGGCGCGGATGGCATGGTGGTGAAACCGGCGATTACAAAGATCAGCGATCTGAAAGGTAAAACAGTTGCTGCGAGCGCACCAGGCACGGCACCGTACTTCACACTTGCGTGGATGCTGAAGAAGAATGGTCTCACGACAAAGGATGTGAAGATCGTGAACCTGGAGCCGCAAGCGGCTGCGAATGCAATGATCGCGGGCACGGCAGACCTTGACGCTGCGATGACCTATGAACCGTTCTTGTCGTCCGTGCGCGCAAAACCAGAGGCAGGCAAGATCATCGCAACCACGCTCGATTACCCCATGGTGATGGACACGTTTGGCTGCACGCCGAAGTTCCTCGCGGAGAATCCGAAAGCCGCGCAGGCGCTCGCCAATTCGTACTTCGAAGCGCTCGAAATGATTAAGAAAGAGCCACAGAAAAGCTTCGGCATTATGGGCGCAGACGTGAAACAAACCGCTGAGCAATTTGAAGGCAGCCAGAAGTTTTTGCGTTGGCAAGACAAAGCGGCGAATCAGAAATTCTTCGCGGGTGAGCACGCAGCATTTAGCAAAGAGGCGGCGGATTTGTTGCTTGAACTCGGCATCATCAAACAGTTGCCTGACATGAGCAAACTCGCGGACACGCGTTTCATCAAGTAATCGTCGGATTCGCGGTTCGCTCGTCGACTTAGCCTCGATGCTCAGATCGAGGTTTTCGACATCGTAACCGCGAAGCGATTCAAAGTGACTGTGTCGAGGTGAGGTGAGGAACCCGGATGCGAGCATCCGGGCTACGTGTTTTGATGCAGATTTCGCAGCTGACAAGTGTTGGATTACGCAGTTTCTTTGTTCGAGCCCTTGCGCGAACGTTGGTAGGAATCTGCGAAATCTGCGTCAAAGAAAACTGTGCGCAGCCATGTTGCTCTGTAACGAAGTCGGACGTTAAGCAACGTATCTACTGGGGCAACGTAGAAAAATTGTTCCTTTTCGAAATAGGCGCTTTTGAGCCTCTAGCCCATAAAGAATCGTCTTTATCTATTTAGTGTCGGATCTCCCTTCTTGAAACCACTCACCCCCATTTCCACGCCAAAGCGCATTGCGCTGGGTGTGAGCTTTTTCGTTCTGTTCTTCGCGGTGTGGGCGGTCGCGACGTTCGGTGGCTTCGTCTCAAGGACCTTTCTCGCCGACCCGATCACGATGGTGAAAAGTGGCTACACGCTCATCACCGAGATGGGGTTTCTCAAAGACATCGGGATGACTGTGTGGCGTGTCGTTGGCGGCTTTCTCATTGCTGCAGCGATTGCGTTGCCGCTCGGAGTGGCGATGGGCGCATACAAGCCGATTGAAGCGTTCTTTGAGCCCTTCGTCTCGTTCTCTCGTTACTTGCCAGCGTCCGCATTCATTCCGCTTCTGATTCTGTGGGTCGGCATTGGGGAAGAGCAAAAACTTGCCGTGATCTTCATCGGCTCGTTCTTCCAACTCGTTCTTATGATCGCAGTTGTCGTGGGCAACACGCGTCGCGATTTGGTGGAAGCGGCGTACACGTTGGGTGCGAGCGATGCGAGTTTGGTCAAACGCGTGTTGATCCCGAGCGCCGCACCCGAGATCGCGGAGATCTTGCGGATGGTTTTGGGTTGGGCGTGGACCTACGTGATCGTTGCCGAATTGATCGGCGCATCCAGCGGCATTGGTTACATGATCACCAATTCGCAGGCGCTTTTGGCGACCGACCAAATCATCTTCGGCATCATCGTGATTGGGGTGATCGGCCTCGTCAGCGATCTACTGTTTAAGTTCGCGAACCAGAGATTCTTTCCTTGGGCTGCTTTAGGAAAGGCGTGATATGAGCATCCTATCCATCCGAGGCGTCTCTCGCGAATTCTCGACTCAGAGCGGCGGCAAAACGCTCGCGCTGCAAGCCACGAACCTCGAAGTCGCGGAGAATGACTTCATCACGATTCTCGGACCTTCGGGCTGTGGCAAGAGCACACTCCTGCGCATCGTTGCCGGTTTGGATCGACAAACCACCGGCGAGGTGCTTCTCGACGACAAAGTGATCGACGGTCCCGGCGCGGATCGCGGCATGGTGTTTCAGAGCTACACCCTGTTTCCATGGCTCACCGTACTCGAAAACATTTGTTTTGGCCTGCGTGAGCGCGGCCTGCCGCGAGATCAGCAAATTGAGATCGCGCAATCGTTCGTGAAAAAAGTGGGTTTAGTCGGTTTTGAGAACCACTTCCCGAAGCAGCTCTCAGGCGGTATGCAGCAGCGCACCGCGCTCGCCCGCGCACTTGCCAACAATCCTCGAATGCTCCTGATGGATGAGCCCTTCGGTGCGCTCGATCACCAAACGCGCGAGCTGATGCAAGAGCACTTGCTTGGCATTTGGGAGGCGGAGCGCAAAACCATTCTCTTCGTCACGCACGATATCGACGAAGCCGTCTTCATGGGCTCGCGCGTGGTCGTAATGAGCGCACGACCGGGCCGCATCAAACTCGACCGCGAAATCCCGTTCGCGCATCCTCGCCATTATTCAATCAAGACGACCGCCGACTTCGCCGCGCTCAAGGGTGAGTTGACCGAACAGGTGCGCGCAGAAGTAATCGCGTCACAAGCGCTCGCATAAAACCATTTCACTCCACCTGTTTGGTATCTCGCGGGCAGCGCCGCTATGGTTTCGCGAACAACGGATTGATTTCACCGAACGGGGTCGAACCTTCGAAGAGCGACGCCGTGCTTCCCTGCTCAAGGAAGGTCGCCGCGGCAAGCGTTGCACTCGACCATAGTTTTTGCGCGAGCGCACTGCCGGCACTCACTCGGCGCACACCCAGTCGCGTTAACTCCGGTAGCGGCGGCAATCCAGGGCAGGCCATCACGTTAAGCGGTAGCGCTTGCTCGCGAACGAGCGACTTGATGTCGCTTGCTCGAGCCACGTACGGCGCGAAGAGGCCATCTGCTCCCGCCGCCGCATACCGACGTGCGCGAAGTACGGTTTCTTCGAGTTCGCGGCCCGGTGCGAGTTGTTTTAAATACACGTCGGTGCGCGCGTTGACAAACAGATCCGCGCCGCGTTTTGCGCACATCGCCTTTACCGCCTCGATTTTTCGAGAAAGCACATCGGGCGTATCGCTCGCGTCCTCAATATTGATTCCGACCACGCCGACATCCATAAACTTTTGGACGTGTTCGGCCACTTGCGTAGGATCGTCGCTGTAGCCGTTTTCGACATCGACCGTGAGCGGCAGGTCGATCACACGGACAATGCGCTCGATTGCTGCAACGTGCTGCGCGACGGGAAGCGCGTGTCCATCCGCGTAGCCAAGTGCCCAGGCGAGGCCGGCGCTTGTCGTTGCGATGGCGTTAGCACCGAGGCTCTGCATCATGCGTGCGCTACTCGCGTCCCACACGTTTGCGAGCAAAAGGAGGCGGTCCTGCATATGGAGCCGACGAAATTCTGTGGCGCGATCTTGCTGCGATGAGACAGGCTGCATGGTGTTGAGCTTCCGAGGTTTTTTTGTGACTCAACGGGCAGTTTACGGCGAGCGAGACGCACAGACTGGCCGAATTCGGACATGTGCATCGACGCCTTTGGTACAGGGTGACTCAATGGAGTGGTTGTCGACGACAGCACGCAATGCCGACGCACCAAAAAGAAAACCCGCAAATGCTTTCGCAGATGCGGGCCAAGGCTTCCCTCCTCCTCGAGGAAATCAGCGGCGATTATAGGGTCATGTACATGACCTGCGTCACACGTTCTGTCGTCGCAATGCCTTTCAGCACCCAATGGATGGCCCTTGTTTTATTAGGGCTAGCGACCGATAAATATAAGTTTCGCTGGTGTCGTTTTTAAGCACTTTCGCGGGTTTTCCGTAACGCTAACACCCGCGAAGTTCTTTTGTCTAACCTGCGTTAATCGTTTTGTCCAACGGCCATCTTGAGCGCCGGCTTTTGATCGAAGAACTGTTCGTCTTCGGTTGATCCGTGCAATGCGGTTGTCGAGCTCTTGCCGCCTTGGATCACTTGCGTCACTGCGTCAAAGTAACCAGTGCCCACTTCACGCTGATGCTTCACAGCGGTGAATCCGCGCTCTGCAGCTGCAAATTCCGCCTCTTGCAATTCTACGAACGCGCTCATGTTGTTGCGCGCGTAGCCGTAAGCCAGATTGAACATGCCGTAGTTGAGCGAGTGGAAGCCCGCGAGCGTGATGAACTGGAACTTGTAGCCCATCGCACCGAGTTCGCGCTGGAATTTGGCAATCGTTGCTTCGTCAAGATTCTTCTTCCAGTTGAACGATGGCGAGCAGTTGTACGCGAGCATCTTGCCCGGGAAGTGCTTGTGAATACCTTCAGCAAACTTGCGCGCAAACTCAAGATCAGGTTTGCCCGTTTCACACCAAATCAAATCGGCGTACGGCGCGTAAGCCAGACCGCGCGAGAGCGCTTGATCGAAGCCTGGACGCGTTTTGAAGAAGCCTTCAACGGTGCGCTCACCGGTGATGTACGGGCGATCGTTTTCGTCGATATCGCTCGTCACGAGATCAGCCGCTTCTGCGTCGGTGCGGGCGAGAAGTACGGTGGGCGTGCCCATCACGTCTGCGGCGAAACGTGCTGCCTGCAGTTTTTCGACCGCATCACGCGTAGGCACGAGCACTTTGCCGCCCATATGGCCGCATTTCTTCACGCTCGCGAGTTGATCTTCGAAATGAACGCCGGAAGCGCCCGCCTCAATCATCGCCTTCATCAGTTCGTAGGCGTTCAACACGCCGCCGAATCCAGCTTCTGCGTCAGCAACGATCGGCGCCATGTAATCGATGTCGTTTTTGCCTTCCATCCACTGGATTTGGTCGGCCCGCATCAGCGTGTTGTTGATGCGCTTCACCACGCTCGGTACCGAGTTCGCCGGATAGAGAGACTGATCGGGATACATCTCGCCGGCCAAATTTGCGTCACCCGCCACTTGCCAACCAGACAAGTAGATCGCCTTCAAACCGGCTTTGACTTGCTGCATCGCCTGGTTACCTGTCAAGGCGCCGAGCGAATTGATGAACGGCTCACTGTTCAAAAGGCTGAAGAGCTTTTCCGAGCCGCGCTTCGCGATCGTGTATTCGGGCTGCACCGATCCACGTAGGCGCACCACGTCGGAGGCGCTGTAGTTGCGCTTGATGCCCTTCCAGCGCGCATCGCGTGCCCACTGGTCGGCGAGCTTGGCGGTGGCGGTGGCCATGGCGTTTTGAACGTTGTCGCGGGATGCTTGATTCATAGTGCGTACCTCTTTCAATCGGTGACGGTTTGACTAAGTTGACTGCTGAATTCCGGAGCCCTTCTTTGACACGTTTCCAACTAGCGGAAACATCACAAATCAAACTCTGTTGCTTCGCAGCATAGATCGTTTAACGCACAGCAAGAGAGAAAAGTTGAAAAAGTTGTTTCAAAACAATGTGTTGTAAACGAATTGCAGGATATGCAAGTTTCCACATTGCGAGAATTGATTTCAAATTGCGCAGCGCAACATGCGGAATCGCATTCCACCCAGTGCGAAAAATGGAAAAACACGTGTGTTTACGTGGGTTTAACAATGACGCGCTTTGTCGAGTCAAGCCTGTCGACTCGCTGCAGCGCACAACGCGAACGCACGCTGAAAAATAGAAACGCGTTTCACAACGCAGGTTTTGGGATGTGGTGCTGTTGCAACAAAAGCTGGAGGTGGGTACCGCCGTGCCAACCATGGCAAGTCGAATCGGCGCCATTTGCGCGAGGGCGAGAGGCCAAACACCAAGATGCAGCGGTTCAAAAAACTCGTCTGGTTGGCGAATTCTCGGTCTGGGTCCCCGCCTTCGCGGGGATGACCGATGCGGTGGCGGGATAGGGAGTGCTATCTCACGAGAGTATTACGTTCGTAATAACAACGTAAGTACATTTGTTATAATACGACTCGATGGGGGTAAATCATGCAAGCACTCAAACTCACTCAAATTGGAAATTCCGTGGGCGTTGTATTACCAAAAGAAGTATTGGCGCAACTCAAACTGCAAAAGGGCGATACCGTGTTTTTGACCGAAGCGGCGAACGGCATAACGCTGTCGCCCTACGATCCCGCCGTTGAGGAAGAACTCAACGCTGGCCGCGAATTCATGAAGGAATATCGCGACACGTTTCGCGCGCTCGCGAAGTAATCAACGTCGATGGCAAATCAAAGCTGGCGCTGGATCAGCCGACGCGCGCTCGAACTACTGCATGACGAAAGCATCGCCGAACACGGCGGCGCTTCGGGCATTCGCGATGAAGGCATGCTTGAGTCCGCACTCGCTCGACCGCAGCAACTCGCGCACTACGAAGAGCCCGACGTTGCTGCGCTCGCTGCGAGCTACGGATTCGGTCTTATCAAGAATCACGCGTTCGTCGACGGCAACAAACGAGCCGCGTTCTTGGGCGTTGGTATGTTTCTCTATTTGAACGGCCATCGACTCACCGCTTCGCAAGTTGATGCGACGCGCACGATGCTGGCACTAGCGGCAAGTGAGTTGAGCGAAGAGCAGTTTGCGGAGTGGATTCGAGCGAACGTTGAGAAGCGGAAATAGGTGCGTGGGCACAGGGTGTCCCCCTACGAAACTAAGTAAGCGTTGGCTAGAGACGTCACGGCACGACATTTGCGCTCACCGCGAGTGAAATGCCAGATACTGTATTCACCATTTGCGTTCGCGCAAATGTCAAAAAAATATATGGCATGACCGCGCAAAAATTTCGACTGTTTGTCTGGCTCCATCTCGCGCTCGCCTTGGCGGCTATCGGTGCAGCGTTCTTGCCGAATAGTTTTTCACCCGAGCTACTCGCTGCATATGAAAACGAACCGCCGCCTTGGGGCGCCGAGAACGAGTGGCCGCTGATCGCGTTCGCCGTGCTACTGCTCGTGCCGTGGGTCGCCGCATTCGTTGGGCTGCTGCGATTGAAGCGTTGGGGACGAGCGCTCGCGCTCTATGTGACCGCATTGTCGTTGATCGCGCTACCTACGTTTGGGCCTACATTAACCAGCGGACTCGAAACGGCCTTCGTTGAGGCAGCAGCGATGTGCTGGGGCGCCGTGTTGGCGTTGGCGTATTTCTCGGATGTGCGAGAGCATTTCGAGAAGCACTGAATACAGAAATAAGCGGGCACAAAGCGTAAAGCCGACGAGCTGGCGTCGCGTTCACGGACATGGCACTAAGGACTCGATTTTTTCGAGCTCTCCAACAATCGGCCCGATTGAGGGGGCGAAAAAAAGCGCGGTCAAGCCCGCGCCTACAAGTCGTTACCCACGGAACGACGTACCTAAGCGAGATCGGATGCGATGCAAGGCGCTTTAAGTCGACGTGTACTTTCGTACACGAGACTTAAAGCAACGCCGCAGCGCGCCGATATCGCGACGCTACGTCGTTACGTGAGCATGTCGGCCCAGATATTGCGAGCCCACGAATTCGCATAAATCCCTTCGGTCTTATTCTGCTCCGCAGAAAGCCCGCCGCTGCCTTGCACGGTTACCATCGTTTTCTGCGCCGCATCGTAGCGATGCACGCTCGCGACGTGGACGACATCTTTGTCATCGATGAAGCTGTAGCAAGTGTTGGCGACCATCGGGGTTTGGCTGACGGTGCCGCCGGTGAGCAGCTCAACGATGGCCGCAGCACACACTTTGCCGTGCTGATTGGCCATGTGACCGCTCTTTGGCATCGCGGGTGCAATTTGCAATGCGTCACCCAAGATATGAACGCCGGGAACGGCGGTCGATTCATACGTCAACCAATCGACTTGGCACCAGCGCTTGTTTGAATTGTTGAGGCCGTTGGCGGTTGCGATGTTGCCAGCACGCATTGGCGGTAACACGTTCAACACATCGGCTTTCACGTCGTCACCGAAACTCATTTTGAGCGAGAGCGTGCGCGCATCAACGTCAGTAATTTCTTGGTTGTTGCGGTACTCGATGAGTCCCTTGTATTGGCCATTCCAGGCCTTCATAAAGAGGCCCTTTTTCGATACGACGTCTTCGTTCGCATCGAGGATGAGTACCTTTGATTTCGGCTTCGCTTGTTGGAAATACCATGCCACTTGGCAAGCGCGCTCGTACGGACCTGGTGGGCAGCGATACGGTGCTTTCGGGATGTGAATGGCGTAGACGCCGCCGTCTCTCATGGCGGTTAATTGATTGCGCAGTGCGACAGTCTCAGGCCCGGCTTTCCATGCAGCGAGCACACGGTTTTTTGCTTCGCCCGTAGCTAGACCTGGCAGCGTTTCATACATGAAATCGATGCCTGGCGAGAGGATCAAGCGGTCGTACGGAAGGCTAGTGCCGTCAGCGAGTGCGAGCGTTTTCTTAGCAGGATCGAATCCGGTGGCTTCGCCTTTCACGCGACGAATTCCGTACTTGTCGAGTCCGCCGTAACCCACAGTGACATCCGCGATCTGACGCGATCCGCCGACCACGAGATTCGAAATGGGGCACGAGACAAACGCGTCACCTCGCTCCACGAGCGTGACATCGATCTTGCCTTCGCTCCACATCGCAATGTATTTCGCGGCGGTTGCGCCACCGAATCCACCGCCCACGACCACGACCTTCGGCTTCGCGCTGCCACCCACTGTGGCGCATCCACCGGCGAACGCGGAGACTCCGACGAGACCCAGTGCACCCGCGCCTTTGACGAGATCACGACGAGTTTGATTGAATGTATTCATACGGTTTGCCTCGTCTTATTTAGGTTGCTTTGCCAAGTACTCGGCGATCGCTACGATCTGCGCATCGGTGTAGCCCTTCGAGAGCTGGTGCATGATCGTTGCGGGCAATTTACCGTCGCGATAGTCCTTCATTTTCTGAATGGTTAGCGCGGCCGGCACGCCAGCAAGCGATGGCACTTCGGCCACGCTTTTGCCATTGGTGCCATGGCAATTCGCGCAGTTTGCGGCGAGATTGCGGCCGAGATTTTTGTCGACTGTTGGCGCCGTTTGTGCGAACGCGCTCGTTACAAAGAGCGCAGCGAAGAGCGCGCTCCATCGAATTGAAATCATGATTTTTCCTCCAGAAAACAACGACATTAGTGCGTCGATTCTAGGGGGCAGATTCCGGAAATCGATAGTGGTTTCTCGCGATGTGTATATATCTGTCCCGAATATCGAAGCGATGAAAACCGTTCCACCGAGTGCGCAAATCGCGCTGCCAACTCTTCTAATGAAACGCCTATTCTATTTGGGCTGGCAAGCTATTTAGTAGTAGATTACGAACCACTAAAAATACGCTCATGCCCCAATGGAATAATCGCTCTTTTTGGAAAGTTAACTTTAGTTCAATTCGCGCCGTCTGACTGGATTTGCTCACAACGGGGCGCGACTTCAGGGACTTCAAGTCACTGATCGAGCGTTGCGTAGCGGCGCGCGAGCGTTTCTGCGAGGCCCACGTAACTTGCAGGCGTGAGTTTGGCGAGGCTTGCCTTCGCGTCTGCCGGTATCGAGAGTCCATCAATGAATTTCGCGAACGCTTCGGGGGTGACGCGCTGCCCGCGGGTGAGTTCTTTAAGTTGCTCATACGCACCGGCGACCGCGTAGCGGCGCATCACCGTTTGAATCGGTTCCGCGAGCACTTCCCAGTTCTGGTCGAGGTCTTTCAACATCGCGTCGGCATTCACTTCCAATTTGCCAATGCCTTGCAGCGCAGACACAAGACCAAGCAAGGAGTAGCCGACCGCAACGCCCATGTTACGTAGCACCGTTGAATCGGTGAGATCGCGCTGCCAACGAGAGATCGGGAGCTTCTCGGACAGGTGGCGCAAAAGCGCATTCGCCAAACCGAAGTTTCCTTCGGCGTTCTCGAAATCGATCGGGTTGACTTTGTGCGGCATTGTTGACGAACCTATCTCGCCCGCTTTCAACTTTTGCTTGAAAAAACCGAGCGAGATATAGCCCCACGTGTCGCGACAAAAATCAATCAGGATGGTGTCGATGCGCGCAATGGCATCGAAGAGCTCAGCCATGTAATCATGCGGCTCGATCTGCGCGCTCATCGGCTGCCAGATCAGGCCGAGCGACTCGACCGTACGCTTTGAAAGCGCAGGCCAATCGACGTTTGGATACGCTGAGAGATGGGCGTTGTAGTTGCCCACCGCGCCGTTCATCTTGGCGCGCAAGGGAACGTTGACGACCCGGGCGCGCGCCGCACGCAAGCGATCAACAAAAAGCGAGATTTCTTTGCCCATCGTCGATGGCGTTGCCGCCTGTCCGTGCGTGCGCGAGAGCATCGGCATGGCGGCGGTAGCAATTGCCACTTTGCTCAGCGCCGCGACGACTTGATCAAACTGTGAAAGCCAAGTGTCGAACACGCCGCGCTTGAGCATGAGCGCATGGGACACATTGTTGATGTCTTCAGACGTGCAAGCGAAGTGAACGAATTCAGCGTGCGCGGCGAGTTCGGGCAGCTTCTTGAATTGCTCTTTGATCCAGTATTCGACGGCTTTCACGTCGTGATTGGTGGTGGCTTCGATTGCCTTAACCGCCAACGCGTCCGTCGGCGAAAAATCGGCGACGATCTTGTCGAGGAATGCGATAGCTTCAGCAGAAAGTGGCGGCAACTCTTCGATTGCCTTTTCCGATGCAAGCGATTTCAGCCACGCAAGCTCGACGCGAACGCGCTCACGCGTAAGCGCGAATTCGCTAAACGATTCGCTCAGCGCTGCGACCTTCTTTTGGTAGCGGCCGTCGAGTGGCGAAATTGCGGAGATCGGATCAAGTGATGGCATAAAAGGTCAGCGAAATACGTCTGCTGAAATTCACAGAGTATTCCGATCAAAGTGTTGCGGCGAATACGAGAATTATCGCCGCTCGTCGTGGAGCATGCATTCAGGCGAATGCCGAATGTCATCGCGTGCTAGATTCGTTATCCGGTTGTTGAGTTGTTGAAGCATGAAACTGTTGTATTCCGTTACGAGCCCCTATGCACGAAAAGTGCGTATCGTGGCCGCAGAAAAGAAACTCGAACTGGAGATCGTTCCAAGCGATCCGTGGATCATTAATCCAGAACTGATCGCCGCCAATCCGCTCGGCAAAGTTCCCGCGCTCATTACCGACGATGGTTGGAGCTTGTTTGATTCGCGCGTGATCGTGGAGTATCTCGATGGGCTGTCTCCGGTTCATCGGCTGATCCCCGACGGTTCGCGCGACCGCATTTTGATCAAGCGATGGGAAGCGCTAGCCGACGGCCTGCTGGATGCTGCACTCACCGCGCGGTTGGAATCGATGCGCCCCGATCAGAATGAATCGAGCGCGAAGCAAATCGCGCGTCAACGCGAGAAAATTTCCGTGTCGCTCGTAGAGATGTCGCGTGGTTTGGGTGACGTTGCGTTCTGCGCAGGTAACGCACTCACGCTGGCCGATATCGCCGTGGGGTGCGCGCTCGGGTACCTTGACTTCCGATTCCCGGATATCGAGTGGGCTGCTACGCACCCGAACCTCGCAAAGCTGTATAAAAAGTTGGCTACACGCGCTTCGTTCAAAGCGACTGAGCCCGCGCCGAAGTAACGCCTCGCACGCGAGACGAGAGCGCCTTACAGCTTTCTTGCGCTACTCCTGATTTCATCAGGGCTCGCGCCCAATAAAAAACCCGCTTAACGCGGGTTTTTTATTTCTAGTTAGCCCAGCTTTCGCTGGGCTTCTTGCGACTAGTTAGACGTGGTATTCATCGTATCGCCGCGCAGGTTCGGATAGCGAACATGCTCGACCAATTCTTGAACTTCACGCTTAGGCGCTGGTGTGATCAAGCTCACGATGATGATGATCGCGAAGCCAAGCGGCACACCAAAGACACCGGCCGAGATCGGCGCAATATCCCACCACATATTGTCGGCCACTGGCGAAGTGACGCCGAACACGCTGCGCATCCAAGGCTGCGTCGTTGCCATGTAGTAGAACGTGACCACGGTACCCGCAATCATGCCCAACACAGCAGCAATGCCGGTCGTGCGCTTCCAGAAGATACCGAGCACGAGTGCTGGGAAGAAGCCGGCTGCCGCCAACGAGAATGCCGCAGAGACCAAGAACAGAATGTCCGCGACCTTCAGCGAAGCAACGTACGCTGCGAGCAGAGCAACTACCAGAAGCAGTGCCTTCGATACACCCACGCGCGTTGCGGTAGATGCATTCGGATTGATCATCTTATAGTAGAGATCGTGCGAGAGCGCGTTAGCGATGGTGAGCAACAATCCGTCAGCCGTTGAAAGCGCTGCGGCTAGACCACCGGCGGCGACCAAGCCGGAAATCACGTACGGTAAGCCGGCAATTTCAGGCGTTGCTAACACCACGATATCGCCACCGATCGCAATTTCGGCGAGCTGAACAATGCCGTCTTTATTGACGTCAACGATCGATAGCAGCGACGGGTCGACTTTCGACCAGGAGGCTACCCACGCCGGTAACTTCGCGAATTCGGAGCCGACCAACAACGTGTAAACGTCGAATTTCACCAAGACTGCAAGCGCAGGCGCTGTGAAGTAGAGCAAGAAGATAAAGAAGAGCGACCAGAACACCGAGCTACGCGCTTCTTTCACGCTAGGCGTGGTGTAGTAGCGCATGAGGATGTGTGGGAGCGCTGCGGTACCGACCATCAAGCAGAAGATGAGCGCCAGGAAGTTCTTCCGTGCGATGTCTCGTGCCTTGTCGTCTTTCGCTGGGAACGCCTCGGCGTGACGCAGCGGTGCATTCGCACGCGCCTTCACTGCAGCATCCTTCTTCCACGCGGCCTCAGCAGCCTTCGCATCCTTCGGGTAACCATCAAGCGATTTCTGCGCCGCAGCAACGACCTCAGGCGCAGCGTTGGCAGCCTTCGCATCGTCAACCGCTTTTTGCAGAGAAGCTTTTTCGGTATCGTAGGATCCAGGGAGCCCTTTGAGTTTCGCCTCTGCCGACGAAGCACGATCGGCGAAGATCTTGCGAACTTCAGCCTCTTTCGCGCCTGCTGGCGTTTTGGCATCGATCAACTCAGCTTCACGCGCGGTTACCTTCTGCAACACCGAGCCGTAAACCAATTGTGGCAGTGGAATGCCGGTGTGCTTCACCGACAACCAAACCACTGGGATCATGTAAGCGATGATCAGAATGATGTACTGCGCAACTTGCGTCCACGTAACGGCTTTCATGCCGCCCAAGAAGGAGCAGACCAGAATGCCTGCCAGGCCTACGAACACACCGACTTCAAACGACAAGCCAGTCAAGCGAGCGGTGATGAGGCCAACACCGTAGATCTGCGCCACCACGTACACAAACGAGCAGAGAATCGCGATCAACACGCCGACGAAACGCGCGAGATTACCGCCATAACGCGCGCCCAGGAAGTCAGGAATAGTGAACTGACCAAATTTACGCAGGTAGGGTGCAAGGAAGAGCGCCACCAACACGTAGCCACCCGTCCAGCCCATAATGAAGGCGAGACCCGAGTAGCCTTGGAGGTAGAGCGTACCTGCCATACCGATGAACGACGCTGCTGACATCCAGTCTGCGCCCGTCGCCATGCCGTTGAACACCGCTGGAACACGTCGGCCTGCGACATAGTACTCAGAGGCGTCCGACGTGCGGCTCATTACGCCAATACCAGCGTAGAGAAGCACCGTAGCGATCAAGAAAACGTAGCCAATCCACTGGCGGGGCATCCCCATCATTTCGAGGATCGTCAACGCGATCACGAAGAAAACGAAGCCACCCGTGTACCAGGTGTAGATCTTTTTCAGCTGCGCGGTAAACGCTTTTTGTGAAGTAGCGCCACTCATTCTTCTTCTCCTTCGGCGACGCCGTACTCTTGATCGAGCTTATTCATGTAGCGTGCGTAGTACCAAATGATGACTACGTAGACGACAAGTGAACCCTGCGCACCCATCCAGAATGCGAACGGCCAGCCCAAGAAATTGAAGCTAAACGCATCGCGCGCCAAGTAACCCACCACAAAGGTGACCACAAACCAGATGGCTAACAGAACGGCAGTGAGTCGCAGGTTTCTTGACCAGTACTCACGATGCTTATCAGTTAATTGCATCGATATCCTCCTCGGTTATTCACGACTCGTATGCGCAACAATCCCCAATGTCAGATCGCGCATACGTACCAGCTTCCTAGAGTAGCTGAGTTTTTGTTCTAAACCTAGCGCGTGTTTACCCGGAATGAAATATGTTTTTCTGTTGCGCCGCAGCGTCAGAATCATGTCAGGGAAGAAACGCGCCAAAAGGAGGGGTAATCGCCGACGCTCATAGCGTTTGCGCTAGCTAGCGAAAGTGCAAGCGGGTATGTCGACTGAGATCGGTGGTCAGGCGAATCGAAAAACGCAAGCCAAGCGGCTGGGGCGTAGCTTTACCGCCGCGAGAGGGCTGCTAAAGCTACTTCTTCCACCAGCGTTCAATTCCAATCATGATGCCGGTTTCGTCTTCCAGCACGGCGGCATTTTTAGGATCAAAGCCCTTGAGCTTTCGCATTTGCTTTTCGCAGCGATCAAGATCGCCCAGGCGGAAATAGACTCGCGCAAGCTCCATGTGCCCGTAAGGGCTCATCGGCTGCAATTCAACGTTCTTGCGCAGCGGCGCCAGCGCATCGTCATCTCGTTTCAATGCGATCAGCGAGAGCGCCTTTCCGTACCACGCGCGATCTTGCTTTTCGTTTTGCTTGATTGAGCGCTCGAAGGCAGCGATCGCCTCAGTGTGGCGGGAGGCCTCTTGCAACAGGAAGCCCAAGTTGAACCAGCTATCACTGTCATCTGGCTTTTGTTGAACGACGCGTTCGAACTCCGAGACGGCTCGTCCATGGTCGCCCGCTTCGGCGAACAAAAAAGCGAGCCGGGCGCGAGTAAGCGTGTGTGTCGGGTCGGTTGCGAGAATCTTTTCGTATCGCTCAACGGCGATATCGCGCATCTTAAAGACTAGCGCCCAGGTCGCTGTTTGGGTGTGAAACCAAGTAGAAAAAGCACTCATAAGCGGGGAGTGTATCTGCCGCGCTCACGCGGCATACCTTATCGTCAGAAGCACATCGGAAGTGTTGGGAAGCGCCCGCACACACGGAAATAAAGCAGCACGAAATAGAGCCAAAAAAGCAGAATAAACGCGACTACAGGAACGTGGCGGTCAGCGACTTTCGCGGGCGTCAGCGCGCGAACCCCCCGCGTTACGGGCGAGGTGAGGAAGCCTAGAAAACGGTAAATCGCATTGTTATGCCGGGCTGGCCAATTAAAGATTCCCACGACGAACTGGGCGATGTAGAGCAGTCCAATAATGAAAACCATGCCAAAGGCGACTTCGATGAGTGCGTTCATTCAGGGGTGAGCATGCTGTGGGTGACGGAAAAGCCAGATTTCGGGCTCGGCAGCAACAGGCGAAGCCAAAATCCAGCCGCATGAGTGTAGTAGGTGTTGGCTCGGCGCCAGCGCGGGTGAGCACGACACTCACCTCGCGCCGACGGGCCGCGGGACAAAAGTCAGCTGCCGCACGGCAAACACGCCGCACGGCCACAGGTGCTCTAGACGCTCAACGAATTTAAAGACTCGTTTTGAGTTGTTCGAGGATGGCCGGGTTTTCGAGTGTGGAAATGTCTTGCGTAATCTCTTCGCCTTTGGCGATAGAGCGAAGTAGCCGGCGCATGATCTTTCCAGAGCGCGTCTTCGGAAGATTGTCGCCGAAGCGAATATCTTTCGGTTTAGCGATGGGGCCAATCTCCTTCGCCACCCAATCGCGTAGCTCCTTCGCAAGCTTCGCTGCACCTTCTTTATCAGTAGGCCGCTGCCCTTTGAGCACGACAAACGCCACGATCGCCTCGCCCGTCGTGTCGTCAGGGCGCCCAACCACTGCCGCCTCGGCAACAAGCGCGCTGTGCGCCACAAGCGCTGACTCAATCTCCATCGTGCCAAGGCGATGACCTGAAACGTTGAGTACGTCGTCGATGCGGCCCGTGATCCGGAAATTACCGTGAACCGCATCGCGCACCGCACCATCGCCCGCCAGGTAATAGCCTTTGAGCTCTTCCGGGAAGTACGACTTTTTGAATCGCTCGGGATCACCCCAGATGGTGCGGATCATCGACGGCCATGGCTTTTTCACGACCAGAATGCCACCCGCGCCGTTCGGCACATCGTTCGCAGTTTCATCGACGATGGCGGCCTCAATGCCTGGAAGGGCTTGTGTGCAAGAGCCAGGCACGAGCGGCGTGACGCCCGGAAGTGGCGTGATCATGTGACCGCCCGTTTCGGTTTGCCAGAAGGTATCTACGATCGGGCAGCGTTCACCACCAATGTTTTTGTAGTACCACATCCACGCTTCTGGATTGATCGGCTCGCCCACCGATCCCAGCAAGCGAAGCGAGCTCATGTCGTATTTCGCGGGTGCGAAATCGGGTGCTGTTTCCGCAGCTTTGATGAGAGATCGAATCGCCGTTGGCGCGGTGTAGAAAATCGTGCACTTATGTTTCTGGATCATTTCCCAGAAACGACCGGCGTTCGGATACGTGGGGACGCCTTCAAAGATGATTTCTGTGGCACCCGTGGCGAGAGGGCCGTAGCACACGTAGGTATGGCCCGTCACCCAGCCCACATCCGCCGTACACCAAAACACGTCGCTTGGCTTGATATCAAACGTCCACTTCATGGTCAGCATCGCGTGAAGCATGTAGCCGCCCGTCGAATGCTGCACTCCCTTCGGCTTACCCGTCGAGCCCGACGTGTAAAGAACGAAAAGCGGATGCTCAGCATCAACCATTACAGGCGGGCAATCATCGCTTTGTCCGCCCTCGACCGCCGCCCAATCAATGTCTTTCGGGCCGTAGGCGACATTGCCACCGGTCCGTTTGTAGACCACCGTGTGGCGCACCGCCTCGCAACCACCCATCGCATACGCTTCGTCAACGGCAGGCTTGAGAGCCAGCGCTTTGCCGCCGCGCATCTGCTCGTCAGCAGCGATGACGAGCGTTGCCCCCACATCAACAATCCGCTCTTGCAAACTCTTCGCCGAGAAACCACCAAACACGACCGAGTGCGTGACGCCAATGCGCGCGCATGCCTGCATCGCAATGACGGCTTCAATCGACATCGGCATGTAAATAATGGATCGATCACCCTTTTTGTAGCCGAGCGACTTGAGGCCGTTGGCAAAACGGCAAACGCGTTTGTACAACTCGCGATACGTGATCGTGGTGACCTGTCCGCCATCTGCTTCAAAAATGATCGCGGTTTTATCGGCGACAGGCGTATTCAGATGTCGATCCAGGCACTGAACAGAAGCGTTTAACTCACCGTCTTCGAACCACTTGAAAAAAGGCGCATTTGTATCGTTGAGCGACTTCGTGAAGGGCTTTGACCAAATCAAGTTTTCGCGCGCCAAATCGGCCCAAAACCCAGCGTGATCTGTTGCCGCTTTTGCCTTCATCGCCGCGAAGTCTTCGGGCTTCACATTGGCCTGAGCCGTAAAGGACGCGGGCGGTGGGAACACACGGTTTTCGACTAAAACCGATTCGATCGCTGACATGGTCTTCTCTCCTAAATGTGTAGCGCGTGGTGCTTCGCCGCGCATCTTCCGATTGAATGTATCACCGCGTTTTTCTTGAGCCCATAGGCGCAAACGCGAAGTTGAGCGCAACACTAACAAGCCGATTCTGAGCGGATTGAATGACGCAAAACTGACGCGCTGTCCAATACCAAAATTCGCTATTTTTCCCAGATTGAATTGGGACTATATTCTTTTTATATAACTAATTGACTTTATAGTTGGTCGACATTTAGCCCTTATTAAATAAGTCGTGAGCAGATATTTTTGCAAACGAACTGAGTCCCACCTTGGCGCGCTGAAGTAACGCAGTTTAGGAACATCTACGCTGCGCGAAGCGGGGAACTGCGGGTGCTAAACTGCCGAAAAAAACTAGCAATGTACTTTCGGTGCGCGTCGTTTCGCCTCGGGGGCGCTGCGCCTTCGCCTCATGAGCTCATCTAAATCCCCAGTCACTGCGCGCGCTATGCGCCCGCTTCCCTTCGCAATTTTCGGCAGCCGCTGGCTGCAGTTGCCGCTCTACATCGGCCTCATCGTCGCGCAGTGCGTGTACGTTTTTCACTTTTGGGTGGAACTCGTTCATCTCGTGCAAGCGGTGTTTGGTGACAAAGAGGCACTGAAGATTCTGGTCGAAGCAATTGGCTACGACGTCAATATCTACAACAAAGCGGGCGATGTCGTCGGCCAAAAAGTGCTGCAGCTCAACGAAACGATCATTATGTTGGTCGTTCTCGCGCTGATTGACGTCGTCATGATTTCAAACTTGCTCATCATGGTGATCGTTGGCGGCTACGAAACCTTCGTTTCGCGAATGAATCTTGAAAATCATCCTGATCAGCCGGAGTGGTTATCGCACGTTAATGCGTCGGTTTTGAAGGTGAAACTCGCAACCGCGATCATCGGAATCTCGTCGATCCATTTACTGAAGACATTTATCAACGCGGCCAACTACAGCGAGAAAGTGCTGCTTTGGCAAACGCTGATTCATGTTGTGTTTCTGCTCTCGGCCATGGCTATCGCTGCGACCGATCGCTTGATGGCCCCTTCTGAGCATGAAGCCAAGGCTCGAGACGGCCGCACCAAAAACGATTAGCGACGTGCCCCTGCAATCAGTGGCGCTCGATCTCTCGCATCTCCTGGATTACTTATGGCAACCATCATCAAAGCCGCGGACCTTGTCGAAACCATCGCCGGTGCGCTGCAATACATCAGCTATTACCACCCCGAGGATTACATCGCGCACTTGGCGCGCGCCTATGAGGGCGAAGCCTCCCCTGCCGCCAAAGATGCGATCGCGCAGATTCTGACTAACAGTCGGATGTGCGCCGAAGGTAAGCGCCCGCTGTGCCAAGACACTGGCATCGTGAATGTGTTCTTGAAAATTGGCATGGATGTGCGATTCGAAGGTTTCGAGGGTGCATACGGAACGCTTGACGATGCCATCAACGAAGGCGTTCGCCGCGCGTACATGCATCCAGACAACAAGCTGCGCGCCTCTATCGTGGCTGATCCGCTCTTCTCTCGTGTGAACACTAAGGACAACACGCCCGCTGTGATCAGCATGAAAGTGGTCCCAGGTAACACCTTGGAAATCGATGTGGCGGCGAAGGGCGGCGGCAGCGAAATGAAGTCCAACTTCGCGATGCTCAAGGCGAGCGATTCGCTGGTGGATTGGGTGCTAAAGACCGTTCCCACCATGGGCGCAGGCTGGTGCCCGCCCGGGATGCTCGGAATCGGCGTGGGCGGCACGGCTGAAAAAGCGATGGCGATGGCCAAAGAAGTGCTGATGGAGCCAATCGATATGTACGATTTGCTCAAGCGCGGCCCGAAAGACAAATTGGAAGCGCTTCGTATCGAGCTCTTTGAAAAGGTCAATGCGCTTGGCATCGGCGCGCAAGGCTTGGGTGGCCTGACGACCGTACTCGACGTAAAAATCGCGACGTTTCCCACGCACGCGGTGGGCAAATCGGTCGCGATGATCCCCAATTGCGCGGCGACCCGACACACCCACGTGGTGATGGATGGCTCAGGCCCCGCCTACGCTGAGCCTCCATCGCTTGATATTTGGCCAAAAGTGAACTGGACGCCCAATCTCGAGCAATCCAAGCGTGTGGATTTAGACCAGCTCACGCCCGCAGAAGTCGCGAGCTGGAAGCCCGGCCAAACGCTTCTTCTGAACGGAAAAATGTTGACTGGCCGCGATGCGGCGCACAAACGCATTCAAGACATGCTTGAACGGGGCGAAACGCTCCCCGTCGATTTCACCAACCGCGTGATCTATTACGTCGGTCCGGTAGACCCGGTGCGCGACGAGGTTGTTGGCCCTGCGGGCCCAACAACGGCCACGCGAATGGATAAATTCACCGAGATGATGCTCGCCAAAACTGGGCTCATCGCCATGGTGGGCAAGGGCGAGCGTGGGCCGTCCGGTATCGAAGCCATCCAGAAACATCGCGCGGCGTATTTAATGGCGGTGGGCGGCGCGGCCTATTTGGTGTCAAAAGCAATCAAGTCGCAACGAGTGCTCGCGTTCGCCGATCTCGGCATGGAAGCGATCTACGAATTTGAAGTGAAAGACATGCCTGTCACCGTGGCGGTTGATTCCACGGGTGTGAGCGTGCACCAGACCGGCCCACGCGAGTGGCAATCAAAGATTGGCAGAATCCCGATCGCAGTTGTTTAGTGAAATGCTTGTCGCAGCTGCCAGAGAGAATTGAGAGAAGACCCCTAAGTTGAATTTTCTGCAAGAAATTGGGCCGCTCCACGCCGTCGCACTTGTCCTCGGCGCAGTTGCTGCGTCACTTCTCTGGTGGCTTAAGCTCAGGCGCGATTCGCGTACGCTTCAGTCGCTCACCAGCGGCCTGCGCTCGCTCGCACGCGGCGACTTCTCGGCCGAGGTGGGTGCAAGCGGAAGCGCCGATTTGCGCGAAACCTTACGCGCCTTCAACGAAACGGCGCACACACTCACCGAGACGCGCGAGCGTCTTTCAAGCTATCAGCGCGCACTCGAAGAGCGGGTGCGCGAAAAAACTCGCGAGCTGAACACAGCCACCGCGCGAATGTCGCAAATTTCGCAAACCGACGCGATGACATCGCTTCCCAACCGCTTTCTGTTCACGCGCAAACTGGAAGAAACGCTTAAGCGCGCCGCCAACGAAACCTCGCGCGCGGCAGTGCTTTTTGTCGATCTCGACTATTTCAAGGGATTTAACGACAGCCTCGGCCACGAGACCGGTGACGCTATTTTGCGTACCGTGGCTGATCGCCTGAAAAATGTTGTTCGCCAGGAAGATTTCGTGGCCCGCTTTGGCGGTGATGAGTTTGTGGTGCTCTTGCCAAAGCTTGGCTTCCAAGACGCAGAGGATAAAGCGGTCACCATTGCCGAAGACATCATGAAATCTCTGATGCAGCCGCTCGATGTGGCTGGATCGCGAATCAATATGCCAGCCTCAATCGGCGTGGCCGTTTATCCACAGGATGGACGCACCGCCGCAGATCTTATTAAGAATGCCGATGCGGCGATGATTGCTGCGAAGCAAGCCGGTCGCAATCGCGTGGAGCGATTCGCAGATACCAACGCACAACCGGTTGCCATGCGAGCGAAGCTTGATGCCGATATTCGGCGCGGCATCGCGGCGGAAGAGTTCTTCTTGGTGTTTCAACCGCAAGTGGATATTTCCACGGGATCGCCAGTCGGCCTCGAAGCGCTGCTGCGCTGGCGGCATCCGAGTCGTGGCGTGATTGGGCCCATCGATTTCATTACCGCCGCCGAACAAAGTGGCCTGATTCATCAGCTCGGTCAGCGTGCGCTTGAAATGGCTTGCGAGCAGTTCAAGTTTTGGCAACAGCGCGATATTTACCCGCGCATCTCGGTGAACGTTTCGGCGCGGCAGCTCGACGATCCGTTCTGGCTAGAAAGCGTGCGCGAAACCATCGAACAAACAAAGATCCCCGCGCAGTTTCTCGATCTGGAAATCACTGAGTCGATGTTGGTGAGTAACCCGGACCGCGTGATCGAAACGCTCACCGAACTCAACCAGCTCGGCGTGACGCTCACCTTGGATGACTTCGGGACCGGCTATTCGAGCTTAAGCTACCTGACACGTTTGCCGTTTCACACCATCAAAATTGATCGCAGCTTCATGCATGACGTTGAGGTGGCCACTCGGAAAAGTATTGTCCAAGCCATTGTCGCCGTTGCGCACAGCCTTGACTTACGCGTCATTGCGGAAGGTGTTGAATCACCGCTCCAACTCTCTATCCTCCGCGATCTCAAAGTCGAGGAAGGTCAGGGCTATTATTTCGCCAAGCCGCTTGATGCGGCCGACGTTGAGAAATGGTGGACGGGCCAGTTGAGCAGCGTAAGCTCCTCACTCGCGCGATAGCGCAGCCTGGCTCGCGCTGCTGTACGGATCGCCTGGCGAGCTGATCCGGAGGCGATGCGGCGTCGGAACTCACGGGCGCGCAAGGTCTGCGATTGAATCGATATCGCGCCACACGCCCTCATCATCCGTATCAACCTCAAACAGACAATCTCGGTTCGCAGCGATCACCGCCTGCGCGCCGACATCACCGTCGAGTTGAGTGAGTGCGTCCCAATGCGCGCGGCCGAACACAACAGGATGTCCGGCGCGCTTGCGAGCTGTTGTCTCCCCCTCGATCAGCGCCGCGCCAAGAAATCGCGGGCGCAATATTTGCATGTAACTCTTATCCTCTTTCCCCAATTTTTTCGGGTCTAGCAGCCGCAAAGTATTACTTTTGATAAATGGCATATCAGCAAGCTGCACCCATAAGAATCGAGCATTGCTGAAATTGTTGATCGCAAACGCAGAGCCGATCGCTAAGGACGCGCCAAGTCCGCGAGCGGGCGTTTCATTCACCACCACATGCGCGCCTTGTTCCCGCGCAGCGCAGGCCAGTTGGCTCTTGGGATCGCGCACCACAACAATCATCGCCTCGCAAACGCTAGCCAACGTCTCGAACGTGCGCACGCCAATTGGAACGCCGTCGATTTCATGGTCTAGCTTCGCGCCAGGATAAGCGCCTCCGAAGCGCGAGCCCGAGCCTGCAGCGAGCAATAAACCCACATGTCGAATTTCACTCACGAATGCGCCTCTCTCGTCGCGGCAGACGGGCAGGCGTTTACTCGTTCGAGCGCACGCTGCACCGCACCCAAACGAAGCCAGATCGCCTGGCACAGCTCAATCAACACGGCATCAATCACACGATTCGCCGCGCTGAAAACTCAGGTTTTCGGCAGCGTAACGCCAATTTGTCCCTGATACTTCCCGCCGCGATCTTTGTATGAGGTTCCGCAAACTTCGTCGCTCTCAAAAAAGAGCACCTGCGCACAGCCTTCGCCCGCGTAGATCTTTGCCGGGAGCGGCGTGGTGTTTGAGAATTCAAGCGTGACGTAGCCTTCCCATTCCGGCTCAAACGGCGTCACGTTCACGATGATGCCGCAGCGCGCGTAGGTGCTTTTTCCTACGCAAATCGTCAACACGCTGCGCGGAATGCGGAAGTATTCGACGGTACGCGCGAGCGCGAACGAATTGGGCGGAATGATGCACACGTCGCCCTTGAAATCGACAAACGACTTCTCGTCAAACGCCTTCGGGTCGACGATGGTTGAGTTGATATTGGTGAAAATCTTGAATTCGTTCGCGCAGCGAATGTCGTAGCCGTAG
Source organism: Betaproteobacteria bacterium (assembly GCA_013298765.1). Classification (GTDB taxonomy): domain Bacteria; phylum Pseudomonadota; class Gammaproteobacteria; order Burkholderiales; family Casimicrobiaceae; genus Casimicrobium. Next base: position 264,954 of record JAAFJA010000006.1, read on the forward strand.
CTTGACGTGCCATACGAAACGATCTTTTGTCCGTCAACATAGCGCACCTGATCTTCGACGAACGGCTCGATCATGTTGTGTTGACTCGCCATGCGACGAATCCAGTGGTCAGATTTGATGCTCATTCGGTTACGCTCGGTTGATTATTGGACGAATTCTAGGGGAGTGCCCTTCTCTGTCTGGCGGCCCGCGTTAGCGCCTGCTTCGATGCCTCTCCCGTCCGTATCAGCCGCGATGGCGCGTCTTGAGCGTTGCGAGACTCTGCGCTGTCGTACGCGGCGACGTAACGAGGTGTTACATCCTTGCGCTTGCACGCGAAATTCCGCGATACAGTTGGGGCAACGTCTAGAAGGTGCGCCATGTCCCAGCCCGATCAGGAATTGATTCGTAGTGAACTTGAGCGATTACTGTCGAGCGATTTCCTGCGCCGATCACCCAGCCATTTACGACTTTTGCGCTACCTCGTGGATAAGCGGCTCGCCAACGACGAGGGCGCGTTACGTGAGATGTCCATCGGGATCGAGATTTTTCAGCGCGATCCCGCAACCTACGACCCGAAGAATGACCCCATCGTTCGCGTGAACGTGAGTCGACTTCGTGAGCGATTGCTTAAGCATTACTCAATGTTCGACGCGCCACCCCAGGTGCGTATTGAGCTTCCGAAAGGACGCTACGTCCCCGAGTTCGTTGCAATTAGTGCGCGCGAGTTAGCCGCGCCGCGCTTGCTGGTATTGCCATTCGTGAGTGATCGTGCGGATGACACGCTTGCAACGCTGCTATTCGAATCGGCGATTGCTGAACTTCAAGGGATTTTGCAGGTGCTTGTCGTGGGCTCACGTTCGGCTCGCGCAGTGGCCGACGCGGCGCCGCTCGAATCTGCGCGACGAGTCAATGCGCAGGCAGTGCTTTCCTCCCGTCTTGTGCGCAGCGGAAATCAACAAACGGGCGCGGGCCTAAGCGTCCACACCATGCTGCTTTCCTCGCCGTACGGGCAGCTGCTCGCGAGTAAACGCTACGTCCATACGGAAGATGAGACCGAGGCGCAGTTTGTTGAGCGCGTCAGCCGAGAAATCCGAGAGAGCAGTTTGCATTCGCTGGTAGACATCCTGCCCGGCGAATACACGCTCCCGGTCGCGCGCCGTGGCTTTCGCGATATGCCTAATGTCGCTACGGATGCGTTCGTTGCGGCCCGGCGCGCAGGTGCGCTTGGCACCGCCGAAGGACATCGTGAATCCAGGCGTCTTCTTGAACTCGCCATCGAAATTGCGCCCGATTTCGCGCTGGCACATGCCTATCTCGCGGCGACCATGGGCAACTTGTCGATGTATGAACAAGTGTCACCCGACGAAGCTTGGCGAATTGGAAGCGCCGCATCAAGGCGTGCACTGGAGCTTGATCCAAACGATGCAAGCGCTTACCTAAACCTCGCCGCTGACAAGATCTATTACGAGTACGATTTTCGGGAGGCGGCAACACTCCTAGCCCGAGCGCGCAAGCTTGCGCCGCGCCATCCGGGCGTACACATGCTGCTGGGCACGCTCGCCTCCTATTCGGGGGAGTTCGACGCCGCACTGGCGCACCTTGAAGCCGCGCAGGAGGTCGATCCCTTGTTTCCGGCAATACGTGCGAATCGCGCGGTGGCACTTTATTTCGCGTGCCGATTCGAAGACGCGGAGCGAACGTGCGCGGAGCTCCTGTCTGAGTACCCGCAGCGGACCTCGACGCGGCTCACTTTAGTTAACTCCCTGATCATGCTCCACCGGCTGCTTGAGGCGCGCACCGAGCTTGCGAAAGTGATTGAAGACGACCCCGATGATGCCGGGGCTCGACTTACGCTCGCGGTGGTAGACGCTCGTGAGGGTGACACGAAAAACGCGCGCAAAATTGTGGGCGCTGTGCGTGCAAGCACTCAAATCGAGCAAACGAATCCCTCGGCGCTGGCAGTGGCGTACGCACAACTGGGCGAGTCTGAGCTCGCGATTAGCTGGTTGGAAGCCGCCGCTACGAAGCATGAAGGCGGCTTTGCGGAAGCGCAGGTGGATCCGATGCTGTCGCCGCTCGCGTCACGAGCAGAGTTTCGCGCGTTATTAGATCGCTACGGAATGCGTCCGATGCAGACCGCACCCATGTGAAGCTGCCGATGTAACGCGTTGTAACACCCCGCTATCGCGTCGCATCGATTTATCCGGTTTAGCCGCGCGATACTGAAGGCTCTCAAAAGATCGTGAGGGCTTGCAGTGAAAAAGGTTCTAAGAATGCGCGAAATCGTGCGCACGACGTTAGGGGTGCTCCTCGCTGCAGCGATCAGTCAAAGTACAGATGCCGCAACTCACCGCGTGTCACTTGCGCTTGACACCGATCAGCAAGCGGTCACCGGCTGCACGATTGCGCACCCCGCAGGCGCAATTCAAGGCATTGAGCGTGTCGTTACCGCGGTGATCGACACCACCTCCACAGCCGCGCAAGTTACGCGCGTCGAGGCGCAGACTTGCAACGGCTCGCAGCTATCCGCACCGAGCCTCATCCTCAATGGGCCATGGTCGGCGGGACTCGCAAACGGCACCAGCGGCAGTGCGGCGATTGAATTTTCACTTCCGCGCGACGGGCTGCCAACAACCGGCTCCATAACGGGCTACGGCCTTTCAAACGATGCTGTAGGCAATCAAGACCGAACCGCCGCGTTTAGCTACACCTTCGCTCAGGCGAGTGTGGCTAACGCGTTGCCAGTGCCGCTGCCATCGCTCGCGAGCGCTGCGCTGGTGCTGGCGCTTCTCGCCTTAGTCATCGCAACGCCACGGCTTCGCAAACACGTGATTGCGAAAGCCGGCCCGTTATTGGTGATCGCGAGCGTTTCGATTTCAATGGTTCTGCTCGCGGCGACGATCTCGCGTGATGGATTGGTGGGCGATTGGCTCGGCGTTACGCCTGTGGTTACGGACCCAAACGGCGATGCGAACGGCAGCTCCGACATCCTCGCCGTCTTCCTACAACACGATGCGCAATGGCTTCATATACGTGCTGATACCCGTATCGCGCTCGTGCCGATCGCCAGTAATGTTGCGCCCGTGGTAAGCGCGGGCGCGGCGCAATCGGTCACGCTACCCAACGTGGCGACACTGGCCGGCAGCGCAAGCGACGACGGACTGCCGAATCCGCCGGGCGCGCTGAATATCAGCTGGAGCAAGCAGAGCGGGCCGGGAATCGTCGGGTTTAGTGCACCCACCTCGCTAAACACCACCGCGAGTTTTTCATTGCCAGGCACTTACATCTTGCGCTTAAGCGCATCCGACGGCGCGCTTTCGGCAAGCGCAGACGTGACCGTAAGCGTAGTCTCAGGCAGCAATCTCGCGCCACTGGTCAACGCGGGCAGCAATCAATCGATCACTCTGCCGGCAACGGCTTCGCTTTCCGGCACAGCAACTGACGATGGCTTGCCAACGCCCGCTTCACTGCTAACCACGTGGTCACAAATTTCGGGGCCAAGCAACAGCGTGGTGCTAGGCAATGTCAACTCGCTTTCTACTACCGCAAGTTTCCAAACAACCGGCACATTCGTCTTCCGTTTGACCGCGAGCGACGGGGCACTGAGCAGCACGAGCGATGTGAGCGTGACGGTGACAAACGCAACCATCGCGCTCGCACCGATCCCCAATCAAACAATCCCGGTTGGACAGCCGTTCAAATTCGCGTTGGCCGGACGAACCAACGACGCCCGCGCAGCGCTCGTCTACAGTTTGCCGACGGCACCCAACGGCGCAACGATTGAGCCCGCATCAAATTTCGCCTGGACGCCGAGCAATGCGCAGCTGGGTGTTCACTCAGTTACCGCGCGCGTCTCCTCCGCAAACGGGCAGAACGCCAGTCAAACTTTTTCAATAACCGTTATTCGCAATAATCGACCGCCATCCCTAGTTGAGACGGGGAATACAACAATATCCCAAGGGGCGAGCTTCAGCAGAACGCTGACGGCAACCGATCCCGACGGCGACGCGTTGACGTACCGACTGGTCAACGGTCCGAGCGGTATGAATTTGACTGGCGCGACGCTCACATGGGCCACGGGCACCAGCGCGGCGGGCGACTACCCAGTTCTCGTGCAGGTGAGCGATGCCGGAGGGCTCTCCGATGCAAAACGCTTCGTGATTTCCTTGACCCCCGCCGCAGCGCCGATTGCCAGAAACGATAGCTACGCGGTTCAGCTCGGCCAATCGCTCAGCATTCCAGCGGCGCAAGGCGTGCTCGCCAACGATGTCGATCCCGCTGGCGGCGCGCTCGCCGCGGCGAAACTGAGTAATCCGGCGAAAGGCACGTTATCTGGCTTCAACCCCGATGGCAGCTTTACCTACGTTGCGCCCAATTCCATTGCGAACACGTTTAACCCCGTGCTCAAAAAAGAAATGGTCATCGCCGACGACACCAGCGAATGGGCGTGGCAGCTCGCGGATTTGAATGGCGATGGGCATCCAGAACTGCTCTTCAGGCTCACCACAGGAATTCCCGGATTCAGGGGGCGTATTCGTGCGGTTGACATCCGAAACAACGTGATGCTTTGGGAAACGGAAGAAACGCCTGACGGCTGCATCTTGTATTCGCGTTCAAACGATGGGGGCTTCTCATTTGCTGTGGCAGATATCGATGACGACGGTATTCCAGACGTCGTCGCGCCCGGCGCATGCTACGGCGCGGAATTCAATGCACCGTCTGATCGGGTTTTCGCGTTTAACGGGCGTACCGGCGCATTCAAGTGGAAAAGCCCGGTTCTGGCAACCGCTGAGTTTTCGGGAACTGGGCCTGGAACGCAGGTCAGCGAGAGCGTGGCGCTGCTTAACCGAGGCGTCAGTCTGAATATCACCCGGCTGCGTGCGGGAGAGCCGCCGAGCATCGTGGTGGGTGTTGCGGCGACTGGGGTCATCTATCGGTTTCCAGGCACTCCACAACAAAAACTGCTCGCAAGTTGCGCGGCAATTGTTGAGAGCGTACCCGACGGAACTTATTCGACAGGCGAACCCGGATCGACGCCGCATTACCAAAACTGCGCTGGCGTAATCGTTCTCAACGGCGCAACGGGCGCGGTGACGCAGCGCATGATTCAGGATGCCGGGCCGAGATCGATTGTGTCGGGTAACAACGGCATCGGCTACCTGCCCGGGGTGATCGTTGCGGATATCGCGAACAGTGGTGAAAACAAGTTTGTATTCTCTGGCGCGGTGTGGAACTTGAACGGCACCAAGTACGCAAACAATCTGCCGTATCAAACCTATTCGACCGCGCTTGGCAATTTCGACGCGACTCCCGACATCGAGACCGTCGCGCTCGAACAGCGCTCGGATTTGCTCACAACGGCCCGCTTGGTCGTGCGCAAACATGACGGTCGTGAGCTCTGGGCGATGCCGCTCCCTGGCGGTTGGTACGGGCAGCTTTCGGTTGCCGATATCGACGGCGATGGCAAATCTGACATCCTGGTGCCGCATCACGACGGTGGAGGAAATAAGGTGTGGGCGATTGATCATCGCGGTCGCGTCAAGTGGAACTTCGAAGCATCGCCGCGTCCACAGGGCTCGCTTGGCGCAACCGTCTTCAGCCGAGTCGCCGCCTTTGACCTGGATGGCGACGGCATTGCAGAGGTGATTGTGCAGGAATACAACCGCGTTCTGTTTCTCAATGGCGCGGACGGAAAGGTGAAGGGCAGCGTTGCCACGAAAGGCACCAATACCGGCCAGTGGAGAGCGCTCACCCGTGTGGTTGATGCGGACAACGACGGGCGCGCCGATGTGGTGCTCATTTCTTCGCAATTTGGCGGCGCAGCTTGCTGCTCGCCCACGGCGGTTTCCAGCGTGATGATCTTTAGCGATGCCGCAAACCAATGGCAGCCCTCGCGCAAGATTGACAACCAGTGGGCGTATTTCGGTGCAAACGTTAACGACGATGGCTCGATACCGAGCGCAGTGCCACTGCCAAACAATTTCGCAACACCCGTCACAAACGTGTGGGGAACACAACCGCGCGTTGGCACGCCGATTGATCCGCGCGTGGTCCAACAAGATTCCTTTACTTACGGCGCCAACAACGGCGCTCTGGACTCCGCGCCAGCGACTGTGAAGATTGATCTGCTGCCCGTCAACCGTCCGCCCAAATTCGTGAGCGAACCACCGACGCGCTACAACACCAATCCTGTCTCATTCACTGTGTCGGCGATTGATCCCGACGCTGGCGACACGGTGACCTACGCCCTGCTGCCGGGTGCTTCGTATGGTGCCACTTGCACAGTCGGCGCGACCAGCGGTCTCGTCCAGTGTCAACTGCAAGGTTTTGGTTCGTTCACCGTCGTCTTCTCCGCGACTGACAGCTTGGGTGCGGTCGCGTTGCAAACCGCAGTGATGTTTGAGTCGCCCGGCGCGGCGGCTGTGCCAAACGTTGTTGGGCTCTCCCAAGCCACCGCGACTATGGCCATCAATGCTGCGAACTTCAAGCTTGGAGAGGTGAGCGAATCGTTTAGCGCGCGACCGGTAGGGGAAGTACTTACTCAATTTCCCGCCGCTGGCGCGAGCGTACTGCAGGGCGAAATGATCGCGCTTGATGTCTCGAAGGGGATGATGCCAGTTGCCGTTCCTTTCGTTGTCGGTACATCGCAATCAATCGCAACTACACGAATGGCAAGTGCGGGATTTAGCACGCTCGTCACTCGCGTCTTCTCCAACACGAGGCCCGCGGGGGAAGTGCTTTCGCAAAGCGTTGCCGCTGGCACTTTGTTCGCACCTGGAGGCGCACCGATCAGCCTCACGGTCTCCGCTGGAAATGGGCTACGGTTGCAATTGAACCGCTCGATTGCCACGGCCGATCAAACGATCACGGTGACGCCGCTTGCCTTTGACGCCAGCGGTGCAGCCAGCGCGTTGCCGCCGCTTACTTACGTCATCACGGAATCGATTCCGGGCTCGCTCGGCACGCTGCCGAGCGTTAGCGGGAACACCATTAGCATGTCGGCAACCACCTTCGGCAGCTTCCGCATTACTGCCAGCGATGCCGTGAATGGTCGCTCAGCGAGCGCCGATTTCGTGGTCGCGAGCCCCGTCGCGGCAGGCGCGACAACGCACGCTCAAGCCTACGTGAGCATGGTTGAGGCGCTGGACGCGATCTATGCACTTCGTCCGCAACTCGTTGCCGCTCGCGCGGCCAATGATGTTCCCGCGATGACCGCATTGGTCCGACAAATGGTGACGACGTGGCGGACGGTGGATATTGACGACGTGAAGCTCTCGGTGCCCGTTGCGCCACCGAACAACTTCCCGCTTTCGGTGGCTGAGTTGCGAGCAAGAGGTCTCACGCCGACGGCGGCAGACCTCGCTGTGAACGGTATCCTCAAAGACGCTGTGCTTGATCTCAAAGCGTGGATCGCAGCGCTCAAAACGGACGGCACAAGCATCGCTCAACTGGACACACTCGCTGATCGGTTCAATTCACGCGCAGCACGACTCGACGGTTTGCAAGTGAGCGCCTACGGCGGAATGCTCAATGAGCGCGAATATTTGCTCATCGCATCGCATCTCATCCCCGAGCTCTACGAAGCCTTCTTCAATGAAGTCGGGCAAACCGTCGGGCTCGCGCCACGCAATCCAATATTCCCTGGTTTGAAGCGCGCCAGTGTCGTGCAGAAATCAACGCTATCCGAGCAGTTGGTCACAATCGCGGTCGACAAGATCATCGAGAAGGCGATGGAGGAAGTGAACACCCGCGTCAAAAACGCGAAACAGTTCACGGTCGATGTGCTGTCGCAAGCGGCGTGGACCGCCGCTGCGGTGAGCAGCGCAAACCTGCTCAAAGCCAGCGTGTTGGGTGGTGATATCTACGAGGTGGTCTCTGGCGCTTCGCTCTCGTTTCGCGTGTTCAACGAACCCACAGCGAATTGGGCGACCATCGAAGTGCCAGGGGATTTTGATGAGCCACTCTTAAGTTCGGTAATGATCATTGGACCCGACACCGTTGCCGACGTATCCAATGGCATCCAAGGGCTATTCGACGCACTCAAAGAAGGTGTGAGCTACGGTATTGACCCGCTGCAGAATCCGAAAAAGTATCGCAATCGAGACGAGCAAAAAAAGCATCTAAAAGGGCTCAAAGAAAAAATCAAGGCGGCGCAAGGTGCGGCGAATACGCTGCAGGACACAATCGAAAACTCCTACCAAAATCCAGATGAAGTGCTGCCAGGATGCGTGTTCACCACCGATCCTTCGTGCGCGCAGCTCTATTACGACGGGGGCATCAACCCGGTATATCGCTACAACCCGCCCGATGGCTACGCGGGATTCTCAGGGCTTCCGGTGCCGATCATTTTCATCGTGCAGAACCAATTGACCGGCATGATGTATTTCGGAACGCCCGTCTTCGTTCCAGCGCCGAAAAAGTAAGCGTTGGTTGGGCTCGCGGGGGCGAGCCCAACACACGCTCTGACGCGAATCATTCGATAGGTGTTAGACGTCGTCGCGCAAAACACGGACGCGAGTGGCGGGAGCTGACAGATGCGATAACCTCTGAGGGCGTACTGATCTTTCGCCTTCTTCGCTGTGTCCGAACCTCAACTCTCTATCTCCGCAGCACGTCAGCTTCAGCTCGCCGCAATGGGGCTACTCGAAGCGCCGCAAAAGAAAGCAACGAAAGCGGACGTACTCGCCGCTATTCGCTCGATGCACGTGCTGCAGATCGATACGATTTCTGTGGTGGCGCGCTCACCCTATCTCGTGCTCTTTTCGCGGCTTGGGCACTACGATCCGAATTGGCTCGATGAGTTGCTCGCAGAGGGAAAGCTCTTCGAGTACTGGGCACACGCTGCATGCTTCTTGCCAATTGATGACTATCCGCTCTACCGCACACAGCAGCTTGCGTTAGAGCGATACGGGTTCAAGCGAGCGCCAGAACGACTTGATCGAGACGCGGTGGGCCATCTCCATCTGCTCGACCGAATTCGCGAGGAAGGTGCTGTGCGCGCCACCGATTTCGAGCATGATGGCGGGCGAAAAGGAAACGGTTGGTGGGATTGGAAACCCGACAAGCTGCGACTGGAGACACTCTTCACCGCAGGCGAGCTGATGGTGGCCCGGCGCGAGAACTTCCACCGCATTTATGATCTCCGGGAACGCGTTCTGCCGGAGCGCCTCCTCAATGATTCCATTGCCCTCACCCACGCCGCGCTGGTTCGCGAGTTAAGCCTTCGTGCCGTCAAGGCAATGGGAGTCGTGCAAGCCCGATGGATTGGTGATTATTTTCGCCACGCCGCAAAGACGCCGCAGCCGCATCCTGACATGTTGGTCGACGAAGGTCGACTCATCCGCGTCGATGTGGAGGGTTGGAAGCTTCCTGGCTACGTGCATTGGGATCATCGCCATCTGCTGCGACGCGCTCAGCGCAATGAACTGCACGCAAGCCGCGCCGCGTTGCTCTCGCCGTTTGACCCGCTGGTGTGGGACCGCGAACGCGCGCTCGCTAGCTGGGATTTCGACTACCGGATCGAGTGCTACACCCCCGCTGAAAAACGCAAGTATGGCTACTTTACGTTGCCTGTTTTGGTAAACGGCTCACTTGTGGGTCGCGCCGACGCAAAGGTACATCGTGCCCATAAAATACTTGAGTTGAAAGCACTTCATTTAGAACCCAGATCCCAATCAAACTGGGGATTAAGAGATGAAGTTAATGGTGAATCATTGGCTCGCGCGCTAGCCGAGTTTGCGGCTTGGCATGGCGCGCAGACGCTCCTGATCGGCCGAATCGTCGGGCGAGATCTCGATAAGAAGAGTGAGCGATTGCTTCGCACGAATCTATTGAATTCTGCTGCGCGGTCGCTCAAAGCTATGGTTTCAGAGCGCGAGGCGATCAAATGATCTCGGCCCCGCGCGCAGACAAAAACGTGAATGCAATCGAGATTGAGTTTGGTGGCGAAACGCTCACGCTCCTCGCCGACAAGGCGGTCGTTTGGGCGCGCGAGAAGACGCTCTTTCTCGCCGACGTGCACCTGGGAAAAGCGGCTAGTTTCCGCGCGGCGGGGCTGGCGGTGCCGTCTGGGCATTCGCGCGCCGACATCGCGCGCATCGCGGCCCTGATTGAGCGCCACCGAATCGAGCGCTTGGTGGTGCTTGGCGATCTAGTGCATAACCGGGCCAGCTACACCCCCCAGCTTGACGCTGCGATCAGCGAATTCGCAGCGAACCATCGCGCGTTGGAACGCCTGCTCGTACTCGGCAATCATGATCTTCACGCTGGCACGCCGCCCGTGTCTTGGGGTTTCACTTGTATTGCCGAGGATTTGGCGCTCGCGGGTCTCGTTGCCGCACACGAGCCGCTCGCGGCATCGGATGCGGCTGCCGTCGGCGGCGGTGCTCGACTGTGCGGTCATATTCACCCATCTATTTTGCTTCGTACCGCCAAGGAATCAATCAATCTGCCTTGTTTTTGGCAAAGTTCGGTACAGCTCGTAATTCCTTCTTTTGGCTCATTAACCGGGAGATACACCGTAAGTCCTGCAGTTGGGGACGTGACGTATGTTGTCACACGCCAACAGATTTTTCGGATTTCAAAAGCGACGCTCTAAATCCGAATCTGGTGGAAAAAGCTGTGGACAACTCCCGTATTTCCGCCCGGAAACTGTGCACGAATTTGGGCGGACCGCCGCCAACGGGCGGCTACATGTCGATTGCTGTTTGTCAAGCGCTATGCCCGCTTGTTCGGCAAGAGAAAACCCCAAGATATTGTGGTCTCATAAGCGCTTGACCACAAGATATTGTTGGTCGTATCCTTCGGCCTTGGGGACGATTCTTGAGTGGTCGTCGTGCGTGAAAAGCGCGCAAAAAACCTCGAAAAGCGGTCGCGAAAGCGATGCCAAACTCGACGGAAGGCGCACAAAACCGCAGGATGTTCACTCACGTATCGATGCGTAATGCTGGGCCAAACTCGCAAAGTGACGAATTACGTCAGACACTGCGAAACCGTACCAGCGCGCATTCGACGAGGTGACAAGGAAGAGCTCGGTGTGCACCGACGATGCAAAAAAGCATCGCGAAACCGTCATAGGCGGCACGCCGAACGAAAAACACGAGTGGCATTGAGTTCTGTGTTCGCGCGCCTACGTCCTCCGCAGTTTTAAGAATTTATTCGTATTAGTTTTTGTTTCAAGGGAGACGCTTAGATGCTCGATACCGCAGGCACCCTGGTTAGCGCACCGTCGATGAATACCGTTTCTGCCACCCTCAATACGCTGACCGGCTCGCCCGCGAATGCATCCGATGTCAACCGCGCGTCGCTCTATAAAGTGATTCGTCGAAACGGCTCGGTGGTGCCATTCGAACCGTCGAAGATCTCAGTGGCTCTCACCAAAGCTTATTTGGCAACGCATGGCACGCAAAACGCGGCTTCTGCGCGCGTGCGTGAGCTCACCCAAGCGCTCACTGAGCGCGTGATGGCCGCGCTGATGCGAGTGAAGCCCGAAGGCGGCGCGATCCATATCGAAGAGATTCAGGATCAAGTCGAGCTCGCGCTCATGCGTGGCGGCGAACATGAAGTGGCTCGCGCTTATGTGCTCTATCGCGAAAAACGTTCGCAAGAGCGCGCCGCTCAAGTCAAAACCAAAGAAGCAGATCAAGAGCAGATCCTCCACGTGATCGAAGACGGCATTCGTAAGCCGCTCGATCTGCTGCGTTTGCGCCAGCTCATCAAAGAATCATGCGACGGCCTACACGGCGCAGCCGATGCCGACGTGATCCTCAAGGCAACGCTTAAAGATTTGTATGACGGCGTTTCCGCAAAAGAGGTGCGCAAATGCGTCATCCTCGCAGCGCGTCAGTACATCGAAAAAGATCCGGCCTACAGCTTCGTCACCGCGCGTTTGCTGCTCGATTCGATTCGCACCGAAGTGCTCGAAGAAGAAGCAACGCATGCCGAAATGGCGGTGAAGTACGGCGAATACTTCCCGAAGTTCATCAAACACGGTATTTCGATTGGTTTGTTGAATCCCGAACTCGCCAGCTACGACCTTGCGAAACTCGGCGCAGCGCTTGACCACATGCGCGATCTCAAATTCGGCTTCCTCGGCCTGCAAACCCTCTACGATCGTTACTTCCTGATTGATCGCTACAACAAAGATCGCCGTTTCGAATTGCCACAAGCGTTCTTCATGCGCGTAGCGATGGGCTTGGCGCTGAACGAGTCGGATCGCGAAGCGCGCGCCATTGAGTTCTACCAATTACTTTCGTCGTTTGACTTCATGAGCTCAACGCCGACCTTGTTTAACTCGGCCACGCATCGCTCACAGCTCTCGTCGTGCTATCTCACGACCGTGGCTGACGACCTCGACGGTATCTACGAGGCGATTAAAGAAAACGCGCTGCTCTCGAAATTCGCGGGCGGCTTGGGCAACGATTGGACACCGGTGCGCGCGATGGGCTCGCACATCAAGGGCACCAACGGCGAATCGCAAGGCGTAGTGCCGTTCCTTAAAGTGGTGAACGACACCGCGGTCGCGGTGAACCAAGGCGGCAAGCGCAAAGGCGCGGTGTGTACGTATCTCGAATCGTGGCATTTGGATATCGAAGAGTTCCTGGAGCTTCGGAAAAACACAGGCGATGATCGCCGACGCACGCATGACATGAACACCGCGAACTGGATTCCGGATCTGTTCATGAAGCGGGTGATGGAAAACGGCCCCTGGACGCTCTTTTCGCCGGCGGATGCGCCCGAATTGCATGATCTCTTCGGCAAAGCTTTCGAAGCCAAATACAACGAATACGAGGCCAAAGCGGCGCGTGGCGAAATAAAGCTCTTCAAGACGATTCAGGCAACGACGCTCTGGCGCAAGATGCTCACGATGCTTTTCGAAACGGGGCATCCGTGGATTACGTTTAAAGACCCGTGCAATATCCGCTCACCGCAACAGCATGTGGGTGTAGTGCACAGCTCGAATCTTTGTACTGAGATCACGCTCAACACGAGCGACACCGAAATTGCTGTGTGTAACTTGGGCTCCGTGAACCTTGTCAATCACATGGTTGAGGTCGATGGCGGCTATCAGCTCGATCAGGCGAAGCTGCAGCAAACGATCCGCACGGCGATGCGCATGCTCGACAACGTGATCGACATTAACTATTACGCTGTTCGTAAAGCACGCACGTCGAACCTGAAGCATCGCCCTGTGGGCTTGGGCATCATGGGCTTCCAAGATGCGCTACACATGATGCGAATCCCTTACGCCTCAGAAGCCGCGATGGAATTTGCAGATCGTTCGATGGAAGCGGTTTGCTACTACTCGTACTGGGCCTCCACCGAGCTCGCCGAAGAGCGCGGTCGCTACAGCTCATACAAAGGCTCGCTCTGGGATCGCGGCATCCTCCCACACGATTCGCTCAAGCTCCTCGCGGAAGAACGCGGTGGCTATGTTGAAGTGGATCAATCAGTGTCGATGGATTGGGATGCGCTGCGTGATCGGATCAAGGTGCATGGCATGCGCAATTCCAATTGTGTAGCGATCGCACCAACTGCCACGATTTCAAACATCATCGGCGTATCGGCGTGTATCGAGCCGAACTACGAAAACCTCTTCGTTAAATCGAACCTCTCCGGCGAATTCACAGTGATCAACGAACATCTCGTTGATGATCTAAAAGCGCGCGGGTTGTGGGACGAAGTGATGATCTCCGATCTCAAATACTTCGACGGCGCACTCGGCAAGATTGATCGTATCCCTGATGATCTGAAAGCGAACTACGCCACCGCGTTCGAAATGGATCCGGTGTGGATTGTTGAGGCCGCTGCACGTCGCCAGAAGTGGATTGATCAAGCGCAGTCACTCAACATTTACATGGCGGGTGCATCGGGCAAGAAGTTAAACGATGTCTACACGCTCGCCTGGAAGCGCGGCCTCAAAACGACGTATTACCTGCGCACGATGGCGGCCACCAGCGCCGAGAAATCGACGGGTAAAGGCGGCGAATTGAACTCGGTTCCATCGCATGGCGGGATGGGCGCAGGTGCCAGCGCCTCGCCGTTGAAAGCTGCGCCAGTCATGGCAGCGCCCGCGGTCGTGCCGAGCAATCCTGCGGTTGCCGCAGAGCTACCTGCCACCGACATGAAGTACTGCTCGATTGACAATCCAGATTGTGAAGCGTGCCAGTAATCAGGCGTTAACAGCGGCTCGCGTTGGCCTTCACGCCGAGCGAGTGCGCAACACCCATTCCGCTGAAAGCCCAATTTTTATGGGGCTGGATGCAAAATAGTCCGATTCGCGCCATAATCCGGGAGAAGCCCCAAGTTAACAGGGGCAGGCATCGCGGGGGCATAAACACTGCACATAGGAGTAGTTACATGGGATTCTTCAGTTTCATCAAAGACGCGGGCGAAAAGCTCTTCGGTAGTAAAGATGCAGAAGCCGCTGCAGCAGCCGCGCAAGCCGCTGACGATGCCGCCGCGAAAGAGCGACTCGACGCTACCAATCGTCAAGCGGGCGACGCAATTCAGGCCTATATCGAAGCACAAGGCCTAACAATCACTGGCCTCACCGTAACCTTCGATGCCGCAAGTTCAACCGTAAACATTTTTGGTGTTGCGGCTGATCAAGCAACGAAAGAGAAAGCGCTTCTTTGCTGCGGCAATGTTTCCGGTGTTTCCAACGTAAACGACAACATGTCGGTGGATCTCTCTGAACCAGAGGCGACGTATCACGATGTGGTGAAGGGCGACACGCTTTGGGCGATCGCCAAAAAAGCTTACGGCGATGGCAACAAGTATCCCGCGATCTTTGAAGCCAATAAACCGATGCTTTCGCACCCAGACAAGATTTACCCGGGTCAAAAGCTTCGCATTCCGCCGCTCTAAGTTCGGCCTCATCGCTCTCGCACGTGCGAGAGCGCTGCGATAAACGATTGATCGATCTCCGATCGTTTATCGCAGCAATGCAATCAAACGCCTGTTGCTAGTCTTTTGCGCGAAGCGCGAGGCAAGCAATGCCCCCGGAGCGAACGGGCGGCGAATTGATCGCAGGGTTGCGCAAAGCCCCTTGAGTTGCGTGTTCGCGCGCGCTGCCAAGGATATGTTGCACACATTAAACCGAGTGTGTGTACCTTAAGGAAAGGAGGTGATCCAGTGGCCACTAAAGAGCATAAGTGGGAGTTTTACCAAGACAAAGCAGCAAAATTCCGCTGGCGTAGGATCGCATCGAACGGGAACGTCATTGGCGCGTCGTCGCAAGGCTACGTGACACTGAAAGACTGTGTTCACAATGCATCGTTGTTTAGTTACGCTGGGGATCCAAAGCCCCCGGTGATTAACCCGCAACCACCGAAACCCCCGAAGAAGAAGAGACGCAATAAGCTTCTCTAATTCGATAAGCGCGGCCTCGCGCATGCGCGCTCTCGTAGCGTGTAAGCCGAGCGCATCGTAAGCTGCTGGAAACCCCATCCGCGCGAAATTCCTGCCGAGGCGATTTGTGTTTTACGTCCTCGGCGGTTTTTCGAAGTGCACTTTTTTTGATTGATCGCCTGCGAAGAATTCTCTTCTTCACGCACTCGCAATGCCGAGTTGCCCGCGATGCAATGAGCGCACTTTGAAAAGCCAATTGATTGATCGTTTGAAAGCTGTACGTTGAGCGAATCCTCCGAAGCGCGCCCTGAAATTCGTAATGCCCGCCATGTGGGCAATTACCGTTTCTGGCTCGAATTTACTGACGGGCGCGCAGGCATCGTAGATTTTTCAGACGATCTTTGGGGCGAAGATCTCGCGCCGCTGCAAAACCCCGACACGTTCGCTGAGTTGCGTCTTGACGACGCGCTAGCAACGCTCACCTGGGAAGCAGGCGGCATCGATATTTCGCCCACCTATTTGTATTCGAAGCTCGAGCGCCTGCAATAGCGCGGCGAGCTTCTTAAAGTCACTTGCACAAGGAAGTAAATAGCATGTTGAATTTTGATGATGATGTGGTCACCTCCCCCGTTCAAACCACGAAACCAGCCGCAACGCCATCCGTTGCGCCGCAACCCGCTGCACCCTCCGCTGCGCATGTGCAAGATTTTCGTGCGCAAATGAACGAACGAGGCACCCCCGTCAATGCGCCGAGCGATGCGCAATATGCAGAGCGCTTCGCCCGCGTTCGCGCAGAAGACAAACGCGTCATCAATGGCGGAGCAGACGTCAATCAACTCGTCCCGTTCAAATACAACTGGGCGTGGGACAAATACCTTGCCGGCTGCGCCAATCACTGGATGCCGCAAGAAATCAACATGCAGCGCGATATTGAGCTGTGGAAGCGCCCCGATGGCCTCACCGATGATGAGCGCCTCATCATCAAGCGCAATCTGGGCTTCTTTGTCACCGCCGATAGCCTGGCGGCGAACAACATCGTGCTCGGCACCTATCGCCACATCACCGCGCCGGAATGCCGCCAGTATCTGCTGCGCCAAGCGTTTGAAGAAGCGATCCACACGCACGCCTATCAATACATCGTGCAATCGCTCGGCTTGGATGAAGGCGAAATCTTTAATGCGTATAACGAAATCAAATGTATTCGCGATAAAGACGAATTCCTGATTCCGTTCATCGACGTTCTCACCAATCCGAATTTCAAAACTGGCACCTTCGAAAATGACCAAGCGCTTCTGAAGAGCTTGATCGTCTTCGCCTGCATCATGGAAGGCCTCTTCTTCTATGTTGGCTTCGCGCAGATTTTGGCCCTCGGTCGCCAAAACCGCATGACCGGTGCCGCCGAGCAATATCAATACATCCTGCGCGATGAATCGATGCACTGCAACTTCGGCATCGATCTCATCAACACCATCAAGCTCGAAAATCCGCACCTCTGGACGGAAGAATTCAAGAGCGAAATCAAAGCGCTTATCAAGCGCGGCGTCGAACTCGAATACGCGTACGCGGAAGACACCATGCCGCGCGGCGTGCTCGGCCTAAACGCCCCGATGTTCAAGGAATACCTGCGCTTCATCGCCAACCGCCGCTGCCAACAAATCGGCCTCGATCAGCTCTTCGAGAAGGCCGAGAATCCATTCCCATGGATGAGCGAAGTGATGGATCTTAAGAAAGAGAAGAACTTTTTTGAGACGCGGGTGATCGAGTATCAGACGGGTGGGGCGTTGAGTTGGGAGTAGGTGGCGCGAATAGAGATGGCTAGCGTGCGACGTAGAACCAGTAGATAACAATGAGGTCGGAGGATGTGTTGAGATGATTAAGCTTCTCCGGACGCCGCTCGACCTGTATGCAATTCGTAGAGTTTTTCACGCAAATGATTCCAATCGTGGATCTTTTGAAATTCTGGTAATCGATGACGAGCCGTTCACTCCGGAAGCTCCCCTTCGAAAGCATGGATTCAATATCCAAAGCCAAGAAGACATCGAGAACATAGACGCAGTCGCGAAATTTCCCATCGTTATTTGCGATATCGTCGGCGTCGGCAAGAAGTTCGGCAGCTCAAATGAAGGCGCCCATCTGCTAGCTGAAATTCGAAAGCGCTTCCCGGATAAGTATCTGATCACAAATACCGGCGCAGGTACTACCACCCGCCACAATAAGGATTTGCGAAGCGCGGATATTGTCTTATCAAAAGACGTATCGATTGACGACTGGGTGCTCCATCTCGATACGGCGCTTGCGCAGGTCGCAGACCCAGTTTCGCGATGGAAGCGTATTCGTGATCGTCTCCTGCTTGCCGACGTACCTGTGTTTTCGGTTTTCGAGCTGGAGCAAGCATTCATTCGAGCGATTAAGAAAAAAGATCCTTCAACATTTCAGAAAGCGGCGGAGAGGACTGTGCTCTCGGACGCAGCGAAAGAGGTAGTTGGCGTGTTCGCTGAGAAAGCGTTGCCACTTGTCATCACCGGCTTACTTGGGGCTTCTGCTGGAACATAATGGACAAGGAGAAAGCTGGCAACGAAGAGTTACTCAATCTGATGCATGATCTCCGCCGACTCGGGGGATTGCTGCAGACGAACGTACATGAGTTACGACCATTTGTTGATCGGACTAATGCTGAAGCGCGAACTCGGCTCGACGCAATTGAGCAGACCGCTCACTTCATTCGAAAACGTCTAGACATCGTCGATATTCAATTGAATCCAGCCCTCTGGATGCAACAGGATCCAGTAGCTAGACCTCTGCACGCTGAATTCGTTTCCGCAACAACTTGCCTGCGGGAGCGTGCGCGCGAAAAGAACATCACAGTCAAGTATGAGAACACTTCCGACGCCACTATCGCCGCGTACCCGTTTTTTGGCATGCTTGCATTACTGTTGCTTGAAAACGCAATTAAGTATTCGCCAAAAACACACGAGATCACTGTTAGTTACGACGACGACCTATTGTCAAAATCCACTACGGTATGCATGCGCAACTATGGGCCCATGATTTCGGCACAGGAATGTACGCAGATTTTCCAGGATAAGTTCAGAGGCGAGAACGCAAAATTGGCAGTCGCAAACGGTGAGGGAAGAGGTTTAAAAATCGCTGCGTTCATAGCAGAACTGCACAGTGGGGATGTAACTGCAAAATGCGGTCCTGAGCACTCACGGATAGCAAATGTGCCTTACGCACTTATAAGCGTGTGCACGAAGTTGCCTTGGCGCGAGAACGGTCGCGGCTAACGCCTAAGGCGCGCACCAACGGGCGAAATACATCACTCGGGAGGGGGGCGATCCTATCGCACCTGGTAAACCACCGCGCGAAACGCGTATCGTGCATATCTAGGGTTGGAAAACAACGATCCGTAGGGTGCGTTTTTAACGCACCGCCGTGTCCCAGCGTGCGGAGCGCAAATCAATCGCCCCTCGCGCGTGCGCATGAATCGTTGCTACCCGCTCCACGTTGATTGGTAACCATTTGGGTGCGTTGAAAACGCACCGTACGATTCATCACGAACGCGTTGCGAGATCGCTCGACAACTAAGGACGGGAGCGCTACTTGCAGTGCTTTCCAGCGTCCTCTACTTTTCCAGCGGCAATTGCGTCCCGACACAACGAAGCCCGTAGTAGTTCGTATTCCAGTTTTGAGTCGTTCTGGAGCGCCGTCTGCCGCCTCGTGAACCCCGCCCCCAGTGCGCTCGCATATCCCGAAATCACGTCTGCGGGAATTTTCAATAGCCCGATTAGCTCGCTCTCGGTTTCGATCTTGGACCCAATTGCCATGCCCTCTGCAAAAGTAAGTTCTGATTTAGCCATTGCAAATAGCGCGGCCTGAACTGGAATAAAGTGCGTTTCGCTCTCATCTGGCAGCAGAAGAGAAACTTGCTCTTTTTCGTGTCCCGGTATCTCGATTTCGACGCGATGCAACCTCAACGAGCGATAGAAAAAACCTGAGACGCCAGAGCTCGCCGTTGTGTTCGCAGCAGCGGGTAAGCGCGGCGACATAATTCGTAGAGATATCCCACAGAACTTCTTCCCGACATCATATAGATCAGCAAGTTCGAACGTCGTTTCGTAGGTGTCGGGGGTATTGCATCCCTTCGTCCGCTCATCTGCCGACTCTATCCCACTCAATGTTCGAAATGTGCCGAGCACCTCTGCGGCCTGTCTTAGTACGTCAGCCAATTTACTCGTCGTAGTAGCGTTGCCCGAAGTAAGCAAGCCAGATTGATTTACGGCGACGTTCAGTTCGTTTTTACCGACCTCATTCCGATTGAACCGCGCCACGAAACGATGTGCTGCGTCGGGATAAGCCACGGTAGGCTGTATCGAAACCGTTCGCGCTGTACTCGGGGGCGCAGGCACGGTGTAGGTTATCTTCACATACTTCTTGGGTAGGTGATAAATGAGTCCGGCCGCCTGTTCGCCGCGCTGAAGTGGGTGCGAAGTAACGCTCGCGCATCCGTTCAACTGAAGAGAGACAAGCGCAATTGCAAAGAATGATGCGGCATTCACCTTCATAGGAAACTCGCAAGTAGTTATGATGGCGCAATTTAGTCATCGATTCGATTCACGCACCACTACTTGAGCACGTAGGTTTGCTCTGAATAATGGAGTTCGAACGCGGCGTGGGCGATCTCGCGTTAACGCGACAACATCCGGGGAACAATCACGAGCACGCGAATGAGCGGTTGGTCGCAAGCAGGTTGCTCTTATTCTTGTGATTGCGAATGACACAAAGCCAAGCACAGAAGAACACGCGCTAAACAAAGCGCGCTTATCACTCCTACCTGAGCGTGTAGTGGCGTGAAACCTCAACTTGCCTAATCATCTCTCTGCGGTTGCTGACACGAAGTCGCCACAGGTGACTCGCCAGCCCGGCACACGGCATCGCCCGACAGCGGAGATCGACCTGACACAAAAATTTGTTAGATCGGTATCAGTCGACTATGCCCGCTGAACGGCAAGTTCAGTGCGCACCAACCAACGCCAACCTGAACGGAAATGAACATGTCGAACATCAAAGCAGCGTCGGAAATGCGGCTACATGGACGAAGTCTTGCGACAGCGCAGACAGGCGAGCGAGCACTTGGCCCGTTGGCGCAACTACCGGGAGTTTGGAAAAACCTTCCAAATCTGCCGGGCCGAGGATGGAACTTAATTGCCTTACCATTCGCGACTCCGAGCGATTCACAATTTCCGTTTAACTATCGGCTCTTAATGAATCAATACAACGAGGAGCTTAAGTTTTCATTGGTCGACAAAGGAGTGCCGAATCGAGGTATCGCTCGAATCAATGGCCAAACTGTCGACACTGACCAGTTTGTTGTGGCGCTCGACTATGAACAGTCGATCGAGCAAGTCGCCGCCGCCGACGCGCCCGCAAGTCAACTCGCGGGAAACCCGGGTTTAGCCATTCATCACGAACCCGGACTGTGGTTACATCTCCTCAATGAGACCGATGCCGGACTAGATGTCGCTCGGCTCGCGACAATTCCTCACGGGGACTCAGTGCTCGCAATGGGTCGCGCTTCCGTCCTCGCTGGTGCGCCGACAATCCCCACGATTTCTGGTCTACCGATCGGTGTTCGCGCTGACATCGACAACAATCCGTATCTAGGACCGTACAAAGCGTTTCATGGATCGAACAAATTCAAAGGGTTATTCGATCCTGCGACACCGAACGACTTGCTTGAAGCGGCGAACGTCGGCGTAAACATCACGAGGACGACGATACTGGATGTTGACACCGACATTCCAACAGGAGGAATCGTGAATATTCCATTTATTGTGAAACAAGCGAACGCGACATCAATGCGGTCAACTTTCTGGATACAGGAACTTGCGGAACTCGACGATGCTGGGCAACCAAAGCTTAGGCTTCAATACTCTCAAACCGTCTTTCTTGACTTTTTCCCACGCACGGACGGAGTTCCTGGGTTGATCCGATGGCCCCATGTCAGCATAAACACACTAGAAAAAGTAAGTGGATAAGCGGGTCGGGGGAAAGCCGAATCGTCGCGTAGAACTGAATATCTCTTACTGAGAACACTGCGTATTCGCCCCTCCCGCGCCGGGAATCGGCCGCAGGTCTTGCATGCTGACCTTTGCATCACGCGAGCGATTCGATTGATCGCTCGCGCATACGCGCTCTCGATTTGATTTGTTCGCGCTCCGCTCTCAATTTTCACGTTGCAACTCACACTGGCGTTACGCACCATCGCTGCGTCCTGAACCCGCATGAGGGTGCCGCCTTTGGTTCGATTTGAATTTGACCAAATCGCTCCTGTGGTCGCGATTTGTATCAATTTGGTGCGATCGGATCGCGCCCTGCGTTTCTTCACAAACGCGTGCGGGATCACTCGCGCGTAGCGCTCGCCCCTAACCGCTTTCAGGCGCAGCGGTTTTCAATGTTTGCCTGTCGCTAAATAGCGCGGCGTTACGTCTTTCCATTGCGGCGCTGGGCCGAATCATCGTCGCAAAGTTGCTTCTGTTTGTTCATTTGAGCTTCACTGCTCAGTACGACGAAAGGACACGACATGGAACACGTCTTCAGCATTGGCAGAGCGGGCCTTGCGCTCGCCCTTTTGATGATGTTTAGCGCGAATGAAGCGCTTGCGTCATGCAGCGATAGACCCGGAACACCCAATAACCTTAAAGCCATCACCAAATCGCCGACTTCGTTGGAAATATCTTGGGAAAATCGAGCGAGCGAACGTCCCATCTTTTGGGACGTGGAGGTACTGAACGGAAACTTGCAGCCAATCGGCGGCAAACCAGCCGGGTCAAACTACGGCGGGGTGGGCAGAGGCAATCGCGCAGCAGCCACCTTTGATGTTCCGCGGCACGCGACGCAATGCTTTCGCGTGAAGGCGCGTACCCAGGCGGGCACGCAAGGCTGCGTCTCTGCTGCCTGGTCTGGCCCCATTTGCGGCAATACGAAGGTGTATGGCGCAATCGGCGAAAAGTGGTCACAAGCCGGTGGCGACAAATCGCCGGTGGGCCCACCTGTCGGCGACGAAGCGCCCGGGGCACGCGGCGGTCGCGTGCAAAATTTCGCGAATGGGGTGATCGCGTGGACACCGCAAACGCGCGCGCACATGATCTACGGCTCTATCGCAGCGAAATGGAATCAGCTAGGTCGCGAGGGCGGAAAATGCGGCTATCCGCTTTCTGACGAAATCAACGCGAGCGGTGGCAATCGACGCAGCAATTTTGAGATTGGCGATTTATTGTGGACCCGCTCAACGAATCAAGTCAGCGACCACTGCGGCCGAAACGCAAACCCGCGCGAGGTGGTGAAAAACGCGGCAGAAGCGCTCATCGACAACAATCGCGACGTGCTCAACAATTTCTTCAAGCAGCAGTTGGGCCGCGGCGATTTGCTCGCTCGCGGTGTGACCCTTTACGACATTAACTTTCGTCTCGGCGAAGTCCAAGTCGACGTCCCATCGAACACGTCGTTCCGCATCAGCGTGAACAAATCCTACATGTATGCCAAGAGCACACAACCAACCGTTGCCGGCTCATATGCTGACCCAGCGTTCGAACTAGATTTCGACCTCGTGCTGGAAGGAAGTTTCGCGCTCACTCCGGGCGCGAAACCGAGGGTGCAAAGTCTCGTGGCCACCGTCCCGCGCCTTACGGTCAAGCCGCGCAACGTCGTCGGCGGCGCAATGACGACCATCATTTCGCTGTTTCAAGCGACCAAGCCGGGGCGCATCGCAATTCAGAACGCCGCCGACAGATACTTAACGCGCGACCTAACCGCCGAGATCAACAAGCGGCTTGGCACATAGTAGGAGCTAACGGGGTCAAGTCTTTCATCATCACATTGGCCTCGCCAGAGCGTGCAGACTCGAATGAGATCCGAATCCCGACGTTGCTCGCATATGCGCATCGACGCTGTATTCGCTAGACCTGCTTGCGAAACTATCTGCCTACGTACCGCCCACGCGTGGCGCAAGCGTCTTTCGCAACATGGTGGCTCCGGCGACTGTGATCAGTATCGAGATGAGTGCAAGTAACGGCCACGACGCCAATTGACCAGCGCTAATCGTATCGCCGAGCCAAATGAGCAGGCTGTTGTACGCCACATGAAACACGATGCACGGCCACAGAGATCGTGTGCGCTCATAGAGCCAGCCGAGCAAAAGTCCTACAAGAAAACCAACGACAAGTTGGTAGACATTGAAGTGCGCCGCGCCAAAGATAAGCGACGATAGGACGATCGCCTTCGTGCGCGAATACTGATTGAGAAAACTGCGTAGAAAGATGCCGCGAAAAAGCATTTCTTCCAGTACGGGGCCGATTAAGCCCACCACGAGTAGTGTGCCAAAGCCGCCCGCGGGAGTATCTGAATTTCTGTGTATGAGGCGCGTTGAGAGTTATCCACGGCGCGCGCGAAAGCTCCTTGCATAGAGCACGTTTCGCGCGCGCGGTGGGTAACTCGGTGGTGGCATGTTAAGCCAG
>JAAFJA010000007.1 GCA_013298765.1 Betaproteobacteria bacterium
GCAATCTCTCGGTTGCGACGCCTCGTGCGACTCAATGTCGCAACGTCTGCTTTGCCTTCGGTACTCTGCATAAAACTCCCTTTCGGTCATCATATGCCTCGTACACAAAATTCAGGATAGGCTCAGCGAGGTGGGCGTTGCGCTAGCGAAAAGCATTACCGATGCCGATCGCGACGGATTGAAATTGAATCCTGCAATTACGATTGAGCATGACGAAAGTGTCACTGAAGCGCTAGCCAAACTTGGAGAAACTAGCCGACTATTGCTCGTTGTAGATCCCAGAAGCCAAAACAGACTCTGTGGAATAGTTTCTCCCTTTGAGTTGATCTAGCGACCAAGCACTCGCCCCACATTCCCCGTCGTCAGCTCCGCAAACGCCTCCGCACTCATCCCCCGCGCCTCCGCGAGCATCGCGCCGATGCGCGCGACGTGCTCGGGTGCGTTGCGCGCACGTGATCCCATCGTTCCGAGAAAGCTGGGCGGAATATCGGGCGCGTCGGTTTCAACGACGATGTGTTCAATCGGCATGTCGCGGAGTAAGCGCCGCACGTTGTTGGCCTGCGGATACGTCGCCGTGCCGCCGAAGCCCAAACAAAACCCCAGCTTCACGAATTCTTCGGCTTGCTGCTGACTGCCGTTGAACGCATGCGCGAAACCGCCGCGCACTTTGATGCGTCGCAAATGTTTGAGCAGATGATCTTGCGAGCGGCGCACGTGCAGTGACACCGGCAGATCGAAATCGCGTGCAATTTTTAATTGCTCAGCGTAGAACCATTCCTGTTCCGCTTGATTGAAATTCGGAATGAAAAAATCAAGCCCGATTTCGCCGATCAGATCCGGCTTCTCGCGCTCGACCCATTCGCGAAGCACCGCAATGTGTTCGCGCGCTGAGAAGCCACCTGGCCCGGCGACCCACATCGGATGGATGCCGTAACCCGTGATGCAGAAATCTTTTCCGTAGCGCTCACGTGTCGATTTTGCTTGCGCAAAGTGATCGACATGCCCCGGTAAATTGATGATCGCTTGCACGCCCGCCGCACGTGCACGCGCAACGACTTCATCGCGATCCGCATCAAACTCCGGCGCGTCGAGATGGCAATGGCTGTCGATCCACATGCTCCGATTGTAGGATTGCCTCTCCCTGTGGGACCAGCCGTAGGCGCAGGACGCAACGCAGTTGCGGTCGGCGAGCTATGCGAGAGATGCGCTAAAGCGCACAGAGGTCGCGCGGAACGCGCGGGTGAGGGAAATCGCACCTTGGTATACGTTGCTGCAGTGCAGTCGCTTTACCCTCACCCAACGCTTTGCGTTGACCTCTCCCAAAAGGGAGAGGTTGGGCGGGTTCAACTGTCAAAACACACAATCGCGGGGCAAAATCGACTTCTCGATCATCCGATTGCGCAATCGTTCGCGAAGCATCAACACCGGATTTTTCTCTCCGAGTTCTTGGTTGGGTGCGATCACGCGAATCGTAGGCGCGTTGGCCGCATCGCTTGGCTTTGCCACGACCAGAAACGCGGAGAGTGCGCTTTGCTCCATCGTGCATCGTGCGTCTCCGCCTTCGAGCGCGCCAGCTTCGAGCGCGTTGAGCAAGGCAACGGCGAGGCCGCAGGATTTTGGCGTGCTCAGATAATGCGCAAGCGTTTTGTCGAGCACATCGGTGCTCGCGAGGATGTTGCCTTGCACGGATACGCCATCGGCCGAGCGCGCGCCGCGTGCGTGCGAGGTGAAATGGCCGGTGAAACTCGCAGTCGTTGGTTTGCCTTCTTGAAGCGTGACGACGCCATATTGCCGAGTTTGCCGGATGAGCGCGATGCTTTGATCGACATGCGTTGAGGTGATCGCTCCAACGATCGCGTTCGCGGCGCTGCCTTCGCGCAGCATCTTGCTCGCGTGATCGCGCCCTTCGTTGCTGGTCAAACCCTGCGCGACGACCGCGCCTTTGCCCGGAACGACGCGGGCAATCACGGCGACATCCGGGAAGCAGGTTGCGCCAGCAGCGCCAACTTCGCCGGTTTCGGGGTCGACTGCGACAATGCTCCAAGTCGCTGAGGCAACGAACGGCAACAACGCGACAAAGGGCGCGCTCCATCTAAACCACGGTTTCATAGTTTCTCCTGATTCGAAACGAACAGGTCGAAATCTAGAGAGCGCGGGAAGTGGCGTCCTCGCAAAACCAAAAAACTTCGCTCAAAACCCGAAATAAGGAGATATTTTTAGTTTTGAGGGGTAGTAGGTGCGTTTTCGAGCACTTTTTTGCGGTAATCCGTCGGTGTCACGCCTTCGAGCGCCTTAAAAACGCGGTTGAACGTGGCAAGTGACGCGAAACCTGAATCCATTGATATTCGAAGGATTTGTTGCCGCGCTTTTTCCGGATCGGCAAGCGCAACCTTCGCGTGCGCGATTCGCAAGCCCGTTACGTAGCTCGAAAAATTCCGATGCCCGAGCCCACGATTGATGAGCGCGCGCAACTGGTGTTCGGGAACGCCCACGCGCTTGGCCAGCGAACCGACACTCAGTTCGGGATCGAGAAACGCGCGACCGGTTTCCATTTCGGCGTTCAGCCTGCCCAGGACGGCCTGATCGCGTGGATCAATCGCGTGCTCGACCGGCGCTTTTGACGTTTCAAGCAGCGTCGTTTCGAACACCAAGGCTTCGTGCGAAAACTTAGCCAGCCAGAACAGCACCAGAAGCGTCGCACCAAACGCAAAGAATGCGCGCAGGATATTGCCCGCTTCCACGTTATCGATTTCTTCCGCCAGCAACGACGCGACGATAGCGAAAGCGATCACCGCAACGATCCAAAGTCGAAAACGCCGACGTTCCTCCAGCAAATCGTCGCGAAAGCCCGAGATTGCCATCCACAGCATGTGCGCGCAAAGCACGAGCGGTGGAACGATACCCACGTTGAGGACGAACGCTGGCCATTGCTGAACCATTGCGCCGAGCGAATGCAAAAAGTAATACGTGGGAAATACGCAAGCCGCAATCAAACCGAACCACTGCAAGCCAGCGATTCGAAAACGATCATCGAGCAACGAGCAAGCGAACCACCAACACAGCCCAACCGAAGGAATACTCAACGCACGCGCAACGTTGCTCCAAGACGAAGGCAGCGCTAAAGCCGAGGGCAGCAGCCAGAGATAGCCGAAGCCCACCGAAATCATCAAGGCGATAAGCAAGAGCAGTGGCTTTGAGCGATGCCCCGCGAAGATGCCTCTCGCGAGCAATCCGCCGACGATGAGCGAAACAATCGTGACGCCAATCGTCGGGAAAACTTGAAGAAGAAGCATGAGTTCGCGACGCGCGTGGTTACAAAGTAATCGTGATGGACTACGAATGTAACAACGCGAAGCTAGTGATTACGTCTTTTGCCAAAGATTTACACAGAAGTTCTAGATGCCGAATCAAAGCGGCTTGTTGCGCGCGGCGCGGTGTTGCTCGGATGTTTTTTTGACGCAGATTACGCAGATGAATCAGTTGATTTACGCAGATTTTTCACGAGCGCTTCGCGCGGCTAGTCGAGATGGCAATGGCTGTCGATCCACATTTAGCGAGAACTGCAAGACTACTCTGCGGCCTTGAGTTCCTCGATAATCCTTGCGCTACGCGCCCTAATGCGCTCCATCATTGGTGGCATTAGCGATTGCATCATCGGGGCTGATTGCGATATCACCTGCGGTGCTTTCTGCGCAAACGCAATGCCCGCTGGCGAACGATAAAAGTCGCGAATTCCGCGCAATTCATCTAACGTATAAACAGTCGCATAGGCGTCCAGCATCGAAGCTTTTACCTTGCCAAGAAAATCCGCGCCCATCATGTCATCAGTAAATTCCGTCATATGGCGCTGCAAAATTTCCTGCTGCTTGGAGTTGAGCTTTTGACCACTGACTTGTTTTTGCAAGTTTTGTAGCGTGGGGGTCATGAGTTGTCGCACGCTTTGGGCCAGTGACTCGCTCGCGGTCAGATCCAAAACTTCTTGTGCAAGTTGTTTCGCTTCTGCCGAGGGCTGCGCATATGAAGGGGCGCTTGTGGCGAGAAGAAACGATGCGAGGAGTAGAGCGCGTAGTTTCATGTATTTCCTTTAATCGATTCGCCAAACTGAAACAAGTGAGAGCGTAGCGGATTTCAACCGATCAAATGGCAATAGCGTTGAAACTCAACCCAAACCGCGCCAAATACTTGCGCAACCGATCCGCGTCGTTCACTTCGCTTCGCTCTTCGCGCGAGACGTTGTAGAGCTTGCGACCCGCATCCGAGAGCGTGCGGCTTTGTTTGCACACGCGAATTACCGCTTCGAGTTGCAGGCGATCGAAGAGATCGAGTTTTGCGAGTGCGGCTTCGTCGACATAGCGTTCGAGCTCGACGCTTTGCGCGTTGCTCGTCGATGCGTCTTTCGCCCAAAGCCATTTGAGCCGCTCGATTTCCGCATCGACCACGGCCTCGGTGATGCGCCCGCCGTCGGCGAGTGTGGCCATGCGAGTCACACTTGCGGATAGATCACGAAAATTGCCTCTCCACGCGCCATTTACACCGGACGCGAAGCTCATATAACGCTTTTTCGCTTCTACATTGAATCGAGCCTGTTGCCCGATATCTTTTGGGCTAAGTGACAATAGGTAATCTACGTTCGGCTCAATGTCTTCGGGTCGCTCGGCAAGGCCGGGCAAGGTGTAACTCCAGAGATTGATCCGCGCGAACAAATCCTCTCGAAACTCGCCGCGCGCGACCGCATCGCGCAGATCGAGATTGGTGCCTGCGATCAACTGGAAATCGCTCGCAACTTCTTTGTCTGCACCGACTGGATAGAAGCGTTTGTCTTCAATCGCTTTGAGCAGCATCGCTTGTTCATCAAGCCCGAGCGTGCCGATCTCATCGAGAAAGAGCACGCCTTTGTCAGCGCTGCGAAGCAAGCCCGCGCGATCGGCCATCGCGCCCGTGAACGCGCCCTTTTTGTGACCGAACAAGGTGGACGCGGCGCCGTCGCCCATGAGCGTTGCGCAATTCACTTCAACGAATTCGCCAGTGACGTTGTGTCGCTCTTTCTTCAATTCGTAAATGCGCTTCGCGAGGAAACTTTTCCCCGCGCCGGTGGGGCCGGTCAGCAACACTGGCGCACTTGATCGCAGCGCCACGTGTTCAATCTCATCGATCAAGGCGTTGAAGCGTTTGTTCTTCGTTGCGATGCCGCTTTTCAAGTAGCGCTTCGCATCGTCCGTCGCGATCGCAAAGCGTTTCGCAATCGCGTCATAGCGCGAAAGATCAAGATCGATCAGCGCATAGCTGCCCGGATCGCCTTCGCGCTGCGGGCGTGGCGGCGCGGTTTGCAGGAGCACACCCGGTAGCACGCGCGCCTCTGCAAGCAAGAACAAACAAATCTGCGCGACGTGCGTGCCCGTCGTGATGTGAATCCAATAATCCGATTGCTCCGGATCAAGCTTCTGCGCATGCGCCCAATCAAAGAGCGCGCCATACATCTCACCGAAATCCCAAGGATCGCGCACGGGCAGCGCATGCAAGGTGACGCGCGTATCCGGGCTCACGAGCGCGATGTCTGCCACCACTTGCTCCGCAATCCGCTCATGCCCCGGCGAATGCAACAGCTCAATCGCATCAATCGCGACATCTTCGTGCTGCACGATAGAAATGGTCGGCCGCCACTTTTGCCAACGACCACGACCGCCGCCTGCATCAAGCTGCGAGCCTAGGAAGCCGATGACGGTGGTGGGTTTGGTGGTTGGTTGTGACACTCTTTGCTGCTCCATGCTCCCTCTAGTGCTGGGTTCCTTGCACCACACCTCAATCTGTCATCCCCGCGGAGGCGGGGACCCAGACCGAGACGGTCGAGAAACTACGATCATTTGATCAACAGCAATCTGCCCGGTCTGGGTTCCCGCCTTCGCGGGAATGACGACAGCGGGTTAGCTATTTTGCTATTGAACGTGCTTTCAAGCTAGTTGCGCAGTGAATTGACTCACGTGCGGCGCCAGCAAACGTGAGCAAATCAGAAAAGTAATTAAATAAATCAATGGTTTACGGTTGGCAGCCGCTGCGATACACGATCTGGCACGCTCGCTGCAATAAGAAAAGCGTCAAACAGAAAACATGATGCGCTTACAGGTTCTAGGGGTTTGCTCCCCACCGGTGCGCGATGCCTCGAATGGTTCGAGTTGCGTGTTGCGTATGCCGCCGCATGTGGACTGCTTGATATGAAGTTCTCTTGGTGACAGCGGCAACGCTGTTGGGTTCGATTCCCTTGAATTTCTCCTTTTGGATAGCTCAATCGGCAGAGCAATCGACCACGAATCGATATGTAGCGGGTTCGAATCCCGTTCCAAAACCTGGCCTGAAACGCCATGATGAAACCCGAGCCGCAAGGCTCACCGCCGAATGCAGATCGGCAACGCGGACAACGAAGCATCGAAACACGAAAGCGAATCGATGCTGCGGTGGAAGCGAAGGCGATTTGTCAGCCCGCGCGCTCTGCGATATGCGAGAGGCGAGGACGAACGGCACGGCAGCGTTGTTAGTAACGCGTTCGATGCAGTTTGATCGAACGCGAAGCAAGCGACAACACCGTTGCTCAACGTTCAACGCAAGCGAATCCCGCGAGCGGACTGTAACGGCAACACTCACGAATAAAGAAAGAACAACAATGATGAATCTAAACAAAATCAATGTGCGCAAAACCGAACGTGCAGTACTTTTGCGCAATGGCGATTTCGAGCGCGTGCTCGCGCCGGGTCAATACTGGTTTCCTACGCTCTTCGACAAGATTGTCGTGGAGCGAAAAGAGGTAGCACAGCCACTCTACATCGGCGCTGCTGCTGACTACCTGCTCGCAACGCCTACCGATTCGGCAAACGAGCACTTCGTGCGTGTTGAATTGAACGATACGCAAGCTGGCTTGTTGTACGAAAACGATTCGCTCGTCGAACTTTTGCCGCCTGCGACGCGTCGCTTGTATTGGAAGACTTCGGCAAACGTGCGCGTTGAAACCGTTGAGCTTTCGGGTGAAGGCGAGCTTGCGAAAGACTTGGTTGCAAAGATCACGCATTCGCAATTGAAGCGTCGCGCGGTTGCTGGTTTGCAAGCGGTGTTGCAAGTGCAAGTGCCGGAATACAACATCGGCTTGCTTGTGATCGACGGGAAACTTGTTCGCATGCTGGAAGCGGGTTCGTATGCGTTTTGGCGATTTAACCGTAGCGTTACGGTGGAGTTCGTCGATTTGCGTGTGCAAGCGCTTGAAGTCACCGGTCAAGAAATCTTGACGCGAGACAAAGTGGCGCTACGACTCAACCTGGGCGCAACGTGGCGTTATGCGGACGTGTTGAAAGCGTTCGCGATGACTGCGAAACCGTTGGATAACCTCTATCGCGAATTGCAGTTTGCATTGCGCGCCGCAGTGGGCACGCAATCGCTCGACGAGTTGCTGGAAAACAAAACGGCACTCAATGAGAAGGTTAAAGTCGCAGTGCGCGAGCGCATGGCGAGCGCAGGTATCGCGCTTGAGGCAGTGGGTGTGAAAGACATCATCCTGCCTGGCGAGATGAAAGCGATCCTCGCGCAAGTCGTAGAAGCGGAAAAAGTCGCGCAAGCCAACTTGATCCGTCGCCGCGAAGAAACCGCTGCATCGCGCTCGCTCTTGAACACAGCGAAAGTGATGGAAGACAACCCAGTGGCGCTACGCTTGAAAGAGCTAGAAACCCTGGAACGCGTCGCGGAACGCATCGACAAAATCTCCGTGTTTGGAGGTTTGGACGGTGTGTTGAACGCGTTGGCGAAAGTGAAGTAGCCTCGTCAACGAGTGATTCCCTCCCCTTCAAGGGGAGGGTCAGGGTGGGGATAGTTTTCTCTGCCTCCTATCGACCGAAAACCATTCCCCTCCTAGCCTCCCCGTTGAAGGGTGAGGAACCCGCAAAGCATCGGATCAGCGCATGAACGACTACGACTACATCATCAACAGCTTACAAAACGAGTCGATCACCGAATGGGAAGAGTTGGCGTTGATTGTTGACGATTTCCCCGGTGGGGTCGATTGGTGGTTGGGGCGACGTTGGATCATCAATGCAATTGATTTGTCCCCGTTGAGCGCAATCGAATGGATGCTCACGAAAGGGATAAACCTTCGATTCCGTGACGGCGAAGGCTATACGCCGTTACATTCAGCGGTAGAGCGTAGATTCGATGATCGCGTTCAAGTGATAAGTGCATTAGTGGGAGCGGGTGCAAATGTCGACGAGATTGGTCGTGAAACGACTACCCCTCTCTTATTCGCGCTCGAAATGAAGCGAAACGAGTGCGCACTTGCACTTTTGCAACTCGGCGCAAACGTCCACGTTCAAACACTGATCGATTGGTATGAATCCCCGCTCGAGTACGCGCAGCGCACGAAACATGAGCTGTTGCCTCAACTTGAAAATGCCGCTGCGCGAAAAACTCGCGAATTCGGGGCCAAAGTGAAAACAGCATGAAAAACTACAACGAAATCCAAACCGAAAACGTCCCGATCAAAATGTGGACGAAGGGCGTGCCTGTTGAGGACGACGCTCAGAAGCAATTGCTCAACGCTTCGAAGTTGCCGATTGTGTTTAAGCACATCGCTGCGATGCCGGACGTGCATTTGGGGATTGGTGCGACTGTGGGCTCGGTGATTCCTACGCTGCGGGCGATCATTCCGGCGGCCGTCGGCGTGGACATCGGTTGCGGGATGATTGCTTGCAAGACGACGTTAACCGCGAGCGACTTGCCGGATAACTTGTTGCCGCTTCGTAGCGCGATTGAGCGCTCGGTGCCGCACGGGCGCGTGGCGATGCGCGGGAAGCGAGACACCGGCGCGTGGGACAGCCCGCCCGAGGAAGCGGATGCTGCGTGGGCGAAACTTGCATCGGGTTTTGATGAGATCACCGAGGTTGAGCCGCGCTTGAAAAACACGAACAACCGAAAGCATTTGGGAACGCTTGGAACGGGTAACCATTTCATCGAAATTTGTCTCGATGAGAAGCAGGCGGTTTGGATCATGCTGCATTCGGGTTCGCGCGGCGTGGGTAACGCGATCGGAACGCTCTACATTGAGCGCGCTCGCGAAGAAGCGATCAAGCACAACATGAATTTGCCTGACAAAGATTTGGCGTATTTCGAAGAAGGCTCGAAGTATTTCGGCGACTACGTGCGCGGCGTGAGCTGGGCGCAGCAATTCGCGAAACTAAATCGCGAAGTGATGATGCAGCGCGTGATTGCGGCGATGAAAACCGTGATCGCGAAGCCGTTTGAGACGCATCTGGAAGCGGTGAACTGTCATCACAACTATGTGCAACGCGAAACGCATTTCGGCGAAGCCGTGTTCGTGACGCGCAAGGGCGCGGTGAGCGCAAAGGCGGGTGAACTCGGCATCATCCCGGGTTCGATGGGCGCGAAGAGCTACATCGTGCGCGGAAAAGGCAATCCGGAAAGCTTCATGTCATGCAGCCACGGCGCAGGCCGCACGATGAGTCGCACGCAAGCGAAAAAGCGCTTCACGCTCGCCGATCACATC
Organism: Betaproteobacteria bacterium; assembly: GCA_013298765.1. Lineage (GTDB taxonomy): Bacteria > Pseudomonadota > Gammaproteobacteria > Burkholderiales > Casimicrobiaceae > Casimicrobium. The sequence goes on from JAAFJA010000007.1 coordinate 9,536, forward strand.
AAAGCGACCGAAGGCGTGGAATGCCGAAAAGACGAGGATGTGATCGACGAGATTCCGATGGCGTACAAAGACATCGACGCGGTGATGGAAGCGCAGCGGGATTTGGTGGATGTGGTTTATACGTTGAAGCAGGTGGTTTGTGTGAAGGGGTGAGGGATGCAAGTAGATATCAATGCGCGCTATACGGACTTAGTGGTTCGCTCGGAGCGGACGTGGCAGGAAGCATTGCTATTGTTTGACCGACTGAATCGAAATAGAGAAGTACTGAGCAGAATCGAGGAAGATGAACTAAGGAGTAATCCACCTCCTATTCATTTCATGCGAAAGCGAAAAAGCGAGTGGCGCGACGAAGCTATCGCGGCAAACGCGGAGAGGCTACTTGAGATTGCATCGCGAACCGCATTGGTTTTCGGGCACTCCGCGTTGGACGCAGCACTAAACGATTTTCTGTGTTTTTGTGCGACCCTCGACGGCAGCGCTTTCGATTTTCATGTTCAGGAGCGAAAATTGCCCGCGAAGGAATTTCTTTCTAAGAGTGGTTCAGAACTCAGAGCAGCGCTTATTGACCGATTCCTGAAAGAATCCTCAAGAGAACCAATTTTGAAAAGAATTTCGATACTTTTGTCGATTTGCAAGCCAACGGCTCAGCATTTCAGCGATGTTGTCTACCCAGAGTTTGTCTACGAGCAATCGCGAGTGGAGCAAATCGACCATTTGCGGCATCAGGTGATTCACCGAGGCGCGATACCAAGCATTAACTACGATGACACGCTTTATCTTTACATGATCACACGCTTGGTCTATCGCGTAGTTACCTCGCTGCGCCCGGTCACATTCGATTTAGATCTTGCGATAAGAACCTCCACTAACCTGAAGAGCTAGAGCATCGGAATTTCGTTTCGGTCGTAGCTAGGATGAAGCGCAACGGAATCGAGGCATTTCATTCGCAACCCCTCGATTGCGCTTCGTTTCATCGAGGCTGCGAATCGTGGATCGCTTCGCGATGCGTTACGGGAACCCGGATGCGAGCATCCGGGCTACGTCCTTCGTTTTCGGTAGGGTGCGATCCTATCGCACCTTGTGCGCATACGCGCGAAGCGCACTACTTCAATCCGCGTTGGTCGGTATCAAACTGGGTGCGATAGGATCGCACCCTACGATTCGTCACAAAATTGCATCACGGTTTCCCGTACGCGCGCTCGACCTTGGCGATTCGTAATTCGAAGTGTTCATACCAACGCTCTTGCCCATACTGCTGCGCGACTAGGTGTTCGGCGTTGGCTTTCCATTTGACGATTGCGGCTTCGTCGCGCCAATACGAGACGGTGATGCCGAAGCCGTCGGCGCCGCGTGCGGATTCGATGCCGAGGTAGCCGTCTTGTTGGGCGGCAAGTTCGACCATGCGGTCTGCCATGTCGCCGTAGCCGTCGGACGCCCCGTGTCCGTCGTTGTCCGCACCGGGGGTTCGAAAGCTGGAGAAGATCACGGCGAAGTAGGGCGGTTGAGGAAGCGTTGCGAAGTTCGTCATTCTTGTATCGTGAGGCGTTCAAGGCTCGGCTCGAAATCGTAGCGCAACCGAAGCATTTGGCAGATGCGCTTTCAGCATCGATGTTGTTGAGCGAGTTATCCAATAATTGCTGTTATGCGCATTCTCATCACCGGACTCAACGGCTCGTTAGCGCCGCATCTTGCGCGGGTTGCACGTGCGCACGCGCACGAGGTGATCGGTTGGGATCGCGGTGCGGTTTCTCCGGATGATGCAGCGGCGGGCGATACGTTCCTTCACAACACGCAACCCGATGCCATTGCGCATTTGGGCTTTGGGAGTGAGGATTGGGCCGCGCGGCTTGCGAGTTGGGCAGCGGCGAATGATCGAGCGTTTGTGTTCACGAGTACGGCAATGGTGTTCGATCATCTACCCGATGGCCCGCATCGAGTGAACGATGAGCGCACGGCGAAAGACGATTACGGTCGCTACAAAATTCGTTGCGAAGACGCGATCCGCGCGGCGAATCCTGCTGCGTGCATCGCGCGGATTGGTTGGCAGATTGATGTTGACGACGACGGCCACGCGCGGGGTAACAATATGCTTGCGGCGCTCGATCAACAGCAAGCCAGTGATGGACGGATTCGCGCGAGCACTGCGTGGCGGCCCGCGTGTTCGTTGATGAGCGATACGGCGTTGGCTTTGCTTCAGTTGATCGAGCAGCGCGGCGAAGGTGTCGTGCATCTCGATAGCAATGAAGACTCAGCGCTCAATTTTTATGAGTTGGTTGCGTCACTCAAAGTGCGGTTCGCTAGAGCGTCGTGGATCATCGAGCCGCATGCGGAGTATGTTCACGATCAGCGGCTGATTGCTTCCGAGTGCAGCGCGGTGCGTATCGCGCCGCTTTCAGCACGGTTCGGTAGCCAATAATTGCAATGCAACTTAAATCGCTATAACCAGGCTTAAACAGGGCGAAAATCAATAAATCAAGTTTATCAATGCTTAGGTTTTTAGACCGCTAGCCCCGCTAGAAAAAGGATTACGCTTGAAAAGCTTACTCTGTTTCAACAAGCTGTAACGCCATGTAGAGCACGTCTGGCTCGGGGTTGTGCACATACGCTTCCGCCTCTTCAAAGCCGAGCGAACGGTAGAGCGAAATCGCGGCCGGCATCCGCGTACGCAGTGTGTCGAGTTTCATCGTGCGATAGCCTGCAGCGCGCGCGAAGTCGATAGAGGTTTGCGCAAGAGCGCGTCCCACCCCCATGCCCTTCGCGGCGTCTTCCACCCAGAGGCGTTTCATCTCGCATTCCGCGTCGTTTAAGGGCTTTACTGCGATGCAGCCGAGCGGTTCTTGATCGCTTGTTCGTCGCGCGATCCACAAATTTCCACGAGGCTTCACATACGCGCCCGGGAGCGCGGCAAGCTCAGCTTCGAAGTTCTGAAAACATAAATCGATTTGTGTCCATGTTTGATAGCGACGCATCAAACCGCGCAGTGCATCCAAGTCTGCGGCCTGCGCTTCAAGAAGCGTGAAGGTGGTGCGATTTTCGACTGTCATAGTTGTCTAAATCTTCGCGATTGCATCAAGGAGGCAGGCGCGTGTTTCGCGCATGTTCATCGGTTTTCAGGGCACGCACCGCTCGCCACATTACTGCTGGGGATACGTACTTTGAATTCTTCGAGCTTCTGCATCACGCTTTGCGGCGGCTCACGCAGCACGATTGAAGCGCCAGCGACGGTTTGTTGCCGCTGCCGATACACGGCCGTTTTCACACCTTTGTTGCGCACTTCTTCAAATCGGCTGTCTGCGGCGTTACGACTGCGAAACACGCCAAGCGAAATCGACCATTGCCACTGCCCGGCTTCGCTTACGATTGCGGCGTCGCTCACATTGAGTCGACCTAGCTCTGCAAGCGCGCGCTCGGCTGCCGCTTTGTTGGCTTTGGGCGGAATGTAGACCCAGTGCTCAGCGGTGATCTCCACTTTACGCGTCGACACGGTTTTTCCGAGTGCGAGCGGCTCAAGAAGGGCGCGCGCTTGGGTGAGCTCGGCATCATTAAAGGGCCCCCATTCCGCGCATGCGAGTGTGAGCTGCGCCGCTTTTGCGGGGCCGAGCTTGGCGTACTGTTGCGCGCTTAGTACGCGCACGCTCTCCGGATTCATCGGCTTTAAGCGTTCGTTGTCGGGCGAGGCATTGGCGGCGAATTCGCGGTAATAGCCATAGCCAAACACCGCGAGGTTGGCGAAGAGCAGCACGAAGATCCAGCGTTTCATCGCGCAGCCTCCAGCGCAACCAAACGCACGCCTTCGAGCGCTAAGGTGTCGATCACCGTAGCATCCGCGCGCAAATGCGGCAGCAGTCGATACGCGCTGCCGCCAGTGAGTACCACTTTGGGCTCACGGAAATGCCCACGCTCATGCAACACCTTCGCCAATCGAGCATGACTCGCTTGAATTGCGCCCACCATGGCATCGATGGCGCCAGTCGCAAGTGCATCTCGTGTGTTTCTTGGCTGACTGGTCCAATCTCCAGCGTCCACCGATAGCGCGGCGGTGTTCCCAGCGAGTCCACCTAACATCGCGTGATACCCGGCGACGATCGCGCCCCCCAAGAATCGGCCAGTCTCGTCGAGCTGATCGATGGTGAGGGCGGTTCCGGCGCTGACCACGAGGCAGGGCCCGAGTTTTCGCTGCCAGGACGCGACGAGCGCAGCCCAGCGATCTGTGCCAAGACGCGCTGGCTCGTCATAGCTATTCACCACGCCGCCGCAGCTCGCTTTGGATTCAATCCATTCGACCGTGTGGCCGAGCGAAGCGAGTTGCTCTTCGATCTTTCGGCGGGTGACCGCATTAGCGACGTGGCTCCCCGCAATTCGAGTTGGCTTGAGCTTCTCGACGCCGGCGCGCTCAAGAAATTGATCGAGTTCGGCGATAAACATCGCGCCGCGACTCACGATCATGTCATGTTCAAAGGCGGCCCATTTGAGGCGTGTGTTGCCGATATCGAGTGCGAGCATGCGGGCGAAGAATGAGTCAATCAGGCCGGGCGCAACGAAATCGCGCCCGAGTGAAGTGTATGCAATGCGCGCCCATCGTCGATGACAAGCGCGCCGCCTTCGTCAAGCGCTGCAATCCGGCCCACGTAGGATTGCCCGCTGGCTTCGCCGCGCTCGAATACGCGCACGGGTGTGTTGGCATAGGCACGACGCGACCACCATTCCTCTCGAAACACGCCAAAACCGTAATGCTCAAATCGATCTAGCGTGAGCGATAACTCACTTAACAATGAGCTGCGTAGCGCGTTGCAGATAATGGCGGCACCGTCCGCATGTCGCGGGAGAACAGTGCTCACGAGCGCTGCGGGCGGCAACGCACCCGTCTCGAAAGACGCCGCGTTGGACGGATGCGGCGCGCGCACGTTAACGCCGACGCCGATCACGGCGCTGCGACCACCGCCTTCGTGAGGTAGGGTTTCAACCAATACCCCCGCGAGCTTGGCGCGATCTTCGAGCAGAACATCGTTAGGCCACTTGAGCGTGATGCGATCCGGAGAGAAATTTGTCACCGAGCGCGCCACTGCGAGGCCCACGGCAAGGCTGAGGCCATCGAGGCGTCGCGACGGTGAAAAAGTCCAACCGACGCTCAACAAAACCGCGTCGCCCGCCTCGGCATACCAGCGCCGTCCGCGCTGGCCGCGACCCACGGTTTGCACATCTGCCGAGACTGCACGCTGATGAATTGGGCTCTGGGCAGCGCGGCGAAGCAATTCCGAGTTGGTGGAATCGATGCTGCTGACGTGTTCAAGAACAAACATGGGTGGGTGTACGCGTGCGTACAGAGATAAATTATTATTTCGCGGAAACGCTTATTCTATTGGGCCTAAGGCGCGATTAATCTGATTAACGAAAATCAACAAAGTTGTTTCTAGCCGATGACTATTGGGGGGTAACTACCCAAAGCTGTCGTTCAGAAAGGTCCAATAAATGGGAAACCCTAGTGCCTTAACTCTTGTATAGGACTTAGACTAAAACATTACCGACCGCGTGGTCGGTTTTGTTTCGTTTTGCGGCTCGGTCTACCGTCAAACCAAACAAGCCAGTGATCGTAGCGCAGCGTGGAACCTGGTTTTTCGCCGCGGCTGAGTTCGATGAATAAGGAGGTTGACCGACATGCCCGAACCAACGACGTTTCCGCGTCTGCTGCTCGCACACGCCGACGCGCGCCCGGACGCGCCCGCGCTGCGCGAGAAGTACCTCGGTATTTGGCAAACCTGGACATGGCGGGAAACAGCCACCGAAGTTCGCGAAGTTGCGGCCGGTTTGGCGTCGCTTGGCTTCAAGCGCGGCGATAACCTGGCGATCATTGGCGACAACCGGCCGCAACTCTATATGGCGTTTGCCTCGGCTCAATGCTTGGGCGGCGTCGCGGTTCCGATGTATCAGGATGCAGTTGCCGACGAGATGACGTACGTGCTCGACAACGCCGAGATCAAATTCGCGATTGTTGAAGATCAAGAGCAAGTCGATAAGCTCCTCGAAGCTCGCGAAAAAGCGCCGGTAGAACACATCATTTTCGACGACCCCCGCGGGTTGCGTAATTACAGCGCGCCTGGCCTGCAAAGCTTGGAAGCGCTGCGCGCGCTCGGCCGCGATTACATGGCGAAGCATCCGAGCTTCATCGATGCCGAAATCGAAAAAGGCAAAACGACTGACGTTTCAGTCATGCTCTACACCTCGGGCACGACCGGTAAACCGAAAGGGGTTTGCCAGACGCACGAAGCGTTCATCACGGCCGCACAAGGTGGCGTGGCGTTCGACCATCTGGTTGGCACCGACAACGTGCTTTCCTATTTGCCGATGGCGTGGGTGGGCGATCATTTGTTTTCCTACGCACAGTGGCTGGTGGCTGGCTTCACCGTGAATTGCCCCGAATCGGGCGACACCGTGATGATCGATCTTCGCGAAATCGGGCCGACGTATTACTTCGCGCCGCCGCGTATCTTCGAAGGCATGCTGACTAACGTGATGATTCGCATGGAGGATGCGAGCAAGCTGAAGCGCTGGCTGTTCGACAAGTTCATGGCCGTTGCCAAACGCTCGGGCGCGAAGATTCTGGATGGCGAAGCAGTAAGTTTTGGCGATCGCGTGAAGTACGCGCTGGGCAACGTATTCGTGTTTGGCCCGCTTAAAAACACGCTAGGTCTGAGCCGTATTCGCGTGGCCTACACCGCAGGCGCCGCCATCGGCCCGGATCTCTTCCGTTTCTATCGCTCGATTGGCATCAATCTCAAGCAGCTTTACGGGCAAACGGAAACCTGTGCATACGTGACCTTGCAACCTGATCGTCAGATCAAGTTTGATAGTGTGGGCAAGGCGGCGCCGTCGGTCGAAGTGAAACTCGCTGAGAACGGTGAAGTGCTCGTGCGCGGCCCGATGGTGCTCAAGGAATACTACAAACGGCCAGACGCGACAGCGGAATCCATCGATCAAGAAGGCTATTTCCACACCGGCGATGCGGGCGTGTTCGATGGCGATGGCCACCTAAAAATTATTGATCGCGCGAAAGACGTGGGCCGCCTCGCAAATGATGCGATGTTTGCGCCGAACTACATTGAAAACAAGCTGAAGTTCTTCTCACATATCAAGGAAGCGGTGTGTTTCGGTCACGGCAAAGACGCGGTGATGGCGTTCATCAACATCGATCTCACCGCCGTGGGCAATTGGGCTGAGCGGCGAAATATCGTGTACTCGGGTTACATTGACCTGGCCGGCAAGCCCGAGGTTTACGAGCTGATCCGCGAATGTGTTGAGAAGTGCAACGCAGAACTCGCCACCGAAGGTGAACTCGCGCATTCGCAAATCGCCCGCTTCTTGGTGTTGCACAAAGAGCTTGATCCCGATGATGATGAGCTCACGCGCACACGCAAAGTCCGCCGCGGCTTCATTCAAGAAAAATACGGGCCGTTGGTAGACGCGCTTTTCAGCGGTAAACAAATGCAACACATCGAAACGCAAGTGAAATTCGAAGACGGTCGCACCGGCTCAATCGCTGCCGATATCAAGATTGCAGAGGCGAAGCGCTTCCCAGCGGTGACGAAGGCGGCGGCATGAGCGATAGAAAAATCGGCGACGTGATTTTGAAGGCGGAGAACATATCGCTCTCCTTCGGCGGCGTGAAGGCGCTCACCGATATCTCTCTTGATGTGCGCGAACATGAAATTCGCGCCATCATCGGACCGAACGGCGCGGGCAAGAGCTCAATGTTGAACGTGATCAACGGCGTCTACACGCCGCAAGAGGGCACCATCACCTATCGCGGCGAGCAACGCAAAGACATGAACACGTATGCAGCTGCTGCGAGCGGCATCGCACGTACCTTCCAAAACATCGCGCTCTTTTCCGGCATGAGCGTGCTCGACAACATCATGACCGGGCGTAATCTGAAGATCAAATCGAGCTTCGTCGAACAGGCGCTGTGGATTGGTCGTGCCCGTCGCGAGGAAATGGAAAACCGCAAAGTCGTGGAAGAAATCATCGACTTCTTGCAGCTTCAACATGTTCGCAAGACGCCCGTTGCGCGCTTGCCATACGGCATCAAAAAGCGGGTCGAGCTTGCGCGTGCGTTAGCCGCCGAGCCCAACATGCTCTTGCTTGACGAGCCGATGGCCGGGATGAACGTGGAAGAGAAACAAGACATGTGCCGTTTTGTGCTCGACACTAACGATCAATTCGGCACCACCATCGTATTGATCGAACACGATATGGGTGTAGTGATGGACATTTCCGATCGCGTTGCCGTGCTCGACTACGGCAAAAAAATCGGTGACGGTACGCCGGATGAAGTTCGGAACAATCCCGAAGTCATCAAGGCTTACCTGGGGGCGCACTAATGCAATTCTTTTTTGAAGTATTGATCGCAGGATTGCTCTCGGGCGTGATGTACGCGCTTGTCGCGCTCGGATTCGTGCTGATCTTCAAAGCCTCTGGCGTGTTCAATTTCGCGCAGGGTGCGATGGTGTTTTTCGCAGCGCTCACAACCGTGGGGCTGAAAGAAGAGTTTGGGCTCTCGCTGTGGGCGGCAATCCCTATCACGATGGTCGTGATGGTCTTGTTGGGTATCGCCACCGAGCGGATTGTGCTGCGACCGTTGGTGAACCAGCACGACATCACGCTCTTCATGGCAACCATCGGTCTCACCTTCTTCATTGAAGGTTTCGCACAGCTCGTGTGGGGCTCAACGGTGCGCAAGCTGGATTTGCCGATTCAAGACGTGCCCATCGAATTTGTGATGGAACGAACGGGAATGCTCATTTCGCAGTTTGACGTGATCGCGGCGATCATCTGCGCGATTCTTGTGGCCGCGCTCGCGATTCTCTTCAACAAAACAAAAGTCGGGCGTGCACTGCGCGCCGTGGCAGACGATCATCAAGCCGCGCTCTCAGTCGGGATCCCGCTGCAACACGTGTGGGCGATTGTGTGGGCAGTCGCGGGGTTCGTCGCCCTCGTAGCCGGGTTGCTTTGGGGCGCACGAAATGGTGTGCAGTTTGCGCTCATCTTTGTTGCGCTGAAAGCGTTGCCAGTGCTGATTCTCGGCGGCTTCACTTCAGTTCCGGGCGCGATCGTTGGCGGACTGATCATCGGCGCATCCGAAAAGCTCGCTGAGGTTTACATCGGCCCCTACGTCGGCGGCGGCATCGAAGGCTGGTTCCCGTACGTGCTCGCGCTGGTCTTCCTCTTGATTCGTCCCGAAGGCCTCTTCGGCGAAAAGATTATCCGGAGGATCTAGGCTGTGACTCATATGTTTTTCTGCCCAGTGGGCACTTCGGTCGGAGCCCGCGCATGATCTATAGAGAATCCGGTCAATACAAAACGAGTTACATCAACGACTCGCAAATTTTTCCAATTAAGCAAGATCGATATGCGGTGTTGGCGTTCATCGCCTTTGCGTTTCTCGCCGTCCCCTTCATTGCAACACCGTATTTTTTCTCGGCGATCTTAATTCCGTTTTTGATCTTCTCGCTCGCAGCGCTTGGATTAAACATTTTGACCGGTTACGCCGGGCAAATCTCGTTAGGCACGGCTGCGTTCATGGCGGTCGGCGCATTCGCGGCATACAACTTTATGCTGCGCGTGCCGGGTATGCCGATCCTGCTCGCATTCATTTTGGGCGGCGTGTGCGCGTCCATGGTGGGTATCTTGTTCGGATTGCCAAGCTTGCGAATTCGAGGGTTCTACCTCGCGGCATCCACACTGGCGACGCAATTCTTCGTGGTGTGGTGCTTGACGAAAGTGCCTTGGTTTACCAATTACTCCTCATCGGGTGTCATCACCGCTCAAGAGGTGAAAATCCTTGGATTTCACTTCAACACACCAGAAGAGAAGTATCTTCTTGTTCTCGCAATCGTGTGTGTGATGGCGCTTCTGGCGAAAAACATGGTTCGCTCTACCGTTGGGCGCTCGTGGATGGCGGTTCGCGATATGGACGTCGCCGCCGAGGTGATCGGCTTCAGGATCATGCGCACCAAGCTCACCGCGTTTGCGGTCAGCTCGTTCTACTGCGGCGTGGCCGGGGCGCTTTTTGCCTACTGCTACGTAGGCACCGTCGAGCCTGAGGCCTATAACCTTGATCTCTCGTTCCGGATTCTGTTCATGGTGATCATTGGTGGCCTCGGGTCAATCCTAGGCTCATTCCTGGGCGCAGGGTTTATCGTGCTGCTTCCCATCGTGCTGTCGTACATCGTGCACGTCACTGGGCTGCCTAACTCGGTGACATCAAACGTCGAGTTGATGGTGTTTGGCGCGTTGATTATTTTCTTTCTGATCGTTGAGCCGCATGGCTTGGCCCGGTTATGGCAAGTGGCAAAGGAAAAGTTGCGTTTGTGGCCATTCCCGCACTAGTCCGATTCGTTTCGATACTTAAATTCAGTCAATCCAAAGGAGGATCTATGAAACTGAAGTTCGTAAAGGCGTTAGCAGTGTCCGCGGTGGCTGCTACGACTGCGCTCACTGGCGCCTTGGCTACCGCACAAGAGCAGTTCATTCCCATTCTCTCGTACCGCGTCGGGCTCTATGCCGCAGGCGGCTCCGGCTTCTTCGGTGGCGCGATCGACTATTTCAACCTCGTCAATGCAAACGGCGGCATTAACGGCGTAAAAATCTCGTGGGAAGAATGCGAGACGGAATACGCAGCAACGCGCGGCGTGGAATGCTATGAGCGCCTGAAGAAGAAGAACGGTGGCGCAACGCTGGTTGAGCCCCTCGGCACCGGTATCGCCTACGGCATTTTGGATCGACTTCCTGCCGACAAAGTGCCGATGACGACATTGGGTTACGGTCGCTCCGATGCGGCTAACGGTCAAGTCTTCCCGTACGTGTTCCCACTCATTACGAGCTACTGGAATCAAGCCGCGGGCATGATCAAGTACTTGGGCGACAAGTCGGGCGGAATGGACAAGTTAAAGGGCAAGAAGATCGTGCATCTGTATCACGATTCCGCCTACGGACGTGAGCCGTTCCCCGTGCTTGAAGCATACGAAAAGCAACTGGGCTTTCAGCTGATCAAGATTCCCGTGCCGCATCCTGGAACCGATCAAAACGCGCAGTGGTTGCAGATTCGCCAAGCCAACCCTGATCACGTCATTCTTTGGGGTTGGGGCGTGATGAATGCCGTTGCGCTCAAAACGGCTGCACGTGTGGGCTTCCCGCGCGAGAAGATGTTGGGCGTTTGGTGGGCGGGTTCTGAAGAAGACACGATTCCAGCGGGCGACGCAGCGAAGGGCTACACCACGATGACCTTCAACACGCCAGGCAACTATCCTGTGATCGACGAGATTCGCAAGAAAGTTTACGGCGCAAACAAAGGCAACTTGTCTGACAAAGATCGTATTGGCTCGGTCTATCACATGCGCGGCATCACGGCCGCGATGTTGTGGGTCGAAGGCATTCGCAATGCACAGAACAAGTACGGCAAAGGCAAAGTCATGACTGGCGAGCAAGTTCGCTGGGGGCTAGAGAACCTGAACGTCGATGAGAAGCGCCAGCGTGAATTGGGCGCACTCAACATGTTCCCAACCATCAAGACGAGCTGCCAGGATCACGAAGGCTCGGGCGCGGTGAAAGTGCAAGTATGGGATGGCAAAGCATGGAAAGCCGTAACGCCAAACTGGGTGATCGGCGATCGCGCGATGATTCAGAAGATGGTGGCTGAGTCGTCTGCGAAGTACGCTGCAGAAAAGAAAATCACGCCTGCCTGCTTACCAGGCTAGTGTGATTGCTCCCTCTCCCGCAGCGCGGGAGAGGGCTGGGGTGAGGGCGGTCGATCCAATGAATCGAGTGTCCTCCCTCCAGCCCCTTAACGTTTTCTGCAATGAGCGCTTACCTAAGCATCAACAACATCGAAGTTATCTACGACCATGTGATTCTGGTGCTCAAGGGCGTGTCGCTCGAGGTGCCGAAGGGCAAGATCGTGGCGTTGCTTGGCGCGAACGGCGCAGGCAAGAGTACGACGCTCAAGGCGATTTCGAATTTGCTGCGCACCGAGCGTGGCGAAGTCACCAAAGGCTCCATCGAATTCGATGGCAAACGAACCGACAAACTCACAACCAACGACTTGGTAAAGCTGGGTGTCGTGCAAGTCATGGAAGGCCGGCATTGCTTCGCGCACTTGACCGTTGAGGAAAATCTTCTCACCGGTGCGTACACACGAAAAATTTCGCGTGCAGAGCTGAAGAACGATTTAGAGAAGGTGTATCACTACTTCCCGCGCTTGAAGACGCGCCGCACTTCGCAATCAGGCTACACCTCGGGCGGTGAGCAGCAGATGACCGCGGTGGGTCGCGCGCTGATGGCAAAGCCGTCGATGATTCTCCTCGACGAACCGTCGATGGGTCTCGCGCCACAAATCGTTGCCGAGATTTTCGAAATCGTGAAAGACTTGAACGCGAAAGAGGGCGTGAGTTTCTTGCTCGCGGAGCAAAACACTAACGTCGCGCTCAAATATGCAGACTACGGCTACATCCTCGAAAACGGTCGCGTAGTGATGGACGGCGCAGCGAAAGATCTCGCATCCAACGAAGACGTGAAAGAGTTCTATCTCGGCGTGTCCTCGGGCGAGCGGAAGAGCTTTCGCGATGTGAAGAGCTATCGCCGCCGCAAGCGTTGGCTGGCGTGAACAACGTTACGCCCTGTGATCATTGCCACAGATGCACACAGATTCAAACCAGTAACAAACGGATCACGCGCGCTGCACTCACGTCGAACTTTCGATGCGGGACTGCTGATGCGAGTGACATGGCTTGTACCCATCTGTTTAATCTGTGTGCATCTGTGTAAATCTGTGGCAAATAATTTTCAAACATGGCTCTCTACGAACTCGACGGCATTGCGCCCACTGTTTCTCCCTCTGCATGGGTCGCTGAATCGGCGCAGGTGATTGGCAACGTCACGTTGGGCGACAACGTCAGCATTTGGCCGGGCGTGGTGATTCGCGGCGATATGAATGTGCCGATTACGATTGGTGCAAACTCAAACATTCAAGACAACTCGGTGCTGCATGCCGATGATGGCGTGCCGCTCACCATCGGTGAAGGCGTCACCGTAGGTCATCTCGTGATGCTGCATGGCTGCACAATTGGCGATCATTCGTTGATCGGCATCGGCGCGATTGTGTTGAACAACGCGAAGATTGGTAAACACTGCCTTGTCGGCGCGAGCTCACTCGTCACTGAGGGAAAAGAGTTTGCCGATGGTTCGATGATTCTCGGCTCGCCTGCGAAAGCGGTGAAAGAGCTGCCGCCCGAAGCGCAGGAGAAACTAAAGTGGAGCGCAGGGCATTATGTTGCCAACGGCGCGCGCTTCAAACGCAGCCTCAAACGCGTTGGCTGAGCAATGCATCGCAAATGCAAAGTATTCCCACAACACTTGAAAATGCTAGGGCTAGCGGCTGGTTGTCTAAGTAGTTAGTTGAAACGTATCTGCTCGTCTAGCCCAAATAGAATCGTCGTTCAGCCGATATTGCTATCTGGGGGCTTGACACGTTTGTTACCCTATCGATCAATGTTGCTGTTTCGTTCCCATCGCCGCCTTGCTTTGATCGCGCTCGCGTTTGTCGTGCTCGCGATGCAAAGTCTCGCGCTTGTGCATCGGATCGCTCACGGCTCGCACGCTCATCACGAAGCCGCCACGCAGACCGATGAAGTTGAACTGTGGCTCATCGTCGCGAACGGCGGTGAGGTGAGCGAAGCGGCGTGGAGGCAATCTACGAGCCCCACGCCAACAGACCCGTGGCACGCGCACGAGAACGCAAGCGATTGCGAGCGATTCGATGCGATCGCCGCAGCGCACGCGCTTTTAAGCACGACATCGCCCACGCCCGAGGCATCGCCACTGATTGAAGTCTTCACGCGTCATTACATCGCGAACATCGCTGCGCGCACCCCACGCGCTCACGCTCGCGCGCCGCCGCTCAAGGCCGCGCCCATCTACACGCTCGCCTAGGCGAGCGTCCTTCCCTCCTTGCACCACTCGCGCGCTTTGCGTGCGAGTCGCTGCGTTTTGTTTTTCGACATAACGACGTCTGCGCGTTTTGGGCGTGCGCCGCTTTGTCTCACTGCCTCATTCTTATGCACCACAACCTCTCTCAAAACCCGCAGCGCGCAAAACCTGCGCGACGGTTACTCGTCCTTGCAATATCTGCATGCCTAACGCCTTACGCGGCGCATGCGCAAACGAGTTCGCCGCAACGAGTCGAACCGATTGTCGTCACCGGTAACCCGTTTGAGCGCGCCATCGCTGGGCAGCCGTGGTCCGTGCTGTCCGGCGAAGAGCTTGCCCAGAGACAAAGCGGCACACTCGGCGAAACCCTAAACGGTTTGCCAGGCGTATCGTCCTCCTACTTCGGCCCAAACTCTTCGCGCCCTATCATCCGCGGCCTTGATAGCGAGCGCATTCGCGTGCTGGAAAACGGCGCATCGTCGGTCGATGCGGCATCGCTCTCGTTTGATCATGCCGTACCCATTGATCCAATCGCAATCGAGCGCATTGAAGTGTTGCGCGGCCCTGCGGCGCTGCTCTACGGCGGCGCAGCGGTGGGCGGTGTGGTGAACGCAATTAGTAACCGTATTCCAAAGCGCGCATTCAAGCAGCCGACGTTCATGTTGCAAACGCAATTCGGCGGCGCGGAGCGTACCGCGATGGGCGCGGTCAGCGCGAATGCAAGCTTCGGGCAATTGAGCCTTCATGCCGATGCGTCGCGTCGCGAAACGGAAGACTTGCGCGTTCCTACGTTCACCCTGCCTGATGGCGATACCGCCAATCGAGTCGTGAACTCAGCGCTCGAAGCCACCTCCGGCGCGTTTGGCCTTTCACACATGACAGCCAACGGCTACATCGGCGCATCGTTTGATAGCTACCGCAGCAAGTACGGCATCGTCGTCGAGCCTGATGTGACCATTGATTTGAAGCGCGACAAATTCATGCTCGCGGGCGAGCAACGCGTCGCTGGTTCGCTGTTTAACACGTGGTCTGGACACTTCGCTCACACGCGCTATCAGCATCAAGAGATCGAGGGCACGGGTGAAGTGGGAACGACCTTCAAGAATCGCGGATACGAGTGGCGCGTCGAAGGTAAAACGATGCAATACGGGCCTTGGCGCAGCGTGATCGGCGTAAGCGGTGACAACACGCGCTTTTCCGCAGTGGGCGAAGAAGCGTTTGTACCGCCGACAAAGTCGAGCAACGCGGCGCTCTTTGCTAAACAGGAAGGCAAGTTCGGCGACTCGCTCATTGCATTTGGCGGGCGCTACGAGCGAAATCGTGTCTCCGCGAGCGACGTGCTTGATGAAGAAGGTGATTCGCGCTTTGGCCCCGCTGACTCGAAGCGCTTGAACCTTGCGAGTGCATCTTTCGGCCTTACGCAAAAGCTCTCGAATTCATTTTCGCTCCTCAGCAATCTCTCGTATTCAGAGCGCGCACCGTCTTACTTCGAGCGCTATGCGGATGGAGTGCATGTCGCCACCGCTGCTTATGAGCGCGGCGACCGCAATCTACCGAAGGAAAAATCAACTCATTTTGATGTTGGCTTCGCCTACAAACAAGGCCCATTTGCGGCGCAGGTAACCGCGTTCTCCTCTCGTCACAAGAACTTTGTCTCGCTTGATTTCACCGGCGAATTCTTCAAGGAAGAGAGCGAAGCGGCGAGCGCACAAAAAGGCGGTGAACACGAAGGCGAGTTGCCGATCTACCAATTCCGCGCTGTGCCAGCGCGATTCTCCGGCCTCGAATTCGAATCGTCGCTGCGCGTGATTGACGCCCCTAGCTCGACGCTTGACCTCGGTCTGGGTATCGATCTCGTTCGCGCAACCAATCGCGCTTCTAACGAGCCGCTGCCGCGTATCGCACCGACGCGAATCACGTTTAACGCAACCTATCGCGCTGGCCCGTGGAAACTGCGCGGCGAAGTGGTGCATGCAGCGAAGCAAACGCGCATCCCGCTCGTGGAGCGCGAGGAGAACGATGCTGGCGACGGAACCACTGGCGCGTACACGATGCTCAACTTAAGCGCTGCATACGACATCCGTGTGGGCCGATTGAACGGCAACGTGTTCGTGAAAGCGACCAACCTGACCAATGAGCTTGGCTACAACGCCGCATCCATTCGTAGCGTGCGTGAGCTATCGCCGCTACCTGGGCGAGGCATTCGCGCCGGTTTGACGTTCACGTTCTAGCACCACCGCTTCGTGCGCACCTAACCACGTGCGCACAACCCATTTGCTTCAATCGATTCAAAACATCAACAAACAATGAACACGAGAAAAAATAAAGCCGTCCCTTTCGCGCTGAGCGCACTTGTTTGCGCGCTTTCCACAACATCGGTGAATGCACAAACGAACGACGCCCAGACGGCAAAGACCACTGAGCTTGAACGCGTTGAAGTGGTGGGCCGACGTCAAGGCGGCGGCTACGAGGCGGCGGATGTGAGCGGCACGAAATCGGATTTGCCGCTTCGCGAACTGCCTCAAAGCGTTCGCGTGATTTCACGACAAGCCATCGATGACTTGGGCGCGATACGTCTTGATGATGTGCTTGACTACGTGGGTGGCATCTCGCGGCAAAACAATTTTGGCGGCCTGTGGGACAACATCGCCATTCGCGGTTTGCCTGGTAATGAAAACACTGGGATGGCGATGTTGCGCAATGGCTTCGCCGCCAACCGCGGCTTTAACGCGCCGCGCGATCTGGCCGATGTTGAACGGGTTGAGTTTCTCAAAGGCCCGGCGGCTGCGCTTTATGGCGCAAGCGAACCGGGCGGCACCGTCAATCTCGTGACCAAAAAGCCGCTATGGCGCGCGGGTACTTCCGCAGAGCTTTATGCGGGTAACTATGACTCTTACCGCGCAGCCATCGACACTACGGCACCGCTTGGCGCATCGTTTGCCTATCGTGTAAACGCGGCCATCGAAGATCGCGGTAGCTTTCGAGACTTTGTGAAAACTGAGCGCGCAGTGTTTGCACCCGCGTTTACTTGGAAGATCGGCGCGAACACCACACTGGACTACAACGGGCAGTGGCTGCGCCATCGCACACCGCTTGATCGCGGGGTGCAAGCGATTGGCGGCGTGTTGGGCACTGTCGCGCGTAGCCAGTTTCCGGGTGAACCGAATGATGGTGACGTGACCGTTGAAAACACATCACACCAGTTTGTGTTCGAGCATGAATTCAATACGGATTGGCGCGCGCGCGCCGCGCTTGGCGCTCGGGATGGCACGCTCAACGGCTTCTCGACCGAACCGAGCAGCATTCGCTCCGACAATCGCACACTCTGGCGTCAACGCCGTGAGCGCGAATACAAGAGCGATGATCTGTCGGTTCAAGGCGAGCTACTGGGCCGCATAAAGACGGGCGCAATCAGTCATGATATGTTGTTGGGCGTTGAGACGTATCGCTTCAATCTTGATCAGTTGATGCGTCGAATCAACCCAACGGCAGCTGCGCCGTATGCAATTGATTTGCTCGCACCGGTGTACGGGCAAATCCGGCCAACACCGCTGCCGAATACGGATACACGTGAAGAGCAACGTGGTGTTGCGTTTACTGTTCAAGACGCGATTTCGTTCGGCTCGCACTGGCGCGCGGTTGCGGGGGTGCGCGTTGATCGAGTTCGCCAGTCGCTCGATAACCGCCGCACCGGCGCACGCACGCAACAAAACCCGACTGAGACGCTACCGCGATTAGGCGTTTCTTATCTGCCTAACGCGCAGTGGACGCTCTACGCCAACGCCGGAAAGAGCTTTCGCGCGAACGCTGGCAGCAGCGTGGCAGGCCGTGCGTTTGAGCCAGAGTCTGGCACGGCCTACGAAGTGGGGGCCAAATGGGAATCGCTCGACAAGCGACTCGGCGCGACAGTCGCGCTGTTCGACATCACCAAGCGAAACGTGTTGACCCCCGATCCAGCGAATGCTGGGTTCTCCGTGACCGCAGGTAAGGTATCGAGCACAGGCATGGAGTTTGATCTCGCGGGTCAGCTCACGAAACACTGGCGCGTCACCGGTAGTTTGAGCTACGCTGATGTCGATGCGGGCGGCGGTGCGCGCCTGCTCAACGTGCCAAAAATCAACGGTAGTTTGCTCGCCGTTTACGAGAGCACATTCGCTGGCGGTTCGCGCTACGGCATCGGCGGCGGTGTGACTCATATGGGCCGACGCTTGGGCGAGACGGGCACAAACTTTGATCTACCTGCATACACCACAGCCAAGTTAGTTGCTTACTGGAGCGCAACACCAACGCTACGAGTTTCGTTGGACGTCGATAACGTGTTTGACCGAACGTACTACACCAGCTCGTTCAGCCGCGTGTGGGTCACGCCGGGGACACCGCGCAATGTGATGTTGGGCGTGCAGGCCAAATTCTGATGCGAACGTCGCTGATTCGCCGCCGCTGTCTTCTGGCGGCGATGGCGCTGATCGGCGCGCAGGCCTTTGCGCAGACGACGAGCCAGATACCAAAGGCGGCGGATACACCCAGCACAGCCGTGCTGCGCATTGTGGGTCCGTGGGAAATTAGTGGGCTTGAACCCGCAAGTGCGGGGTATTTGTTCGCGCGAATGCGGGTGACCGAAACCTTGATCGATGCGGACGATTCAGGTCGAGCGTTACCTGGACTTGCGTCTCGATGGGAGGCATCGAGCGATGGCCTTCGCTGGCGCTTTGAACTTCGCGCGTCAGCACGATTTCACGACGGCACGTCGGTGGCTGCAGATCACGTCGCGCAAATGCTTCGCCGTGCCGCGTCGCGCCCCGGCGTGCTTGCCAATGCTCCGATCAAATTGATCAGCGCGGAGGCGGGCGCTGTGGTCGTGCAATTGAACAAGCCGTTCGCTGCACTCCCTGCACTGCTTTCGCATAGCAGTACGATGGTGCTCGCGCCCTCGTCTTTTGACGCGAAGGGCGGCGTGGCGCGCATCATCGGCAGCGGTCCGTTTCGCATCACTTCGCTCGACCCGCCGCAACGATTTGAGGTGAGTGCGTTTGATCGTTATGACGGCGCGCTTCCGCTCATCCAGAACGCCAGTTACCTATCAGTAAGTCGCGCTGAAACACGCGCGCTGATGGTGGAGGCTGCGCAAGTTGAGATCGCGTTTGGATTGGATCCCGCGAGCTTAGAGCGGCTTCGCAAAAGCAGCCGGGTGCGAGTGGAATCAGTGACGATTCCCCGCACCATGATTTTGAAACTGAACGCGGGCCACCGATGGCTTGCGGACGTACGCGCCCGTGAAGCGATCAGCCTCGCGCTTAACCGCGCTGGCATCGCGCGCGCTCTCTTGCGCGACCCTGCGCTTACCGCGAACCAACTGTTTCCGCCAACGCTTGCGGGCTGGCATGTGCCAACGCTGCCACCGCTTCGGATGGATGTTGTGCGTGCGCGAGAACTGTGGAGCGAGCTTGGGTGGCAACGCGGACGGGATGGAATTTTCGAGCGCAATGGTGAACGTTTGAGTTTTACTCTGCGCACGTTTCCAGATCGTCCGGAATTGCCGCTGGTCGTGGCGGCGATTCAGGAGCAACTAAGACAATCTGGCGTTCAGATTCGTGTCGCTATTGGCAATTCCGGAGACATTCCACTTCGACATCGGGATGGCAGTTTGGAGCTTGCGCTCGCGGCGCGCCAATACGGGTTGGTGCCCGATCCGATTGGCACACTCTTGCAAGACTTTGGCACAAAGGGCGGCGACTGGGGCGCGATGCATTGGAAAAACGGCTCGTTGCAAACAGCCCTCAACGAACTCTCGAGTCTGCCGCCCACCGCGACCGATGCTGAACGAATGAAGCTTCGCGCTTTTATCGCTCAGGTATTGCACGAGGAGCTACCTGTGATCCCCGTCGCTTGGTATCGGCAAACAGCGGCGGTGTCGCCGCGCATCGACGGTATGACGATTGATCCGCTGGAGCGATCGTATCGAATTGATCGCATGCGCTGGGCGAGTCCAGCGCCTCGCGAACGCTGACAAATAGTTTCGTATGCAACTTCATCCCCCTGCCCGGATTGGGCTTCATCCTTTTGCCCAGATTGGGCTCCATCGCTTGTGGCAAGCGCTGTTGGTTGCTCTCGTGGTCGGCACGCTCACTTTTTTTCTCTTGCGACTCCTGCCCGGCGATATGGCATTTCGCATCGCTGCAAGTCGGTATGGCTATGACTTGGTGAGCGCGGCCGCAGCCGAATCAGTGCGAGCAGAGCTAGGGCTAGATCGGCCCATGTTCCTCGCCTTGCTAAGCTGGTGGCGCGATTTAATGCAGCTCAATCTCGGCAATTCGCTAGTCAGCGGTGAGCCGGTGCTACATGAGCTTGCCCACGAACTGGGCAATACGCTGCAACTCGCTGGCGTTGCGCTACTCCTTTCCGCGGTGATTGGTGTACCGCTGGGGATGCTAGCGGGGAGCCGCCCCGGCGGTGTGATTGATCGCGTGACTCTCGCGCTTGCCGTATTGCTGCGCGCGCTACCGCCGTTTGTGCTTGGGTTGGTTCTCATCGTTGTGTTCGCGGTGCAGGTATCAGTGCTGCCCGCTGCGGGACATGGCGCACCGAGTCATATCGTGCTGCCCGCATTAACGCTCGCCTTACCGCTTGCCGCACTGAGTTGCCGCGTCGCGCGCGACGCGATGGTGAGCGTGGGCCAATCGGCGTACTTCGCCTTCGCGTTGACCAAAGGTCTTAGCCAGCGACAAGCGCTGTTGCGCCATGGACTGCGCAACGTGGGCGTACCGGTGGTGGCCTATCTCGGCGTGCAAATGGTCGTGTTGGTTGAAGGGGTGGTGATCGTTGAAACGCTCTTTGCCTGGCCCGGCATTGGCCACGCGTTGGTACACGCCATCTTCGGGCGCGACGTCCCGATGATTCAGGGGACCGCGCTTGCGATGGGGCTTTTGTTTGTGCTTTTCAACGCGCTCATTGATGTTGCGTGTCACACCATCGATCCGCGCCGGAAGGCAACGTCATGAGCGCGTCAATCAACACCTCCACTGCGGTGTATCTAGTAGCAAATACTACTCGGAAGACCCATAAAATACCGGTATACATTGGCATTTTAATACTTCTCTTTTTAGTATGTATTGCAGCGTTTGCCCCGTTATTTAATAGATTTGACGCCATTAGCCAAAATCTTGATCGCGTGCGAGAAGCGCCCTCACTCGAGCATTGGCTGGGCACGGACCATTTGGGGCGTGATCAGTGGGCGCGGCTCGCCGCTGCGTTGCGGGTGTCGCTGGGAAGCGCGCTCATCGCTGTGCTCGTCGCAGCGTGTATCGGCTGCGGACTCGGCGTGCTTGCCGCGTGGCGAGGGGGCGGGGCGGAGCGCGCGATCTCCGCATTCGCCGATGCGACGATGGCGCTTCCGGGCCTGCTGTTGGTGCTCTTGGTGGCAAGCTTGTCGCCGGGCGCGTATGCGTTGCTTTACTTGGGCGTCGCGCTCTCGATGTGGGTGGAATATTTTCGAGTGGTGCGCGCGATGAGTCATCGCGTGTTGAGCGGCTCGCCGGTCGAAGCCGCGCGGCTGCTGGGCTTTGGCCCGCTCTACATCGTTCGAAGGTATCTGTTGCCGGAGCTGCTGCCCGTTATCGGCACGCTTATGTGTTTCGGCGTATCTGCCGCAGTGCTCGCCGTTGCAGCGCTGGGTTTCGTCGGGGTTGGATTGCAGCCGCCCGCGGCTGAACTTGGCGTGATGCTCATCGAGTTGATGCCGTATTACGAAGAGGCACCGTGGCTGCTCGCCGCGCCTTCGGCCTGCCTGCTGCTGTTGCTGATCGCGCTGGTCTTGTTGGCTGGAGAGAAGGATCCGCGATGAGTGGCGCATTATTAGATGTCCGCGATCTGTCGGTACGCACGCTCGCGTCGCCTCACACCACGCTGGTCGATGAGGTGTCGTTTTCACTTCACGCAGGTGAGGCGTTCACCTTGCTCGGCGAAAGCGGTTCCGGGAAATCGCTGTTGGCGCAGGCCATCGTGGGAAACCTTCCGAACACGTTACAAGCGCGCGGCGTGATCCGGGTCGGCAAACGAGAGATGCGCGCCGAGCACGCGGGTGAGCAACGCGCGCTGTGGGGGCGTGAGTTGGCGCTATTGCCACAGGAGCCGTGGGCAGCGCTTGACCCAACGATGCGCGCCCTGCCGCAAGTTGCAGAAACCTATCAGCTCGTGTGCGGTTATGAGACGAAGGAAGCACGCGCTCGTGCCAATACCGATCTCGCGCGCTTGGGGCTTGCCGCGCACGCCCACAAATTCCCGCATCTTTTGTCGGGCGGTATGGCGCAGCGTGTCGCTTTTGCGGCAACGGTCGCGGGCGGCGCACCGATGCTGATCGTTGATGAGCCCACGAAGGGGCTCGATCATGCGTTGCGCGACCAGATCGTGAGTTTGTTGAAAGACGTATTGGCAGCAGGCGGCGCGGCATTCGTGATCACGCACGATGTGTCGGTACCGCGTTCGCTGGGCGGTACCGTCGCCGTCATGCGTGATGCGCAGATATTGGAGATTGGCCCAAGCGACACCGTATTGCAGCAGCCTGCACACAGCTACACCCGCGCCTTACTCGCAGCGGAGCCTGCGCGCTGGCCGATCATTGATGACGCATCGATGTGCAGAGACGGCGATCCCGAATCTCGCGAGCCGCTTCTCACCGCGAGCGCGCTCACGCAGCGCTTTGGTGAGCACACCCTGTTTCAAAACGTCGATGTGACGCTGCAACGAGGTGAGCGCATCTCGATTACCGGCCCCAGCGGTTCCGGAAAAACTACGCTCGGTAATGTGTTGCTGGGATTGCGAACGCCGAGCGCTGGTTCAGTTACTCGCGCGCGTGAGCTGCATCCGCAAGCGTTTCAAAAGCTCTATCAAGACCCACTTGCCGCATTTGCGCCGCAGTTGCAGATCCGCGTGGCGTTACGCGACTTGATGCAACTGCATCGGCTACAGGACGATGCCTATCTGCCGTGGCTAGAAAAGCTCGGCCTCAGCGACGCGCTCCTGGATCGGCTTCCTGCACAAGTGTCGGGCGGTGAGCTGCAACGGATCGCGCTCGCACGCATCCTTGCACTGAAACCCGCGCTGATCTTCGCCGACGAACCCACGTCGCGCCTAGACCCGATTTCACAGCAGCAAACGATGGCCTTGCTGATCTCGTCGATCGCGGAGCAGGGCGGTGCATTGCTGCTCGTTACACACGATCCGTTTCTCGCGCAAAAACTCACGCATCGCCAGATCGAGATAGGAGACATGCGCGACGAACCCAATGTGTAGCGTCGCAAGAAGCACGGCACGCCTATGCAGCCGGGCACCAATGTTTATACAAGCGCCCAGCGTATGAAAACACGCCCATCTACATTGGGTCTATGGGTCGGCTGTACGCGCGGAGTCGCTCGCTTCACACCATCCTATTGCAAATGCGCGCGCAACATCCACGCCATTTTTTCGTGTTGCTCGATCAAGCTGACGAGGAAATCCTCGCTCGCTGAATCTTCTGCGTCGTCCGCGAGATCGGCGTATTTGCGCAAGTTGCGAATGATTGCTTCGTGTGCTTTAAGCAGGGATTCGATCATCTTCGCGGCGCCTGCTTCGTTACCCGCACCGTCGTCGATCGACTTGGCTTTCGCGTACGCGCCGACGCTCGCAGGCGCGGGTGCGCCAAGCGCGCGCATCCGCTCGGCGACATCATCAAGAATGTCATCGAGCGCCTCGTACTGCGATTCGAAAAAGCTGTGCAACGGACCGAAATTCGGGCCAACAACATTCCAGTGCGCGCCACGCGTTGCGATGTAGAGCGCCACCTCATCCGCGAGCAATTGCGCGAGCGCAGCGCTCACCGTTTTTCGGTTTTTCTCAGAGAGACCGATGTTCATTTTCATAACGTTTTCCAATGACTTGTGGGAGGAGGAGCCGCGAATTTACGAACTGTGACGCGAGTTGTCTATAGGAAATTTACTCCGCAGAGACCACTCGCGTTTTGGGTTACGTTCGGCCGATTGCGTCTTACTTTTTCAGATCGAAGCGATCCAGATTCATCACTTTCGTCCACGCGGCAACGAAGTCATTCGCGAACTTCTGCTTTGAATCGTTTTGCGCATACACCTCTGCAATCGCGCGAAGCTGCGAGTTTGAACCGAACACCAAATCCACACGGCTTCCCGTCCAACGTGGCGTGCCGTTGGCGCGATCACGTCCGATGAAGCTTGTTTTCTCTGCGTTCGCAGGCTCCCACGCGGTGCGCATGTCGAGCAAGTTCACGAAGAAGTCATTGCTCAACACGCCAGTTTTCGCGGTTAACACGCCTTCCTTGTTGCCGTTCACATTCGCGCCGAGCACGCGCAGACCGCCGACGAGCACCGTCATCTCAGGCGCTGCAAGCGTGAGCAACTGCGCGCGATCGATGAGCATTTCTTCGGCAGACACGGCGTACTGCTTTTGTTGATAGTTACGGAAGCCATCTGCTTCGGGCTCAAGCGCCTCAAAAGATTCGATATCAGTTTGCGCTTGCGACGCATCCGCACGACCCGGCGTGAACGGAACGCTTACATCGAAGCCTCCATCCTTCGCCGCTTTTTCAACTGCCGCGCCGCCAGCGAGCACAATCAAGTCTGCAAGTGAAACTTGTTTGCCGCCGCTTTGGGCTGCGTTGAATTTCTGCTGAATTGCTTCCAAAGTGCCGATCACTTTCGCGAGCTGCACCGGTTGGTTCACTTCCCAATCTTTCTGTGGTGCCAGGCGAACGCGCGCGCCGTTTGCCCCGCCGCGCATATCAGAGCCGCGGAAGGTAGAGGCCGACGCCCACGCGGTTGATACCAACTCCGAGACGCTCAAGCCCGATGCGAGCACATCAGCTTTCAATTTCGCCACGTCTGCAGCATCAATCAACGGATGTGTCGCTGCGGGAACCGGGTCTTGCCAAATCAGATCTTCTTTCGGCACTTCCGGGCCAAGATAGCGAACCTTGGGACCCATATCGCGATGCGTGAGTTTGAACCACGCACGTGCGAAGGCATCTGCGAACGCTTTCGGATCGCTGTGAAACTTACGCGAAATTTTTTCGTAAATCGGATCGAAGCGCAGCGATAAATCCGCCGTTGTCATCATCGGAGCGTGCTTTTTCGACGGATCGTGCGCATCAGGAATCATGTGCTCTGGTTTCACATTCTTCGCGCGCCATTGGTGAGCGCCCGCCGGGCTTTTCACCAGTTCCCATTCGTAGCCGAAGAGCATGTCAAAGTAGCCGTTGTCCCAGGTGGTGGGATTCGGTTTCCACGCGCCCTCAATGCCGCTCGTGATCGCGTCGACGCCTTTGCCGCTGCCCATTTTGTTGAGCCAGCCGAAGCCTTGCGCTTCAAGCGCCTCGCCTTCGGGCGCAACACCGACGTTTGACTCAGGACCCGCGCCATGCGCTTTTCCAAACGTGTGACCGCCGGCGACGAGCGCTACGGTTTCTTCATCGTCCATCGCCATGCGCGCAAACGTTTCGCGCACATCGCGACCCGAGGCGACGGGATCGGGATTACCATCTGGGCCTTGCGGGTTCACGTAGATTAAACCCATCTGCACGGCAGCGAGCGGCTTTGCGAGTTGGCGATCACCGCTGTAGCGGCTGTTCGGTTTGTCGCTGGTGGCGAGCCATTCCGTTTCCGCTCCCCAGTAAATGTCTTCTTCTGGCTGCCAAATGTCAGCGCGACCGCCGCCGAATCCGAAGGTTTTGAAGCCCATTGATTCGAGCGCTACGTTACCCGTGAGTACGAGCAAGTCGGCCCAGGAAATCTGGTTGCCGTATTTCTGTTTGATCGGCCACAACAAGCGGCGCGCTTTGTCGAGGTTGCCGTTATCGGGCCAGCTATTGAGCGGCGCGAATCGTTGATTGCCGGTGCCTGCGCCGCCGCGCCCATCGCCCACGCGATAGGTGCCTGCCGCGTGCCAGGTCATGCGAATGAAGAGTCCGCCGTAGTGCCCCCAATCAGCGGGCCACCAGTCTTGCGAAGACGTCATCAGTGCGCGAAGATCGGCCTTGAGCGCGTTGTAGTCCAAGGTGTTGAACGCCACCGCGTAATCAAAATCATCGCCGAGTGGATTCGACTTCGGCGCATGTTGATGCAGGATGTTCAAGTTCAGCTGATTCGGCCACCAGTTGCGATTGGATTGCGCTTTGGCATTGGTTGCGGCACCGTGCGCCGAATGAAATGGGCATTTAGCTTCGCTCATGAGAACGTACTCCTTAATTTCGATAGAGGAATTGTGGGCGCTACCAGGCAATTAGTAAAACAATTTAAAATTGCTGCTGTAATCGAAAATACAGATCAATTGAGTTGCCCGCTGTCAGAGAAGTTCCATACTTGACGTCAGATTTCGATGACATATAGGCTGCGCCCTGCGAAACCAAGGGCTGTGGGTTCTCTGCCGACACGATGGCTCAAAGTCGAATAGTCGAAGCGGGCGATTGGTTCGATCTCGCTGAATCCGTAGTCGCCGGAGAAAACTTGCCATGCCAGCATTACCTTCACTGCATCAGCTCCGCTATCTGATCGCGCTTCACGAAGAGCAGCATTTCGGTCGCGCGGCAGAAAAAGCGTTTGTCACGCAAAGCACGCTCTCTGCGAGCCTTAGAGATTTGGAAGCTGTGCTCGACGTTACGCTCGTGGAGCGTGATCGTCGGCACGTGGCATTCACGCCGATTGGCGAAGCGGTCGTAGCGCGAGCGCATGACTTGATTGCGCAGGCGAGCGATTTGGCTGAGCTTTGCGCCTCATCCCGCAATCCTTTGACGGGTACCTTCCGATTAGGTGTAATTCCGACCATTGCGCCATTTGCCCTTCCAGCCACGCTAAGTAAGCTGCGTACGGATTACCCCAAGCTCAAACTCATCTTGCGGGAAGATCTGACCGAAGTCTGTATTGATCGCTTGGTCGCGAGCGCACTCGACGCTGCACTGATCGCCACCCCGTACGATTTGCCGCCCGCCATCGAAACTTTGCCGTTGTTCGATGACGAGTTCCTGTTCGTCACCGCCGACAGCAAACTCGGCGCTGCCTCGTCGCCGCTGCCCATCGACAAAATAGATTCCGATTCGTTGCTCCTGCTTGAGGACGGGCACTGTCTGCGCGATCACGCGATCGCCGCATGCAGTCTGAAAGAGCCTTCGCGTAACGCTTCCGCTGCCAACAGCTTAGCGGCAACCAGCTTGATCACGCTCACCCACATGGTGCAAGGCGGGTTGGGCAACACGCTCCTGCCCGAACTCGCCATCGCCGGAGGTGTGCTCTCAGGCACGAGCCTCTACGCCCGCCGCTTCACGCCGCGCGGCCCCGCGCGCACGATCGCGCTCGCGTACCGAAAAACCTCCGCCAGAAAACACGAAATCGCAGAGCTTGGACGAATCTTTTCAGCGAGCAAAGGTTTTACCGGTGCTACTCGTGCGAAGACAGTGAGGAAGGCGAGGACGGTGGCGGGTGGCAGTCGATGACCGTTTCGACTGTTCAAAGTCGGCTTGCTCCTGCGTGGAGGCGCCAGAATGTAAAGCCATGCCCAGGTGAAAGAGGGTAGCTGAACGTCGGCACAGGGAAATGGCGGTTTTTAAGCTTGCAAAAATAGGAATAAAACTCCATAATTGCAAGGATGTTGCATCGACAACTCTTCGCCACCGTTGAGGACGAGCTAACTCATTCTCCAGCGGTCGCGCTCCTCGGCCCTCGCCAAGTGGGCAAGACGACGCTTGCGCTCGATATCGCTGCGAAGCACCCCGGAAGCATCTACCTGGATCTTGAATCTGAGGCGGATCGATTCAAGCTTTCTGAGCCGGAGCTTTATCTATCCGAGCACCTTGATACGCTCGTAATCCTTGATGAGGTGCATCGCGCGCCGGGACTGTTCCCGATTCTTCGCGGACTGATTGACCGCGCGCGGCGGCGCGGCCATCGTGCAGGGCGCTATCTGTTGCTCGGCTCGGCGTCGCTCGATCTGCTCAAGCAATCCGGCGAGAGTCTTGCTGGCCGTATCGCGTATCTAGAACTCGGCGGATTGACGCTCGGCGAGGTTGGGGAAGACAAACTCGACACGCTCTGGTTGCGTGGTGGGTTTCCCGAGAGCTTAACTGCAGCGAGCCACGCACGCAGCTTAGCGTGGCGACAAAACTTTATTCGCACTTATCTCGAACGCGATATTCCTCAGTTTGGGTCACGAATCGCGGCGGAAACCCTTCGCCGCTTTTGGACGATGCTTGCCCACCATCAAGGCGGTCTTCTCAATGTCGCACAACTTGCCCGCAATCTGGGTGTCGATGTAAAAACCGCTGCGAGCTACATCGATTTATTGTGCGATTTGCTTCTCGTGCGCCGACTGCAACCGTGGCACGATAACCTCGGTAAGCGCCTGGTGAAGAGCCCGAAGACTTACGTGCGCGATACCGGTTTGCTGCATGCGCTACTCGCCATTGGCACCCGCGACCAATTGCTCGGGCATCCGGTGGTTGGGGCTAGTTGGGAAGGTTTCTGCATCGAAAACGCGATTGCGAGCGCACCGCGCGGCACGGATGCTTACTTCTATCGCGCAAACGGGGGCGCGGAAATCGATTTATTGCTAACGCTGCCCGATGGAGAGCGCTGGGCCATCGAGGTGAAGCGCAGTTTGACACCAAAGATCGAACGGGGCTTTCATTCCGCATGTGAGGATGTCATGCCCGCGCGGAAATTTGTCGTGTATCCCGGCAAAGAGCGCCTGCCCATGCCTCACGGCATCGACGCGCTGCCGCTCGGTGTGTTGTGTACAACGCTGCGAAATGCCAGCAAAACGCCGTAGTTCCAAGTAGTGCTGCGTTGCGGTGTAGTCAGCGCCACACGCGGAAGGTATGTTTTAGATCTCGATGCGTCTGCACTAACGACGCTTGACAATTGCGATTACATGCGTAAACATATCGCACGATTACAAATGTAATCAACGCGCGAAAGAGTCTATGCCCCAGAAGCCCAGGACGAACGTAAAGACCGCACTACAGCGTACGGTCGATTCGCTCGCGTCGCTCACGATTAGCGAGGCTGAATCGGCCGTGATGGAAGTGCTGTGGCATCGACAACCGCAAGCTGCGGACGAGATCGTTGCCGCGCTTTCCAAGGAACGAGATTGGCAAGAGTCGACCGTGAAGACGCTTATCAATCGCCTATTAAAAAAAGGTGCGATCGATGCTGAACAAGACGGGCGACGCTATCTCTACCACCCGATCCTCAAGCGAGACGTTTGGCTTCGTTCGCAAAGCACGAACTTACTGGATCGGCTATTTGGCGGGAGGGTTGCGCCGTTGGTTGCGCACTTCAGCGAGCATCGAAAGTTGACGCGCGACGACATTGCCGAACTCAAGCGAATCGTTGCGAAGCTGGAGAAAAATTGATGAGCCCATTTCTCGAAGCGTTCGTGCATCTGTGCATCGTCGTTACCGCCGCGATCGTCATCGTGCTTGGCTGTCGAGTCCCGTTGCGTTGCTATGCAGGCGCAAGCCTCGCGTATGCGACTTGGTTGCTGATTCCGGTCATGATCGTGGCGTTCGTGATCGCGAAAAGTATCCCAACTGCACCCTTCGGGTTGCCGATGCCCACCGCGATACAAGCGCCAACGATTCTGGCTTCTTCCCGGCAGATTACGTCACAAACTGATCTAGATGTCACGCAAGTACTGCTCGCTGCATGGTTGATCGGAATGTGTGCCATGGCCGCGCGGTTTGCGATACGCCAATACCGATTTGTTCGCAGCTTGGGTTCGCTAACACGTGAAGATTCGACTACTACTACAGCTCCTGTGCTCCGCGCCGCAAATACATCGACTGGGCCGTTGGTGCTTGGTTTGACTCGATCGCGAATTGTGATTCCCGCAGATTTCTACGAGCGCTACAACGAAGCGGAGCAGCGGCTGGTGATCTCCCACGAGTTAGCGCACATTAGCGGCGGCGATCTCTACGCAAATGCGTTGGCGACATTGATGCAAATCGTGTTTTGGTTCAACCCACTTACTCATTTGGCTGCTTCGAGGATGCGTTTCGATCAAGAACTCGCATGCGACGCGCGAGTGCTACGCGCAACGCATGACATTGCAGATCAAGCGAAAACGTACGCAGCCGCCGTGTTGAAAACAGCGCTACCGAAACACGCGTCTCCGCTTGCCTGTCACTGGCATTCCCGCCACCCCTTGAACGAAAGGATACTCAGCATGACTGCTCCTAAACCTCTCACAGCATCGCGCCGTGCAGCTCAGATCGGGCTGACTGCGCTAGTTGCCGCTTGCTGCTACGGCGCGCTCGCGTTTGCAAACAACACTCCAAAAACGGGTGAAGGTCAGTATCGGATTGATTTTCTCTACACGAGCTACACCTTCGACTCTGCGTCCGATCTCACGCGACGTAGAAGTAGCTTTAGCATGATTTAGGATATCGGAAAACCGTCCGTCTTCAAGCCAGCGAAAGATAGTGCATGCGAGTTCTCGTTTACGGTGACTCCACTGAAAGACGATTTAGTACAAATTGACGCGCCTTTCGTATGCGATGGCAAAGAATCGCACCCGAAAATGGTCACCCAACTCGGCAAACTCTCGTCTATCGAAACAACGGTCGGCGAGATCGGATCAACCAGGACCGTTCATAACGTAACCATGACGGTGACTCGCTGAACTCGCGCGAACAGTTACACAAGAAATAGTCAGCGTCATTCTGCGAAATCAGCGTAATCCGCGTCAAAGGAATCAACGCGCCGAAGCGCTATTGAATCCCGCTGAACCCCAACCCACCCTAACCCTCCCCTTGAAGGGGAGGCATCAATATGCGGTAGTTTGCGGTAGTGCTGCATTGCAGCATAATCAGCCGCATGAACGTCACCGCCGCTCCCCTCCCTACTTCCGAAGACAAAGAAGCGCTCTTGAAGGCCGACACCCGTTTGGTGGGTCGGCTGTTGGGCGACATCATTCGCGAACAGCGCGGTAGCGCGACATTCGAAACGATTGAGGCGATTCGAAAAGAGTCGGTTCGTCTGCACAAGGAAGGCGTGTCGCATCGTTCGATGGACGCATTGCTTTCCGATTTGACGATCGAGCAAACGCTTGATGTGGTGCGCGGCTTCACGTATTTTTCGCACCTCGCCAATATTGCCGAAGACGTGCAACAGAATCGTCGTCGTCGCTTCCATAAACGTAGCGGCTCTGCGCCACAAGTCGGCTCGCTCGCGGCGGCGTTCGAACATTTGAAGGCGGCTCAAATTTCAGGCAGCGAGATTTGGCATTGCCTCTCGCGCGCGAACGTGAGCCCGACGCTCACCGCGCATCCGACCGAGATCAAACGCCAGAGCATTCTGGATACGGAGCGTGCGATCACGAAAACGCTCGCGGGTGACGAGGATGAGCGTGAAGAAATTTTGAAGCGCTTCATTCTGCAAATGTGGCAGACCGCGATGCTTCGGCTCACCAAGTTGCGCGTTCGCGATGAGATTGACAACGCACTTTCATATTTCCGGGCGAGCTTCCTCTCCGAAGTGCCGCGATTGATGAAGCACACCATCGACGCGCTTGAAAAGCATGATGGCACGCAAGCCGAGTTGCCCGCGTTTTTCAAAGTCGGGATGTGGATTGGCGGCGATCGTGATGGCAATCCGTTTGTCACCGCAGAAACGCTCGACTACGTGATCGATACGCAAAGCGAATTAGCGTTGTCGCATTACTTGAACGAGCTACACACGCTCGGCGCCGAACTTGCGATGTCTTCGCGGGTGGTGGAAGTCACGCCTGCGCTACAAAACCTCGCCGAGCGCGGTCATGATGATTCGCCGTTTCGCTCCGACGAGCCGTATCGCCGCGCGATCACGGGAATGTATGCGCGCCTGTCGCTCACTTATGAAGCGATCGTCAAGAAACCGTTCTTCCGACCAGCTCGGGCGACTAACGCTCAATCCTATTCGGCTGCAGGTGAATTTGAAGATGATCTCGAAATCATTGCAGAATCACTTCGAGCCCATGGTTCTTTGGGGATTGCTCAACAAAGGCTTCTGCCCCTAAAGAACGCGGTGCAGATTTTTGGCTTTCATCTTGCGCCGATCGATTTGCGTCAGAACTCTGCCGTGCACGAGAGTGTGATCGCTGAGTTGCTTGCTGGCTGCGGCGTCTGCGAGAACTACGCCTTGCTCCCCGAGGCCGAAAAAGTCGCGTTGCTCACGCGCGAACTGAACACGGCTCGCCTCTTGTCATCACCGTATTTGAAGCTCTCCGAAGTCGCGTTATCTGAGCTTGCAATTTTCCGTCGTGCGGCCGAAGTGCACGCGCGCTTTGGCGCGGCCGCGATTCCGCGGATGATTATTTCGAAGGGCGAATCGCTCTCTGATTTGCTTGAAGTTGCCACGCTTTGCAAAGAGGTCGGCCTCGCGCGCGGCGGCGAAATGCCGCATCTGGCGGTGGCAATCGTGCCGCTGTTTGAAACCATTGAAGACTTGCAAAACGCGCCGCGCGTGATGGCTGAGGCCTTCGCGCATCCGCTCTATCGTCGCTGGATTCGCGCGCAAGCCGATGCGCAAGAAATCATGTTGGGCTACAGCGATAGCAACAAAGATGGCGGCTATTTCACTGCGAACTGGTCGCTCTACCGCGCGCAGCAGTCGCTCGTGGAATGCTTCGCGAAACACGGCGTTCGCCTCTGCTTGTTCCACGGTCGTGGCGGCAGTATTGGTCGCGGCGGTGGCCCGAGCTACGACGCTATTCGCGCGCAACCTGCAGGTGCTGTGAACGGATTTCTTCGCCTAACCGAACAAGGTGAAATCATCTCGAGCAAATACGGTGACCCCGAGCTCGCGCAGCGGAATTTGGAAACACTCCTGGCTGCCGTGCTGGAAAGCACCTTGTTGCCGAACTTGACGACTGATGCTGCGCAGGCGAGACGTTTCGAGGCTATCGCAGAAAAATTGAGCGGCTTTGCGTTTCACGCTTACCGCGATCTTGTTTACGGCGACGACGGTTTCGTCACCTATTTCCGCGAGAGCACTCCGATCAAAGAAATTGCCGAGCTCAATATCGGCTCTCGCCCTGCGTCACGCAAGGCGAGCCCAGCGATCACTGATTTGCGCGCCATTCCTTGGGTGTTTTCCTGGGCGCAAGCGCGTATCGCGCTGCCCGGTTGGTTTGGCTTTGGTAGCGCGGTTGAAAAACTGCTCGCTGACGATCCAAAAGCCATCGACGATCTTCGCGCCATGGCAAAAGAATGGCCGTTCTTCAAAACCATTCTCTCGAACCTGGGCATGGTGCTCGCGAAAACCGATTTGCAGATCGGCGAAGCCTATGCCTCGCTCGTGCAAGACGCGACGATTCGCGAACGCGTCTGGTCGCAGATCAAAGCCGAATGGCATCGTTGCCGCGACGCCTACGTTCAGATTGTTGGCGCCGAACCGCTCGCCGACAACGCCACACTCGCCCGCTCGATCCGCAATCGATTCCCGTATCTCGACCCGCTCAATCACGTGCAAATCGAATTGATCCGCCGCGTACGCTCGGGCGACGTGGAAGAGCGCACCAAGCGCGCGTTGCATTTGACGATCAACG
Organism: Betaproteobacteria bacterium; assembly: GCA_013298765.1. Classification (GTDB taxonomy): domain Bacteria; phylum Pseudomonadota; class Gammaproteobacteria; order Burkholderiales; family Casimicrobiaceae; genus Casimicrobium. The sequence goes on from JAAFJA010000007.1 coordinate 43,088, forward strand.
GGCTTGCGGCGGGGTTGCGGAATACGGGGTGATACCACGCGCATGCGCGATGCGGATTGCGCTACGACGTTATGAATCCTTTACATGTCTTGCAGTTGTCCGCCGCCCGACAATCGCTGCTCCCTTCGTTCATTCTTTGGATTTAATTGTTTGAGACGATTCTGACCAAGCGGTTTGAGCGCCTACTATACTTCGCAACAGTGCCTTCTGCGTCCGTCGAGTTTCTTACGATATTGCGCGAATTGTTTTGAACGGCAGCGCTGTATCGTTTGAACGCTGATGCTGGCGGCGCGAGCGATTAGCATTTTTCGGGGGGTATACCAATGAAACGCGTCTTTTATCGTCTGCACATCATGCGGACGCTCATGACCCTTGCCGTAAGCGCGGGTCTCGGATTGATATCAAGTATTGTCGGCGCTCAAACCGTCATTAACGCAACGCTCGGGAGCGCGCCGCCTACGGGCTCCAACTACACCGCGAGCAGTGGGACACAAACGGGTCGTCTGCTGCGCAACGGAACAGCCTCCACCTGCGCAGCGCCGAAGACGAATCCAGGTTTGAACGACACCGACCCGGGTCGGGCGTATCACGCCTACACGTTCACGAACACAGCAAGTAGCGCGGTCTGCTTTACGGTGACTTTGACGCAGCCGGGTAACACGCTGTTTGTATTGGCATACGGTAACGCGGGTCTCGTTACTTCGGCGCCCGATACGAACTACCTTGCAGACGCCGGATCCTCTACCGCAACCGCAACCTTCAGTTTCAATGTGCCAGCGGGCGAGAGCTTTACGCTGGCGGTGCACGAAGTCGCTGCGGGAGGAGGGGGAGGGACGGCTTACACACTCTCCGTGAACTTGCCATCCGCCGATCTCGCGATTACTAAAACCGATGGCGTTACCACCGCCGTGCCGGGCGGCTCGGTCACCTATACAGTCACAGCTAGCAACGCTGGACCCGGAAGTGCCAACGGTGCGACGGTCGCTGATACCTTTCCGGCTGCGCTCACCTGTACCTGGACTTGCGCAGGCGCGGGCGGTGGAACTTGCACAGCATCGGGCTCCGGAAACATCAACGACACCGTAAATCTCCCGACTGGCGGCTCTGTAAGCTACACCGCATCTTGTGCCATCTCTGCCTCAGCAACGGGAACGCTCAGCAACACCGCCACGGTGTCGCCGCCCGCTGGCGTTGTTGATCCGAACCCTGCGAATAACAGCGCGACGGACACCGACACGCTAACGCCAAGCGCCGACCTCGCAGTCACGAAGACCGATGGCGTTACAACTGTGACAGCCGGCACCTCTACGACGTACACGATTACGGCCAGCAACGCCGGGCCTAGCAATGCTCTCGGAGCCACTGTGGCCGATACGTTTCCGGCGTCGCTCACCTGTACGTGGACTTGCGTAGGTGTTGGCGGCGGCTCGTGCACTGCATCGGGCTCCGGAAACATCAACAACAACGTGAATTTACCCGCCGGGGGTTCGGTAACCTACACCGCAACCTGCGGCATCGCTGCAACGGCAACTGGATCGTTAAGCAATACCGCCACCGTGACGGCGCCCGGTAGCGTCGTTGATCCGAACCCTGCGAATAACAGCGCAACGGATACCGACACGATCATCGCGGCGACCTACACCATTGGCGGCACAATTTCCGGACTCAGTGCGAGCGGTTTGGTGCTCGCGGCAGGCACGTCGCCCAATCAAACGGCGTCTCCCGCTTCTGGTGCGAGCAGCTTCGCATTCCCGACTGCGGCATCCGGAAGCTATGCGGTCACTGTGCAAACGCAGCCAAGCGGATTGAACTGCAGTGTTGCAAACGGTAGCGGCACACTTACGGCCAACGTAACCAACGTAGCGGTGACTTGTTCGGCGATCACATTCACGGTGACCGGCATCGCGAATCCTTCGGCAGGCGGAACGGTGAATTGCGTTTCTCCGGTGAACTTTGGTGGCAGCAGCTCCTGCAATGCGAGCGCGAACGCCGGGTACGTGTTTTCGAGTTTCAGCGGCGGGTGCGTGGGAAGCACTTGCGCAATTAGCAATATTCAGGCGAATCAATCAGTCACCGCAAATTTCTTGCTAACTCAAACGATCACGTTTGGCACTCAAACGCCGCGCGCACTGATCGCCGGGGGTTCGTTCCTGCTGAACCCTGTTGCAACTGCGAGCAGCGCTCTGCCGCTCGCCTACTCATCGCTTACGCCCTCTGTGTGTACCGTTTCTGGAACGACCGTGACCATGTTTACAGCTGGCACCTGCACCGTCAGGGCCGATCAAGCGGGTAATGCGCAGTTCGCGTCCGCTTTCGCTACGCAATCCTTCGTCATTGGCGCAGCCGCGGCCGCAACCCAGGTGCCTTCACTGCCGGTTGGGTGGGTCATCGCCCTAGCGCTATTGCTCATCGCGGCGGGTGTGATCGTTCAACGTGCGAAACGAACGTAGCACGTTGCATGGGCTTCGGATGTGATCGCGCCCGTTCAGCCGGGCTCGCCGCCACATAGACGCAAGCCAGATTGAACCGTAAAGAAGGGGCGCCAGCCCCTTTTTTGCGGAACGCGCACTGTAGAAGACGATGACGTGAGCGAAGTCCGATGCCTAACGCTCGGCGGAAGCGAACTCGGTAAGACGCTGTTGTGGCGAGGGCGCAGTACATCGTGCGCCGATGCTGAAACTCGATTGATCTCGGCATGGAAGGTTCCCGCGAAGCGATTTGCTTACCCCGTGGGTGTCGTGAACGGCTTTCTGCGCCGTTCCGAGCACAGCAAAGCCACTTCCAGTAAATACCGCGATCCAGATCTCGTGCAGCGAAACTTAGAAACGCCGTTCGCGACTGTACTCGAAAGCACGTCGATCGAAAAAATCGCGGACCTCAGCATCGGCTGACAGTCATCATCGCGTTTGCTCTCCGCCCTACTAAGTGGGCGCTAGCGCAAGAAAAATGCATTAACGAGAATCGCGAATAACGCCTTGTAGCCCCAATTAATGTGAGCTCGGTGAGCCTATCCTGCTATGCACAACACGCTCTTCACAAGACGCGCATTGGCAAGCGCTTCATCAAGCGTCGCCGCGGTACAGGTGACGTGCCCCATCTTTCGCGCGCGTCGCGGTTCGGCCTTGCCGTAGAGATGCAAGTGTGCTCCAGGAATCGCGAGCACGTCGTTCCACGCCGGCTGCATGGGCGTTTCAGCGTCGAACCAGACATCGCCGAGCACATTCACCATCACCGCCGGTTGAATGAGCGAGGTGTCGCCGAGCGGCGCACCTGCGAGGATACGCGCTTGCTGTTCGAACTGTGAAGTTACGCAGGCTTCAATCGTGTAATGACCGCTGTTATGCGGGCGCGGCGCGATCTCGTTCAGCAAGAGTTCGCCTGACTTCGCGACGAACATTTCAACGCAGAGCACGCCAACGTAATCAAGCGCGGTGACGAGTTGCTTTGCGAGCGACTGCGCGCGAGCGCTGATGTTTGCTGCGATGCGCGCAGGAACAATCGTGAGATCAAGAATGCCGTTGGCGTGTTCGTTTTCCTGCACAGGCCACACGCCTACATCGCCATCAGCGCCGCGCGCCACGAGCACAGAAATTTCCATGTCGAACGCAATCAGCGCTTCGAGCATGCACGGTACGGCCTTCATCTTTGCGAACGCGGCGAGCGCCTCTTCGAGGTTTGCAACCCGCGCCTGGCCCTTACCGTCGTAGCCGAGGGTTGCCGTTTTCAGAATGCCTGGAAAAAGCGAAGCCGCTACAGCACGCAGATCGGATTCGGATTCGATCGCAGCGAACGCACCCACTGGCAAACCGCTTTTTGCGAAGAACGTCTTTTCCAGCCGACGATCTTGTGCAACGCGTACGGCAGCAGCGCTCGGTCGGGTTGGAATTTTCTGCGCGAGGCGTTCGAGCGCGGCGGCCGGAACGTTCTCAAATTCGGTGGTGACTGCTGAAACGCGTAAAGCGAGTGCATCAACCGCTTTCAAGTCGTCATAGTTGGCAGCGATCACATCATTGGCAGCTTGTGCGGCCGGGCCGTTGGCATCCGGATCAAGTACGACCACGTGATAGCCCATGGCTTGCGCGGCATGCACGAACATGCGACCCAACTGACCGCCACCCATGCAGCCCAACCAGGCACCCGGCGGCAGCGTGCTCGCACTAGCGCCCATCAGTGTTTTTCAGTAATGAGCGGCGGCACGATCATTGAGCGCGCCGACGCTGTTTGCTCATCACGGAATGACGCGAGCTGCTGCGTCAAAGATCGATTAGAGATGCCGAGCATAGCAACGGCGAAAAGCCCCGCATTTGCCGCGCCCGCTTCACCAATGGCAAAGGTTGCAACCGGTACGCCCTTTGGCATTTGCACGATGGAGAGCAGGGAGTCTTCGCCACGCAAGTATTTCGACGGAACAGGAACGCCGAGCACGGGAACAGTCGTTTTCGCCGCGATCATTCCGGGGAGGTGCGCCGCGCCACCCGCCCCCGCGATGATCACCTTGATACCGCGATCCGCTGCAGTTTCGGCGTAGGCAAACATATCGTCGGGCGTACGATGCGCCGAGACGACTTTAGCCTCAAAGCTCACGCCAAAGCGTTCGAGCATATCCGTCGCGTGTTTCATCACCTCCCAATCGGAAGACGATCCCATCACGACGCCCACTATTGCGTGATCCCCGTTTTGCATGCCGCGATTGTAGCTACGCACCGATTCCTCAAGGCTTTATCCCTGATGGGCGCTCGCGGCGTTGCGAATTCGCCCCTCGCGGCGCGTTCTTAGGGGGCGCACGGGAAGTCGATGTAGTCCGCTCGCACCGATTCGCAGAAAATATCGGTATGAAGTTGAAAACGATCACATTTCTGAGCGCGCTTGCATGTTTTTTGCCGAGCGCGATGGCAAACGATGCCGCGGTGAAAGACGCATCTGAAGGCTTTCGATTAGGCGAAATGTCGCGCATCTCTGCTGCGCTGCCCAAGGTGCGCGGGCATGTGCTTGAGAACTACGTGGAATACTGGGCGCTTCGTTTGGCGATTGACGGCGCTCGCGCGGAGGAAATCGAATCGTTTCTGCAACGCCACAAATCAAGCGCTGTTGCCGATCGTTTGCGCGTTGATTGGCTAAAGCAGCTCGGAAAAAATGATCGCTGGGATGAATTCGTACGCGTGGGCGAAGGCTTCGAGACAGACGATGCAGAAGTCGGTTGTCACCGCGCAACGCTCGCGGCACGTCGCGGCGAAACGGGTGGCGCAATTCCTCCAGGAATATGGGCCGAGCGGCTCACCGAGGCGTGCGCGCAGGCGTTTTCTGCGCTGGCGGAGCGTGGTCGTCTATCGGTTGAAGAAACGGTTTTTCGTTTACGCTCCGCTGCCGATGGCGCAACGTTTCTTGCTGCACAACGCGTAGCCTCTGCGCTGCCCGAGAGTGCGCGGCCCAGCGAGGAATTGCTTCGACGTGCGTTTAGCACGCCCGAACAACAACTAAAGGCACCGCGTGTGAGTGGTCGTGCGCAACGCGAAGCCACGCTCTTCGCGCTCGCTCGCGCAGCGCGCACCGACCCCACGCGCGCGGCGGTGCTGTGGGATGCCAATCGCTCGCGCTTCAGCGACGATGAACAACGCTTCGCTGCCGCAACCCTCGCGTATCGCTTCGCGCGCAGGCTCGAAACGGACGATGCGCTGCGTTGGTTTCGCCAAGCCGGTAGCGAGACAAATATGCCGCGTTTAGGGGATTGGCAAGTCGCGTGGATTGCACGCTCGGCGCTTCGCGAACTGGCGTGGTCCGACGTGTTGCGCGCGATTAACGCGATGAGCGCGTCTAGCAACGGCGGTCAGATGGACCCGACGTGGCGCTACTGGAAAGCGCGGTCACTTGCGGCACTAAATGATGCAAACGGCGCAACCAACCTTTACACGGAGCTTGCAAAGGAATTTCACTTTTACGGTTTGCTCGCGGCCGAGGAAATCAAAGCGCCGCTACCAAACCCAGAGTCGCTCAAAACCGGGACAGTCACACCGACTGCTGAGCAGCTTGCGAAGTTTGAGCAGTCGCCTGCCGCTAAGCGCGTGTTGAAACTTTCCGAGCTCGGCCTTCGCGCCGACGCCGCGCGCGAGTGGTTCAGCGTGGTTCGCGAATTTGGCGATGCGGAATCACTCGTCGCTTCGGAATGGATGCGTCGCAAAGGGATTTGGGATCGCTCAATCAACACCGCTGAGCGCACGCGTAGCGCACACGATTTCGGACTGCGTTTCCAAACACCGTACGACAAAGAGATTCGTAAAGCAGCCGCCTCGGTAAATCTGGATCTCTCGCTCACATTTGGTCTGATTCGGCAAGAGTCACGCTTCTGGGCCGAGGCGGTATCTTCAGCGGGGGCGCTAGGTTTGATGCAAGTAATGCCCGCTACGGGAAAATGGATTGCGCAGCAGCTCAGCATTCCAAATTACCGCCCTAGCATGCTGACCGACATTGATGTCAGCACCGGCTTTGGCACGTTCTATCTCAAGAATGCGCTTAACAACCAAAACGGGAGCGAAGTGCTCGCTTCCGCTGCGTACAACGCAGGTGCGGGGCGCGCTCGTGCGTGGCGCCATGATCGGCGTGCGCTCGAAGGCGCGATCTACGCCGAATCCATTCCGTTTAACGAAACGCGCGATTATGTGAAGAAAGTGCTGACCAACGCGGTTTGGTATGCACATTTAGGCGTAGGCGGCGAAACAAGTATCAAGAAACGCCTGGGTGTGATTCAGCCAAAAGGCTAGCGCGGCGCGCGAGCGAAATCGAATGCCCGATGACGGGTGGCCCAGCGCCTTGCGATCAGTGATGCGAGGAGAGATCGCCGATTTTCATTGCATCGCGAAATCCTGGCTAAGTCAAACGTAAAATAGCTTTTTAGTCTGCGTCTTTCGTGTTTTCGTCTCGCACTGATCGTGCGTTCGCTATCCGTCTTCTTTCAAAATGAATCTCCTCATCCTCGGCGGCTCCGGCTTCGTCGGCACCGCGATCTGTAACAAGCTCGCCGCACTGAATCACAACGTTACGGTGATTACGCGCAAACGCGATAACGCGCGAGCGCTTTTCATGCTGCCTACGGTCACCGTCGTTGAAGGTGACGCGTTTGATCGTGCCACGCTTGTGCGCTACGCGAAGGGTAAGGATGCGCTCATCAACCTGGTGGGCATCCTCAATGAAAAGAAGCGTGGCGGTTTCAATCGCGCGCATGTCGAGCTGACTGAGCTCGCGCTCGGTGCGTGTAAAGATGCAGGTGTTTCGCGCTATTTGCATATGAGCGCGCTGGGGGCGTCAGAAAAAGGCCCGAGCGAATATCTGAAGTCGAAAGCAAAGGCGGAAGCGGTCGTGCGCGCGAGCGGACTCGATGTGACGATTTTCGCGCCGAGCGTTGTGTTCGGGCGGGGTGACTCGTTTCTTACCCGTTTCGCTAATTTGGTTGCGCTCACGCCGCCTTTTGCGCCGTTTGCTCTGCCGGGTTCAAGTGCGATGTTTCAGCCGGTGTGGGTGGAAGATGTCGCTAGCGCGTTCGTGGCTTCGCTAACGCTCAAATCGACGATTGGGCAGCGCTACGAATTGGTCGGTCCGCAGCGATACAGCTTGGGCGAGTTGGTGCGCTACGTGATGACGCTCAAAAATGATCGTCACATCATTATCGGTTTGCCTGGATTTGTGACGAGCCTGCTCGCGGGTGTGATGCAATTTGTTCCAACGCAACCGCTCACGCCCGACAATGTGAAATCCATGTCGGTCGCGAATGTGAGCGATGCGCCGTTCCCAGCGTTTGCGGGAAAAGCGACACCGCTTGAACAAATCGCGCCGAGCTACATCGGCACGTCAGCCGTGGTTGATACACACGCCGACGCGCGCCGCAAGGCAGGGGATCGGCAATAGCATTAATCGGTAACCCGTTGTTTAATTTGGGCTAGCTTTACGTTGCGCGCAGTAGCTAGTTGCCAGAAAAATGCAAGCTATCCCCAATCAATTAGTCTTTTCTCAGAAATTGCGGAATCACAACACCATGCTCGATCCTGATCTAAAAAAGTATTTCGACGAGCTGGCGCTGATGTTTCCTCCGCTTCCGCTGGATCCGACGCCGCTTGTGCGTCGGTCACGCTACTGGACGCTTTGTGCTATCGGCCGCACGGCGATTCCTTCGAGCGTCACGATGAATGACATTGAGTTAGCGCTGCCGCTCGGCGCTACTCGCGTGCGCTTGTTTTACGGGCACGACGGCCGTGATGAACCGGTTCCTACGATTATTTACTTCCACGGCGGCGGCTGGGTGGTGGGCGATGTTGAAACTCACACGGTCACCTGTGCGCGCATGGCGCATGAGGCGAATGCCTTGGTCGTCTCGGTTGACTATCCGCTTGCACCTGAGGCTGATTGGAAGACGATCACACAAGTTTGTTTTGATGCGGCACGCGCTATTGCCTCGGATCGCGACGCGCAGCAGCCTGGCACACCTATCGCACTGGTCGGCGACAGCGCGGGCGCGCATTTGGCAGCAGTCACCTCAATCCGAGCGCGCGACGAGAATGCGTTTCACATCGCGCTGCAGGGGCTTATCTATCCCTGCATTTCGCCCGACACTGACACACCGAGCTACAACGAATTTGAAGCAGGCCCCGGTCTCACACGCGCCGATATGCAATGGTATTGGCGGCACTTCGCAGGCCAAGATGCATCACTTTCTGATGCGCGGATTTCTCCTGCTCGCGCGCGATCGTTGACCGGGCTGCCGCCCGCTTACGTGACCACCGCCGGGCGCGATCCGCTGCGCGACGAGGGGCGTGGCTACGTGCTTGCGATGCGCGAGCACGGCATTGATGTCGCGCATGATGAGTTCGATTCACTGCCGCACGGATTTCTCAGAATGGCGAAATACAGTGAAGCAGTGAATGCTGCCGTGTCGCGGATCAATACCCGCATCGGTGAATTGCTGCGCGCATCCGCCTCGTAACACTGAAGCGGCGCGCGTGAGCTTTCAAATCATTACTGATCCGTGGTTTTATGTGTTCGCGATTCCCGCGATATTGATCACAGGCATCTCGAAAGCGGGCTTCGGCTCGGGCTCGGGCGGAATCGCCGTACCGATGATGAGCCAAGTGGTTGCCCCCAGCGCGGCTGCTGGCATCACGTTGCCGATATTGATCGTGATGGATATTCTGGGTATCCGCGCCTATCGAGGTAAGTGGAGTGTGGCTGCACTTAAGCCCATGATCGCGCCCGCCGTTCTTGGCATCGTGATTGGTGGGCTCATGTTTGGCGTGCTCTCCGTGAAGGCGACCAAAGCGCTCTTGGGCGCAATCGCTGTCTCCTTCGCGCTCTATCAGTTCCTGCCGGTGCTGCGAGATTTGAAATCGTGGCTGCCCGCTCCTATGCGGCCCTGGATTTGGTGCACGCTATCGGGCTTTACCTCTACGCTCGCGCACGCGGGCGGGCCACCCTGCACAATCTATTTGTGGCCGAAAAATCTTGATCGTGTCACCTTCGTAGCGACCACGGTCGTGTTTTTCACCATCGTGAATCTGGTGAAACTCGTGCCCTACGCGATCCTCGGTCAGCTCAACTTCGCAAATCTTGCCACGGCGTTAGTGCTGATGCCGCTCGCGCCGCTGGGCGTCTGGATCGGTGTGCGTATCAATCGTTGGCTGAGCGAAGCTGCGTTCAAAAATACCATGCTCGCGCTCACGTTTGTCTTCGGATGCAGACTGCTATTTGAGGGATTGCGATGAAAGATTCGCTTAGCTCGCTCACACTTGTCGCCGTGGATTGCGCGTACCCCGCGCTTGCTGCGAAGGCGCTCCAGCGATCTGCTGCGCTCTTGCCAAGTGCACGCGTATTGCTCTTGTCAGATTGCGGCGAAGTGTTTCCGGACGTTGAGACCGTTGCCATTGCGCCAATTAAATCGCGCTCGGCGTACTCGCGCTTCATGCTTAAAGAGCTCGCGGATTACATCGATACCGATTTCGCGCTGGTTGTGCAGTGGGACGGTTTTGTGATCCACGACAACGCGTTTGCCAAAGAGTTTTGGAACTACGATTACATCGGCGCAAAGTGGCCCCACAAGGAAGGCGATTTCCGCGTCGGCAACGGCGGCTTCTCACTGCGCTCGAAGCGCTTGCTAGAGGCGCTTCGCGATCACGCTATTGAGTTTCTGGAAGACGAGAACGAAGACGAAAGTATCTGTATTCGTTATCGGGATCAACTGGAAACCCAGTACGGAATCGTTTTTGCTGATGAACGTGTTGCGGATCGATTTGCGTTCGATGTTTCACGCCCGATTGGCCGCACGCTTGGCTTTCATGGCGTGTTTAATTTCTGGCAGGCGCTTTCAGCCGATGAGTTAGTGGAGTTCGCGCGCACTGCTCCGGAGGCAATTGCGGAAGGGCTCGGGTTCGGTTCGCTCACTAAAAATCTAGTCGATCTGAAGCGAAATGAGGTGGCGAGCGAATTCGTTACTCGTCGGCTTGCTTCGGTGCCTGGTGATCCGGCCGCGCTCGCGCTTCGTGCTCGTCTCGCCGATGCGCTTCGTGTTAATGCCTCATCTGCGTCTACACAGCCCGCTCCAAGCGATGTGGGGGTCAAGCCGCCGGCTTCACGAAACGATCCGTGCCCGTGTGGCAGCGGGAAGCGCTACAAGGAATGTCATGGCGCGATTGCAGCGGCTACAACCGCTCAGAGCGTGAAAATTGATGAAGAAAGCGTGATTGCCGAGGCGCTCCGGCTTCATGAGCAAGGCCAGATTCAAGCAGCGGTTGAACGGTACAGCCGCGTGCTCCAGCAATCGCCTGAAAATCCGACGGCCCTGCACTTTATCGGGCTTGCGCAGTACCAGGCAGGTCAGCCCAGTGATGCGATGGAAGCGATGTGGCGCTCATTGCTTCTCGCACCAAACGAACCCGAGTTCCTTAGTAACTTCAGCGCTGCGGCGTGGAGCGCGGGTCGCTACGATGAAGGCAAGTGGGCTGCCGAGCGCGCAATCGAGTTGCAAGCTGATCATCCTGGCGCCCTCAATAACTTGGGCTTTAACTTGCGCGCGCTCAATCGGATTGACGAATCCATCACAGTCTTTGATCGTGCGCTTGAGCTACACCCGCAGTTCGATTACGCGCGCTGGAACCGCATGTTTTCGTTGCTCGCAAAGGGTAACTACTCGCAAGGATTTGCTGATAACGAACTGCGCTTGCAGTTTCCACAAACGCAGCCCACCGGGAGAATTCCCGCAAACACGTCGCTGTGGCGTGGCGAGGCTGCAACAGGCAAGTCGATCGTGATTCTGTGCGAGCAAGGGCTGGGCGACACGTTCATGTTTGCGCGGTTTGTTCCGCTCGTCATTGAGCGTGGGTTGCGCGTAACACTCGTGGTTCAGCGCTCTCAAGTGGCGCTGATGCAGCAGTCGTTTCCGCATGCGCGCGTGCTCTCCGTGGGTGAACACGAGGCGCTCAGCTTTGATTTTTGGACGCCGTTGTGGTCGCTCACCTCCGCGCTCAACATTACGCTTGAGAATCTCCCCACGCCTGAGCGTTTTTTGCAAACTAACGTGGCTGATGTCGCTCGTTGGGAAGCGCGTCTGTCGCGAGTCTCCGCGACAAATGCTGGAAGGCCGCTTCGAATCGGTTTGGTTTGGCAAGGTCAAATGGCTGGTGCCGATAGCCAAATGGCGGAGCGTTCAATCGCGCCGCGTCTGGTGAAGCGTTTCGTGGAATCGCACCCTGAACATGTGTGGGTTTCTCTTCAGCATGGCGCTGCACCGCTCGGCGCGAGTAACCTGAACGATTGGACGAGTGAGACAGTTGAATTCACGCAGATGGCGGCGTTAATCGACGCGCTCGACATCGTGCTCACGATTGACACGGGTGCCGCACATCTCGCCGCTGCACTCGGCGCGAAAACCTGGGTCATGCTGCGCCATGCAGGCGATTGGCGCTACGGCACCGAAGCCGCGAATGGCGAGCTCTGCCCGTGGTCACCGACCATGCGGCTATTCAGACAGGACGAATCGCGGCGTTGGGAGCCTGTGTTCGCACATATCGCGGACGCGCTTCGTGAAGCGGGGTAGGGTGCGATCCTATCGCACCCAAATTGATACTAGCCAACGTAGATTGAGGAAATGCGGTCGCGCGGATCGTCACGAGGTGCGATGGGATCGCACCCTACACACTGCCTGCTCGGCAACGCGCTACACGTTGAACAAAAAGTTCAACACGTCGCCATCATGCACGACGTACTCTTTGCCTTCCGCGCGCATCTTGCCCGCTTCCTTCGCACCGGCTTCGCCCTTGAGTTTCACGTAGTCGTCGAACGCAATTGTTTGCGCGCGAATGAAACCCTTCTCGAAATCGGTGTGGATCACGCCAGCGGCTTGCGGTGCGGTGTCGCCTTTGTGGATCGTCCACGCGCGTACTTCTTTCTCGCCCGCAGTGAAATAGGTTTGTAGCCCAAGCAAATCGTAGCCCGCGCGAATCACGCGATTGAGCCCTGGCTCTTCAAGGCCCAAGTCTTTCAAGAATTCCATCTTGTCGGCGTCATCCATGTCGCCGATCTCGGCTTCAATGTTGGCGCACACCGCGACGACCGGCGCTTTCTCGCTCTTCGCGTGCGCGAGCACAGCTTGATAGTGAGCGTTGCCTTCGAGATTGTTCGCGTCCGCCACGTTCGCAACATACATCGTGGGCTTCGAAGTAATCAGTGTGAGCTGCTTCACCACCACTTTTTCTTCTTCGTAGAAATCGAGCGTGCGAACGGCCTTGCCCTCGTTCAATACTTTTTGGCACTTCTCAAGCACGCCCATCATGCGCTGGGCTTCTTTATCGCCGCCCGCTCGGGCGAGTTTGCTGTACTTGAGGATCGCTTTTTCGACCGTTGCCAAATCAGCCAACGCGAGTTCAGTGTTGATGATTTCAATATCGTCGACGGGTGAAACTTTGCCGGAGACATGAATCACGTTGTCATCTTCGAAGCAACGCACCACATGCGCAGTGGCATCACACATACGAATGTTGGCGAGAAATTGATTGCCCAATCCTTCGCCTTTTGATGCGCCTTTCACAAGCCCCGCGATATCAACGAATTCAACGGTCGCTGGAATGATCTTTTGCGGCTTCACAATGGCCGCGAGTTGCTGCAAGCGGGTGTCGGGCACTTCGACGATGCCGGTGTTGGGCTCAATCGTGCAAAACGGATAGTTTTCCGCTGCGATTCCCGCTTTCGTGAGCGCGTTGAAAAGCGTCGATTTGCCGACGTTCGGAAGGCCGACGATGCCACATTGGACTGCCATGTTGTTCTTCTGTGTAAGGGTTGATTTGCCTTAATTGTAGGCGGCTCGTGCGTCGCTGTAGGCGCGCACTTGGGCGCGCTTGCGGCATGGGCGGTATGTCAGCGCCGGGAAGCGCGGCCAAGTCCGCGCCTACAATCCGATCGTCTAGCGCCGAATGCGCGTTTGTCATGGGGCATTCGTCCTGCGAAGCAAATGAATATCCTGTATCTACACGGTTTTCGCTCGTCGCCGCAATCGATGAAGGCGCGATTAATGGCCGCGCATTTCGCGACGACGGAGCACCGTTTCATTTGCCCGCAACTACCCGCGAGCCCCGCCGCGGCAATCGAACTCGCGAGTGACTTCATCGAAGATCGAGGCGATCCCCAAAAGGATTGGGCGTTAATCGGCTCATCGCTCGGTGGCTTCTACGCCGCTTTCTTGGCGGAAAAATATGGCAGCCGCGCGGCACTACTCAATCCGGCCGTGTTCCCCGCCGACGATCTCGCGGGCTATGTGGGCGAACTCACGATGTATCACTCGAACGATCCATTCGAATGGAAAGCAAACTATTTGCACGAACTCGAATCGTTACGCGTCGCACAAATTACGAAGCCCGAACGCTACTTTTTGCTCGCCGCCACTGGCGACGAAGTGCTCGATTGGCAAATGATGCGCGATCACTACGCGGGCGCGGAGCAGGTGATCATTCAGGGCAGCGATCATGCGATTAGTGAGTTTGAGCGATACATTACTCGAGTGGCGGCTTTTTGCATCGTGTGATTCGTGGCAGACCCGCCAAATCGTGAATCATTTCAACATCGGCGAATCCCGCTTCACGAAATAGCGCTGGCACCGATTCGCCTTGATCGTAGCCGTGTTCAACAATCAGCACACCGCCTTCGCGTAAGCGCGCTTTCGCACCGCTTAAAAGTTCGCGATAACTCTCTAACCCATCAACGCGATCACGCAGCGCGAGCCACGGTTCGAAACGCAGATCGCCTTTGAACAAATGCGGATCGTTCGGAGGGATGTAGGGCGGATTGCTCACAATCACGTCGAAGGTTCGATTCGAATCGATTGCTGAAAACCAATCGCTTTCGATGAATTCGACGTTGGTTGCTCCGAGCGCGTTCGCGTTTTCGCGCGCGAGAGTGAGCGCATCGCGCGAGAGGTCGCACGCGGTCACGCGAGCGTTGTCAATTTCGAGCGCGAGCGTAATGGCGATACACCCCGTACCAGTGCCGACGTCGAGGATGCTTGGCTCTCTGTCTTCCCCGAGCAAGCGAGGATCGTCGCGCAACAAATCGATGAGCAACTCTGTTTCTGGTCGCGGAATCAACGCGGCGGGCGTGCACTTGAAGTTGCGACCATAAAACTCGCGCACGCCAAGGATGTAGGCGATCGGCTCGCCTGCGGTGCGGCGTGCAGCAGCAATTCGCAGATGATTTTCTTCAGTCGGCGTGAGCTCGTAATCGTCGTGCGCCGCGAGCCATGCTGCGTTTTGTGCGAGCACGTGCGAAAGCAACAAGCGGAGCTCCGCGCGAGGTAGGGAATCGGAAACCAGCTGGGCGATGGATTGGCGAATGTTCAACGCGACACGCAGCGACTTTCACGCGTTAATGGCAAAGCACAGAAGTATTTATCTGTATATCGAACAATATGACGGGGCTAACGGGCTGAAAATTGATAACACAGTAACAAATGCAATTCGCGCCTAGCCCCATATTTATTGGGACTTTGTTGACGAAGTCATAACTGTGTGTGGTCACACATTTAAGCGACGCTTGCGCCGTCTGCAATCATCTGTTCGACAGCGCCGCGCGCTGCGTGCGCGAAATCGTCGCCGTTCGATGCGTAGAGCACGGAGCGCGACGCGCTGATCATGAGCCCTGCGCCATTGCCTGCGCGGCCGGCAGCGACCGAAGCGGCAACATCGCCGCCCTGCGCGCCAACACCGGGTACGAGTAGCGGCATATCGCCGACGACTGCGCGCACATCGGCAATCACTTTCGGCACGGTCGCACCGACCACGAGCGAGACATTGTTGTTCGCGTTCCACTTCGTTGCGGCAAGGCGCGCGACTTTCATGTAGAGCGGTTCGCCATCGATCAAAAGTTCTTGCAAATCCGCAGCGCCGGGGTTCGATGTGCGGCACAAAAGAATCGTGCCGCGATCGGCGTACTTCGTGAATGGCTCAATCGCATCCGTTCCAAGGTAGGGGCTCACCGTTACCGCGTCTGCCTTGAAGCGATCAAAGGCTTCCTGCGCGAGATACATCGCCGTGTTACCCATATCGCCACGCTTTGCGTCCAGAATCACCGGCACGCTCGGATAGCGATCGTGAATGTAATCAATGATCGCGGCGAGCTGATCGTACGCACCGAGCGCCGCATGATGTGCGAACTGCGGCTTGTATGCGCAGACGATGTCGTGCGTCGCGTCCACAATCGCTTTGTGAAATGCAAACACACCATCAGGCCGCTCACGAAAACGCGCAGGCAGTTTTGGCATCTCGGGATCAAGACCGACGCAAACCAGTGAGCGAGATTTGCGCCAAGCCACGTTTAGTTTTTCGGTGAAAGTCATACCGTCGCCCCTTCCATGCTCGCCATTTGTTCTGCCTGATGTTCGCTGCGCAACGCATCGACCATATCGCCGATGTCGCCGTCCATAATCATGTCGAGCTTGTAGAGCGTCAAATTAATGCGGTGATCAGTCATGCGGCCTTGCGGATAGTTGTAGGTACGAATGCGCTCGCTCCGGTCGCCGCTGCCGACGAGTGATTTGCGCAGTCCTGCTTCTTTCGCATGCGCGGCCTCGCGCTCGCGCTCAAGCAGGCGCGAGGCGAGCACTTCCATCGCACGCGCCTTGTTCGAGTGCTGCGAACGACCATCCTGGCATTCAACGGTTACGCCGGTTGGAATGTGAACGATGCGCACTGCCGAATCGGTCTTGTTGATGTGCTGACCGCCCGCACCGCTCGCGCGGAACGTATCGATGCGCAAATCCGACGGATTGATCGTGATGTCTTTCACCGGATCGGCTTCCGGCAGGATCGCCACCGTGCAGGCGCTCGTGTGGATGCGGCCCTGCGCTTCGGTTTCCGGCACGCGTTGCACGCGATGCGTGCCCGATTCAAACTTGAATTTCGAATACGCACCTTGTCCGCTGACGCGCGCGATCACTTCTCGATAGCCACCAAGCTCGCTCTCGTTGGCGGAAACGATTTCCACTTGGTAGCGCTGACGCTCTGCAAAGCGTGTGTACATGCGAAGTAAATCGCCTGCGAAAATCGCGGATTCGTCGCCGCCTGTACCCGCGCGAATCTCCAAAAAGATGTTGCGTTCGTCGCTTGGATCTTTCGGCAGCAGCGCAATCGTCAGTTCTTTGTCGATTGCATCGATCGCTTCTTTCGCGCTCGCGATTTCTTCTTGCGCCATCTCCTTCATCTCGGGATCGGCGAGCATTTCTTGCGCAGTCGCGAGATCGTCTTCGCGGGCCTTGAACTGCTTAAACAGCTCCGCCACTGGCTCCAAATCACTGCGCTCTTTCGACAACGCACGATAGCGGTTCATATCGTTCACCACCGTCGGATCGGCGAGCAAAGACTCCACCTCGACCAAGCGGCGTTCGAGTTGCTCGAGTTTGATACGGAAACTGTCTTTCATGTTGCTTTATTTTTCTGTATTTGATTCTGGGGCTAGCCAGTTTTCAATTTGCAGCGCGGGAACGCGCATGAACTCACTCTCGTTATTGGTGATGAGCGTGAGTCCTTCGCTGCGTGCGTGCGCTGCGATATGCAGATCATTGACGCCGATGGGCGTACCGGCCCGCTCTAGCGAGGCTCTGATCGCGCCGTAGTGCGCTGACGCTTTCGCGCCGTACGGCAAGACTTCAAGCCGGCTACAAAAATCTTCAACGATCGAGAGATTTGTGTTCCTGCGTTCGCTTTTCTCCGCGCCGTGTATGAGCTCCGCCAGCGTAATCGATGAGATTGCCATTCGTCCCGCGTTCTCATTAAAGCGAACACGCGCGACCTCGGGGCGCTTTTTGATGACATAGATCACGATATTCGTGTCCAGAAGGTAGCGCAGCATAGGCAGCTACAGCGTGTCGCGGTCAGCTTGCGTCTGCAATGCGCGCGTATCCATGAAGTCATCGCTGACTGTCTCAGTGGCCGAGAAAAAGCTATCCCACGACGCACCAGCGGGCGCAATGATTCGCTCAACGCCGCGCGCGCGCACGTCCACATGCTTCACGCCCTCCGGCATGCGAAGCTCCGCCGGCAGGCGAACCGCTTGTGTGCGGTTGTTGGTGAAGATTGTGCTGGTGGTCATTTCGACGAGGGCGGAGATAAGAATGCTAAGTCGTATATGGCAATTGTATATTGCAGTCGTGTCGACAGTCTTGCGTGTAACGAACGTGTGCTTGCATTACCCGCAAAATAATCGCAAACTGTATCGCTCATTGATATATAAATTATTGAAAAACAACAAAAGATTCACAACATTTACTATGCGAATGCGCGTGAATGAAACGAGCCATAACCGACCTTCTAGCATCCGACGGCCCGCTCTCGGCACCAGAGGCGGCGCGACGCTTGGGCGTTGACCCGCTGACGATTGCGCGGCAAGCACGCGCGTCAGCGAGTCGTGTTCTTTCGCTTGGACGCGGCAAAAACACGCGCTATGCAGTGCCCGAGATCGTGGTCACTGGCGCGGCTCAATGGCCGCTCTTTTGGATTGACGAGAACGGCCGTGTCACCGAATTCGCAACCGCGTCGTTCGTCAAGCCGCAAACCGTGCATGTGTATGGCAGCGGTATCAACGATGCGTCGCGCGGAGAGGTCCCGTGGTTTCTATTGCCGCTGATATTGCGCGGCTACCTTGGGCGCGCCGCGCGGTTTCGCTTGGGCGCTGTCGTTCAGTCGTGGGATAGTCACCCCGAGCGCTGGACGCTCGCGCAGCATGTTTTTGCAATGCAATCGTCCGCGCTTGAACATGCGGGAGCAATCCTCATGGGCGACGATGCGGTTAGCGCTTGGCAAGCGGCGCAGCAACAAAAGCCGTACCCCGATTCGCCGGAAGCGCTCGCGCAAACGTACGATGCGCTCGCGCATGACGCGATGTCGGGGCGCGTCGCGGGATCAAGTGCGGATGGGGAGCAGCCTAAATTCAGCACGCGTGTCGTCGATACTAATGGCAACATTCGCGAAGTGTTGGTTAAGTTCTCGCCCCCGCGCGGCACACCGTTTGGCGAACGTTGGAACGATTTGCTCCACGCCGAAGCAATCGCCGCCGACGTGTTACGTGACCATGGCTTCGCAGTCCCGAATACCCGAATCATTCGCAGCGAAAAGCGCACCTATTTCGAATCGGTGCGCATCGATCGCATCGACGCAACTGGACGGCGACATCTGTTACCGCTTCATGCCGTTCACGCCGCATTTCTTCCAGGGTCGCAACAACACTGGGCTGCGACCGTTGCACAACTCGCCGCGCAAAAACGCATCACCTACCATGCGGTCGCTGCGACGCAAACGCTCTACGCTTTCGGACAACTCATCGGGAACACCGATATGCATTTCGGCAACTTAGGCATGATCGCCGAGTCGCCGCAGGAAATCGCAAAAGGGCGTTTCAAACTCGCTCCGTGTTACGACATGCTGCCGATGCGGTTCGCGCCTGGGGCGCATAGCGATTTGGAGTACACGGCGTTTGGTGTGGAATTGAATGCAGCGTTGCCAGAGGGCGTCGCAAGCACTGCGCGCGCCATGGCAAAAGAATTTTGGCGGCGCGTTTCTGATGAAACACAAGTGAGCGCGAGCTGGCGCGAGTTCGCACTTGGACGCGCTGCCGCTTAAGCCTTCGCAAACTCTGTCCGATGCGCAATCCATCGCGCTAGAAACGCTGCGCGATGGAATGCCGGGTCGTTATCGAGTTGATTTGCGGCATTGCGCGCGGCTTCGACGAGGTCGATGTCTTCTTCGATGTTCGCGTAGCGAAGCCCCGGTACGCCGGACTGCCTTGGGCCAAGCAATTCGCCAGGGCCCCGAATGCGCAGATCTTCTCTGGCGATCACGAAGCCATCGGTGGTTTCGTAGATGACTTTGAGGCGTTGCTTGGCGGTGTCGGAGAGTTTGTCGGCGAAAAGCAGAATGCAAGTGGACGCCGCACTGCCGCGCCCCACGCGTCCGCGTAGCTGATGCAGTTGCGCAAGACCGAAGCGTTCCGCGTGTTCGATCACCATCCAACTTGCGTTCGGTACATCGACGCCGACTTCGATGACGGTGGTCGATACGAGCACTTGTACCTTGTTTTCGATGAAGGCTTGCATGATTTCCGCCTTCTCTTCGGCTTTCATGCGACCGTGCAAGAGCGCGACCTTGACGTTCGGCATCGCTGTGACGAGCTCTGTGTAGAGCGCGGTTGCGTTTTGCAGCTCGATTTCCATTTTGTCGCTCTCTTCAATGAGCGGACAAACCCAATACGCTTGCGCGTCGGCTTGCGCGGCAGCGTAAATGCGTTCGGCAACCTCGCCGCGGCGTTTTTCGGAGACGAGTTTGGTGACGATCAGTTGTCGGCCGCTTGGGATTTCGTCGATGACTGAAACATCGAGGTCAGCGTAGTAGCTCATCGCGAGCGAGCGTGGAATGGGGGTGGCGCTCAGCATTAATGTGTGGGGGGCGAGTTGCTCCCTCCCGTTCAACAGGAGGGCGGGGGTGGGGATGGGGTTGTCTTCTGGCGCGTTAAACCGGACGCCAACTCCCTCACCCGCCCTTCGGGCACCCTCTCCCAGAGGGAGAGGGACGGTTTTCGAGCGCAATCGCAACCGCTGCTCCACGCCAAATCGGTGCTGTTCATCTACGACCACCAAGCCCAATCTTGCAAACGACACTTTCTTCTGAAATAGCGCGTGCGTACCGATGGCGATCTGTGCTTCGCCTCGCTTGCACTTCTCCTGTGCGGCCTTGAGCTCCGCCGCGGTGAGCGAGCCGGCAAGCCAGGTGAGCTGCACGGGCAAATCTTTGAGCCAGTGCGAGAGCTTGCGAAAGTGCTGCTCGGCCAGCAGCTCTGTCGGGGCCATGAACGCGACCTGGTAGCCCGCCTCGACACAGGCGAGCGCCGCCAGCGCGGCGACGATGGTTTTTCCGCTGCCTACATCGCCTTGAAGTAGGCGTGTCATCGGCACCTCGCGGGCGAGATCGCGCAGCACGTCGGCGACTGCGCGTTCCTGAGCGGCCGTGAGCGTGAACGGCAAACGCTGCATCATCAATGGTGTGATGAGCTGCGTGGGGCTGATCGATGGCGCGCGCTCGGCGGCGCGAAGCGTTTTCGCATCTTTGAGCGCGAGCTGTTGTGCGAGTAGCTCATCAAACTTGATACGCCGCCATGCGGGATGCGTTCGCGTTTCAAGCGCGGCAATCGCGTTCACATCGGTGGGCGCATGGAGCGCGGCAAGCGTCTCCCCCCACTGCAGCAGTTTCATTGAATCTCGCGCCGACGCTGGCAACAGTTCCGACTGCCACTCACGAACCTTGAGCGCTTTGCTCGCGAGCGTGCGCAATGCTGCCTGAGGAATTCCCGCAGTGGACGGGTAGACAGCCGTAAGCGCTTTCGAACCACTTAATTGGGGCTCAATCTCATTTTTCTTAAAAATCGGATGAACTATTTCTAAGCCGTTGCGCCCTTCTCGAACCTCGCCAAAGACGCGAATGCTATTCCCAATCGCCAGCGCTTTGACGATGTTCGGATAGAAGTTGAAATAGCGAAGCGTGAGTCGCGGCGTGAAGTGAGAACTTCCGTCATCGTCCTGGGCGCGCACGAGCGCGACAAACTGCCGTCGCGGTCGAAACTGCGTTTCAGCGAACTCGACCACGCCTTCCACCACCACCGATTCGCCGACCATCAAATCTTTCAGCGCCACGACTCGCGTTTGGTCCTCGTAGCGAAGCGGCAAATGCAGCAAGAAATCGCGCAAGTGCGCAATGCCCAATTTCGCGAGCTTGGGTCGCAGCGCGGGCGGCAAATAGGTCGCTGAATCGGTAGCTTCTTTCACCCACGTGAGTTTATCCACACGTCATGTAACCGTTCATTCAGACAGCTTGTGTTTGAATGCGTCTACCGATAGAAATCAGTCAATCCAGAAACTTTCGCGCACTCAGCGCCACCGACTCCGGGAATCCCAATGATGCGTCACCTATTTGCTGGCTTACTTGCAATTGCAAGCATCGCCACGCCTTTCGCCAAACTCCCTGCGCTTGCGGAATCACGACCAGCACATGAAGCGATCAACATCGACGAACAGCAAGCCTTCCTCGTTCGCGCCAAGGGACCCGTCACCGCGAAAGATTTTGTCGAGAATGTTTTTTGTGAAGTTGAAGGCGTTCGTTCGGTCAACACGGTTCGCGTAATCGGCGGCAAACGCAAAGAGGAATTGCTGCAAGCCGCGGGAATCAGCAATCCAGAAAACTGGATCGCATTTCGTTGCACGCAAAATTTTCCAAGCGGCGCGGACGTGATCATCCGTTGGGATTCGAAGGCAGACACATTTCAAGCGGCTGATTATTTGCGCTTCAAAGTGCGCACCGGTGAATGGCTTGAATTCACCTGCATGCGCGAAAACCAAGGCGCCGACTGCAATCCGTTTGGCACTGCATCGTTTCAGTTTCGCGACCGCGCGGTTGATCCCGAAGATCGCAAACGCTTCCGGTTACGCGATGATGCGGGCAAGCTCTATCGTCCCGCGCCGCTCGATGAATACAGCGAATCGGTCGATTTCAAAGGCTTGCCGCCTGAGACGCGCTATACGCTCGTCCTCCCGCCAAATTTGAAGGAGGCGGGCAGCGGTACGGCGCTTACGTTGAAATCGCCGATTTCGTTCCGCACAAGTGCGTATCCGCCGCTCGTCAAGTTCGCGCGCAGCTTCGGCATTCTCGAAAGAAACGCCGATCCGGCACTCCCTATTACCGTGCGCAATCTTGAACCCGCCGTCGGCGCGGCTGCTGGCGGCCCCAATGGGACGGCTGCCGTCGTCCGAAAACTCCGCGTCACCAGCGAACAAGACATGATTCGCTGGTACGCGCGTACGGCGGGTTTGCAAAAGCGTGATCGCTCGACCGATGATGATGAGTATGACGGCTTCGGCGATGAAGTGAAATCGGCGGAGAGCGAAGATCTGCGCGCCCGCTCGCTGCTGAAGGGTAACGCGCAGGCGCAAACGATTCCGCTGCCCAAACCGGGTGGCGCGAAGGAGTTTGAAGTCGTTGGTTTGCCACTGCCCGAGCCTGGCCTCCATATCGTAGAAGCGGAATCGACGGCACTTGGCGCGTCGCTCCTTGAGAAAAAGGGCTCGATGTTCGTTCGCTCCATCGCGCTGACGACGAACCTCGCAGTTCACGTGAAAACGAGCCAAGGCAATGCGTTTGTCTGGGTGACGCGATTGTCAGATGCCACCGTTGTTGCCGATGCCAACGTTCGCATTCGCGATTGCAAAGGCGCAGAGCTTGCCACCGGAAAAACAGACAAAGACGGCGTGGCCAAACTCTCATTCCGTACGCCGAAAAACCGCGATTACGAATGCCCTAACTTCGTATTCGCCGCGAGCGGCGACGACACTGCATTCACCCGCACCGACTGGACGCGCGGCATCGAATCGTGGCGTTTCAACTTGCCGTATGACTACGAAGACTACGAAGGCGATGGTGTTGCCGCGAAAGTATCGACCCACACAATCCTCGCACGCAATTTGCTGCGCCCAGGCGAAACGGTGCACATGAAGCACTTCGCGCGTGAGAAAAAGCGCTTCGGCACTGCTGCTCCCGACGTGAGCAAGCTCGCAAAATCGCTCGCCGTGGTGAACGAAGGCAACAACGAACGCTCTTCGCTCAACTTGAGCTGGTCGGCGCGCGGTAACGCGGTGACAGAACTTCGCCTGCCCGCGAATGCGAAGCGAGGCCAATATCGAATTGAAATCGCAGGTCGCACGACCGCGCGCTTCACCGTCGCCGATTTCCGTTTGCCGGTTTACAAATCGACGGTTTCAACGCCGCGCGCTGACGTAGTCACTGGCGACAAAGCGGAGGTCGATGTTCGACTTGAATTTCTCTCAGGTGGTCCGGCGTCGGGCGATATTGTGACGGTGCGTTCGCGGTTTGACCCGCGCACTTGGGGCGGCTTCGAACAGTGGCCCGATCACAGCTTCAATCCGCCGTACGAGTACGATGATGAAGGCAATGTCAAACGTGACCGCGATGCTAAACAGCCCGAGGGTTCGGACGAAACGGTGGGCCTGTCGCAAGCGGGTAGCGCGCGCGTCTCCATCACGACGCCGAAGGTTGCGAAGCCACACACGATGATCGCCGATGTGGAATACAGCGATCCAAACGGCGAAATCTACACCGCACAAACGCGACTCACGGTCTGGCCCGCTGCGACGTTGATCGGCATCAAAACCACCGACTGGGCGATGTCGCGCGAACGCTTGAGCTATGAAATCGTGACCACCGATGTAGCCGGCAAAGCCGTCGGCGGCGTGAAATTCAAAGTGAAGGGCACGCACCGCGATTGGAATAGCTATCGCAAGCGAAACATCGGCGGCTTCTACAGTTATGAATCGACCGAGAAGAAGAGCGATCTGGGCATTCTCTGCGAAGGCACGACCGATCGCAGCGGCAAGTTCATGTGTACAAGTAGCGTGAAAGTGTCTGGCGAAGTGCAATTGAACGCGGAAGTGACCGATGACAAAGGTCGAGTCGCGGTCGCTGGAACGTCGATGTGGGCATCCAACGGCGACGACTGGATGTTTAGAAGCGAAAGCTCGGATCGCATCGATTTGTTGCCCGAGAAGAAGCGCTACGAACCGGGTGAGAAAGCGCGCTTCCAAGTGCGCATGCCGTTCCGTGAGGCGAACGTGTTGGTGACTGTGGAGCGTGAAGGCGTCGTGCTCTCAAACTTCATTACGCAGCTCTCTGGCAAGTCAGCGGTGATCGAAGTGCCGATGAAAGAAGAGTGGGCGCCGAATGCGTACGTCTCCGCGCTCCTCGTGCGCGGGCGCGTGGGTGAACCGAAACCGACGGCGCTCATTGATCTTGCAAAACCTGCGTTCAAACTCGGCATTGCAAACGTAGATGTGAATTGGCAGCGTTACTCGCTTGATGTGAAAGTCACGACCGACAAGCCGGAATACCAAACACGGGAAAAGGCGCAGGTGAAGATCAAGGTCGAGCGCGCAAACAACAAGCGTCCGGGTGACAACACTGAAGTAGCCGTGTTCGCGATCGACGAAGCGCTGCTCGAACTGCAGAGTAACAACACGTGGAAACTGCTCGATACGATGATGCGTCGTCGTGGCCATGATGTGACAACGGCCACGGCGCAAATGCAGGTGATCGGCAAACGTCACTTCGGTCGCAAAGCCTTGCCGCCAGGCGGCTCAGGCGGACGTGGTGCGGGTACGCGTGAACTCTTCGATACGCTCATCTTCTGGAAAGCCGACGTGATGACCGATGCGAATGGTGAAGCAACGGTCGAAGTGCCACTCAACGATTCGCTCACGCGCTTCCGAATCGTCGCCGTCGCCGAGCGTGCGCAACAAAACGAAGCCGATCGTTTCGGCACCGGCGAGACGAGCATCCGCACCACGCGCGACCTACAACTCTTTTCGGGTTTGCCCAAAGTCATGAGGCATGGCGACGATTTCAGAGCGACCGTGACTTTACGTAATTCAACCACTCGCCCCATAAGCGCAGAAGCGATGGCGGAGGTAGATAGCAAGCCGTTACAGAAGCGCGAAATGCGCATCGCAGCTGGCGAGAGCGCGCTGATTTCGTGGGATGTCAAAGCCGCCGGAACCGGCCCCGAAAGTGTGTGGAAGTTCGATGCGAATGAGAAGGGCAACGCACGCGGCGACTCGTTGCGTGTGAAGCAAGCGCTGATCACGCCGCTGCCGATTCGAACAGTGGCCGATGCGACAGCAGAAGTCAAAGGTCGCGCGTCGATGTCGCTTAAGCCTGACGCAGCGGTCGGCCCGATCAAAGACGGCGAACTGTTGGTTTCGCTCGCTCGCACGTACGGCGCTGACACCAGTGGCATTCGCGCGTATTTCCTGCGCTACCCATTTGCATGTTTAGAGCAGCGCACGACGAAAGCGCTCGGCCTCAAGGACGACAACCTCTGGAACATCATCAGCGAATCGTTGCCGACCTATCTCTCCGCCAACGGACTGGCGAATTACTACCCCGGCGCAACGGAAGAGGGCTATCCGGTGCTGACCGCCTTCGTTCTCTCAGGCGCGCACGAAGCAGGTTGGAAAATCCCCGACGAATCGCTCAACAAAATGCTGTTCGGCCTTGAGCGCTATGTGTCTGGCGAACTCAAAACGCAACGTTCGTGGCTTCCAAACGATAGTCTTTATCTGCTTTCGGAAAAACTGATCGCGCTGGAAGCGCTGTCACGCTATGGGCGCGCATCGAAGCGGCTCTTGGATACGGTGCGTGTCGATCCGGTCAAACTCACAGCCGCATCGCTCGCCGACTGGATCGAGATATTGAATCGCGCCCGGGATTTGCCGAATCGAGATGTGTTGCGCGCTGCGGCGATCAAAGAATTGCGCGATCAGATTCGAGTGACTGCGAATGTGGCCAACGTCGCGCGCGCCGATGATCGTTGGTATTTCATGCGCAGTGAAGACTATACGGTCGCGCGCATGTTCCGCTTGAGCCTTGACACGAGCGAACTCTCAACGTTCAAGATGCCTTTGTTGCGCCAGCTCAATTCACGCATGCTGCGCGCGGGACACTTCTACTCGACGCAAGCGAATATTTGGACGGCCTTCGCGATTGAACGTCACGCGAAACAAGCGAGCGCAGACGGACGCACGCGGATCAGCTTCCGTGGCGAAACAAAAGAAGTCGTTTGGGATGCTGGCCTCATCGATGGCGAGGTCAAATTCGCATGGAACGGTGCAGCGGCGCAAGCGGGCGAAGTCGCCATCGAACATCTCGGCAAAGGTGAGCCGTGGAGCCGCGCACAACTGCGTGCCGCCGTGCCGCTCACCGGCACCCAGAACAACGGCATCGCGCTCACCAAGAGCTTCAAGCCTGTGCAGCAAAAGACACGTGGCAAATGGAGCGTGGGTGATGTGTTGCAAGTCACGGTAACGGCGAACAACAGCGCCGATCTCGGCTGGCTTGCGATTGATGATCCGGTGCCTACGGGCGCCACCGTCTTGGGTGGCCTCTCAAAGCTCGGTGAAGTGTCTGAGCCGCCGAAAACATGGCAGGGCTATCGCTATATCGAACGCACGTTTACCAATGTGCGCTCATCATTCGAGTACGCGCGCAAAGGGCAACACAGTTTCACCTATGAAATTCGCCTGACGACACCGGGTCGGTTCGCGCTACCACCCACGCACGCGGAAGCGATGTACGCGCCGGAGGTAAACGGGCAACTTGGGAATGATGTGTTTGTGATTGAGCCGTGAGAACCGTCTTCGATGTGCTTGTCACGCGTCTTTGTGCTGTCATCCCCGCGAAGGCGGGGACCCAGCCACGTAGTCTGCGCGTAGCGCAAACAGCTTCCTCAATCGTTTTGCTCTCGGTCTGGGTCCCCGCCTTCGCGGGGATGACAGCGTGCCTAGCGATCACTCTCGCGACAAGTTTGGCGTTTGCTGCTCCACCAACTTTCGACTCAATCCGCACCGCCCACTCCCCCAGCGACCGCTACCTTCTAGACCGCAACGGCGAACCGCTGCAACGTATTCGCGTAGACAACAAAGTACGTCGCAGCGATTGGGTGAAGCTTGATGACGTCTCCCCCGCGATGATCGATGCTGTGCTCGCGTCCGAGGACAAGCGCTTTTTTGATCACGGCGGCGTCGATTGGCGCGCTGCTGCCTCCGCGGCGATTACGAATCTACGCAGTGGCGAAGTGAAGCGCGGCGCGAGCAGCATCTCGATGCAGGTGGCCGCGAGCTTCGATGCTTCACTCGCGCGTGCGAACTCGGGTAAAGACGCGCGCACGATGAGTCAGAAGATCGACCAAGCGCAAGCTGCGTGGGAACTAGAGCGCGCGTGGTCGAAAGAGCAGATTCTTGAGACCTATCTCAACACAATTTATTTTCGCGGCGAACTGCAAGGCATCGGAGCGGCATCCGAACAACTTTTCGGCAAGGCCGCGCACGGCCTCGACCGCGTCGAGTCGTCAATTCTCGCGGCACTGATTCGTGCCCCGCAAGCGCCACGCGCGAGCGTTGAACGCCGCGCATGCGAAGTTTTGCGATCGTTAGAGAACAAAGCCGATTGCGCGCCGATTGCGTATGCGATTGACCGCTGGGGCAGTGTTCGCAACTTGCGCGATGACGCAGAATCGATTGCGCCGCATGTGGTGAAGTATTTGACTCTCTCTCCTTCAAGGGGAGCGGAATTTACGGCCCCCTCCCCTTCAAGGGGAGGGCGGGGGTGGGGATGGGGTTCCACCGATAATCGAACCACCCTCGACCGCCCCCTCCAATGCGCCGCCCGCGACGCCATCCGCAAACACCTGCAAGTGCTCGCGGGTCGCAATGCGCACGACGCCGCGGTCGTCGTAATTGACAACACCACGGGCGAAGTCCTCGCCTATGTCGGGTCTTCAGGGCAACTCTCCGAAGCGGGCGATGTAGATGCCGCACGCGCGCCGCGTCAGGCCGGCTCAACTTTGAAGCCGTTCATCTACGGCCTGGGGATCGAGAAGAACCTCTTTACCGCAGCGACCTTGCTCGACGATTCGCCATTTTCAGTAGACGTTGGGGGCGGCGCTTACACGCCGCAAAACTACGCGCACGAATACGTCGGCCCGGTCAGCGTTCGCACCGCGCTCGCAAGCTCGCTCAACGTACCCGCGATTCGCGCGCTCACACTCGTAGGTGTTGCGCCCACGCACGCACTGCTCAAGCGCGCGGGGCTGACCACGCTCGTGAATGACCCCGATCACTACGGCTACTCACTCGCACTCGGCAGCGCGGATGTGAGCTTGATTGAACTGACGAATGCTTATCGAGCGATTGCGAGCGCGGGCGTCGTATCGCCAGCGCGATTTGACCTTTGCCGCGAGAGCTGTAGGAGCGGCTCTGCCGCGATCAACGTGACGCGAACGAACCCCATCCCCACCCCGTCGTCAAACTTGACGACAAGCGTGTCGCCGCTCCCCTTGACGGGGAGGGAGCTTCGCGGCATAGCCGCTCCTACAGAACGTCGCATCTTTTCAGAAAACACCGCCTGGCTCATCGCCCACATGCTCTCCGATCGCGGCGCGCGCTACGTCACGTTCGGTTTTGATAGTCCCCTCTCGCTCTCGCATTGGTCCGCCGTGAAAACCGGCACCAGCAAAGACATGCGGGACAACTGGGCCATCGGCTTCAATACACGCGTCACCGTCGGCGTGTGGGTTGGCAATGCGCGCGGCTTGCCGATGCACGGCGTCACCGGCGTGTCGGGCGCTGGCCCGATCTGGGCGGATGTGATGGAAGCCGCAGCAGCGCGCTTTGGCGCAGGTGCGCAGCCGAAAGCACCGAGCAGTATCGTGAAACAGCGCGTCGAGTTTGCGAGTAACCATTCGCGCATCGAAGCGAGCCGTAGCGAATACTTTCTTCGCGGTACCGAACCGACGTCCGGCGCATCGCGCATCACCATTGCAGCGCGTGAAGCCAATTCGCAAGGCGCACGCATCGTCTCGCCCACCGACGGCGCAATCATTGCGATCGACCCTGATATTCCAAACGACAACCAGCGCATCACGCTCGCCAGTGGTGATGCGAAGCAAGCGGGGTGTTGGGAAGTGAACGGCGAAAACTTAGGCTGCTCGGAGACGCCGATCACCTGGTCGCATGTTTCGTACGCCGAAGGCGCAAAAAACGCGGTGCAGCGCAGCGCAGAAATCCGCCTCCTCGATCACGAAGGCATCGAGCGTGATCGTGTTTCGATCATGTTGCGAAAGTCGCTCAAATCGCCTTCGCTTGCGGCGAGAAAGAGTGTGAAGAGCGATAACAGCTTTGTTGATTGAGCCCCAATTTAACCGGGGCTACAAGCCTCAAATGCTTGCTATCGAAAATAAAAATATACCTATCTAGCCCTTGTTAAATTGGGCCGTGGCCGGTAATGTTGACCATCGTAGCCTGGATGCTCATATCCGGGTTTTCGTAGCCTCGTAGCCGCGATGCAGTGCAACGGAATCGAGGCACTTGTTGTCTCACGGGCCCTCGATTCCACTTCGTTTCATCGCGGCTACGGTCGTTCGGCACACACAATACGAATCGCCCACGCAGGTTCCGTTGACGCGACTTTCTTAACGCCGTACGAGACCGCTTTGCAAACTTGGGTTTCCAAGCGCGCAGGGCAAGACCGTGTAGGGAATATGCGGCCACAAGGCGAACTGTCGTAGCTTATCTTGTGAACGACCCCGGCCGCATCGCTCACGACAGCGCTCGCCACTTTCGAGTCGATCCCGATGTGATCGACAACAGCGAAGTGAGCTCTACGCTCTCGTAGTGCGCTTTCTGAGCAGTTGATTACTCCCGACGGGTCGTCACTTTCGGTAGCACACCCGCAGTCGATCGCAGACGCACCGGCGAGCAATTTGGTCCGTGCGATAAAGTCCGCGTAGCCGTGAAGCGTTGGCGCAGTAAGCCAGTAGGCGAACCCTCCGATGGCCGCAACGGCAACGATCAGGAAAAATCGCTTGGTACCGCGTGTCACTCGGTAACCTTGTCCACGATTAGTCCTCTCCGACTCACACCAAAGCCTCCGCAAACTCCCGCGCCGAAAACGGCCTCAAATCATCAATCCCTTCACCCACACCAATAAAGCGCAGCGGCACCGGTCGCTCTTTCGCGATCGCGCAAATTACGCCGCCTTTGGCGCTGCCATCAAGCTTGGTCATGATGAGGCCAGTGAGTTGTAGCGCTTCGTCGAACGCTTTCACTTGCATAAGCGCGTTTTGACCGGTGGTGCCGTCGAGGACGAGAAGCGTTTCGTGCGGCGCGCCGTCCATCGCTTTGCCAATCACGCGTTTGGCTTTTTTGAGTTCGTCCATCAAGTTGAGTTGCGTCGGCAAACGACCTGCGGTGTCGCACATCACCACATCGATGCCGCGCGCTTTGCCTGCGTTCACCGCGTCGAACATTACGGCCGCGGGGTCGCCACCAGCTTGTTGAATCACAGTGACATTGTTGCGTTCGCCCCAGATCGCGAGTTGTTCGCGTGCTGCTGCGCGGAACGTGTCGCCTGCAGCTAGGAGTACGCTTGCGCCCGATTGCTGCAAATGTTTTGCGAGCTTGCCGATGCTCGTCGTTTTACCCGCGCCGTTCACGCCCGCAATCATCACCACGAAGGGTTTCTCCACGCGCTCGGGAAACGGTTGTTCGAGCGGCTTCAACAAATCGGCGAGCGCATCAACGAGCATTGCACGCGGATCACCTTCGCCTCCGGCTTGTTTCCAGCGCTTACGTAAATCGTCGAGCAGGTGTTGCGTTGCAGGCATCCCGCAATCGGCCATCAAGAGCTGCGATTCGAGCTGCTCCAGCGTATCGTCGTCGAGCTTGCCCGCGAAGAGGACGTTGAGACCGAATTTGTTGCGCGTAACGGCGAGCCCGGACTTGAGCTTGTCGAACCAGGAATTTTTCTCTTGCGCGGGCGAAACGATGATTTCGGTTGCGGGCTTGGGCGCGTCGCTCGCGGGTGCGAGTGGCGCTTCGGTCGACGTCGAGATCGAAGATATTTCCGGCACGTGCGCCGCTGGCGATTCATTCGCGGCGGGCGACGGCGCGTTGGTCGCCGCATCGGTTGTTTCCGGCGCAGTTTCGCCGAACTTTTTCTTTAACCAGCCCCACATGGAGCGCTTTCTGCGTTGATTGTGGACAATTGGCATTCTAGAGTTACCCACGGCGTACGCTGCAAATGCTGTTCCCTCCCCTTCAAGGGGAGGGCTAGGGTGGGGATGGGGTTCCTGTCGTAATGCAAACGAACCCCATCCCCCTCCCGACCTCCCCCTTGAAGGGGGAGGGGCAATGCGCGCTAGCGCTCACACAATGCCCATCTACAAGAACCAGCTCCGCATCATCGGAGGCACCCACAAGCGTCGGATCGTGAGGTTCGCGGACGCGCAAGACCTGCGCCCGACACCTGATCGCGTGCGCGAAACCCTATTTAATTGGTTAGGACAAGACTTAACGGGTAAGCGTTGTCTGGATGTGTTTTCCGGCTCCGGCGCGCACGCGTTCGAAGCGGCGTCGCGCGGCGCATCGAAAGTCATGGCGATTGAATCAGCGCGAGCGGTCGCACAAAACATTGCGCAGAACCAAAAACTGTTCGACTTGAAAAATCTATCGGTCGTCAACGCGGATGCGTTTTCTTTTCTCGCATCAACTCAAGAGAAGTTCGACGTGATCTTTCTGGACCCACCGTTCGCGCAAGACTGGTGGACACGCCTTGCTCCTTTGATCGAACGTGTTGCCGCCGAACGCGCGTTGATTTACTGTGAATTTGCGAAGGAAATGATCGACTTCGGCACTTTCGTACGCGCGAAGCATGGTCGCGCAGGAATGGTGCACTATCATCTGTTCGCAAATAACGAATCGGCCAGTGAGCCGCGATAACCATGTTGCGCTGCATTTATCCAGGCACGTTTGATCCGCTGACAAAAGGTCACGACGACCTCATTCGACGAGCATCGAAGCTTTTCGATGAAGTCGTAGTCGGCATTGCCGATAGCAAACGTAAAGGCCCTTGGTTCACCGCAGATGAGCGCGTCGCGATGGCGTCCGAGGTCACTAAGGATTTGCCAAACGTTCGCGTTGAACGCTTTTCTTGCTTGCTGCTCGATTTCGTTCATCAACAGAACGCCTCCATCATCATGCGCGGGTTGCGCGCAGTGAGTGATTTCGAATACGAGTTTCAGATGGCTGGCATGAATCGCGGCATGGATCCGAACATCGAGGTGGTTTTCTTGACGCCGTCGGAGAAGTTTCTGTTCATTTCCTCGACGATCGTGCGCGAGGTCGCCTATTTCGGCGGCGACGTTTCGCGTTTTGTGCATCCGATTGTTGCAGCCGCGCTAAAAGTGAAAGTCGAAGAAAGAAAGCGTGAAGCGAATTAGTTCACTTTGTGCTGTTCGCTTCATACACTTCCGTTTCCACAAAACGATAGCTTGGGAGGCTTCCCATGATGTTCATTTCAAATCAGTGCTAATGCGGGCAAGATTGCCCGCACTACAACAGCATTGCTGAACCCGTAACTCGCGTCGCGATTTCCGCGCCTCGTCGCGTCCAGTTCGTGGCGAGCACTCACGCGGTTTAGCCTTTCACTTAGAACACATTGTGCAATTCGGGAACGGATGCACAACGCTATTGGAATAACGACATGAACAAAAATTTTGCGCGCAAAATTGCGACGCTCACGATTGTGTTGGGGATGGGAGCGATCTCTACGAGTCTTCACGCGCTGCAAGCGGTTCGAGCGCAGGCTCCGCTAAAGCTTGACGGCAAAATCGAAGAAGCCGATTGGCAACGTGCCCCCGTGCAAGACAAGTGGGTGGAAAACATGCCGAACGAAAAAGCGGCTCCTCGCGTGAGAAACGAGGTACGCGTTTTGTTTGACACAGACGCACTCTACTTTGGCATAAAGGCGTTCGATCCAGACATTGCCAAACTTAACGCACCTTTCGTTCGTCGCGACAAGGTGTTTGGTACTGCTGACAACTTGATCATCTGGATTGATCCCACGGGTGCGCGGAAATTCGCACAATTTTTCCGAATCAATCCACGCGGAATCCTCGGCGACGGATCGTGGACGGAAGATACAAGCAACGAAGACTTCGCGCCCGACTACGACTACGAGGCGGCAGCCCATATCGGCGAAGATCATTGGAGCGCTGAATTCCGAATTCCGTGGACCTCGCTTCGTATTCCGCATCCTGTGCCCGAAAAACTCACCTTCATTGTGTTTCGCAATATGCCTCGCGAGACTCGTATTCGCATGAGCACAGCGATACTGGGCCGTGATCCGAACTGCTTTCTCTGCGTTGCAGAAGAACTCACCGGAATCAGCGACATCCCGAAGACATCTGGAGTTACGGTAACGCCCTATGTGTCTGGCAATTTCAGACAAGAAAAAATTGGCAACGTGAAATCCGATGAATCGAAGTTCAACGCAGGTGCTGATCTAAAGTGGCGACCCACGTCAGAGTGGGTGATAGACGCCACGTTGCGGCCGGATTTTTCACAGCTCGAACTTGATCAACCGCAGCTTCGCAGCAATACCCGATTCGCGCTTTTCGTGCCAGAGAAGCGACTTTTCTTCTTGGAAGGCAACGATCTCTATTCGTTACCAGATACTTCGATTTACACGCGGTCAATCACCGATCCGTTGTGGGGCGCGCGGGCGACCTATCGCAGTGCAGCAGTTGACGCCACGGCGATCACGGTGGCTGATCGCGGCGGCGGGTTCGTCGTGTTGCCGAACACGTTTTTCTCTGACTTTAAGGAGCAGGGCAAATCACAGGTCACGCTCGCGCGCGTACGCCACGCTTACTCGTTCGCGGGTACGGGTAGTGTTGGTGCATTGCTCTCGGACCGAAGCTACGAGAACGGCGACAGTAATCGCGTGGTTTCTTTCGATGTAACGCACAAGCCCGATGATCCAACGCGCATGCGCTCGCAGTTGTTGTTGAGCCAAACGCATGATAGCGATGTGCGCACCACGGGTCACTACCTCTACCTAGATGCGAATCGAGATTCTGGGCCGCATCGCTACGGTGCTTACTACGCCGAGGTCTCGCCAAAGTTTCGCTTCGACAACGGGCTCGTCGGTCAGAGTGGGTTGCGGGCGATCGGTGGCGACTATCGCTACTGCTTGAATCGCTCGGAAGCGTTCTTCGACAATGTGTGCCCAAACATTGCGGCACGCGAGTCGCGAACTTGGAATGATGTCGCGCTTCAGCGCTGGGTGACGCCGGGGCTCTACATGAATGGCGCGAAGAATTCGGAGTGGAACTTTCAACCGCGATTCATCAACTACCGTCGCGCACAAGAGGGCGGCAAATGGCACCACACGCCGACCGCCTACTTTTTCGCGAACGGCAATCCCGGGAAGACGATCACCTACACCTTCTTCGAAACTGAACTAGGGCGCAGCATCGACGTTGCGACTGACACGCTCGCGAATCTTTCGTTGATCGCTACAGGCATCAACCTGCGTCCAGTTGAGCGAATCGAACTCGAAACGTCGGTGACTGATTATCGATTGTTCAACACCGACGATCGCCAGTGGCGTTTGCTCGAGCGCAATGCTTCCGTGCTCGGCATTGGCCACATCACAGCGCGAGATACGCTCAGGCTCATCGCGCAATACACGCTATCAAAGCGCAATCAGGCGGCTTACTCATTCGCCGTAAATCCGCGCACTGAAACTCGTGCACTCTCGCTCGTGTATGCGCACAAGCGCGGGCTGGGTCGAGAGTTCAATCTGGGTGTGACACGCGGTAACGTGAATGCGCTAGGCCAACCCCGGGAAACGACCACCGAGCTTTTCGCGAAGATGAGCTGGGCGCTCTCGCTGTAGGGAAACTTAGCTGCTAGGAATTGCGAACGAAAATGCCACCCATGAAAGCGCTTGAACAAGTGCTGCATGAGTGGCATACGCCTGCGCAAAGCGCGCCGCAATCGTTGTCTCCACTCTTCTAGAAGAGTCTTGCCGTGCCACGGGTACCTAAAATGTCCGTATGGCTATCGATCCCGTTGTTCTCTTTTTCGTGCTCGGTCTTATCGGCGGTTTTCTCAAGAGCGATCTTGAGTTGCCGAAACCGTTTCTTGAAGCGCTCACGATTTTTCTCCTGCTGTCGCTCGGCCTCAAAGGCGGCGTGGCGATTTCGAAGAGCGATCCAACCACGCTGATTATTCCCGCGATCGCGTTGATCGTCGGCGCGCTCGTGCTCGCGTTTCTCGCGTTTCAGATTCTGTTTCGCGTGGGACGCTTGTCACGCATTGATGCGGCAGCAACTGCGGCGCACTATGGGTCGGTGAGCGTAATTACCTTCGTCGTGGCGCAAACGTATCTCATCAAGATTGGTCAGCCTTTTGGCGCGCAGATGGCGTTTTATCTGGCGGTACTCGAAGTGCCTGCGTTGATTCTCGCGGCGGCGTTGGGTAAGCGCGATGAGGCGACACCGGGTTCGTGGGCAGAGTTCACGCGTGAGTTGATTTTCGGAAAAAGCGTGTTGTTGCTGATCGGCGGCATGGCGATTGGTGCCATCGCGGGTGAGAAAGGCGTTGAGCCGTTTGCGCCGCTTTTCTTCGATCTGTTCAAAGGCGTTGTGTGCTTCTTGCTGCTCGAACTCGGCGTCACCACGGCGCGGCAGTTTCCAGAACTCAAACGAAGCGGCGTGTTCTTGGGGGCGTTCGGAATTGGCTTCCCGCTCGCGGCCGCTGTGTTCGGCGCGGTTATCGCGAAACTCTTGGGCTTCACGCTCGGCGATCAAACGTTAGTGGCCGTGCTCTTCGCAAGCGCCAGCTACATCGCAGCGCCGTCTGCTATGCGTGTGGCGCTCCCGCACGCCAACTTAGGCGTTGCGATCGCGCCGGTGCTCGCAATCACGTTCCCGTTTAACGTGATCTTCGGAATCCCGCTTTATCACCATTGGGTTTCATTGCTCAATTAGCTACGGCATTCAGGCTAAAGCCGCGATTTAATTGGGGCTAGCGGTTATTTAACGCTGATAATGAGAAAGCAAAAAAATGGCCGCTAGCCCTAATTTAATGTGGACGAGCACTTTGACGCTTATGGTTCAACTTATGTGCCTTACGTGGATATGCACCCGCATAAGCCACCGTCAAGGCACGCGCGAAAGTTCACGCAAAAAGTCGCGCTACGCCGCGACGAGCGAGCGATCTTCCACCTGTAGCGCCAGCGTCTCAAGCTCTCGTGCGGCAGCCAGTTGCGCCATGCGAGCGACCACGCCGTAAGAGTAGAAACGATTCGGCGCGCACCCACCTGCGGCCTGCACATCAGGCGTGCAGGGCTTTTCAAATGCGAGCGGCACAAACTGGGCACCCGGCGCGTTCAAGCTTTCGTCAATCGCACGATTAGCGTGTACGCGATAGAAGCCGCCGACGACAAACCGGTCGACCATGTATACGACTGGCTCCGCGATACTCTCGTCCACGCGTTCATTGGTGTAAACGCCTTCCTGGATGATGACTTCGTGCACTTCAAGGCCTTCTTTCACCACAGCCATTTTCTTGCGCGCATCGCGATTGAGTGACGCGATCTCTTCGGCAGAGCGCACCGTCATGATGCCCATGCCGTAGGTACCCGCGTCTGCTTTTACGATGACAAACGGCTTATCGGTAACACCGTACTCATCGTATTTCGCTTGAATTTTCGAGAGCACTTTCGCCACGTTCTTTTGCAGGCACTCGAGCCCCGTTTGCGCTTTGAAATCAACCTGGCCGCACTGTTCGAAATACGGATTGATGAGCCACGGATCGATTTTTAAGAGCGATGCGATTTCATCGGCGACTGAATCGTAAGCCTTGAAGTGCTGCGACTTGCGACGATTCGTCCATCCGGCATACGGCGGCGGCACCATCGGCTGCGACACGCCTTTAAGAATATCGGGAACGCCGCCTGAAAGATCATTGTTCAGCACGATCGCACAAGGATCAAAGTCTTGAATCACGAGGCGATCACCGCGTCGCTCAATCGGTTCTAACGTGAGCACACGCCCGGAAGGGAGTGTGATCGGCGTGGTTTCCTTCAAATCTGGGATCAGCGAGCCCACACGTACGCGAACGCCCGCTTGCTGCATGAGCCCGATCAAGGTCATCACGTTTTCGAGGTAATACGTATTGCGCGTGTGATTCTCTGGAATCAGCATCACGCTCTTTGCGCTACAACCAAAACGCAATACCGCGCTCATCACCGCTTGCACGACCAGCGGATGAAACTGTGGGTTCAAGTTATTGAATCCTGCAGGAAACAAATTGGTGTCAACGGGCGCGAGTTTGTAGCCAGCGAAGCGTAGATCAACGCTCGCGTAGAAGGGTACGGCATGCGACTCCCACTGTTGTCGGAAATACGCCTCCAGCTCGGGCTGAGCGTCAATGAAAGTGCGCTCCAATGCGGCGAGCGGGCCAGAAAGTGCGGTGGTGAGATGCGGAACCATGGGCAGAGTTTAGGGGCAAAGAAGAAAACTTCAAGAGACAACCGCTGCCATTAAGGCCGAAATATTCTCGCGATTGACTGCAGCGATTGAAGTCTTGAGTGGTTGCGGATCGAATTTAATCGTCGCGTTCACAAAGTGAGGCCGCATGTTTGAGCGCGAGAGAAAAGGGCGCGACGCTTTGTTGCGCCTGAGCGATCATTGCGCCGCCCTCAAGCAGCATCACAACCGTGGCGGCGCGCTCTTTCGCTGCGCGCGCCGCAAAGCCATCTTGCTTGAGTCGCGCCTCGATGGCGAGCGTCATTTCAGCGTAGGCGTTCGCGACGGCTTCGCCTAGCTTTGGCGAAGCGCTACGCTCCGCGAGAAACGCGGTGAAGAGCGTGCAAATCTCGTGATTCGTGCGCTCGATGGTCGCCGACATCTGCTCGCCAACTTGCATCAACACCGTCGATGTTTTCTTCGCACGACTCGCGCCGAAGAGCGCAAGAATCCCCCGCGTGATTTCGGCAACGACTGCGACGCCAATTTCTTCTTTACCGCCTGGGAAGTGGTGGTACAGCGAGCCCTTGGGTGCGCTCGCAGCAGCCAGGATGTCGTTTAACCCAACGCCGTGATAGCCATGCTTACGAAACAGCCGAAAAGCAGCAGACAATATCCGCGATCGCGTATCAATGGGCTGGTTTTCGCTTGAAGCTTTCGTTTTCTCATCGCTATTGGCCATGTCCGAATGCTAGCTGAGCAGCGCCAAAGGAAGCGATTCGTGTTTCAAACGTTACAAGAATAGACCGACCGGTCTAGAGAATGCTATAGTGCAACTCTAGAACATTCAAAGCAAACTCAATGAACTCCCACGTTCTAAAGCATGCTGCAATCGACGGCTACCCCCTTGTTAGCACTGTTTACCCAGCGGCATCCGATGAGTACATCGTGCTCGCCGGGGCGACGGCGGTGCCGCGCGGCTTCTATCGGCGATTTGCAGAACACGCGCAGTCGCGCGGGATCAATGTAATCACTACTGACTATCGAGGGATTGGGGATTCGAAGCATGCGCCGTTACGTGGCTTCGAAATGGATTATGCAGATTGGTCGCGATACGATCTCGCGGCGAGTGTTCGCTGGGCGAGCGAGCGCGGACGTGTTTGGATCGTCGGCCATAGTCTCGGCGGGCACGCGATTGGTCAACTACCCGATCCAAGTTTGGTGCGGGCCGCTTACGTGTGTGGCGTGGGCGCGGGCTGGCATGGCTGGATGCCGCAGCCAGAGCGAATAAAGGTGTGGTTTCTGTGGAACGTACTCGGCCCATCTGTTACGCGTCTGCTTGGTTATATGCCGATGAGTAAGCTCGGGATTGGCGAAGATCTACCGATGGGCGTGTATCGTGATTGGAAAAAATGGTGTGCCTTGCCGCACTACTTTTTCGACGACCCCAATGCAAAAGCAATCACGGAGCGATTTGTAAAAGTAACGCTTCCGATCGCCGCGAACGTAAGTACGGATGATCTGTGGGCGCCGCCACAATCGCGAGACGCGTTTTTCAGAGGCTACACCGGAACGAAGGTTGAAGCTGTTGATATCTCACCGCAGCAATTGGGTGTGAAAGACATCGGGCACATGGGCTATTTCCGAGCGCACGTGGGCGAAAAGCTTTGGCCGCAAATGCTTGAGTGGTTCGCTAGCAAAGGAATGCGGGCAAGCTCACCGTAGCTCTGTGCTGAATGTGTAGTACGCGCCCACCGCGTAGGCCGCTCGCCTTACGTCGCTGCGCTTACGCGTTTCGAAGAGGACGCTGGCGCGTTGAACGCGAGAGTGCGGCGCTAAACTAGCGGTTTATCGTTTGCTGCTTGCTCACTCATGGAAAAACGCCCACTCTTTCACGCAAATCTCAACGTGTCAGTCATTTGCTTGGGCACGATGACGTGGGGCGAACAAAACACGGAAGCCGATGCTCATGCGCAACTGAACTTTGCGATGCAGCACGGTATCAATTTTGTTGACACCGCAGAAATGTATCCCGTGCCGCCACGCGCTGAAACTGGCACGCGAACCGAAACCATTCTCGGCAGCTGGCTCGCTATTCCCGGCAATCGCGAGAAAATTATTCTCGCGAGTAAGGTCGCAGGTCCGGGCCGCTACGACTGGTTGCGCGAAGATACGCGCCTAACCAAGAAAAATATTCTTGCCGCGTGCGATGCCTCGCTCAAACGTCTTCGCACGGACTACATCGATCTTTATCAGATTCACTGGCCGGATCGAAATGTTCACGCGTTTGGCTCATGGCAATTTAATCCGGGCCTTGAACGGGAATACACCACGTTCGCCGAACAAATCGAGGCGATGCATGAGCTGATTAAGACGGGGAAGATTCGTGGCTATGGTCTCTCGAACGAAACCTCTTGGGGAGTGACCCAGTTCTGCCGCGTTGCCGAAACCTTAGGCGCACCAAAGCCTGCATCCATTCAAAACGCTTACAGCCTCGTCAATCGTTCATTCGAGGGCGACCTTGCGGAAGTGACTTACCGTGAGCAGGTACCACTACTTGCGTACTCACCGCTCGGGATGGGATTGCTCACCGGCAAATACGCGAAGGGCGCGATGCCGCGCGGTTCACGCTTCGAGAAATTCAAGGAATTCGGCGGGCGTTATCGTCGCCCGCTTGCAATGCTCGCAAGTGAGGAATATTGCGCGCTGGCAAAGAAGGTTGGAATGTCGCCACTGGAGCTCTCGCTCGCGTTCGTTGTGAACAAGTGGTTCGTTGGTAGTGCCATCATTGGCGTAACGAGTGTGCAGCAGCTACAACAGATCTACAACGCCTACTTTACGAAGCTGCCAGAAGAGGTTGCCACGCAAATCGAATCGATCAGCGCACGATATTTGCATCCAGCCGCATAAGCGAATGTCGGCAAGGGGAAGTAGCTCCCAACGCCTGCAACGGAACTAATCGCAACCCGGCGCGTCTACCGTGGCTCCGCTGCATGCGAACGCCTCGTATGCATCCCTCAATCGAGATCGTTCCAGTGCTACCGCAAAAAAGCGGTAGGTATTGTTGCGATGCAGACCAAAGGAGCCACCATGAGCGGCATTCAAGAATCATGGGAAAGCGTGCGCGACAATTTCCGTAATGGTATTGATCGCGCCTGGCGAGCAACCGTCGTTGCGTTGCGCGCAAACGAAAAGCGCGGTCACAACGCTGATCGACCCGCAATTGAACCCACGCTTGCGCAGATGACGCCTTGCGCAAATGTGTCGGTCGTGATTCCCGCGCTTAATGAGGCTCGACACATTGCAAGTGTCGTCAGTTACGCATGGGCTGATCCCGCAACTGCAGAGGTCATCGTAGTCGACGATAGCTCGATTGACGACACGGCGGACCTTGCGCGCGCCGCTGGCGCGAAAGTCATTCGAAGCACGATGCTCGGCAAAGGCGAATCAATGCGCGATGGCGCGAACACCGCGACGGCGGATATCGTCGTCTATCTCGATGGTGATTTGCATGAATTGAAACCAGGCATCATTAGCGAACTGAGCGCGCCGATCACCGTGGATGGCGCAGACTTCGTGAAAGCGAAGTTCGGGCGATCCGGTGGCCGAGTCACCGAGTTGACAGCAAAGCCCATGCTCCGCATTTTCTTCCCAGAGCTGAGTCACTTTTCGCAACCGCTCGGTGGCATCATCGCAGCACGGCGCGCGCTGCTGAAGACTATGAAATTCGAGCGCGACTACGGCGTGGATATCGGCTTGCTGATTGACGCTCATCGCGCTGGTGCCGAGATCGTTGAAATCGATATCGGTTCGTTGCGTCACGAGAGCCAATCGTTAAACGCATTGGGAAACATGGCGCAGGAGGTGAGCCGAACGATTTTTGAGCGAGCAAAGGATGCAGGCCGGTTGAGCGTTGATCAAGTCCTCTCAGTCTATGAAATGGACCGCCAACACCGGGGCGATATCGAAGTAATTCAGGAGCGCCTGCAAGGAGCAACCAAAGTTGCACTGCTGTGCATGGACGGGATCACCACGAAAGACGAGTATCTCGCGACACTCGCGAAATCCACACGTACGTTTTCTGAGCTTCATGCGGTGCAAAAAGAGGGCTCGAAATCCGACGAGTCGTGGCATGTGCGCGGATCAGAAGTTTTTCGCTTTCTTCATCGAAAAACATTTGAGCGCGTCGCGCTCGACATGCCGCTACGCGAAGGCGTCATCGAATGCGTGAATCAACTCAAGCGACTCGGTTATCAGGTCGGCATAGTCAGCGATTCTTACTTCATTGCCGCGGATATTGTGCGGCGACGAGTGTTCGCAGATTTCGCGATTGGCAACTTCATGCAGTTTGAAGGCGGCGTCTCGCAAGGGAAAGTGCGCGTAAATCGTGCTTACGCGCATGAGGAAGGCTGCCGCCAGCATCTCATTTGCACCAGCAACTTGCTAATTCATCTTCAGCAGAGCGGTGCACTCGCGCCGACTGCTCAAATCATTGCGGTCGGGGGACGCTCTGATGATCGCTGCTTGCTGCGACAAGCCGATTACGCGTTCGCCATTCCAAGCGGCGAAGCATCGCTCGCAAACGAACCCGGCATTGCGCACGTCGCCTCGCTCACTGAAGTCGTCAGTGCCGCACGCCTGCTAGCTCGTGAAGAACGGCAGATCGAGTCGGGCGAGATGGCGCAAGCGTAGGGGACGTTAAGACGCCCTAGTGCTTCGTACCAAAAATACGATCTCCCGCATCGCCAAGGCCGGGAACAATGTAGGCGTGATCGTTTAAATGCGAGTCAAGCGACGCAGTAAAAATGCGAACGTTGGGATGAGCCTTCAGAACCACCTCTACGCCTTCAGGCGCGGACACGAGCGAAAGAAAACGAATTTGCTCGTCAGCAACGCCACGGCGTTTCAACACGTCAATCGCGTGAACGGCGGAGTTGCCAGTTGCGAGCATCGGATCGCAGAGAATGAAGAGGCGACCCTCAACTTCAGGCAAGCGTACGTAATACTCCACGGGTTTGTTGTCTGGCCCACGGTACACACCGATGTGGCCTTGCCTTGCGCTAGGGATCAATTCCATCAGGCCGTCCGCCATGCCCAGCCCTGCGCGCAGCACGGGCACGACCGCAATTTTTTTTCCCGCAATCACCGGCGCGTCAAATTCAGTGAGCGGCGTCTTGATGCGCTCGGTGGTCATTGGCAGGTCTCTTGTGATTTCGTAGCCCATCAGCAGCGTGAGTTCACGAAGCAACTCCCGGAAGGTGCGCGTTGAGGTCTCAGCGTCGCGCATATGCGAGAGTTTGTGCTGCACGAGCGGGTGATCGACGATGGAGAGATTCGGGAAGCGAGGATCGGTTTTCATGATGGTGTTTGTTTGTCGCAGATTGCGCTGATTCCGCAGATTAACGCTGATTATTCTCTCTTGCGCTCACGTGATCGGTCTCGACAAGATTTCAGATTGTTGCCACAGATTTTCACAGATGAACACAGATCAAGGCGATCAAAACAAATCAGCGTTAATCTGCGGAATCAGCGCAATCTGCGTCGAAAAAAAGTAGTCTTCCCACTGTATTCAGCACATTGTGTGAGCCTAGACCGAAGCAAATGAATCTGTGTTCATCCGTGTAAATCTGTGGCAAAAATCACCGCGTATGCAAAAAATCCGCGCTGTTCGGACGCCCCGGCAAATTCAAATTAGCTGTATTCGGCGCGGTCTCCGCAATCACTTTGCCGCGACGAATGACTTTCAGCCGCGTCGCACGGGTGCGAATCGCTTCAATCGGGTCGCGAGCTTGCACGAGCACGAAATCCGCGTTGCAGCCTCTTTCAATGCCGTAGCCCTCGAGCCCGAGGATTTTCGCCGGTGTTTTTGTCACCGCATCGAAACACGCACGCATTGCCGCTTGCCCGGTCATCTGCGCAACATGAAGCCCCATGTGCGCCACCTCCAGCATGTCGCCTGAGCCAAGCGAATACCAGGGGTCCATCACGCAATCGTGGCCAAATGCCACATCAACGCCAGCCGCCATGAGTTCTGGCACACGCGTCATGCCGCGACGTTTTGGATACGTGTCATGTCGCCCTTGAATCGTGATGTTGAGGAGCGGATTCGCCACCGCGCTAACGCCAGCTTCTCGAATCAGCGGGATCAGTTTGCTGACGTAATAGTTATCCATCGAATGCATCGATGTGAGATGCGACCCGTTGACGCGCCCTTGCAAACCAAGTCGCTGCGTCTCGTAAGCTAGCGTTTCGATGTGACGCGACATCGGATCATCGGTCTCGTCGCAATGCATATCGACACGCAGTCCACGTTTCGCCGCTTCCTCGCAAAGCAGCGT
The DNA here is from genome assembly GCA_013298765.1 of Betaproteobacteria bacterium. Lineage (GTDB taxonomy): Bacteria > Pseudomonadota > Gammaproteobacteria > Burkholderiales > Casimicrobiaceae > Casimicrobium. The sequence goes on from JAAFJA010000007.1 coordinate 86,866, forward strand.
CACACTCGCCGCGCCCTCGTTCATGGTGCGCTCAAAATGCGGGATGCCTCCAACGACATCCACGCCTTTATTTAGGGACGAGCGCAATAATTCGATTGCAGTTGGATTACCTTTTGAATCTTTCCATCGCCCGATTCCGTCTTGAGGAAACGCGACCAGCTGTAAATCCAAGTAAGGTTTCACCCGGCGCTTGACCTCAAGCAACGCTTCCACCGCGAGCAAGCGCTCATCGCAGATGTCAACATGCGAACGAATGGCGAGTAATCCTTTCGCAACTGCCCAGTCACAGTAAGCGAGCGCACGATCCACCAATGCGTCGAACGTGAGATGCGGTTTCAACTCGCCCCAGAGCGCGATACCTTCAAGCAGCGTGCCACTTTGATTGACGCGAGGTAAGCCGTAGGAAAGCGTCGCATCCATATGAAAATGCGCATCGACAAACGGCGGCGACACCAGGAATCCGTTGGCGTCGATAGTTTGATGCGCATCGCTGATGAAACCGGGCAATACGTCGGTGATACGCCCGCCATTAACTACGATCGACATATTTGTTCGACCATCGCCGAGCGCAGCGTTTTTGATGAGCAAATCAATCATTGAATCGGTTCCGATATCGTCACATCGCGATCATGGGCGACTTTCCGTAAGCGGCTTTCGGAGAGCACGCCAGCGGTCTCCAAAATGGGATACGCCACCGAGCAAAAATGCGAATTGATGCGTTTCAGATCGCGCATTAAATCGAGGTGAAGCGAACTCGTCTCCAGGCTTTGTACCGTCTGATCGGCGAGTCGCCCTAGATGCTTTTCATAATTCAAAAGTTCGAGCTCGCGAAACTTTACTTTTTCTGCAACAAGGCGCTGCGCATCGTGAACGTCATTGTTGAGAAACACATTCATGGCCAGGCCGAGATTGACGCGAAGCCGATCGTGCAAATCCATCAGCTCTGCGAGGCCCGCAGGGGAGAAAGAACGTTGTCGATCTAGGTTCTTGCCCACCACATCGTTCGCGCTTTTCTCAATGATGTCGCCTACTTGCTCCAGATTGATCGTGAACGAAATGATGTCTGTCCAGCGTCGACTTTCGGCCTCTGTCATTGGCGAACGACTCACTTGCGTCAGATAGAGTTTGATCGCTTTGTAGAGTGAATCGACAGTGTCGTCGAGCTGGCGCACTTGCTCCGCGGCGTTTCGATCTTGCTCTTTCATGAGCCGTCCGAGCGCGCCCAGCATGTCATTCACGTAATCGCCCACGCGCAGCGCTTCGCGTGCGGCGTTCGCAAGCGCGAGGGATGGCGTGGAGAGCGTTTGCGAGTCTAGATACTTCGGCTGATTGGTGTTGTCAATCGCACTGGGCTGCTCGGGAATGAGCGATTCAGTAAGACGCGCAATCGGTTTCACTAAAGTGATGCCAACGATGGCAAGTACTAAATTAAATCCCAGGTGAAACATAACGACAACCAGTGGCAACGACCAGCCTTGCGAGGATACAAACTCAATCAGCGGTTTGACGAACGGTAGCACCAGCGCGCCGCCCACGAGTTTGAAGATCAAGTTTCCAAGCGGCACACGACGCACGCCAGGCTTGGCCTTCATCGTCATCAGAACGGCTAGTACGCCACTACCGATATTGGCACCCAGAACTAGCGGTAGCGCTGAATCGAGCCCGATCACCTGAGATGCGACGAGCGCCGAGGTGAGCAACACGACTGCAAGACTCGAATACGCAATCACTGCGAAGGCGGCGGCAAATACGACATCAAGCAACGGATCGCCAGAAAGTGAGCTAAAGAGCGCCTGCGCGCCTTCGTTCTGCGTGAGCGGCTTGGTCGCGATTACCACGAGCTTGAGCGCGAGCATCATGAGCCCAAGCCCAATCATTGCTCGACCGATGTGTTCCGCATGCGTTCGCTGGCGGGAGAGAAACAAGACGACGCCAGCGAAGATGAGTAGCGACGACACCGCGCTCAAATCGCGCGAGAGAAAAAGCGCCGCGAGCGCCGTGCCCACGTCCGCGCCGAGCATGATCGCGAGCGCCGAATGGGTTGCGATAAATCCGCTACCCGTGAACGATGTGGTGAGTAGCGCAGTGGCCGTTGAGCTTTGCAGTACTCCGGTGACTGCTAGACCGCAGCCGAGGGCAACGAATCGGTTGTCAGCGTTCTGGGTGAGAAAGCGGCGCAACTGAGCACCGTACACGCGCAAAACACTCGAGCGAACGAGATAGGTTCCCCAAACGAGAAGCGCGATACCCGCGAGCAGATTTAGAAGCGTTGTCATCGATCTGCGAGTGTAGCGTTAGCGCGTACCTTTCACATACGGCTGCATGAGCGCTTGCGGATACGCCGCCTTGCGCGCCACGAGCACGAGCGCCACGATGGAAAGCACGTACGGCAGCATGAGATAGAGCTGATACGGAAGCACGCCGCCGCTGGATTGCTGCAAGCGCAGTTGCGCTGCATCGAAGAACGCGAAGAGGAGCGCACCGATAAGCGCCTTGCCCGGACGCCAACTCGCAAACACGATGAGCGCAACGCAAATCCAGCCGCGGCCGTTCACCATGTTGAAGAAAAACGAATTGAACGCAGCAAGAGTCAAGAACGATCCGGCAACGCCCATCAATGCAGAGCCTGCGATGACTGCACCGGTGCGCAGACGAACCACATTGATGCCTTGCGCTTCAACGGCCTGCGGCGATTCGCCCACTGCGCGCAGCGCGAGTCCGAGCGGTGTACGGTAGAGCAGATACCAAAGCGCGGGAACGAGCGACATGGCGACGAGTGTGAGCGGCGTTTGTTCGCTCAAGATCGGAATCGGAAGCCAGCTCATGTCGTCGAACGCTTGAATCTTCGGGGGCGAATCGACCTTCGGGAAGATCACGCGATACGCGAAATACGAAATGCTCGTAGCGAAGAGCGTGATGCCAAGCCCCGCCACGTGTTGCGAAAGCGGCAAGCGCACGACGAGCAGCGCATGAAGCGCACCAAACACTGCCCCGGCCAATGCGGCCGCGAGCACACCGAACCAGAGGCCTGCGCCGCTATACACGGTGAGCCAGCCGATGAACGCACCGGCAACCATGATGCCTTCGATGCCCAGGTTAAGCACGCCTGCACGTTCGCACAGCAGCACACCGAGCGTGCCAAAGATGAGCGGCGTCGCAATGCGAAGCACGGCAACCCAGAACTCGTGATCAATGAGAAGCGAGAGGAATTCGTTCATGGTTCGACAGGCTCACCATGAAGGGTGACAGTTACCGAATAGACGATCAAAGTTCCGCCGAAGTCGTAGCGGTCTGGGTGAGCTTGTCGAACCATCATTTCCATCTCACTCGGTATTTGGTGAGCAAGCCGGCAACCAATACCGCAATCAGCGCGGTCGCAACGATCACATCCGCGATGTAGGTTGGCACATTCACGCTGCGACTCATCGCATCTGCTCCCACAATCGTGCCGCCGACAAAGATGGCGGCGAAGATCACGCCGATGGGGCTCAAACCCGCGAGCATTGCAATCACGATACCGCTATAGCCGTAACCCGGTGACATATCGAGCGTGACGTACCCCGTGCGCCCCGCGACTTCGCCCACGCCTGCGAGCCCGGCAAGTGCGCCAGAGATCAAGGCCACTTTCACAAGCGTTGCGTTCACGCCAATTCCCGCAAACGCTGCCGCACGGTCATTCGCGCCGACTGCGCGCATGGCAAGACCGAAGCGCGTATAGCGAATCACGAACGAGAGCACGATGGCGAGCGCAACCGCCATGAATAGCCCCGTATGCACGCGCGCACGTTCGATGAGTTTGGAGAATTCGAGTTCGCTTGGCAGTGTTGGCGATTGCGGCCAACCCATTGCGGCAGGGTCCTTCAGCGCACCATCGAGCAGCATTGACACGAATAGAAGCGCGATGAAGTTGAGCAGCAATGTGGTCACGACTTCATCGACTTTGAAGCGCGTTTTCAGCAGCGTGGGCACAATCAAGAGTGCAGCACCCGCGAGCGCGCCTGCGAGGATCATCAGCGCGAAGGCCATCGATGTCGGCAACGCGAGCTCGCCGGCCTCATTTGTCATCGCAACGCTCGCAGCCACTGCAGCAATCGCGCCCATGTAGAGCTGGCCTTCCGCGCCGATGTTGTAAAGCCGTGCTCGAAACGCGATGGCTGCGGCGAGGCCTGTCAACATGAGCGGTGTGGCTCGGGTGAGCGTCTCGGTGATCGCAAAGCGTGAACCGAGTGCGCCTTCGTAAATGGCCACATACGCGGAGACCACATCTGCTTTGGCCCAGAGCACGAGTGCACCGGATACAGCGAGTGTAAACAAAATAGCGCCCAAGCCCGAAATTAATGGGGCGATACGCGAAACGGCTGTTCGTGCTTCAAGCCGCATGACGTTCAGACCTCGCATCGGATTCGCCAGCCATCGCGAGCCCGATGGATTGCATCGTCCACGCCTCGGCCGCGCGCGCTTCGCTCAAGCAGCCCTTTGACATGACGGCGATGCGATCAGCGAGCGCGAACACCTCGTCTAAGTCCTCAGAAATGAGTAGCACGGCTGCGCCGCGCGCTGCAGCGTCTCGCAGCTGGGAGTGAATGAAGGCAACGGCCCCGACATCGAGCCCCCATGTTGGCTGCGCGGCAACGATTAACTCTGGCGCTTCCGAGAGTTCGCGACCGAGAATGAGTTTCTGAATATTGCCGCCCGATAGTTTGCGAATCGGATGTTCGATGCTCGCGAGGCGCACGTCGTACGCGTGCACCAGTTCGTTTGTGTGCGCACGGGCAGCGCGAGCGTTCAACACGCCCCACCGCGAAAACCGCACATCGCCCGCACGCGGCAATACCGCATTTTCCCAAACGCTCAGATCTGCCACGCTGCCAACGTGTTGTCGATCCTCTGGAATGCGTGCGATGCCATGTGCAATGGCTTCGCGCACATTGAGCGCCATCGGCTTGCCTTTGAATTTCACCTCGCCGCTGGTGACCTGACTCACACCGCAGACGACATCGGCCAAGAGCGTTTGACCATTGCCTGAAACGCCCGCGATCGCAACAATTTCGCCGGCATAGATTTCGAGCGAGGCATCACGAAGCGCGACTCGTGACTCAACCGATGTCGCACAGACGGCATCGAGTTTCAACACCACATCGGCGCTTGCGTGGCTCGCCTCGCGCCGTTGTATCGGCTCAACGTCGCGCCCGACCATCGCTTGTGCAAGCATCGCTTTCGTCGCATCTGACGTGTTGCCCTCAAACACGAGTTTGCCGCTACGCAACACCGCAATCCGATGCGAAATCGCGAGCACCTCGTCGAGTTTGTGCGAGATAAACACAATCGACAAACCTTCGGCGACTAACTGCTTGAGCGTGGCGAATAGCTGCGCGACTTCCTGTGGCGTAAGCACTGACGTCGGCTCATCAAGAATCAAGATCTTCGCGCCGCGATAGAGCGCCTTCAAGATTTCAACACGCTGCTTTTCGCCAACCGAGAGCGTGCGCACCAGCGCATACGGATCAATTTGCAAACCGAATCGCTGCGACAGCGCTTGCAGCGTCGCCGTTGCTTGCGCGCGCGAGGCACGCAAGGATAAGAGCGACTCGGTACCGAGCGTCACGTTGTCAAGCACCGAAAGATTGTCTGCGAGCGTGAAATGCTGATGCACCATCCCCACGCCGCGCGCAATCGCCGCACGCGGATCGCCTGGCGTTAGCGGCTCGCCGAACACATGAATAGAGCCGCTGTCGGGAATGTAATGCCCGAACAAAATGTTCATCAACGTACTCTTGCCCGCGCCGTTTTCACCGAGCAGCGCAAGCACTTCGCCCTTGTCGAGCGAAAGCGACACATCGTCGTTGGCGACGAGATCGCCGAAACGCTTTGTGATGTTGGAGAGAGTGAGCGCGGCGTTCACGTCAGAACCGCAGCAATTTCCGTGCGCGCCACGGCGTCATCAACAATCCCCAAACTTGATGCCACGCATCGTCTGTCATCGACGATAGGCCTGAACCCGATGCGGCAATTGTGCTCGGTCGATAGGTGCCGAATAGTCGATCCCACCAGGAAAGCAATTGTCCGTAGTTCGAATTCGTAAACTCCTCGCGCGGATCGTGGTGCAACCAATGGGCCGTTGGCGGCACGATGAGCCACGACAAATAGCGCTCCATCCACAAGATTGAACGCGGACTCCAGGCGATGGCCGCATGATGAAGATGGGAAGTAACAATTGCGAACACGTCGCGCAGCGCGAGCACCCAGAGGGGCGCGCCAATCGCTAAGACGACGAGCGCGCGCACCGACAAGACAAACAGATAGGAAAGTGGGTGCTGACGCAATGAAGTCGTGGCATCAAGATGTCGGTCCGAATGATGAACGACATGCAGCAGCCAAAGCGGGCGAAAACGATGACTGGCACGATGCAACACGTAATCCGAGAAATCGGCGACGAGAAAACCCACCACTGCTGCAAGCCAGACCGGCGCTCCGGCCAGTGGCAATAGACCGAGCTCGTAAGTCTGGCTGGCACTCACTAGAGGATTCCAGACTGCAGCAGATACAAACGAGAGGGTCGCGATAACAACCAGCCAGAGCAGCGCGTTATGAAGAAAATGAGTGATGCGAAGACGAAACGACCAAGCGTGACGCGGCCAGACGGTCTCAGCCAATAAAGCCAACGCGAGCCCACCGAAAAGGACAACCAAAGCCAGCGTATCGAGTGTCATGGTGTGGTTGTTGTATTTTTCTCGGCGTGTGGGGAGAGTTTGACTCTATCACTTGACGGTTTTTGCTCAGGCGACGTACGATGCCACATTCTGATCACGTGTAGGGCGTATCGTGTTACTAAAACAACTTCGCATCTTTACGATTATCGCAGCGTTTTTTGGCTTGGGCAGTAGCTGTTTCGCGGGTACGCCGTTCGGTTATTTCTTTTCGGACGCGCCTTTCTCCCGGACGCTAGCTCCCGGCGAAAGCTTTACAGTCACCCTGACTGCGAGCAACGTACCCTCAGGCAATGTGCTTCTCTTGGATCAGCCTTTGACGCTCTCGGGTGGCGGACAATTTCAGATCACGGGCGGCACGTGCTTGGCTGCAACCTCGTATACATCCGGCAATTCTTGTACAGTGATACTGCAATTTCTTGGCAACGCACCGGGTACGTTTAACGCAAATTTGTCGGCCACCTGCCGTTCAGTGGTCGCCGTAGGTGGCTACGCCATTTTCTGCGGTAACGGTGTAGCGGGCGCGTCTGGTTCGCTCGCCGCGCTCGTCGGCAACGGCATCGCTGGCGCGGTGAATACGCTTGGTAAGGGTGGCTTAGCTCTTCTGCTCACAGGCTTGCTCGCGATCGGCGCGTTTTTTACGCTGCGCAGAACGTAGCAAGAGAGAATCACGCAAACAAAAAGGGCGCATGATGCGCCCTTTTTTGTATTTTCTTGCGAAGACTACTTCGCCGTCGACTTCGGCTCGTTGTCATTCACTTTTACCGTGAACTTACCGCCCAAAATCGCCGCTTGCTTGTCGGCGACTTTTTTCTTGATGTCTGCTGGGATCTTCGCATCGAACGTGCCGTACGGCGAAAGCTCAGAGCCTTTGTGCTTCATCATGGAATAGTGGCCGTAGTCTTCGGCCTTAAACGTTCCAGCTTTCACTGCTTTAAGCGCGGTGTCGATCGTCGGCTCCATGTTCCAGAGCGCAGACGCCACGACGGTGTCTGGATAGTCTTTCTGCGTGTTGATCACGTTGCCAATGGCGAGAATGCCTTTTTCTTTTGCCGCATCGCTTACACCGAAGCGCTCTGCGTACATGATGTCTGCGCCTTTGGCGATTTGTGCGAGCGCCGCTTCTTTAGCCTTCGGTGGATCGAACCACGATCCGATGAAGGTGACGTAGAACTCTGCTTTCGGGTTCACTTCTTTGGCGCCCGCCATGAACGCATGCATCAAGCGGTTCACTTCAGGGATTGGGAAGCCGCCGACCATGCCGATTTTGTTCGATTTGGTCATACCGCCAGCGATCATGCCGGTGAGGTAGGCGGGCTCTTGGATGTAGTTGTCGAACACGCTGAAGTTAGGCGCTTGCGGCTTGCCGCTCGAACCCATCAAGAACGAGACCTTGGGGTATTGCTTTGCAACTTTGCGAGCCGCCGCTTCAACAGCAAACGATTCGCCGACGATGAAGGTATTGCCTTTTTCAGCGTACTCACGCATCACACGTTCGTAGTCTGCGTTTGCTACTTTCTCGCTAAACACGTATTCGATTTCGCCACGATCCTTGGCGGCGTTAAGCGCCTTGTGAATGCGCGACACCCATTGCTGCTCAACCGGCACGGTGTAGATTGCCGCGACTTTGATTTTGGATTGCGCAAACGTGGGCAGTGAAAGCGCTGCGCTTGCGATGAGCGCGGCAGCGGCGGTGACGAGTGAACGTCTTTTCATTCTGTGATCTCCTAGTGTGACTGACTTATAAAAGTGACCAAACTCTGGAATTGTGCAGCAAGATTGATTCCCGTCTTCGCAACGGGAGAAGAAATGCAAAAAACCTCTATAGCCCATGCTAAATTGGGGCTAGCGTCTAGTTTTATTCAAAAAAGATAAATACGTAAAAAAGGCGCTAGCCCCAATTCAGTCTGGGTCTAAATAGATTTTTTGACCGTTCGGCGCATCGAAATTAGAGACACGCCCAGCAGCACTAGCGCGGCCCCGAGCATTTGCAGCAGCGAGATGCTCTCGCCCAAAAACACGACGCCCAGACCAATGGTGACAATCGGCCCGACCGAGCCAATCATCGATGCATCGTTTGCACCGAGTCGCTTCAAGGCTTCGGCCATCATCCACACTGGCGCTGCAGTCGAGAAAACGGCAAGCCCCACGCAATACACATACACCTGCATGGGTAAATCGAGCGCTGATAGGGGCCGAATCGCGAAGAATTGCGCTAGCACGAAAACCGTGGCGATCAGCATCATGTAGGCGGTGAAGCGCGTGGAGCCGATGCGTTTTGTGAGTTGACCGCCGAGCAAGAGGTAAATAGCGTAGGTCAGCGCCGCACCAAGCACGAGCAGCGTGCCCTTCACCAGTGCGCCGGTGTCGTCCGTAATGCGCAGATCATGCCAGTACGCCAACACCAATCCGGCGTAGCTCACCACCAAAGCAAGCGCCACCCGTCGCGTAATGCGAACAGACAGAAAGAGCGCGGAGAGCAGCACCACAAAGGTTGGATTGGTGAACAGAATCAGTCGCTCCAGCGCCGCAGTGATGTATTGCAAACCCCAGAAATCGAGAAAACTCGAAAGGTAATAGCCGACGAAGGCAAGAAAGAGCACCAGCCACCAATCACGCTTCGTGAGCGGGGCGGCAGGTGTGTCGCCCGCTTGTCGCCGGGCCCACCACACCATCAGCAGAAAAAACGGCAAAGAAAAAATCATGCGCAGCGCGAGCAGTGTCACCGCATCAAGCGTTGAATGCGCCGCGTAGGCAAGTTTGATAAAGATGGCTTTAGCGCCAAAGCCGAATTGCGCAAGGATCGCAAGCCATGCGCCAGTAGAGAGATGTTTCACGGATTTATTGTAGGCGCGAGGAGCGAGTGGCGATTCGCAAAGCGAGTCGGGACGCCGAAGGCGCGGCCAGCGAGACAGCGAGCAGGTGACCTACGCAGCAGCCGTGACCTTGCGCGAACGATTCGGAGGTCGCGGGCTTGACCGCGCTCTTGGATTTTTAGGCGCGGACTTGGCCGCGCTGTGCCTGCGTTGCAGTCAGGAAAAAAGCGACGCCAAGTCGCCGCCTACAACTTCCCGTGATTTCAAAAAAATCTATGCCGACTCAAAAACTGAGTTGCCCTAAACAACGCGACTCCCCTGAGCGCGGTCAAGCCCGCGCCTACACCTCCAACGCGATTGCGGATCGCTCAGGCAGCTCTTGCGCGCTAGTCGACGTGATTGCGTATTTCGCAGCCAAGCCTGCGAATTCCTCAGCAGCGATTACGCGTCTGGCAACGATAATTTCGCAATGGCTTTTTCAAAACAAACCGTAGGGATTTTCTACGCCGTCGTCACGGTTTCTATTTGGGTTTCGTTCATCGTCGTCGCGCGTGCGATGGCGCACAAGACGCTGACGCCGTTCGATATCGGTTTCGTGCGTTTCATTGCCGCGGCCATCGTGTTGGTTCCGTGGGGCTGGTATCTCGTGCGCAAACAACGCGTCGAACAGCCGAACGCAGAAACGTGGCTTGGCGTTTCGCCGTATCCGTTTAAGCGCGCCGCGCTGATTGGAATCTTTGCAGCGATCGGCTATTCGTGCTTTGCCTACAGCGGTTTTTTCTACGCACCCGCCGCCCACGCATCCGTGTTGATGCCTGGCATGTTGCCACTTTGGACCGCGATGCTCGCGTTCTTTTTTCTGGGTACGCCGATCACCGGGCGGCGCGCAATCGGCCTTGCGTTGATCGCAATCGCCGCGCTGCTCGTTGGCGGTACCAGCGTCGTCAAAACGCTCGGTACGGGCGACACGTGGAAGGGCGACATCCTATTCCTCTGCGCCAGTTTTTGCTGGGGCACGTATACGATGCTCGCACGCAAATACCAGCTCGGCGCGATCCAAGCGACGATTGCGGTCTCTGTATTCGCGTTGGTTACGTACGTTCCGATCTACGGCGTGCTCGCGCTTACAAAGACGATTCACACCCAGCTCTTTGCCGCGCCATGGAGTGAAATTCTGTTGCAAGGTTTCTTGCAAGGCATCCTCTCCGTCGTGATATCTGGCATTACGTTTGTGAAGATGGTGGAGACCTTCGGTCCGGTGCGCTCCACGATGATTACATCGGTGACGCCGCCACTATCTGCGCTCGGCGCGGTCGTGTTTCTCGGCGAACCGCTCGGCTGGACGTTGATCCTCGGGCTGGCACTCGCCACCGTCGGAATCGTGTTTGGTGTGAAGAGTGTCGCGCTGCCAACGCCTGTACCCGCCAACACCGCTACGCAGCGCTAGGCGTTCGCGATCATCGCGCCGCGATCGCTCGCGCGCAGGCGCGCAGACATCGTTGCGATCTGCCGTGCAACACGCGAACGCGTATTTCGTTGTATGATCCTTTCGTGGGTTATTTGCAGAACCCATTGACTGTGCGGCATTGATCGCACATGTTCTGACGGTGTCTCGTCCAATCTGCTGAATTTTTCTATGAAAGATTTGCTATGGACACCGTAACTCACGCTATTTCCCCCGCTGAACTTGCTGTCTCCGTCGGCACGAGCACTGCGCCGCTCTTGATCGACGTGCGCAAAGCTGAAGCGTTTGCGGAGAGCGAACATTTTTTGCCAGGCTCGATTCGTTGGGATTACCACGCTGGCGCACCGATGCCATCGCAGCTCGCAAACGCGAAGCGCGCGGTGGCGTATTGCGTGAAAGGCGCAGAGGTCGGCATCAACGGCGCGGCGCGACTTGCACAAGCAAACATCGACGCCGCATACCTTGCGGGCGGATTGCGCGACTGGCAAGCCGCGGGTTTCGTGGCCGTGAAAAAGCGCCTCGACCTCGGCGTCGATGGTGAGCGCGTGTCGCGTTGGGTCACGCGCGCGCGACCGAAGATTGATCGCATCGCCTGCCCGTGGCTCATTCGTCGCTTCATCGACCCGCGCGCAGAATTCTTCTACGTGCCGACGAATGAAGTGTTTGATTTCGCAAAAGCGAACAACGCGGTGGCCTACGATATTCCCGGCGCACCCCTCGAACATGACGGCGAGCGTTGCTCGTTCGATAGCTTTATCGCCGCGTTCGAACTGAAGTCGCCGGCACTCAATCGCGTCGCCGACATCGTACGGGCCGCAGACACCGATACGCTGGATCGCTCGCACGAAGCTGCCGGACTGCTCGCGATCTCACTCGGTTTTTCGCAAATGATCAAAGACGATCACGCGATGCTTTCTGCCATGTTGCCCGTCTATGATGCGCTCTACGAGTGGGCGAAAAGCGTGGAAAACAAAAGTGTCGAACGCCACAATTGGAAGCCCGAAAGCATTGGGCGATGAATACAATTAGTCAAGAAGTCGAACAATCGAATAAATCAGATGATCGGCCGATTTCTCTGGGGCAAGCGACCCAGTTCTGGCTCAAACTCGGTTTGATTTCGTTCGGTGGTCCCGCAGGCCAAATCGCGATCATGCGGCAGGAGTTGGTCGAGCGTCGTCGCTGGATTTCCGAGAAGCGTTTTCTGCATGCGCTTAACTATTGCATGCTCTTGCCCGGCCCCGAAGCGCAACAACTCGCGACCTATATCGGCTGGCTCATGCACAAAAAAGTCGGCGGCTTCATCGCGGGCGGTTTGTTCGTGTTGCCCGGCGCGCTCTTGATGATGGCGCTCGCGTGGGCGTACGTGGCGTTTGGCAACACCACGCTCATGCAATCTTTGCTTTGGGGCATCAAACCGGCAGTTGTTGCGATTGTTGCGTTTGCGGTTTATCGAATCGCGAGCAAGTCGCTCAATCATCTATGGTGGTGGGTGATCGCTGTCGCAGCGTTCATTGCGGTCGCGGTGTTGAAGATCGCTTTTCCGTGGGTCGTGCTCGGCGCGGCCATTGCCGGATGGATCGTTGGCAAGATGCATCCCGATTGGGTTGCCGGGGGGCACGCAGGCTCGAAAAAAGTCGAAAGCAAGGCCGCGTTGATCGACGACGATACGCCAACGCCCGCGCATGCAAGGTTCTCAGCGCCGCGCTCACTGGCCCTCGTACTGTCCTTCGTCGCAGTCGCCGCCATTGTCTATGTTGCGCTACCGAACAAAGCGCTCAAAGACATGGCGGAGTTCTTCACGCAAGCGGCGCTCGTCACCTTCGGCGGCGCGTATGCCGTGTTGCCCTATGTCACGCAAGCAGCCGTCGAGAAATATCAATGGCTCTCCACCGCGCAAATGATGGACGGACTCGCGCTCGGCGAAACGACGCCCGGGCCGCTCATATTGATTCTCACCTTCGTCGGCTACTTGGCGGGCGTGAAAGAAGCGGTTGCAACGTCGCCGCTTGCAAGTGGATTGCTCGCAGCGAGTGTCGTCACGTTCTATACGTTTCTGCCGAGCTTTATGATGATCTTCGCTGGCGCACCGTTCATTGAAAGCACGCGGCAATCGTTGAAACTTCAAGCACCGTTAACGGGAATTACGGCGGCTGTGGTTGGCGTGATCGCATCGCTCGCGGTCTTTTTCGCGCAACACACGTTTTGGCCAAACGGACTCGGCGGCGCGGTCGACTGGATCGAAGTTGCGATTGCGATTGCCGCACTGATCGCACTCGTGAAGTTCAAGCGCGGTGTGATTGAAACGATTGCGGTGTGTGCAGCGATCGGCGTTGTCGCGAAGTTTGGCGGGCTTTAACGCGCGGTTTCTTTGACGCAGATTAACGCGGATTTCACGCAGATTTACACAGATTATTTCTTCTGCTTTAAGTTCAATTGGCGAGTTCTAGAAAAAGAAATCAGCGGCAATCTGCGTGAAATCCGCGTTAATCTGCGTCAAAAAAGATCTCGATCCAGCGCGTGAGTGCTGGTCAAGCCCGCGCCTACAACTCGGCGATCATGGCGACCAACTAATCCAACCAAAGTATCCGCTAGCCAGGATCAATACACCGAATACGATTCGATACCACGCAAACACCACCAGCGTGTTGGTCGCCACAAATCGAATCAACCAGCGAATAACGATCAGCGCCACTACAAACGAAACGATCAGCCCAATCGCGAAGTGCGGTAGGTCCTGCATGGAAAGCAGCGCGCGATCTTTCCAGAGTGAATAGAGGCTCGCTGCAGCGAGTGTCGGCACGCCCAGAAAAAACGAGAACTCGGTCGCAACGTTTCTTGAGAGGCCAAACAACATGCCACCGACGAGCGCAGAACCCGAGCGTGACATGCCGGGAATCAAGCCGAAGCATTGTGCAAAGCCAACCTTCAGCGCATCAAGCACCGTCATGTGATCCACATCGCGCACCCGCGCTTCCACTGAGCGATCAACGCGCCGCGACGGGCGCTCAACCCAAAAAATGACGAGCGCGCCAACGATCGAGGCGGCCGCTACGCCATAGGCATTGAACAGGTAGAGCTTGATGTATTTCAAGAAGAGCAACCCGACGATGGCTGCAGGCAGAAAGGCGATGAAGAGATTGATGAATAGGCGCTGCGCATTCTCAACACGCGTCACCCCCTTAATTGCACCGTTGAAGCGTGTGCGATACGCCCAAATCACGGCGAAAATCGCGCCGATTTGAATTGCGATTTCGAAGGTCTTCACCTTGGCTTCGCCGTGAATCCCGAGCATTGATGCTGCAACAATCAAATGTCCAGTCGAAGAGATCGGCAAAAACTCCGTGATGCCTTCAACAATGCCGAGAATTGCTGCGTCAATTAAATTCAAATCGTTGTCTCCAGACCAAGTCCATTGCTAAATCAATCCGAGACCCTGCACGTCGACGCAGACGGTTCACACGCAGAGCAGAGAGCAGCGGCAACGCGTCGGATTGATTGATAGAGGGCGCAAAAAAGGCGGCACACGGCCGCCTTTGCATTTTAGGGAAGCGCGCTTAGCGACCCATGTTCTTCAGCACACTGCCCAAGACGTTTTGCAGCATGTCGCCCGAATGGTCCTGCACTTGACCGCCTGGCGTCATGCCGTCAAGCACCTGCGGAAGCGCTTTCGCGAGCAGATCGCCGAACTGGCTTTGATCCATACCGGACTGCGCAAGGATTTGTTCCAGTCCACCTAAACCGCCCATCGCACCGGCTTGCGGCGCTTGCTGGCCGCCGCCGAGCAATCCGCCCAGCATGCCGCCCAATCCGCCACCGCCACTTTGCTGTGCAGCGCCTGCACCACCCATAACACTGCCGAGCACTTTCATGATGTCGGCGCCGCCAATCGGCAGGTTTTGCCCCGTGCTTTGCCAGGAATCGGCTTGCTCGCCGTAGCCCGCCTTGCGGAAGGTGTCTAGCAAGCCGCCCGCGCCGCCGCTTTGGTTCAGTAGCCCGCCAATCACGCTGCCAATCAAATCCTGCTGGCTATTGCCACCGCCACCACCGAGGCCTTTTGAAAGCACCGCACCCAATACCGAATTCAACAAACTCATCTTTCATCTCCCGCTAGAAAACACACAGATCGCACCAAAACTTCGGGCGACCACGACAGCCGCGACGCTAGCACAGCGCCGCGAGGATTGCTACGGCGAATGTTCTTATGAATTCAGAAAGACCGACGCCGCACCTGGCCGCGTCGCGTCGCGGCCGTCTGCAAACGCGAAACACAAGGAGAGCGCATCGGACGCGCGAGCGACGCTAGAAATCAACTATCCGCACGGAATAGGGCCACAATCAGGCTCGAAATGCCGTGCCGCCAGCAAATCGCAAAGCTGATCGAGATGGCGATCTTCAATACCAGCCGCCCGCAGCGCGGCGGCGGTCTGCGCCAGATAGTCTGCGCCGCTGCCGTAACGACCGCGGCAAGTTGCCAGTTTTTCGACGACTTCCGCGTCTGATAGCTTTCCTGCGTAGGCGTTCGATTGATGATTGATCACGAAACCGATCGCATTTACCGTCCCTTCGTCCGTACGCGTTTTTAGCCAGCGCGCAACGTAGCTGCCGCCAAACATTTCGCGCCGCCATAGCAGTTCCAGTTCACGTCGCGCGACCGTGGCATCCAGTCTAAAGAGGACGCCGCGCACGGCACCACCCGTATCTAGCCCGAGTACCAGCCCCGGATTCTCGGGGGTGCCGCGATAGACGTTACTCCAGAGGCAAAATCGGCGGTGATAGCCGCGCACCGTGCCCACCAGACGTCCACTGTGCTGCATGCACGGATTCCAGATGAGCGAACCGTACCCGAACACAAACACATCGTCGTGGCCATTCCAGTCGGCGAGCATGGCATCGAGCGAGCGTCGCATTTCCTCTTCGCTGAGCAAACGCGACGCATGTGGCGAATTCTTTATCGCCTCGCGAGAGGCGTCTCGCTCTATGTCTTCGCGAGTAATGCCAGTGAGCGCGCCGGGCGTGGTCTGGCGCATCGTTCACTTCCCTGTGTGGTAACTCGTTACTCGCTCGACCTCATTCTTGCTGCCCAAAATTACGCTGATTCGCTCGTGCAATTTGTGAGGCTTCACTTCAAGAATACGCTGATGCCCATTGGTTGATGCGCCACCGGCTTGCTCCACGATGAAACTCATCGGATTGGCCTCGTACATCAAGCGCAGCTTGCCGGGCACGTCTGGCGTGCGTGCGTCGCGCGGATACATGAAAATCCCGCCGCGGGTGAGAATGCGATGCACATCTGCAACCATCGAAGCCACCCAGCGCATATTGAAATCTTTGCCGCGCGGGCCTTCTTTCCCCTGCAGCAATTCATCAATGTATTTGCGCACCGGCGGCTCCCAGTGCCGCATATTGCTCATATTGATCGCGAATTCTTTGGTCTCTTCGGGGATCATCATGTTTGATTGCGTGAGCACCCAGGAGCCCATTTCGCGATCCAGCGTGAAGCAATGAACGCCCGTGCCGACCGTTAACACGAACAGCGTGGTCGGCCCGTAAACCGCATAGCCCGCGGCCACTTGCGACGTGCCCGGTAACAGGAACGAATCTTCGTTGACCTTTCCGAGTTCGTCGCTCGTTTTGAGCACCGAAAAAATGGTCCCGATCGAGACGTTCACATCAATGTTCGACGAACCATCCAAAGGATCGAACAACAACAGATACTCGCCTTTCGGATAGCGATTCGGAATTTCGTGAATCGTTTCCATCTCTTCACTCGCCATACCTGCGAGATGGCCGCCCCACTCGTTCGCCTCCATGAGAATTTCGTTTGAAATCACATCGAGTTTTTTCTGCACTTCGCCCTGCACGTTTTCCGTGCCCGCGCTGCCGTGCATGCCCGCGAGCGCACCTTTGCCAACGTTGACCGCGATCGCCTTGCAAGCCCGCGCGACCACTTCGATCAACAGTCGCAACTCGGGCTTGATGGCGCGCGCTGAACGCTGTTGTTCGACGAGAAATTGAGTGAGCGTAGTGCGGCGCATGCGGAAACTTTTCGAACCTAGCTTGGACTACATCATTCTACAAACCAGAGTTTGAAACGCGGCTCGATTCGAGTAAGAATCGGCAATGAATGCAATGTTTAAGACCTCTGCACAACGTAGCGAGAGCCCGTCAGACGAGGAAAAAATGCGTGAAAACACCGGAGCGTACTTAGGTACGTGAGGATTTTTCACGCATTTTTGACGAAGTATCACGGGCTCGTAGTAGTTGTGCAGAGGTTCTTAACTGTCGTTTCCAGAAAGGCCGCCATGAGTACTGATAAACCGCTTCACATGCTGTTTCGCCAAAAAGCCTGGGCCAACGGCGATCTGTTCGCCGCGCTTGCGACGATTGATTCCAACACTCAAGCAGAGGCACGCCACACCGCGATTCGCTTGCTCAATCATGTGTTTACCGTTGACCAAATTTTTCGCGGCCACTTGAGCGGTGTCGCGCACGGTCACACCGCCACCAACACGAGTGACACGCCGACGCTCGAAGGGTTGCAGGAGAGCGTGCAAGCGCTAGACAACTGGTACGTTAACTATGTTGCAACGACACCAAGTGCCGCTCTGGCCGAGGACATCGAGTTCACCTTCACCGATGGAAAGCCCGGTCGGATGAGTCGATCAGAAATGCTGCATCACGTGATTCTTCACGGCGGTTATCACCGAGGTGCGGTCGGTCGCATCATTGTTCAGGCAGGCGGTCCGCCCCTCCCTGATTCGATTACAAGCTTTCTACATAAAACGCAGCCAGAACGTAGGCAACGAGCACAAAAATAAATAAATTAACAATTAAGAAAATGTTCACTGAGCCCTATTAACAACGTCGTTTAAGGTAAATAGCTAACCTCCCAGCGCGTTGCGTCCACGCGTGAGCGTAACGTTCACCGAAGCCGCAGTTAAGCAATGCTCAAGTGATGATGCGACCGCCTGTGAGCGCCTCAAGTCGTTCGATGAATTTCATGGCATGGGCGCGTGTTTGTGTCACATCGTCGCTCGTGCCGCACATCTCCTCCGATGCCTGAAGGCTCGCGCAAACGAGCGGGCGACGCGGATCACCAAAAATCTTGCAGCGATTGGCGTCATCAAGCTGTACGCAGCGAACGCCCGCCGCCTTGCCATTCGGCATCCCAGGAATCGGCGATGAGATCGACGGCGCGACACAACATGCACCGCAGCCGGGGCGGCATTGGACAGAAATCACGCGACACTCCAGGGCAATCATTAGCTCGCTCACGAAGATAGCAGTTAACGCGCAACTACTAGTGCGCAATGTGCCGCGTGTATATTGCTTTAGCAAAGTTCACCACGCCAATTCAACGCGCTACAGCGCGTACTTATAAGTCGCCGACCACGATGTCGCACAATCAATCGCTCCCGCTCTCTGGCCTTCGCGTCGTTGAATTCACTCACATGGTGATGGGGCCGACGTGTGGGATGGTGCTTGCCGATCTGGGCGCGGAAGTGATCAAGGTCGAGCCGGTTGAGGGTGACCGAACGCGGCACTTGTTGGGCTCGGGCGCTGGCTTCTTTCCGATGTTCAATCGAAACAAAACGTCGATCGGCATCGACTTGCACCACCCGGAAGGCGCGGCGATTGCGCGAAAGCTCGCGCTCAGCGCCGATGTGGTTGCTGAGAATTTCAAACCCGGCACGATGGCGAAGTATGGCCTCGATTACGCGAGTCTTTCGCAGGAAAACGAACGGGTGATTTACGTGACGTGCAAAGGCTTTCTGCCCGGGCCGTATGAACATCGCACCGCGCTCGATGAAGTCGTGCAAATGATGGGCGGCCTCGCCTACATGACCGGTCGCCCCGGCGATCCGCTACGCGCGGGTACCAGCGTGAATGACATCATGGGCGGTATGTTTGGGGCGATTGGCGCGTTAGGCGCGCTGATCCAGCGTGGCATCACTGGCAAGGGTCAAGAGATTCAATCGGCGCTTTTCGAGAACAACATCTTTCTCGTGGGCCAACACATGCTGCAATACGCGATCACCGGCAAAGCCGCGGAACCGATGCCGAATCGAATTTCTGCGTGGGGCGTGTATGACGTGTTCACCGTGAAAGACGGCGAGCAAATTTTTCTTTGTGCCGTGTCGGATGCGCAATGGAAAACGTTCTGCGAAGCGCTCGGCTTGCAGCACATTCAGCATCTGCCCGAATACGCTGATAACAACAAGCGCGTTGAACACCGCCCGCAGTTATTGGCGACCTTGCGTAAACACTTAGCGAATCACTCTACGAAAGAATTGAGTGAACTCTTCGAACGCGTCGGCCTGCCTTACGCGCCCATTCGTGCACCGCACGAATTGCTCGACGATCCGCACTTGCTCGCAACAGGCGCGCTCGCGGACATCACTCTGCCCGATGGCGCAAACGCGGGCGCAAAAATCAAAACCACGCTGCTGCCGCTCACCATGAACGGAGAAATGCTCGGCGTTCGTCACGATCCGCCGAAGTTGGGCGAGGGCACCGAAGCGCTGCTGCAAAAGCTCGGCTACGATGCTTCGGAAATCGAGCGCCTTCGTAGCGAACGGATCGTCGCTTAGATCGTCACCGCGCCCAGTCGTGCCCCGCATTTGAATGCGGAGCAAAGCGAAACTCTCGTTATGGCGCTAGCCGTTCTATATGCCAACCGCCAAACTGGCGCTGAAACATCAAGCGGTCATGCAAGCGCGAGCGTCGTCCTTGCCAGAATTCCACCATCTCGGGCACGATCACATAGCCGCCCCAGTGCGCTGGGCGCGGCGGTGTTTCGCCAAACTGCGCTTGCGCTTCGGCGAAGCGTTTTTCTAGCGCTTCGCGCGATTCGATTTTTTCGCTTTGCGGCGACGCGTGCGCGCCAATGCGCGAAAGCAGCGGACGCGAATTGAAATACTCGTCTGACATTGCAGCGTCGACTTTCTCGACATGCCCTTCGATACGAACTTGTCGCTCAAGCTCAACCCAGTGAAAGGTCAGCGCGGCCCATTGCGATTCGGCAAGCTCGCGACCCTTGCGGCTTTCGTAGTTCGTATAGAAAACGAAACCGCGTTCATCAACGCCCTTGAGCAACACGATGCGCGCAGACGGTCGCGCGTTCGCGCCGACGGTGGCAAGGTTCATCGCCGTTGGCTCCGGCAGTTCCGCTTTAATCGCTTCATCCAGCCATCGCTTGAACTGCGTCAGCGGATCGGCCGCGAGATCGCGTTTTCCGAGCGAGGCGAGTTTGTAATCTTTGCGAAGGTCGGCGATGCCGTTTGCGGGGCTGGATGTGCTCATGCGCTCTATCATACGAGCTTCTCGCCATAAACACATTGATCCATATCGTGTCCACGAAATTCCAAGGCACCGATTCCTACATCGCCACCCCCGATTTGCTGCTTGCCGTGAACGCGGCGATCACGTTGAAGCGGCCGCTCCTCATCAAGGGCGAACCGGGCACCGGCAAAACGCTTCTCGCCGAAGAGGTGGCGCGGGCGCTCAACTGGCCGCTCTTGCAGTGGCACATCAAGAGCACCACCAAGGCGCAGCAAGGTTTGTACGAATACGACGCGGTGAGCCGTTTGCGCGATTCGCAACTGGGTGACGAAAAAGTCAAAGACATCAAGAACTACATCAAGCACGGCGTATTGTGGGAAGCGTTCTCAAGCGAAGTGCCCACCGTCGTTTTGATCGATGAAATCGACAAAGCGGACATCGAATTCCCGAACGATTTGCTGCGCGAATTGGATCGGATGAGTTTTGATGTGTACGAAACACATGAAACGATTGTCGCCAAACATCGCCCGCTCTTCATCATCACCAGTAACAACGAAAAAGATTTGCCCGACGCTTTTTTGCGCCGCTGCTTCTTCCACTACATCAAGTTCCCCGAGAAAGAGACGATGAAGCAAATCGTCGACGTGCACTATCCGGGGATCAAGCAAGAGCTTGTCTCCGCCGCGCTCGAAGCGTTTTTCGACCTGCGCGAAATGCCGGGCTTGAAGAAAAAGCCTTCCACGAGCGAACTGATCGACTGGATCAAATTGCTACTCGCCGAAGACGTTGATCCGGCGGTGTTGCGCGAAAAAGATCAACGCAAAGTGCTTGCGCCGTTGTATGGCGCGGTTTTGAAGAACGAACAGGATACGGAGCTGTTTCAGAAGCTTTTGTTTATGGCTAGGCGGGGGTAGCGCGTTGCGATGCGAATCTACCCGTTTAACGTGATGTAGTCCTAGGCGCAATTTAGGTATGAATGGTTCTGTGGTCGTTGCTTTCGAGGTTGTGAAAACTGGTGTTGCGCTCGCCGCACTCATTTCTATTTGGATCGCATATAAGGCTTACCGCGCTAACGTTGGAAAGCAAGAGGAAGATCGCGTTAGAGATTCCGACAAGGCAATACTCGCGCAAGCCGAACAGTCTTTGCGCTGGGCATATGATGTGCTCACCAACGAGGGGGCAAACATCCCTCCCGAGCCGAACCGACTCAATTGGCTGACCTCGGCGCGACACATTTTGCGGCACAACAAACTCAAAGCAGGCATCAGAAGTGAGACGTACATAACGATTCACGATGAAGTTGAGGAGTACTGGCGACACAGGTTCTATCTTGTACTGTCGGACAGTCGCCTGATAAGTAGCAAGTACTACGGAGCCGACGGAGGTGAACGGATATACCCCAAGTCCGCGCTAGTCATCCTGAATTTCGCCCGGTGGAAAAAAAGCTCGATGGATCCGCTCGACGCGGTTGATCAGGACGAATTGATCGCAAATGGAGATATCTTCAAAAGTGGCGCCGGTCGGAGTTTGTTTGACTACATGCAGAAGCTTAATGAGTCGCGTCGCACTCCTCAGACTACCGGCGCGCAAAGTCTTGATTCCGATTCAGCCGGTAGCCCGTAGGCTGGGTTCAGGCACGAAACCCAGCATTTACTCTCGTGTTGCCCAGCCCCGGGTTTATCAAACCAGTCTACGGCGCGAACTCGCGGAGTCGTCACCCGGACCCTCGCAACCGGGTTGTCATCATTCATCACGTGCGATCCGTTTTCCGGAGCTCGTAGCCGCGATGCAACGAAGTGGAATCGAGGGTCGGGAAGAATGCCTCGATTCCGTTTCACTTCATCGCGGCTACGTCCGACACGAATACCCGAATGCGAGCATCCGGGCTACGGTTCGCATGCACCGATTAGCTATTTAGATTGCCTCAAAGAAAATCAAGACTTAGCAGGATATTCGTTTAATTGCGAATACTCACGAAACTATGTGTTTGCCCCGATATAAATGGGCTTAAGGCAAACGCGCTGCTATCCCATGCGCGCCCGAGCCGAAGCCTCGCCTAGCTAATCCAGAGGACAAATCGGACTAGCTTGTCCCAAGAAGAACTGCGCGCTAAGATTCGGCTCGTTGGCGGGGGCTAACAACTCGTTCGAAAAGGAGCCCCAGCCATGCGCGAGGGTATTAAATGTCTCGGTGCCGTAGCCGCGTTTGCTGCGATTTGCACGTTTCTCTATAGCGCCAACGCCGGCGCTGAATTCCGCTTCTACAACCATACGGTGAAATTCGCCTCGTCCGTGCCTGCGCGCGTGGACGCGAAGGCGTTTGAGTCGATTGATCTCACCGTGGTCGGCAATCGGCAAGAGCTTTCCGCGCTCTACCTGCCCGAGCCGCTCGACCCGCGCATCATGTACATCCAGCAGCCGACGCAGGAAATCGTCGCGGAATACATGAATCAGGACATGACCTCTGTCGTCGCAACGCCGTCGCCGCAAACGACGAGCACGTTGCGTATTCCCGGTTTGGCACCCGGCAAGTATCGCGTTCGCTTGATGTACCCAAAAGGCGAGATTTTCGATTCTCGCGAAATCATGGTGACGGGTACGGGCAATCCGGTGGTCGTGACGTCGATAGGCGTGAACGGACCGAATCAGTTTGCGCTGTCATGGTTTGCCACTGCACCAAGCTCGCCGCCGCAGGCTTCGACGCCTTTTCCAGGCGTGGAAGATCGCCGCCGCTTTGGCGCTTGGATGGCGACTGCCGATGCGCCGAAGGACACAGTGCCGCTCTATTGGCTTTCGTTCACCATAGGTCGATCAACGCTGCAGTACTACACCGTGGATGAGCCGACGAGAACCATGCTGCGAAATGCGGGTTGGTTTGATAACGGCGTGTTCCTGCGCGTTCTGCGCGACACTGGCGGCACATGTCCTGCCGGCAGCGAACCGGTGTACCGCGCGTTTCGTCCCGCAAAGGTCGGTCTGTGGGAGCCGACGCATCGCTACACCGCTGACCCGACGGCCTATCGCAACTGGTTGCAAAGCGGGAACTGGGTGGGCGAGGGCGTGGCCTTTTGCGGGCGCGTGGTGACCGAACCGCTCGCTGAAACGCTGAGCGCGAACGGCTAGAGGTTTGATCTTTATCCGCGATTGATGCGTTCGGCGAGCACCACGGACGTGTTCGTTCGCGTAACGCCATCAATCTCGCCGATTTCGTCGAGCAGCGCATCGAGCGCGTTCGGCGAATCGGCGCGCAGCCAGGCGACGTAGTCAAACTCGCCGCTCACGCTGCACACGAGCTTGATTTCGGGCATCTTGGCGAGACGTTTCAACACGTCGCGCCCCGCCTTCGGCTCCACTGAAAGCCCAACATACGCCTGCAGCGAGCGCTCAAGCGCCGCTTGATTCAAGCGCACGCTATAGCCTGTGATCACGCCCGATTGCTCAAGCCGCGCCATGCGCGCGAGCACGGTCGTGCGCGCGACACCGAGTTTCTTCCCGAGCGTCGTCACGCTCTCCCGCGCGTTGGTTTGCAAAAGCGCGACCAAATTGCGATCAATCGAATCCAGCGAGGATTCGTTCATCACTTTCACCGCGCTCTGTGAGGTGCGCTTTGTTTGAACTGCCATACGAAACGTCAATCAGCGAATACAAATCGTATGAAATATTACTCCAAAGCGTCAATCTAGTAATGTATTTCGTCAACCGCGCCTCCTAAAATTCTTGTAAACGTGCTCGCGGTCAATCAACCAGTTAGCGAGCGCAACGAACACTTAGGAACCGTTATGAAAGTTGCATTGCTCGGCGCGGGTCACATTGGCCACACCATTTCTCACTTGCTCGTGAATTCGGGCGATTACACGGTCACGGTTGCGGACCAATCACAGGCGTCACTCGATAAGCTCGGCGCGCTCAAAGTCAACCGCGTGTTGATTGACACGGAAAAGGCGGGCGGCATTGAGGCCGTTATCAAAGGGCACGATGCAGTGATCAACGCGCTGCCGTATCACCTCGCGGTGAAGGTGGCGAGCGCCGCCAAAGCGGTAGGTTGTCATTATTTCGACTTGACCGAAGACGTGGCAGCGACGAAGGCCATCATGGCGCTCGCCAAAGATGCACCGACCGCGTTCATGCCGCAATGCGGCCTCGCACCAGGCTTTATCGGGATCGCGGCCTACCACCTGGCAAAACAGTTCGACACGATCGACGAAATCAAAATGCGCGTTGGCGCGTTGCCGGCCTTCCCAACCAACGCGCTCAAATACAACTTGACGTGGAGCGTCGACGGCCTGATCAACGAATACTGTCATCCGTGTGAAGCCATTCACGAAGGACAGACAACGGCGATGCTGCCGCTCGAAGGGTTAGAGCATTTCTCGCTCGATGGCGTCGAGTACGAGGCCTTCAACACATCCGGCGGCTTGGGAACGCTTTGTGAAACGTTGAACGGCAAAGTGCGCAACCTCGATTACAAGAGCGTGCGCTATCCCGGCCATCGCGATTTGATGCAGTTCCTGTTGTCGGATTTGCGTCTTTCAGGTGATCAAGAAACGCTTAAAGACATCATGCGCAAGTCAGTGCCAACGACGATGCAAGATGTGGTGCTTGTCTTCATCACAGTAAGCGGCATGCGCGCGGGTGCGTACGTACAAGAAGTGTTTACGCGAAAAATTTTCGCGCAACGTGCGACGGTGAACGACGCGCCGTTGTCAGCGATTCAAATCACAACCGCTGCTGGCATCTGCGCCGCAGTTGATCTGTTCCGCGAAAAGAAACTACCGCAGCGCGGCTTCGTGCGCCAAGAAGAAGTCGCTCTGCCTGATTTCCTCGCGAATCGGTTCGGTATCGCCTACGAGCAATCGCGTCGAATCGAATCGATTTCGTAGTGTTTGCCTCTCCCTCCGGGACCAGCCCGAAGGGCGCAGGACGCAACGTAGTTGCGGTCCCGACGCATCGGAGGGATTCGCCGAAGGCGAACAGAGGCCGGTCGCAAGACCGGGTGAGGGATTCCGGTACAGTCTCTCCGCTTCTCGCCCTTACTCGTGCGCCAGCGCGACCTCCCCCGGAGGGAGAAATTTCACGGTGTACTGACGTAGCCGCCTTTTTGGGCACACTGGCCGCTAAGAGAAAATGAAACGGTTTGCCCTCACCCGCCCTCACGGGCACCCTCTCCCAGGGGGAGAGAACTAAACAGTTTTCCCTCACCCGCCCTCTCGGGCACCCTCTCCCAGGGGGAGAGGGGAAGGAATTTATGAAACAACGCGCACTCGAACTTCTCTCCAAACTCGACACATCACTTCCGTCTAGCAACGACGCTCATTCCATTCCGGCACGCACACCGATCACGGGGGAAGTGATTGCGAAGCTCGCCGTCACGCCGTCAACCGAGGTCGATTCCATCATTGCCAAGAGCCGTGAAGCCTTCCTCGCATGGCGCACGATCCCCGCGCCGAAGCGTGGCGAGCTCGTGCGTGTTTTCGGCGAAGAACTGCGCGCAAACAAAGACGCGCTCGGCGAACTCGTCTCCATTGAAGCGGGAAAAATTCTGCAAGAAGGCTTAGGCGAAGTGCAGGAGATGATCGACATTTGCGATTTCGCAGTCGGTCTCTCGCGTCAGCTTTACGGCCTCACAATTGCGTCCGAGCGCGCGGAACATCGCATGATGGAAACCTGGCATCCGCTCGGCCCGACGCTGATCATCAGTGCGTTCAACTTCCCGGTGGCGGTGTGGGCGTGGAATTCCGCGCTCGCGCTCGTCTGCGGTAACTCGACGATCTGGAAACCGTCAGAGAAAACTCCGCTCACCGCACTTGCGACACAGTCGATTTTCGAGCGCGCGGTAAAGCGCTATTGCGACGCGGGGAACGTCGCTCCAGAAGGTCTTTCATTCGTCGTATTGGGGCGCGCCGACACGGGCGCGCAGCTCGTGAATGATTCGCGTATTCCGCTCGTCTCAGCAACGGGCTCTACGCGCATGGGCCGCGCGGTGGGCGAGGCATGCGCCAAGCGTTTCGCAAAATCGATTCTCGAATTGGGTGGCAACAATGCAGCCATCGTTGCGCCTACCGCAAATCTCGAAATGGTTGAGCGCGCTGCGGTTTTCTCTGCGGTGGGCACCGCTGGGCAGCGCTGCACTACGCTGCGTCGCTTGATCGTACATGCCGATGTGTACGACAAACTGGTGCCGAAGTTGAAAGCGATCTACGGAAAACTTCGCATCGGCAACCCGACGGACGCGGGAACGCTGGTAGGCCCGTTGATCGACAAACTTGCATTCGACGCCATGCAGAAAGCACTCGCGGATGCGCGCGCTGCGGGCGGTCGCGTGCAGGGTGGCGAGCGTGTACGTGAAGATCTCGGCTCTGATGCGTTCTACGTGCAGCCCGCAATTGCTGAGATGCCCGCGCAGAGCGATGTGGTGTGTCGCGAAACCTTCGCACCGATTCTTTACGTGATGAAGTACGAAGGCGGTATTGAGAACGCCATTGCACTCAACAACGCCACCGTTCACGGCCTGTCTTCCGCCGTGTTCACCAATGACATGCGCGAGATGGAGCGCTTCGTCGGCCCGGCAGGCAGCGATTGCGGCATTGCGAATGTCAATATCGGTACCAGCGGCGCTGAAATCGGTGGCGCATTCGGCGGCGAAAAAGAAACCGGCGGCGGCCGCGAATCCGGCAGCGATTCCTGGAAAGCTTACATGCGCCGCGCAACCAATACGATCAACTACGGTTCGCAATTGCCACTGGCGCAAGGCATTAAGTTCGACGTGTGACACGTCGCACAGGACGACGCGCTTTGCGCTAGGACGCAAAGGTTCGCGTAGTCGGTTGCGCTTGCTGTCATCCCCGCCTTCGCGGGGATGACAAAACAGCGAAAGGCGATGGCGCTGGCGCCGCTTTGCGTCCTAGCGACCAACGGGAGCGACGTCTTAGCGCTCCGTCGCGTCGTCCTAGTGCGCGAAGCGCACGTCGTCCTGCGGTAGTTGCGGTTCGTGCAAGGCGGCGAAGCCGCAAATAGAATTAACAAATGCAACTACCCCCATGGCCCTACCCCAAAACCATCGCCCACCGCGGCGCAGGAAAACTCGCCCCTGAGAACACGCTCGCTGCGATTCGATTGGGCGTTTCGTTTGGCTATCGCGCCTGCGAGTTCGATGTGAAACTCTCGCAGGACAACGTGTTGCTGCTCATGCACGACACAGATTTGGATCGCACGTCGAATGGCAAGGGCGCGGTTGCGGCACACCCGTGGACACTTCTCTCGCAGCTCGACGCGGGCGCATGGCACTCAGCGGCTTACGCAGGTGAAGTGATTCCCACGTTTGAAAACGTCGTGCGTTACTGCAACGCGAATGAGGTTGCGATGAACGTGGAGATCAAGCCGAGCCCGGGACGCGGGCGTGAAACCGGCACCGCAGTTGCTCTGGCATGCGCCGCGTGGTGCGCGAACTCAAATACACCGCCATTGCTCTCGTCCTTCTCGACCGGTGCGTTACTCGCGGCCAAAGACGCGGCACCGCAACTCCCACGCGCTCACCTGTTTCAAGATCCTCTACTTGCTGACTGGTTAGAAAAATGCAAACTCGTTGGCGCCGTAGCGCTGGATGCCAACTGGAAATCCTTGAGCGAGGCCGTCGTCAAGCTGGCCCACGACAACGGCCTTCGTGTCGCGTGTTACACCTGCAACGAGATCGCGGACGCAGAAAAACTCTGGACGTGGGGCGTTGATAGTGTGATCACCGATGCCGTGGATCGAATTGCGTTTCGGGTTTGATCTCCTGAATACGCTAGCAACTTTTCACATAAAGCCCCACTTTTATCGGAGCAAGCGCTGTGTTTTTTCATTACGGAAACACTGTAAAAGCGATTGATAGCTCAGATAATATGGGCAGGACGGTGAAAAATATTAAGCGGCATTGATCGTATGCGGAGCGCCCTGCTTCGCCAAGAAATCTGACAGCCGCTTCCCCACCTCGTCTTGAAACACGCGACCGGTTGCTTTTAGCCGAATGATTCGATCGATGCGAAAACTGCGGAAGTCATTGCGAAGTTCACACCACGCGCCGAGCGTCCAATGCTCGCCCCAAAAATAGAGCGAGAGCGGGCGAACGCTGCGACCGGTGAGCTGCCGTTTGTCATCGGCGTACACGAACTCAATCACCGTTCGTTCGCGAATTGCGTGGCGCAGTTTTTCGAACCGTTCACCAATCTGCTTTGGGATGTGCAACGTCGGCACATACGCGCGCGAGGTTTCGAGCCAACGCCGACGATCGGCAGGCAAGGCGCTCGCCACTTTTGCAAGCGCTGACATCGCCGCCGCGCCCAACTGCGGGCCGCTCCACGCCTCCACCATGCGCGCACCGAGCACGATGGCCTCGATCTCTTCCAGCTCGAACTGCAGCGGTGGCAAATCCATGCTACCGAGCAATCGATAGCCAACCCCAGCCTCGCCCTCAATCGGCGTTCCGCTCGTCGAAAGATCAGCGATATCGCGATAAATCGTGCGCTCGCTCACTTGCAACCAATCGGCGAGTTGCTTCGCGGTCGTGAGCCGCCGACCGCGCAGATACTGCACGATGCGGAAGAGGCGGTCGGCTCGTCTCATTTTGAGGAGAACTAATTGGTCGGCACTTTGCCGAGCATCGCAAACGATATCAACTCGAAGTCGTCGCGCGTGATCTCAAAATGCCCGAAGCGAAACGCGTAGCCCCAGCGCTTTGGGTCCTTGATGAACGAAAGCTTTTCTAGCAGCGGTCGAATCGAGGTGTGCGCTGCTTTCTCGTAGCGCACGTTACGCCGAAACGGCACGAAATCCACTGACATTGCGAACTCGTAAGGCGCGTTGTCTGCGATGCGTCCGATGGCAGTGAACTGTTGGTAACTCTCACTGCCACCCATATCAAACTTGGGCGAGTAATAAATCAACCAGTCGCCCTTCGCCATACGTTTGAGTGGCGCGGCCTTGCCATGACATAACTGACAAAAGCCGCCGCTCACGCCGCGCTCGACGTGCGTCTTCGAAACTACGCCAATCCAATAGCGCGACACAGCGCTAGGCCATCGAATGCAAGCCGACGCGGTTGCCTTCGCTGTCTTGCATATGTGCGAAGAATCCCATACCAGGTGGCAGCGCCGTTTTCGGCGTAATCACTTTTCCGCCGTTCTTCGCAGCGCGATCCAGTAGCGGTTGTAGATCGTTGCCTGCGTCGAGATAGATCGCCGCTCCAGTTAGGGACGGCGCGTAACCTGGCTGCGGGGCAACAATCGCGCCGCTGGTCGACGTTTCCGATCCCGGAAAGATCGCCATATCACCGCCGATGTTTTCGCGCGTCATCGCAACTTGAAACACGGACTCGTAGAACTTCACTGCACGCTCAAAATCGCTAGACGGAATCTCGAACCAATTTGCATTACCAAGCATGTTTATCTCCCAAGGAAGGTGTTGAACGAGTCGGTATTGTTGTCAGGGGTTACTGACAACATTGTGTCAGTAGTGTTTCGGCGTCGCAATCGGTCCATAGCGTCGTCGTCTCCGGCTTGCCGTACTTGCGTACTGTCTGCGCCGTCACGCCGGGTCTCGTCTCGATCTGACCATGATTGTTGTTTACAAAGCCCAAATGCGAGATGCCGATTGCAGTACCGACACGTATGTAGGCGCGGGCTTGACCGCGCTTGGGTGCTGCGAAAGCGACGTCAAGCCGTCGCCTCCAACCCAAGGCGAAATTGATCCCGTTCTCGCTGAGAATCGAATACTTCTCCGAGCAAAGTCACGCTTGTTTTGGAGCTGCGATAAGTCTGCGAAGACAGCAAAACGCTATGGAGCGATGATCCTAAAGATGCGCTCACCGTTTTTGTATGCAATCTGTTCCGCTTTCTCTTTCGGCAATTCAGCTAACCACTTTCGGTAATAACTCATCAACTCATCGTATTGCGCCCAACGCTCGGTGACCCAGCAGTCCGACCCGAGCAAGAAGCGATCAGCATGCGCAGTGAAGAGTGCGCGCCATTGTTTCGAAAGCTTGCCGCCTTCAGTGATGTCGTTGCGATACGAAAGCTCGCCCATAAGCCCTTTGTGAGCGTTCATGAGTGCTGCTACTTTTTCTGTGGCAACACTGAAGCCGGTGTGCGCCCAAATCACCTTTGCGTTCGGGTTGAGCTGAAAGATTGTCGCGAGCGCGGCTTCGTCGGTGTGTGCGTGGAGCCACAAATCATGCTCCTTCGCGAACGCAATAATTTGCGCGAACTCTTTCGATTTCGCTTCATCGCCGTAGAGATGAAATTCGCCGATGCCGCGCACTTTGCCCTTGAAAAATCCGCTCGTGAACTCACGCTCGATCATCGCGACGATTTCTGGGTTCTTGTGCCACGTGCCGTAATCGGCGCGGTCACGGTACACGCGGATGAACGGCGCAATTTGCAAATCGGGCGACTTGCTCGGTGCGAGTTTCGCAAGCAATTCGGAACCTTCGTTCGGCCGCGAATTGGCGAGGATTCCGCGCACATGATTACGCTTGAATATCTCCAGAACTTTTTCCGGCGGATACTCAACACGAGCTTCAATGTTGTAGTGCATGTGCGCATCAAATAGCGGCATCTGTTTGTCTGCAGCCACCACCTGCGTGCTCACACTTGCCACGACGCACGAGGCAACGACGAACCAAGTTCGCATATTTCGAATCATCATTTCGCTCCTCGTTCGAACGGCTTTACCGCAGACACGCACACTGTACGCTCAAGCACCACGTGCAGGCAATTTTTCATCGCGTTGATATCGCGTGTCTCAGTCGCCCACGCCTCAAAAAGTTTCACATCCGCGCTGGGCGCAAGCCGTTGGACATCGGTTCGATAAGTCGTTCGAAGTGATGCGGGATAAAAGAGTCGAAGTTTGCTCGTGAGTGACTGCGGAATGGCTTGCGCCAGTCCGGCGGCATCGCCGATAAAGGCGTTGGCCCCGCCAAAATACGATGTGATTCCAATTTCCGGGTTTAGCAGGTAGCCGCGCCCGAGACCGGGTAGTTCAATGGTGCCGTCCGCTGCGAAGGACTTCGCCATCGCCAAATAGCCTTGCGCGCGCGAGGGCTGTGCGAAGTTCCACGGCAACATGGGATCTCGCCATGTCTTTGAGGTGAGCGCAACCGCAAATAGCGTGATCAAGAGCGCTGCGCCATAACCGTTGCCATTGTGTGGCACGCGGCAGACCCAAAAACATGTCGCTAACGCAACAAATGCGATCAACGCGTTTTGGTAATACCACCAGAAATTCGCAGGCGTTCTAGCGAGATAGAGAATGATCAATACGACGATGATTGCGATTCCAGCACCAGAAAATGCGCGCGTTCGCGCAGCGAGAATGAGGATCAGCGCGCACCACAGAACGCCCAATGCCGAAGCCACGGAGCGGTTGCCCCATGGCGCACTGCCGAGCGCGACTTGTCCCGTACGTTCGAAGAAGAATGTGATCATGTAGCTCGTGTCAAAGAGCTTTGGCACCGACGCTTTCGTCCAGTAGGTCGTCGGAATCGGCCACACGCCAAACGCGAGCGCAGTCGCGCACCAGACCAAAGCCGCCACAGCCGCCGCAGGTATTAAGCGCCGAATCTGTGATCCGATGCGATCGCCACGCGAGCGGTATGCAATGAAGAGCGCCACAATGCCAAGCAGTCCAATGTCGGGGCGTACCAACGGACCCAACACCACCGCGAGCGCGCTTGCACGGGTGTCACGACGCTCAACGTAGTCACGAACAACCGTCGCTATCCACCAGTAAATCAGTCCGCCTTCGAATTCGCTCATTGATTCGAACGCAATGCAAAGCAAGGCATACGGCGCAGCGAGCATGAGGTAGCGCACGCGGTCGCGCCACCAAAACGGCAAAAACACGAGAGCAGAGAGCACCGCGGAGAGCGGCAAAATCAACGCGGCTGATTCAAGCGAACGTGCACCGCCTGTGAGTGGCCATGCCAGCGCAGTTGCGAAGGTGAGTACGATGGCCCGCAGTGGCGAGCTTGCCACCATTGCCTCGCGATCAGTGATCGGGAAATATTGCCAGGTGCCAAATTCGATGGCGTTTTGCGCAACGTGCAGATAGATGAAGGTGTCGTCGAAGAACGAAGTTCGAACCCAGCGGTATTGAGCGAAGGTGATGCTGACGCCTATCAATACGATGGTCGCGCAAAGAAACAGCGTCCACCGAGATCGACTGAGCGAGCGACCTTCCACCAAAGCTCGTCCGCTTACTGTTCCCAGCGCTTGCTACGCTCGACCGCTTCTGCCCATCGCGCCATTTGCGCCTTCGCGCGATCACGCGAAAGCGTCGGCTCAAAGCGACGATCCATTTGCCAGTTGGCGGCAATATCGCCTGGGTCGCGCCAGAAGCCGGTGGCTAAGCCTGCAAGATACGCTGCGCCGAGTGCCGTAGTTTCAAGCACTTTCGGGCGCACGACCGGGACGCCGAGCAAATCGGCTTGGATTTGCATCAACAGATTGTTCGCGGTTGCGCCACCATCGACTCGCAGCTCGGTGAGTTTCAATCCCGCATCCTTCTCCATCGCGATTAACACTTCCGCCGACTGAAACGCGATCGATTCCAGCGCCGCGCGGGCGATGTGTGCAATCGTGCTGCCGCGCGTGAGACCGAACATCGCGCCGCGTGCGTATTGGTCCCAATGCGGCGCGCCGAGTCCTGCAAACGCGGGCACGAGATAGACGCCACCCGAATCAGGCACTTCGGCCGCGAGCGCTTCCACGTCGGCCGCGGTCTTGATTGCGCGCAAGCCATCGCGCAACCACTGCACGACCGCGCCGCCGATGAAGACGGAGCCTTCTAGGGCGTATTGCGGTTGCTCGTGTTCAAGCTGCCACGCGGTAGTGGTGAGCAAATTGTTTGTCGACGCAACCGCTTGTGAGCCCGTATTCAAAAGCAGAAAGCAGCCGGTGCCGTAGGTATTCTTTGCCATGCCAGGCGAGTGGCAGGCTTGGCCGAAGAGGGCGGCTTGTTGATCACCCGCGACGCCGGTGATCGGTATCTCGACCCCATCAATGTTTGCGACGCCAAAGTCGCCAGATGAAGGCCGAACCTCCGGCAATACCGAACGCGGGATATCGAAAAGCGCGAGCAGTTCATCGTCCCACGTATTGCTGTGGATATTGAAGAGTAGCGTGCGGCTTGCGTTTGACGGATCCGTGGCGTGAACCCGGCCGGCGGTGAGTTTCCACACGAGCCAGGTATCGATGGTTCCGAACGCGAGTTCTCCGCGTTCCGCGCGCGCGCGCGCGTTGGGCGCATGATCGAGCAGCCAGCGAAGCTTTGTGCCTGAAAAATAGGCGTCGAGAACCAGCCCCGTGCGTTGCTGAATGAAAGCGGCGTGACCGGCCTTTTTAAGTTCATCGCAGAAGGCCGCAGTGCGCCGATCCTGCCAGACGATCGCTCGGGCAAGCGGCTCACCGGTCTTTCGATCCCAAAGTACGGTGGTTTCCCGCTGATTCGTGATCCCAATTGCAGATACGGCCTCAAGCGTGATTGCTTCATTCGATTGGGCTAAGCGGATTGTTTCTAGCTGAGTCGACCAGATTTCATTCGCATCATGTTCAACCCAGCCGGGCTCGGGAAAGTGCTGCTTGAACTCGCGCTGGGCGGACGCAGCCAGCTGTCCGTCGTGATTGAAGAAGATGCTTCTCGAGCTGGTGGTGCCTTGGTCGAGAGCGAGTACATACTTTTTTTGCGTGGTCACGGCGTAGCTCCTCCGGTCGGTGCGCCTGCTGCGCTGCCGCATGCTGACGGCTGAACCCAGTAGAATCGGGTTTTCCATCGAGTCTATCGCGCTTGGGAGTGCTTTGTAGCTCCGAAGCTCGCAACCGAAATCGAATTCGTCTGCGCTCACGCCTCCGTGCGTCGCGCCCTCAGCCCACGATGCCTTTGTCTGCCCCACAGCCGCGCGAACGCCTGCATCTCCGTCGGGTGAGCTACGAAGGTTTCCGTCGTACCGATGGTTTGTTTGATATTGATGCCACCATTGTCGACAGCAAGGATCATGACTATCCGCTCGCGATGGGGATGCGTGACAAATCGGTGCCTGTGCACGAAATGCGCGTCCGTGTCACCATCGACACTCGCTTCAACGTGCTCGATATTGAAGCGACCACCGATAACATGCCCTATCCAGGTCATTGCAACACAATCGGGCCGGATTACAAAAAGCTCATCGGCGCGAACCTGATGAAGGGGTTTCGCAAATCAATTGCTGAGCACATGGGCGGCGTGAAGGGCTGCACCCACATTTCCGAACTCTTGGGCTATTTGCCGACGGCAGCAGTGCAAACCTTTGCGGGGCTCAAGCGCGAAACCGAAGGCTGGGGCGATAAGAAGCCTTTCCAACTTGATGCCTGTCATGCGCTCGATACGCGTGGCGAGGCGGCCCGACTTTACTATCCAAAGTGGTACGTGGGCGCGGAGCTAAGTTCTGTGGCAGTGACGAGTGACGAGTAACGAGTGCGCAGGCGCAATCGTTAGTCGAGACTAGTTACCAATGGCGATCAATGGGTGTGCAGCGACGAATCAATAGGTTCGTTACTGGTCACTTATCAGTCATCACTTTTTTCCGTTATTGAATAACAAAGGGGTCACGCAAGTGAAAATCCACGAGTACCAAGGTAAACAAATTCTTCGCGAGTTCGGCGTTCCCGTGCCGCGCGGTATTCCGGCGTTTAGCGTCGATGAGGCGGTGAAAGCGGCTGAAGAACTGGGCGGTCCGGTTTGGGTTGTGAAGGCGCAGATTCATGCGGGCGGTCGCGGTAAGGGCGGCGGCGTAAAGATTGCGAAATCGATTGAAGAGGTTCGCGAAAAGGCGTCGCAAATCCTTGGCATGCAATTGATCACGCATCAAACCAGCGCCGAAGGCCAAAAGGTGCGCCGCCTCTTCATCGAAGAGGGCGCAAACATCGCCAAAGAGCTCTACGTATCGATGGTTGTTGATCGTGGCAGCCAGCGCATCGCGCTTCTCGCATCGAGCGAGGGCGGCATGGATATCGAAGAGGTCGCACACAAAAATCCTGATGCGATCAAGAAAATTTTCATCGATCCGGGCAAGGGCCTGACTGATGTCGAGTGCGACGACATTTCCGGCGCAATCGGCATTCCTGCTGCATCGTTCGGCGAAGCGCGCAAATGCTTGCAAGGTCTCTACAGAGCGTTCATCGAAAAAGATGCATCGCTCGCCGAAATCAATCCGCTGATCGTTGCGGGCGACGGTAAAGTGATCGCGCTTGATGCGAAATTCAATTTCGATTCCAACGCGCTTTTCCGTCATCCAGAAATCGTCGCGATGCGCGATCTTGATGAAGAAGATCCGGCTGAGATCGAAGCTTCGAAGTTTGATTTGGCCTACATCTCGCTCGACGGCGATATCGGCTGTTTGGTGAACGGCGCGGGTCTCGCGATGAGCACGATGGACACCATCAAGCTCTATGGCGGCGAGCCTGCAAACTTCCTGGACGTCGGCGGCGGCGCAACGACTGAGAAGGTGACCGAAGCCTTCAAGATCATGCTCAAAAACCCGAATCTCAAAGCGATTCTGGTCAACATTTTCGGCGGCATCATGAAGTGCGACACCATTGCCGAAGGCGTGGTCGCCGCATCGAAAGCAGTGGGGCTTAAAGTGCCACTCGTCGTGCGCATGAAGGGCACCAACGAAGAGCTCGGTAAAAAGATTCTCGCCGAATCAGGTTTGCCGATCATCACCGCAAACAATATGGGTGAGGCGGCGGAAAAAGTCGTTGCCGCCGCAAAAAGTTTTGCGGCGCAAGCCCCAGTTGCTGCAGGCGTTGCAGCGTTAAGCGGTGCCGCAGTGGCAGCCGCTTCGGGGGCGGCAAGCACGGCAAGTTCCGCAGCCTCTGCAATTGCGTCTAGCGCAGCAAGCACTGCTGCGAGCGGCGCTGCGGCTGCGTCTCGCGCGCTTGAGCCCTCGGCACCGATCGCTGGTTGGATGAAATGGCTCGGTTTAATTGTTGGCGCGATTGCCGCGGCCTACCTGTTGAAGATCTTTTCGCAGCCAAAAGAAGCCGCGAAACCTGCTGACAAGCCCGCCGTGAGTACCGCCCCTGCCGCGACGCCCGCACCGGCTGCACCGGCAGCGCCAGCAGCGGTCGTCACCGCGCCTGCACCCGCAGCCGGCGCACCTGTGATGAGCGCCGCCGAGGCGTTCAAAGCGGGCGCAAAATCGTTCAAGCTTGATGTTGAATTCGATACCGGCAGCGCGAAGATTCGCGGCGAAGCGGTGAAAGATTTGAACGAACTGGCTGAGCTGATCAAAGACGGCAAAACCAAAGGCGAAATCGCAGGCCATACGGACAACGTGGGCGACGCTGCCGCGAACCTGAAGCTCTCCCAAGCGCGCGCCGAAAGTGTGGTCGCGTATCTCATCGGCAAGGGCGTTCCGAAGGACGCGCTCGCCGCCAAAGGCTACGGCGACACCAAGCCGCTCGGTCCGAACGACAGCGACGCCAACAAGCAACGCAATCGTCGTGTTGAATTCAACGCGCTGTAAGTGATAACGAAGGAATAAAAAACATGTCGATCCTCATCAACAAAGACACCAAAGTCATCACCCAAGGCATCACTGGCAAAACCGGTCAGTTCCACACGCGCGGCTGCGCAGCCTACGCGAACGGCAAAAACGCCTTCGTCGCTGGTGTGAACCCGAAAAAAGCGGGCGAAGATTTCGAAGGCATTCCGATTTACGCGAGCGTGAAAGAGGCGAAAGCGCAAACTGGCGCAACGGTTAGCGTGATCTATGTGCCGCCATCAGGCGCTGCTGCGGCGATTGACGAAGCGGTGGACGCCGAGCTCGACCTCGTGATCTGCATCACCGAAGGCATCCCGGTGCTCGACATGATGAAAACGCGCTACAAAATGCAGGGCAAAAAAACGCTCCTGCTCGGGCCGAACTGCCCTGGCCTCATCACGCCGGAAGAAATCAAGATCGGCATCATGCCCGGCCACATTCACAAGAAGGGCCGCATCGGTGTTGTCTCACGCTCGGGCACGCTCACGTACGAAGCGGTGGGCCAGCTCACTGAATTAGGCCTCGGTCAATCGAGCGCCGTCGGCATCGGCGGTGATCCGATCAACGGACTCAAGCACATCGACATGATGCGCATGTTCAACGACGATCCTGAAACGGACGCCGTCATCATGATCGGCGAAATCGGCGGACCGGATGAAGCCGAAGCCGCGATGTGGGTGAAAGCGAATATGAAGAAGCCCGTCGTCGGCTTCATCGCAGGCGTCACCGCCCCCCCCGGCAAACGCATGGGCCACGCCGGTGCCTTGATCTCCGGCGGCGCAGACACCGCAGACGCCAAACTCGCCATCATGGAAGAGTGCGGCTTCAAAATCACCCGTAATCCGGCGGAGATGGGGAAGTTGTTGAAGAGTGTGTTGAAGTAACTCGTAACAGCGTAGCAGTACACGGACGGGATGAAGGCTGGGATGTAGTCCCAGATTTTCAGGGTGACGCATCAACGCCGTGTATTCGCTCCGGCACCGACTGGCCCAAGTGCGCCGCACAGTTGGCGTATCTGTTTTGTTACGGAGCTTATGAGATACCCGAAAGTGTTTTTGATCGGCGCTTACGTTGCAGCCCTGATTCCATTTGGAGCGAAGGGCGCCAACACCGACTTCGACGCCCAATTTGGTGTGAATGGTGTTGTTCGACCGATCACGTTTCCAGGATCGACAGAAGACGGAAGAAGCGCTGCGATCAACGTTGACGGAGAAATCTTTCTATCTGGCGGTTGTACGATCGAGCCTGGAAAAAGCAGCATTTGCGTACGAAAATTCGCGTCGAATGGCGCTGACATCGTCGGATTTGGCGTGGGCGGTCGTGCCGTTGCAACGCTTCCAGCTGGCGACGTGTTGTTGTCGACGCGTGGAACCATCACGTTCGACGGTTCGGGCAAGATCGTTGTAGCGAAGCCCTGCATAAATCCAACGTTGACGGACATTACGGCGTGCGTTGCCCGATTTCACGTCGACGGGTCGCTTGATTCGTCCTTCAACTCGCAAGGCGTCGTGCCGGGATTGTTGAAAGTCTCAGACCGAATAAGCTTTTCGACCACACCCGCCTCCTTAAGTTATCGCGTGGCGGCCGTGGTCGACAGAAGCGGTCGCTTATTGGTCGCGGGCAACTGTGATGGCTCGATCTGTCTCACCCGTCTCTTGCAAGACGGGGCCGTGGATACGTCTTTTCAGGACGCGTCAATAGCGCATGCAAGGGCGCTGAACTTCGGAGGCTCGACATCCGGGTTCTCCAAACTGTTGCTTGACGCGTCCGACCGCCTGGTCATTGCTGGCACGTGTAACTCGGGTGCCGCACAACGAGCTTGCGTTGGTAGACTTTTAAGCAACGGCGAAACTGATCCAGTGTTTTCGAATCCTGAAGGCTTTGGGAGCTGGTTCCGCCTCAGCCCGGAAAGTAATTCGGATCGGGTAACTGACGCAACACTTGATTCCAATGGAAAGATCTTGCTCAATGGACCGTGCGGCGGCTCAACAGCATTCGATACCTGCGTGCGCCGCTTGAATATGGACGGCACAATTGACGCCACCTTTTCCAACGGTATGGCAGCCAGCGCAGGGACTTCGAAGCTGGGTTTCATGTTTGCAAATTGGATCGAATCTACGCCGGACGGTCGAGTCATAGTCGCCGGTACGACCTCTGGTCTCGGGCCTTCCGCAGTTGCCGTTGCGCGACTGGACAATTCTGGATCATTCGATCTCACCTGGGCCAGGCTTGAGATGAATCAGTTTGGCAAAGTTTCATTTCTTGTTCCCGCAAGCGGTAACCTGCAACCCGCTACCGCGGTAGTCGACAACCTAAAGGTCGATGACCACGGACGCGTAGTGATTTCAGCGACGTGTCAAACAAGCACTAACGTTTCGGCGTGCATGGTCAGGCTAAACGGAGACCGTGCCGCCGCCTGCGCCCTCAACGCCGACGCCAACAACCAAGTCGCGAGCAACGATGCAATGCTTGCGGTTCGTTATTTGTTGGGATACACCGGTAACGCGTTAACCGATGGCGCGCTCGGCGCGAACCCCGGCCGCACAACGCAGCAAATTGAATCTCACTTAGCTCAACTCAAAACCGAAGCCAAACTAGATGCCGATGGCGATGGTGAAGTGAATGCGATGACGGATGGCCTGTTGATCCTTCGCGCGATGCTCGGCCTTTCGGGCGATGCGTTGATCGCGGGCGCGCGAAATGTATCGCACCCGAATGTGCGTTCTGCACAGCAAATCCTCACCTGGGTCGAGGCGACGCACGGCGTTGCTTGTTTGCCGTAGTAAAGATTCCTCTAATCGCCAGATCAGAACGGCGTAGACACCAAGTTAAGGTTTAGCTTGAGGAGGTTACTTTATTGACGTTAGCCCTTACAAAACTGGGGCGCGCGCCGAATGGTTTTACGTGTTCCTCGCCTTTTCGAGCGCATCGACTTGCGCCGTTAGCTCATCGATCTGCGTGCGCAAGACATCGAGCATTTCCCGCTGAATCTCAAATTCTTGGCGGGTAACAACGTCGAGTTTCGCGAGCCCAGCGCTGAGCGTGGCGCGAATGTTTTTCTGCAAATCCGCGCCCGCGTTGGCGGACATGGCGTCTTTGAGTTGCGCGGCGAGTTCGTCGAGAGTCATGGGCGAAGTTTAACGTTCCGCAGTGGCAGCGGCGAAAACGGTGCAGGGACCGCCTGACGCCTGTTAGCTCTGTTTTGGTGCAAATCGTTCGAAAAAATCGCTAGAACGCACTGTCTTGGCGCGAAAGTCCCGCCTTTCCCAGCGCGTCGTCGTGGCACGACAGTTGCGAATACATGACGAAGTCTCTCTTTTCATTCGACTCTCTCGGGGTTTTTCATGGCACACACACGTCTCCGTCCTACTTTTCTGAGCTTGGCAGTCTCTGGCTTATTCGCTAGCGTTTTGGTTGCGCCTGTCGCCGCACAAACCGCACCGGCAGCTGCGCCAGCACCCGCGCCCGCGCCAGATTTCACCGTCTCCGGCAACATCGGCATCGCATCTTCCTACATTTATCGCGGCTTGAGCCAGACTGACTACAAACCTGCAGTCCAAGGCGGATTTGATTTCAGCCATTCGAGCGGACTCTACGCGGGCGTATGGGCAACCAACGTGAAGTGGTTGAAGGATTTCGGCATTTCGAGCGGCAAGGTAGAAACCGATCTCTACTTCGGATTCAAGAATACGGTCGGCGATTTCACCTACGACGTTGGCTTCTTGCGCTATGAGTACAGCGGCTCTACGGCGTCTGGTGCGACTAATCCGGATACCAACGAGATCTACGTCGCTGGCTCGTACAAAGTGTTCACGCTGAAGTATTCGCATGCGATCTCGAAC
Organism: Betaproteobacteria bacterium; assembly: GCA_013298765.1. Taxonomy (GTDB): domain Bacteria; phylum Pseudomonadota; class Gammaproteobacteria; order Burkholderiales; family Casimicrobiaceae; genus Casimicrobium. The sequence goes on from JAAFJA010000007.1 coordinate 127,532, forward strand.
ATCTTCGGCACACCTCGCTCGAAGAACTCGTACTACGTGGATTTGACGGGCACGTTCCCGGTAATGGATAACGTTTCGGTCATCGCGCATCTGGGCTACCAGGGCATTAAAGGCCCAGCGAAAGATGGCGGCAGCTACACCGATGGCAAATTGGCCGCGCTGTATGACTTCGGTAACGGCCTCACTGCTGAGGGCGGGATTACGGGCACTGATGCCGACAAGGATTTCTACAAGCCGCTCGGCAAGAAATTTACCGGCAAAACCACGCCGTATCTCCTCGTGAAATACAGCAAGACGTTCTAAGCGATCAGCCGAATTCTTAAATAGCGAGGAACAAATGAAACTGATTACGGCCATCATCAAACCGTTCAAGCTCGACGAGGTGCGTGAAGCGCTCGCGGGCGTGGGCGTGCAAGGCATCACGGTGACTGAAGTTAAAGGCTTCGGTCGTCAAAAGGGTCACACTGAACTCTATCGCGGCGCTGAATATGTCGTCGATTTCCTTCCGAAAGTGAAGGTCGAAGCGGCGGTGAAAAACGAGCTCGTTGAGCGGGCAATCGAAGCCATTGAAAAAGCGGCCAACACCGGAAAGATCGGTGACGGCAAGATTTTCGTGTTCGATGTCGAACAAGTCATCCGCATTCGCACCGGCGAGACCGGCGAAGACGCACTTTAATTTCGGGGGCTACATAATGAATTTGCGTTCCTATTTCGCCGCAGCACTCGCTGCGGTATCCATGGCGGTCACGCCGCTCGCTTTTGCGCAAGCGCCCGCCGCTGCACCAGCAGCCCCAGCCGCCGCGCCAGCGGCTGAAGCCGCGAAACCTGCCGAGGCAGCGAAACCCGCTGAGGCAGCGCCCGCAGCAGCAGCGCCGGCCGCTGCAGCACCCGCAGCGAAGGCACCTGAGCCCAATAAAGGCGATACCGCTTGGATGCTCGTGTCCACGCTCCTCGTGCTGATGATGGCATTGCCGGGCCTCGCGCTTTTCTACGGCGGATTGGTGCGCTCGAAAAACGTGCTCTCCGTGTTGATGCAGGTGATGGTGGTGTTCTCACTCGTCTCCGTGCTTTGGTTGATTTACGGCTACAGCTTCGCATTCACGGCAGGCAATCCGTACTTCGGTGGCACTGATCGCTTGTTCGGCAAAGGTCTCTTCGATGCTTCGACGGGCGCGTTTGCAATGGCAGCTACGTTCAGCAAGGGCGTTGTGATCCCAGAGATCGTGTTCTTCGCGTTCCAGGCAACGTTTGCGGGTATTACTTGCGCTCTCATCGTTGGCGCGTTTGCTGAGCGGATTAAGTTCTCGGCCGTGTTGATCTTCACTGTGATCTGGTTCACGTTTAGCTACATTCCAATCGCGCACATGGTTTGGTTCTGGCCTGGTCCAGATGCCTACACCGACGCAAAGCTCGTTGATGGTTTGAACGCGACTGCAGGCAAGATTTGGCAGTGGGGCGCACTCGACTTCGCGGGCGGTACCGTGGTTCACATCAACGCAGGTGTCGCGGGCTTGGTAGGCGCATACCTGGTTGGCAAGCGTTTGGGCTACGGTAAAGAAGCCTTCCCTCCACATAGCCTCGTGCTCACCATGATCGGTGCATCGCTGCTGTGGGTAGGCTGGTTTGGCTTCAACGCGGGCTCTGCCCTTGAAGCGAACAACAGCGCAGCGCTCGCTTTTGCCAACACCTTCGTCGCGACTGCGGCAGCGGTCATGTCATGGATCCTGATCGAATGGTTCCTGAAGGGCAAGCCTTCGATGCTGGGTGCAGCATCGGGCGCGGTTGCGGGTCTCGTTGCGATCACGCCAGCGGCCGGAAATGTGGGCTTGATGGGCGCACTTGTCATCGGTCTGCTTGCTGGCATCGTTTGCTTCTGGGGTGTTACGGGCCTCAAGAAAATGCTGGGTGCAGATGATGCGCTCGATGTGTTCGGCGTACATGCAGTCGGCGGCATTCTCGGCGCCCTACTCACTGGCGTGTTCAACGCACCCAACCTCGGTGGCCCTGGCTACGTTTCGGATTGGGTAACCGCGAGCGTGATCAAAGCAGGAGATTTCTCGATTGCTGCACAAGTGTGGATCCAGTTCAAGGGCGTCGCGCTGACGGTGGTGTGGACGGCGGTCGTCGCCTTCATCGCCTTCAAGATCGCTGATCTGATTGTTGGCCTGCGTGTGAGCGATGACGAACAACGCGAAGGTCTTGATATCGTCAGCCACGGCGAAACGGCGTACAACCGCTAAGGTACTGCGCTTGGCGGTGCACGATCCTGCGCCGCCAAGCGAATCGATTGCAGGGCGATACACCCTCGCACACTAACGAATCACTTCTCCTCCTTTCGATTCGTTGGCGCTTCCAACCCGCTTCGGCGGGTCTTTTCATTTTGGCTGCTGGGCCAATGCGTGAGCCACGAGTCGCTCATCACGCAACGCGCTTCTTGGCCGCTTACCTCACTAGGCTTAGCGTCTGCGTTAAAAGATTTTGCGCAAGGAAAAGCCCCACAACGAAACGCGTGATACCCAATGGCGTCTATATTGGTCTCCCCTAACGTTTGAGCGCACTGAATGCATCGTTTTCCTATCGTAGTAATCGCCGTTACCTCTGTATTCCTAATGGACGCATCACCCGCGAGCGCGCAAGTCGAGCCAACTACGACGCGAGTCGAAGAACTCGTCGTCCGCAACCCTAAAAATGCTGCTGTGACGCCCTACGACGCGGTGTATGAGCGAATGAAGCGGTTTCGCGATTCAAAGCTAGATCGTGTATCACTCGATGTTCGCGTGAAATCAAATGCGCCAGATATAAAACAGAGCGATATACGCGTCTCGCTCGTTAACGACACACAAAGTTTGCCCCTGAAGCTCGACATTGATGGACGGATCGAGCTCCCCTTGCGCGAGGACTTTTACAAGACGAACGCCGAGCTTTTGACCAACCAACCCAAGGGTACGCTCTCAACTTCGGTGACGATTGGTGTCTCGTGGGACGGCGCTGACGAGTTGCCCTATGCGGAAGTGGAAGAAACGATCCGCCAGCTGCAAATGGCCGGGAAAGACGTACTCGGCTGGTTCGGTTACATGATCTTCTTTCCGTCGGTGTACAGCATCGATATTCCGATTCAATACAAGACGCCTGGTCAGCAGCGGTTGGATATCGTTCGCGATGGAAAAATCATCCAATCGTTCGTCGCAGACGAAAAGGGACTGCTCAAATTTCGTCTTGATCGTCGGTGGGCGGAATGGCAACCCGTACTGCGCTTTTCCGAGCGACCGCCGAAAGGCTAAACAAAGAGCGCCATCGCCCCAACAGCGCGCTGAGTTCGCGCGCGCGAGCTGTCGCTGCACGATGCGCTGTTGCTGCAACTTGCCACTCGCTGAGCACTTCCGTGAGCTTGATCGGCGCAAAATGGGGTGAGAAACCGTCTTTCTGCGGTGAGGGTGCGTTTTCCGAAGGAGAGCGCCTGCGACGCGCGGGCGCGTGAAGCGCACCCATGCAATCAGCATGGGAGGCAGGGTGAGCGAGCTTACAGAGGCTATTTCTCGATTGCGCGTCGGCGAGGGCGACGCCATGCAGCAAGTATTTGCCGCTTCTTACGGCGAACTAAAGCGAATCGCACACGCTCGACTCTATGCCGCGAATGCCCGTGACCGATTCGCAACGGAATCGTTGCTGCACGAGAGCTATATGCGACTAAGCCAAGTGCAGCGGGTAGATCTGCCGGATCGAAAGCACTTCTATGCCTACGCATCCAAAGTGATGCGCAATATTGTTCTTCACGAAATCCGCGATGCCAACGCTCTGAAGCGCGGTGGCGATCAAATCAAGGTCACGTTTCAGACTGATATTGTTGAACTGAGTGAGCTCGGTACAGACATAGAGGTAATCAATGAGGCACTCCACGCACTTGAAAAACTACATCCAGAGTGGGCAAAGGTCGTCGAGATGCGCTTTTTCGGAGGCATGAGCGAGGACGAAATTGCAGATACGCTCGGAGTGTCAAGTCGTACGGTGCGGCGCGAGTGGCAAAAGGCGCGCGCTGCGTTGCTCGTGCTTCTCGAACAATGAATCGTTTGCCGACTCAACTTCAACGGCAGTGATTGAGTAATGGACCAATTGCTCTGGCAGCGTGCGATTGCACTCTTTGACGTCGCGCTCACATTGCCACGAAGTCAGCGTGCGCATTGGGTTGCGCAGGAGGCAGCCAATGATCCGGCATTAATTGATCTTGCGGATAGGCTCCTCGCAGCCCACGAGCGGGTAGAAGACGATGAGCTATTCAACACAATCCCAAAGATCGAAAAACCTCGGACATCCGAATACGCGGCGGGCGATCAGGTCGGGAATTTTGTTCTGCTCAAGCGTCTCGGCGCTGGTGGTATGGGAGAGGTTTGGCAAGCGTGCTACGCAGATCAAAGAATTGAGCGCGAGGTTGCGCTAAAAATTTGCGGCGCAGCGACGGCGTCACGCGCCGACAATGCCGTCCGTGAGCGCTTCATTCGCGAGCGTCAATTCCTCGAAAAGCTTGAGCATCCCAATATTGCGCGTTTGTACGATGCAGGCCTTGCCGAAAACGGCCGCGCGTTTCTCGCAATCGAGTTGATCCACGGATCTGCAATCGATACCTACTGCGAGAAACATCGCTTAACCCTTGCGGCGCGCATCGAACTGTTCTTACAAGTTATCGGTGCGGTCGCCTTTGCGCACCAGCGACTTGTTTTGCATCGTGATCTCAAACCGTCAAACATCATGGTTGACGAGAGCGGGCAAATCAAACTGCTCGATTTTGGCGTTGCGAAGCTACTCGACGATTCCATCTCTGAAGATGCTGAGCTAACCAAAGCGGTGGGGGCCGCCATGACGCTCGCGTACGCCGCGCCAGAGCAGATCACTCACAACGACTTGTCAACCGCTACGGACGTGTACGCGCTCGGCGCTACGCTCTACCGGCTGTTGACTGGACGCTCGCCCTACCTGCCATCCGGTGAAACGCGCTACGCACTCCAGCAAGCGATTCTGAACCACGACGCGGTGCTGGCGTCCAAACAGACGTTTGATTCTGATTTCTTGCACGCGATCAATTCGAACGCCGATGAATTAGCACGCGCGCTAAGAGGCGACATCGATGCGATTCTTGCAAAGGCGCTCAAAAAGAAGGCGAGTGAGCGCTACCCTTCCGCTGCGGCTTTGACTGACGACTTGCAGCGCTACTTGCGAAAGCAACCCGTTCGTGCCCGGCCAGACGATTTCATCTACCGCGCGCATCGCTTTGTCCTAAGAAATCGAATAGCAGTGATCGCATCGAGTGCAGCGATCTGCGCTCTCTCGGTGACCACTCTCATAGCACTGCAACAAGCGCAACGTGCGACTGCGCAAGTGGCGGAGACCGCGCGCCAGTTACGGCGTGTCGAGACCACGCAAAAGTTTGTCGCTGGATTGTTTGCAAGCGCCGATCCAGAGCACGCCAGGGGAAAACCAATCGCGCCGAACGAGGTACTTAAAAAGGGTCTCGACGACGCGAAAGTACACTTCGCGAGCGATCCGGAAACGCTCGCGGCGGTCCTCGCTCAAATTGGTGACATTTACTTCCGAATGGGGCTTCCGGCACAGATGTATGAAGCCCAGCGCGCGCGAGTGGACGCGCTACGGACAATCACTAATCGCGACCCCAAGTCGATGGTGGATGCGTTGATCGCGCTCGGGCAAGCGCAGTCGGATTCGCAAGCTCTAGCGGTGCGGGAAGCGGCGCTTGGATCGTTTGAAGAGGCGTTGACGCTAGCCCAACAGTCAACCGATATCTCAGTGGAACGAACGGCGTTTGCCACCGCTCTGATTGCCGATCATCATCGAGTTTTTCAACGCTTTGATGAGGCGGAACGGCGGGCCGAGATCGCCTTGGCGATGACGCGAGCGCAGCTGTCGCCGCATCATTCAACGAGTATTGCTGCGCTCCAAGTGCAAGCACTTGTGAAGCGTGATCGGGGGCAGATTGAGCTCGCGCGGAGACTTTTCGCCGAGGTAGTCGCAGCCGACGCGCTAGGTGATCGTGGTGCCGTTGATCGGTTCAATGCGCAGCGTCAGCTCGCGAGCTTGGAGTTCGACGCTGGCTCGTTTCTTGAGGCGCGCACAAAAGCACGTTCATTATTGCTACAAGCAGAAAAAGAGCTCGGTGAGATCAATTCGAATCTCGCCCCGCTGCGCCGCTTGGCGGTCAATGCAGCAGAGCGCGCAGGGCGCCTCGATGAGGCTCATCGCGACGCAAAGGTGCTACTGGCTCCAGAGCTTTCCAGTGCTGATCCCCTGCGCAGCGGGACCGCCAAGCTCTCCTACGCGCGCGTGATGCTTTCCACAAACGCGCTCGCGGACGTAGCCCCGCTTTTGGACGAGTCATCAAACTTGCTCGCGGCGTATCCGCTCTGGCTCAATCGGCACGCTGCTCTGCAAGCGGAGTATGGCTTGCGCGTTGGCGATGTTCAGGGCGCGGAGCGAGTCATTGATACCGCGCTTCGCCGGGCGACTGATCGCGGTCAGCTTACGGGACGTGAGGCTGCCTCGCTCTACGAGTGGCGCGCGCGCTTACACGTTGCACGTCGAGACTATGCGTTGGCACGTAGCGTAATTTCGCTCGCATGTCAGCTGCGGGCGCGCTTGCATGATGCAACCCACCCGCAACGCGTGACTTGCGAGGCGATGCAATGGCTGTTACGTGAAGACATTGAACGCGCACAAATCATCGCAGAACTTGACGCTCTGATCAAGCCGATGCAATCGCTCGACGAGCGCGTCAGATTCGTGGCCAGACTGTCCGAAGCGAGAAACAACGCGAATCTGGTGACAGCTCGAAAACGTCTCGGACAACTCGAACTTTTTTCTACTGACTAGGAGACAACTATGCACTCAACTTTTCGCCTTCTCACTCAAGGATTGCTCGCTTTCGTCACGTTCACGCTCGCAAGTTCATCAGCGCTCGCTCAAAAAGGGCCGAGTGGGGGGTACAGCGAAGACTTCGAAACCAATGCTCTTTGGCAGAGCGTTGCGGCAAGCGCGTCGGCTCGCACCGCGGGCTCAAGTACGAATGCCGTTCGGATCAAGGTGTGTATCGGCTTTCGAAGGACCAATCTATCTCTGGGGCCGGGCACGCCAGCAGCACGCGTGTTTCTCGCTGAGACCGAAAACGGCGGAATCGTCCGCCCGCTCGCCGAGTCGATGTTTCCTGATGCTGCAGACAGGGACGGAAAGTACAGTGCAGCCGCGCCGTTTTGGTGTTACTTCGCAGATCGCGAGCGCCCGCCGACCGGCCTCGTGATTGCCGAGGGGCGGAGTTTTCGAGATGCCGTTCCCCTCGTCTACATGAGCGGCACCACAAAAATTGACTTTAAGGAGCAAGCGAGCGACGCCGATCTCAATCGAATGATGTTTGACTGGGTGCGGCGCCGCTAAAAACTTCTCGCCAAGCTGTCCGGTTTTCTCCACGAATCGTATTTGAGTGGTTACGTGCGATGCGACTGTCGAAACAGTCGCAAGCTCGCGCGGCACTCTTTACATTCTGGAGACATGATCATGAAGACTAAAGTAACAGACTCTTACTTTGAATACGACGGCCAAAAATTTTTCCGTCGCAACGCCTACGCGCTCGATTTAGGCTCGTACGGCGAAAAGAAAGACTCTGCTTTCTCGCCTGGCTTTTTAGAGGAACACGGCACCGTCAAAAGCGAGTACCTCGCGAAACGTGCTGAGGTTAACGTCCCTGTGGCCATTGACTGGTCAACCGTATCGCAAAACGATATTGGCGCTGGCGTTAACTTGAAATTTTTCGGCATCGGCGTGGATGTCGCTCAGAACATCAGCTTGGCGGAGACGAAGTCAGGCAACGTTCAGCTGGTGCCCATCAGCATCCCTGAGGGCAAAGTCATCGGCTTGCTCAACGAAGCAGATGGCGCGAGAAACTTCTTGGCAGACGAAGGCAACGACGGCCGCGTGCTCACCAAGATCTGGGTATTGATGGAGGGGCGCCTCGCAAGCGATTTTGCAAAAGGCGCGGGCACAAGTGTTACGGTGAAGGCGCTCGGTCAAAGTGTGAGCATTTCCGTCTCAGGCGGAAAATCGGGTTCGCAAACGATCCAGTTATCTCCGGGCGCAACCTTCGCTTACGCGCTTCACAAAATTACCAAGTGGACTGACAACAAAAAAACTAAGGTGGAATCGGTCGAGGCGGACTACAAAGGGATGAGCTAAACCTCCTTCCGGCTAATGAAAGAAAGGCCCGCATTCGGGCCTTTCTCGTTTCTGCACGAGTGGCCTGGACGCGCAGGCATCTAGACCCAAGTTTCACGAGCGACCACCGTTCAATCGCTTCAAGACGCACACGCTGGGCGTTAAGATAAGTTACGTTTGAGAGCGCGGTGTGCCGATCACATTAGCTAACAAAAGCCTTGTTTAAATTGGGCAAACGAAACTATTTGTCTTTAGTAAATATTCATAGTATTTTATTTCTAGCCCAATAAAAATAGCAATTTCGCGGCAAAAGCCGAAGGAAAAACTGATGAGCGAATCCGTGTTTCAAAACAAAACGATCATCGTGACTGGCGCGTCAGATGGCATCGGCGCGGAGCTCGCTCGACAGCTTGCGCGGTTCAAGCCGAAGCTCGTACTGGCGGCGCGGCGTCCAGAGGCGCTTGACGAGGTGGCGAAGGCCTGCGAAGCCCAAGGCGCGCAATGTTTGGTGGTGTCGACTGATGTTTCGATTGAGGCCGATTGCCGCGCGTTGATTGAGCGAGCGGTCGCGCGATTTGGTGCGATCGACGCCTTGGTGAATAACGCAGGTGTTTCGATGCAGGCACGATTCGCCGACATCGAGAACACCGATGTGTACGAGAAGCTTATGCGCATCAATTTGATGGGAAGCGTTTGGCCGACGCATGCTGCGCTTCCCCATTTGAAAAAGTCAAAGGGCCAAATCGTCGCAGTGTCTTCGCTCGCAGGTTTGGTTGGTGTGCCGGAGCGCACGACGTATTGCGCCACCAAGTTTGCGCAGACTGGATTCTTCGAAGCGCTGCGAGTTGAAGTCGAGCCGGATGGCGTTGATGTGTGCCTGGTGTATCCCGGCGTGGTGCTCACCAATATTCGAGTGCATGGCTGGAATGCGAAGGGTGAGCGCCTGGGTTCAAGTGGGCTCGACGAGGCGGGCGCGATGACCGTTGAAGAGTGCGCACGCTTGATCGTTGAGGCAATGGCCACGCGAAAGCGCGACGTTGTGATGACAACAAAAGGCAAACTCGGCCGCTGGCTAAAGTTGATCGCGCCGGGCGTGGTGGACAAACTCGCTCGCAAAGCGCTTAAACGGCAATAGATCTCGCATTTAACGAGTTTCGCGCGAATCGGAGCGCCTACGTAGTTCACGCATTCGCCGCGCGCGTGCCCACACAGGACGCAACCAAAGATAATGAACAGCGAAATAACTCACTAAGCCGAGGGTCAAGCCGAGCACCGGTAAACCAATTAAAAGCGGCAGACCCAGCGCGTCTACCCAGGATTGAAACGCGCCCCACCAGTCGCCGTTGGGGTTCTCCAATTTTGGGATCGGTCGATGCCCCGGCGCGATGAAGTCGCCAATGTAGTAGGCCGCGATGTAGAGCGGCACGACGGTGAACGCGTTGTTGTACCAACCCACCACCGTCGCCGCAACGATGTTGCCGCGCATCAACACGCAAAGCACGAACACGAAGATCACTTCGATCTGCGTCGGGATCACGCCCAGCGTCACGCCGATGGCGACACCAATCGCGAGCGGGTAGCGCCGAAATGAGAGCAGCTCATGGCTGTCGATCCACGGCTTCATCCAAGCGAGCCACGCCCGATCAAACTGGCGCAGCACGCGAGGTTCGATTGAGATCAACCAGCGACGAAGTTTCATGGCGACGTTTTAGCGCTTCTCACGAGTTCTCCCAAGTTAGGCCGCAGACGGAAGAGGGCGCTCTACGTGCGCGGTGCGCAGCTTCGAACCGCGCAGGTGATGATGAAGGGCGCTCGTTGCGGCAACGACCTTCCGCTTCAGCATCGTCGCGCGAAGAATCGGTTCGAGCGCGCCGAAGCCATGCCGGCACCAGCGACGCGATGATCCCGCGGCGCATGCGGTCGCGCAACGAGGCTAATGTGCGCGTGATCGCCGCGGGCGAGAGTCTGAATGCCGCGTCGCCACAAACCAATGCGCAGGTTGCCTCGCGAATGGGGTAGTACTTGTGATGCAAGTAAATATTTGTAATGCCTAAATGAAAATTAACACAATTCTTGAAATCTGTATATCAAGCTTCTATCCCCTATTCGATATGGAGTATCTAGAAAATGCTACAGAAAAGCTGCCGTGTCAGATCGCCTCTGCAGCGTGCGCAGCGCTACAGCGGCAGGCCGTGAGGTGCAAATCAATTTGCGCTCAGCGTAACGTGATTTTGTCGTCGATTAGCGACTTCGACGCCAGGCATCGGATTAGACTTAGAGTTGATAAGTGCCTGAGATCGAGGGAAAAATGTATCGAACTTTGCGAAACGCTTTGGCGTTGTTTGGCTTGCTATTTGCCACCGTGACGGCACACGCCGCGCATGAGACGACCGCCTGTCCACCTCAAACAGCGACGGTCGCGAACGGCGGGTCAGTTGAAATCGATATTTCCGATTGCGATGCCTACAACTTTGGATTTGGCAATGGCGTCCCGTTTTTCCCCCTCGCACCTACATTAGGCACCGTCGTCCTCCGGCAAGAGGGTGTGCCCCCGACGCCGCCATCTACAACGTGGATCGCGCGCTCAATCCTCACGTACACACACACGGCAACCACGAACCCCGCAACGCAGGACGTGTTCGAGATCGACGATCTAGACAATCTCAACATTCGATTCACAATTACGATTCAGGCGCCGACCTCGTCGATCGTGGTTTCCCCCGCATCGATCACGCTGCGCACCGGGTTAGCGGTTGATCAGCAACTCTCCGCGACGGGCGGCACAGGGCCTTACACGTTCACGATCAATTCCGGCTCGTTGCCCCCCGGTCTCTCGATGACACCGCAGGGGCGCATTACTGGCACGCCGACGACGCGCAGCAATTTCAGCTTCACTGTTCGCGCGCAGGACTCCACCGGCGCATCCGCGCTTAAGACGTACAGCGGCGTGATCGGCAATCCCGTTTTTGGCGTCGCACCATCGCCGCTTACCTTGCTCCAAAACGTGCCTGCCAATGTGCAAATGAACGGCACCGGCGGTACTGCGCCGTACACTTTCCCAGCCGACATTAGTGTGAGCCTACCGCCTGGCCTCGCGATTTCAACCAGTGGAGTGTTGACGGGTACACCCACCGTATTGGGCACTACTAACGCGCAGCTTCTCGTTAATGACAGCACGACCGATCCGATGTGTCCTGGTTGCGACTTCTTTGGGTTCGTCACCGTTCCGATGACAGTGACGTCAACACTGCCCGTAATTTCTGTTTCCGTAGCCGGAAGTCCGGTCCTCGAAGATGGATCGGCAAATCTGGTGTTCACCGTTTCTCGCAACGTCGCGCTTGCATCTGCCACCGTTGTCAACATCAGCACGAGTGGAACGGCCACTGCGGGTAGCGATTACACCGGCAATGTCGCCACAGTAACCATCCCTGCAGGTGCGACGACCGCAACCATTACGATCAATCCGACACCTGACACCACGGTTGAGCCGGACGAAACGGTCACGTTGACCGTCGCTGCGGGTACGGGCTACACCGTCGGTGCGCCGTCAAGTGCAACCGGCACGATATCTAACGACGATATCAACCCAACGACGCTGACCCTGACGAAAGTCAGCAACGGCGGCGTCGGCGCATTCACCTTCACCGGCACCAACGGATGGTCGTCGCAAACGATCACTACGACGAGCCCGGGCGTGGGCGTAAGCGGCGCGACACAAACCCTTGCTGCGTCGGCCGTCGCCACGACGATTACAGAGGCGCTTCCGGCGGGATACATCCTTTCGGGCGCATCGTGTACTGGTATGGGCGCGGGCGGTACCGCCACGCTTTCAGGCAATTCATTGACGCTCAATGCGGCGGCAACAGCGGCAGGCTCCAACATTTCCTGCACCTTCACTAATGTCAGGTTGCCGACATTAACGCTGACCAAGGTGAGCAACGGTGGCATCGGTGCGTTTACCTTTACCGGCACGAACGGATGGTCATCGCAGACGATCACCACCACGACACCAGGCGTGGGTGTGAGCGGTGCGACGCAAACGCTCAGCTCGCCAAGTACCGCCACGACGATTACAGAGGCGGTTCCCGCAGGTTATGTCCTCACGGGCGCATCGTGCACTGGCATGGGCGCGGGCGGAACGGCCACGCTCTCCGGTAATGCGCTTACGCTCAATGGCGCGGCGACGGCGGCGGGTGCCAATATCGCGTGTAACTTCACGAACACAGCGGTTCCCAACCTCACGATCAACGACGTCACGCTAAGTGAAGGCAACGCGGGCATTACGAACTTCACCTTCACGGTGAGCCTGAGCGTGCCGGCTGGCCCGGGCGGCGTCACCTTCGACCTCGCCACCGCCAACGGTTCGGCCACGGCGGGAAGCGATTACGTCGCCCAGTCCCTAACCGGCCAGACCATTCCGGCCGGCAGCAGCACCTACATCTTCACAGTTCTGGTCAATGGCGATCTGCTCAACGAACCTACCGAGACCTTTTTCGTCAACGTCACCAGTGTGCTCGGCGCGAATGTCGTCGATGGCCAAGCCGTCGGCACCATAACCAACGACGATCCGCTGCCGCAAATCAACACCAGTAGTATCAGTGTGCTTGAGGGCAATAGCGGCACTACCAATGCCGTGGTGACGGTGACGCTGAATGCAGCGAGTGGACAGACAGTGACGGTGAACTACGCCACTGCAGACGGTACGGCAACGCAACCGTCGGACTACACCAGCACCAGTGGCACGCTAACGTTCACGCCGGGCACGGTTTCGCAGACAATCACCGTTCCGGTGATCGGTGACACACTGCCTGAGGCCAACGAAATCTTCAGCGTTGGTTTGTTCGGGGCAACCAACGCAACGATCAATGTCCCGACCAGTTTTGTCACCATCACCAACGACGATGTGCCGGTCACAGTAAATCCTGCGACCTTACCCAACGGCACCTTCGGTGTCAGCTACAGTCAGACGGCGACTGCAAGTGGCGGCGTCGGCGCATACGGCTTCGCGGTCACCAGCGGCGCGCTGCCCGGCGGCCTAACGCTTGCACCGAATGGTGCGATCACAGGCACGCCAAACGCAGCCGGTGCGTTTAATTTCACGATCACGGCCACCGACAGCAGTCCAGCACCCGGTCCGTTCACCGGCAGTCGTGCGTACACAGTCAATATCGCGCAAGGCACGCAAACCGTCACCTTCGCGCCTGCGAGTCCGGTGGTGTTTGGTGTCACGCCGATCACGTTGACCGCCACGGCAACGAGCGGACTCACGACGTTCACCTTCAGCACCAGCTCAGCCAACACCATCTGCACGGTTGCAGGCAACCAACTCACGATCACCGGCGCGGGCGTTTGTAATCTCACCGCCACGCAGTCTGGGAATGCGAACTACCTGAGCGCTGTGGCCAATGCGAGCGTCACCATCAACCCAGCGACGCAGACGGTCACCTTCGCGCCTGCAAGTCCTGTCGTGTTTGGTGTGACTCCGATCACGCTGACCGCGACGGCGACGAGCAGTCTCACCGCCTTCACGTTCACCACTACATCAGCCATCACGATCTGCACGGTTGCAGGCAATCAGGTCACCATCACTGGCGCAGGCGTTTGCAATCTCACCGCCACGCAACCAGGGAACGCAAACTACCAAAGCGCCTCCGCCAACGCGAGCGTCACCATCAACCCAGCGACGCAGACGGTTACCTTCGCGCCTGCGACGCCGGTGGTATTCGGCGCAGCCCCAGTGGCGCTGACTGCGACGGCCACAAGCGGCTTGACCAGCTTCACCTTCTCAACGAGCTCCGCTGCAACGATTTGTACCGTCAGCGGCAACACCGTCACCTTCACCGGCGGCGGTGCTTGTGCGCTCACGGCCACGCAGCCGGGCAACGCAAGTTACCAAAGCGCCTCGGCCACTGCCACGATTGTGGTGAACCCGGCCACGCAAACCGTGACCTTCACGCCAACGACGCCAGTCACGTTCGGTGCTGCGCCTGGCACGTTGAGTGCGACTGCATCAAGCGGTCTCACCGCCTTCACCTTCAGTACCAGCTCGCCCGTCAGCGTGTGCACGGTCGCAGGTAGCACCGTGACTTACATCGGTGGCGGAAACTGCAGCCTCACCGCCACGCAAGCAGGTAACGCGAGCTATCAAAGTGCCTCAGCAACAGCAACAGTGGCAATCAACCCCGCCAGCCAAACGGTCAGCTTCGCGCCTGCGACACCGGTGACGTTTGGTGTCTCTCCGATCACGCTCAGCGCGACTACGTCGAGTGGGCTCACGATATTCACCTTCAGCACCAGTTCACCGAACACCGTGTGTACCGTGAGCGGCAATCAACTAACGATTGTTGGCGTGGGAAGCTGCGCGCTCACAGCAACCCAACCGGGCAACGCAAATTATCAGTCGGCGAGCGCCAACGCGACCGTGGTGATCAATCCCGCATCGCAAACGGTGACGTTTACCCCGACCACGCCAGTGAATTTCGGCACAGGCCCCTACACGCTGACGGCAACTTCGAGCAGCGGGCTAACCGCATTCACGTTCAGCACCACCGCGGCCGCCAGCATCTGCACGGTCTCGGGCAATCAGCTCACGGTCGTTGGCATCGGCAGCTGTCCGTTGACGGCGTCTCAAGCGGGTAATGCGAACTATCAACCCGCCAGTGCAAGCGCCACGGTGACGATCAACGCGGTCGTCGCGGGTGCGCCAACAATGGGCGCAGCAACGCCTGGCAATGGGCAAGCGAGTATCGCGTTCACGCCGCCTGCGTCAATCGGTGGTGCGCCCATTACGTCTTACACAGTAACCTGCAACCCTGGTTCAATCGCAAGCAGTGGACCAACATCGCCAGTCACAGTGACCGGGCTCACCAACGGGACTGCGTACAGCTGCACGGTCGCTGCCAACAATACCGCAGGCTCAAGTGCGCCATCGGCTGGCGTTACGGTCACGCCGCGCACAGTTCCAGGCGCACCTACGATAGGCGCGGCAACGCCAGCGCGCGGACAGGCGACCATTGAGTTCGCGCCGCCCACCTCGGATGGCGGCTCACCGATCACGGGCTACACCGCGCGTTGCGTGAGCATCTTCGGCGCGGTCACGGCAGTCGGCACTAGCTCACCCATCGTAGTGACGGGATTGATCGATGGCATGTCTTATCAATGCTCGGTCGTGGCGAATAACCTGGTGGGCGCAAGCGCGGCCTCGGCGGTCGTCACGTTTGATCTGCCCGTACTCCCTGTGCCACTTAACGTGGGCGTGTGGTTGATCGCCTTGTTGATGTTGGCCGCGGGGGTAGGTGTCCAACGCAGGAGACACAGCGAACGCTAACGACACGAAGTTGATCCAATCGAACTTCAGATCTGATCGGAGTCCGGGTAGGTGAAGTGAAGGCAGCGCTCGCGCTGCCTTTTCTTTATGAGCGGTTCGCGCCACCCGCTCACAGTGGTGAAATCCAGAGGCTAACGAGCCCGAGCTTCGCGCATTCTGCGCGCTCGGGCACTGACCGGACGCAAGCAAAGATTTTGGGTGAGCGCATAACCCCTAAATGCGAAAACAAGCCCCATGGAGGGAAGGCCGACAATCAGCGGCTCACCCAATGCTTGGACCCACTCGACTAACGCTGTAAACGTACCCGCGTCACCATTCCATGCGGGTAGGCGATGCGCACCAGCTGCCAGCATGCTGCCGATTTTTAACGCTAGCGCATAGAGCGGCACGATGGCGAATGGATTGGTATGGCTCAGTAAGCCATCGGGCTGCGACCGCTCAACGAGTATCGAGAAGATAATTGATTCGTTAACGCCATTCGAAGTACGGATGGCATTTGCAAGCGAGGGGGTTTTATGAACACTTTTTCTCAGTCGTGCGGGTGCTGGGTTCGCAATATGAAAGCGCTTTTTTGCGGCGCTGCTGTGTTCGCATCGATCGTCGCCACCGTGCAAGGCGCGGTGACGTTCGCCATCGTGGACAGTGCGGGCGATGTCGGCTCGTATTCTTCGATGCAACTCAACGCGTCGGGGCTTCCGGTCATCAGCTACCGCAACGCCACTAACGGCGACCTGCGGCTCGCCGTGTGTATGAACGTTACCTGCACCGCCTCTACGCGCCCGACGGTTGACAGCGTGGGTAGCGTCGGCCTGTACACCTCCCTGCAACTCAACACCTCGGGCCTTCCGGTGATCAGCTACTTCGACGATACCAACGGCGATTTGAAGCTCGCCGTGTGCAGTGATGTTTTCTGCAACTCCCCCTCGCTCACGACGGTCGACAGCACGGGCACGGTTGGCGGGTATACCTCGCTGCAACTCAACGCTTCAGGCTTCCCAGTCATCAGTTATTACGACTATAGCAACGGTTATCTGAAACTGGCCGTATGCCATAACGCGACCTGCACCGCCCCTACCCTTACGACAGTAGATAGCGCGAGCTTTGTCGGCGGGTACACCTCTCTACGACTCAACGCTTCAGGCTTCCCAGTCATCAGTTACTACGACCTTAGCCTCGGCCAGCTAAAGCTCGCCGTGTGTAACAACGCTACCTGCACCGCCCCGACCCTGACGACGGTGGACTTCACAACCCTTGCTGGATGGGACACCTCCCTGCAACTCAACGCGCTAGGTAATGCCGTCATTAGCTACCACAGGGCGAGTAACGGCGATCTGAAACTCGCCGTGTGCAACAACGCCACCTGCACCGCCCCGACGATTACGACCGTGGACAGCGTGGGCGATGTCGGCGGGTCTACCTCGCTGCGGCTAAATGCTTCGGGCTGGCCGATCATTAGTTATCGGGACTTCACCAATAACGATCTCAAGCTCGCCGTTTGCGGCGACGCCACCTGCACCGCCCGCACGCTCACGACGCTCGACAGCGTAGGCAGTGTCGGGCAGTACACCTCGATGCAACTCAACGCTGCGGGCTTTCCGGTCATCAGCTACTACGATGCCACCAATGGCGATCTGAAGCTCGCCACGCTCTCCGCTGCAACCGTGAGCTCAGTGACCGTGCCCCCTAACGGCAACTATGTGACGGGACAGAACGTCGATTTCACTGTGAATTGGACTGATCAGATCACCGTCACCGGCACGCCGACGCTATCGCTTACGGTTGGCTCCATGACCGTTAATGCCGCCTATCTATCTGGATCGGGAACGAATGCGTTGGTGTTTCGCTACACCGTGCTGTCCGGACAAAATGACAACGACGGCATCTCGGTGGGTACGTTGAATTTGAACGGTGGCATCTTGAGTTGGGCTGGATTTCCCGCAGTTCGTACGCTCAACAACGTTGGCAATACAAGCGGCATCCTCGTCAATCGTACGTTCACGGTGACCGCGTCGGCGGGCGCGAATGGAGCCTTAAGTTGTGTCTCTCCGGTTGCAAGCGGTGGCGCGACCTCATGCCTCGCCATCCCAAACGCTGGATTTGCTACGCAATCGATCTCCGGCTGTGGCGGCCTAGCCACCGCTGTTGGTGTTAACGGCTATGTCACCGGCGCGATCACTGCCAACTGCACCGTGTCGGCGAGCTTCGTTGCGATCGTCAATGGCGCATGCGGAACGGCCAATGGCGTTGCAACTGGCGTTGCACCAGTGGCAAATTTGTGTAGCGCGGGCGCTGCCAGCGCAGTGACTGCATCGACTACACAGTTCACTTGGTCTTGCAACAGCGTGAACGGAGGCACGAACGCCAACTGCGCCGCGCCCAGAACGTACACGATCACGGCCTCGGCCGGTACGAATGGAGCGTTGAACTGCCCATCGCCGGTGGTCGGTGGCAACACAACGAGCTGCACAGCAACACCGAATGCGGGCTTTCAAACGCAATCGATCTCGGGCTGCAGCGGAACGCCGACGACACTCGGTGTGAATAACTACACCACCGGCACGATCACGGTCGATTGCACGGTGACTGCGAACTTCGTTGCGCTTGCCTGCCGTCTCGACGTGAACGACGACGCTGCGCAAACGGTCGCTGTCGACGGACTGCTGATCTTGCGCTATTTGCTGGGATTTCGTGGTGTCGATCTACTCGCAGGATTGCCGTCGCCGCTGCTTGGAAATCGCAACACAGTAAGCGCCATCGAAAATTTTCTCTCCACGCAGGACTACAGCGTAAAGGGACTCACGACACCAGCCACTGCGACGCGCGACGGTTTGGTGATTTTGCGCTACTTTCAGACGCTGGATGCCGCGTCGATGATTGCCGGCACCGACATCAACGCGACGGATGCCGCGTCGGTGCGCGCTCGGATCCAAGGATGGTGTCCCTGATGCCGTCAGCGTGAAATGACTCGGCGGAGCTCGAAACGTTATCATTTCTCTGCTCAAACAGCTATCCTGGGTTGCCCGCATAAGCGCTGGGGCAACGTGCTGATTATCAATGATGGCGAAAACATAGATTATCGAGGCTTAATCTAAGTAAATTGGGCTATTCGTGACAGGATGAGTTATGAAGAATCACGCAACGAACGAGCAAGGTGATCGCTCGTTCTCGCATGGTTTGCTCACGCGCTAGCCTTCGCTAATGCTTGCGCGCACGCATCCGCCGCGCCCGCGCGATCACGGGCCGCAGCCAGAGGATTTGAGTGATGGCATAGCCCCAGCTTGCGAAAAGGAGTGCCATCGCTGGTAAGCCCACGATGAGCGGCCAGCCCATTGCGCGAATCCACTCAACGAGCGCTGAGAACACTCCCACCTGATCGTTCCATGGCGGCAGCGCATGGTGACCCGGCACGATGAAGCTGCCGATGTTGTAGGCGAGCGCGTAGAGCGGAACGATGGTGAAGGGGTTGGTGTAGAACGTCGCGACCGCAGCCGCGATGATGTTGCCGCGCATTAAAACGCACAACAGAATCGATCCAAGAATCTGAAGCGGCCCCGGAATGAGGCCGCAGAACAAACCGATGGCAATACCTTTTGCAAGCGGATTGCGGGTGAACGAAAACACGTCATGGCGATCAAGCCATGGTTTCGCCCAAACGAGCCCAGGTCGTTCGAACTCGGCGAGAACGCGCGGTTCAAGTGCGCGTAGTTTGCCGCGTAGGCGTTGTCCGAAATTCATGCACGGTCTTCATTGAGCCACATGTTCTTATTATGGTGCCGCATTGTTGCAATACCAGCGTTGATGTGATGTGCACGATCAATCGCGGAGTCTGCTGCCTGACAGGCGGCAGCGCTCCGCGAACAGGAGGGTGCACTGGAGAGACGGATCAGCGCGAAAAGATCGCTTAGAGCCGTCGGCGCACGCCCTAGTTGCTTTTTGTCTTGCGCGTGGAGTAGAGCGAAGCGAACATCGAAGTCGCAATCAAACCGGCCGTGACGCCTAGCGCAATGCCAATCGGAATCTTGTACACGTCGAGCAGCAGCATCTTGGTGCCGATGAAGATCAAGACGAGCGCCAAGCCGTACGCCAACAAGTGGAAGCGATCCGCCAGATCGGCCAGCAAGAAATAGAGCGCACGCAAGCCCAGAATCGCAAAGATGTTGGCGGTTAACACGATGAACGGATCGCTAGTAATCGCGAAGATCGCGGGGATCGAATCGACCGCGAAGATCACGTCAGTGGTGCCGATCAAGATCAAAACGACGAAGAGCGGCGTGTAATGCTTTATGCCGTTAATGAATGTAGAGAGCTTTTCGCCATCAAACTGGGTCGTGATCTTCATGTGACCGCGCAGCCATTTGAGCACGGGGTTTTGCTCGATATCAGGCTCTTTGCCTGCAGCAAACCACATCTTCAAGCCCGTGAACACGAGGAACGCGCCGAACACGTAAAGAATCCAGTGAAACTTCGCGAGCAGCCACGCGCCCACAAGAATCAAAATCGCACGCAACACAATCGCACCGATGATGCCGATGATGAGTGCGCGCTTTTGATACTGCGGCGGCACGGCGAAGTAGGTGAAGATCATCAAGAAAACAAAGATGTTGTCTACCGACAAGCTCTTCTCAACCAGATAGCCCGTGATGAATTGCATCGATACCGTGTTGGCGATTTCCCGGCCTTGCGTGCCGTTTAGGTACCACCACAGCCAACCGACGAAGACAAACGCGAGCGAGAACCAAATCAAGCTCCACACAATCGCCTCTTTCGAGGTCACTTTATGCGCGCCTTGTTTTTCCATCACAAGTAAATCAATCGCAATTGCGATCACGACGAAGACGGCAAAGCCCGTCCACATCCACCAGGTACCGATTGTTTCCATGAAGAATGAACCCCTACGTGCGTCGCCGTAGCCAACGCATTTATTGAATCCCGACTACGCACAACTGCGTGATCGCCGCAAACCGGATTTGCGTCGATTCCGCACATCATGCGAGGTGGGTCGTGCGAAGGTCTTGCAAGACAACGAGATATGTTGTCCGAGGCACCGGATCGGTTCGCATTGCACGAACGTCACGTATTGACGATGCCGTCGCGGGAGCTACTCCCCTTCAGAAGCTCAAATTTTGACAGCGCGAATACGGGAACGACTAGGGGTAAGCCTCAGTTTGAATGGCCTCTCATGCTACAAAGCCCATAAAGTATGGGGGCTAGCGGGGCGTCTCCTTCGAGTGCGACCTGTAAAAAAATGAACGCTAAACCCGAACGAAGTTGGGCTTAACAGAATACCCTATCAACGGATTCGGCAGCCCTTGTCGAGTAGCTGGCCTGCGACGATCAACGGCACGGCAAGTAAGTTCGGGTCTCGAAGCATCTTGTCTTTGCAGTCGTCGCGAACCGCATCCTCGATCGCCTTCGCCTCACGCTCACGCGCCGTGGGCGATGGCGCAACAGAGGGCGGCACCAGCGAGCGCCGCGAGTTCAATTCACGTGCGGCGTCGCGCGCCGCGTTACGCCGCGCTGCATCTGGATCGAATCCGTCAATAAACCCAGGCCGCAAATTCGCTCCGTCGCGCGCGCCTGCGTTCGCGCCGTCCCGAGCGGGGCTCGCGCTCCCGCTGGCGCTGGAGCCTCCTGGGGCGATGTTCCCCGGCAGCGTAACCGTTGCGCCACGCGTCCCGCTCGGGGCATTCGTCGATGAGCCGCTTGCTGCAGGCGCGCTCTGCGCAGACGACGTGCTTGGCGCAGCCGCTGCAGGACTGGAGGGCGCGGAGAGCACTGGCGTTGCAGCTGAGGGAAGCGTTGGTTGTGCGGTAACGGGCGCAGCCGACGCAGGCGTGGGCGCAGCAGGCTGCGTAGGCGCTGCTGCTGCAGGCGTGTTTTGTGGCGTACTCGGCGCAGCGTCTCTCGCGGGCTCAGAGGGTGCACTCTTCGCCGCTTCGTTGGCCGCCGCCTTCGGCGCTTCTTTGGGCGCATCAGCAGCTGCGCGCTCGTTCGCAGGTGCTGGGGCGGGCTCAGCGATTGCTTTCGGTGGCTCGATTGGTTTGGCGGATTCAAGCGGCTTTTGCGGGATAGGCTCGCGCTTTGCAGGCGTGATGTCGAGCGGCGGCAGCGGCTTTAGATCAAGAAGCGGCACCGTCTGAGGCGGCGCCACGTTCGGCAAGCGCTCACTGCGCTCCACACGGGTCGGCGAGTTACTGCGATCCGTCTCGAATCGTCGCGTGACGGGTTCTGGCAGCGGCGTTGGCATCGGAATTGGTTCCGTCGGCGCAACCGTTGGCGGCACGGCTTCAATCGGTTTGATCGTGTCGCGCTCCACGAGGTTCACGCTCGCGCGATCCCGCAACACGGGCGGCGGCGCAGGCGGCGCGGGCGTCGTCGTCGCAGCTGTGGTCACCTGAGGCGTTGCAGGGCTCGCCGGTTGCGGTTGAACTCGTATTTGGGCCTTTAACGCTTCCCCCGATTTAACTGGGGCGTCAAAGCGAATAGCGAATGAATCGCCGCCCAGCTTTACGAGCGTGATGCCCAAATGAATTAGGAATGAAACGAAAAGAGCCAAGGCAACGCCACGCAGCGCACGTGTGTGCATCTGCGCGAGGAGTTGTTCGGTGTACGAGAGCGTTGCGTTCAACGATTCAGGCCTTGTTGGCTCATGCTGTCTCGCAGTGTAAGTTTTTGCGCGCTGCCGTGCGCGCAGAACTGCTAGCCTCTCGCGATTGCAGATTTTCCCCTTGAATCATGGCCAACCGCGACGACGACAAAAAATTCCAGAGACGTTCCCAACAATGGTTCGGCAAGCTCGACAAAGACGGCTTCGCGCATCGCTCGTGGATGAAAAACCAAGGCCATCCGAACGATCTCTTCGACGGTCGCCCGGTGATTGGCATTTGCAACACCTGGAGCGAACTGAATCCGTGTAACGCACACTTTCGCGAGATCGCCGATTTCGTGAAGAAAGGCATTTGGGAAGCGGGCGGCTGGCCGCTTGAATTTCCGGTGATGTCAACGGGCGAAGTGTTGATGCGCCCGACTGCGATGCTCTATCGAAATTTGGTGAGCATGGATGTTGAAGAAAGCATTCGCGGCAATCCGATTGATGGCGTGGTGCTACTCATGGGTTGCGACAAAACCACGCCCTCGCTCATCATGGGCGCGTCCTCCTGCGACATTCCAACGATTGGTTTATCCGGCGGGCCGATGCTCAAAGGCCGCTACAAAACCGAAACGCTCGGCAGCGGCACGGGCGTTTGGCAGATGAGCGAAAAAGTGCGCGGCGGCTTCATGAAGATCGAAGAATTCATGGATGCCGAAGCGGGCATGCATCGCAGCAAAGGCCATTGCATGACGATGGGCACCGCGAGTACGATGGCGAGCATGGTCGAATCGCTCGGCCTATCGCTGCCGGGTAACGCCGCGATTCCGGCGGTCGATGCGCAGCGCTATCGCCTCGCGCAACTCACTGGCCGACGCATCGTGGACATGGTGCGCGAAGATTTGCGACTCTCAAAAATTCTTACACGCCACGCGTTTGAAAACGCGATCAAAACACTCGCTGCGATTGGCGGATCGACGAACGCCGTCGTGCACCTGCTCGCGATTGCCGGGCGTATCGGCGTGAACTTAAAGCTCGATGATTTCGAGCTCGGCTCCGCGATGCCGAACTTGGTGGACATTCAACCGAGCGGCAAATACTTGATGGAAGATTTTTATTACGCAGGCGGCCTACCCGTCGTGCTCAAAGAAATCGCGGCGCACCTGCACGAAAACGCGCTCACCGCCAACGGAAAAACCATCGGTGAAAACATCGCGAACGCCGAGAATTACGACGCCAACGTGATCCGCAGCATCGCAAACCCGTTCATGGCCAACGCCGGCATCACCATCCTGCGCGGCAACTTAGCCCCGAACGGCGCAGTCATCAAACCCAGCGCCGCCACGCCGCATCTCTTGCAACACCGCGGCAAAGCCGTCGTGTTCGAAACGATTGAAGCGCTGCACGAGCGCATCAACGACGAATCGCTCGACATCGATGAGAACTCCGTGATGGTGCTCAAAAATTGCGGCCCCAAAGGCTATCCCGGCATGGCCGAAGTCGGCAACATGCCGCTGCCGCCGAAGGTCTTGCGCAAAGGCATCTCCGACATGGTTCGCGTGTCTGACGCGCGCATGAGCGGCACCGCCTACGGCACCGTCGTCCTCCACGCCGCGCCGGAAGCCGCAGCGGGCGGCCCGCTAGCCTTCGTTCAAACCGGCGACTGGGTCACGCTAGACACTAAAGGCCGCGTGCTCAGCGTTGAAGTGAGTGAAGCCGACATGGCGCGCAGAAAAGAAGGCTGGACGCCACCAAAACCCCCAATGGATCGCGGCTACTGGAAACTCTACGTCGATCACGTGCTCGGCGCGGACACGGGAGCCGATTTGGATTTCCTCGTTGGGAAATCGGGGACGCCGGTTATGCGGGAGAGTCATTAACTCAGAACGTAGTTCGTCGCTCGGTAAAGCCCGTAAACTTCCGCGAGGTAAACGTTAACGAGGCTCCTCCGAATTTTCAGCAGTTACGCAATTGAAAGAGAAACATATGAGTTCCAAGACTCTCAATCTATATCCAATAGACTACCCATTCGAGACGCTTGCAGCGAGATTAGCGGCGAAACCGCCTAAGCTGATTTTGAATCCTGATTTTCAACGCAAGTATAAATGGGACAAAACAGGGTGGGAGCGAGCATCGAAGTTCATTGAATCTTGTTTGATGCGAATACCTCTGCCCTCCTGTTACTTTGCGGAGGATGAGGAGGGAAGACATGTGGTCATTGACGGCGTGCAGCGAATCACGACCGTATCAAAGTTTCTTAACGATGAGTTTGCTCTTGAGTCACTGACGACATTCAAGGAGCTAGAGGGCAAGAAATTCTCGCAACTGGGCGACTACAAATCCGAACTAGAAGCAACAACGATTCGCTGCATCGTCCTTAGAAAAGAGAACGATCAAGCGCTTATTCGAGAAATATTTAGCAGACTTAACCAGGGCGCCGTTAGCTTAAGTGAACAAGAAATTCGTCACGCGCTTTATCACGGAAGATTTGATAGCTTACTGACTAAATTAGCAAAACTGCCGACAATCCGGGACTTTGGAAAGGGGCAAAATTCGACAGTGGAAAAAGATAGCCGCGAATCCGAAGAACAGGTTCTTCGATACTTCGCGCTTCAGGGAGATTTGGACGGATACAGCGGGATACTGTCAAAGTACTTAGACGACTTCATGTTGGCACACGCAGCGGCGAATAGCGCGATGTGCGCCTCATATGAGGCTCAGTTTACTAAGAGCCTCGACAATTGCATCGCTGTTTTCGGAGATCAAGTCTTCGTGGACACCACAAAGGAAAGGCCAAGGCAAAGCATGGTTTATTACGACTTATTGATGCCCAGTCTAGGTGCAATGAGTCAAAAGGATTTGACGACCAACAAGAAGAAAATTAAGGCGGCGTTCGGAGCTCTGTGCAAGTCCGCGAGTTTCCAGAAAACCTTGTCCGGGGGACTTCAAAATAAGTCGTCAATATTGAAGCGCCGCGAAATCTGGCGCAATCTTTTGGATAAGCATCTAAAGTGAAACGAGCCGACGTTTTTCAGCGGTATGAATCGCTTTTCCAAAGTCTGGACAGCATCATATTTGAGACGCAGAAACGCGTTACGAACGATTCGGCAGATCCGTATTTCGGTGCAAACATTAACTTCCTTACGAAATCGTTTTTGATTAGCTTATGCTGCTATTTAGAGGCGTTCCTGAAGGATCTCGCTAACGCGTACGTCGCTGATGTTTCGCTACGACTTAGCTCCGCGAAGATTCCACATAATTTGTTGATGTGGGCAACTAGCGAGAAACTCAAAGAGAGCGAATTGAAGTTCACATCTTTTGAGCTGCCAATTTCTTCAGCAGATATTGACACGAAGCTCTCGGGCAATCCGTTTAAAACTGCCGAATGTCTTCGTCTCATAGGCGTCGATTTGAAAAGCGTACCCGAGTACGAAAATAGTAAGGCTTTGGTCAATAGCGTTGTATCAAAGCGAAATAACATCGTGCACCACAACGATAGCGCTGCTGATGTTTCACTAGGGGACGTTCGTTTGTATTGCTCGCACTTTAGGCGATATATTGGCGCGATAAATGATGCATTTAAAGCGACGGGCTTCGACTAGCCTACGTAGGTCGGACATAGAAGGGGTTCCGACTCGTATCCCCATCGCGTGCAAAACAAACGTAACCCATCACGCCACCCTTTCGGCGGAACCCCTTCGGATATCCGCCCTACGTTTCCCAAAACTCGAAAATGCCGCTTGCCTGAACGCCCGATGAAATGGGCGTTCTGGCGGTGCATCGGCCTGAAAGCGCCATTTCATTGGGCGTCTGGCGCAGGCGGTTTTCTCCACTTTTTCTTGGTAGAGGACTAAAATTCTCGCATGGAAAACCTCGCATCCCGAATTACGATCAAGCCCGATAGGCGTTTCGGTAAACCGTGTGTGCGCGACACCCGCATCACGGTGGGCGATGTACTGGGTTGGCTGGCGTCTGGAATGAGCTTCGACGAAATCATTTTTGATTTTGATCAACTGTCGCGCGAAGACATCCTCGCGTGCCTTGCGTACGCGGCGGAGCGCGAGCAACACACGACCCGCATCCTCGCCGCTGCATAGTTCTCGCGCGTGAAACTGCTTCTTGACGAAAATTTGTCACGCCGATTGGTTGCGTCGCTGCAAGAAATTTATCCCGGCACAACGCAAGTCGAATTCGTGGGGCTCGCCGGCGTTGACGATGTCGTGATTTGCGAGTTTGCAGCAACGAACGATTTTGTGATTGTCAGCAAGGACGAAGATTACGAGCGCTTGGTTGCAGTGCGCGGCTTTAGCCCAAAACTCATTCGGTTAACACTCGGCAACTCAAGCAATGCTGCGGCGCTCAATGCGCTGCTGTCGAACGCAGACGCAATCATCGCCGCGCTGAACAATCCCAAGCGTGGCATTGTTCAGCTGGGCTAGATGCTCCGCTTCAACGGTGATTGACATATGAAACCAGAATTCGATCCGCTTGCTGACGCGGCGCATTTTGAAATCTCCAACGCAAAGGTTGCGGTAACCAAAGAAATTGAGCCGGGCGTGATGGGGGATTACGACGCGGACGGGCATTTGGTCGGCGTCGAAGTGCTTGCGAATAGTAAGCGTTGCGCGAACGCTCCGTTGCGGCAGTCGGCTTAACAACCGCGACCCATCGCACCACCGTTTCGTCGGAACCCCTTCGGGTATCCGCCCTACATTTCCAAAACTCGAAAATGCCGCTTGCCTGAACGCCCAATGAAATGGACGTTGTAGCGAAGCATCGGCCTGAAAGCGCCATCGCATGAGGCGTCGAATCAAATGTGCCCCCGCAATTGCGGACTTTTGAACCAAGACTAAGGCGCATACGACTCATTGGTATCGGGCACGGCTGCCCACTTCGTGAGGTTTCACTATGAAATCCGTTATTCAATTCTGTGCTGGACTGGCGCTTGTGTGGAGTGCTTCATCGTTCGCCGCTTCGGGCGACTTCCTATTGACGCTTGAGGGCGTGAAAGGGGAATCGAGCATCAGTCGTGCGCAAACGAAGCCTCGCGCGCCGAGTGAGGCCGCATCGCTTGCTCAGCCTACGAAGGGCGGCGCTCCGGCCTCTGCGAGACGCCCAGAGGGAACACAAGGTTGCGAAGTGTGTGGCGGTGGTGATGTTCTCGCGCCAGCGCGCAAACCGAAGAGCGCGCTGCTGCTTCCCGCCGTGCAAAAAGTTCGCGCCGCCCATTAACAGAAATGCGCGTAGGTCGGACACTCGAAGGGGTTCAGACTCGTAACCTCGCCGCGCTGGAAATCAACCGCAATACCTCACACCACCGTTTCGTCGGAACCCCTTCGGGTGTCCGACCTACCTTCATCAAAACCGAAAGTGCTGCCGCCCTAAACGCCCCATGAAACTGACGTTGTGGCGATGCACCAGCCAAAAAACGCCATTTCATAAGGCCTCTGGCAGCATCGATTTTCAAGCGATCGCGTAACGCGCTAAGCTTGTCGAACTATTCAGGGGAGGAGTTCGATATGAAAATAATGTCTCGCGTCGTGGCTGCGATGGCGTTTTCGTTCACGTGCGGCGCGTTTGCGCAAACGGGGGCGCCCGCGATCAGCGCGCCGGTGGAGCAGGCGTTTCAGCGCATCCTGGCTGCGCCTGCGGTGAAGTCTGCGCTGGCGGCGATTCAAGCGGATGATGAGCGCACGCTGCGCGATCAGATTGAGTTGACGGAGATTCCTGCGCCGCCGTTTAAAGAGGCGGTGAAAGCGGCGGAGTTTTTGAAGCGAGTGCGGGCGCTGGGTTTTGCCGATTCGAAGATCGATTCGGAAGGCAATGTGATTGCGGTGCGCAAAGGAGCTGGAAACGGCCCGACGTTGGTCGTCTCTGCGCATCTGGATACCGTGTTTCCCGAAGGCACCGATGTGAAGGTGAAGAAGCAGGGCGAGCGCTATCTCGCGCCCGGGATCTATGACGACAATCGCGGGCTTGCTGCGCTTCTCTCGGTGATGCGCGCAATGCAGGGCGCGCAGTTGAAGACGACGGGCGACGTGTGGTTTGTGGGCACGGTCGGCGAAGAAGAGCTCGGCGATTTGCGTGGCGTGAAGGCGCTTTTTCGCGATAACAAAAATATCGATGGATTCATTTCGCTTGATGGATTGGGCATTGATCGCGTCGTGATTTCGGCGACTGGCAGTCGTCGTTTCAAGATTTCCTACATCGGCCCGGGTGGGCATAGTTTCTCTGCGTTTGGCATGCCGAGCGCAACGCATGCGATGGGTCGCGCGATTGCAAAGATGGCGAATGTTGAAACGCCATCGAATCCGAAAACGACGTTTACTGTCGGCACGGTGAAGGGTGGCACCTCGGTGAACGCGATCGCAGCGGACGCTGAAATCGGCCTCGACATGCGCTCAAACGACGCGAAAGAGCTTGCGAAACTCGAAGAGAAAATGCTTGCCATCGCTCGCGCCGCAGCCGACGAAGAAAACGCGCGATGGAAATTGCCCGATCGCGTGAAAGTGGACATCAAATTGGTCGGTGATCGACCCGCAGGCGCGCAAGCGAGCGACAGCATGATCGCGCAAGTGGGCGTGCGCGCGGCGCAGTTTC
Organism: Betaproteobacteria bacterium; assembly: GCA_013298765.1. GTDB lineage: Bacteria > Pseudomonadota > Gammaproteobacteria > Burkholderiales > Casimicrobiaceae > Casimicrobium. The sequence continues at coordinate 156,256 of JAAFJA010000007.1, forward strand.
TCGGCATCAAAGACTTCTCACTCGCTGCATCGAGTACCGATAGCAATACACCGATTGCGCTTGGCATCCCTGCGCTCACACTCGGTGGTGGCGGCATTGGCGGCGGCTCGCATTCGCCCGGCGAATGGTATTCGCCATTGAATGCGTGGCTTGGTCCGCAGAACACGTTGCTCGCGACGCTCGCGCTTGCGGGCGTCGAAGGCGTCTCTGCGCCGTTGCTTACGATTCAAAAGCGCTAATTTGCACCGTTGATCGCGTAGGGCGACGCTTCGACCACACTCGCTGATGCGGCTCAACGCCTTAAATGGGCCGCGTTAAGCCTCCGAATCCGCGACTGATCGCGTTGCGCGCAGATCTGTCGCGTATTTGAAGACGTTTCATCGTGGCGTCGCTAAATTGCTCTCATGGATTCCATGAAGCAACACGCGAGAACAAACGCTGCAACGCTCGATCAAATCCGCAGACGCACGATGTGCGCACCGATCGCGCCGCGCTCCCGTGCGGATGCGATCGCGATCCTGAGTCGTCGCATTGATTTTCATTATTGGCCGCGTTGGAGTGCGTTTTGGATCGCGTGCGGTACAGCGCTTTCGGGCCTAGCGTTCTCTGCGATTTTGTGGCGTGTCGGATTGGAGGAGATGACCTGGCGCTATCCGTTGGCGACACTATTTTCCTATTTCGTGCTGCTCGTACTTCTTCGCACGTGGAGCAAGCGGGATTGGGACGATAGTTCGGGGCTTGATCTGCCAACGCCTTCCTCATCGTCGTCGTCCAGCGGAAGCGCGTCGACCAGTCAAACGGAGCACATCAGCGGGGGCGGCGGCAATTTCGGAGGTGCGGGCGCGAGCGGTAGCTTCGAATCGGCGAGCGCGCCGGTGAGCGCCTTTGATGCGGGCTCAACCGTCGGCGACGCTATGGGAGCTGGCCTCGAAGCGGCGGCGTCTGCTGATGAAGGCGCAGTGGTCGCGATTCCGCTGTTCCTGATCTTCGCTTTGCTGTTGCTATTCGGCGGTTTCGCTTTCAGCCTCGTGTCACTTGTCTGGAATGCGCCGAGCCTTCTCGCGCACTTGATGCTCGATGCAGGCACTGCGAGCATGCTCGCCGTTTACACACGTCCCACGCATCGTGAGTCATGGCTCAGCACTGCGTTTCGGCAAACGTTTCCGAAGTTTCTCTGCCTCGCCATCGTGTTGATGGTGGCCGGGTTCGCACTTGAGCTTTTAGATCCGACGGCGATAACGTTGTTTGATGCGCTCGCGAATCGGTGATTCGCGCTGCGCACGCGTAGTGCTACGGCGCGAAGTTACCGCCGCAACCGTTGAGGTGCTTTCGAATCTCCGCCCAATCACGTCTCGAGCTGTTTCGCGAAAGCAATCCCTCGTGCACTGCCGTACCCGTGATGCCGAGCATCGCGCGCAGCATCATCAGGCCATCTTTGGTGGCCTCCACACCGCCGTTGCCATCCACATCAAGGCAACTTTCGGGCGGCGCGATGGCAAGGCCGTCATAGGTGCCGTTGTCGGTGCCGATTAAACCGATCAGTTGAGCAGTGCCGGTTTCGAGCGAAACGCGATACACGCGCGAGGCGCTTGCGGCGCGCAGAATTGCGTAGGCGTTATTCGTGCCAGGTTCGATGTCAAAGCCGCCGTAGCCGGTGACGTTGCCCGCGTTTAATGGGCCAATGTTAGAGAGCACACCCGTCGCTGCGCTCGTGAGTCCAGTGCCGAGCCCCCCGATTTGTGTCAGTCGGTCGTTGATTCGATCAATTCCGTAGAGCGTGGTCGCGAGCGCGCCCGGTACGCGGTTGGTGTACGCGATGTGGACGGTGTTGTTGACCGTACCAAAGTCAGGCCCTGTTGGGTAGCCCAATCCGGTATGAGTGGTTACGACGCCCGTGTCTGCGTTGACGATGAGATTTTCGGAAGCGGTGGAGACGACGCGCAATACGCTCCCATCCGGCGTGAAAGAGATCCCGAAAAAATCCGTTTCGCTAAAAGTTCGAGCCACCGTCGCTACCTGCGTTACAGCAAGTGTGCTTACATTGATTCGTAAAAGTCGCGAGTTGATCGCCACCTTTGATAGCGCATAGAGTTGGCCGTCCGAGGGGCGAAAGTCGATGCCCAGAATGAGTTCATTTGCTTGTAGCCCAGAGAGCGTGCCATCGGTGAGAAGTACTCCGGGATTGGTGGCCACGAAACTCACGAGCCGATTGAGCGTTGGATCAAATGCGAACAAAACAGGAGCCGAGTGGGCGCGGCTTGCCGTAAGCGCAGTGAGCAGCGCGAAGATCAACGCAAACACGGATCGGCCTAGAGAACGAAGCATGTTTCGTGATGCACCACTACTGTTTGAATTCACAATCAAACCCCTAAGCTAGTTTTCTTTTGCGCGCCGTCACGATGGACTGATGCGTAACCCACTGCCGCCGTGTTGCACTGCGAAACGACGATTGTGCCAACTTGCCCATCGCAATACAAGCCAATCGCTTTGCGAGAATTCGGTGACACAACCTTGTGGGAAATCCTAAAAACATGACTACTGCTCTTCCTTCGCTTCATATCGACGTCATTTCCGACGTGGTCTGCCCGTGGTGCTACATCGGAAAACGCCACCTCGAGGCAGCACTTCGGGAGTGGCGCGGCAAATCTGATGTGAACGCGCAGACCGCAGTGTCGATTCGTTGGCATCCGTTTCAGTTGAATCCCGATTTGCCGAGCGAGGGCGTGGATAGAAAGTCGTATCTGGAAGAGAAGTTCGGCGGGCCAACGCGAGCTAAGGAAATCTATGCGAGAGTGGGTGCAGCGGGCGCTGCAGCTGGGTTAGAACTCAACTTTGATGCGATCGAGCGACAGCCGAACACCCTCGCTGCGCATGCGCTTATCGCCCTCGCGCAAGAAGGCGCAGACGCGGCGAACGACCCAGCGCAGATCGCGGCGCGCGCCGATCAAATCGTGGAATCGTTGTTCAAGGCGTATTTCGTTGAAGGGCGATTCATCGGCGATCTTGAGATCCTGCTCGATATTGCTGAGACGAATGGTTTGAATCGCGACGATTCGCGCAAAGCGCTCAGCGATGCCTTCTCGCTTGACCGTGTCGCGTCCGCCGATGCGAGCGCGCGCGGGCAAGGCGTGAGCGGGGTGCCGTTCTTTGTGTTCAATCGCAAATATGCGCTCTCGGGCGCGCAGCCAGCGTCTGTGATTGTGTCTACGATCGAACAGTCGCTTCTTGGCTGACCTAGGGCGGCAAGCGCGTCATGCGGGCGGTAAACTGGAAAGCATATAACTCGCGTGCTCTAATCCATATTTAATCGGGGCTTAGTTATTATTTGTGTAACTAATAAGAAATATCAAAAAACTATCCTAGGCCAATTTAAATGTGGATTTAAGCGAATAAGTTAAAGGCGATAGACCACATTTTGCACTCACGGTTGCCTCGTTCCCCAACCCCCTATTCTCAATTCTTGATTCGCAAGTCGACGATGTTTTGAACCGATTCGCAGCGGTCAACGACTCACGAACATCGCGGGCGCCTGCTTGCTTCCACCGGAGTTGGATATGAATATGCGAATCAATGGTTTAGTTGTGCTCTTGGGTTCTTTTGCGCTTGCAGTGAGTGCTGTGCATGCGTGTGGCAAGGAAGGCTCTTGCGCTGATCCAGCGCGCGCCACGACAAACGCAACAACAAAGAGCGCGATCACCACGCCAACGGGCAGCACGGGCGCTAGAGGCGGCGTGCGGGTCGCCTTGGGCGATGTCAACGGCGACGGTGCGAGCGCGAATGGCGCGCAGCGGCCCGGCGTAATCCTCACCCCCGCGCAGAAGCCGCAAACCTTGCTGCTTCCTGCGGTTCAAAAAGTGCGTGAAGCCGCTAGCCGTTGATTCGAAACGCAGACGCTTTACGTCTTTGTTTTTGAAAACGCAAAACAGGTCCGAATCGGCTCTGCGCCGATTGGACGCGTTTCCTCATGCCCATTTCATATTTGGAGAAGCTCACATGAATCGCAATTTTCGCTCTATCGCCGTCGCGTCGTTTAGTCTTTTTGCGGCGCTCGCCCACGCTTCAAACGCACAACCAGGGCCTGGCGCGACGCAGCCTGGTGTGCGCACGCAAGGCCCCGCCGTTCAACAGATTAAGAAGCCCGATCTGATTGCAGAAAGTGCTGGACCGCAGTTCTTGTTTCGCGTGAGAAACGTCGGTAGTGCGAACTCGCCCGCATCAACAACGCGAGTGATGTGCTACACCAACACCGCAGGTCCGCCTAGCGAGCGATGCGTTGAAGGTACGCACTTCAACGTGAACCCGAGCATCGTGAATCCTCCTGGCACCACCAAAGCGGGCGGAAACGTGTGGATGGTGCCCACTGGCGGCTTAGACGCAACGACTGGCTTCACAACGTTTAGCTTAAATATCAAAGCCACACCCGCGTTTAACGCGCAGGGTTTGCGTTTTCAGGTGTGCGCTGATGCAGTCAACGCCATTGGTGAGTTGAACGAGGGCAACAACTGCCAATGGTTCGTCTACAACTGGCCGAACTAATCGCGAGTGTGGTGCATGTGATCGCTGCGCGTTGAGATGCTTCACCTCCGTGCGGCGCCCATGCCCCGCGAGTGCACGCAGGTGGAAACGGCACACGCGTGGCCCTGCGCCAAACTCATCGGTACCTTGCCGCCGTGCTGACCGCGCGCTGACGGCGGCCTCGCACAACTCAACACGGTTTCAATTTCCGCATTAAGCGCCTCGGTGCTGGATGAGCGCTGAACTTTTGTCGCGCTGCGCTCGAATCGCGTCCCGCCCCTCTCAGCGCTGCCTTGTTTGCCTCATCTTGACGAGAGCGTAACGCGCCGCGCGCGGAAAGCCTGCATGTTTTCGCAGGTATTCTCAAGTTGATTGTTGCGTTGCGACATCTCTACCATCACTGCGAGAGTGGTTAATGTTCAGCGAAAGGCTGCCGACGTATGCAAAAAGTGCTTCACATCAACGCGGACAAGTGCACGGGCTGTCTGCAATGCGAGATGGCGTGTTCTTATGAAAACTACGGCGTATTTGCGCCGTCGAAGTCGCGAATCAAGGTATTTGATTTTCATGACACGGGTAAAAAGGTTCCGTACACCTGCACCCAATGCGACGAAGCTTGGTGCCTCCATTCGTGCCCCGTTCAGGCGATCACTGTTGATCAAGCCACGGGCGCAAAGGTGGTGAACGAAAGCACATGCGTGGGCTGTAAGGTCTGCACCATTGCGTGCCCATTTGGCACTGTGAATTACGTGCAAGAAACCGGCAAGGTTCAGAAGTGTGATCTCTGCGGCGGCGAGCCCGCTTGCGCTGATGCGTGCCCAACCGGCGCGATCACCTACATCGATGCCAATTGGACGGGGCTCGGCCGCATGGCCGAGTGGGCCAATAAGCTCGGCAATCAACCCTCTGCACAGTAATCAAGGAGTAATACGATGTCTTGGGCAGGAAAAATATTGCGAGTGAATCTCACCGCCGGTACAGTCAAGACTGAACCGCTCAACATGACGTGGGCCCGCGATTACATCGGCTCGCGCGGGCTAGGTAGCAAATACTTGTGCGAAGAGGTTGACCCCACGGTCGATCCACTCTCAGCTAGCAACAAAATTATTTGGGCCACAGGCCCGCTCACCGGTACGATGGCGTCCACTGGTGGGCGCTACACGGTGATCACCAAGAGCCCGCTCACTGGCGCGATTGCTTGCTCGAATTCGGGCGGGTATTGGGGCGCTGAGCTAAAGATGGCTGGCTACGACATGATCATCTTTGAAGGTGCATCAGCGAAGCCGGTTTTTCTGTATGTCAGCGACGATGTGGTCGAGATTCGAGACGCCTCACATCTTTGGGGCACAAGTATTTTTCACACTGAGGAAACGCTCAAGAAGAGTCTGCAGGATCCACTGATTCGCGTTTCAAGCATTGGCAAAGCGGGTGAGAATCGTGTGCGCTTTGCGGCGGTAGTCAATGATCTGCATCGCGCGGCGGGGCGCTCAGGCGTCGGCGCTGTGATGGGCAGCAAAAACCTCAAAGCAATCGCGGTCCGTGGTACCAAAGGCGTAGGCAATATTCGCGACCCGAAAGCCTTTATGAAGGTAACGGCTGAGAAGAAAAAGATACTCGCCGAGCACGCGGTCACCGGACAAGGTCTGCCGACCTACGGTACACAGGTGTTGATGAATGTCATCAACGAAGTGGGCGCGCTGCCCACGCGCAATCATCGCGACAGTCAGTTTGACGGCGCGAAAGATATCTCGGCAGAGGCAATGGCCACACCGAGGCCTACGGACGGTCAAAAACCGCTGGTAACGAACCAGGCGTGTTTCGGCTGCACGATTGCGTGCGGGCGCATCCAAAAGATCGATAAAAACCATTTCACAGTGCAAAACAAGCCGCAGTATTGGGGCGCATCAGGAGGGCTTGAATACGAAGCGGCCTGGGCGTTGGGCGCTGCAAATGGCGTGAACGACCTTGACGCGCTGCAGTACGCGAACGTTGTGTGCAACGAACAGGGCATGGATCCGATTTCCTTCGGCGCGACCGTTGGCGCGGTGATGGAACTCTATGAAATGGGTGTGTTGTCGAAAGAAAAAATCGGTATTGAAGCGCCGTTCGGCTCGGCTCAAGCGCTCGCGTTTCTCGCTGAAGAAACGGCGAACGGTCGCGGGTTTGGCGTCGAACTCGGTGAAGGCTCAAAACGCCTCACCGAAAAGTATGGTCATCCTGATCTGGCGATGCATTCAAAAGGCCAAGAATTTCCGGCTTACGACGGCCGCTCGATCCAAGGCATTGGTTTGGCTTACGCCACATCGAATCGCGGCGGCTGTCATCTTCGCGGCTACACCATTGCCTCCGAAGTGCTCGGTATTCCTGTGAAAACGGATCCGCTTGAGAGCGACGGTAAGCCTGAATTGGTGAAGGCGTTTCAAGATGCCACCGCGGCGTTTGATTCGTCGGGGCTCTGCATTTTCACGACCTTTGCGTGGAGCTTGCCTGATCTCGCGCCGCAGCTCGCCGCTGCGTGTGATGACAAATACACCACTGAAGAGCTCGCGCACATCGGTGAGCGCATCTGGAACATGGAGCGCGAATTCAATAACCGCGCGGGCTTCACGTCAAAAGACGACAGCCTACCAAAACGCCTGCTCACCGAAGCGGTGAAAACAGGGCCTGCCAAGGGCAAAGTCAACGAGTTGGCAAAAATGTTGCCGAAGTACTACGAAGCGCGCGGCTGGAATGCAGATGGCACGATTCCACAGGAAACGCGCACTCGTCTCGGCCTGTAGGTAGCCGCTTAATAACCACATCGCTCGAGCACAGCGTTTATTAGGGCAAGCAGACAGGGGCGGCGAAAGTCGCCCCTATTTTTCTTAGAGAGACTGAAATTCATGCAACACGTCATTCTTGGGGCCGGTCCGGCGGGTGTGATCGCCGCAGAAACACTCAGAAAGCACGCGCCCGCTGATGTGATCACGATCATCGGCGACGAGGCCGAACCCCCTTATTCAAGAATGGCGATTCCCTATTTGATCGCGGGAAACGTCGATGAGAGCGGCACGTATCTGCGCCGCGATGTCGCACATTTCGAATCACAACGAATCGCGGTGAAGCGCGCGCGCGCGACGCGGGTGGATACGCAAAACCAGCAAGTTGTGTTGAATGACGGAAGTGCGCTGCCCTACGACCGCTTGCTCATTGCGACCGGCTCCCGGGTCTCGAAGCCGCCGATTCCTGGAATTGAATCGAAGGGTGTCCACACATGCTGGACCTTGGATGATGCGCGCAGCATCATGATGCTCGCGAAACCCGGTGCACGTGTGTTGCAGATGGGCGCCGGGTTTATCGGTTGCATCATCATGGAGGCATTGGCCGCGCGCGGCGTTGCGCTTACCGTGGTTGAGATGGGCGATCGCATGGTGCCGCGCATGATGGGGCCAATCGCGGGCGGCATGATCAAGACTTGGTGCGAAAACAAAGGCATACGCGTTGTCACGGGCGCGCGGGTAGATTCGATTTCGAGCGGCGACGCACTCACTGCTAATTTGTCGAACGGCACGCAACTCACAGCGGACTTGATCATCAACGCGACTGGCGTGAAGCCTGCAATTGAGTTTCTTGATGGATCAACGATCAAGTGCCTGCTTGGTGTTCTCACTGATGAACACATGCAATCAAATGTTCCAAATGTTTATGCAGCGGGAGACTGCGCGGAGGCGTTTGATCAGATCACGCAGAAAACAATTGTGAGCGCAATCCAGCCGAATGCCGCCGATCAGGCGCGCGTCGCCGCGCTTAACATGCTCGGCCGCACCACCGTTTTGCCGCAAGTCACACAGATCAATGTGCTCGATACGATCGGGATGATTTCGACCTCATTTGGAAAATGGGAAGGTGAATCCGGTGGCCAAAGCGTCGAATTGACTGACGTAGATTCCGCGCGACATCTCAATTTGCAATTCAAGGACGATGTATTGATCGGCTGCAACAGCATTGGCTGGACTGATCACATCGGTGTGATGCGCGGGTTGGTGGAGGGGCGCGTGCATTTGGGGGCTTGGAAAGACGAACTATTGCGCGATCCTACGCAGTTGACCAAAGCCTACATTGCATGTGCGCAAGCGCAAGGGAATTGGTCGGGCGCAAACGACGAGCGTCGACGATGAAGATTACGTTCAAACTCTTTGCGTCACTCACCGATTACTTGCCGCCCGAAGCGCGCCGCGCGAATCAACTGGAGCTGGAGTACATCGAAGCGCCTACCGTGAATCAGGTAATCGAGCGCTTTTCGCTCCCGCCCAAGCTTGTGCATTTGGTATTGATCAATGGCGCGTATGTTCAGCCTGAGGCCCGCGCCTCGCGTACGTTGAACGATGGCGAAGCGCTTGCGATTTGGCCACCCATCGCTGGCGGTTAGTTTCAAGGCGTGCTTAACGACTATTCGTCGTCGTTTGTTCGGCAGGTGGTTGGTACACCAGTGGATTGGCGCGCGCGGCTCCCCGACGCCATCGGCGAACACGTGTGGGAATTCGTTGACGACAGCAGTGCGCGCGTCGCGCTCAGCGAGGACAGCGCTCTCCCTAACGTGCTATTGATGAAGTGGAGGATCATGGATCCAGTTCAGATTGCACTGTTGCGCCTTCCACGCATGGAGGTCAGCTTTCAATACTCGACCAGCGCGAACAACGCGCTCTACAGTTTTATGAAGCGGTTCGATCTTCATATGCAGCGTGGGGGCGGGTAGCCTCTCGGCTGGCGGCGTGATGTAAGGTGAATTCGTTCGCTGTGAACGCCAACTCGCTTCGAAGCGAGCCGCAGATAGACAATCGCTACGTTGCTGGAAATACCTGCGGCGCTTCTGCGCGCTTATACATGCCGTATTCACGATCAATGGCTCCAAGCGTTGCGTAGTCCACCAAGGAGTCCATCGCAATGCGCTCGAAGGCCGCCACCGCTCGATCCTCTGACGCGCATTCAATAACGTGAAGGAATCGGCCGGGTCGATAGATACTTTCGAATCGAGTGAGCCGATCCAATTCTTCAATCAAGTGTTCTTTGAGTTCGGATTCGACGAGCAGCACCCAGGCGGCAGATCGATTGGGCTGAGCCAACTTCACCGAAGACGCGTTGGGCGATTTAATGCGAACCACTTCGCCGATTCGAAGCTGATAGTCGTCAAATACTTGTTTTCGACCAGACCACTGAGCGTCGTGATGGATTTCGTTAGTGCGCCACTTAACCATCGCCGCCTCGTCGCGCCAGTATTGGAACGACAGCATCCAGCCGCCTTCTTTGATTCGCGGCAGTTGATGGAAACGATCAATGAACTCGCAGCCACCGCTTTGATCAAGCTCAGGGCGAAGCGCTGAGGCAATCTCAAGGTAGCGCGGCATGGCCCCGATGCGTGGCTTGACGTTGAAGAGCAGAAATCGCATGGTGTCCCCGCACGCTGAACCGATATCTAACGGTAGCAGTGTTCCTCAACGGGCGCGAAAGTTCAACCCCCGTTCAAGAATTCTTCAACTGTAAGACTTGTTTGAAGTCGGTGACTCGAAGCCCTGTTGTTAACGGGGCTCAACCGATTCTCTTTAGCCAGTCGTGTACCGCGTCCAAAACATTCGGATTAAATTTTGATCCAGGTTTGCCCCACATTTCCTGACTCGCTTTCGGGCTGTCAACGTCGTTGAATCCGTGGTCCGAATTAGGGAGCTTGAGGTAGGTCGCGGAATTGGGGCGTAACGCGTTGAGGTAATGGGTCAGCAGCGTGTGATCTACTTCCGATGCGACGAATTCGCTCGCCCCCCAAAACACTAGCGTTTTCGCGTCCACTTTTTTCCAGCGTGCTGGCAGGTTTTCCGCAGCGACTTGGTGCCAAAAGGTATGACTGCGGCCCATATGCGTCCCCGCGGGTGTGAAATCGGCTTCGATGAGCGGCTTGAGCAAAGGATCGAGCGCGACGATTTGCTCTGGCATCATGCGTTCGTTCAAATAGCGTTGTTGAATGAACGCGACCTTGCGCATTTCGCTATCCAGCTCGTCGAGCGCTTCACCCGCTAGTGCGCTTTGTCGACGAGTATTTTCGATTACATACTCGTACCACGAGCGAAACACAGTACCGCCAACGATCACCGCCTTCACTGGCGTTTGCTCGACCGCGAGCGGTGCCCATAGCCCGCCCATGCTGTGCCCAAATACAACGATTTGCTTGGGATCGACGTCCGCGCGGGCGGCGAGCGCCTTGAGGCCTTGTGTATAGATATCCGCCTCGCTTAGAAAGTCGCTTTTCACGGCCGGGCCATCTTCACTGTCGCCGAGGCCTGGCTTTTCTACGCGCATGGTGACGTAGCCACGAGTCGCGAACGACATCACGATCTGGGAGTAGGCATCGGGGTTACTGAGCGCGATATCTTGCGTGCCGAGCGAAACGCCTGGAATGAAGAGTAGCGCTGGCGCGCGCTCACCCGCCTTCATGCCCGCGGGTATCGTGACGATCGTACGCATGCGCGCACCACGACTCGTCACCGATTCGTAGCGCACCTTGTATTGCGCGTTATCAGGCTCACGCAGCCGCTCAAGCCAAGTTGATTCAAGTGTTAAAGGATTGCCATCTCTCAGCAATTGGAAGGTGACTTTAGCGCCGGGCTTTTGCTGCGAAACCCAGAACTGCATTTCCCCCGACGGCCGAAGGCTCTCACCGTTGATGGTAAGCAGAATGTCGCCGCTTTTGATACCCGCTTTTGCCGCCGTAAAGATCGGTGATACTGCGGTGATCTTGAGCGCGCTGGGGTGGACGCCTTCAAGTTTTGCCGCTCTGCGCTCGTCGGCATTCAACGGTGCGATGCCGACGCCTAGCTGAGTCTTTCGAGGAAGCTCGTCCGCCCAGGATGACGTTGCGTAAACGCTTGCCATGAGAGCAAGTAGGAAGAAGGCGAGTGTGCGGTGCCCGCGTTCGATCACCCATTGTCCGAATGTTTTCATCGTCGAGCTCCAAAAGAGATCGAGTGAGCGTAAGGTCAACTGAGTAACCGGAAACGCGGAAGTGACGAACTACGAGAAGGCGCGACGAGGCACGAGCGTGCATGTTGCGTGTTTCGCTGGGATAATCGTGGTGATCGTTGGTTGCGCTTTGATTTAGTGCGTTTCGCCTTCAAGCGAGCCAATTCAAGACGCGACTCGCGTTCGATCCCGTTTCTATTGTTTCTACAAAGTCGGCAAGCGGTAGCCGTGGAGAACAGATTATGTTGAAGATAAAAGCTTTGGCGATTGCGTCGCTGCTTGGTGTTTCATTCGCGCTCGTCGGCTGTGCGCCGCTCGTCACACAGAATCCGGGCGGCAAGATTTCTCCGGCGAATGTTCACAAGATGGATGGCAATGATCGGGTGATGCTCAAAGGTGCAGACGTTGTGTCTTACTTTACGACGAAGTCCTACGCCCAGGGTAACCCTAGCCTCAAATCAACCTACGAAAACATCACGTTCTATTTCGCGTCCAACGAGAACAAAGCACTTTTCGACAAAGAGCCGCAGCGCTACCTGCCCGAATACGGCGGCTATTGCACCAATGGAATCGTGTACAGCGTGCCATGGGGCGGCGACGCGGACGTGTTCGAGATGATCAATGGCAAGCTCTACATTTTCGGCGGCCAAAGTTCACGCGCAGCGTTCATGCTCGATCCCCAAAAGAACATTGCGCTTGCTGACAAGTACTGGAAAGACGAAGTCAGTGGTAACAATGCGCTTTGGCATCGTACGAAGCGAACGACCTTCGCCAAGGTGCCACACTACAAGAGTGGCTCTGAGCTAGCGGCGGAGATCGCCAAAGCCAAGAAGTAAAGAAAATCCGACGACGCGTGTGTGGCGTGTCGGTCGGCTGGCTCGGGGCGGCGCACAACAAAGTCGGCACGCTCAGCGCGGCGCTAGTCGTGCGCTCTGCTGGCGCAGCAAAGCGGGGCTCACGACCGCAGGCTTATCGATTTGCTCTCAACTCTTTGATTTACAAGACTTTTATATTGGGGCGAGGTAGTTTTTTTGCATTTACTGAAAAATAGTATTTCTTTGCTGATGCCCCAATCTATTGTGGTGATGCGCGACGTTTCTGTTACTTCTGGTCGTACCTGTAGCTTGCGAAATCTCAGCGTCCACACTTTGCAGGCGCGCGCGCGGCGATTCTTGGGACGATGAATAGTCGTTCTTACTTGCAGCTCCTGGCGTTGGGCGCGATATGGGGCGCCGCCTTCATGTTCATGCGCATCGCGGCCCCCGAGTTTGGCGCGATTGCATTGGCGGGCGTGCGTGTTGCACTCGCGTGCGCCATCATGCTTGCAATCGTTGCCATGTTGCGCCTGCCTTTCCCGCTCGCGACTCATTGGAAGCGCTATCTAGCGGTTGGCGGTGTAAACACTGCAGGTCCGTTCATCATGTATTGCTTTGCGGCGCTCTACATTCCTTCAGCCTACAGCGCCATTGGAAATTCAACGACGCCGATTTGGGGCGCGCTGATTGCGTGGCTCGTTTTCAAAGAACGGCTCGGAACAGCCAAATGGATTGGCATCGTGCTCGCTTTTTCGGGCGTGATCGCGCTCGTTGGCCTGCAGCCCGTTGATGTCACGCCGATGATTGTGTTGGGGATGATTGCGGTGCTGGTGGGCGCAGTGATGTACGCCACCGCAAGTTTTTTGATCAAGCGGTACTTAAGTGATGCGGGCGGAATCGTGGGCGCAACCGGCATGGTGCTCGGCGCGAGCGTATGGTTGGTGCCGCTCTCCTTGTTTGCGCTGCCAGCACAGCCGCCTACCGCGATTGCCTGGGGCGCGGCACTCGCTCTGGCGGTGTTTTGCACTGTGCTCGGCTACTTTATGTTCTTCCGTCTCATTAAGGAGATTGGGCCGCAGCGCGCATCTAGCGTGGCATTCTTGTTTCCTGCATTTGCCGCATTTTGGGGATGGCTCTTTATTGATGAGCAGATTACCTCGAACATGCTGATTGGAATGGCGCTGGTGCTTGTCGGAACAGCACTCGTATCAAGCGGCGGCGCGATACGAAATAGCGTGCATATGAAGCGCTTTCGCGAATGGGTATTTTGGCCACTGCTCTACACCTTTTCGCCGCACTCGCTACGTCGTCGTATCGCAAAGCGTGTTGAGAACGATGAGAGCCTGTTTGCAGATGAAGTCGCCGCGCTCGCCGCAAATCTGCCCCGCTTTTTGCCGGACGCAGATGTGGCAGCCGCGTCGAAAGAGCAGCGCCTCCTGCGATTCATTGATCGCTGCGATGTGTATCTCAGTTTTTTCAGAGAGCGAAATACGTTGCGCCGAGACATCATCGTAGAAGGCTTGCCCCCAGTTGAGCGGCCAACGATGTTTTTAAGCGCCCATCGCGGTAACGGCTGGTGGATGCTGTTGGTGCTCGCAAGCCAAGGCCGGCCCGTGGAATTGGTCTCTGCACCTTTTCCGAAACTCACTGAATGGCGCGACAAACTCTGGTCACCGTATTTGCGACTTCGGTGGCGAGAAATGAATCGCATGGGAGGCCTTCCGCTCATAACGATGAAGGGCGCGAGCAAGCATGTGCGTGATGCGCTTGCACGTGGTGGTCGTGTAATCGCCACCATCGATATTCCTCCCGCACTTGCCAAACGTTGTTCTCCAGTGACGTTTTTTGGCAGAACTGCTTATATGCCGAGACAAGCTATCGAGCTTGCGATCGAAGCAGGCGCGGCGATAAGTTTCGTTTTCGGCGATGTGGATTCCAGCTCGTTAAAGCAAACGCTTCGCTTCGAACCCATCGATGAGAGCTTGGGTGCGGATGCGGCATTCGCCGAGTACGCTGCGCGGCTCGAACGCGAGATTCGCACGCGGCCCGGTTCGTGGCATGCCTGGGGCGATATTGATCTGTACTTCGTTGCACCGACGAACTTGGTAACCCCCTGAACCAATCTGCGGGATGTGGCGCAGGACGGATTGTGATGTGCTGGTAACGCGAACATGATGCAGCAGCAGGCAATGTTGGGCATGTTTGCTACGCCAGATCGCGTAAGACCGAGGACGTGACGTAAACGCGAGCGCAGTGAATGCAATCGTTTCCACTCGTGCGTTTTTTCACGCACGCAAAGTATGGGTATCGCCCCAGCACTCTCGATGACATTGGTATATCAGTCTTGGCTATGACCCCGAATAGTCTGATAGCAGGTCGTTGTGGTGTAGTTCTTGCGCCGATCATGCAAACATTTGCGTCAAGTAAATACCAACAACGCTGACACGCGCGATTCTCGCTGTGGTCTGGGGAAGTGATACAGAAATGGCATCTAACGCTTTACAGGTGATCCTTGTCGGTTTTCCTGCGCCCGAAAAGGCAACGTTTGAGACTTTTTTTCGCTTGGTCGCATCGCGCCGTCCAGGCCCGCTCACGATCGCTGCGTCACTGAGTGAGGCTAACCTGATTCTATGGAGCGCTGATAGCGATGTCGCTAGACCGAGTTCGATCCCCGGCGGGCAGCTGCTGATCGCCGTGTCCAAGGCGCATGTCGATGGCGCATGGCGTCACGTGAGCCGACCCGTCAATTTAAATTCGGTACTCCATAGCCTCGACGCTGCGTATACCGAGCTTGGCCTCGTCGCCGGCGCGTCATCCGTCAGCTCACCTTCGACCCCTACACCGACGCCGACGGGGGGCGCCCGCCCGCCCGCCACACTGCCAGCGGCGTCGAGCACCCCCGCGGCCCGTTCGATCAGCGCGATGCCTCGCGTCGTGAGCTTGGCTCGACCTGCTCGCGTTGAGCCGACTCCCACGCCGCAGCCTCTGATGCCTTCTGCGCCAACGGAAGTACGAGATGCAAGCCTTTCGAAAGACGCTAAAGTAATTTCCGAGCTTCGTCCGCAGGTGCGCAATGCGCCTACCTTTAGTCCGAGCGTGGTTCCAAAAGCTGCCGAGCTTCCTGTTTCGCAAGCGATTGAATCAACTGCACCCCCTCCGAAACCCATCAATATTTTGGTTGTTGACGACAGCGACGTCGCGCTGCGCTTCATGCACAGTCGGCTGAGCGCGTTCGGCTTTTCTGTAGATCTCTGCGGAAGCGGTGAAGAGGCGCTAGTGAGAGTCTCCGAAGGCGAATACGCATTTGTGTTTCTCGATGTAATGATGGCCGGGCTCGATGGATATCAAACTTGCAAAGCCATCAAAGGGCGGAAATATCCAGCGAGCAGATCGCCGGCTGTTGTCATGCTCACCAGCCGTGGCGGTACGATCGATAAAGTTCGTGGAACCTTCGCGGGATGCGACGCGTATCTCACCAAACCACTCGATGAAGCGAAGATGCTCAAAGTGCTTCTACGTTTCAGCCCTGATTTAGCCGACAGCGTGTCAACGCTTCGGCAGACACATGGCACGCCGCCTGCATCACCAACGCGGGGAACAGGAAATCCGCTCTCGGCGAGTTTTGAAAATTTACCACCTGGTGTGGTGAAACAACGCGGATGAAGCTCCGCCAGCTTGAAATTTAGAAGATAGGTAAACCAGTGAAAAGAGTATTGATCGTAGATGATGCGCCTGTAGACGCACAAAACTTGCGCCGCATTTTTTCGGACGCCGGCTGGACGGTACTTGTGGCCGCAACGGGCACCGACGGCGTTGTTGCTGCGAAGCGCGACTTGCCAGACCTCATCCTTATGGATGTGAACATGCCGGGACTCGACGGTTTTTCCGCGACTCGCCAGCTGATGCAAGACCCAACGACCAAGGGAATTCCGGTGGTCTTTGTCACCAGCAAAGATCAAAAGGCAGATCGCGTATTTGCGCAAATGCTGGGTGCGAAGGGATTTGTAACCAAGCCCTACACCGACGACCAAGTGCTGTCGCTCGGATAATACGTGCACGATCACGCGGTTATCCCAACCTCGCGCGAGCGCAAGCTCTACCAGGGCGTCCGCTGCAACGCGCTTAAGATCGCGTTGCCTTACGGTTGGGCCGAAACGATTGTCGAATCATTTGAGTTAACTGCCGTTCCGCGCGCGCCCGCTTGGCTTGTAGGCGCTACCAATCTCAATGGTCGGATTGTGCCTGTCATTGATCTTTCGCTTTTGCGAATCACAGATGACGTCTCTCTCGCTCGCCGTAGTACTGCCGCGCAAGAGAATCGCCGTCTTTTGGTTGGCGCACTAGATCGAGATGGCGTTAAAGAGCGGATCGCACTCATATTCAACGGGCTACCTCAACAACTTGAGGAGCAAGTCGACGATGCCTCTGCTGTCGCTGTACCTTCTCTGATCGAGGGGTTCGTCGAGGTGGCCAGCGGCGAGCGCTACGGCAAGGTCAATGTCGAGCGTCTTTTCTCCGAGCTCAGCACAGCGATCGAGAAATCACAGTAAACACATGTATTAAATGGTCGTCACGTGGATAAAAAACGATAACGGCTTTGGGGGTTATTTATGAACATTCGTCAAAAACTATTGCTTGGTACCACGTTGCTGGCTGTTGTGCCCGTTGCACTCACGGCTGCAGGACTTTGGGCTGGGGCCTCCGCGCTCACAAGCCGGACCATTAATGCACAGACCGAACAGGAGCTAGTTGCGCTACGAGAAGCCCGGCGTCAAGCGCTCATTGACGAGTTCAACTCGCGTGTGTCTGATGTATCCACGATCGCGGCGCAACGCTCGACACTCGACGCTTTCAAGGCGTTTAAGGCGAGCTACACAACGGCCGCACGCGACGTTGCTAAAAGCGATGCTGCAGGCGCAACAGCTGCGATGACTAACTATCTACAGCAGCAATTCAAAGCTGAATTTGAACGGCGGAATGCCGACGCCACCCCAGACTTGAGTCGCTTCGTGAGCGCGCGTGACGAGAATAGTGTTGCGCTTCAAGCCGCCTTCATCACCTCTAACCCAAACCCGCTTGGTCAAAAGGATAAGCTCGCCGCGCCAGCGTACGACTTTCCTTACGGACGCGCGCACGCGACCTATCATCCGAGCTTCGAGCGGACTCAAAAGCTCCAAACTTTCTACGATCTATTTTTGGTGGATATCGAGACAGACAACGTGGTCTACACGGTGTTCAAAGAGCTCGACTTTGCAACCAATCTTTCGACGGGCATCGCATCGAACTCTAAGTTGGCTGAGGCCTACTTCAAAATGAAATCGGCGCCCAAGCGCGACGCTGCGTATTTGAGTGATTTCTCGCCCTACATCCCCTCGTACAACGACCAAGCAGCGTTCATTTCGGTGCCGTTGTACGACGGTGATCGTCAGGTCGCAGTGCTGCTCGCCCAGTACCCCCTCGATAAGATCACCGATGCAATGACCTCAGACCGTCAGTGGAAAAAGGTGGGCCTAGGCGACTCGGGAGACGTATTTCTGGTCGGCGCAGACAAAAAAATGCGATCTAACGCTCGCTATCTGTTGGAGAGCAAAGACAATTTCGCGAAGACGCTCGCTGGCAAACTTTCGACCACTGAGCAGCAGACATTGCTTCGGAAGGAAACAACGGTGGGCCTTGTAACGATTGACACCGACGAGGTAAAGAGCGCCATTGATGGCAAAGAGGGCTTCACTGACTACATCGATTACCGCGGCGTGCGATCATTGGCTGCGTATGCCCCGGTGCGCGTGCAGGGCCTCAACTGGGCTATCGTTGCGAAAATTGATCAAGCAGAAGCGGTCAAACCACTTGAAGAGCTAAATAACGCATCACTGCTTCGCGCTGTTTTGATTGGACTGGGCATTCTTGTAGTTGCTGGTGCAGTTGTTTTGGTGTTCCTAAAGCGATTCCTCGAACCTATCGAAAAGCTCGCATCTACTGTGAAAGCAGTGGCAGGCGGCGAAAGCCAAGCGCGTTCGAAACTCACTGTTCGCGATGAGATTGGTGATCTCGGGCGCTCATTTGACAACCTACTCGATGAGCGGATTGCATCCCTAGAAGCAGCAAAAAAAGAGAACGAACAGCTCAACAACTCTGTAATTTCATTGCTGCAAACCGTGTTCCAGCTCTCAAATCGCGACCTGACCGTGCGCGCTCCGGTGACCGCCGATGTGGTGGGAACGGTTTCATCGTCCGTCAACCAGTTAGCCGAAGAGACTGGGCGCACCATGAGCGACGTGCGTGACGTTGCCGATAGCGTGCGGCAAACTTCGAACGCGGTGCGTGACCGCTCGTTGCAGGTTGAAGACGCTGCTCAGCAGGAGCGCCGTGCCTTGGAGGCGATGGCAACGACGCTTACGCAAACCACTGAGCAGCTGGTTAAAGTGGCGTCGCTCGCCCAACGGTCGAACAACGCGGCAGAACAAGCCGCTGGTGCAACGCTCACCGCTATGAACGCGGTGGAAGGAACCGTGACCGGTATGGATTCGCTTCGCCAATCCATCTCAGAGATGGAAAAGCGCTTTAAACGACTGGGCGAGCGCTCGCAAGAGATTACCTCGGCTGTTGCGCTGGTTAACACGATTGCAGAACGCACTCACGTGCTGGCGCTTAACGCATCCATGCAAGCGGCAACTGCGGGCGAGGCGGGTCGAGGCTTCGCGGTAGTGGCCGAAGAGGTGCAGCGACTCTCAGATAGTTCGCGTCAAGCAACTGCACAGATCTCACAGCTCGTGAACAACATTCAAGGTGAAACTAACGAAACGCTCTTCACCGTGAATCGATTGATTACGGACGTGGTTAAACAGTCTGAGCTTGCGCAAGAGGCGGGCATGCAGATGGCCCAAACGCGCATGACCACACAGGAACTCGTGGAGCTAGTGCAAGAAATTGCAACTTCCGCAGAAGATCAGAACCGATTGGCGATTGAGCTGCAGCAAAGCGTTGTCAGTCTTGCGGAGGAAACAACGCGCACAAGTCAGGCCATTGAAGAGCAAACCACGAGTACTCAGCAGTTGGTGGAATACTCTGATCGCCTCGCCGCATCGGTCGGTCAGTTCAAACTTCCTGGCGACGATGGTGTCGTGCAGCCTGCATGATGTGGGCAACATCTAAGTCGCGCAAATAACGATGAAACTCTCCGAGCTGATTGAGCTCCTCGCAACGGAGTACCAGGCGGGGCTTCCCGCTGTGCGCGCCGCTTTCGAATCGATCGCCTCAAGCCGTGCGGTGGTTTCTGATGACGCTGCACTAGACGACGCGATCGAGTTTATCGAGCGTACACGCGTTGCCATCGAGATGGCCGGACTTGCTGCAGCGTCCAAATTACTGGCTCACTCGATCGATGTCATCGCGTCCTGCGATACAGCGCTATCGCGCGATGACCGTTCGCTTCGAGCTGCGTGGCTTTCGCAGACGATTGATGCCGTCGACGCCTACCTAGCAAACGGTGCCGCTGTAGAAAGCGTAGAGCTGCTTTACGCGCAAGCACTGAGCTCCCCGCTAGAACCTGACTCCGAGTGGCTGGATGCAT
This sequence comes from Betaproteobacteria bacterium, assembly GCA_013298765.1. Taxonomy (GTDB): domain Bacteria; phylum Pseudomonadota; class Gammaproteobacteria; order Burkholderiales; family Casimicrobiaceae; genus Casimicrobium. Next base: position 176,143 of record JAAFJA010000007.1, read on the forward strand.
TTGCTGCAACGCTCACTATTGAGCCCAGCTTGTCAGACGGGGACGATGACGCTGGCGCCCTAGACATCGAAATTACCGAAGCTAATGTTTCGCTCGATGTTCGCAACGCTGATCCAGAACTTTTAAGCGCGATGCTCGCCGATGCGCCGCGTCAGCTTGATCGCCTACATCGTGATCTCCTCGAGATCGAATCAGCCGAGGTGCGTGTAAATGGACAGCTAGCCGAGGCGCAGCGAGTCGCACACACGCTGAAAGGCTCCGGGAACATTATCGGGATTCCTGGGGTTGCGAACATTGCGCACCGGTTAGAAGACGTGCTGATTTGGCTTGATGGGGGCGAAGGAGATCCTGCCGCGCATGCGCTTGCACTGCGTGATGCACGAGTGGCGACCGATTCATTGTCGCAAGCCGTCGCGCATCTCAACGGAGATGAAGCACCCCCTGGCTATTTGCTCGCTGTACTCGAACGGATGCAGGCATGGGCTACGGCAATCGAGCAGGACGAGGCAGACTACTTTTCCCCGCCCCCGATTGAGACTACGAGCACTGCGCCTGTTGCAGCCGACTCGGCAGACGCAATCGGAGAGGTGCGCGTTAGCGACGCGGTGACGCTTCGCGTGTCGAGCGAGCGGATCGGTGAGCTTGTGATGCGCGCGGGTGAATCGCTTGCGGGTGCGCAACGGGTGGCGCGAACGCTGCGCCGAATCGATGCGCGTCTCTCGCAGGCAGATGAGCAGCGACGTCTGCTGCGTCAGAAGCTCGAAGAGCTGCAGCGCTTGATTGATCGCCAGGTGGTAGTGCTCGAAGAGAGACGAAATGCAAACGAGCAGTTCGATCCTCTTGAGTTTGATCGCTATGACAGCCTGCACATTCTGTCGCGAACGCTCTCCGAGGCCGTGCAAGATCAGGATGACCTCGCGCGCGAGGCGCAGCAAGATCTCCGCGATACGCTCCTCGCACTACGCGAAGATGAGCGCGGACTACGCGAACAGCATCGCACACTTCTTGAATCGCGGCTGGTTCCTTTCGCAAGCCTCATTTCAAGACTACGTCGCAGCGTTGAGCAGACGGCCAACGAGCTCGATAAGCCCGTGCGGCTTTCGATTCGAGGTGAGCAAACGACCATTGACTCAAGCGTGCTCGGTCAACTGACCGAGCCGCTGCTTCACATACTTCGCAATGCAGTGGATCACGGCATAGAGGATTCTGCTGAGCGCATGCTCAGAGGCAAGTCAGCAAGCGGCGAAATCTTCATTGAATGTCAGCGCGAAGGTGCGCATGTCGTAATTAGCTGTCGCGATGATGGCCGTGGTATTGACGCAGAGCGCGTTCGCGAAAAGGCGGTCGCCGAAGGCTTGATCTCGTACAACGCAGAGCTCACTCGCGACGAAGTGATTGAGCTCGTGCTGCAACGAGGCTTTTCGACAAAAGCTGATGTGAGCCAGGTTTCAGGGCGTGGCATCGGAATGGACGTGGTCGCCGAGCGCATGCGTGCGCTGAAGGGGGCGCTCTCGATTAGATCCGAACCTGGCGCAGGCACCGAAATCCTTATGCGGGTCCCTGTTACTGCAGGGCTCGCGCAGTCCCTCGTCGTTGACGTTGCCAATGAGCGCGTTGCTATCGCGAGCGATCATGTCATTACCGCGCTACCCCCAGGTTCATGCGAAATTGCTGTGGGACCCGATAGCCAGATAGTCGTTGAATGTGAGTTCGCGGGCGTGCGCTATCCCGTTCTGTCGCTTGCAGAGTGGCTTGGATTTAGCGATCACGTTTCGCCGGATGAGCGCACAAAAAATGCGGTGGTACTCGCTCACTCGGATCGTGGCCCGATTGCGCTTTCCGTGGACCGCGTCGTGGATGTTCGCGAATTCGTTCTTCAAAACGTGGGCTCCATCCTGAGCAAAATCCCTGGACTATCGGTTGGCTCGATCGGCGATGTAGGCACGCCCATCTTTTTGATTGATCCGGCCGCACTTGCTCGGAAGGCGGAATCGAAAGTGACGTTGAGCGCGGCCATACGCTTGCGCCAGCGAGCTGAAGCTGAGCGGGTTCGCATTCTGGTGGTTGACGATGCGCTCTCAGCGCGTCGCGCGCTTCGCCAGTCGTTCGAGAACAGTGGTTTTGAGGTGGTCATGGCCGCCGACGGATTTGAAGCGCTGGAGGCGCTGCGCCGGCACCCAATTGCGCTGATTGCGACCGATCTTGAAATGCCAAACCTCAACGGCGTGGAGCTCGCGCGTCGTGTGCGAGAGGTACCGGCTTGGTCTTTGCTGCCGATCATCATGATTACCTCGCGAAGTGGTGAGCGCCATCGGGCAGTCGCGGACGCCGCGGGCGTCGATGGCTACCTCACTAAGCCGTTTTCTGATGCGCTTCTCATCGAAACCGCCAAATCGCTGCTGCAGCAGCGGGTCTAGTCAGCATTTCGACGCAGATTACCGGCGAGTGATCTACACGCCGCCGCGTATACATTGCAGAAACGATCTCTCAGCTCAGCTAAATCCGGGGCTGCATGCACATTAAATGAAGAAGCAACTGTGCAATTTAACGCGCGTTCGCCCCAATTAAAACAGGGCTTTACCGCCTAAGTTGTTTCGTTATCGCCCTGAGAAAAGCGCAACCTGAACGTTGAACCTTTGCCCAGTTCAGAGTCCACCTCCAAACGACCCCGATGCCGCTGCAGGACGTGCTTCACGATGGCGAGCCCAAGCCCCGTGCCGCCTGTGTCCCTAGAGCGCGAACGGTCAACGCGATAGAACCTCTCAGTCAGTCGGGGCAGATGCTCGGGCGCGATGCCGAGGCCGGTATCGCGCACTTCCACGACCACCGCACCAGAGACGCGTCGCACCGACGCCGATATTTCGCCGCCGGGTGGTGTGTAGCGCACGGCATTGGAAAGCAGGTTTGTGAGCGCGGTGCGAAGCTCGGTTGGGCTTCCACGCATGTCAATGCCAAGAGGTGCATCGAGTGTCAATGTGTGCGAGCCCGCCGATAGCGCTGAGGCATCTTCATACGCATCGCGCAATACCGCGCCGACATCGACAGGCACTGCTTCGCTCGGGATCTGTTCGTTTTCGAGTCGAGCAAGCGTGAGCAAATCGGCGACCAGTCGCTGCATATTGGTCGTTTGTGTTTCGATCAATCCGATGTAGCGCGTGCGGTCTGTCTCGGGGAGTGGCAGATCGCGAATCGTTTCGAGGTAGCCACTCATCACGGTGAGCGGCGTGCGTAATTCATGAGACACGTTAGCGACGAAATCGCGGCGCATACGATCAAGGCGCTCACGGTCGGTCACGTCACGAGTGAGCAAAAGTCTCGAATCGTCACGCAGAATTTCGAGCCGGAAAGAAAGTGTTCGCGAATCAATGGCAATCACGGGCTCGAGTGAACTTGGCTCTTGTAAGTAATTCAAAAACTCGGGTGCCCGAATGAGCTGACCAATCGGTTTTCCCATGTCGCGAAACGCATCGAGCTTGTGCATCACGAGCGCCGATTGATTGCACCAAACGATTCGATTCTCGCGATCAAGCAGAAACAAGCCGTCCGGAATCGCATTGGTGATTTGACGTCGCTGCGCAATTTCGGCGTCGCGATCACGCAAATTTTGTTCGCCGGCTTTGAGCTTCTCGCGCAAATGCGTGGTGAGTTCATCAAAGGCGAACGATTGCGCGGCGGGATCGCGCAAGAGTTCGCGAACATCGCGCTCTTGCCGACGCGCCATCAACAGGAAGTAAACCGCCGCACACAGAAAAAAGAGAAAGCCCACCCAGGGGGTTAGCCAGATACTGCCGCCGATCACCAGGATCGCGCAGACCGCGAAGGCGCGAGTAAGCGTTGTCATGCAGGAAGTGTATCGATCACGCCTTGCGTAGCCGGTAGCCACCACCACGAACCGTCTCAATCAGTCGATCATGCGCGCTCGGCTCAAGCGCTACCCGGAGCCTTCGAACATGAACATCGACGGTGCGCTCTTCGATAAACACATGATCGCCCCACACCCCGTCAAGCAGGGCCTGACGCGTGAAAACGCGCTCTGGTCGCGACATCATGAAGCGCAGGAGCCGGAACTCTGTTGGCCCAACCTTGAGCTCGAGATCGCCCGCGCTCACACGGTGCGATACAGGGTCGAGGCGCAAGCCCGCAATCTCAAGCGCGTTGTCATTGAGTTCGGGCGCGGCGCGGCGCAGAAGCGCCTTAATTCTCGCAATCAACTCTTTAGGCGAAAACGGCTTGGTGACGTAATCATCCGCGCCCACTTCAAGGCCGAGCACTTTGTCGTCTTCGTCCGCCCGTGCGGTAAGCATCAACACGGGCAAGTCTTTCGTCCGCTCATCCCGGCGAAGCTCGCGCGCGAAATCAATGCCCGGTTTATCTGGCAACATCCAGTCGAGCACAATGAGGTCGGGCAGCGTCTCGTCCACAATGTCTCGCGCGTCTAAAACGGCAGCGACATTTTGAGTATCGAACCCGGCATGTTTACAGTGAAGCGCCACCAATTCGGCGATGGCGGGTTCGTCTTCAACGATCAGGATTTTTGCTGGCATGGAAGAGGTTTTATGACAACCGTGTTACGCCGCGATGACAAAAGACGACACTTTATAATTCGATCCTTCGCGGGCGTAGTTCAATGGTAGAACTGTAGCTTCCCAAGCTACTAACGTGGGTTCGATTCCCATCGCCCGCTCCAAATCCAAAAACGCGCGAAAGCGCGTTTTTTGTGGGCGTTGGGAAGCGAACCCACGTTCCAGTGTTGGGTTCGACTCACCGAGCGTAAGCGAGGTTGGACGCATCGTAAGATGCGGTCGCGAAGCGACGCGGGACACGCAGTGCCCGCACATTCCCATCGCCCGCTCCAAATCCAAAAACGCGCGAAAGCGCGTTTTGTATTTACTAGCTACGAGTTCGCGGCGAAGCTTTACGAGGTATGCGTATCTTGTGCGCAGACGGCAGCGATTCGCACATGCGTTTATGACACGTGATTCGTCACAAAATATACCTTTTAGCCCATTTATTGCATGGGATAGCGATCATAAAAATATAAACGGGCTACTACAAATTATCTGTATTTAGCCCATATTAAGTAAAGACTAAATAGGTAAAGCTATAAAGGAAACGGTTCGCCTGTAGAACCCGCTCGGCCGAGCCTCGGCAGCCCGGTAGCGTGCGGCACAATCGCGCCACAGTTTTGTCTTCTAAGGATTGCTCGCGATGGATGCCGCCACTGTAGTTCAAGCTCAGCTCGATGCTTACAACCGGAAGGACATGGAGGCTTTGCTTCAAACGTTTGCGCCAGATGCGGAGCAATACGAGCTACACGGCGCACTGTTGGCGAAGGGCCACGCCGAGATGCGCGCACGCTTCGCAATTCGATTTGCAGAGCCGAATCTGCACGCGCGATTGATCTCAAGAAACGTGATGGCGAACTTTGTGATCGATCATGAAGAAGTGACGCGTGACTTCAAAGACGGCATCGGTTGTGTGGAAATGATCTGCGTGTACGAAGTCCGCGACGGCTTGATTGTGAGGGCCAGCTACGCGCTCTCGCCGCCAAGATACCGTCGTTGATGACGCTTCCGCGGTGGGCTTGAACAGGCGAACTGTGGCACGTCACTCAGTTACTTCGCGGGCTCCCAACTGCCGTGATCGCGAACCCGCCACTTGCCGTTAACCGGTACCACGGTGGCTGTGCCGCGCTGTCGCTTTCCGTAGATATCGGCCTCCACAACGAGTACGGCAACACCATCGCTTACGCTTCCGCCCAGCACTTTGCAGCGCTGCGGTGAGCTTTTCGCGTTCTCTTTTTGAATCGCCCAATCGCGCTCAACCACGTCCCGCAAAGTAAGTGAGCGGCCGGCCTCGCGCGCGCGCGCCTCGACGGTTGCCGCATCTGGCAATTGCTTGTTGCGCTCGAGCCGTCGGAAATAGCTTGCAGCGTCGCGCTCAATTTCGAAGCCTCGGCAATAGCTTAGAAAGAGTCGTCCGGGTTCGCCACCGTCAGAGGAAAGTCGACGCCCCTTTCGCGCATACGAAGGAAGCTCCACCGGTGCGGCTTCCTTCGGTGGGATCGGCATTTCGATGGGCAAGGGCGGCAGGGCTGGTGGCAGTGGCGCAACTGGCGGTGGGGGTGGCACCGGTGCCTGCGCGGGTTGTGCAACCGCCGCCGGCTCGGGAGGCTTCGATTCTTCGGGCGCAGTCGCGCAGCCCACCACGAGCGATCCGCAGATCGCGGAGACCAAGGCGACCCTCATCTTTCGAGTAAGAATGGCTTTTGTATCAAGCATGCGCGCTGGGATCAAAATAGGGCGAGACAGTTTATTTGAAATCGTACGATCCGTGCAGGCGTGGATCAGCGCTCAGACTTTTCCATTCGGTTGGGCTAGGGCGTTGCATAGTTCAAAGGCAAGATCGTCGTTTCTTTAACTTTCTCCAGCACAAATGACGACTTCACGTTGATTACCCCTGGCAGTGTGAGCACACGATCCATCAAAAACGATGTGTAGTGCTTCAGATCGGGCATCACCACTTGCATCGTGTAGTCCATCTCGCCCGAAAGCGAGTGACACCAGCTTACTTCACTCCATGTGAGAACGGCGGCCTTGAGTCGATCGCGTGCCTTGGCGTCTTTTTTGTCGAGCGCAACATCCAGATGCACAGTGAGTCCGAGCCCAATTTTCTCGGGATTCAAGAGCGCCGCATAACTCGCGATGTATCCCGCTTCTTCCAGCGCACGTACGCGGCGCAAGCACGGTGAAGCGGAGAGGTTTACTTTGTCTGCGAGTTCTATATTGGTCAATCGCCCATCACTTTGGAGCACTTCCAAAATGCGCAAATCGGTCCGATCCATGAAACCATACCCCGTAAAAATCACGTAATGCGCAATTATGAGCTATGAAACATTGAATCCCAGCATTTAATTGAAATCGTATTGCGTCACAATTCGTGAAAAATTTCGAGATTCAATTCGCTGGAGTAATCAATGGCATCGCAATTCCAACCGTGGGACAACCCAATGCAAACCGATGGCTTCGAGTTCATCGAATTTGCCGCACCGGATCCTGCCGCCATGGGAAAACTCTTCGAGCAGATGGGCTTTGTGGCCGTGGCTAAACATCGCTCAAAGAATGTGTTGCTCTACAAGCAGGGCGATGTCAATTTCATCCTGAATGCGGAGCAGGGTTCGTTTGCGCAAAGCTTCGCGCGCATTCACGGGCCATCAATTTGCGCGATCGCGTTTCGCGTGAAAGACGCCGCGTTTGCGTACAAACGTGCGGTTGAGCTCGGCGCGTGGGGCGTGGATGTGCATCCCGGCCCCATGGAATTAAATATTCCCGCGATCAAAGGGATCGGCGATTCGCTTCTCTACTTTGTTGATCGCTACAACGGCAACGATAAGTTTGGCGGCAATAACGTCACAATTTACGACATTGATTTCGTCCCGATCGCCGGCGCGCCGCGTGTTCCTGAAGGCGGGGGCCTGACCTATATCGATCACCTCACACACAATGTGCATCGTGGTCGGATGGCGGAATGGGCGGGCTTTTATGAGCGGCTGTTTAATTTCCGTGAAATTCGCTACTTCGATATCGAAGGTAAGCTGACCGGATTGAAATCGAAAGCGATGACCAGCCCTTGCGGCAACATCCGTATTCCGATTAACGAATCGAGCGACGACAAATCGCAGATAGCAGAATATCTACACGCGTATCACGGCGAAGGTATTCAGCACGTCGCGCTGGGCACAAACGACATTTACGCGACGGTAGACGTGCTCGCGAAGAAAGCCGTTCCGTTTCAAACGACGCCTGCAACTTACTACGAGCAGTTAGCAACGCGTATCCCGAACCACGGCGAAGATGTCGCGAAACTGCAAGCGCTCAACGTGCTGGTTGACGGCGCGCCGGAAGACAGCGGTTTGCTATTGCAAATCTTCACGCAGAATCTGATTGGCCCGATTTTCTTTGAAATCATTCAGAGAAAAGGTAACCAAGGATTTGGCGAGGGCAACTTCAAAGCGCTTTTTGAATCGATCGAGCTCGATCAGATTCGGCGCGGCGTATTGCAGGCACCTGAGCAGTAAGTTCGATCACGCTTGCGCGCTCCCGCACGCACACGTGCGCCCATGGAAAGCGATGCATTGCCGCCTTCACCGGCGGCTAGCAGAAAAACGAAAGCGAAAGACCGTTGACGCGCGCGGGAATCAGCGTGACGTTCCATATCGCGAGCGCCAACAACGCAATCCCCAGACTGCGACGTACTTTCGGTTGCTTGAGTTTGCTGAGCGTTTGTTGCGACAGCAATCCGAGCGCGAGCAACACCGGCAATGTCGACACTCCAAAGGCAATCATCACCAGCGCCGCAGCAAGCGGATCGAGCGTGAGCACCGCTAAGCCCAGCGCGCTGTAGACCATCCCGCAAGGCAAAAATCCCCACAAGCCGCCTCGCAACAAATCTCCCCAGAAGCCGCCACGCGTCTGTACCAGTTGTCGCGCGCCGCTCATGCGCGTCCACACCGCGCGACCGAATGACTCTACCGGTGCATACGCCTGCTGATAGCCCATCAAGTAGAGCGCGGAGAAAACAAGCAAGAGATTCGGGACAAGAAACCACGCTACACGAAACACTTCGTTGCGAAGAAACTGAGTCACTTCACCGGTGAGCGCGGCTGCGAGCGCGCCTAAGAGCGCATAAGTCAACACACGGCCCGCATGCGCCGCGAGCGGCTGTTTTGGCGTTGCGGTACGCGAGACAAGCGCGATTGTCGTGGGGCCGCACATCGTGGCGCAGTGGCCCGCACCCATGAGCCCGATCAGGATCGCTGCGGTGAGCAAAGAAAGCGTCATTGAGAGAAACGCTTAGGCAATGCGCGAAAAGCGGATGGGCGTTGCTTCTGGTTCGGCACTCGTCGCTTGAGTGGGGCGAGGCTGATCGCGGTAAGCATCAAACACCATCGCAACGGCACGCAGCAACAGACGACCGTTGTCGGTGACCCGCGCGGTGTCGGGCGTTAAGCTCACCACACCGTCTTGTTCGAGACGTTGAAGCGACGTGAGTTCGCGCGCGAAGTACGACTTCGCATCGATTGAAAACTCGGCAGCGATCTCTGACCAGTGAAGCGCACCGTGGCACATGAGCTTTTCGATCACAGACGCACGCACACGGTCATCAAACGTAAGTGCGATGCCGCGATGTGTCGCAAGTTCGCCACGGCCGATACGCGTCTGGTAGACGTCGAGATCTGCGCTGTTTTGAGCGAAGAGCTCGTTGAGCTGACTGATCGCAGAAACACCAATTCCAATCAGCTGAGTCTTCGCATGCGTGCTGTAGCCCTGAAAGTTTCTGCGCAAGCTTGCATCTGCTGCAGCTTGTGCGAGCGGATCGCGCGGCCGAGCAAAGTGATCCAGACCGATCGCAACATAGCCTGCATCGACCAATCGTTCAGCTGCGTACAAAAACAAGCTGACACGCTCTTCAATACTTGGAAGAGATTCACTTGGGATACGACGCTGCGCTTTGAACCGTTCAGGAATGTGCGCGTAGTTAAAAAGTGCGACGCGATCAGGTTCGAGTGAGAGCGTGCGTTCGAGCGTTGCAGCGAACGAGTCGCGCGACTGAAGCGGCAGGCCATACACGAGATCAAAGGAAACCGACGAGAACGATGCTTCACGCGCAGCAGCCACCGCCGCGCGTGTCTGCTCGAATGACTGGGAGCGATGAATGAGTTTCTGAACGCCTTCATCAAAATCTTGTACGCCGAAGCTCACCCGATTAAACCCCAGCGCGCGCAGTGATTCCATGTATCCGTCGCTCAGGTAGCGGGGATCAATCTCGATACTCTGCTCACGATTTGGATCCAGATGCGCGTGTTTGGTCAGCGCCCTGAAAAGCGATTCGAATTGAGCGATAGAGAAAAAATTGGGCGTGCCGCCGCCAAACGCAATCTGCACCAGTTCGAGTGATGGTGCATTTTTAGCAATTAGCTCGATCTCCCGCTCTAAATGGGAAAGATAGTCATTTGCTGCACTATTCGATTTAGTGACTATTTTGTTGCAAGCGCAGTAGTAACAAAGCGAACGACAAAAAGGTATGTGTATGTAGAGCGAAGCGGGGCTCTTGACCGCAGAGAGTGCGCTAGCGTAATCCGCAGGTCCAACGAGCGAGCTGAAGCGGTCCGCAGTGGGGTAGGACGTGTAGCGCGGACCATTGAGGTCGAATCGGCGCAAGAGTGCGTCTGAAATCACAGGTGTTCCCGCAAAATTTGTAGGCGCAACTATCGCGAATTTCAACACATTGGAAATTGATTCAAGTCAGACTTTTGTCGATGGTGCGATTCTTGTCATGTAGCCACACTGCCGCGAGCGATGTTGCCGCGTGAATGATCCAAAACGCAAAAAAACCGACGGTGTAAGACATTTCGCGCGACAAAGGCTCTTTCGAGCCGAAAAGATGCACGTTCGCTGGATCGATCAATGTGAACAGGACACCAACGGTGGCCGCTGCCGCAAGGAATGCCGGCCACAGCACGACGCCAAAGAGCGCAACTCGTTTCTCGTTCATCAGCAACCTCCTTGTGGGTGCGCTCCGCGAGGGCGCTTTGTGGTTATGCATGCGCACCATGTTTCGCTAAGCGCGCAATCAGAGCTGTGGCTCACGTTACGTTCGCGCAGGCAAGCGCGCGTTTGCGGTTCACGATGGTGGCTAGTCTGTTCGAGCCGACGTGAAAGTCGAACGCCACGGTTAAGGAGCGCTCAATACGGCTTCTGCGCGCCACTCTTTGCGCGGCAAATCGGTCACAAGTACACGCCGCCGCTCAGTAAAGCTGTGGTCCAGCGGAATACTCACCCGATTCTTTCCGTCCGCATTGATCACAAAACGGCGATCTTGCGATGGGTCTGCTGGATGGGCAAACGTAAATTCAACGACGGCTAAGCCTGTGCTCGCGTGAGGAAACTCGACGTCCACACCAGTCTGGGTGCGTTTCACCTCGAAGCGATCAAACCCCAACTGATGCGCCCGCTCAGTCTTCGCAAGATGGGCATTGATTGCTTTGCCTTGTTTGTAGTAATCCTCAGCGACTAGCCCTTCGGGATGGCGCACGATGAATACAGCCGTAATCGCCGATGCCACTACCACCGAAAGCGGAAGTGCGATCAATATGCCGGGCCAGATGAGCCAATTGACCTTCTCTGGCGCATCGACGGTTTTCGGATAACTCGATTGTTGCATCATGAATCCTGGTTGGCCTGCTATTTGGGTACTAAGAATGCCGCTTTTTCACGCACTGACATCGATGCTTCCGCATCGGCGGAAATGGTGAAGTGAATGGTGTGACTACCTGGCTTTGCTGTGTCAATCGGAACGCGTACAGCGACAATTTGGGCAACGGTTGACGCACCCTCAGCATCGACGGTTGAACCGCGATTTATCGTTGCGCCAGGCAGACCTTCAACACTCACGGAAAAGCGCTGCGACTGTTCACGGGTGTTCATCACGTTAAGGCGATAAATGTTTTCGATATAGCGCCCTTCGACTTCCCGAGCCAAGACCCGGCGATCACGAATTACATCTACCTTCAAAGGATTGCGAAGCACGAGTGCCGCCACCAACCCCGCGACGAGTGTTACGAGTACAGCGAAGTAAAGCAGGATTCGCGGCCTCACTAGGTGTTTGCGGATTTCAGCCAACCCCCAATGTTGCTCAAGCGCATTTTCGGTTGAGTAGCGAACCAGGCCGCGTGGGTAATTCATCTTGTCCATCACGGTATCGCAAACATCGATACAGGCCGAGCAGCCGATGCATTCGTATTGCAACCCGTTACGGATATCGATACCCGTTGGGCAAACCTGGACGCACAATGAGCAATCTACGCAAGCGCCCAAGCTTGCGCTCTTCGGATCAACCCCCTTCTTTCGACCACCGCGCGGCTCGCCGCGCTCCGTATCGTACGAGACGATGAGCGTGTCTCGATCAAACATCACGCTTTGAAAGCGTGCATACGGGCACATGTACTTACACACTTGCTCCCGCATGAAACCCGCGTTACCCCACGTCGCAAACGCATAAAACAAGATCCAGAAGGTTTCCCACGGGCCCGTGGAAAAGGCCAACACTTCATGAACTAACGTATGAATTGGGGTGAAGTAGCCCACAAACGTGAACCCTGTCCATAGCGCGATCAACACCCACACGGTGTGCTTACCGCCTTTGCGCCAGAGTTTGTTGATCGATAGCGGTGCCGCATCGAGTCTCATGCGGCTGGCGCGGTCACCTTCAAACCACTTCTCCACCCACATGAAGACCTCGGTGTACACCGTTTGTGGGCATGCATAGCCGCAGAACACTCGACCAGCTATTGCGGTGACGAAGAACAGCGAGTAAGCAGAGACGATGAGGATGAAGGTGAGGTACAGAATGTCCTGCGGCCAGAATACCCAGCCGAAGATGTAAAACTTTCTGTTAACCAGATCGAACAACACCGCTTGTCGATCATTCCATGGCAACCAAGCGAGGCCATAGAAGAGCAACTGAGTCATGAGCACCATCGCCACGCGAAGCTGTGCGAATCGCCCACTCACCGACTTGGGATAGATCTTCTTTGACGATTGGTAGAGCGAAACAACTTTGGTTTCCGCTGCGGTTTCGCTCATTGACTGCCTCGATCAATCCAAATATTACTGAGCTGGAGTTTTGGGAGCCGCTTCACGCGACTGTGCGTAGACGTAGGCTGCGAGCAGGTGCACGCGCGCCTCCCCCAGCTGATCTTTCTGTGCAGGCATCACTCCCGCCCGACCCTTGACGACCGCTTCTTCAATAGCTGCAGCGGTGCCGCTGTATAGCCAAACATCATCGGTTAAGTTCGGTGCGCCAAGCGCGACGTTGCCTTTGCCCGATGCACCGTGGCAGGCAGAACAGATTTGTTTGAAGGTCTCTTCGCCGCGTAGCGCAGCATCTTTCGATGCGCTACGTCCCGATAACGTAAGTACGAATTGCGAAACGTCTTTGATTTGTTCGGGTTTGAGTTGTCCTGCGAATGATGGCATCGCCCCTACGCGGCCGTCCATGATTGTTGTCTTGATCGCGTCTGGCGTTCCTGGATAAAGCCAATCCGCATCCACAAGATTCGGGAAGCCCTTTGAGCCCCGCATATCGCTGCCATGGCATTGCACACAATACGTTTGGAACAGTCGTCCTCCAATCTGAAGCGCGCCTTTATCGTTTGCTACCGTCGCAACATCTTGTTTCAGATACGCATTAAAGATTGGATCGACCTCCGCGTTGACTTCTGCAACTTCCTTCTTGTAGCGATCAGTCGAGCTCCAACCCAGATAGCCTGGAAGGATCGCGAGCCCTGGAAACAGTGCGAGATATCCGACTGCGAAAATCACAGTGATGTAGAACAAGTTTGACCACCACTTTGGCAGCGGATTGTCGTACTCGCGTAGGCCATCCCAAACATTTTGACCATGAAGCTCTGGCTGGTCTTTGGGCTCGATCTTTTTGCTATTGTTTACGAGAATCCACAAACACCACAGAAGCGACAAGACGGTCAGGATGGCGACATACCAAGCCCAGCCCGTAGGGAGTGTGTTGGTTGCCGAGCTCATCACACACCTCCTTCGTGCCCGCGATCCGCGCGATCATCGTCGCGTAGCAAATCGGCGTTCGCTGATGCAGCGCTGCGTGCCCCAGGCGTGGTAAACGCCCAGATCACAACGCCTAGAAACGTTAAAAAAGACAAGACTGTGAAGAAAACACGTAGCGTTTCCATGCGCTATCCCTTGATCGATTTAATTTGAGTTCCGAGGCCTTGCAGATAGGCAATCAAAGCGTCGAGCTCGGTTTTGTCTTTAAGCGCTGCGGGGGCGCTATCGATCTCCGCTTGGGAGTACGGATGTCCGAGCATCTTTAACGCTGACATCCGTGCTTTAATGTCCGCGCCACCGATTGAGCGATTTAAAAATGCATAGCTAGGCATGTTTGATTCTGGGACCACAGAGCGCGGATCTTCGAAGTGCAAGCGGTGCCATTCGTCGCTGTAGCGGCCCCCAACCCGTGCGAGATCGGGGCCGGTGCGCTTGCTGCCCCACTGAAACGGTCGGTCGTACACAAACTCGCCCGCCACCGAGTACGGGCCGTAGCGCTCAGTCTCTGAGCGAAATGGGCGAATCATTTGCGAATGACAGTTGTAGCAACCTTCGCGAACATAAATGTCTCGGCCCACCAATCGAAGTGGCTCGTAAGGCTTAAGCCCTGCCACCGGTTCGATCAAGTCTTTCTGGAAAAAAAGCGGTACGATCTCAACGAGCCCACCGATGCTCACCACGAAGATCACCAGCGCAATGAGGAGACCAGTTTTTCTCTCAATAGTGTCGTGTGTCAATTTCATAGAGCTATCCCCCCTTCCTTATGCGACTGCAGGCGTTAACGGCATCGGCACTGCCGCACGTGTGACGGGAGATTTGCGCACCGTCATGTAAACGTTGTAGGCCATGATGAACATGCTGCCGAGATACAGCGCACCACCGATAAAGCGAATGAACCAGAACGGATAGCTGCTCTTCACTGATTCGACGAAGCTGTAGGTCAACGTGCCATCCGGATTCACAGCCCGCCACATCAAGCCTTGCATCACCCCCGAAATCCACATCGCAGCGATGTAGAGAACAATCGCGAGCGTTGCGATCCAGAAGTGAATCTCGATCAGCTTTTTGCTGTACATCTGCTCTTTGCCAACGAGGCGTGGAATCATGTAATACACGGCGCCGATGGAGATGAATGCCACCCAACCGAGAGCACCTGAATGAACGTGACCGATGGTCCAGTCTGTATAGTGCGACAGCGCGTTTACCGTTTTGATCGACATCATCGGCCCCTCAAATGTGGCCATGCCGTAGAAGGAAAGCGAGGTGACCAGAAACTTGAGAATCGGGTCGTCGCGCAGCTTGTGCCATGCGCCGGATAGCGTCATGATGCCGTTGATCATGCCGCCCCACGAAGGTGCGAGTAGGACTAAAGAGAACAACATGCCGAGCGATTGAGCCCAATCAGGCAAGGCTGTGTAGTGCAGGTGATGCGGACCTGCCCACATGTAGGTAAAGATCAGCGCCCAGAAGTGAACGACCGACAAGCGATACGAATAGACGGGCCGTTCTGCTTGCTTCGGCACGAAGTAGTACATGATGCCGAGAAAGCCAGCGGTCAAAAAGAATCCAACCGCGTTGTGGCCATACCACCACTGGATCATTGCGTCCTGAACGCCCGCGTACGCTGAGTAAGATTTAGTGAGCGACACAGGAACAGCGGCGCTATTGACGATGTGGAGAATGGCTACGGTAAGAATGAAGCCACCAAAAAACCAATTGGCTACATAAATGTGGCTGGTGCGACGGGTGGCCAGTGTGCCGAAAAAAACGACTGCATAGGACACCCAGACTAGCGCGATCAGAATATCAATCGGCCACTCGAGCTCCGCATACTCTTTACCGCTCGTAAAGCCGAGCGGCAGAGTGATCGCTGCGAGCAAGATAACCGCCTGCCACCCCCAAAACGTGAAGGCGGCAAGTTTGGGTGCAAATAGCGGTACGTGGCAGGTACGCTGCACAACGTAGTACGAGGTTGAAAATAGCGCACATCCGCCGAACGCGAAGATTACCGCGTTGGTGTGTAGTGGACGAAGACGCCCGTACGATAGAAACTCGTGAAAATTGAGTTCTGGCCATACCAGTTGGGCGGCAATTAACACCCCCACCGTCATTCCCACGATGCCCCAAACGACTGTCATCAACGCAAATTGATAAACAATTTTGTAGTTGTAACTTTCGTTCTCGAAGTATCGAGCTTTAGTTTCGCTCATTTATTCCCTCGCCTTGCTGCAATTGCGCGCGTCTTGCGCCCCGTTGTAAAGATAGGCAGTAGTCACGACGAGGGTATTGACGAATGTCAACTTAGAGCGACTCGGCGGACGAGGCGCGTTTCTGTTGAAGACGGCTGAGCATTTGCCCGCTCAACGCCGTCGCTGCGATCCTCAGATTGAATGCTTGCGCTGAACCTGCTCGGGCTTTTCGACGACGTTGTCATCATCGCGAACGATGAGCTCGCCTTCCGACTCTAGGTTTTCGAATTGCCCGCTATCAACGCTCCACCAGAAAGCCACCGCGATGACTACAGCAAGCACGAGCGAGAGCGGAATGAGGAGATAGAGTGTTTCCATTGTGTTCCCTATCTGGTGTTCAGTCGCAACGTGTTGGCAACCACCAGCGCGGAGCTCGATGCCATTCCGATTGCAGCGTAGATCGGGTCAACATAGCCGAGCGCGGCGAAGGGAATTGCAACCAGGTTGTACGCAATGGCCCATGCGTAGTTCTGAAGAATGATTCGCCTAAGTCGTTTGGCGTAATCAAGCGTTGTTTTGAGTACTTCGAGCGATGCAGAGGCCGAGATGAGATCGGCGCTCCGCAGCGCCGCATCGGTCGCGCCCGCCGCTGCAATGGACACATCAGCTCTTGCGAAGGCAACACTGTCGTTCCATCCGTCACCCACCATCGCCACCACGCGCCCGTCGAGTTGTAGGGTCTCAACGCGCTGCTGCTTCTCGGTTGCGCTGACATCGCCGTGAGCGTGCACGATGCCGAGTAAAGTTGCGACAGAATCAACCCGATCCTGACGATCACCGCTCATGATTTCGATGTCGTGTGAGCTGCTCAGCGATTGCATTAGCGTGCGCGCGCCGGGCCGAAGCGCCTCTAGAAACTCAATGGTGCACACCATCCCGGCCGAATCCGCCAAATAGAGCATCGGGGTCGCATTCCTATCGGAGCTGGCGTCCGGCCTTGAAAATAGTTCGACTACGTACGACTTGCGGCCGAGTCGGTACTGAACCCCCTCGATCACGCCGCTCACACCTAACCCCGGCTTCCATGTTGCGCCCTCCACGTAAAGCAGCGGCTCCTCGGCGAACGCTGCCCTGAGCGATTTCGCGAGCGGATGATTGGCATAGGCTTCAAGCGACGCCACTATTGCTCGCAACCGGTCTATGTCGAGCGGCGCTCGTACGTGGGAGAGTTGAAACTCATGCGGGTCGGTGAGCGTGCCCGTCTTATCGAATACGAAGGTATCAACGCTCGTAAGGCGATCCAGCGAGTCGCCGCGGCGGACAATCATTCCGAGCGAAGCAAGCTGCGTGAATGCACGTGCGTAGGCCGCTGGTGCTGCGAGGGCGAGCGCGCACGGACAGCTCACGATGAGCACTGCAATCGCGCGCTCTAGCGCGACATCGATCCCGAGATGGAAGAACGCGATGAAGGTAAGCATCGCGACTATGAACAAGGCCGGTACAAAGATTCGAGACACATTCGCAAAGCGTGCACGGTGCTCGGGTCTCTCACTTTGATCTGCAAGATCGAGAAGACGCTGCGTCGTACTTTTTTCTGCTGTGCTTTGAGCGCGCAGTACGAAGGGCTCGCCGAGATTGATTGTGCCGGCACTTAGTTTCGCGTTGCGACATTTCATCGCGGGCGTTGACTCACCGGTTAGCACTGATTCGTCAAGCGTTGCAGCGTCGCTTTCAAGGTATCCATCAACTGGCACACTCTGTAAGTGCCCAATCAATAATCGGCTATCAACCACTATTTGAGCAATGTCGATAAACAATTGAACCTGCTGATCGCCCTCATTTAGAAGGGCGTAAGAAGCCGAAGGGGAGTTGATGGCTAAACCTTCGAGCGATGTACGGTTTGCTTCGCGGCGTTCCCATTCGAACCAGCGCACGCCTAGCAAAAGCGCTACGAACATTGCAATCGAGTCGAAGTAGAGCTGCCCACTGCCGCTCCAAACATGCCAAACTGAGCCGGCAAATGCGCTCACCAGGCTTACTGCCACGGCGCTGTCGATGCCAATGCGCTGAATATGCCACTCGCGCTTCGCGCCACGAAAGAAACTGCCCGCACAAAAAAAGAGAACGGGCAACGTCAACAGAAGCGCAGCACCATCCATGAGCCGCGCTAACGGTAACTCAATCTCGTCGCCACCCAGGAAACGCGGCAGACTAAACATCATGATCTGCATCGCGCAGAATGCGGCCAGACCTGTTTGCCACTGATAGCGACGCCGAATTTTTCGAACGATCGCTGCACGGTCGAGCAAAGCGCTATCGCTTCGAACAGCGTATCCGAGCGAAGTAATGAATTCCGCGAGGGCCAATTCGCTCGTTTGCTCAGCATCGTAGGCGATTCGCGCGCGCTGAGTCGCGTAGTGAACGCTAGCCGAACTTACACCTGCACATTTTCGAAGTTCGGATTCGATGAGTATTGCGCACGCGGCGCAATCCATGTCGTAGACATCGAGCGCGCAAAGTTTCGTCGCGACGGGTCGTGACTGCCGATCCGTCACAGGCGCTGCTTCTGCGGCCGCGCGCAGGCCGGTCGAGCCCGACGCAATAGGGGATGTTTCCGCAGCCAGCATTTGTGAACGATAGAGCGCAACGCATGCGACGATGTTGACCTGTGTCAAATCAACCTCGGCCGCGTTCAGAGAAGCTACTTACCGGCACAGTCTTTCGAACTTTTACATGGCAATCGAAATCCTCACCCAACAGCAAGAGAGTGATCTGCGCAATCTCCTCGTTCGACGGCGCACATTTTTAAAGTCTGCGCTAGAGCGTGGTCTACATGCAGATGACGACGTTAGCGTTCGTGGCACCGCGCCGAGCGACGCTGATACGCCAACCGCAGATGTCGACGCCGAGCTTGCGCTTTCACGGCTGGCTCGTGACCAAAATGAACTCAACGCAGTGGAGCAGGCGCTCGAGCGGGTTGACAGCGGCGACTATGCCGAGTGCGTAAGCTGCGGAAATCCGATTGGCTACGCACGCCTACTGGCTCACCCCAGCGCGACAACGTGCCTCGTGTGTCAGGAAAAGCGTGAAACGTCTTCTGGGCGTCACTGAGCAGATTTACGTGACGGAAGCGCTCGGCAAATGGTGATGGGCTGAGCCCGCGAAAATCTGAGGGTGTAGCGAGGCTGCGCTGAAAGATCTTGGGGTTTGAAATCGCGCAAGCCTGGCAACAGGATGCGATGCAAGCGCGCGACTTGTTCGGCGCTCCCATAGACATCGGCGATTTCCCTTCCCGGTTCATGCGAACGGCTAGTTCGATCAGCAGAAGGATTAGGTGTGTGAGCCGACTAGAGGCAGTGATGAGCCTGCGAGAAGGGCACGCCGAAGTACCGCTTTGGCGGCTAAACCCTCGTTGCAAACGGCGCGCGATACACTGAACACTCATGGATAACTTGTAGCTTTCAATTGGTTCCTACTGAAGCCTCAACTTCGCTACGTGTTGCGATCGTCGACGACGAGGAGGACATCCGCGAACTGGTTGCTGGTTACTTCGAACGCCAAGGTATTCACACGCTTTCCGCCGCATCGGAAAACGAACTCACCGAGCTGCTCAGTCACCATGCGATTGATGCGATTTTGCTCGACGTCAATTTAGGTCGCGAAGATGGTTTTGCGATTGCGCGACGTTTGCGCGGCCACTGGAACGGTGGCCTGCTCATGCTCACTGGGCGCGCAGATACGGTCGACCGTGTCGTTGGATTGGAAATCGGCGCGGATGATTACGTTACCAAGCCGTTTGATCTGCGTGAATTGCTTGCGCGCGTGCGAAGCGTGAGCCGCCGATACGCAAATGCCCCTGCCGCCTCAGAGACGGTTAGCAAGAAGTTTTTGTGCTTTGATAACTTCCGGCTTGACCCAGAACGACGCGAAGTACGAGACGGTACAGGAGAGGTGATCGAACTCACCACCGGTGAATTCGATTTGTTGCACGTGCTCGCCCAGCATCCCGGGCGCGTGAAAAATCGCGATCAACTACTGCAAGAAACGCATCATCGAGAGGCGGGACCGTTTGATCGAACGATTGACGTACAGATCGGGCGACTGCGTAAAAAGCTTGGCGATGATGGAAAATCGCCCAAGCTCATCAAAGCGGTAAGAGGCGTGGGCTACGTGTTTACACCCAGCACTCATTCATGAAACGAAAAGCACTTGCGACCCGCGAACGAGGCATCGTGGCTGCGCCTGCGAGCGCCGCGCTCGATGAGTCATATCGGCTCTTGTTTGAAGCCGCGCCTGATGCCATTCTCGTAGTCGACCGGGCTGGCATCATTCGCTTAAACAACTCCGAAGCCGAGCGTTTGCTCGACGCCAGCGTGGGCGAATTGTGTGGGCTTTCGGTCGAAAAGTTAATTCCCTTGAGTGCGCGCAAACATCACGCGAAGCTGCGCGAGTCGTATGCGGGTACGCCGCGTAAACGGCCGATGGGAATGGGGCTATCACTCTCTGCGATGAAGCTTTCGGGTCGGGAGTTTCCTGTCGAAATCTCGCTGTCTCCCATGAAGAGCGAGCATCCCGAAAGCGCAGACGTAATCGTGATCCTGCGCGATGTGAGCGAGCGCCTGCAGGCGCGCCGCACTGAGCGCGAACTGGTGCGGGCGAACGCGCTTGCGCGAGTGAGCGCTGGCGTGCTGCGCGAGCTCGAGTTGAACGCAGCGCTTCGTGAAGTCGCAGAGATTGCGAGTGACCCGCTTGCAGCGGAGGCATTCGGGATCTTCATGCTCGACACGGAGCGTGAGCAATTGCAATGTCTTGCGGCAGCGGGCGTGCTCCGCGCGAGCATCCAGGGCCGCTCGATTCCGCGCTCAGACCGCTTGCTGTCCGGGCAAGCGCTTGCTAGCGGCACACCGGTATTGATTGGCGATGCGCGAGCCGTACAGGATTCGCTTTGTGAACTGCTACGCGAACTTGGGGTTCGCAGTCTCATGATGGCGCCGCTCAATGATCGTGATCGCGGTAACGGCTTACTGGTGGTGGGCACGCGAGAGCCCAATTGCTTCACCACTGAGGACATCGCATTCCTCGAAGCAATCGCCAACATCGTTTCCAACGCACTTCAGCGTAGCGCCACCGAGGAAAAGCTGATGCTTTCGCAGCGTTTGGAATCCCTCGGGCAGCTTACCGGTGGCGTTGCGCATGATTTCAACAATTTGCTCACCGTGATGTCGGGCAACTTACAAATCCTTGGCGACAGCAAACTTGAAGATCGCTACGCCGAGCGAGCGCTCGCAGCTGCAGCACGTGCAGCGCAACGAGGTACCGAGCTCACAGGAAAATTACTTGCCTTTTCTCGCCGACAGACGCTTAGGCCAGAGGCAATCGATGTAAAGAAGCTGCTCGCAAGCTTTCGCGATCTACTTGCGCGCACACTGGGTGCAAATATCGAAATCATTGTTCGCACCGAACCGAAGATGCCGAGGATCGTCGCCGATAGTGGTCAATTGGAAACCGCTCTATTGAATCTAGCCGTGAACGCGCGCGATGCAATGCCGAATGGCGGCAAGCTCACAATCGACGCGAGCCGTTTCGATGCGGCCACAGACGCTTCGGTGTTAAGCCCAGAGCTTCCGGCGGGCCAATATGTCAGGTTTACGGTGGCCGATACGGGTGTGGGCATGTCACGTGAGACGCTCACGCGTGCATTTGAACCCTTCTTCACCACAAAGGGTACCGGCAAAGGCAGCGGGCTAGGCCTTAGCATGGTGTACGGCTTTGCCAAGCAATCGCAAGGGCATGTCAGCGCGTATAGCGAGCCCGGATTAGGCACTGCAGTTAACTTGTATTTACCGGTAAGCGAGGCAAAGTTACCCAAGCGGGCAAGCGCCAACGCGCAACCCTTGGTTACGGCCCAAGGCGAGGAACACATATTGATCGTTGAAGACGATGAAGGTGTACGCGCGGTTGCTGAACAGTTTCTTCGCGCGCTTGGCTATCGCGTCGTCGCGGTTGACGATCGGGCGGGCGCTGTTGCGGCGCTCAAGGCGAACCCTGGCACGAACCTGCTGTTTACGGACGTCGTCTTACGCGGCGGCGAGACGGGGCCAAAGGTCGCCGAAGCGCTTCATGCGATCGCACCTGACCTACCCGTGCTCTACGCGTCGGGGTATGCGCGAAGCGCCCTTCCGCTGCAGATCGCGCTAGATGGCGAACTCGCATTCCTTCGAAAGCCGTATACCCGCGAAGGGCTGGGTCGAGCGGTGCGAGAGGTGATTGATCGCGCTACAAACGTGGGTGCGAAACCCAAGTCGCGGAGCGGCAAGCTTAAGCGAACGTAATTTTTCGTGCCGTGAGTTCCGCCGCGGCTTGGGCGGAACTCGCGCGCGCTCGACTGATTTCGCCGAGTTCAGTGAATCGGTGCGCTCGCTCCGCCAAGCTTCGCGCGGGCAAGGCCGATAAGCGCGTTCACGTCGATGAGCTCGATATCGCGACGAGTGACTTTAACCAAGCCATGCTTTTGAAAGCGAGAGAAAACCCGACTCACCGTTTCCAGCGTGAGCCCGAGGAAGCTGCCGATTTCGGCACGTGTCATGCGCAGCATGAACCGCGTGGCCGAGAAGCCGCGCGCAGCAAATCGCTCTGACAGATCAAGCAAGAAGGCGGCAACGCGTTCGTCCGCATTGAGCAACCCCAAGGCTGCAAGCCAGCCGTGTTCGTCGCGCAGTGCAGCGCTCAAGCGCTGATACAGAAAGCGCGCGACATCGCGGCGTTCGAACGCGAGTGATTCGATCGCGTCGTACGGTATTTCGACGACGCAGCAGGTGTCAAGCGCGACCACCGACGTGGTGTGCACGCCAGAGTCGATGGCTTCAAGGCCGAGAAGATCGCCGGGAAGAGGGAATCCGAGCGTCTGCTCACGTCCATCCTCTTGAATCAGCACGCGCTTTAATGTTCCGGAGCGCACGTAGTAGACCGAGCGAAAGGTGTCGCCCGCGCGATGGATCGCGGTCCCGACGGTCACCACACGCGGGCGGCCGAGCGCAACGATGTCGTCAACGCAATGTTGGGTGTTTTGACGCGTCGCACGGTAGCTGATAGCGCCCGTTGAAGCAGTTGGGGTCGTTGTCATCGGTACGTTCATCTTTTCTCTCCCTGTGTTGCCTGAGTCGATGCACGTAATGTCGGCTTCGCGAGATAACGGGGGATGAACGTTCGGTAACAGTGTGTAAACAGCTTCGCACCGTGTGTTGAAAACACAGCGGCGCACTCACTTCGGTAGCAGCCGACGAATAAATAAGTGAGCTCTTCTTGCCCAATTTAAAACGGGGCCAGCGTTTATTTTTCGATTAAATAGACTTGTTAATAAAACGCGGCCAGTACCCATAAAAAAAGACACAAATGAATAATGCTTTATCCAAAATCGTAAGGATCGACATCGATCGTCCAACGGAGCTTGCATTTGCGCGATTCGATGTCTTCACGAAGCAGCGATAGCGCTTTCGCGAGCGCCGCTGTCTTTGGTGCAATCGCCTGCATCGTCCATCGCGTAAAGTCGGCTTTGCGTGCGAGCGGTGCGGGCTGTGGCGCAAATACTTCACCGTCTTCCACTGCGAGCGCCTTGCGAAGTGTGGCATGCGCGTGAACGAAGAAATCGGCGACCACTTGGCTATCTTTCGCTTCGGCGCGAATCAAGGCCATGCGGGTGACGGGCGGCAATCCAAACGTTTCACGCGCACGTAGCGATTCGTCAGCGAAGCCGTCGAAATCGTGGCGAAGGATCGCTTGATACGTCGGGTGATCGGGGAATTCTGTCTGCACGATCACTTCGCCCGGTTCGGTTGAATGTCGCCCAGCACGGCCGGCGACTTGCGTGAGCAGTGCGAAGAGATCCTCTTGCGAACGGAAATCGCTCGAAAATATCGCACGATCCGAATCGACCACGCCCACCAACGTCAGCGCCGGAAAATCATGCCCTTTGGCAAGCATTTGAGTGCCCACGACCACATCGATTTCGCGCGCGAGAATTCGCTCATAGAGCTGTTGCCAGGCATACTTTCCGGAGAGCGCATCAGTATCAGCGCGCGCGATTCGTGCGCCTGGGAATCGCTCAACCAACGCTTGTTCAAGCTTTTGTGTGCCGACGCCTGAGCCAACGAGCTCGGGGTGGCCGCAAGCAAGGCATTTGTTCGGAACCGGTGCCTGAAAGCCGCAATGATGGCAGCGCAGTGAGCGAATCGATTGATGCAGCGTGAGCTTCGCGTCGCATCGTTTACAAGGCGCACTCCACGCGCAATGCGGGCAGTAAAGTGACGGTGCAAAACCGCGCCGATTGACCAAAACCAAGGATTGCTCGCCGCGCGCAATTCGCATTTCGATGGCGTCGGCCAGCGCATCTGAGAGCCCGAGCTTCACATGGCGGCCCTTCGCGGGCACGTAGCGCATCCGCGGCAGTGGCGCAGCGGTTGCGCGCTCTGCCAAGCGCAGCAATCGGTAGCGTCCAGCACGCGCTTGCCGCCACGACTCCAACGAAGGCGTTGCGCTGGCAAGAATCACGGGGATGTTGAGCCGTTGCGCCCGCACAATGGCCACGTCTCGAGCGTGGTAGCGCGGCGATTCGTTTTGTTTGTATGACGCATCGTGCTCTTCGTCAATCACGATCAGCCCGAGCGCGGGCAACGGCGCGAACACCGCGAGCCGCGTTCCGATCACGAGTTGCGCTCGCCCTTGATGCGCTTGGTGCCACGCGCGATTACGCTCGCCTGGGGCGAGCTTTGAATGCAAAACGACGCTCGCCACGTTCGGCAGCGACTTTTCAATGCGCTCAATTAGCTGCGGCGTGAGGTTGATCTCGGGCACCAGTAACAACGCCTGTTTACCGGCTGAGATTGCGTTGGCAATCGCGTCGAGATACACCTCGGTTTTGCCGCTGCCAGTCACGCCGTGCAGCAGCGAAACACCAAACCCGGACTGCGCCTCGCGCAGCCGCAACACTGCGCTTTCTTGTGCGGCGGTGAACTTAGGAAAGGTGGGGAAGGTGAACGCCTCCTGAGGGCGATCAAACATCGGCTCTACCCAGCCCTTGGCAATCCACTCGGTGAGCGTTCTGCGCTGGTTTGGCGAGAGCCCAGCGCGATCAGCGACGGTTAGGGTCTGTTGCAACTGTTCGCGGAGCGCCTTCGAGCGCTGCTGCCGTGCGCCGAGAAGGGCCGTTGCCCTAACCCCGAGCAGCGTTGTGCGCCACGCGACGGGGCTCGGTTGCGGCGGCGCATCGCTGGGCGTGATGAGCCCGAAGGCCACGCCGGGTGTGACTTGATAATACCGAGCCACAAATTCCGCTAAAGCGATCAATTCATCAGGCAAAGAGCTGCATAAAACGCGCTTTACAACTTTAAGTTTTTTCGCCTCTTCGCCCTGTATTAATAATGAGTGGCGGACGAGCGCCGAGTAAGCTTTCGTGCCTACCGTGACTTCGACCGCGCCGCCGACTTCGGCGTGATCGTTGGCACTCAGCACGTAGTCGAGCGGCTTGCCAATGGCAAGCGGGACGTCGACGGTAAGCTTAGTGAGTGCTGACATTACGGCGAAGAACCAGATCGAGTAGCGTCTAGATGACGCCCCGAAACGGTTCACACTTGTTGTGGATAACTTTGTGACTTATTTAGGTGGATTCGCTGCAAGCGCCGTTCTACGTGCGTTTTGCTGCAGTTGCGCAAATCTTATGCAAAAAAACTTTTCTTTGCTAAATCAAATACTTACAACGTAAACGCGTGCATACAGCCAAGGCGGGTACTCACGTGTGACGGAAATGTCATATTTGTGCATAACTCAGATTTTTTACCGCCTGTCAAGCGCGAAACTCGCGTTCAAAATCGTCCGGGCGGCTTCGGAACTGTGCTTGCTTTTCAGCGTCCTGCCTCGCGCACGTTGCCATGCGACGGTCATGATGATCGCACGACACGGCGCGACGTTACGCGTTTGCGCTGCGGTGAATCTCATCCAGCAGCACGTGTACCAGCTCAGGGTTCGCATCCGGCGTGATGCCATGGCCTAGGTTCGCGATATAGCGATGATGCGGATCAAATCCGCTCCACGCGTCGTGTACCGCGCGGCGCAGCGTCGCCTCATCGGTGGCCATGAGCGCAGGGTCAAAATTGCCCTGCAAAGTGATCTTTGCGCCAACGCTCGCTCGCGCCTCTGCGAGATCGGTTTGCCAATCGATACCGAGCGCGTCGGCGCCCAACTGCGCTTGAGCGGCAAGCGAAACGTTTGCGCCTTTGCTGAAGCTGATGATCGGTATTCCCGGAAGTCGGCGTTTTAACTCGGCAACGATCTTCGTAATCGACGCCAGCGAATACTTTCGGTATTGCGAAGGCGAAAGTACGCCGCCCCAACTATCAAAAATCATCAACACGTTTGCGCCCGCATGCGCCTGCGCCTCCAAGTATTCGATCACGCTCTGAGTGTTCACCTCCAACACGCGTTCAAGCAAGTCCGGACGCTGGAACATCATGCGGCGCACGTGCGCAAACTCATTGGCTGAGCCCGCACCTTCGATCATGTAACAGGCGAGCGTAAACGGTGAACCCGAGAAGCCAATCAGCGGAATGCGCTGGACCACTTCGCCATTCACGTGATCTGTCAACGCTTGCTTGCAGTGGGCGACGGCATCAAAGACATACTGCAGGGATTCAAGCGCCGGCTTTCGCAGCGCGGACACCGCTCGTTCGTCGCGCAGCGGACTTGCAAACTTGGGCCCCTCGCCGACGCCAAACGAGAGCCCGAGGTTCATCGCATCGGGAATCGTAAGAATGTCAGAGAAGAGGATCGCGGCATCGAGCGGGTAGCGCGCGAGCGGCTGCAGCATCACTTCCGCACAAAATTCTTTCGAACGACACGCATCCATGAAGCTCGGAAAGCGGGCGCGACTTGCGCGGTATTCGGGCAGATAGCGCCCTGCTTGGCGAAGCAACCAAAGCGGCGGTCGCGGCAGTCGCTCGTCGGTGAACGCGCGTAAAAATAGGTCGTTAGCAAGTTTCATTTTTTGTTTCCGTCATGCAATCGTCGTGCGCGTTGCATCAACGTCGCGTCGAGGGCGTTTCTTCGGCGAGGCCTTAGCGCCGCACCATCGTGAGGGTGCGGTTTGACCAGCTTGGCGCGACGCGGCGCAGAAATGGTTTTCCAACCACGGCGTGGGTGAGCCCAGGTTTTTCGCTCACCACGGCTGTGATGCCGTAAACATCGATGTTGCCGACGCGAAGCGAGTTAAGCGGCAGCGTGTAGGTTTTGTACATCACGGGCTTGCCGTCCTTTGCCGCTTTCGCGAGCTCGGCGTTGCGCGCCTCTCGCTGTTCGCGCTGCTCCTTGGTCTCATCAGCCGCTCTCGGCGTGGCCGGTACGCGTAAGCTGCGTGCGGGCTTGTCTTTGTACGGCAAACCCAATCGATCTGCGTCTGCTGAAGAAATCACGATTGTGTCCGCATTGCGATCAATTTCCGCCACTGCAATGACGCCTCCGTTCACCGTGATGGGCGTCATGTACCGATTCTTTTGATCGGCACGTACTTGGTGCGTAATGAATCCTTGCGTCTGCGAATCGACCAACAGCGTTTCGCCCACCCGCATGCGCCGCCGCTCGCCGTTGATCAAAAACACAGCGTAATCACCGTCGATTTTTTCCAGCAATAGACCTTCGTCCGTGAATCGATCTCGCGCAACGTCACGAGCGACGCCGTCGATCAGGAAGCGCGCGCTCGACGCGGCGCTCACCGACTGCAATTGCAGCGTCGTCGCAGAAGCGCTGGATGCAAAAGCAACTAAGAGGAGCGTGAACGTGACGCGCGCACGACGAAGTAGCGTTTCGAGGTAAGCCATAGAAGAGATGCTATCCGAGCCCAACTCGACATTTGAGGCGCTGCGTCAAGTTCGGTTCGATCCGAGTCGCACGACTGGCGCTCGGAAGGCATCAGCGGAGCGCGCTCACGTGCCTAACTCTGCGTTTCTACAGTTCCGCGAGTCGTTACAGCATAAAAGGCTAAGATCAATTTTAATTACGGCTAGCGCAATATTTAGCTTACTAACAACAGACAATAAAAAAGATCGCTAGCCCCAATCAAATAAGGACTAGCGTCAATCGGTCTATTCAAATTTCTCGCGCACAGCGGGGGCCGAGCAGCGACTTAGCGAGGCAGGCTCGAGGTGCCTATCAAGAACGTGTCCACCGCCTTGGCGCACTGCCGACCCTCGCGAACTTGCGAGCGTTAAGAAAACAGTACCTGCGTACTGTTTTTAGCGAGCAAGGCCGGACGGCATGCTTGCCGTTCGGCTGCGATTCGCGACTTAGCGGGGCAAACTTGAGCTGCCCATGAGGAACGTGTCCACCGCCTTGGCACACTGCCGACCCTCGCGAATCGCCCAGACGACCAAGCTTTGCCCACGGCGCATATCGCCCGCCGCAAACAACTTAGGCACGTTAGTCGCGTAGGCCTTTGCTGCGCCGAGGTTCTCTTCGGTGTTGGCGAGCGCATTGCCGCGCGGATCGCGATCTACACCAAACGCTTCGAGCACGGGCGCGACAGGATGAACGAAACCCATCGCCAGCAGCACGATGTCCGCCTTCATTTCCCATTCGCTGCCCGGCACTTCTTCCATCTTGCCGTTTGACCATTCCACGCGCGCCGCTTTCAGGCCCGTGACTTGTCCGTTGGCGCCGACGAGTGCTTTGGTGGTGACTGACCAATCGCGATTCGCACCTTCTTCGTGAGAAGAGGACGTGCGCATCTTGAGCGGCCAGTTCGGCCATGTCATCGTTTTATTTTCTTGCTCTGGCGGTTGCGGCATCAATTCGAACTGGGTGACGCTCGCTGCGCCGTGGCGATTGCTCGTACCCACGCAATCCGAGCCGGTGTCACCGCCACCGATCACGACCACGTGTTTGCCTTTTGCCGAAATCACTTCAACATCATCGCCCGCGACGCGTTTGTTTTGCAGCGGCAGAAATTCCATCGCGTAGTAAACGCCCTTCAATTCACGACCTGGCACAGGCAAATCGCGCGGATGCTCCGAGCCGACCGCGAGAACGACTGCATCGAACTCTTGTTTCAAGGTCTCTGGTGAAACAGTTTCTTTCGCGTCGCTACCCACTCCCGCAGTGAGTTTTCCGTCGCCAACCAGAACGGAAGTCTTGAACGTTACGCCCTCCGCTTCCATCTGCGTGATGCGACGATCAATGTGCGACTTCTCCATTTTGAAATCGGGAATACCGTAGCGCAGGAGACCACCGATGCGATCAGATTTTTCAAACACCGTCACCGCGTGTCCCGCACGCGCGAGCTGCTGAGCCGCAGCAAGCCCCGCAGGTCCAGAGCCAACAACCGCGACCGTCTTCCCCGTTTTGACGGGATTGATCTGCGGCTTAACCCAGCCTTCTTCCCAGCCCTTATCGATGATGAAGTGCTCAATCGACTTGATTCCGACGGCGTCGTTGTTGATGTTCAACGTACACGCAGCTTCGCACGGCGCAGGGCACACGCGACCGGTGAACTCGGGGAAGTTATTCGTCGAATGAAGCGTATCGAGCGCTTCTGCGTAGTTGCCGCGATAAACAAGATCGTTCCAATCAGGAATGATGTTGTTGATCGGACAGCCCGTTTGGCAAAACGGGATGCCGCAATCCATGCAGCGCGCACCTTGCTGTTTCGCCTCATCGTTATTCAAGGTGATGACGAATTCGCGATAGTGCTTCGTGCGCGATTCGGGCGCTTCTGAAGCCTCTTTCAGGCGTTGGTATTCGATGAATCCTGTGACTTTTCCCATGATGCAATCTTTAACGTACTACTGAGTAATCGCTTCGGCGCAACCTTCTGGTTTGTAGATGCGCGTGAGCGATGCGGGGTGTTTGGACAATTTGTTAGCGGGCCGAATCGGACGACGAACGAGCTCGCCGCCGCAGTTGGGGCAGGTGTTGGCAAGCATTGTGTCAGCGCATTCCACGCAGAACGTGCACTCAAACGTGCAAATGCGTGCGTTTGTCGATTCGTTAGGCAAATCGACGTTGCAGCATTCGCAGTTGGGGCGTATCGCGAGCACGACTGATCCTATTTCGCAGCGACTTCTTTGACGACCTTCGGGCTCTTCATGCTCTCCGAATACATATCGGTAAGCGCGCGCTTGTACTCGTTCGGGAAGACCTTTACGAAGTGCTTTCGATGCGTCGCCCAGTCATCCATGATCGAGAGCGCGACGGTCGAGCCGGTGTAGCGAAGATGACGCTCCACCAAACTTTTCACAATCGCCTCATCGCTCTTGTCGAGATGACGTTTACGGCCTTTACCTTGCGCAATGGCTTCTTGTTCGATGCCGGTTTGCTCGAGATCAGAAAGTAGTGGCTCAAGCGACACCATGCTCATGTTGCAGTGCTTCGCGAACGTGCCGTTGACATCGTAAACATACGCGATGCCACCTGACATACCCGCTGCAAAGTTACGACCGGTTGTACCGAGCACAACGACGGTGCCGCCCGTCATGTATTCGCAGCCATGATCGCCCGTGCCCTCAACCACCGCGGTTGCGCCCGAGTTCCTCACGCAGAAGCGCTCACCCGCAACGCCACGGAAGAATGATTCGCCTTCGGTTGCACCGTACATCACCGTATTGCCAATCACGATGTTGTCTTCAGGCTTCGCCGGACATTTCGCGTCTGGGTACACCACGATACGCCCGCCCGACATGCCTTTGCCGCAGTAATCGTTGGTTGCACCTTCAAGCTCGAAGGTAACGCCGCGTGCGAGGAATGCGCCAAAGCTCTGGCCGGCGATGCCTTTGAAGCGCACGTGGATCGTATCAGCAGGCAGGCCAGCGTGACCTCTCGTTGATGCAACCGCGTGCGAGAGCATCGCGCCCACCGAGCGGTTGTGGTTACCGATGGTCGCTTGAAACTCAACCTTCGTTTGCTTCTCAAGCGCGGGCTTTGCATTTGCAATCAAGCTGTGATCCAGCGCCGCGTCGAGGCCATGGTCTTGCGATTCGTTATGCGAACGCGAAACGTCAGCTGGCATTTTGGGCGAATAAAACACTTTCGAGAAATCGAGGCCTTTCGCTTTCCAGTGATTGATTCCGGACTGCATGTCGAGCCATTCGCTGTGCCCAACCATTTCATCGAACGTGCGAACACCGAGCTTCGCCATGATGCCGCGCACTTCTTCAGCGACGAAGAAGAAATAGTTCACCACATGTTCAGGCTGCCCCGTGAATTTCTTGCGCAGCTCTGGGTCTTGCGTCGCCACACCGACAGGACACGTGTTCAGATGACACTTCCTCATCATGATGCAGCCCTCAACCACGAGCGGTGCGGTGGCGAAACCGAATTCATCAGCACCAAGCAGCGCAGCGATGGCTACGTCGCGCCCCGTCTTCATCTGACCGTCAGCCTGCACGCGCACGCGTCCGCGCAAACGGTTTAACACGAGCGTTTGCTGCGTTTCAGCGAGACCCAGTTCCCAAGGCGTACCCGCATGTTTGATCGAGGAGATCGGAGATGCGCCAGTGCCACCATCGTGCCCAGCGATCACGACATGATCGGCCTTACATTTTGCGACGCCCGCAGCGACTGTCCCAACGCCCACCTCCGACACGAGCTTCACACTAATGCTCGCCTTCGGATTCGCGTTTTTCAAATCGTGGATTAACTGTGCGAGATCTTCAATCGAATAAATGTCGTGATGCGGCGGCGGCGAAATCAATCCAACGCCCGGCACGGAGAATCGCAGCTGCGCGATGTATTCCGAAACCTTGTGCCCTGGAAGCTGGCCGCCCTCGCCGGGCTTTGCGCCTTGCGCCATCTTGATCTGAATTTGATCTGCACTCGCGAGATATTCAGCCGTGACGCCAAAGCGCCCTGACGCGACCTGCTTGATCTTCGAGCGCATCGAATCGCCTTCGACAACCGGCACATCCTTCACTACGCGGTGATTGCCAAGACGCGACTGCATCGTCTCGCCTTTTTTGAGCGGGATGTAGCGCATCGCATCTTCACCGCCTTCGCCTGTATTCGATTTACCGCCGATGCGGTTCATCGCGATGGCGAGCGTGGCATGCGCTTCCGTTGAGATCGAGCCGAGCGACATCGCACCGGTTGCGAATCGCTTCACGATGTCTTTTGCGGGCTCAACTTCATCAATGGAGATCGGGGTGCGTCCTTCGAATTTGAAATCAAACAAACCGCGCAAGGTTTTCAGTTTGCCCGTTTGTTCGTTGATGAGTGCTGCGTATTCTTTGTAAGTGTTTGCGTTGTTAGAGCGCGTGGCGTGCTGCAGCTTCGAAATCGTCGCAGGTGTCCACATATGCTCTTCGCCGCGTGTGCGAAGCGCGTATTCGCCCCCCGCTTCGAGCGAATTGGCGAGCACAGGGTCGTGGCCAAACGCGTCGCGATGCATGCGCATTTGCTCTTCGGCAAGCTCGAAAATTCCGATGCCTTCGATGGCGCTTGCGGTGCCTGTGAAATATTTGTCAACAAAGCCTTGGTTCAAACCGACGACCTCGAAAATTTGCGCGCCGCAGTAGCTCTGATACGTGGAAATGCCCATCTTGGACATGACTTTGTTCAAACCTTTGCAGATTGCTTTGACGAAGCGCTTCTCACTTTCGTATTTCGACACTTGAGGCACGATGTCGCCCAACTGCGTGAGCGATTCGAGGGCGAGGTAAGGGTGTATCGCCTCAGCGCCGTAACCGCCGAGCAGTGCAAAGTGATGAACTTCGCGGGCGGAACCGGTTTCTACGACAAGCCCTGCCGATGTGCGAAGGCCCGTCTTCACTAAATGTTGATGAACGGCCGAGGTTGCTAGGAGTGCAGGGATCGGCACTCGATCAGCAGCCACGGTGCGATCCGAAAGTATCAAGATGTTGTAGCCGAGTTTGATGTTGTCCACCGCCGCAGCGCAGAGGCTCGCAACGGCGGCTTCAATGCCCTCAACGCCCCAGGAAGCGGGGTAGGTGATGTCGAGCTCTTTGGAGCGAAACGCGCCGCTTGAGAACAGTTCAACATGGCGAATACGCTCCATGTTTTGTGAAGTCAAGATCGGGTTTTGTGCCTCTAAGCGAGGTTGCGGCTCCGTCGCGTCTACGCCCAATAGATTCGGGCGAGGCCCGATAAAGGTGACCAACGACATGACCAACTCTTCGCGAATCGGATCAATCGGTGGGTTGGTGACCTGCGCGAACAGTTGACGGAAGTAGTTGTAGATCGGCTTTGCTTTGTTCGAGAGCACCGGCAGCGCGGCGTCGTTGCCCATGGAGCCAGTGGCCTCTTCAGCGTTGGCCACCATCGGCGCGAGTATGACTTTCAAATCCTCTTGCGAGTAGCCAAACGCTTGCTGGCGATCAAGTAACGACACCTCAGACTTGTCAGCCGGCGCGGGCTCGGGAAGGTCTTCCAGCGAGACACGCGAGGTTTCAATCCATTCGCGATACGGCTTCGCGCTAGCGAGCTCGCGCTTGAGCGCTTCGTCGTCGACGATCACGCCTTTTTCAAGATCAATGAGCAGCATCTTGCCAGGCTGCAAGCGCCACTTCTTCACGATCTTTTCTTCGGGAATATCGAGCACACCGACTTCTGAGGCCATCACCACCATGTCGTCGTCGGTGACTACATAGCGCGCCGGCCGCAAGCCGTTTCGGTCAAGGGTTGCGCCGATTTGGCGGCCATCGGTGAATGCCATAGCAGCAGGGCCGTCCCACGGCTCCATGAGTGCTGCGTGGTACTCGTAAAACGCGCGCCGATCTTCGTCCATGAGCGGATTGCCTGCCCAGGCTTCTGGGATCATCATCATCGAAGCGTGTGCTAGCGAATAGCCACTCATGACGAGCAGTTCGAGGCAATTGTCAAACGAGGCTGTATCGGATTGGCCGTCGTAAATCAGCGGCCAAAGTTTCGGCAAATCGTCACCGAGCGCAGTGGAGGCGATTGCGCCTTCGCGTGCGCGAATCCAGTTGCAGTTGCCGCGCAACGTGTTGATTTCGCCGTTGTGGCAAACCAAGCGAAAAGGATGCGCGAGATCCCAAGTTGG
This sequence comes from Betaproteobacteria bacterium, assembly GCA_013298765.1. Taxonomy (GTDB): domain Bacteria; phylum Pseudomonadota; class Gammaproteobacteria; order Burkholderiales; family Casimicrobiaceae; genus Casimicrobium. Next base: position 210,027 of record JAAFJA010000007.1, read on the forward strand.
GAATGTGTTCGTCGAGAAGCGCTGGTGCACCATCGCGAGCGCTGAGACCAGCATCGGGTCTTGCAAATCGAGATAGAACGTGCCGACCTGATCGGCGAGCAACATGCCCTTGTAGACGAGGGTGCGCGTTGACATCGACGCGACGTAAAACTCTTTACCGTGACGAAGTTTGAGCGCCTGGATCGCGTGGCCGGAGCTCTTCCGGATGATGTAGAGCTTCCTTTCCAAGTCTTGCTGCGTCATGTCTTTCGAGCCGCGCCCGACAAACACTTGACGAATAATCGGCTGAATCGCCTTTACGCCATCACCCAAGCCTTCAGGGCTCACCGGGACATCGCGCCAACCAAGTAACACTTGGCCTTCGGAGGCGATCGCGCGTTCAATTTCTTGTTCGCAGGCCATCTTCGAGGCCGGCTCTTGCGGGAGGAAAACCATGCCGACGCCATATTGGCCAATGGCTGGCAGCGTAATTTTCAGCTTCCCGCATTCGCGGCGCAGGAAGGTGTCGGGGATTTGAATCAAGATCCCTGCACCATCGCCTTGCAGCTTGTCAGCGCCAACTGCGCCGCGGTGGGTGAGGTTCTCAAGAACAGTGAGCCCCTTCGTCACGATGTCGTGACTCTTTTTTCCTTTGATATTCGCAACGAACCCCATGCCGCACGCATCGTGCTCGTTTTTAGGGTCGTAAAGGCCTTGCGCTTGTGGCTGATAAGCGCGCGTTTGTTCAGTTTCCACGCTAATTACTCCGGACGGAATCAAACTTCAATGCAAGATGCATCGTCGAAATCGTTGAATGATGCGGCGGGTGCGCTGGTAGCGCGCTGCGATGCTTGATCGGCATAAAGTTTTTCAACGGACGCATAGTTTACACAATCGAGGGCCTCAAACGCAATGGAGTACGCGTTAGGTATGTTGTTTTTGCTGCGCCGCGCGGTTTCGCGCAACAGCGTGTCGCGAAGCGCCCGCTTGCAGCTATGCGAAACTTGCGGTTAAATCGAGAAAATTCTCGTAACTCATTGATTGGGCGGAAAATGTCGTGTTTTCCAAGCGACTACAACGCCCACTCGCGGTCTACAAAAAGGGGTTCGCAGTGTCGATCACATCCAAATTAGTTAAGACTTTGATGGCGGTTGCCGCCATCTCGACCGCCGCACTCCTATCTGGATGCGGCGGCGGCGGCGCGAAGGACCCGTTTGATAGCGGCCCGGCGGCACCATCGCTTGTCATCAACCCGACTTCGCTGAATGTTTACTCAAACATTCCATCCGTCGTAACTATCAGCAGCGGTGTTGCGCCGTTTCAAGCGTTTACCTCAGATAGCGTCGTTCTGCCAGTAAGCACCAACGTCGCCGGAACGCTTCTCACGCTTGTTCCATCAAACGTAAACGCCGATACGCCGGTAACGGTAACCATTCAGGATGGGCTAGGTCGACGAGCCGCGGTCTCCGTTACGGTGAAGCCCGCGACGTTAGTCAACCAGGTTGCCGTCACGCCGATTTCGAATACTCGGTGCGGTGGACTTGATAACCCAGTCCCTGCCGATACCCCGGGGAACCGTACGCCAATATGTTCGGGCGAAACGGCTACGGCTAGCGTCATCGTGAGGAATGCGAATTCTGCAGTTATCCCAAATCGCCAGGTGCGCTTCGATGTTATTTTTGGTGCATTTAAGTTTGTTACTGACGCGAACGGTGCCAACGCGTCGACCACCGTTACCGCGATCACTGATCAGAACGGTCGCGCGACGACTTTAATCAAGGCCGACGACGGTATTACTTCGCAGGCAGCAGTAATTCGTGCCACCGACTTGGTTACCGGAAATCGCGTGGATACAGCGTTCACAATCGTCCAGCAGATTAGTGGTGAGTCTGTGTTGAGTGTTGTCCCGGGCGGATATACGAGCAGAGCGTTTTACCGAGGTCAGTGCGGCGGTTCCTCCGGAGATTTTCTTGTCTACGGCGGGCGCCCACCTTACACCGCCCGGTCTTCGTTACCGACCGACGTGATCCTTACGGTCAACGGCATCCGCGGCGATCCTGCAGTGATAATCCCAGAAGCGGGTGGCCGATTCCGCGCAAGCACGAGTATTGCGTTTTGCACTGGGTACAGCGCTTCGATTGTTGTCACTGACGCAACGGGACGAAATGTAACAGTCACATACTCGGAGCAAGAGGGTACCGAGCCACTGCCGACGCCACCGACGCTTGTTGTTTCTCCAAAAGCTGTGACACTAAGCGCGTGCCCCGGACGCACGGTGACTTTCCTGATAAACGGAGGTACGTCGCCCTACGCACTGACCACAAGTCGACCAGATCGCTCTACGATCTCCGGCAATACGGTACAACTCCAAACTGGGCTGGTAGCGGGCGACGTGATCACAATTGAGGTCACAGACGCGCGCAGTAATCAGACCACCGCTACGATCACCTGTGCTCCTTAGCGAGACATAGCGCCTTAGAAAAAGCCGACTACTTCGAGGTCGGCTTTTTCTTCACTATTTTGCACACCCGTTAGTCTGCGCGATCGTTCGGATGCGTTGTCTCGATGTGGCCGCGAGTAAGCAGCAGGCGATGACCGACCGCGCGAAAATGGACGTGCCCGTTGTTTGTTTTGAACCAAATGCGCTCGTCATATCGACCATCGTATTTGGTTGAGTCCTTTTAAGCGAAACATGCAACGCCCGGCTCATGCCTCCAGTTTGAGTGATCCTCATTTAGCGCATCAGTTACGAGTCATTGGCCTCGCTGGTCGTATACCGTTGAACCGGAATCACTTCTAGGACAAAAAGTCAAACGGGTGGAAGCTGCGCGTCAAGCCACCCGCCGCGCTACCTGCGTCTTCACCAGAAGACAGCTTCCGAATTTCGAACGGCTCTGTACAACGGAGCGTGGCGCCTCCCCGCACCGAGGCGAGCTTGCTGAAGCGCTAACCTAGAGGCGTACGAGAGGTTGTTTTAACCTCTTCTTGCAAAAGTATTGCGGGGTCCAAGTCGTTGGTCAGACGTACTTCACGGTTAGACGTTGGGGCGAGCGGCAGCGGCCGGTCAGCGTTACCCGCGATCGATAGCGAGTACGTTTGTGATGCTCCCACGGTGTTCATGTCGCCGGCATGACTCACCGTGCGAGATCTCACGCTGACTAGAATCTAGCGCGTACGGCGAGGGATGGGGTGCCGCGGCAACGGCGGTCTTGTACGACTAGTAGGCGCGTGGGGTGTCGTGCGGTAGATTTGTATGATGCATCGCAATCGGCTGCATTGGTTCTGGTCTGCTCGAAGCGCCCAAACTCGCCTTTAACCTGATGTGCCCTGACGCGCGGCGTGTCAGCTTCCGAATAAAAAACGACAAAGCCACATTGGCTCAAAGGCTTGTGTGATCGAATTAGCGCAAGCGCTCCCTCCGAGCGAAGAGGGCGTACCGTGCAGTGCCTGCCCCCTTTTTTTCTTACGCACACATGAGCGCGCAGCGGCGTAGGTCACGAACCTCGAAGGCGTCGAGCCTTCAGGTTCGCAGATCAAATCTACTTGACCGTTCCGCTAGTCTCAGTGGCCACGCGCGGCGTCAAGAAAATCAACAGCTCCTGCTTGTCAGAGCCGCGGTTCGTCCTTCGGAACAAATTGCCGAGCACGGGGGCATCGCCCAGAAGAGGCACCTTATCGACCGTGTCAGTAATTGTTTCCTCGTAAATCCCGCCCAAGACGACGGTATCACCGTTATTCGCGATCACTTTTGTGGTGACCCGCCGGGTATTTACGATCGGGTTACCGTCCGTGAATCCTGCGATTGAGTCTTTCGTGATCGCAACATCGAGGACGACCTTGCCGTCAGGCGTTACTTGTGGCGTTACTTCGAGTCCGAGCTTCGCGTTGACGGTAACGACGCTGCCCGCACCGCCCACACCACCAGACACTCGTAACTTAATCTCCTGACCTTGTTCGATGAACGCTTTCTGATTGTCGGCTGTAACCACGCGAGGGCTTGAGATCACTTTTCCGCGGTTAGCAGCTTCGGCAGCGGAGAGCTCGAGATTAACCAGATTTCCATTGCCGAGGTTGAGGAAGGTAAGCGCTAAAGAGCCAGCGGCATTCTGCACGGGTAAGTTGACGTTGTACGGGACCGAGTTGACGTACTCCCAAGTCCGCACGCCTGTTTGCTGATCTTGGCGGATCCTTGTGTAGTAGTACGGCGGAGGCAAACCGGTAGCCGTCCACGTTGTTGGCACATTCGCTTGGTCGGAATCGAGCGGGCGACCGTTAATCCCGATATTACGTCCATTGTTGTAGATCCCGGCACCAACGCCAAACCGCGCTCCAAGCTGACGGCTAAATTTATCATCTGCAATTACAACTCGCGCTTCGATGACTACCTGTTTGACAGCGATATCAATGCGCTGAAGAAGTCGGCGCACTTCATCAAGCTTCGAGGGTGTGTCTTGAACGATCAAAACGTTGGTGCGCACGTCCACTGAAGCCGTCCCACGCTTCGAAAGAACTCCACCACCGGACTGGCCGCCACCTCCTTGACCGCCCTGCCCGCCGGTCGGGACGATCATCTTACGCACTTCTTCCGCTTTTTGATAATTAAGCTGGAAAATCTCTGATCGGAGCGGCTCAATGTCAGCCACTTGAGCTTTAGCCTCGAGCTCCTGCTTTTCTTTGAGCGCTAGTTCTTCTTTTGGGGCGATCCAGACGACGTTCCCGTTTTTTCGCATATCGAGCGAACGCGCTTGCATCACTAGATCGAGCGCTTGGTCCCAAGGGACGTCTTTGAGACGCAAGGTGACGTTGCCTGTGACGGTGTCGGAAACGATGATGTTGAGCCCGGTGAAATCACCGATAACCTGGAGCACCGATCGCACTGCTATATCTTGGAAATTGAGCGAAAGCTTTTCGCCCTTGTAGCCAACGCGGGAGCCCTGCGTCAGCTTATTTGGATCTTCAATGATCGGCTTGATTTCAACGATTAGGCGATTGTCCGTTTGGTAAGCAGAGTGCTCCCAAAGGCCCTTTGGCTCAATCACCATGCGAGTGTTGTTACCTTGAACGAACGTGTCGATCTGCTGAACCGGCGTGCCGAAATCGGTAACGTCAAGCTTTCGCTCGAGGTTCCGCGGCACTTGGGTGCGGATAAAGTCGACGATGAGCACTTTGCCTTGCGGCTTGATCTCGACGCCAGAGTTTGCGCCAGACAAATCAACAATCACGCGACCTTCGCCCGCCGATCCGCGGCGGAAATCGACATCACGGAGTGAGTAAGTCACCCCATCAGCCTTCGTGGATGCTGCAAATCGGCCGGTATCAGGAGTTGCTTCCGTAGTTGATGTGCCGGCAGAATCGAAAAGCGCGAGCCCGACGCGGTTGCCCTCGACCTTCACGTCGTATGCCTGCGGTTTCAGCAGGTTTAATACGATGCGCGTCCGGCCCTGAGCCTGAACTACGTTATAGCTTCGAACGACAGCGTCCGACACCTCGACCGCAGGCTTCGTGGCGCTGTTCGTATTCGGAAAATCTAGCACGAGGCGCGGCGGCGTAGCGATTGAGAAAACCGTTGGCGCACTCGCCGCATCTTTCAAGCTGAAGGTCATGTTCGTACGACCTGCCGCACCCTTTGCCACACTTACGTCTTCTATGACGTTTTGCGCAATGGAGGCACCAGCCATGGTCGCAGATGCGATCAGCATCAATCCAAGATTTCGTGCTGCGCGCGCCCCGATGTTCAACATAATCATCCCGCGTTTCATTTCTTTTGCTCCCGCTCTTGCAGCATCATCTTGCTTTGGCGCTCAACCCAGTCGCCTGCGCCGTCTTGGAAAAGTTCCTTGAGCGCGATCTCGCCCTCGGAAATGGTCGTAATGACCCCAAAATTCTGTCCCATGTAATTGCCTTGGCGGACTTGGAATACCTTGTTGTCCGACGCTTTCACGAGACCAATCGTTGCTTGCCCGCGCTGGAGCGTGCCGACCATCGAAAGGTTTTCCAGCGGATACGCCTCAAGTGCCTCTTTGCGGCGCGTGAGATCGGGCCCCCGAGTGCCTTTGGCGCTCTCTATCTTTCGCGGCTTAAACGGATCAGGCTGCCCAAATGCGTTGTAAGTGAACGAATCGTAGGGACGAATTGGTGGGATCGGATCAATCCTGCCGCGTGCTGACGCGCCTTGCTCTGCCATCCAAGCGCGCAAGTCGTCGTCGCCACTTCCGCCGCACCCAGCAAGCGCAAACACACTAGCGAGCGTCGCCACTGAGAGAATTAGCTTGCTCATTTTGGCGCCTTCTGCGCTTCTTTCGCCTTGCGCTGTTTGGCAACCTCGTCTTCGTCAAGATAACGGAATGTCTTTGCGACGGCTTCCATCGTCAGAGTCGTGGTGTCCTTGGGATCCTTGTACGAAATCGCCAGATCATTAAGCGTAACGATTCGTGAGAGCTGCGAAACGTCACTCGCGAATGCGCCGATGTCGTGGTAGACGCCCGTTACGCGGATATCGACTGGCAGCTCCGCGTAGAACTCTTGGAGCCGCTCTTGTGAGGGCTTAAAGAGTTCAAATTGAAGTCCGCGTCCGAGGCCCGCCTGATTGATGTCGGAGAGCAATGCATCCATCTCGCTCTTGCTAGGAAGCTGCCGCAGAAGCGCGCCGAATTGCTGCTCAACTTCTTTCAACTGCTGAATGTGCAGGTCGAGATTAATCGCCTGAGCTTTTTTACTAGAGTACTCTTGCCGCAGCGTTTGTTCGCGGTTTCGCTGCTGCTCGAGTTGCTCGCTTTGAGGGTTCCAGCCCAAATACCAAGCAAGGAACATCAAAATTCCCAGAAGGAGCAAGAGCGCCCCCACTTTCGCGGGCCACGGCCAAATGCCGATGTCCTTGGGGTTTAGTTTTCTAATTTCGTCAAGTGTCATGTCGCACCTACTTCGTGATCGCTTGCATCACTTTTTCACGTGATGACTGGGACGCAGCGGCGTTGGGTTGCGGCGAACCGGGGCCAGCTTTTTTCGCGTTTGGGTCTTCCAGACCCTTCAAGCTGATATTGAGGCTGAATTCGTTGAGTCGCTGGTTGCGGTCGGTGACTGCTTTGATCTCAACAAGCTCCGCACCCGTAAGATATGGCGAGGATTCGAGGTTACGCATGAGCGTGGAGACGCGCGCATTTGATTGCGCTAACCCAACCAAATTGATCTTCGTTCCGGTTTGCTTCACTTGCTTGAGGTAAACACCATCAGGCAGCTGGCGAACCAACTGATCGAGCAATTTGACTGACGCCCCACGATTGACTTGCAGCGTTTCAACGACTTGTTTGCGCGCAAGCAGCTGAGCGGTTTGATCTTTGAGTTTCTTGATCTCATCGATCTGGCCATCTAGTTTTTTGTTTTCAGCGACTAGCAAGTCATTGCGGCGCTGTTGCTCGGCAATGCTCTCATCGAGATAGAGTTTGCCGGCGTACCAAATTGCTGCAGCTGCTACCAGTGTGCCGAGCAAAATCAGATTGAACTCTCGCTTACGCTGAGCTCGCTTAGCCGCGCGATGCGGCAGCAGGTTAATGCGGATCATTAATCAAACCTCCGCAGCGCGAGACCACACGCGACCATCAGCGAAGGCGCATCGGCAGCTAACTGGCGTGATTTCACATTAGAACTAAGCGACATGCCTGCGAATGGATTCGCGACCGACGCAGTGACGTTGGTTCGACGAGACACAGCCTCAGCAAGCCCCGGCAGCGAGGCGCAGCCGCCCGCGAGAAGCAGGTAATCAAGCTGACCTTGTGCGTTCGAGGTCAAGAAAAACTGCAACGCGCGTGCTGCTTCAATGGCTAGCGTATCCACATAGGGGCGCAGCACATCATTGTCGTAGTTCGACGGCAGGCTGCCACTGCGCTTTGCAGCTTCGGCTTCCTCGTTGGTCATGTTGTACGCGCGCTGAATCTCCTGCGTAAGCTGATTGCCGCCAAATGGGCTCTCACGCATGAAAATCTGCTCATCATTGCGAAACACATAGAAGCGCGTAGAAGTCGCGCCTACATCCAACACACCGACGTTTTGGTCAACGCCTTTGCCCGGAAGGTTTTCGGCCATACGCTCGTACGCGCCCATGACGGCCATCGCTTCCACGTCAACGACTTGCGCCTTGAGACCCGCACTCTCCACAGCTGCGACACGATCTTCGACCTTTTCCTTGCGAGCAGCTGCAATCATGACTTCGACTTGCGTCGGGTCAGAGGCTACAGGCCCAATCACGGCAAAGTCGAGATTGACTTCATCAAGCGCGAACGGAATGTACTGATTGGCTTCGCTTTCGACTGCGAATTCCAGATCATCATCGCGATCGGTCGCGGGCAAGGTGATCTTCTTCGTGATCACCATGCTTGTAGGGAGTGCGATGGCAGCACCTTTGGTGCGCGAGCCGAGTTTACGCACCGCGCGTTCAAGCGCGGAACCTACAGTTTCCAAATTGGCGACGTTGCCGTCGGTCATTGCGTCGCGAGGTAGGGGCTCAATCGCATAACGGAGCAGCTCGGGCTTATCGGGATTACCCGATAACTCGACCAGCTTGACCGCCGTGGATGAGATGTCCACCCCGATGATCGGCGTACTTTTCGCCCCGATCATTCCCCGCAGTGGACCCAAAAAATCTTTTTGCATTGGGAGTTTAGGCCACTTTTGTCGCCTGAAACTTTAAGTTGGGAGGTGAGTTTTGCACAAGCCCCGTTCTGAGGCAAGTTCTCCGCGCGGAGCGGCGAACTATAATCGCGAAAAAAACAACAAATAGACCAGCTTCACGGCAAAAACAAGTCACGAGTCGGGGCTTACGGGAGGAAGTTAGTAATCACTTCCTCGGTATGAATTCGGGGGAACGTTGCGAAGCGAGGTAAGAACGATGGTAAGGCGCTGGCTCATTTATTCGGCATCGGTTGCGGCAGGGCTCCTCCTCGTCGGCGTTGTTTTGGGTACGCTCGTGTGGACGTTGATCAGCGCGCGCTTACCGTCGCTCGACGTCATTACGGATTACCAACCCAAGCTTCCATTGCGCATCGTTTCGGAAGAGGGCGTGTTGCTGGGCGAGTTCGGCGAAGAGCGGCGCAGCCTCGTCGCCCTTGCCGATGTGCCACTTTCGGTAAAGCAGGCGATCCTCGCGGCAGAGGATTCAAACTTCTACGAGCACTCAGGCGTCGACTGGATCGGCGTGTTGCGTACGTTGTATTCCAATGCCACCACCGGCACAAAAGCGGGTGCGAGCACAATTACGATGCAAGTCGCTCGAAACTTTTTTCTCACCCGAGAGAAGACTTTGCTTCGCAAGGCGAACGAAGTTGCGTTGACCTACAAGATCGAACGCGAGCTCACGAAAGACCAAATCCTTGAGCTCTACATCAATCAGATCTTTCTTGGCGAACGGGCTTACGGCTTCGCGGTCGCAGCTCGCACCTATTACGGCAAAACGCTCAAAGAGCTCACAGTCGCTGAAGCCGCAATGCTGGCCGGTCTACCCAAAGCGCCGTCAGCGTTCAATCCGATCGTGAATCCAAAGCGCGCGGCGCTGCGCCAGCAGTACGTGTTGCGCCGGATGCACGAGCTCGGCTACATCACCGATGAACAACACAAGGTCGCAGCGGCCGCGCCGTCGTCGGTCAAACGGGATCATTCACCAGCAGTACGCGCCGAGTTCTTGAACGAAATGGCGCGGCAGTTTGTATTTGATCTGGTCGGCGAGTCCGCCTACACCCGTGGGCTGACGGTCACCACAACGATTCGCGCAAAGCCGCAAGAGGCGGCCTATCAAGCGCTGCGCCGCGGAATTTTGGATTACGAGAAACGGCAGGCGTTTCGTGGCCCCGAGGGTCTGATCGAACTTCCAGCTGCGACGAATAAAGAAGGGCTCGCAGACGCCATCGAATCCGCGCTCCAGCAGTTTCCCGACAGCGACGATTTGTTGACCGCAGTCGTCCTGGAGGCAAACAGCAAACGCGTTGTTGTGTCACGGGGCGAAGGCGAAACCTACACGCTTGAGGGCGACGCCATCCGCTTTATCCGGAACGCGCTTGCCGATAACGCCGCCGCACCCGAGCGGGTGCGTCGCGGCGCAATTTTGCGAATTGTTACCGACGAAAAAGGCGCTTGGCGCATTACGCAGCTGCCGCAAGTGGAAGCGGCGTTTGTCGCGCTTGATCCAGTGAATGGGGCAATCGTGAGTTTGGCGGGCGGTTTTGATTTTTATCGAAATCAGTTCAATCACGTCACTCAGGCAAGTCGCCAGCCCGGCTCCTCGTTTAAGCCGTTTGTTTACTCTGCCGCGCTTGAAAAAGGCATTACCTCGGCCACCGTAATCAACGATGCGCCGCTTTTCTTTTCGGCCGCGCAAACCGGTGGCGATGAGTGGGAACCGAAAAATTACGACGGCAAGTTTGATGGCCCGATGCGTGTACGCACTGCGCTTGCGAAGTCAAAAAACATGATCTCGATTCGCATCCTTCGCTCGATTGGGCCGAGCTACGCGCAGGACTACGCGGCAAAATTTGGCTTCGACCCGAAACTCACGCCAGCGTATCTCACACTCGCGCTCGGTGCTGGACAAACCAATCCGCTTCAGATGGCGGGTGCCTACGCTGTCTTCGCCAATGGCGGCTTCCGCGTGAAGCCGCATTTCATCAAGAAAATCGTCGATGCGAGAGGCGTCACCATTTTCGAAGAATCGCCGCAGGTGGCAGGCAGAGACGCAGAACAAGCCATTGATCCACGCAATGCATTCATCATGACCACGCTGATGCGAGATGTGGTTAACGCGGGCACGGCTACCAAAGCAAAGGCCTTGGGCCGAAATGATCTAGCGGGGAAAACGGGTACGACCAACGATAGCTTCGACGCGTGGTTCGCGGGGTACAACGCCTCACTCGTGGGTGTAGCCTGGGTGGGCTACGACCAACCGCGCTCGCTCGGTGAACGTGAGACAGGCGGCGGGGTTGCGCTACCGATTTGGATCAATTACATGCGCACCGCGTTGAAGGGTGTTCCGGAAAAGCCGTTGGTGCCGCCGAAAGGTGTGGTCAGTTCAACGGTGGGCGCTGATCCCGAAGCCGGATCGCTGGTCGATTCAAAAGGCATCAGCGATTGGTTCTACGCGGAATTCCCGCCGCGCTTCTTTGTTGATCCACTCACGGGCAACGAAGGCGCGCGCAGCAAACAAGACGAAGAAGTTCGCCAGCAACTCTTCTGAACATCGGAGTGGCATCGTGCGCCATGCGCCGCACGATGCGCCGTCGGGCCAATGCTGCTCGTTAACGAAAGCGAATGGTTGCGTAATGCCGCACGATAAAGAAACGCTCGCCGCCGTGGCGGCACGATTGATCGTCGAATCCCAGCTCACAGATTGGGCGCTTGCTCGACGCAAAGCGACGGACGAGCTAGGACTATCCACGCGCACTACCCCGATGCCAAGCGACGAGGACATCATCGCCGAAATCAAGACTTATCACGCGCTCTATGGCGGTGAAGAACACGCCGCGCAACTCGCATCTCAGCGGGAAATGGCGCTCGACGTGATGCGTGAGCTTTCTCGCTTTGAGCCGCGTCTGGTTGGTCCGGTTGCCGAGGGCTGGGCACACGAAGGCAGCAGCATCGTGCTCGACATCGTTGCTGACAACGCGAAAGACGTAGAAATTGAGCTGGTGAATTTAGGCGCGGACGTCTCGGATAGTCGTGTGGGGCGCGATCAAACGCTCAGCTTAGACATCGAAAACGCGGACTGGCCGATTCGCATTCAGATTCGACCACGTGGGCGGGCACCCGACGCGCGATTCAAGACTCGACTCAGTCCAAAGGAGCTTTCAGCGCTCATCGTTTAGGTTTTAATAGAGCTGGGCTGGCGAACAAAAAATAGTTAAATCAACTATAACCTTAATTCTTGTCTAGCCCCGATACAGCATTTGGTATAACACTATAGAGCTTCGAATCTCGATCGTTCAGGCTTCGCCCCTCGCGAACAAAACACCGTCTCAGTCAGTTTGAACCGCTAAACGCACAATCCTAAGACGGGCTTGGCTCCCGATCCGCTTTCACGGCGGGGCCTTTTGGCCCCAATTCACGCACTTTGTCACGCGCGCCGCGAGCGTCATGGGCGTCGTGCGCACGCTCCGACTGAGCTTCACGCCGCTCCACTTGCGCTTCGCGCCGCTCTACGCGTTCACGATTACGCGCTTCAACCCGCTCGCGTCGCGCTTCATTGGCCACAGCCGTTTCGCGAACGACATTGTTGTTGCTCTGCGGGCTTGGTGCCGACGGCTGCGCAGGATCGCGAACCACGGGCGCGCTCCGCCCGCTGTCGCTTCGACGGGGTTCTTGACGAATGACGTTGCCGTTATCGGGCAGCTGGCGCTCGCGAACCGGCGGCGCAACGCGCTCACGCCGATCGTCGTAATCTCGACCCGTTGGTGCGCTTTCGCGTACGCTCTGACGCGGTGCGACTACAGGATTCGGGTCTTGCCAGACGCGTGGCTCAAGTACGTTCGGGGTCGGCGCTACCGGTTGAACGGCACGCTCACGAATGATCGCTTGCGGCGGAACGTTACGCGTCACCGCGCCCTCGCTCACGCGCGGCTGATTGATCGCTTCAGGGATCGAGCTTGGCGCGCTGCCACGTACGTCAACGCGGCCACGATCAACGCCGATGCCCGGCTGCACCACGGGATTGGGGTCCGCCGCGCGCACTCGAGAGAACTGAGGCATCACCTCCGCCATTCGCGCCGGCGGTGCGCCACGCAGGTCGCTCGCCACGCCCGGACGGATGAATTCTTGAGCGACCGCGCGACCTGGGATGAAGCGGTTCGCTGCAATGCTCGTTACCGCGTTCGCAACGTTGGCATGCACGTAAGCAGGCGGACGCCACGGATCTTCGGCGCTGTTGCGGACGTACGGCCGATTTACGCCACGCCAGTAATCGCGTGAATAGCTATACCAGGGCGCGTACGGCTCATTCCGTCCTAGCGGCACCCAAGAATACGTCGGGCCGATGGACGCGTTGATACTCCAGCCGTTACCACCGAAGAACGTGACCAAGGCAGGCGCATAAACGGGACGTCCAACGTACTGACCGGGATACCATGCCCAGCGCCCGCCGACGCGCACCCAGCGACCGTAATGCGAAGGCGCGAAGCCCCAGGGGGCATCGTCAACCCATGTCCACCCCCACGGTGACACCCAGCTCCAGCGACCGTAGCGATACGGCGCCCAGTCGTAGCTCACGTTGCGCGGATACCAAACGCGCCCGTACTCGTAGGTTGTCTCCCAACTGCCATACTCATCCAGCTCACGAATGCCCACCATCCACGGGTTCACGTAGCCACGATTACGGCTCTCCCATCGCTCAATTCTGCGATCGCGGCTAGTGACCCACGCTTCAAAGCCGCCGTAGCCCGCGCCCGCGTAGGCAAAGCGATCTATGCGTGCACCGTTTAAGTCAAACGCCATTGTTTGATCACGGCTGAGCCACTGATTGCGCCCGTTCACGATCAACTCCGCTTGACCGAAACGCACGCTCGCGACGCTCGGGGAGAGTCGCTCGCCTGCGGTGAGGAAATACAAACCAGGCTGGGTGAAGATCATTTCGCCATGCTCGGTCGTGATGCGCATTGCATCTTGTGCTTCCCAGTAGCGAATCCGCACTGCTGCGCTGCCGCTTGCTAGCCGGGCAACCAGGCTATGGTCGTCGAATCGATCAAAATAGACGTTTGCGCCGCCGGAAAGCCAAACCTGCAAGCCGCCGACATCAAGCTCAGCGCGCCCGCCCTCGCTTACCCACACGTTATCGCTCGCGGTAATCACCTGATTTCGAAATGCAGGCTGCCAGTCTTCATAGGCGCTCGCGATACGCACGTCGCCCGCGAATTCGGAGAGCCGCGCCACACGTCCTGGCGGATCGGCCAACGCAATTTGGGCAGCGACCACGCCCAGGAGCGCGGCCAAGCCGAAGCGAAATCCGCGCCAAAGTTGATTGGGTTTCATAGCAAACTCTTCGATGAGTGACACCTGACTTGTTAACGACTTGGCGGGCATCCGGTTGACCCAGGCTCTGGCGCACAGCGATTGAATACTGTATTCTTAACCAGTATTTCTGCGCGAGGCTTCGCTCCAAAGCGCTCGCGGTTTGTCAGGCGTGTTTGCCAATGCCCTCTTGAAGGTATCGTTTATGTCACTCGCTATCGCGCATTCGCGCGCCCTTGCCGGGATGCAAGCCGAGCCCGTCACGGTTGAGCTGCATGTTGCCAATGGCAACGCGAGCTTTAATCTTGTGGGGCTTCCAGAGGTGGAGGTCCGCGAATCGCGAGACCGGGTGCGCGCTGCCATTCAAACAGCGGGATTCGAGTTTCCTTATCGCAAGCTTACTGCGAATCTGGCACCGGCTGAAATTCCCAAAGAATCTGGTCGGTTCGATCTGCCCATCGCGATTTCGCTGCTCGCGGCGACCGGGCAGCTCCCGGGTGAGCGGCTTTCCGAGTTCGAATTTGCGGGCGAATTGGGCTTAAACGGTGATTTGCGGCCCGTTCGTGGCGCGCTTGCGATGGCGCTTGCCGCGAAGTCTGCCAACCGCGTGCTGATCGTGCCCGCCGCATCAGCGGGAGAGGCGGCGCTCGCGCCCGGCGCGCAAGTGCTCTCCGCCCGCTCGCTGCTTGAAGTGGCGGCGCACATCGCCGGGCGCGCCCCGTTGCCGGCGGCAGTTGCGCGTGAGTGTGATGCGGCGAATGCGCCGCTTTACCCCGATCTCAGCGATGTTCGCGGTCAGGCGCAAGCGAAGCGCGCGCTCGAAATTGCGGCGGCAGGTCGCCACAATCTTCTGCTCGTGGGGCCGCCTGGAACCGGCAAAAGCATGCTCGCCCATCGGCTACCAGGCATCCTCCCGCCAATGAGTGAGCGCGAAGCCATCGAGAGCGCAGCGCTGCGATCACTCGTTGGCAAATTCAGCGCGAGCGAGTTTGGCCATCGCCCCATCCGATCGCCGCACCATTCCGCAAGCGCCGCAGCGCTGGTCGGTGGGGTGGCAAAACTCACGTTGTTTAAGAAAGTGCACGCTTTCTGAGAAAACGCGTTTACCGCGGCTCCGAATACTCATCTCGTCCCCGCAGCAAAGGAACGTTAGTCCAGACGCATCGTGCGCAGACTTGCGCATGATGCGTGTTTATGCGCATTGATGAATCGCGAGAGTGGTTTACTGCTGTGAATCAGAGAGACGTGTTTCCGTCGGGCGTGCACGGATGGTTAGACCGCCGGTGGCGCAATCAGTGCATGAAGCACTAAATTTGAAGTACGTTATTTGAGAAAATTCGCTTGGTGTTAGCTCCCTGGCTATATCGGATTTTCTATGCCAACTGCCTATCTAAGTGATTTTTTTGCTGAAGGCCTTTTTCACCCTGACGCCCCCGGTGCGCCAGTGCGTATTGACTGGATTGGCGAGGTGAGACCGCAGACGAGTAGCGACGGACGTCCCGCGTTTGAGTTGCCCCTGCTTCTGACGGCATGGAAGTATCTCTCGCCGGGGAAGTCCGAACGAATCGAGAATCAGGCGATAGTTTGGCAAAGCGTCGACTTTCTTCCGTCACTAACGATTGGCAGCGTTTGGAAGAAAGGTCGACGTATGGGATCGTCGCAGCTAGCGGAGAGGGTAAGGCTGCGAGTTCTAGTGGCCGACCGAGGCATGACACTGGAGCAGAGGCTAACTCTCGACGATGGAACCCCAACAGACGAAGAGCCGATCCCCCGGAACTCATATCGTTTGTATGACAGTGCAAGCAAGGGTTACGTTGCGAACACTTCATTACGCGTATGTGATGTACAAACAGAACGAGGCGAACGTCTAGAGGCTTTCATCCCCGCGATCGAACTGGCCCGCTTCTATGCTTGCCCCAACAGCTTGTTAGCGCGAGCACTATTTGCTGGTATGTGGCCTGAATTGGAGTGGGAGCCAGGCTCTGATAGCTTGATCGAGAACGGGCAGCGCGTCGAAGTAATTGGGCAGCAGAACATTGCGGGCCTCGATTACAAATCAGCTTTTTTTCAAGCTCGCTATAAGCGTTCGCCGCAGATGAACACGTGGGTGAATCGTGCAGGCAAGTTTTTGCAGCTGCGCGGTTTCGGTCAAAACAACAGCTTTGAGTTTGGATTCCCTTTTCGCGTCCCTGACGTACTGCCAATAATCGAATGCGAAGCTGTGAGGCTGAGATACAAGAACAAACGACTGGCGGATCGATATTTGGTGACGCGAATTTTGCGTTGCGACGCACCGTTTCCGTTCGATGTGGTCAAGTCGCATCCCCTTATGCATCCGGGCAAGGTGGCGGGTACGGATCCCGCACATCTAAAACCAATGAGCGTGAGGCGATTCGCCGTCGGTAGTGATGACGGGTCGGTTAGCCATACGAGGAACTACGGCGGGAACGAAGACCAACCGCTAGGTACCTCACCTGGTATCCCAAGCGGCGCAGGCGAATACACGACGTTGATTGATACTGACGAACGCTTCGGTTGGCTCGATAACCGCAAGGTCGAATTGGTGGAGAAAAACACGCAGAAATTCTTCTACGCAAAAGAGAATCGAGATCTCCCGGGATCGTGCGGGGATGGCGTTTCTACGAACACACCGCGCGGGCAGAAAGGACCGGATGTCCACGGGGGCGTCAATACCCAAAATGAAGGCCGATCGTTTCAGGTTCCCTCGCTTGACGTGTTTCTACGAACACTTGATCAGATTGGTCAGCAAAAGCCCGCGATTAATACACCGCAGGTGACACTGTGCTCGACGGATTTCAGCGATGTGCTGACTCAACAGGCCCACGCTGGCCATCACTTGATCAATCTTCGCTTGAATGCGAGGCGAGATTCACGCTGGCAGTACGTTGTGCCACCCAGGGGTCGAGGCCTTGTACAAGATGCAGAGGCGCGCCCGCGACATCTTGTAGTTGCGCAACTTGTGTTCGACAACGGAGCGCACGTCTTGCTGGCGGAGCTCGAACACCGCAAGCCAAAAGAGTTCTGCGTGTTTGCATGCGATGTTAAATCTGCCGAAATCGACGTCAGAGACCTTGTCGCGCTATTGGTACGAGAGGTTGTCGAGCGTGAACATTGGCCGGAGTGGAATAGCCAGCCGCAAGCTTGGAAAATCGGGGCGCTTCAGGTGAAAGGGCAGCGGATCTTGCACTGTTGGGATGCGAACGATACAACGCGATACGCCGAGCGCGTACTGAGGTTGAGCCAATTCTGATAGCGCGCTATCGAGAAAGACAAGGGCGAACGAATCTTCTAGCGCGCAAAGAATGAGTCGTTTGTTGTCACTAGACAACAGATTTTTCGGTGCTCCGCGCGCGCCCGGTTAGTGTTCGAAGTGCCGACGAACGTGCAAACGCACAGAGGGAAAACATGCTCAATTTCCCGAAAAAACCCCAATATCTTGTGTTTATTCCGCTGCTTGACCACCACTTATTGTTGGTCTTATGATGGTGTCAACGGTGAGTACTGAGTTAATTCTCAGTATTTGCTGTAGCCCACTTGCCGAGAGGCAAGTAGGAGCCCCGACCAAGTGTTCCACCACTGGCCGGGGGAGCCGTCATGACCGACAGCGCAGTTGGAAGCTGCAGGATCCATGGTAGGCGTTGCCTCCGGTGACGTCAACCCATGGTGTCGCCCGTCGGTCATGGCGCTCCTTTTTTGTTGTATGACTAGAAAGGACTTGCCACATGGCAAAAGCAATGAAACCCGGCTCAAACACCGGTAAATCAGGCGGGATTTTTCAGCAGGTATCACCTGCCGGGAATCCACTGCCCAAGTACGCGGCTGTCCCCGACAACCGGCCGCTGCCGCCAACGGCGGCCCCCGGTGGGAAATGGATGCCGCTAAAAATAACGCCATCGAATAAGCGTCCGTAGGACGTGAAGTGAAGAGGGTAGCGCCAGGCGCTACCCTTTTCTAATGTGTCACGTTTCGTTTGATGCCCGTCGTCGCCTCTCTTGTTGCGTCGAAAGGGGTGATAGCGATTTCCGTGCAAAAAGTCCCGGTCAAGCATAAGGGTTGACCCGCACTCTGAGTCAGGTCGCACAATTCGCGATGCAGGCATATAGTTCGATGCTCCATCAGAGGGAGCGCTGTCGTGCAACTACCCTATCGCCTTCGATTCGTCGGTGCGGAACATCTACCCAGATCGTTATCGGACGCCGACGTTGAAGAATACTTCGCGCTATCGAGCGACGACATTGCGATGCTTCGCGAGCGATTTGCCAAAGAAAAGCGCATCGGCGCAGCACTTCAATACCTGATGTTGCGTGAGACCGGTCGTCCACTCGATCAAAAGTCGTCGCTACCACGCACCCTGTTGCGAAGCCTGCATGAGCCCTTGGGTGCGCCCGAAGTCACGCTGGCAAGCTTGCGAGCGCTCTACAAACGCCGCGCCACACTCTTCGAACATCAACAATGGGCGCGAGAACACGCAGGCTTTCGCGAGCCGCTGGATGATGATTTATCACTACTCAGCAAAGCGCTAAGCGAATGGGCACGTAGTGCGGCCTCCATTGATGAACTCGTCAAATCCTCCCAGCGCTGGCTGTTCGAGCGTAAATGTCTGATCCCGAGCGATCGTCAGTTGCGCGATCACGCGCGTATCGCGTTTGCAGAGACCGAGCGCATCGCCATCGAGGCGGTAAAACAGGCGTTGTCAAGCCTCTCAATCGAGAAATTGCTCACCACGGTTTATGCCAAGCACGCGAAATCCTCGGATGCCACTGTGTTCGAATGGCTCAAAACGCCAAGCAACAAACACAGCCCAAGCAGTTTGAATGAGCTACTCAGCAAAATCGAATACCTCAAATCGCTAGGTGCGCACACTTGGCTATTTACAGGGATCTCGAACGCTTGTCTTCGAGCTTACGCGCAGCAATGCGCGAGTCGCCCCGCCTTTCTGCTCAGGCGCCTTGCGAAAGAGACGCAAACCTTGGAGCTCGCATGTTTTTTGCGCGCGACCCTACTCGATCTCACCGACGCCGCGCTCTACATGTCCGGGCGACGCATCAGCGACTTGTATCGGCAAGCCTCGTCACGCGTGATCGCCTCCGAGGTACGAAACGCACGTGAACTGCGCGAGCGTGAACGTACGGTTTGCAATATTGTTCATGACTGCGATCAAACCGCTGAACAGAAAATTGACGCACTCAAGCTACTCTTTCCCGATGCCGCGTCCACATCCTTGCGCTCTCACGCCGCCGCCGTGCGCCGTGCGCTTGCGGCAGACTCGGTACGTGTATCGAATCTTTTCGGGGGCATACAAACGCTTGAACTGCATGGGGAGTCCGATCACACAGTCTTTCGCCAGATTGAGGCACTGCGCACGCTCGAAGCCTCGTCTGTTAAGCAATTGCCTATCGGATTCGACGCGTCGATTGTGGATCGGGCGTGGCAACCGTTGTTGAACGACGATGATCGTGTGCTTGCGCTCGGTGCACTTCGCGCGGTGACCCTCACTAACGTACGCAAAGGGTTGCGCGCCGGACGTCTGTGGATCGATCACAGTTGGGACTATCGCAATCGCGAAGCGCTCCTCATTCCCATCTCAGAATGGAAAGCGCAACGATCTCATCTCGTCAATGCGCTTCAGCTAACGCTCGACCCTAACAAGTTCCTGCAGCGACTGAATGCCCATTTGGGTACAGGACTCCGCGCGCTCTCGGAAGCGCTGCACGCCGGACGCGTTGAGATCGACGAGAAAGGTCGTATACGTCTCGAAGCGCT
Source organism: Betaproteobacteria bacterium (assembly GCA_013298765.1). Lineage (GTDB taxonomy): Bacteria > Pseudomonadota > Gammaproteobacteria > Burkholderiales > Casimicrobiaceae > Casimicrobium. The sequence continues at coordinate 229,767 of JAAFJA010000007.1, forward strand.
GGCACCTCGCGACATTGAGCCGGGTGTCACGCGAACCCGCGAGGCGATGTTCGCGATCATCGGTCGCAAGCAATTCAGTGACATGATCGTGGAAATCGACGCGCGAGTGGGCTTTAGCGAAATGCTGTTGGGTCATCGCGCCAAGTCGCCCAAGGAGCTGATTGCGTGCTACGGTGCGCTGCTCGCCCACGGCACGGAAAACGATGCGAAAGGGGTTGCGGCGATGGTGCCCGGTATCGAACCGGCGCACATCTCGACCGCCATGCGCGATTTGGAAACCTACGGTCGCCTGCGGCGTGCCAATGAAGCGGTGGTGGCTTTGCAGCGGCGTCATACGATCGCCACGCTGTGGGGCAATGGCGAGCGCGCTTCCGCCGACATGATGGCACTTGACGCTTCGCGTCATTTGTTCAATGCACGCACCGATCCGCGTCGTCGCACGTTTGCGATCGGACTCTACACCCATATCCTCGACGCCTATGGTGTGATTTACGACCAACCGATTGTGCTCAACGAACGGCAAGCCGCCGCAGCGGTGGAGGGCATTGAGCAGTTCAACATGAACAACGATGATGCGGTACGCGTTTCGTTGCTGGCGGTTGATACCCACGGCTACACCTACCCTGCGATGAGCATTGCCAAGCTGCTCGGTTTCGATTTGTGCCCGCGACTCAGTGATTTAAGTGAACGAAAATTTTTTGTGCCGCGCGAGACAGCGCTTCCGGAGAATCTGGCATCGATCGTCGCCAGCCCAGTTTCACGCGACGCGATCGTTGCCGGATGGGATGAGCTGCTGCGCCTCGTAGCGTCGATTCGCAGCGGCCGTCTGACCGCCAAACAAGCCCTCGAGCGTCTGGGGAGCGCCGCGCACGGGGGCGGCGTTCATCGCGCGGCCAAGTCGCTCGGGCAATTGCTGCGAACGCTGTTTCTTTGCGATTATTTCAGCAACGAGGACTTCCGGCGCGAGATGACGACGCTGCTGAACCGCGGCGAGTCGGTGCATCAGCTTCAACGCGCGATCTATTTAGGCAAACTCGCCCATGATCGAGGTCGTCGCGCCGCCGAGATGCGAACGATTTCCGGCTCGCATGCGCTGCTCACCAATATTGTGATTGCGTGGAACACGGTGCAGATGCAGACGGTCGTCGATCGCTGGAGGCGCGACAAAATCCGCGTCGATGACAACTGGTTGCGGCGCATGGGGCCGGTGCATTTCGGGCACGTGAACTTTAGAGGGACGATGAGTTTTGCGGTGGAGCGCTACGCCGAGGCGCTACTGGAGCGCCCGAGCGCGTCACGCCGCGTGAACGCGCTGCGATCGTGACGTCGAATTGATCGGCCCGGAGATTTTGGTGCAAAAAGTCCCGGTCTCCTTTTGTGATTCTTAGGTAAATCAATGACTTACCAAAATTGTGCGAATCAGGAGTTCGCAGATTTCCGTGCAAAAAGTAGCGGTCAATGGGAATGAATAGCAATTTACGCAAAGCGCTTTGGCGGTACGCTTGCTCAGTGACTGCTTTGGGAAATTTCTTTTCGACCGAACTCGTGCTTTTGGCTAATTGCGGCCAGCCGATCACCGCATCGAACACACACAACAATTGCCTCAAAAGCTGGCGCGATGGCTGCTTGCCTTCAATCTGGAGCTATACGTGGTCTTTACGGGATGGCGTTCCGATATTGCACTGAATTTACGTAGCGCTTTCTAGCATTCTCAAATCGAGGACGTGATCAACGTCGGCCATGCCGCACTGCGGCAATCGTTCGGTTTGGAGGTCGCGCTGATCGTCCCGGATGGCAACGAGCGTTTGCAAGCCCCTGCGTCGGAGACAGGCAAACGGCCGATTGATCTGGACGTTGCGCAGTGGGCGTTCGATCACGAGACAGAAGCGGGTCACGCCACCGACACACTGTCGTCGAGTCACTACCGAAATGTACTTCTTAAAGCTCCCGTGCGTTTGCGTGGCGTACTCGCGATCCGCCCAAAAAATCCGCACTGGTTACACATCCCCGAGCAAAGAAGCTACATAGAAACGTTTGCAAGTTCCATCGCAATCGCGCTCGAACGCGTACATTTTGTGCAGGTCGTGCAATCGATGTTGGTGAACGTCGAGTCCGAGCGATTGCGAAACTCCTTACTCGCTGCCTTGTCACACGACCTTCGTACACCGCTCACCGGATTGGTAGGTTTGACCGAGGCACTCGCAAATGCCTCTTCGGAGACCAACGACAGCCAGCGCCGGCTTGCGCAGGAGGTCCGAGCCAGCGCACAGCGTATGCAAACGATGGTGGATAACCTGCTCGATATGGCGCGACTGCAAAGCGGCGAAATTCGTTTGCGCAAGGATTGGCAATCGATTGAGGAAATTGTCGGCGGCGCAATTCGATCATTGCAATGGAGTCTGACGGATCGAGCCGTCACCGTTCAGCTGCCCGCCGATTTACCGTTGGTTGAATTGGATGCCGTGTTGATTGAGCGGGTGTTCGCGAACCTGCTTGAGAACGCAGCAAAATACACGCCGGTATCGACTCCGATCGTCATTGAAGCGAGCACGAAACCAGGCTGGATTACCGTTCAGATTTCTGATCGCGGTCCGGGTTTGCCAGCATCCGCGGCGCGCGACCCATCGATCCTTTTCGAAAAATTCACTCGTGGCAGCGTCGAGTCCGCCAAATCCGGCGTCGGACTGGGCTTGTCTATTTGCAAAGCCATCATCGAAGCACATGGCGGCACAATGCGCGCAGCACAAATACTCGGTGGAGGTGCCATGTTTATGTTTGATTTGCCTGCGACTTCGGTTGTACTCTGCGATGACGTTGCTGCCAGCGCGAACGTCACGTAACCATCACGTCTAACCCGTCGGTCGCGATATTGATCGAAGACGATGCGCAGATTCGCCGCTTCGTGCGCCTTGCGCTCGAAGGTGAGGGCTGGCAAGTATGCGAATCGGAAACGTTGCGTCAAGGGCTCATCGACTGCGCGACGCGCAAACCGACACTTGTTATTGCGGATCTCGGATTGCCCGACGGCGACGGTGCGGACTTGGTACGTGAGGTGCGCGGTTGGTCGTCGGTTCCGATCATCGTTCTCTCGGCGCGCAGCGATGAGCGGCAGAAAATCCAGGCGCTCGACGCCGGAGCCGACGACTATTTGACCAAACCTTTTAGCGTTGCGGAATTGCTCGCTCGCGTCCGCGCGCACCTGCGCCGCGCCTCGTTGGGCGAGGACAACGGCTCGCCACAGTTCGTATTTGGCGACGTGACAGCCGATCTCGCTGCGCGCAGCGTGCATCGTGGCGAAGAAGAAATTCGTCTGACTCCGATTGAGTATCGATTGCTGATCACGTTGATCAAAAACGTCGGCCGGGTCGTGACGCAGCAATGGCGGTTGCCAAAGGACCCAAGTTCGATCTTTGCCCGCGACTACGTGATCTTGCGGAACGCAAACTCTATCTGCCAACTCGGTTTGACGTACCGGAGACTATTGAGTGTGTCACGGTAAAGCGCGTATCGCTACGTGCGACTGAGCGTGGTTACGATGAGTATCTGCGTCCTCTCGCGTCGATTCGCACCGGTAAAGTAAGCGCGGTGCTTGCGATGCGCTACTTGAGCAGTGCTGCAAAAAGGGGATGTGATGCAACGTGCTGCCGAGCATATTGGGCGATTGCTGCGAACGGTGTTTTTATGCGATTACTTGACCATCGAGCCGTTTCGTCGCGAGATTCACACGCTACTGAATCGCGGTGAATCTGTACACCAGTTGCAGATAGCTATCTACGACGGCAAGGTTCGAGCTGATCGAGGCCGCCGTCCTGACGAGATGACCGCGATTTCCGGTTCGCATGCGTTGCTCACCAATGTTGTGCTCGCTTGGAACACGCACCGCATGAACGACACGGTGACGCAGTTGCGAAACAGCCGTGTCGCAATTGAGGATGATTGGCTTCGCCGCTTGGGGCCAGCACACTTTTCGCACATCAACTTCCGAGGGACGCTGCAGTTTCCATCACAACGTTATCGAGAGGCTTTGTTAGCGACCCACTCGGACGCGTCGCTGCGTCGGATAGTACAGGGCTAACGCAAGGCATAACGCTGATCGAATATCCACTGTCTTCTGTAGACCCACAGCTGCCTGATCGGGGCGTCTCCGCACAATCGAGTGCGCACTAGCCGGGGTGTCTAGCACGTTCAAGGCGCACCTCTTGGCGTTCACCTACTGAGTCATCGGGAGACTGATGGCGCCGATGTCTAACCGTCCATCGCTCCAGAGCGATCGCCGAAACAGAATGCGCAAATCGTTGGTCGTTTTTTCTCATACCGATAGATTTGGATCTGACTGACATTTTTTTGATCCACTACACGGCATTCTCTGGAAAGTCTTCGTCGCGCGCTCTCCGAGTGCGGGGTACGCTTTCATGTATGAGTGACCCATAGTGGGGGAAACACGTTTGCGACTGGGATTCCGTCCTGCGGTAACATCTCATCTGGTCAGTTTAGCGGCAACCGTTCTACGTCTCGCGAATCAAACCGTGTTTTCTCGATTGATGCATCGTGTCATTAGCCTAATAATCGCGCTGTCTCTCAGTGTGGCGAGCGTGCATACGTTTGCTGATCATCACAGCGCGGGCTCGATCAAACACTGGCATGCTGCGGCACAAGCGCATTCGCATGACCATGATCATGGTTTTGACCGCGATTCTCAGTCGAGCGCCGCTAACAACGATTCAGCCTCTAACAACGCAACCGACAATACCAACGACACGCCTTCGGGTGATCATTCGTGTTGTCATTCAGCGATTCACGCACCCGCTGTTTTGCCTAGCGGACTTTCGATAGCACTGCCGTTTGTACGCGATCAGTTTGAAATTGGTTTGTGTGTGCACCTGCGACCGAATCCCGTCGAGCGCATTGAGCGCCCCAACTGGTAGCGCCCCCGCCGCTTTACGTTGAGGAAAGCGGTTTTCATCAAGCGCTCGTCCGCTCTTAACGACCTGCCTCACTAAACGCGAACGCCGTGCGTGTTAGCACGCATCGCCGCGCGGGATTTAAGGTCGACTCGTACGCAAAAGCCTTTTTTTGCAATGCATCGCCTGCAGCGCTTCTCGCTGCGCCTTCGATGCCATGTCAATTATTTCCTCCAAGGACATTATGTGGCCTCACGAATTTATTAACGCGACTCAACCCCGCCTGCGAAGGCGAAGAAGTGCTTTTGTTGCCGTACTCTTAAGCGGCGTAATCTTTGTTGCTGCCAGCACCGCGCAGTCATCCTTTTCGATTGCCGATGCCAAACGCTGGACGCTCGCCGAACTCTTCGCACGCGCGTGGGCGAATCATCCGATGGCCGCGCTCACCGACGCCATCGGTGCTGAAGAGAAAGCGAAAAATGCACGCGCGGATTCGTGGCTTGCCGCGCCGCCGAAGCTTGATAGCAGCGTGCGCACCGACGCACTTACGACTGCCTCGCGTCGCGACGGTTTGCGCGAAATCGAATTCGAAATCGCCGCGCCCATCGCGACTGCCGGACGACGTCAGTTGCAAGCGGCGACCGTGGATGCTGAAGCGCAAGCGAAGCGTGCCGAACTGGATGTCGCGCGGCTGAAGCTGGCAGGTGAAGTGCGTGAAGCGTTCTGGGCTGCGAAATGGGCGGAGCGCGATCTGCAACTCGCCGACGATGAAGCGAGGCGTGCGCGAACGCTCGCCGAAGATTCAGCGCGTCGTACGCGCGCAGGCGAGAGCGCGCGCGTGGACACGCTACAAGCGGAGAGCGCCGCACAACTTGCGGCAAGTGGGGGCGCGCAAGCGCGCGGCAAGTACGATGCGGCGCTCGCGCAACTCGCACAACTCATCGGACACGCTCGTAACGATGCTGCAAGCGCTTCCGTGACTGCGCTCGCAGAGTCGCGCGAATCGAAACCCGAATTACCGCGCGTAGACACGTTCAGCGCGCATGTAGCGCTTGCGCATGCGGAGCGCTTGCGCGCCATTGCGAACGCCAAACTCAAAGAGGCCAGTCGCCTCGCAAGCGAACCTCCGACTGCAAAGTTCGCGATTGCGAATGAACGCACCGATCAAGGCGGCAGCCGCAACACGGCGCGTCTTGGTGTTTCGATTCCGTTAGACGCGGCGTTCCGATTCGGTCGTTTCAACGAAGCGCGCGTGGCGCAAGCGACGCGCGAACTCGCCGAGGCGGACGCAAGCAGAGCAATGATCGTACGTATGCTCGCAGGCGAGCTTCGTGCCGCCGAGCTCGCGCTTGCCACCGCAGAGGTACGCGCGCCGCTTGCACAACGTCGCGCCGAACTCGCGACTGAATTCGCTTTGCTGTACGAAAAAGCCTATCGCCTCGGGGAGCTCGATCTTCCAACGCGCCTTCGCATCGAAGGTGAACGCAGTAACGCAGTGCGCGATGCCGCGCGTGCCGAACTCGATCTTCTCCACGCTATTTCGCGCTTGCAACAAGCGCTCGGGAATTTGCCATGAAACGTATCTTCATTCTTCTTTTAAGCGGCATTTTGCTCGCGGCAAGTCCTATCCTGGCCGCGCCCGGCGCGCACGGACCAAACGGTGAACATCTCGATGCGCCCGGCGCGGCGAAAGGGACACCGAACACGCTACCGAGATTCGAAGCGCAAACCGAGGCGTTCGAAATCGTTGGGCGACTGCAAAGCAGCGAACTGTCGATGCTCATCAATCGCTTTGCGACTAACGAACCCGTGCTTCAGGCTAACGTGGAGGTCGCATTCGGCGCTTTGAAGTCAAAAGCGCAGTTTCACGCAGACATAGGCGACTACGCGGTGGACGACCCCCCATTTTTGAAAGCGCTGCGTGAAGCCGGAGAGCATGCACTTGTTATCACCGTAAGGACACCACAAGAAGCCGACTTGATCGACGCTGTGCTTAACGTCGCTTCTGCCGAAATCCATGGGCACTCGCACGTCGATTGGAAGCACCTGGCGATCGACATCGCGATCGGCGTGGGAATCGTTCTCGCGCTTCTTTTCGCTGGCTATTGGATGTTCCGTGCGCGACGTAGCCGATCAATGCGCCTTGCTGCGGGAGGCGCAAGATGAAAAACGTCTACAAAACAGTCCTCATGTGCGCGCTAGCATTTGCGTCGGCGAACGCGCTCGCCGCTCCGGGTGCACACGGGCCGAATGGTGAACATCTGGATGCCCCTACGACGACGACTACAAACGGCTTGATGCGATTGCCCGACGGTAGCGTCAACGTACCGATGCTCGCGCAACGCCGTCTCGGCGTGCGCACGAAAATCGTGAGCGCGTCGAAAGCGCAAGCAACTATTGAATTGCCCGGTCGTGTCGTCATGGATCCGAACGCGAGCGGGCGCGTACAGACGACGCTTGGTGGTCGTATCGAGGCAGGGTCGCGCGGTTTGCCTATGGCAGGACAGCGCGTTAATAAAGGCGACGTGCTTGCATGGGTTCGCTATCGCCCCGACCCGATTGCAGAAGCCAATCAGCAAGCGCAGCTTGCCGAGCTTCGAAATGCGCGCGGGCTCGCCGCGAAACGCGTGCAGCGTTTGGAGTCACTGGAAGGCACGGTGCCGCGCAAAGAAATCGACAGCGCTCGTAGTGAATTGCAGAGCCTTGACGAGCGTGAGCGCAGTATCGGGAAAAGCGTGGCGGCGCGTGAGGCGTTGATTGCCCCCGTTTCCGGCGTGATTTCGACGGCGCAAGTCGTCATCGGTCAAGTGGTCGAAGGTCGCGAAGTGCTGTTTGAAATCGTCGATCCAGCGCGCTTAACGATTGAAGCCACGACGAACGATCCCGCAATCGCGAAGCGCATCGATATCGCAACACTTGCCGAAGCTCCGGATGCTGCACTCAAGTTGATCGGCACCGGCGGTGCGCTGCGCGATGGTGTACTCCCGCTCAACTTTAGTTTGCGGCAAAAGACGGGCAACCGTGAAGCGGCAATTGCCTTGGGCCAACCGGTGCGGGTGATTGCGAAGTTAAGCGATCAGCTCGACGGCTTTGTGCTTCCCGCGCAGGCGGTGGTGCGTAACGCAGCGAATGAGCAAATCGTGTGGATCAAGTCGGGTGCTGAGCGCTACATACCGCAACCGGTACGTGTGCACGCGCTTGACGCAAACACGGTCGTGGTGACGCAAGGGCTGGGCGCGGACAACCGAGTTGTGGTCGAAGCGGCTGCACTTTTGGCTCAAATTCGCTAGGAGCCGACCATGTTTGATTGGATTGTGCGCACGAGTTTACGCAATCGATTGTTTGTGCTCGTATTCGCCGCGCTGTTGTTAGTGTGGGGTGCGTTGAGCGCGTCGCGAACGGCGGTGGATGTGTTTCCGCGTTTGGACAAACCACTGGTGACGGTGCTAACCGAAGCCGGTGGAATGGCACCGCAAGAGGTCGAGCAGTTGGTGACCGCGCCACTTGAAATAGCGCTCAACGGCGTGCCTGGCGTCACCCGCGTTCGCTCGATGTCGGGCGTTGGCTTGTCGATCGTCTACGCCGAATTCGATTGGGGCACGGATGTTTACCGCAATCGGCAGTTGGTGGGCGAGCGGATCGCACTTGCGCGCGCGCAACTACCTGCGGGGCTCGAACCCGCGATGGGACCGGTGTCGTCAATCATGGGTGAAGTCATGTTGATCGTGCTTCCGATTTCGGCAGGAGCGCCCAGCGCTGCGACGCCAATGCAAGCACGGGAGTATGCGGACTTTGTTCTGAGACCGCGCTTACTTTCGATCCCGGGCGTATCGCAAGTGATTCCGATTGGCGGCGATGTGCGCACTTTGCGCGTAACCCCCGATACGGCACGCATGGCGCAATTCGATGTCTCGCTCACGCAAATCGAGCATGCGATGAAAGGATTCGCGACCAATGCTGGAGGCGGATTCATCGATTTGAACGGACGCGAATTTTTGATCCGACACGTCGGTCGCACAGCGACTCGCGATGCGCTCGCCAGCGAACTCTCAGGCGCAGCGGTAGCGTGGAAAAGCGGTCGCCCGATCTTGTTGGAGCAAGTAGCTCGCGTTAACAATGCACCGGGGCTCAAACGCGGCGACGCGGGATACAACGGCGGACCTGCGGTCATCGCAAGCATCCAGAAGCAACCGGACGCCGATACCGTGAAGGTCACCGCAGCGATCGAGGAAGCCTTGGCCGAACTCGCGCCTGGGATGCCGACAGGACTTGCTAAACCGCAAGTGCTCTTTCGCCAGGCCGATTTCATTCAAGCCTCGGTCGGCAATGTGAGCGAAGCGCTTCGCGATGGCGCGATCATGGTGGTCATCGTGTTGTTCGCGTTTTTGCTGTCGGTGAGGATGACCGTCATCTCGCTGTTGGCGATACCGCTTTCCTTGGCTGCTGCGGCGCTGACCTTCAAGGCATTCGATTTGTCGATCAACGTGATGACGCTGGGCGGACTAGCGATTGCGATTGGCGAATTGGTTGACGATGCGATTGTCGGCGTAGAAAACATTCTTCGCCGTCTCAAACTAAATCGCACTGCGGTTAATCCGATTGCGGTCACCGAAGTGATTCGACGCGCGAGCGTTGAGGTTCGATCAGGAATCGTGTACGCCACGCTGGTGGTCGTACTCGTTTTCATTCCGCTCTTTGCACTGCCGGGAATCGAGGGGCGCTTGTTTACGCCTTTGGGTGTTGCCTACATCGTGTCGATTCTCGCTTCGATGTTGGTGTCGATCACGGTCACGCCTGTCCTTGCGTATTACCTGCTGCCAAAGATGAAGCAGATTGATCACGCCGATAGCCCGCTAGTTCGATGGCTGAAACGAATGGACACGCGCATCCTTAATTGGTCGTTCAAACACACCACCACACTTTTAGTGACTGCTGTGCTCGCAGTTCTCGCAGCCGTGGCGACAGTGCCGTTCTTCCCACGCACGTTTTTGCCTGCGTTCAACGAAGGATCGCTCGTGTTGGGCCTCGTGTTGTCACCCGGCACCTCGCTGGAACAAGCCAACCGTGTGGGCGCTGAAGCCGAACGACTGATCGCCGAGGTACCAGAGGTAAGGCAAGTCGGCAGACGCACCGGACGCGCAGAGCAAGACGAGCACGCCGAAGGCGTGCATTCGGCAGAAATAGACGTTGATCTCAAACCATCGGAGCGAAGTCGTGAACAGGTAATGGCGGACATCCGCGAGCGCTTGTCACTCTTGCCCGCGCAGGCAACAATCGGCCAGCCGATTTCGCATCGACTCGATCATTTGCTCTCCGGCGTTCGCGCGCAGATTGCCTTGAAAGTATTCGGCGACGACACCGATGCACTGCGCGGACTGGCGGAGCAACTGCGCGTACAGCTCACGCAAATTCCAGGCTTGGTTGATTTAACGGTTGAGAAGCAAGTGTTGATTCCGCAAATCGCCGTGCGTATCGATTCGCGGAAACTCGCGCAAACCGGATTGCCACCCGGCGAAGCCATTCGCATCTTGAAGGCGCTCACCGATGGCGCGCACAGCGCTGAAATCGTCGACGGTCCGCGGCGATACGATTTAGTATTGCGACTACCGGATGAGCGACGCAGTCCGCAAGACTTAGCCGCAACGTTGATCGATACACCCGCAGGGCGGCTTCCTGTGTCGGCGTTCGCAACCGTTTTGGAAGAGGATGGGCCCAATCAAATTGGCCGTGAAAACAGTCGTCGCCGAATCGTGATTTACGCAAATACCGATGGTCGCGATATGAGCGCCGTCGTCGCGCAAATTCGTCAGGCGATCACTGCTACGAAGTTGCCCTCAGGATATTTCGTGAGCCTCGAAGGTCAGTTTCAAGCGCAAGAGCAAGCCAGTCGCTTGATCGCGGGTTTATCGATGGTCTCGTTCGCGATGATCTTTTTGGTGCTCTACTCGCGCTACCGCTCAGGCGTGTTGGCAGCGATCATCATGGTGAACATTCCGTTGGCATTGATCGGCAGTGTGATCGCAATGTGGATCGCCGGCGTGAGCTTATCGGTGGCCTCTATGGTGGGTTTCATCACGCTCGCAGGCATCGCCACGCGCAACGGCATTCTCAAGATCAGCCACTACATCAATCTTTGTCGGTTCGAGAATGAGCGGTTTTGCGAAGCGATGATCGTACGCGGCTCGCTCGAACGACTCGTGCCGGTGTTGATGACCGCGTTGGTGGCTGCGTTCGCGCTCGTGCCGCTCTTGCTTTCCGCCGATGCGCCAGGCAAGGAAATCCTGCATCCGGTCGCTGTTGTGATCTTTGGCGGACTGATGAGCTCTACCCTGCTCGATACGCTACTCACCCCCGTACTTTATGCTCGCTTTGGCCGCGCGCCCACCGAACGACTGCTCGTGAACGCGGGCGAAGACGTATCGGGGTTATCGACGTCCACGGAAGAGGCGTATTAGTCGTTTACCTTCGTATCGTTGTTGTTAAATCAAGGGGTGTTCGGTGCCGCCCCGTTTTATTTTTTGTGCACTATCACTTGTTCTTCGGAGTTATTCAAAATGATTACGAGCATTCTTTCTAAAGTTGTCGCGACCGCTGTCACCGTGTTGGCGTTCTCGGCGTTTTCATCAACGGTCGTGTTTGCACACGGCGCGCCGAAGCCACAACACGGCGGCGTGGTGAGCGTAGCAAGCGATATTGCGTTTGAGTTGGTCACGACCGACAAAGGCGCAACCATTTATGTGATTGATCACGACGCAAAGAAGGACACCAAAGGTTTGACAGGAAACCTGATCGTCCTCAATGGCACGACTCAAAGCGAAGCTGAACTCAAGCCAGCGGGTGACAACAAACTTGAAGCGAGCGGCGTCAAATTTGAAAAAGGCGCGAAGGCAGTCGCAGTCGTCAAAGGTTTGTCGAGCAAAGCGGTCACCGTTCGCTTTACGACGCGCTAACGCGTGAGCGACTCGCGCCGCTTTACACGCGCGTCGTGGCCTGCGCTTCGCGGCAGCGGGCTTGCGCTCGCCGCCGCCATGTTGTTCGGCGCGAGTACGCCCTTTGTGCAAAAAGCAGGCGCGAGCGTCGGACCACTCACCACTGCGTCGTTACTCTACATCGGCGCATTTTTAGTGGGTGTCTTTTCACGGCGCGGCGTAGAAAAGGAAGCGCGGCTACAACGCGGCAATTTTCCGCGTCTACTTGCGATGGCCGCGTTCGGCGCGATGATCGGGCCTGTCGCGCTCGCGTGGGGTTTGCAGCAAACCAGCGGCGCGAGCGCATCGTTGATGCTCACGCTCGAAGCGGTGTTCACTGCGGTACTGGCGGCGTGGCTCTACGGCGAAACCATGGATCGCCGCGTGTGGTTTGCGATGGCACTGCTCACGGCGGGTGGCATCGCGCTCATCATAGATCAGAACGTCGCCAACGATTCAGCACGCACCCAGCTCTGGGGATTGCTCGCGGTGTTACTCGCAACCGCCGCGTGGGGAATGGACAATACCTTGTCGCGCGCGCTCGCCGATCGCGACCCAGGGCAAGTCATTGGCGCGAAAGCGTTGCTCGGCAGTGTCGCAACCGCTCTCGCAGCAATACTGTTGCGAGAGCCGATGCCTGAGGCGCAAATCGCGTTAGCTCTGCTCTTGATCGGTGCGACGGGATACGGGTTGAGTCTGCGCTGTTATCTGCTCGCGCAACGCGCGTTCGGCGCTGCACGTACCGGGTCGGTGTTTGCCTTTGCGCCATTCATCGGTGCAGTCATTGCGTTTGCGTTAGGCGAGAGAAGCGGCTCGTGGTTCATGCTCCTCGGAAGTGTTTTGATGCTCGTCGGCGTTTCGCTGCATCTGATGGAATCGCACGAACACGCGCACTCACATGAAGCGATAACGCATGAGCACGCGCATACACATGACGACGGCCATCACACGCACATGCATGATCCGATGCCCAAAGGTGCACACAGTCATGTTCACCAACATCATGCGCTCACGCATGAGCATGCGCACGTGCCCGACCTGCATCACCAGCATCGGCATCTGTAAGTCAGAACGCGACAGAAGACCGACGCAACCACTCGCCCTGAAAAATGTAGCAAGCCTAGTGACTTCATCTTCGAACGCTGTTGATGAAAACTTGCATACTGTTTGACACAAGAGACAGCGGTTTATTACGTGTAGGCCGAGCGAGTTCTTCGATCCGAGCGCTAACCACTGGCGTGGGTGCAGCGTCACCTGTCCACGCTCAACCTTTGCGAAACACTTTGTGGCAACCGTTGCAGACCTCTCGCATTTGTCCCACCGCATTGCTGAGTTGTTTCAGGTCGCCGGACTCCGCGGCGGCGGTCACTCGCACGCTTTTCGCTTGTAATTCGTTGGCGTAGCGATCAAATCGATCTCGCTCAAACCAGGTATCGTCCTTAGCGCGGGTATCGCCGTGTTCACTGCCCTCAACAAATCCTTCCCAAGGCAGCTTACTGAGCAGCTCGACAGTTCTGGCGTCTTGAATCATTCGCTTGACATCGAAGGGGCGGTGCCCCTCGACTGTCTGAACCATTCGGTTCACATAAGTTGCCATCAACGTGAATGCCGCTTTGCGATGTTTGATCGCTTGCTCAATTTTTCGGTCTTGAGCGTTGGCCGATCCGCTTTGAAGTAGCAGCGAAGCACTGAGCAACAAGAGTTTCAGCAAATTTTTCATAGGAGGCCAAAAGAGTTTTCGTAGACGAGATATCTTCGTCAGAGCCAAGGATGTCCTAACTCGATTTCTAAAGGAGCCTCGAACTCTGATTGCAATGGGGAGATAGCAAAAACACGCTAGCCACCCAATGTTACCGTTCAGATAAATTGACGGCACATGCTGAGTTCCGCGTGAATAGGATATCTTGTTGTTCGACGCATGAAGTCGGGCTTCACGCTTATGAGCCGCATGCGAAGCTGCTGAAGCGCTCCTTTCATGCGATGAACACGCTGGATTCTGTGACCTGCATCGGTGGCGCGCATTGGGAGGTACGCCAACTCGGAAAACTACCCATCGACCATCGGCAGCGGACGGAGCAATCACGCGGTGGCGTGCCTTGCAAGAGCGGACAAGCAGAAGACCGCCGAACTGCCCGCGAAGTCAGGTTTCGAGTTGAAAGTGCTCGCGGGCATCGTTGATTTCGAGAAAGCGTCGCACGAACACGGTTTAGGCACTTGATGCGTCGGCATGGCTGTCGCCGTAATCCTTTCTGCGCCGGCTTATTGTCCGGATTGCATACAACGACGCGATTCCTGATTGCGAGGCTCAGCTGATCGCGGGGAAGCGCAGTCGTGCGCTAGAAAAGATGTTTTTAGTAAACGAAAAATGTAAGCACCAAGATAACTTTTCTTATCACTATATTAGCGTTTACACAGCAAATAGCGACTTTGTAAAATCGGGGAGACATGCCACGCTCTTCCTCAAAACGTGCAAAATCAGAAGCTCAGGCAATCGTTGACTTGCCCTCAACGGCGGAGCTGGCGGCATTTCGTGCGTACCTGCAAGGCATCGACCCAAAAGCCTGCGTTGACCGCTTCATTCCCGAGCTACTGACTGCGCGACGCAATGCACGCGGCATTCTTGGTGCGATTCGGCGATCGTTGGTCTCTGCAACGAAACAACGTCATCGCGCTGAATGGGCGGATCGAATCATTCAAGTCGCGCCCCAGTCGTCAAAACGCATGCTTCGTGAGATTGAGGTCATCCTTCGCGAGCTCCCGAGTACACCGATCCCCGTTCCGCAGCTCGATGACGCCGTTTCCAAGTGGTTGATAGAGCGAACAGCTAACGCGTTGACGAACGCTGGCATTTACACGCTCGCCGAACTTGTCGTGCACATGAATCGTCGTCGCATGTGGTGGCGATCCATTGACGGACTCGGTCCGCAATCAGCCAAAAATATTCAAACCTTCATTGACGCGCAGCCTGCACTATCACGGCAAGCCGCATCACTGCTTTCGCATCTTCGCGCGAATGAACGCTCGCCGTGGCAAAGGGCCATCAACGAATCCAAATCTCTGTCGGTTGAGGTCGTTCCGTGGTCCGACGTCCAGCACTCGAAACAGTTCGATGGCTCGCGGGGCGTCTTGCGGGCCCCAAAACGCGGTTGTTTGCTCGAAGCTCGCAACGATTATGAAGCGGCGAACGCATGGCTCGATTTGCAAGAGAGTCCTGCGACACGGCGTGCGTATCGCAAAGAAGTCGAACGTTTGATGCTTTGGGCGGTAATTGAGCGGCAGAAACCGTTGTCATCGCTCATGCATGAAGATACAGTGGCGTATCGCGCATTCCTGCGACGACCAAGTCCCGCCTCACGATGGGTCGGTCCAGTAGTTGTGCGTACATCGGTCGAGTGGCGACCGTTTCAAGGGCCGCTCTCGATCAAATCGACCGCGTACGCACTTACCGTCTTGTCGAGTTTGTTTCGCTGGCTCACCGAGCAACGCTATCTCGTCGGCAATCCATTCGCAGGGGTCAATGCGAAAGCGAGTAAAGCCGCGAAGGGTGAGAATGGCGTAACGAATCCGTTCACGCAACCGAGGAAGCGTGCTTTCTCAGTTGCTGAGTGGAAAACGATTCGCCGCTGGGCGGATCGCGCGGAACGCAACCTCGCGTGGCGAACCGATGCCGCTGCTCGCTTGCGATTCATCTTGGATTTCACGCTGGCGACTGGGTTGCGCGTTGACGAGCTCGCACAACTGACGTTACGGGAGTTCTTCAGCGAGAAACGAACGCAACACTGGGTAACGGTGAAAGGGAAAGGCGGTAAACGTGCGCCAGTCGCCATTCCACCGCTCGCTTGGAACGCGCTCAAAGCGGAACTGAAACGTCGTGGCATCTCCGCTTCAATGCAACACTGGCCACAGCATGAGTACGTCGTTGCTTCGGTCAATGATCTAGACGCAACGCCAACTATCGAAAACAAGGGGCTCACTGCGGGACGTATTTGGGCGATTCTGAAGCGATTTTTTGAGCAAGTGGCGGAACGAGTTGAGACCCAACAACCGCAACTTGCCGAGAAACTACGTGCAGCCTCTCCGCATTGGCTGCGACATACCCACGCAACGATGGCGCTCAAGGGCGGCGCAGAACTCGTGACTGTGCGCGATAACTTGCGTCATGCTTCGGTGTCGACGACATCGAACTACCTGCACGCCGACGAGACGCAACGATCTAGGCAGATGGGGAAGGTATTTCGGTAAGACGAGATGCTTTGTGTTGGCCCTACCGTGTCAATTTGCACGAGAAGGACGCTTCGACACAAAAGTACTTTTTTATAACCCTTTGATTAGGAACGAGTATTTTTAGTGAAGCGTGTCAATTTGCACGAAAAGGACGATTACCCCACTTACGACATCGTGACATACGCGGATCGATCGACCAATGGCCAGCCAACGAGTTCTTGATCGCACCGATCGAGACGACGGACACTGAGCTACGATCCAAGGCTGAATCTGGCAAAGGCTTGACGCCGGGCCGTGTTTGGGCAATCTTGCGGCGCTTCTTTGATCTCGTTGGCGAACAGGTCGCCGAGACGCGTCCCATGCTGCTTCACAAGCTCGCAGCTGCGTCACCGCATTGGCTGCGGCACACCCACGCAACATTTGCGCTGCGTGGTGGTGTTGATCTGGTAACTGTACGCGATAACTTGCGGCATGCGTCGGTCAACACGACTTCAAACTACTTGCACACGGAAGACAGAAAGCGCGCGTTGCAAATGAGCCGAGCGTTCGCAAGGCTCAATCGACGTTGACATCGAGCAGATCAAACCGCGCTTTCCACCGTTACGGGTAAACCCTTATGATTGACCGCTACTTTTTGCACGGATATCGCTATCACCCCCGAAATGAATCGACGTTGCACAACCACGTCCGGCGAACCTATCAAAAGTGATAGTGGTTGACGAAGAAGCTTGCGCGATGCCCATTGCAACTGCAACACTACGCGTAGAAATCGCAAATGTAGTAACGGAGGTTACGGTGTCGGGATCATCAGGAAGTGCAGGCTATGGCGCTGGTTTTGGCGAAGCCCCAACCGAGTGCAGCAGAATCGACATCCAAACGCAAATAAGCTCCCCGAAAGCCCAAGTCGTAGCAAAGCTAAGGGCTGGCGACGAACTCGCCGTTGAGTTGCGCAACGAAGGCGCGACCAAAACTATTGTTCTAGTGCTGGGGCGCGACATCGCGGGTGGCCTCGCTACCCCAGAGATGCAGAAACTGCGTGAATGTCTCGAAAGTGGCGTTCAATTCAAAGCGACAGTGAAAGCGATCCAAGAAGGACAAGTCAAAGTTCGTGTGATACCCGCCTAGATCGATCATGGATAGAAACGGTATAAACGTTGTTGGCGGCGTCTATCTTGAGTACTGCATGCGTCCTCATTGGGGCGAGATTTACGGTTCGGCTGGACGCGCTGCAAGCAGTCTCGCGGCGATGGGCCGCGAGGTTCGCCTAACGAGTTTCTGTGATAGCAGAGCTGCAGAAGTGTTGCACGCGCGAGCAGCGTTGGAAGGGTTCGCCGTCGACCCTTGTGCGATTGATCAGATTGCATCTTTCTCTTATTTGCACGGGCTCGACACGCCCCAGATTCGCGTACCGATGCGAGCGACGGAACCACTTAAGGTTGATGCAGAGCATGTCGTGCGGTTTGGCATGCTCGAGGGCGACGCCGTTGTAACCGCGCGGCGTGCGGTATACGATCCTCAGAATGTGCGCGACCCTAAACCGTTCCACGAGAACGGCAGCACAGCTGTCGAGCTAGCTTTAGTATTGAACCGCTACGAAGCGGAGACTTTTGGGCTACGAACAAACGAATCTATCGAAGATCTTGCCAAAGATCTATTAGCGCAGCAACGCGCCGCAGTTGTTGTGATTAAACTTGGCCCCGGAGGTGCGCTCGTGACAACAAAGTCATCGTGTGAATACATACCTGCGTACGAGACAAACAGTGTGTGGAAAATCGGATCGGGCGATGTGTTTGTCGCTCAATTCGCGCTTCACTGGCTAACCGAGGAGCGTTCCGCGTCCGATGCAGCCGAACGTGCTTCACGCGCGACCGCGTATTACTGTAGTACGCGCGGCTTCGTTACGCCCGACACACGTCATCACGAGTCCTATTCGGCGATTCAAGTCTCGCAGCGATATCGCAACCAAGCCTGGCGGCCAACGGTTTATCTTGCTGGCCCGTTCTTCTCGCTCGCACAGTTATGGCTGGTCGAACAAGCCCGAGCCGATCTAATCGGCCTTGGCGTTCGCGTATTCTCTCCGTATCACGACGTGGGGCATGGGACGGCCGATGACGTGGTCGAGAAAGACCTTGATGCGATCCGTCAGTCTGACTTGGTACTTGCGTTGGCCGACGGACTGGATTCCGGAACGCTCTATGAGATCGGCTACGCGCGTGCACTCGGAAAGCCCGTCATCGTTTACACGGAGAACGAGACAGAGGGCGATTTGAAAATGATGCAAGGCTCACAGTGCATTCTGTGTAACGATTATGTGAGCGCAATCTACCGCACGCTGTGGACTGGAGCCGCGTTATGAAAACCGCCCTGCTGTTGTCGGGAGGTATGGATTCGATGGCAATTGCTTGGTGGAAACGCCCCGACTTCGGCATCACGATCAATTACGGTCAACTTCCTGCCGATGCGGAGCGAGATGCGGCGCATGCGATCTGTCGTCACCTCGGTATTGAGCACGTTGAAATTTCAGTTGATTGCCGCTCGCTCGGCTCGGGCGATATGGCGGGCAACCAAGCGAGCGCCCACGCGCCGCAATCCGAATGGTGGCCGTACCGAAACCAGCTCCTAATTACGTTGGCTGCGATGAAGGCAATATCGTTGTCGGTACAGCGGTTATGGATTGGAAGCGTATCGTCCGACCACTCCCATTGCGATGGCCGACAACAATTCGTCGACTCAATCAATCACCTGGTTTCAATGCAAGAAGGGGCGATCATTGTTGAAGCCCCGGCCATTGACTTATCGACGGAAGAACTCATCAAGGTGTCCGGCATCCCGGCAGATCTACTCGCGTGGGCTCACAGTTGTCACAAGGCCTCTGTTGCGTGCGGCAACTGTCGAGGTTGCAACAAATATTTCAACGTGTTCGGCTCACTCGGGTATGACCTGGATAGACCTAGGCAATCCGTCACCGCTTAAGGGCGAGATTACCCCATATTCGCCGCTCCGCTGGAGCGGTTCATACTTAGCGCTTGATCGCCCGTCTCCAGCACGTTTCGCGACCATTCGCGCCGCCTCGATGCGAGAACGACGAACGAGGCGTGAGTTTGCGTCACTCACGACACAACAACTCTCGGACTTTTTGTACGCATCATGCGCCACGATCGCACGATACGAGAGTGACTATGGCTTTGCGATAGAACGTCGACCTAGCCCCTCGAGCGGTGCCATTCACCCCATTCACTCGCTCATCGTCCGAAACTCCAGCGATCTGCTAGAGCGATACTGCAATCAAACTCATTGCTTGCAACTTCTCGACCACCTAAATGACGGAGTCACTATCTTGCGCGAGATGGTGGATGACGTGCTCGACTCCCAAGCCGCTACCATCGTTTTGCTCGCAGCGGAGCCTGGCAAAACGCTCGCAAAGTACGAAAATGGGGCGAGTTTAGTTTGGCGCGACGCTGGGGCGCTGCTAGCAACGATGGCGTTTGCAGCGCATTCACTCGGAATGAACTTTTGCCCTCTGGGAATCACTGGCGAGCGCTGCGTAAGGTCGCTAGACCCGCATCGCCGCTTGGTCGGCGTTGGGGTTGCGCTTCTTGGTGCGCGGCGTGCTGAATGACGGTATGGCGCGCTGCTCGATGAGCGGGTGGATTGCGCTTCGTGACAGCGACATTTCACGCCAAATCACTGCGTCGAGTTCTGCGGCACGAACATTCAACCCCCGACTAAATTCGATGAATTTTGTCTCAAGCGCAACGTAGTCGCGTGGGAGCTGTAAATTTGGATTAAAGACGCCGGCGATAACACCTGCGCGCAATACATGAATATCGAGAATGGCTACATCGTCGGTGTTCAGCCAGTTTCGCGAAATCCAGGAAGCCGTTTTGTGACCAATACCTGGAATGACGAGTAACCAATCACGAAGCGCGCGGCCAGTAGACGGAATCGCATTTGAGTTGGCGCGCAGATGTGCGATCGCTGCTGCCAAATACTTCGACTTCTGTTTTGCGAAACGATAGCGTATCGTCTTGGTACCCACGTCGATTGGCCGGGAGAGTTGTGCGAAGATCTTCGCTTCGCTCGCGTCGACGCCATCACGAAACAACTCTGCGCGCTTCAGCTGCTCAAAAGCCGCGATGCCGACAGATGCAGGGATCCCATGACCGCCTAACAAGCACGCTGCAACTTCCTCTGTCAGCGTGCTTCCTAAACGATTGCGAATCATGTCGCCCACGAGTCGGCGAGCGAGTGTCTGATATGCCCAGTATGCGGGGGTAGGGAATGCTTCAACTAAACCCCAGCGTACTCCTGGGACAACGAACTCGTCAGCGGAAGGCAGTTCGATGGCTACGTCTACACTACCAAGGCACACATAGGCGCGCTGCGTCATACATTGGTCTCGGACGGATATCGTGTTGCAAGGAGCTCTAGCAACTGGTTACGCTCAATTGGGCACATGGAATCAAACTTACTAAGCCAACGCGTCTGCCGACGCTTCCTGCCTTCGCGATCCCGGAAGGTGTTACCCCAGAAGCTTGCATCGTGCAATCGTCGGGGCGGTGCGAAATTCGTCCACACGACTTCTTCGCGCAAACCGGTATGGGTCTTCGCGAGAAATCGCTCGATGCGCCAATCGTGAAGTACGTCTCGGTAGAGATCATTGTCGTACCCGGAAATCAGAACAGCACATGGAAGTTTGGCAAGCACGTCTAACAGCGCTTCGTGTTGTTTGTCGTTGCAATCGTATCGATAAACGCGACTACGACGTCGTGTCGACGGGACGTAAGGGGGGTCAGCGTAAACGACCTCTGTGCCAGCGAACGCGTAAGTTGCGAGAAACTTCGTCGCATCGTCATGTACGAGCTCACAGTAACTTGGATGTTGCGTCATCCATTGATTGATGACGCGTAAATCCATGTCGACGCCGATGCTTCGCGTTGCCGCGCGTTTGTGTCGCATAACAGCGCCGCCTCCGAGGTGAGACTCGATGTAGACGTCGTGCGGAGGCATCAAGTTAATGATGCGCTGAAAACACTTGCCTTTGCCGCCCGGGTATCGCATGTCGAAATCATCGCTGAAAACAGCGAGGATGTCAAATCACTACACATTGAGTTGTGACAGGCGCACGAATAGGAAATCTCCGGCGTACACAGAAGAGTGGTTCGGGGAGGAGCGAAAGCACGATCTACGCCGCTGATAGCGAATACCTATCGCTATTGGCAGGTTGCCGAGTGCTACTGCGCCAGTGTGCCAACGCTATCGCTCTGGATTACGCCAAATCTGGAGAGTAACGGCGATTAGAAAGAGCTACTACCCGTCATGCGCAGATACTAGCCAGGCTAGCCGTCACTCAAAATCTAATAGTTTGAGCCGACGTGCGGGGCCTATTCAAAGTGTTATCCAAGGCGTTAAACGCTTTCGACGCGTGAGCGTTCTTAAGTTGCTTTGGGTAGTGCCAGTCGGTGTTGAGCGGCGATTTGCATCTTAAGCCGCTGAGGCATTGCTTTCCTGATCGCGTGACCGCTGTCGCCAAAAAGATGGCCGCGATGAACGTAAGTGGTGAGCAGTTGCTAAATCGTTCGCATGTAGTGCCCAGCGTCAATCCGCTTCTCTACCAATGCTGCAATATTTCCGTGACGAACGCTCTTGGCTTTGAGTGATTCGATCGCTGCGCGGGCTTCGGTGACATGACTATTCAGGCGCACGAGATCCATGGTTCCATCCGATTTTTCTTCCCAGCCGTGCTCGGCCAGACGATCCTTCAGTCCCTGAATGATCCCCTCGTACTTGCTATCCAGCTTCACCCAGGTATCAATGTCAATTTGCCCCGATCCGAGGCGAGCGGTCAGTCCAACTTGTAGCGCCTTCATGTCAAGCAGGTTTTGCGCATCAAGCACCGCTAGTCCGAACTTTGCCTGATTCTTGATGTCGTCAATACTCTGCATCACCCGATAGAGAATCGCAGTCG
>JAAFJA010000008.1 GCA_013298765.1 Betaproteobacteria bacterium
CGCAATCTCTCGGTTGCGACGCCTCGTGCGACTCAATGTCGCAACGTCTGCTTTGCCTTCGGTACTCTGCATAAAACTCCCTTTCGGTCATCATATGCCTCGTACACAAAATTCAGGATAGGCTCGGTTTTGCAGATTTAACCGCTGAAGCACAAAGAAAAAACTCGATTTGAATGCTGCTTTTGGCATCAGCAGGCACGATGAAAAATGATTCGCTTGCCACTCCATGCGATCAATTAAGCGACTCCCGGAATTTGATGAATAACTATACAAGCCATCAAATCTGTCAACAGAATCGTGTGCAAGAAAATCACCGTGGCCCAGCAGCAAATGGCCGATCTCGTGGGCCAATGTGAAGCGTTCTCTCCCGTCGTTTTCGTCGGTGCCTCGAAACGTTGTTATTCGCGCGGGATTGAAAAATATCCTGCCGAGGATCCCTTCGTGCAAATGAGTGGGGCGCGCCACATGTCGCTCGACGAGCAAACCTCGTGTCTCGCTAAGATTCGTACAAATTTTCTCAAGCGAAACTGCGCCGGTCTTGTACTCGACATCGCGGAGTATGGATTCGGAAGTACGCTCGACGTCTGCGTTGGACTTAAAAGGCAATCTCTTTAGCGCACGACGCGACGTGTTTACGATTTGTTTTCTGCGTTTCGAAGAACCAACGAAATCGCGCGTCATGCAGTGCATCATTCGGTTGATCGTCGATGACGCATTATCTTCAACGAGCCCACGAATCTCGTCGTAATCGTTGATAGCGACCGAACCCTGCTGCAAGATTGACAACATCTGTCTCTTGTCGTACTCCCTCGGTCGTACCCAGCTACGTGCATGCCGCGCGAGATGCCACTTCGCTTGCTCGACGCCGAGATACTGCATCAATCCGATTCCCTTGGATTGGGAGAATGCGACGGTACCCGACTGAAAAGTGGCAGGGCTAGCGATGACGGCCTTTACATTCGCTCCCGAGATCTGCTGGATCTTCTGAAAAAACTCCTCCGCATCATTAACAGGTACAGAGTGGCTGTAGTTTTTGCACTCAACGATAAACAGTATCGATGGTCTATCGTCTCCTTCGGAATACACCTCGACCACCACGTCAAATTCAATTTCATCTTGCCTATCGCGAGAAAAGTAACGCTTCTTTCTAAAGAGCTTGCAGCACTCCTTTCTGAAATAGAAGTCATCTGCCGAAATTTTCTCCTGAAAGAAGTCGTATATCTGCTCTTCGAACGAGTCGCCCCGCGCACTTGTGTTCATGTTGAAACGATTTGCACCTCGTGACCTAGATGGACGTCTATTTTTGGCGCTCGGCGAATGGTTTGGCAAGTCATAAATCGTCGGGAAGTTCCATTGCGTTAAATCATTTGTTACCCTCCCGACATCTGCCATTCGTATTTCTCTCTTTTCACCACTCCGGCCCGCCCCACCACTCTCGCGCGAAACGCTCGTCCGCGCAGAGTCCGCGCTCGCGGAGCGCTGCGATCTCTCCCCGCTTCCGCAAAGCTATCGGCAATTCTTGCTCGCGGACAACAGTGAGTGAGCCCCCGTGGGATTGATTCCCATTCGGGGGGCATGCGCATGCAATGGCAGAAAGCAGTGATCCCTCGTTGTACAGGCCCGTCGCGCCAAACCGTTATTCGCGCGAGGATTTTGATGCACCGCCGCCAGACATGACGTCGGCCACGCGAGCGATTCTCTAAACTCGACGGTTGGATCAAAGCACGGGGCTTCGATTAGCTTGTGCGCGACACGCCTCGTTTACCCGTGCTGTCGACTTTTGCCGAGGAAAAATGAACACTCACAGCCATGCGGACGTTCCTGCAAAAACCGTCTCCTCCGTGAAACGCGAAGTTGGTCGCGGCTGGCTGTTCGTATCGCTCTTTGCAGCGTCGCTGATCACGCCACTCTCCGCGACCACGTTTCAGGCCTCGCCCGAACTTCGCGCGAAGGCAGACAACTGGGTTCTTGAACAATTCGCAGCGAAGCCGACGGTGCCGCTTCTGGTGCAACTGCCTGAGCAGGCTGATTTGTCGCGCGCCGCAGAGTTTGTGGACAAGACCGAGCGCGGTCGTTTTGTGTATGAGACGCTGCGCCAGCATGCGGAAGTCTCGCAAGGCGAGCTGCGCCGCTGGCTCGTTGCACGCGGTGTTGCGCATCGACCGTTTTGGATCGCAAACATGGTGTTGGTGCAAGCGGATGCGGCGACGGCGAATGCACTGTCGAAGCGCGTTGATGTGAAACGCCTTTCGGCGAATCCGATCGTTCGATTGAAAGCACCGATCGAAGACCCGGCGAGCTTGATTCATCGCAAGGCGCTGGAGGCGATCAATGCAATCGCCGCGATCGAACCGGGCATCAACAAGATTCGCGCGAACGAGCTTTGGACGTTAGGCTTTACCGGTCAAAACATTGTGATCGGAGGTGCCGACACCGGCTACCAATGGAATCATCCTGCTCTTCGCAATCAGTATCGCGGCTGGAATGGCACAAGCGCTGATCACAACTACCACTGGCACGATGCGATTCATTCGGGCGGTGGCATTTGTGGCGCGAACGCCAGCGCACCGTGCGACGACGGCTCCCACGGCACCCACACGATGGGCACAATGGTTGGCGACGACGGCGCGGGTAATCAGATCGGCGTCGCCCCTGGGGCGAAATGGATTGGTTGCCGCAACATGGATCAGGGAAACGGCACGCCCGCGACCTACGCCGAATGCTTTCAATGGTTTATCGCGCCCACCAATCTCCTCGGTAACAATGCCGATCCGGCGAAGGCACCACACGTGATCAACAACTCTTGGGGATGCCCAGTGTCGGAGGGTTGCACCGACGTCAACATATTGAAGAGCGTCGTTGAGAGCGTTCAAGCCGCAGGCATATTGGTAGTGGCGAGCGCCGGGAATGCGGGGCCGACCTGCGGGACAATCGATGACCCCGCGGCGATTTACGAAGCCTCATTCACCGTGGGTGCGACCACTGGCACGTCAAGCACTGATGTGCTGGCGAGTTTTTCAAGCCGGGGGCCGGTTACAGTCGACGGATCGGGTCGTATGAAACCCGATATTGCCGCGCCAGGCGTGTCGGTGAGATCGAGCGTGCCGACAAACGCCTACGGCCTAAAAAGCGGGACGTCCATGGCCGGTCCGCATGTAGCGGGCGCTGCCGCGCTGTTGATGTCGGCGTATCCGCCGTTGATCGGCGCGCCGGATGCCATCAAACGCGCACTGAAACGCACCGCCGTCCGCCGGACCGACGCAGCGAATTGCGGGAGCCCGCTGACCACCGTTCCGAACAACGCGTACGGCTGGGGTCGCATCGACGTGAAAGCGGCCCACGACGGCGCGCCAGGCGCGACGCTCAACGTCGATCAAAGCAACCCTAGCCAGCGCTACGATGGCGGCACCGACGGCTTGCTCATCGCACGCTTTCTGGCCGGATTTACGGGAAATGCGCTCATCGAAGACGCGCTTTCCGCCAGTGCCACGGTTGTCGATCCCTCGGCAGTGAGCGCGCGACTCAATGCCCTGCGTCCTGCGCTGGACATCGACGGCGATGGACAGTATCGTCTAGCGACGGACGGCTTGCTCGTCGTGCGCTATCTGCTAGGTTTGCGAGGCAGTTCGCTAATCGTGGGTACATCGGCAAGTGGGGCAGCGCGAAGCAGTGCGCCGGACATTGAGGCCTACATTCAACTGTTGATGCCTTAGCGGTGCTCGCGCTGCGAAGTTCATACCAGCGCGTAGCTTCCTACACAAAAAAAGTGAATCTTTATCGGTAAAGGCTACTTTCGATTGGCATTCGATATTGTTATAGCAATCGAAATCTCGTTGTTTTGATTTGTCCTGCAGGCGCTGAACAAGCCCTCCCTGTGGCCGCCCTGGAATGGCCGTGCAGCGGCACCGCGAAACGATTCGCGTTCATGCGGCTTGCACGTCGCTTTGCGGAAGTTGCCCGTAGGCGACCCGCGATTCGTCGCATGGTCGTTGTGGCATGCAGCGTTCACAAACTACTCTGAGCGTCTTGATCATTGATCTTCACGCTTGGAGCACCGAATGCGAATCGCATCCATCGTTTTGGCAACGCTTGCTGCGCTCGTAGCATCGACGGCGCACTTCGCTTGCGCGCAGCCGTCACGTTCCGTGATGCCTGCAACGCCGCTCACGATCATTGCAACCAAAGCACCAATCGTGATCACGGAGTCGAAAGCGCTCAATTCTGACGATGCACTCGCGCGCAAGGTCAGTGAACTTGACGCTGCAGTGTTCGACGCGTACAACCAGTGCGAACTCAAACGATTTGGTGACTTCATCGCACCAGATGTGGAGTTCTTTCACGACAACGCGGGTTTGATGCTGACACGCGCGAAGGTTGTGGAGGCGACAGAGAAGTTCATTTGCAATAAAGTGCGCCGTGAACTGGTGGCGGGGTCACTTCGCGTGTATCCGATCAAGGACTACGGCGCGATTGCAATCGGCGAACATCGCTTCTGTGAAATGCCTGCGAATGAATGCGTTGGCGTCGCGAAGTTCACGAACGTGTGGCGCGAACAAAATGGCAAGTGGCAGATGACGCGGATTCTTTCTTACGATCATCAGCCGATCAAGAAATAATTGCCCCGCCACGGCAAGGCGCGTAACGCGACCTTGTTTGCAAGTTTCTATCCAAATCCCTCCGTTGGTCGCATAATCGGCGCGGGCTTCGTGCGAAGTCTGCCACCTCGGAGAATTACCATGGGTAATGTGTTTCTCAATTGGATTGCGCGCGGGCGCGCCGCGCTGTGTGTGCTGTCCGTGCTCGGTTTCGTTTGTGGCGCGGTGAGCGCGCAAACGATTACCTATCGGGCGAAGCTGGACGGCGCCAGCGAAGCGCCACCGAATTCTTCAATGGGCACGGGCACCCTGCGTGCGATTTTCAATAATTCGGTGAGCGCTACCACGATGCGACTGATCGTGAACTTCTCCGGCCTCACCGGCAACTCAACGGTCGCGCATATTCATTGCTGTACAACGATGCCGCGCAGCGCCACCGCGGGCGTGGCGACGGATATGACTGCATTTCCCTCCGGCGGGACCTCCGGGACCTATGATCGCACGTTCGACATGACGCTGACGAGCTCTTACAGCTCCACGTTCCTTACGTCGTCTGGGGGCACCGCCGCTCTTGCGTTTCAAAGACTCATCGCTAATATCGCCAGCGGAAACGCGTATTTCAATCTTCATTCCACAGCGTTCGGCGGCGGCGAAATTCGCGGCTTTTTTACGCTCGAACCATCGCTCGACGTGGATGTGAGCAATGCGACGACGAAATTTCACGCGCTCACGGATGGGCTCATCATGGTGCGCTACATGCTTGCGATCACCGGCGCGCCGCTTGTATCCGGTGCGCTCGGCCCAACAGCAACGCGCACCGATCCTGTTCAAATCAAAACGTTTCTCGACGCGACAAGAATGGCCTACGACATCGATGGCAACGGCAGCGTCGATGCCGCCACAGATGGTGTGTTGATCGTTCGCTATTTGATGGGGATTAGGGACGGCGCGCTCGTTCAGGACGCGTTGGGGCTGGATGCGAGCCGCACCTCGCCAGACGACGTTGCGAGCTACATGCTGACGCTGATGCCGTAGCCGTAGCTTCGCAGGCGGCGCGCTGAGAAATTTCAAGGCGAGAAGTTGAACCCGAGCGGGTAATACCCTGAATAGGCCCGGAAGGCTATCGCTTAAATTTATTCGTTTCCGGCGGTTTTTCAATACGCATCGGGATCCCGCTTTTTGTTAGATGGCCCCTTATCGAATGGGCGGAATGGCTCTTTTCTGCTTATCTCGCAAGTCTAGAAAGCGTTTCGCGACGTTTCCGCCGTTTCCTTGGGGGAAGTGACGCCTTCACACAAATCGCATTTGCGGCCGCGCTTCTGACCGACACGCTCACTTGTGGTGCGTCGATAACGTGCGCGCCCTAGCTTCGCGCACGCAACAGCCGTTAACCCCCAACGGCCCCTCGTGTGCGACGTGGCATGTCGATTGCTAAAAGATAAACAGAGTAGAAGCTGGCAGTCGCTGTGCGCTCACGATGAGCGCTTACGACGGGTCATTGCTCTGGCGGCAACGTCTATACGTTGTCGCGCGCTCGTTCGTGGGCGCTTGTGTTCCTTGGCGGAGCGCAACAGACATGACCGTGGATTTGTTTCCGATGTTGTGGTTGTTCGCGTTTCGCGTTTGTCGCAGTTGTATCAAGCGACGCAGCGACAGTCGCATCTTTTGATCGGAAAGAAATCATGCATCACCAAGAATCCGCTTCGCCCGACCACCTCCCTCTACTAAGCGCCTGGCAGCGCTCAGCGCGAGGTTGGCACACAATACTTTCGCGAACCGCCACTGCGTTCGCAGCGAGCGCACTTGCCACCGCCACCTTCGCGCAAGACAAAGTGACCTTCCTCACCTCGTGGTACGCGCAAGCCGAGCACGGCGGCTTTTACCAGGCCGTCGCAGCAGGCATCTACAAAAAGCACGGGCTGGATGTCACCATTCGCATGGGTGGACCACAGGTCAATGGCATGCAGCTATTAGTCGCCGGTCAGGCCGATTTCATGATGGGCTATGACTTTCAGGTGCTCACCTCGATTTCCAATGGCGTACCGGTGACGACTGTCGGCGTGTCCTTTCAAAAGGATTTGCAAGGCATGATGACCCATGAGGATGTGAAGTCGCTTGGTGATCTCAAAGGGAAAACGATCCTGGCTGCGACCAGCGGCCATTCCACTTGGCTGCCGTGGATCAAATCGAAGTATGGCTACACCGATGGGCAAGTGCGACCTTACACCTTCAACCTGCAGCCCTTCTTCGCCGACAAATCGATTGCGCAGCAAGCCTATCCATCTTCCGAGCCGTTTCAGGCGATGAAGAACAATGTGAACGCAAAATTCTTCCTCTTCGCCGATGACGGCTATCCGCCGTACGGCACGACGATTGTGACAATGCAGAAAACCGTCGCTGACAAGCCCGACATGGTCGGGCGATTCGTGCGCGCGACGCTCGAAGGATGGAAAGCGTACTTCGCAGACCCAACACTTGGCAACGAGCTGATCAAGAAAGACAATCCGCGCATGCAAGACGATCAGCTTGCATTCGCTCTGCGGCGGCTTAAAGAGCCCAAAGTATTCGACGGTGGCGACGCTGCGACGATGGGCGTGGGTACGATGACCGATGCACGCTGGGAGCAAACGTATAAGTTCATGGTGTCTGCCGGTCTGCTCAAAGCAGACACAGATTGGAAAAAAGCCTACACCACGCGCTTCGTAAAAGACTTGAAGATCATGCCGTGAGCGGCTCGGCTAGCCTGCTAAAACTTTTTGTGCATTGAACGAATATGCTTGTCACGAAGCAACCCGTTTTACGCCGCTTTTGGTATCCGGTGATGCCGCTTGCGAAGCTCGCGACTGGTCCGCAGCCATTCACGCTGCTCGGCGAATCGATCGTCATCTGGCTCAAAAGCGACGGCACGCCTGCGGCGGTTCGTGATCGTTGCTGTCATCGCACGGCCAAGCTTTCGAAAGGATGCGTGGTTGGCGACCATATTCAGTGCGGCTATCACGGTTGGGAATACGATGCGCGTGGCGCTTGCGTGAAAATCCCGCAAGCGCCAGACAATGCGATTCCCTCGGGCGCGCGCGTGCCCGCGTACCACGCACAAGCGCGCTACGGCTATGCGTGGGTTGCGCTCGATGAGCCACTTGCCGACATTTTTCCGATTCCCGAACACGACGATGCCGCGTATCGATGTGTTCAGCAATTTGATGAGCGTTGGAAAACAAGTCCCTTGCGCTTGATGGAAAACTCGTTCGATGCGGCGCACTTTGCGTTCGTCCATCGCGGCACGTTCGGGCAATTTAGCAAGCAAAAGCCCGAGTTTTTCGCGCTCAATGAAACCGAGTACGGTTTCGAAGCTGAAACGAAACTGGTGATCAACAATCCGCCGGCGTCGCATCGAATCACTGGAACAACGGAGCCGACGACGCGCCGCCACTTTCGCAATCAATGGCATTTGCCATTTAATCGACGGCTCGGTTTGAACTATCCAAACGGGCTCGAGCATTTGATCGTCACCTGCGCAACTCCCGTTGACGACGAACATATTCAAGTGCTGCAATGGCTTTATCGTAACGACGCTGAGGCGGACTGCTCGGCGGCGGAGCTAAACAAGTGGGATGCCCAGGTAATTGCCGAAGACAAAGTGATTCTCGAAACGGTGGACTACGACGCACCGATCGACGTATCGCGGCAAGTCGAGCGCAGCATGCCATCCGATCAACCAGGGCTCATCATGCGCAAACGATTGCTTGCGCTGCTCCGCGAACACGGCGAGCACGAAGTGCACCGTTTAACCGTCGCGTGAATTCGATTTCGAGAGACAAAAAATGCTTGTGACACAACAACCCGTGCTTCGCCGTTTTTGGTACGCATTGATGCCGATGAGTCACCTCGACGATGGGCCAAAGCCGTTCACGCTGCTCGGCGAAAACATTGTGCTGTGGAAAAAATCCGACGGAACACCCGCCGCGCTACGTGATCGCTGTTGTCATCGCACCGCAAAACTCTCGAAAGGGTTTGTTGAGGGAGACAACATCGTCTGCGGCTATCACGGCTGGACTTACGACGAGCGCGGCGCATGTGTTCGCATTCCGCAAAACGCAGACGGAGCGATTCCTTCGGGCGCGAAGGTGCCCGCGTTTCACTGCCAAGAAAAGTACGGTTACGTCTGGGTTGCGCTCGACGATCCACTCAGACCGATTCCGCACTTTCCGGAGGATGGCGCGACGGGTTATCGCCGCATCTTTCAGTTCTATCAGGAGTGGAACACAAGCCCGGTGCGGATGATGGAAAACTCGTTCGACAATTCGCATTTTTCATTCGTGCACAAAGCGAACTTCGGTATCGCCAATCAACCGAAACCCGCGCCCTACGAATTCAGCGAAACGGACTACGGCTTCGAAGCAATCACCACGGTGCCGATTCGTAACCCAGCCGAGAGCCATCGCATTACTGGCACCACCGAACCGATTACACATCGGCATCTTGTAAACCGCTACTACTTGCCCTTTTGCAGGCGCTTCGGTTGCTCGTATCCCGCAAGCGGGATCGATCACATCATCTACAACTGCGCAACGCCCATTGATGATGAGCGAATGATTCTCGTGCAGTGGCTCTATCGCAACGACAGTGAAGCCGATTGCAGCACGCAAGCGCTCATCGATTGGGATGCAACGATCACCAGCGAAGATCGCGAGATTTTGGAGGCAACCGATCCCGATGTTTGCATCGATACGCGTCGCCGTGTCGAGTTTCATATGCCGTCCGACAAGCCAGGACTCATCATCCGTCAGCAGCTACTTGCATTGCTTGAAGCGCATGGCGAGCAAGAAGTTTTTCGCACTTAGTGCCCGCTTCAAGCATCAAGCAGATTTCTCTTCAATAGCGCGCCAAACCGCGACGGTCGTACACACGCACACGATCGCCTGAGCGCACGTCAACATTGGTTGATTGCTCCATCGATAGCACTTGGCCGTTTTCAAGGCGCACGCGAACGACGCTGTACTGCGCGCTGCCGCCGCGCTGGTTGCGTTCGATCTCGTTGCCGATGATCGCGCCTAGGACTGCACCCCCGACGGTGGCCGCATCGCGCGCACGACGCGAGCCGCCGGCCTGATGGCCAACTACGCCACCGACGATTCCACCAACGACTGCGCCCGCGCCACTCGTGTTGCTGCCGCCGCCGACGTACTGAACGTCTTCCACGGTACCGAACTCAACCGAGCGATAGCCTTGCGGAATCACTTCGTTTGGGCCGTAGTTCACGGTACGCGGTGCCTCGGAGCCGCTGTAGCGCGGTTGCGGGTCGTAATTTGCATAGCGGGGGCGATTGCTTTGACACCCCGTCAGCGCGATCACGCCGATCAATGTGGCGGCGATAAGTAACTTGCTTTTCTGTTGCATTCGAATCTCCTTCGATGAGGCGCGCATTGATTGCGCGACGGCAAGATGATGTAACGATTGAACACGACGCACGGAGGACACGCGCTCAGTCGCTAGCAAGCGACAACTGCGAGTCACACAAACACGATATTTACTACGCCGCTCGCGATTCGATGAGTTCGATCTTGTAGCCGTCCGGGTCCTGCACAAACGCAATCACCGTGCTGCCACCCTTCACAGCTCCTGCCTCACGCGTGACGTTGCCACCCGCTGCGCGTACCTGCTCGCACGCCGCGGCGGCATTGGGCACAGCGATTGCGATATGGCCGAACGCACCGCCCATTTCATAGCTTGAAACACCATAGTTGTAGGTGAGCTCGATCACCGCGTCTTGGCTTTCATCGCCATAGCCAACGAACGCGAGTGAATACTTTTGCTCGGGTCGATCCGTTGTGCGCAGCAGCGTCATTCCCATCACGTGGGTGTAGAAATCAATGGATCGCTGCAAATCGCCGACTCGCAGCATGGTGTGAAGAATTCGCATATTTAACTTTCTTGGAAATAGTCGACGCACTTCTGATCGTGAAGCGCAATGTGGCCGCTAGGATCAAAAGGCTGTGAAGCCTAAATTGTCTTTCATCAGGTGCGTTGTGGGCGTCCTACACATATTGCATAGGATTGCGGGCATAGCTCACACTTGGTTCACGACAGCGAGCCGCAAGTGGTTACCCAGCGCAACGCGTTGAAAACCCGCGCTTTCGTAAAGGGCGGTAGCCGCATCATTGCCCGCAACAACCGTGAGCGCAACATTTTTTACCGCAGCTTGCGCGAACGCCCACGAAAGCGCATGCCGGAGAAGCGCTCGACCGAACCCTGAGCCGCGCCGATCCTTTCGAACCACGAGGTAGTCCACATAACCCTCAGTGCTGCCGGGCTCCCGACTTGCATGCACACACCCCACGAGGATTCCGTTCACGACCAGAACAAAGGTGACTGCCTCATCGCTTTCGGGCGCAGCAAAATCATCGCGGGTGAGATACCCGCCGGGGAACGCTTCTGCAGTGAGCGCAACCACGTCATCAATCCACGGCGCAGATATGAGCTCAATTCTGGGATCAATCATCGGGTTGGCGTGATCCCGCTCAGCGGAGTAAACGGCGTTTTGTTTGAGCGATTCAAACTGCCAGCTCGACAGCGCGCTGAGTGCCTGACTGTATGAGCTTTCGAGATACGCGTCCCAGGTGGTCACATCCTCAGCGAACCGCGCGCGAAGCGCTTCGAAGGCCAGCTTGCTGATGGTTTCAAAGCGCGTCACAGCGCTATGGGCAACGAACGGCCCGCGCAGCCATGCGCGACGCAAATCAATCGCCACCTCTGCGCCATAAAGGCCAACCCAGCGACCATCTGCATCATCACGAATCGCGACGTAGAACACTTCGCGGTCGTTTTCCGCCGCAACCGTTTTGGCAAGCCATTCAAAATCGGCGTGAAGGCAGCGAGCGCCCGCTTGTGACTGCGCATGGTTGACGAGCGCCAACAACTCAGGATTTGCTGCAACTACTCGTGGCGTAACAAAGTGGCGAGTAAGCATTTAACCTTTTTGCTAAAGCGCTTATTTAAATGGGGCGAGGTACTAATATTTTCTATATTTGACAACTCATAAATACGAACGCTAGCCCACTTTAAACATGGGTTACGTATTGCTATTTATCTTGAAGGTCACTACTAGTCTTGCGTCCTATTCAACGCGAACGCTGTCTATGATTATGTGATGAAACTTTTAGTCCTTGGCGGTACGCAGTTCCTGGGGCGGCACGTCGTTGGACATGCCATTGCGCGTGGACACGCGGTAACGCTCTTCAATCGCGGGCAACGCAATCTCGAACTCTTCCCGGATGTGCCTCGGCTGATCGGCGATCGCAATGGCGACATGACTGCATTGTCAGGGCCCAGCTTTGATTCGGTGATCGATTGCTGCGGCTACACGCCACAACAGATGAGGCGTACTGCGGAAGCGCTGGGCGATGCTGTGCCGCACTACGTGTTCATCTCCTCGATTTCAGCCTACGCTGCTCGCCCACCGCATGAGCGCTACGACGAAACAGCGCCCCTCGTTTCGGGTGATGTAGGTTACGGCGAAGAAAAAGCTCGCGCCGAAGAAGCGATTGACGCAGCCTATCCGAAACGCGTTGCCATCGTGCGGCCGGGGCTCATCGTTGGGCCTTACGATCCTACCGGCCGCTTCACCTATTGGCCGCTGCGTTACGCGCGCGGCGGGAGCGTGCTTGCGCCCGGCCGACCGGAACGTCCCGTGCAATGGATCGACGTACGAGATTTAGCTGAATGGATCGTGGCGCTTTGTGAATCGCGCACAACGGGTGCATTCAATGCAATCACCCAAGCCGATCAATACACGATGAAAACACTCACCGATGCCTGCGCCGCGTTGCGTGCTTCAGCCGTTCGCACTCATTGGATTAACGATGAAACGCTCCTCGCGCAAGGCGTCGCGCCGTGGAGCGAGTTACCGCTCTGGATTCCCGAAGACGACGTAGACGCGGGCGGATTGATGCTCGCGAAAGCGGATCGCGCCATTGCAGCAGGGCTTCGCTTTCGACCCATTGAGGTCACCGTCCGTGAAACACTTGACTGGGCGCTTACAGTCAGTGATGAACATTCCGCGCGCGGCATCGGAAAAACGCTAACACCTGAGCGCGAAGCAACGTTAATCACCGAGTTTTCAACCTAGCTAAAGACCGTCAGCCGTTAGGATTTTTATGATCACCACAGCCTATTGCCAACACATGGCTCGCTATAACCGCTGGCAAAACCAGTCGATTTATGCGGCGTGCGAAAAACTCACCGACGATACGCGCAAACGCAACATGGGCGCGTTTTTCAAAAGCATTCACAACACACTCAATCACCTGATGGTTGCAGATCGGCTCTGGCTATCGCGATTCGATGGTGAACCTGCAGGTGATATTCACTCGCTCGATCAGGTGCTCTACACGGATTTCGAAGAGCTCAAAAAGCAACGCGGATTTGCCGATGATCGCGCTGATCGATTCATCGCGACACTCACACAGGCGCGTATTGATTCAGCGCTTACGTTTCGTCGAGTCGGCGGAAACAAGGATGAAGTCAGTATGCCCATGCATATTTGCTTGATGCACTACTTCAGCCATGGCACGCATCATCGTGGGCAAGTCACCACGCTCCTGATGCAATGCGGCGTTGATCCGGGCGTCACCGATTTGCCGTGGCTTCCAAAGGATTTTGCATCACCGATTTTCGGGCTCGGTCAGGGGTAGTTTTCGCCCGCGTGATCGTCTCAGTCGAATAGCGATCCTTGCCGCTCTCTCGATTGCGCGTCTCGCTCGCGTTTAGTGATCTTTGGCGTGCCCTCGCGCGCGGGGTTCCTTGAGCCATGCTTCTCATAAACGCGCTTTGATTCAGCGCGAACCGTTTGGCTTTTCCGCAGGGAATAAATCTTTTCCTTCGCTTCACGCATCGACGCCATGTGATCCACGATCGGTGCAGGATAGATTGAAGCGTCAATATCCGCGCGCCACGGCGTATGGATGAGTGCGCCATTCAAATGAGCGAGCTCAGGCACCCATCGTCGAATGAACACACCCTCCGGGTCTTGATCGATACTTTGCTTCACTACGTTGTAGATGCGAACGGTGTTGATACCGGTAACGCCGCTCTGCATTTGCGCTTGAGACCAATGAATGCCGGGCTCAAAATCGATGAACTCGCGCGCGAGATGTAAGCCCGTGAGCCGCCAATGAAGCCACAAGTTGTAGCTCGCGAAACTCATGAGCATGGCGCGCATCCGAAAGTTTATCCACCCTGTCGCGGCGAGGCTTCGCATACAAGCATCAACGAACGGAAGTCCTGTTCTTCCTTCACACCATGCACGATATCTGCGAAGTTCGTCTGGCGTGAGCGCCTCGATGGACTCCGCTTCGTGTCTCAGCCCATCAAACCCGCGATGCACGTTTCGAAACTCGATTGCCGGTTCGTCTTCAAGTTTCTGGATGAAATGGCAATGCCAGTGCAATCGCGCTTCAAAACTCTTGATCGACGCAAGAAATCCATCGGGCCGCGCGCTGAGCTCCATCGCTCGAAGCGCATCCCGGCGCCTAATCAGCGCAGCAACACATTCGCGAATCGAAATTGATCCCCACGCGAGATGGGGCGAGAGGCGCGAGCAAGACGTGGCTGCCGTGGTGGGCGAGGACATTTCGGATCGGTAATACTGACCGCGCTCCGTTAAGAACGAATTGAGCATACCGAGCGCGCGCTGACGCCCGCCCTTCAAGCGACGCGGTTTATCGTCGCCTGGAATGCCGAGCGCAGTCGGCGTAAGTTCCTGAACGGAGGGAATCGCCATGTTGACCCAACGAATGTGCGTCGGCGCGGCGAGTGGCGCGTTCGTCATCCGCGAATTCCAATGCTTCGTCCAGCGATCCCGGGAATCTAAACGTCGCACCACTGCGTTACTCGGAAACTCATGCCAAGTGATTCGATTAGCGCGACACCAACGAGCGACCTTTTTGTCTCGCTCGTAAGACCAACCGTTGCCCGTTTCCTCATGGCTCAAGAGCTCGAATTCACCCACATGGCTACGCAGCGTTTCAAGCGCTGCAACCATGTCGCCTTGCAAGCGAGTGAGCCCACCGCCCCGCGCCACACACCATGCGTCGAGTTCACGAAGACATTCGTTTGCAAAGCCAAGATGTTGAGGCGCGGCATCGGGCTGTTGCCACTGCTCGGGTTCATACACCCAAAGCGCGATGACCGGGCCGCGCTTCGCGGCGTCGCAAAGCGGCGCATGATCTTCCCATCGAAGATCGCGCTTGAACCAAACGACTTGCGGCTTAGCGGTGTCCATTCCTTCAGCGATGTGCAACCGCTATCGGCGCGACTCAAGCGAATGAAGGTCTGATTCCGAAAACCACTGGGGCGCGACCGACTTCCAATACGCAGTGAACCGCGAGAGTTTTCCGCTAAATTCCACGAATTGGGGTTCCGCCTCCCATTGAACGGTGCGCTTTGTCGATGCCAACCATTCGCGAATGGCGTGGTTGGGCGTTTCCTGGGTCACGATGTCGCTTGCGCCAAGGTCATCGCACACGGCTGCGAGCGATCCGTGAAACACGCGGACATCCGGAATTTCGCCTACACAATCGACGATGAATTGAACACGCTTGAGCGACCAACCCTCGCGCGCAACATAGGCATGATCCAGCACGAACACACGAATTAAATCGCGATGCGCAGCAAACACCGGCAGCGCTTCGTTCAGCATTTCATCGTGAACCAAAAGAATCTTCATCGCTAAAACGATTCCTTACCAAAGAGCTTTTTTTCAAGTGCGGGGTAAGGCGCATCAAACGGACACGCCCGCGCACGCGGGCATTGCGCGCAGTAGCGCCCTTCGGTGTAGCGCTCCAAATTTTCTCGATTGAAGAAATAAGGTTTGCTCGAAAATGTTGAGGCAATCCACTGCCACGACAGATGATTGCTGGCGCGATCGCCATCGAGCAGTTCGCCGTAATACCAATCGGCAGCCGCTTTCCAACTGACTTTTCGGTGATGAACGACGTAGCTTGCAAACCACATGCGCGCGTGGTTGTGCACATAACCTGTCTCGCATAGTTCGCGTACAAACGCGTCCATGCATGCGAGGCCCGTCTTTGCGCTTGTCACATCTTCCGGCAACGGCGCAGACCCAAGCGGCACTTTGGCTCGCTCCAAGTCCTGTTCAATTTTCTTGCCGTCACGCGCCCATACACGACGCCAAAAATCTCGCCATGCAAGCTCAAACACGAACTTGTAAGCGCCGAAGCCGCTTCGCTTTATGCCCTGCTCAGCCGCCTCAGCGAGCGTGATCACACCGTGCCGGAAATAGGGCGAGAGCCGCGTAACTTTTCCGTCGAGGTGATTTCGCGTGCGTGCATACGCTACCGGGTCAACACGACCGAGCGCACGAAGCGCTGCGCTTCGGCCGCCTTCCATCACACAATCTGCGCCGCTCAAATTGGGAAACAGTTCGCGAACCTGCGCATTGCGCGCGGCCCGCGTCGGCGCAAGCGTGATCTCTTTGACATTTGGAGAGGTCATAGCGCGTTCAAGTCTTTCAACATGCGCTTCGCGTCGGTTCGCACTGCTGCGCGCTCTTCGTCCGTCATTCGTTGCAAGTTTTTCACCATCAGTGAAGTGCGCGGATTGCTTGCGAATGTTTCTTCGTGTTTGTCGAGAAAATTCCAATAGAGCGTAGAAAGCGGGCAGGCCTTCGCGCCGGTTCGCTGATCGGGCTTATAGCGACAACCATCGCAATAGTTACTCATACGTTTCACGTAAGCGCCGCTCGCGACATAGGGCTTGCTCGTAAAGCGCCCGCCATTCGCAAAGAGCGCCATGCCGGCCGTATTGGGCAGCTCAACCCATTCGATTGCGTCGACGTAGACGGCGAGATACCAATCGCAGAGTTGTTGCGGCTCGATTTCCGCTGTGATGCCAAACATGCCGGTAATCATCAAGCGCTGAATGTGATGCGCATAACCAAATTGAAGCGTTTGATCGATGGAATGCTTGAGGCAATTCATCTGCGTCTTGCCTGTCCAATACCATTCGGGCAACGCATTGGTGTGGCCAAAGTGGTTCGCCGTTTTCAGCGATGGCATGTCGGTGAAGTAAACGCCGCGCATGAATTCACGCCAACCCAGCACTTGCCGAATAAAGCCTTCGACGCTCGCCAAATCAAGCGCACGCTTTTTGAAAGCCTTCTCCGCCGCATCAACCACTTCACGCGGATTCAGTAGCTTTAGATTGAGCGAACTCGATAAGAGTGAATGCCAACCGAAATGAAGCTTCGTCCACATTGCATCTTGATGCGGCCCGAAATCTCCGAGACGCTTTTCAATGAAATCGTCGAGCGCATGCAGCGCTTCTTTGCGCGTCACCGGCCAATTGAAGTGTTGGGTGGATCCGGGATGATCTTTGAAGAGCGTCTCAACGAGCTCGATCACGCCTTTCGTAATTTCGTCGGGCGCGAAACTTGGCGGCGTCGGTACGTTTTCAGGCCCGCCCTTGCCAAAGCTCTTGCGGTTCTCAGCGTCATAGTTCCACTCGCCGCCAACAGGCTTTTCGCCGTCCATCAAGGCGCGGTGTTTTTTGCGCATTTCGCGATAGAAAAACTCCATCCGAAGTGACTTGTTTTTTCCCGCCCATTTTTTGAACTCGTCGATTGAGCACATGAAGTGCCGGTCTGCACGAAATTCAATCTCGCACTTCGCCTTTGCGCACGAAGCATCCAGTGATGCGCGAACGCGAAGATCGCCTGGCTCCACAACGATCACGCGCTCTGGCTTCTGCGCTTTAATCGTCGCCGCAACGCCGCTCGCGAGCGAGGCATCGGCTTCGCGATCCAGTGCACGATATTCAATCGGCCAACCCCGCGCCTCAATCTCTTTCGCGAAATGTCTCATCGCAGATAGAAAAAGCGCGGTTCGCGTTTTGTGCGACCAGACATGCTTCGATTCTTCGAGCGCCTCGATCATCACGACGCCATCGCGCTTCGGATCGAATCCATCAAACGCCGCCGACTCGCTATCGAGTTGATCGCCCAACACCAGCACCAGATTACGCATGGTTCAACTTTCGATTCCGGCAGCGTTCAGAGCAGTACTTCACTTGCTCCCAGTTTTTCGCCCAACTTTTTCGCCATGTCATCGGTTTCCCGCAGGCAAGGCAGTCTTTTGTAGGTAAATTCGACTTATTACCTTTATGCATAGCTAGCCCCAATTGAATAGGCGCTAGCGCACTAAAGGTTTAATCGCAGTGAAGCCTCCGTCAACGGTCCAGGTCTGCCCTGTGACGCGGCGCGCGCTGTCGCTCAAAAGCCAGTGCATCACGTCCGCAATTTCCTCCGCCGTGCCGATGGTGCCGAGCGGATACTGCTTTGCACTCGCCTCCCGGAGTGCCGGGGACGAAAGAAACTTTGACGCAGCCGGTGTCTCCATCAAGCCGGGCGCAACGGCGTTCACGCGAATGCCGTTTGCGGCGTAACTCGCAGCCGCTGAACGAACCATCGCCTCAAGACCGCCCTTGGCAGCGGCAACCGCCTCGTGATTCGCGATACCGATTTGCGCGGCAATCGTCGACACAAAACAAAGCGCTGCAGGCTGATTGGCGGAACGCGCAGCAGCGATCACTGCCGAGAGCATGAAAAACGCGCTATCGAGATTGGCTCGCATCACGTCGCGATACTGCGCCTCGGTCGTGCGTGCGGCGGGGGCAAGCACGATATTGCCCACGCAATGCGCAAACTGGGTCGGTGCGCCGAGCGATTCTGTGCACGCGGAAACGGCAGCCGCCGCACCTTCATGCGTGCCGACGTCGCTTACGATGTGCAGATGCGCGTCGCCAAACGCTTCGCGCAACTTGTCAGCCGAGCGACCGACGACCGCGATCCTGGTGCCGGACGCTGACGCGTCGGCTTCAATTTTCTTTACGAGCGCACGGCCAAGACCACCCGCCGCTCCGGTCACTAACAACACCTGTGACATGTACTACTCCGAAAAACAGTTACCTCCCTGCTTTTCAGGCATGATTGTCGCATGCGAGAGGTCCGGCGTGCGGCGCGATAAGCAGTCGCTGAACTATTTCTAGCCTAAAAAGTCC
Organism: Betaproteobacteria bacterium; assembly: GCA_013298765.1. Classification (GTDB taxonomy): domain Bacteria; phylum Pseudomonadota; class Gammaproteobacteria; order Burkholderiales; family Casimicrobiaceae; genus Casimicrobium. The sequence continues at coordinate 18,669 of JAAFJA010000008.1, forward strand.
CTTAACGCTTGGCAAGCGCATCGCCAAATCTAGAGATTCTCAGACATCCCCTTTGCACCGTTTATGTTTCGCCCCTCCAGACGCACACTCACCTACGTCGCTGCACTTGTCTCCGCTATCGTTTTCGCTGGTTGCAGCACGCTGCACCACAAGCAAGGCGAATGGATTTTTAACCCGAGTGATCGAAGTTGGGGCAATAGCGCCCAAGCCTCCGCCGACATGCAAGATGCCTGGATCGAGTTCCCTTCGAAAGTGTCGGGCGCTCCCGCAAAACTACATCTGCTAATCAGCGCTGTTGAGGATAAAGACGCACCCATCCTGCTTTATCTGCACGGTGCGCGCTGGAACGTATTCGGAAGCTCGTTCCGTATCAATCGAATGCGTGATCTCGGCTTCACAGTGGTGGCCGTTGATTACCGAGGCTTCGGCAAAAGCACGAGCGAGACACCGGCTGAAGACAAAGCCTATGAAGACGCTGAACAGGCTTGGAAATGGATTGCGCAGCGCTATCCAGACCGCCCGAGATACATTTTTGGCCACTCTCTCGGCGGCGCAATTGCCATCGAACTCGCCTCCCGCGTCACGGACGAAAAAGGAACCTTGGTCGAGGGAACCTTTACGTCCGTACCCGAGGTGTTCAAAACCATGAAATGGGGTTGGCTGCCGGTGGGCTGGCTGATCACGCAGCGCTTCGATTCAAAAAAGAAAGTGAAAGAAATTGGCTCGCCACTTCTCGTGGTGCACGGCACCGAAGATCGCGTGATTCCGCTTGAGCTCGGTCGCAAACTCTACGATTCTGCTGCCCAGCCGAAGCGCTTCGTTTCGGTCGAGGGCGGCTCACATCACAACACAAATTCCATCGGTCAATCGCAGTATCGCGAAGCGCTCAAGGCGATGTTTGGTCACCGCGGCTGACGAGTCTGTTCGATTTTTCAAGCGCCGTATGAGAGCACGCGCGCTTTTCCCCAGAAAATTCTGTACACAAAAATCGTGTAGCCGATGATGGCTGGTAGCGTAAACAGCGTTCCGATCAAGATGATCACCAGCGATTCAGTGGCGCTCGCAGCCTCCCATACGTTCAAGCGATCAATCACGATGTAGGGGTAGATCGAGAATGCCAAACCAAGGGTTGCCAACAAGAGAATCACCAAGGTCGCGACGAACACAATCCAACCATACCCGGCGTCGACGATTTGCTTCCGGCCGCTGACATGCCACAGCGCAGCCACAGCCGCCGCCGTCATCAAAGGAATAGGGAGCAGCGCAAAGAAATCAGGCAAACGAAACCACTTATTGAAAATTGTCTCGCTGATCAACGGCGTCGCGATCGAGATCGCGGCGATGCCGATGGCGAACGGAATCACGGCTTGGCGCGCCCAGCGCAGCGCACGTGCTTGTAAATCGCCTTCTGCTTTCATGATGAGCCAGCCAGCGCCGAGAACAACGTAGGTCGCAGGAACCGCCATCGCAATGAGCAAGTTGAAGGCATACGTCCACCAATCGCTTCGAAAACTGGTGATGTAGCTGCCAAGCATCCAGCCTTGTGCGGCTGCGGCGATGAATGATCCGGCAGTGAACATTGCATTCCAGAACGCCTTACGATGATCGCCCGCTTTGCTGCGGAAATCGAAGGCAACACCACGGAGCGTGAGCCCCACCAGCATCACGAACACTGGCAAATAGAGAGAGGTCAGGATCAAGCCGTGCGCAAACGGAAACGCAACGAGCAAGATGCCGACGCCGAGCACCAGCCACGTTTCATTGGCATCCCAGAACGGGCCAATACTTGACACCATCAAATCTTTTTCCGCGTCGTTCGCCGCGCGAGGCAGCAACATGCCAACCCCCAAATCGTAGCCATCGAGCACGACGTACGCGAGCATTGCAAGCCCCATGACCGCCATGAAGACCAGAGGAAGAACAGTGGTAAGCGTTTCCATGATGGGTGATCGATTTCGTTAAGTCTTGTGTCAGCGATGTTGCGGTGGCCGATTGCCTCGACCCGTAGGCGGCGGCTCGATGTCGCCGGGTTCACCCGACGTTACAGCCGCCCTGGGGAGCGCGGTCAAGCCCGCGCCTACAGGACCACGTTTCACGTCATGCACTCGGTTGTGCACGATTGAATGACGACGGCAGCGAGAGCGCCTCCCCACGCGTCGCTTTCTCCGCCAGACGTTTCACAACCAAGATGTATGCGATCAACAATCCTGCGTACAGCGCGAGGTACACGGAAAGCGTGAGCCCAATCATCGCGGGCGCATGCTTCGCCGCCGTTTCGGCGACCGTGATCACGCCATACACGATGTAGGGCTGACGGCCGATTTCGGTCACATACCACCCTGCAAGCGTGGCGATCCACCCGGAAAACACCATCAAGGAAAGCCCCCAGAGAAGCGGCTTCGGAAGCGTGGCCGGCGTCCGCTTGCGCAGGAGAGCAACCGTCAGCCAACTTGCTGCAAGCATCAGCATGCCTGTGCCCACCATCACACGAAAACTCCAAAACACGGGGCCGACAGGCGGATGTTTTCCTTCAAACTCGTTCAACCCCTTTACCTCGCCGTTCGGGTCATGCGTGAGGATCAAGCTCGCGAGCTTCGGAATTTCAATCGCATACAAATTGGTGCGGGTCACTGGGTCTGGAATGCCGAACAGCACGAGCGGCGCGCCCTTCTCCGTCTCCCAGAGCCCCTCCATCGCAGCAACTTTTGCGGGCTGGTGCTTGAGCGTATTAAGGCCGTGTAAATCACCCATAAATATCTGTATGGGAATGAGCACTGCAGCCGCCACGATGGCAGACTTAAACGCAGCGTGGGTCGCGGCAGAGTCAACCTTCTTCAGGATTTGCCATGCGCTCACGCCTGCAACCATGAAGCACATGGTGAGACCGCTCGCAAGCAACATGTGAGCGAAACGATAGGGGAACGAAGGATTGAAAACTATCGCCCACCAATCGGTCGCGTGAAATCTGCTATTGATGATTTCGTAGCCGACGGGAGTGTGCATCCACGAATTGAGCGAGAGAATCCAGAACGCGCTCATCGTGGTGCCGAACGCCACGAGAAACGTAGCGATTAAGTGCATGCGCTCAGAAACGCGCCCGCGACCAAAGAGCATCACGCCGAGGAACGTGGCTTCCAGGAAAAAAGCGGTGAGCACTTCGTAGCCTAGCAGCGGCCCCGCGATATTGCCGACCTTTTCCATGAAACCCGGCCAGTTGGTGCCGAACTGAAAGCTCATGGTGATCCCGGAGACCACACCCAGCGCGAAAGTGAGCGCGAAGATTTTGGTCCAGAAGTAGTACGCCTCTTCCCACTTTGAATCGCGGGTGGCGCGGAATCGCAATCGAAAGAAAAGCAGCATCCAGCCCAGCGCAATCGTGATTGTGGGGAAGAGGATGTGAAACGAGATGTTTGCCGCGAACTGGATTCGCGCAAGGATGAGTGAGGTCGGATCCATATGTACTGCCTTTGAATCGTCGTGAATCTACTTTGTGGTTACTCGTCACCAGCGGCTTTACGGCGACCCACACTCTTGAGTTTGTCGGTCATGTCGAGCACGGTTTTTACGCTCGAACCCATGCGCATCAAACGCGCCAGTGTTTCAGGCGAGAGCCGCTGCACATCGTCAAACCAGGTTGAAGAAAGCTCAATCAGCTCGTGCATCTGCTTCATTCGAGATTGAGCGTATTGATCCGCCTCGTTTCCAGGCGTTTCAAGCATCGCAGCGCGCAGCATTGAAAGCGTCGGATCAATCTCACGACGACGACGCTCTTCAGCAAGATTCTTGAAAATCTCCCACACGTCTTGCGGCGCCTCGAAGTATTCGCGGCGATCACCGGCGATGTGGCGAAGCTTCACGAGCCGCCAACTCTGCAGCTCTTTCAAACCAATCGAAACGTTGGAGCGGGAAAATTCAAGCGCATCGGCGATTTCGTCCGCGTTGAGCGGCTTTTCAGATACGAAAATCAGCGCGTAGATCTGACCGACGGTGCGGTTGATACCCCAACGTGATCCCATTTCGCCAAAGTGCGCCACGAATTGAGCGGAAAGCGGAGTCAGGTTTTGCATTGCGGGCCTCTTCGTCGAAAGCGCAAACTCGCGCTTTTTGTGTTGACGAATCGCAATATATCTCGAAACTTTCGTATTTTCACAAATTATTGAAAATTAGAAAAGTTATTCAACAACCTCTCTAAAACGTCCATTACTTTGGGCCTAGACAACGTTTTTGCGCTTTATTTTTTATGTCGCACAGACGATCTAGCCCCAATAAAATTGGAGTCCAAGCTTAAGATTTGTTGATTCCTATCCCACTAGCAGCCCAATCGCGATTCCCCACATTACCAACGCGATAGACATATCCAGAACACGCCACGCAACAGGTCTTGCGAAGAGAGGCGCTAAGAACCGAGCACCGTAGGCGAGTGAGAAGAACCAGACAAAGCTCGCACTCACCGCGCCTGCGGCAAACCACGGACGCTCCACCGAAGAAAACTGCGACGAAATTGCCCCCATGAGCACGACCGTATCCAAATAGCAATGCGGGTTGAGATAGGTAAACGCCAAGCACGCGAGCAGCGCGCGCTTGAGACTTCCACTATCGGACGACACGCGGTTTTCGTTGCTCGTTGGTAGAAATTGGGCTGGGCCGATCAGTGCGCGGCGCGCCGCAAACAAGCCGTAGAGCAGAAGAAACGCAGCGCCACCATACTGCGCAATCGCCAATAGCACAGGCGTTTTCTGCACCAGCGCGCCAACGCCCGCCACACCCAGCGACACCAGAAGTGCGTCAGACAGCGCGCAGCACAGAGCCACCGCAAACGGGTGCTCGCGACGCAACCCTTGGCGCAACACAAACGCGTTTTGCGCGCCGATCGCGATGATGAGCGCGGCACACGTTAGGAAACCTTGGACGAAAACAGAGCTCGACTGCATGCTGGGTAGCTTTCTTGTACTGTGAATTGCGGCGAAAACACCGACCTTTTCTTGCAATTTACCGCGCCATATCGACTCAAACCAGCTAAACTTTTTTATGTTTATTAAGTTTCTCTAATTCATGAATCTCGACGCCGCACAACTCGCTGCGTTTTCTGCGGTGATCCGCGAAGGCTCGTTCGACGCTGCCGCCAATGCCCTCTTCGTCACGCCATCGGCGGTCAGCCAGCGAATCAAGCTTCTAGAAGAGCGCTGCGGACGACTCCTTATCCAGCGCGGCAGCCCTTGCACGCCCACGCCCGCGGGCGAAGCGCTCTATCGCTATGCGCTTCAAGTCGCCTTACTCGAAGGCGAGGCGCTGGCCGCACTTGCGCTTGAGCCGCAGGGCAGGCGCGCACTACCCATCTCTATTGCGGTGAATGCCGATTCGCTCGCCACGTGGATCACACCCGCACTCGCAGAGACTCAGCGCAGTCAACAAGTGTGCTTCGACCTCCAGATTGAAGACCAAGATCATGCTCACGAATTGCTGCGCGGCGGACGCGTGATGGGCGCAATCAGCACCGATGCCTCACCCGCGCAGGGTTGCGAAAGCGTGGCGCTTGGCGCAATGCGCTATGTCGCAGTGGCCAGTCCTGCCTTTTTTGAGAGGTACTTTGCAAACGGCGTCAATGCTCAAACACTCGCGCACGCGCCCTGCAACACATTCAATCGAAAAGACAGTTTGCAGCGCGAATTTCTTCGCATGCTCGGGTATGCGCGCCTCAGCCCACCCAAGCATTTCATCCCAAGCACGCACGGATTCGTAGAAGCTGCGCTCGCGGGCCTCGGGTGGGGCATGAACCCGCAGTCGCTCGTGGAAAAACACATCGAGCGCGGAACGCTAAAGGCGCTTTGTGCCGAGGCGTTTCTCGACGTGCCGCTTTATTGGCAGTGCTGGCGCCTAGAAAGCGCACCGCTCAAAGCGTTGACCGATGCGATTGTGCGAGCGGCGCACGCTCAGTTGATCGCAAAACCACATTCGAGCGCGCCGCTCACACCAAAGCGACCCAGAGCGATCAAAAATTTGATCGGTCGCACGGATAATCGATAGCCAACGAGGCAGAAAGCTGCGCGGCGCGGGTAAGACGGCGCGAAAGGCGCTCAATCAGTCTCTCGCGACTGCCGTATCCAGGATCGCTGAGAACTACTCAGCATTTCCGTGGGGCTTAAGTCGCAAGTTGCCGCACAACAAGAAGTATCTGCGAGGGGTGTTATGACAGTAACGATAGAAAACGAACGGCGCGGGCGTGAAGCCCTGGACAGCGCGTTTCTAGACCAAATGCAATTAGTGGCAGACCCGCTCGCGGATCGAACCGTCGCCGCGATTTTTGATCCGCTGCATGACTCACCGATTGATTCAAGCGATGCGGAGATCCTTAATGCCAACGCGCCGCTCTGGCAGCGAATTCGTATCGCCAACGCGCTCATCACACAGTGGAAAACTAATGGCGAGCTTGGTACGTGGCAGCCCGACCTGAATGTAATTGCGAACGCCAATCCCGTCGAAGCCGCTGTGATCGGGGATGTGTTGCGCGCCTATTTGGCCGAAGGCCATCAACTGCCGCCGTGGGCAGATGCATCGCAGATCGCAGTGGCGGAGCGAGTGTTTTTTGATCACGGCGTGCTCTCTTGCCTACTGCTCTTTTGCGCGAGCTTGCCGCAGTGCTACGTATTGCCCGATTTGTCTGACGTCTTGCATGCAGCGGGGCAGCTCGAAGCCCATACCGAACATCGCATTCGCTCTACCGCCGCGATGATTTTTCCCGTGATGCTCGCGGGCGGTTTGACTAGCGCCGATGGCTCAGGCGTTACGCAGGTGCTGAAGGTCCGCCTCATCCATGCCATGATTCGCCACTTGGTGTTGCGCGGCGCACCTGAATCCGCCGTGTTGGCCCTTACGCAAGATGCGGTGATTCCAACGCCACCACTCGCAATTGCCGATGCGGGTCGGGATATGTATCGCACGCTCTTCGCACACGGCTGGGCGATTGAGCGCGATGGCCTGCCCTGCAATCAGGAAGAGCTCGCCTACACACTCTTGACCTTTCATTACGTGTTTGTGGACGGAATGCGAACACTGGGCGTGCCGCTACCGCCCGATGAAGAGCGCGCCTATTTGCATTGCTGGAATGTGGTTTCTCACGTCTTGGGCATTGATCGCCGACTGACGCAAGACGATCTCACCCCCGCTCGGGCCGCTTTTGAACTCATGCAAGCGCGCGGGCGCGCTGATGCGGCCAAGCGCCCGCCCGCAACCGACCCTCGGCCCAAACTTGGCGTCGCGTTGATGGCGTCGATGGAGCGAGTGATACCGCTGTCGGTGTTGCGCGGCGTTCCCTCATTGCTCACCAAAACGCTCTGCGGCAAGGAAGTGGTGAGCGAACTCGGAATCGATCATCGGGCAAGCGCGGCACAGAGACTGTTCTACGTGATCGTGTTCGGAGGCGCGCGGGCTATCGACGCTGTCGCACGCCTCGTCTGGAAAAATTTCAGCCTCGCGAAATTGATGTCACGAATCGTGGGCTACCACCTCTTGACGAAACTACTCCTCGATCAAACTCGCCCACTGCGACTTCCGGATCGATTGTTGGATCAGATTGAGGGCCAAGTGAGCGATTGGTCCGATGATCGGCGCGCGCCAAAATGGATGAACCGCCTCGAAGATCGTTTCACCACGCAGGGTGAATGGAATCTTGCGCAACGAAAAGCAGCGACAATGCGTGCAAATAAGTGATTCGTCACACAAAATGCAGGAAATAAGGGACGCCGCTAAAAGATTGAGCGACCGCGTTTACGCGGACTCAAGCCATGAACCACTGATTAGTCGACTTATTCGATTTTTCCGATGTAGCCTCAATGGGCTCTCGGTCCACGCGACTATGTCATCGCGAGCTCGACATCTCTTTTCAATCGCGATTGCGGCAACGCTGCTCTTTGCCAGCGTTGTATCCAACGCGAGCGGCGGCGCAGCGGCGATACTTTCGGATGACCGGCCACGCGTCGAGGTCTGGCCTTACACACGAATCCTTGCTGAGGATGGCGCTCGGCTGACACCCGAAGACGCATTCGCAGCGCTCCCTCGCTTCGTAGCTCCAGACACGCATCACGCAACGCTCGGTCTGCGCAAACAGCCGATGTGGCTACACGTGCCACTGCAAGTCGCGGCATCCAGCGATGTCCACTGGATTGTCGATATCGACTACCCGCCGCTGAACAGCGTCGACTTCTTTCTGCTTCGAGAAGGCACAGTGGTCTCTCGCGCGGCGAGCGGCACGCAGCGCCCATTTGCCAATCGGCCGCTTTTTTCGCGATCACACTCCGCGCCCCTTGAACTTGTACAAAACACGAAGTTCGATCTACTGATCCGCATTGAAACTGGCGGCGCGACGGTGGTGCCGATCACGCTGCAATCCAACGCCGAGTTCCACCGCTCTAGCACCGTTGAACAAATGATGCAGGGGCTCTTGGTCGGTATCGCGATTTGTCTACTTTTCTACAGCCTCGCACAGTTTTTTAACTCACGCGAATACTTGTTTTTGAAGTACACGCTGCTTGTCGTCGGCAGCCTCACGTTCACGCTCTTGCAGCTTGGCGTCGGGCCGCAATTCTTGTGGCGGGATGGATTCTGGTTCGATCGGCATGCGGCAGGGCTATCCTCGCTCGCAGCGATTGCGGGGACGTTTCTATTTTTGGAAGAGTCGCTGCGCGAACTGCCGATCTTCGCCCGCAAAGAGGACAAACTCTTTCCGCGATTGATGAAAGGCGGCGCGATACTGTGCGCCTTCATCGCAGTGCTCTTTGTTGCCGGCGTGATCAACACCAGCATGATTGCAGTGCTCGTGACCGTAATGGGGCCGCTTCCGTCGCTCATCGCCGCGCCGAAAATGATTGGCAGAGTGAGACGCGGCGATCCTGTGGGCTGGTATTTACTGATTGCGTTTGCGATTTACATGGTGGGCGTCGTCACCATTACGGGTGTCATCCGCGGCTACATGCCAGTGAATTTCTGGACGCTTCACGTCTTCCAATTCAGCGCCACGCTCGACATGTTGGCCTTTATGTATGTGCTCACGCTTCGATCAAAGGCGATACGACTCGCCGCGCTGCATGCCAGCCGCGAGGCCGACATCATGCGCGCACTCGCGCACAGCGATCCGCTCACGGGCCTCGCAAACCGGCGCAGCCTGAGCGATGCACTTACACGCGGTCTATCGCGTTGTAACCCCGGTAACCTACTCGCAATCTTTGTGATTGATCTGGACAACTTTAAGCCTGTCAATGATCTCTACGGACACGACGTCGGCGATGAACTCCTCGTTGCCGTGAGTAAGCGAGTCAAAGAAAACGTCCGCGTCGGCGACGTGGTGTCACGCTTAGGAGGCGACGAGTTTGTGATTCTGGCGAGCGGGTTGCGAAATGAGCAACAGGCGGCAACCATTGGCGACGCGCTCATCGCCGCGTTTCGTGTGCCGGTAAAACTTGTGGATCGCGAGGTAAACGTCGGCTTAACGGTCGGCTACGCCATCGCGCCGATTCACGGCAAGGACAGCGTGACGCTGCTCAAGCGCGCCGATGACGCCATGTACGCTGGAAAGCAGCAAGCCAAGGGCAGCGTGCGACGCGCGAGCTAGTCCAGATGGGCGGCGCAGCGAGCGGGGGCCGTGTGGCATCCGCGAACAACCCAAAATTTGCAGCGTTCGCGATAGTTTACACGGCTTAGAGGCAAAAACCGTAATTCGTGATTGTTTAGTCATTTCGATGCTAGCCCCAATCCAATTGGACCATCTGCCCTAGAGCTGATAGTTTGTACGCAGGGCAAGAGCCTCTTTTGGCGACCTACCAATCACCTGCCTCGCCGCCCCCAATCGCCGCCGTGCCGACAAATTCCATGTTGAATCCTCGCAGGGCGAAGAAGCGCTCATACCTCGATCCGAAATTATCGATCTCCTGCTACGCGAGCTATAATTTAAGGCTTTGTTTCGTAAGCCTTTTTTGCTGCGAACCCCCGAAGCGCTCCAACGGTTACGCGTCAATTTGACGACGCGCGGCAGTTGTTCACTCGGGCCACCTCTTCTTCACTAGAAAAACACTGGAAACCACCATGGCGATCGAACGCACCTTCTCCATCATCAAACCTGATGCCGTTGCAAAAAACGCAATCGGCGCAATCGTCGGACGCTTCGAAGCCGCCGGCCTCAAAGTGATCGCATCGCGAATGACGCACCTTTCACGTCAAGAAGCTGAAGGCTTCTATGCCGTGCACAAAGCGCGTCCGTTCTTCAAAGATTTGGTTGACTTCATGGTCTCTGGTCCTGTCGTTTTGCAAGTGCTTGAAGGCGAAGGCGCGATTCTTAAAAACCGCGACCTGATGGGCGCCACCGATCCTAAGAAAGCCGCGCCTGGCACGATCCGCGCTGACTTCGCCGAATCGATTGATGCAAACGCAGTACACGGCTCTGACGCGCCGGAAACCGCAGCGCAAGAAATTGCGTACTTCTTCCCAGCTTCGCAAGTGTTCAGCGGTCGCTAAACGCGGCAAAAACGATAGACGAGTGCAACCCAGGCTCGATTCGGGCCATCGCACTCGTTCTGTCGAACCTCCATGCAAAACCTACTTGAGCTCACAGCGCCCACGCTCGCGAAGTTCTTCGAACACATCGGAGAGAAGCCCGCGAGCGTCAAGATGCGTGCGAAGCAAACGCTCAAGTGGTTGCACCAGTCACAGGTGGGCGATTTTTCGGAGATGACCGATATCGCGAAGACCACCCGCGAAACGCTCGCACGCCACGCGGAGATCCGCGATCTAAACGCGATCAAAGACTCCACCGCGAGCGACGGCACGCGAAAATGGCTCTTCGATGTCGGCACCTCAGCGGTGGATGCCGTCTTCATCCCCGAAGATGATCGCGGCACGCTCTGCATCTCATCACAAGCCGGTTGCGCGCTCGATTGCGCCTTCTGCTCTACCGGAAAACAAGGTTTTAACCGCAATCTCAGCACGGCGGAGATCATCGGCCAGCTTCGCTACGCCAATCGCGCGCTCAAAGCCGATCAGGGCATCGTCGGGCGCACACCAGACGGCGTGCAACCGATTACAAACGTCGTGATGATGGGCATGGGCGAGCCGCTCGCCAATGTCGACGCCGTGATCCCTGCGCTTGAGCTGATGCTGGATGACAACGCGTACGGTTTGTCGCGCCGCCGTGTCACCGTATCTACCTCTGGCATGGTGCCGCAGATTGATGAGCTATCGCAGCGCTGCCCGGTCGCGCTCGCCGTGAGCCTGCACGCGCCAAACGATGCGCTGCGCGATGTGTTGGTGCCAATCAACAAGCGCTACCCGATCAAAGAACTCCTCGCGGCGTGTAACCGCTATCTCGCCCATGCGCCGCGCGACTTCATCACCTTCGAATATGTGATGCTCGACGGCGTGAACGATCAGCCCGAACACGCTGATCAGCTGATAAAGATCGCGCGACAGGTGCCAAGCAAGCTAAACCTTATCCCGTTCAACCCGTTTCCGAACTCAGAGTTCAATAAGTCGCCGCGCGAGCGAATCTTGGCATTTCAACGGCGCTTGAGCGATGCAGGCATTGTCACCACGATCCGCAAAACACGCGGTGACGCGATTGATGCGGCTTGCGGGCAGCTCGCCGGACAGATCAAAGATCGCACTCGACGCACGATCGCAATCAAGCCAGCACGCGCCAGCATCGACGCCACCTCTGCACAGGCGACGAACCGCTCGGAATGAATGGAAACCGCTAAAGACAACGGTGAGCAGCGCAGTTAGCATCCGGGCAACCGCTTAAAGTTGGGGAGCAAAGACATGACACACCGTTCGACGCAGCGTTCGCACACCAGAGCTTTCGCTGCCTTGCTGCTCGCAGTCTCGTTGCTTGCCTTCCTGGGCGGGTGCGCGAACTCACAAAAAAACAGTGACGCTGCTGACGAAGCCTCGCAATCAAGCGCTGGAACGTCCAACGAGAGCCCCGCTCGCTACCGCTCACGTCTTCACACCGAACTCGGCGCGAATTACCTCCAGCGCGGCCAGTTCGCAATTGCGCTCGAAGAGCTTCGTGAGGCCGTGCGAGTTGATCCAAACTATGGCCTCGCGCACAGCATCATGGGCTTGGTCCACGCCAACTTAAATGAAGACGTGCGCGCCGAGGCCGCGTTCAAGCGCGCCGTCGAAGTGGCTCCCGCTGAAGGCGATATTCGCAATCAGTACGGCTCTTATCTGTGCGGGCTCGGTCGCGCCGACGAAGGGCTTGCACAGTTCGAAGCGGCGCTTCGCCAGCCGCTCTACCAAACGCCACAAGTCGCCCTTGAAAACGCCGGAAGCTGCGCACTCGCGGCATCAAAGATTCGCGTCGCTGAAGGCTATTTCACCCGCCTCGTACAACAAAGCCCGTTTGGCCCACGCGGCTACCAGGGGCTTGCCGCTGTCGCGCTGAAAACATCTCGGTTCGATGATGTGAAACGACATGTCGAGGCCGGTTTACGCACACAACAAGTCACGCCGCAGCTTCTTTTTTTCGGCGTTTGCGCTGAACGAAAGCTCGGTAATAGGGCCCGTGAGGACGAATATCGCTCGCAATTGAAATCGCGATTCGCTGACTCGCCGCTCAACGAGGCCATTGATCGCGGGGGATGTGAATGAACGATACAGTCATGGGCGACACAATCACTGATCGCACGCCCAATTTGGCGGGCGGCGCATTGCGCGCGGCGCGCGAAAAGGCCGGGCTCACGGCGGAAGAAGTCGCCAGCAAGCTGAAGCTTTCGGCGCGGCAAATTCTCGCGATTGAAGCAGAGGATTGGGCGAACTTGCCGGAGCGTACCTTTACACGCGGCTTCTTCTACAGCTACGCGCGGTTGGTTCATGTCGATAAATCGGTGATCGACCAAAGCTTCTCTCGGCGCGCTGCCGCGTTAAATGAGATGCGTACCCTGCCCGAGGGCATCGGGGAAGTCACGGTCGAGAATACGAGCGCGCGCAGCGCCCTCGCCAAGTGGTTAATCCCGGCGGCTCTGCTCGCTGCGTTGTTGGCAGGCATTGCGTGGTTTGTCTACAAAGACGTGCCTTTTCCAAAAGCGGCCTCGCGCCTACCTCTTGAGCCTGTCGCCAAAGCGCTGCCGCCCAGCGCTCCCGGCGCAGATGCGTCGCCTGCAACGGCGAATAGCGGCGCCACAAGCGCGCAGTCTGCTGGAACTAACGTCGCGAGCGGCGCAAATACGCCACTCGCTGCAGGATCGACAGCTGCCATCACCGGCGCACAACCTTCCTCACCTAGCCCCGCTTCTGCTGCGGCAAGCGTCCCGATTTCTTTATTAGCAAGTAATTCGTTAACAAGCGCCTCGCCCCAATCTAATCAGGCAAACGTAGCTGGAGCGGCTGCGTCCGTCGCATCCAGCGCGTCGCCTCAGCCCGCGCCCGCCGCTGCACCCACGGCGGCAGCTCCAGCCGCGCGGGCGCTCGCGAAGGGCGAGCGGCGCATCGTGATCGAAGCGACCGGTCGCTCGTGGAGCGAAGCGCGCGCAGGTGGTGACGTAGTGCTCTCCGAAATGCTGAACGGAAATTCACGGGAATTCGTCGCCAAGGGCCCGATCTCCTTTGTGATCGGAAATTCGAGCAACGTCAAACTATCAATTGACGGCAAGCCCTACGATTTCTCTCCGCACGTGCGCAATGAAGTCGCACGCTTCCGCCTCGAATAAATTAACTACGCGCCGGTAGGCGCAAGAACTCGTTCATGACATCGCCTATCGTTCGCCGCAAATCCCGCCAAGTAAAAATTGGTCACGTTAGAGTGGGCGGCGACGCGCCGATCATGGTGCAGTCGATGACCAATACCGACACGGCGGACGTGCAAGCCACGATCGATCAAGTCTTCGCGCTCGCGAATGCAGGCTCCGAAGTCGTTCGCATCACAGTTAATTCGCCTGAAGCCGCCGCAGCGGTCGCGAAAATCCGCGAAGGTTTGGACAAGCTTCATTGCAACGTCCCGCTCGTCGGCGATTTTCATTTCAACGGTCACAAGCTCCTGCGCGACTATCCTGATTGCGCCAAAGCGCTCGCGAAATACCGCATCAATCCGGGCAACGTCGGTCGCGGCGAAAAGCACGATACGCAATTCACGCAGATGATCGAAATTGCGATTCGCGAGAACAAACCGGTGCGCATCGGCGTGAACTGGGGCAGCCTCGATCAAGATTTGATGGGGCGCTTGATGGATGAAAACTCCAAGCTCGTGCAACCGAAATCAGCGCAAGAAGTGATGCGCGACGCCCTCGTCGCCTCCGCGCTCGAATCCGCTGCGCTCGCTGAGAAAATCGGCCTGCCCGGCGACATGATTTGCATTTCGTGCAAAGTCTCCGACGTGCAAGATTTGATCGCCGTCTACACCGATCTTGCGGCGAAATGCGATTACCCGTTGCACTTGGGCCTCACTGAAGCTGGCATGGGCAGCAAAGGCATCGTCGCCTCCTCTGCGGCGATGGCAATCCTCTTGCAGCGCGGCATCGGCGACACCATTCGCGTCTCGCTCACGCCCGAACCTGGTGGCGACCGCACGAAAGAAGTGATCGTCGCGCAAGAGATGTTGCAAACCATGGGCTTGCGGCAATTCACGCCACTCGTCACCGCCTGCCCCGGCTGCGGCCGCACCACGAGCACCTTCTTCCAAGAACTCGCCGCAAAAACGCAAAGCTACCTGCGCGCGCAAATGCCCGTCTGGCGCGAGAGCTATCCCGGCGTTGAAGCAATGAGTGTGGCCGTCATGGGCTGCGTCGTCAACGGCCCCGGCGAATCAAAAATGGCCAACATCGGCATCTCACTCCCCGGCACCGGCGAACTCCCCGTCGCGCCTGTGTACGAAGACGGAAAAAAAACAGTCACGCTCAAGGGCGACCACATCGCCGAAGAGTTTCAGGCGTTGCTTGATGCGTATGTGCTGCGCACGTATGGCGGGAAAGATGTGCCGAGGACGACGGCGGAGTTGGCGGAGCCTGCTGAGCGGAAGGTGATTCCGGTGGTGGGGCGTTAAGTCGATAGCGGGTGACGCTTCGATCCACATTTCGATCCAACAATAGCAGTCTTGCAACTTGAACCTATCGATTTGAGAGAGAACATGAACGTTGATGACGCGATTACAGTACTGGGCGCTATCGCTGCGGCAGCAAAAGTAGGTACAGCGGTAGTGACGGTTTACAACTGGCTCACCAAATCTCGCCCCCTTGCGGGAGACCCAAACCTTAACGCCGCTCTAGCGCGACTTCCCAAAACCGCTACCGCAGACGATATTGTGCGAGTGGTTACGCCGTTCATGAGTTCGCCGAACGGCGACGTATTGCTCGGGGGAGGAAATAATGGCGGTGGAAATATTCGCGCCGAAAATGTCAACATTCAAGGTGGGAGCGGAAGCGCGCGAGCGGGTAACGTATTGATCATAGGTGGGGACGGTGGGCCCGACGGGAAAGGCGGCGACGTAACAATCGTCGGAGGCACGATCAAAGGCGGTGACGCGCCTCGGCATTGACGTCTGGCGATCTCGAAAAAGTGCCTCGATTCCGTCTCACTGCATCGCGTCTACGACCGCCACAATTGAATTCGCGATCGCGCCACAACGTAGGGTGCAATCTCATTGCACCTCGTAAAACACCACGCGAAGCGCATTTCTTCAATCCAAGTTGATTCGTATCAATGTGGGTGCAATAAGATTGCACCCTACGCCGCGACCAACGCGCGGATGCGAGCATCCACGCTGATCAATTTTTTTGAAAGACTCCTCGTGCTCGTTCGCCCACTCTCGCAGTCCGAGATCCCAGAGCTTCTGGCGCTAATTCGAGCAAAAGCCGAATTCGATGACGCATTGCCGTCTTTGGTCACCACAAACGAATCACTTCGCGAGGCGCTCTTCTCTGAGCGTCCTCACGCGCATGCGCTCGTAGCGGAGCTCGACGGGCAACTGGTGGGGATGGCGACCTACTACGGCGTTTTTTCGAGCTTCATTGCGCGCCCCGGACTTTGGTTGGATGACCTCTTCGTTTATGAGGCGTACCGTGGGAGAGGCGTGGGCGAGGCGTTGATTCGCGCGCTTTGTCGCGTCGCAAAATCTCAGGGGTGTGCACGCGTGGATTGGATCGTCTCTGCGTCGAACGAGCGAGGTAAGAAGTTCTATACAAGCATCGGCGCAACCATTTTCGAAAAAGGGCGGCTGGTGCGATTGAACGAAGCTCGCATCGATGAACTAGCTCAAATTGCCCCGTGACAAACCCGAAGGTAAGCCGAATGAAAGTGGTTGAGTCGTAGATCGATGATTTCTCACGCGCCTCTCGGATATACCTGCCCACTATGCCGCGTCGCCGCGGGCAACGAAGCCAACGGCGAAACACTCATATGGCGGGACGACCTATGCGTCGCTGCGGTTGCTCTGCATCAAAACAAGGCGACCTTCGGTTCGTTGCTGGTGTTACCCATCGAACATCACGAGAACATTTACACCCTGCCAGACCACCTCGGTGCGCACCTCTTCATCGTCACGAAACGGCTAGCCCTCGCCCTTAAAGCGAGCCTCTCTTGCGCTGGTGTCACGGTGCGGCAGAGCAATGAACCCGCAGGTGGCCAAGATGTTTGGCACTACCACGTTCATGTCACCCCAAGGTACACCGATTCGAGTCTCTTGAGCACCGAGCTCAGCGCGGTATCGTTGGCAGAGCGCGTGGAAATTGCCACGCGTGTGCGTCAAGCAATCACTTCTCCGTAGCCGCGATGAAACGAAGTGGAATCGAGGGAATCGTTGCGAAAAAGTGCCTCGATTCCGTTTCACTGCATCGCGGCTACGACCGTCACGATAGAAATTGCGATCAAACCGCATCGTAGATACTGTTATCGAAGTCAACAGTCGTGTAGTGCTGGGTCGAAGGGTTTACTAGATTTGAGCACGCCGAAGATGACGTGAGCGAGCTTTCGCATCATCGCCCCGATGATGAGTTTGGGCGCTTTGTGATTGGCTTGTAGTCGTGTTTTGAAGCGTCGCCCCCAGTCGGTACGATTGAGCGTCACCATCGCTGGCATGAACAGCGCGCGTCGAAGCGCCACGTGCCCAGTCTTTGAGAGCGCGGCCTTCGCGCGCATGGTGCCGGATTCTCTGAGTGCGGGGTTCAAGCCGCCAAAGGCGGCGAACTGTTTGGCGTTGTCCATGCGCTCGATGAAGCTCGCGTAGGAGAGCACCACCGAGATCGTGCGCTCGCCCACTCCAGGGATTGTGTCGAGCAGCGCTTTCTTGCCTTTCATCGTCGGATCGTCGTCGATCGATTGCTTGATCTCCTGCTCGATACGATCAAGCTCGGCTTCAAGCCACTGAAGATGCAATCGTACGCTCTCAGCGGCGGCATCGCGTACCGTCTCCAGGCGATTGCTCTCCTGGGTTTTCATCTGCATGAGCGCGTGGTGGCGCAGCACGAGCGAGCGCAGCGCCTGCTCGCTCGGTGAGAGCGGCTGCCAGGGCTCGGGGCGCTTCTCGCGGCAGAAGCTCGCGATGGCGCGCGCATCCACCCGATCGGTCTTTACCCGCAAGCCCAGCGATTGGGCATGCGCTTTGACGAGTGCGGGGTTGACGACACTGACGGTGAGGGGCTCTGTCACCTCAGCGAGCGCCTGTGCGCACGCCTCCCAGTAGACGTTGGTGGCTTCCATGCAGACGTGGACCCGAGCGGGCGAGTCGCCGCCACTGTTTAGTGCACTCAGCGTCGCGATCCACGCAATCAGCGCTTTGTGACCCGCAGGCGTGTTGGCAAACGTCTTGTCGCGGTACTTATGACCCAGCATCGCCGCCACGTCGAGCTTGGCTTTCGAAATGTCAACGCCGATATACAACACGGTAGGCGTCACGCCAGCGCCTTCAGGTTTAGCAGGAAAAGGGGAATCTGTAACCACCGGTACTCTCCAAACAAAGAGCTCGCTCCCATCCATCCCTCCGGTCAAGGCCGCTCGGACTTCGACCCTTCATCGCTACCCGCCTTGTCAATGCTGGCTCTCGAGCAAGAAACTGCGCTCGCTCTGGCCTCAGATACTGTTCGGTGTCTGACGAATTCGAAGGGTGAGTCGGTGGCGCTAATATCTACGTCGCGGTGTCGAAACACCGAGGGTGCGAACGGCGTCCACCGACTCTATCGTTCCGCGGAGCAATTCCGAAACGACAGACGAACAATACAAGGGTGCGATCCCATCGCACCTCGTGCCATACGCGCGAAGCGCACTTCTTCGATCAACGTTGGTTCGTATCAATTTGTGGTGCGAGAGGATCGCACCCTACGGCCGTCCCAGGTACAGATACGCGCTGTGGTTGCGTCCCGACGCGCGGCCTGCGCCCAGGTAGAGTGGCCCGATCGACGTATCCAAGCCGAGGAACAGGCTGCCGCCGAGCACTGATCGATCAAATTCGAGCACCGTTGCGCCGCCGTAGACTTTGCCCGCTTCGAGCGATCCACCGAGATAAATGCCGCGACCAAATGCGGGCATCGTGCCAATTTGCCGCATCGCTTTCAAGCGGCCAAAGTTCATCCGATCGCCGCGAAGCTGTCCGCTGCGTAAACCGGAAAGTTGCAAGAAGCCGCCCAATTCAAACTGTGGGTAGCCCTGGGCTTGGCTGCGGCTGACTGATCCGCCGCGCACAGCGACGTCCACGGTATTGCTGCCGATGGAGAACGCGTGCTCGGCTAGCCACTGATAGCGCGTGAACGAGGCGTTTGCGCCAAACGCATCAAGCGCCTTCTGCGCGCTGGCCTCAAGTCGGTAGCCCGATTTCGCGAAAACTGCGGAGCTGCGCTGATCAATGGTGAAACTCGCTTGCACGCCTGATTGGTTCGCGCGGAAACTCGGCAACGCGAGATCGCCAATGCGCGGTGTCACAACCTGCTGTTCGTACACGGGCCCTAAGCGAAGTTCGCCATAACGGCCAAACGCGACGCCCAAATCGAGTAGCGCGCGTGTCTCCCGCGATGCGTATTCTGCGAGCGGTCGAGTGGTAAGTCCTTCCGCAATCTGCACGCTCACTTCGCCCAGACGACGACGGCGCTCGGCGCTCGCTGAAAGAAAGAACGTTTCAGCGGCGTTGAGCGGTTGGTAGAACTCGGTGGACAGCCGCTGCTGGCGGCCGACCTGCACTTCATTGCGCCACTCGGCACCCAGCGAATTGACCCAACGCCGCGTGTGGTTACCGATCAAACTGAACTGACCTGCGCCGTTGAAATCGCTATTGAAACCAAACCCGAAGCGAAAGAAATTCGGCCCCCAACTCTTCTCGCGCGCGCTGACGAGCAGCACGTTCTGATCACGTTCGTTCACGATCCGATAGTCGAGCCGCTCGAAATCGCCTCGCCCAAACACCCACGATAAGTCGCGCTCGATACGCTTTTCGTCAAATGCAGTGCCAACGTTCGCCGCCAGTGCAACCTCGATGGTTTGTGGGGCGACGAGTGTCCCGCCTTCGACGCGAATGGCGTCAATTTTGTTGGGCTGCGACGGCGCACGCAGCGCCCGTAGTCGGCTCGAATAGACCGTCTCTGGCAACGCGTAGGCCGTCAGTAAGGGCAACACGCCACGAGCCGCTTCGGCACCGCGATTAATCGCTTCTGGTCCTTTGTTGAAATCCATTGCGGTGACCAGACTCAAATCCGGTGTCACCAAGATGTCGTTCGAACGCAGCAAGGCGAGCGAAGCGCGCACGTTTTGCTCAGTCAAAATATTCAACATCTGCGTGCCGACGCCAAGGATGGAGCCGAGCTCCTCGCGCGGCAAAAGTGGCGTGCCGATATTCACTGCGATCACGATGTCTGCGCCCATCGCACGCACGAGATCCACCGGCAAGTTGTTCACGAGGCCGCCGTCTACCAATAAGCGACCACCGATTTCCACGGGCGCAAACGCGGCCGGCACACTCATGCTCGCGCGCATGACTGCTGCAAGGTTTCCGCGATCAAACACGACCGCCTCGCCACTCACCAAATCTGTCGCCACTGCACGATAGGGAATTGGCAAGCGATCAAATTCGATGGCGGGCGGCACTTCATGCGTGAGCGCCTTGAGCATGCGTTCAAGGCCGCTTGATCCGACCGCTGCGATCGGCGCACGAAACGCGCCATCGCGCATGCCGATCTCAAACGGTAAGGAGAGTTTTTGGTCGTCCGCCTTTCGTCGCAGGGACAACTCTTCGCGCGGCGGTCGATCAGCGAACATCGAGTCCCAATCCATCGCGAGTACGCGCCGCTCTAGTTCAGCGGGCGGCATTCCACTCGCGTAAAGCCCGCCCACGATCGAGCCCATGCTGGTGCCAGCTACGAAGTCGATCGGGATTCGCGCAGCCTCAAGTTCCTTTAGTACGCCGATGTGTGCAAGCCCGCGTGCGCCGCCGCCGGAAAGCACGAGTCCGATCTTCGGCCGCGCGGCGCTGCCTGTTGGGATAGCAAAACGCTCGTTCGACGACGGCAATTGCGCTGACGACGCAAACGCCGCGCAGCAAGCTAGACAGACTAAAACCGAACGATAAGTAAACCGAATGACCATGCCAGCCGCCCTGCATCAACACAGGGCCATTCTGCCAAGACTAGGGAAACCTGAACAAGTCCCACGCGCGCGCGGCAGACTTGCCGACCTACGGCAAGCATCGTCGGGCTTGGGCGATCTGAAACTCCAAAATTCTTCAACATAGTCCCGCTATGTCTCAGAATTTTGGAGTTTCATATCATCCCAATCCGCCGCGCGCTGCATCACGCGGGCTTATTCAGCGTTTCCCTAGTCGAGTTTGATGTTGGCTGCCTTGATTATTTTTGTCCAGCGCTCGTTTTCACTTTGAATCAGCGACGCGAACTCGGCCGGAGAGGTGTGCACGATGGTTGAACCGCTCGCTTCGAGCTTCGCCTTCACGTCAGCACGAGCGAGTGAGCGGCCGACCGCATCCGAAAGGCGTTTCGCGACATCCGCGGGCACACCGGCGGGCGCGACAACACCTTGCCAGCCCGACGTCTCCAACCCAGGGAATCCCGCTTCGCGAACGGTGGGTATGTTCGGCAATTCGGAATTGCGCGTCTTTCCGGTCACGTAAATCGCTTTGAGCTTTCCGCCTTTGATATTGGGCATCACCACCGCTGCGACATCCACGAGCAGATGCACGGTGCCACCCATCAAATCCGTGACTGCGGGCGCGCTGCCTTTGTAGGGCACATGCAGGAGCTTGACGCCTGCTTGCGCGTTTAGGAGTTCGCCGTTCAAGTGCGTAATCGAGCCTGAGCCTCCGGATGCGAAGGTCGCTTTGTCGGCATTCGCTTTCGCCCAAGCAACAAATTCCGCAAGCGTGTTCGCGGGATGTGACGCAGGGATTGCCGCAATGTAGGCCGCACCCGTGGATTGCGCGATGTGCGTGAAATCTTTCACGGGATCGTATGGACGCTTCTCCGCCATGTTCGGCGCGAGCGCAAACGGGCCCATATTCGCGATCAGGATCGTCGAGCCGTCCGCTGGTGCACGAGTCAGTTCTTGCGCAGCGACCACGCCGCCAGCTCCGGGCTTGTTTTCAACGATGACCGTCGTTTTGAGTTCATCTTGCAGCGCGGGTTGCAGTGTGCGCGCGATCAGATCGATGCCGCCGCCGGGCGGGAAGCCGACAATAATTCGGACGGGCTTGTTGGACTGGGCGACGGCGATCGCCGCGAGCGCGGCTGTTGCCGCGAACGCGGCAACGCGGGTGATGAGCATTTTCATAGAGCCTCCTTGAACCGTTGTTTTGTGAGCCATGTCCCGCCTATCGTACTGCAGGCTTTGGCCTGAACGTGCTCGGTCGTCGAAAAGCAGAAGCGGCGTTCACCTTCCCCTTCGCACGTAGTCTGCTACCGCCAGAGCCGATTCACTAGAATCGTGCTTTTAGCCTTGTGCTTCCACCGACTCTTTTCATGTTTTCGTCGGCCTTTTTGCTCCGCGCACGACACCTTCGGGTGGCAAAAGACATCACCCTTTTCGCGTGATAGAGCGTTCTTTTGCTTAAATTCTGAGCAAAACTCGACCTAAGCGCCGCAACAGAGTTCTTCTTCAGCACTTTTCGTATAGCCGAAGTTTTATTAGGGCTAGCAACGATTTTAGTGCGTTTTCGAAACCATTGAATTAAGCGTAATTGCCCAATTGAATTGGGCGATACGCGATAGAGTTGAATATCATGGAAAAACTACAATCAGTCCGGGGCATGAACGACGTTCTCCCCGACGAATCCCGCAAGTGGGAATTTTTTGAAGAAACCGTCACCAAGATCGCGCGGCAGTACGGCTATCGCAACATGCGCGCCCCGATTGTTGAGCACACGCCGCTTTTTGTACGCGCGATTGGTGACGTGACTGACATCGTTGAGAAGGAGATGTATTCCTTCGAAGACAAATTAAACGGCGAGAAGCTCACGCTTCGCCCCGAGCTGACCGCAGGTCTCGTGCGCGCGGCGATCGAAGCGAATCTCACGTACAACGGGCCCGTTCGCATTTACAACCTAGGTGAAGTGTTTCGTCACGAGCGCCCGCAGAAGGGGCGCTATCGTCAGTTCAATCAGTTTGACGTTGAATGCTTCGGATTCGAGGGGCCGGACGTTGATGCTGAGCTCATGATCATGACCGCGCGCATCTGGAAAGCGGTGGGAATTGATGATGTGCGTCTTGAGATCAACTCACTCGGCAACACCGAAGAGCGCAATGCGTACCGTGCGAAACTGATCTCGTTCTACGAATCGAACCTGACGGCGCTGGACGACGAGGCGAAGCGGCGTTTGCACACGAATCCGATGCGCATTCTTGATAGCAAAGTCGCAAGCGTGATTGAAGTGAACAAAGGCGCGCCAAATTTGCTCGATTCACTCGAAGCCGAATCGCGCGCGCACTTCGACGGTTTGCAACAGCTCTTGAGCGAAGCGGGTGTGGCCTTTGTCGTAAATCCGCGCATTGTGCGCGGCATGGATTACTACAACCGTACCGCGTTTGAATTCGTCACAGAGCGCTTCGGCAACCCGCTCACCGTGTGTGGCGGCGGTCGCTACGACGGGCTTTTCGAGCAATTGGGCGGTAAACCGACGCCGGGGATCGGCTATGGCATGGGCGTCGAGCGCGTGCTGATGATGATCGAGGATTCGGTCGCCTTCGGGCAGCTCGACGCCTACCTCGTACACGCGGGCGAGGCGGCGCGCGTGGCCGCTGGAAAACTCGCCGAAGCCTTGCGCGATGCGGGTTTGGCGGTCGCTCAGCACGCAGGCGGCGGCAGCTTCAAGAGCCAAATGAAGAAGGCGGACGCAAGCGGCGCACGCTTTGCACTGATCGTCGGCGATAACGAAGCCGCTGCGGGAACGGTCGCAGTGAAACCCCTACGCGACGCCAATGGCGCGCCGATTCAGGGCGAACAGGCGATAATTACAGGTTTATCAGTGGCCGAGCACATCCGCTCGGTCGCGTAGGCGTTCTACGGGCGGCCACCGCCGCCCCGTCCGAACCCAACCGAATCCGCACCCCAAGCACATTAAGCACGAATACGAAACATGGCTGCATACGATCTCGACGAACAAGAAAAACTAGGTGACCTGAAGGCGTGGTGGGCCAGGAACGGCAACATCGTCACTGGCATCGTGGTTGTGCTCGCGCTTGCCGTCGCCGGCACGCAAGGCTGGAAGTGGTGGAATAAGAAGCAGGCGAACGAAGCGAGTACGCTCTATTTCGCCATCAACGAAGGCATTCAGAAAAACGAGGCGGCGAAGATCAAAGACGCCGCCGCGCAATTGCTCGAAAAATTCCCGAGCACGGGCTTCGCTCCTCGCGGCGCTTTGCTCGCAGCAAAAGCTGCCTTTGACGCGAATGATCTCGACGGCGCGAAGAAAAACCTGGAGTGGGTCGTCGCCAACAGTAAAGAGGACGAACTCAAAAACGTAGCCCGCCTTCGCCTCGCCGCCGTTTTGATGGACAAAAAGGAATTCGATGCGGCGCTCGTAGCGCTCGATGCAAAGCATCACGAATCATTCGCGGGGCTCTTCCTGGATGCCAAAGGCGACGTGTTTAAGTTGCAGGGTAAATTCGCAGATGCGAAAACGGCGTATGAAGAAGCGCTCAAGAAGCTCGATTCCAAGGGCTCGCAGCGCCAGATTACACAGCTCAAACTCGACAGCCTCCCGCTCGCAACCGTAGCGCAAGCTACCGCCGCTCCAGCGGCTGCCCCTGCAGCGCCTGCTGCACCGGCGGCCGCTCCCGCCAAGTCTGAAACCAAAAAATGATCGGCACGACCATGCGCGTCAACCGTATAGCTTTTGCCGTCATGGCTTTGTCTGCATTGGCACTTGGTGGGTGTAGCTACCTGCCCACGGCTTTCGGCGGTTCAGTTGCGAAGCCCAATTTGCCTGCGGCGGCGGGTGCAGTTGCTGTCACCCCCGCTTGGAGCGTATCGCTTGGCGGCTCCCAACTCGCAGCACTGCTCCCAGCGATTGCAGACGGCAAGGTTTACGCTGCCCACCAAGACGGAACGCTCATCGTTGTTGACGAGAAAACTGGCGCGCAGAATGCACGCTGGAGCCTGCCGCAAGGCGCGGGTCGCGTGAGCGGCGGTGTGGGCGTTGGCAGCGGGCTTGTCGTAGTTTCCACGCAGAAAGCAGAAGTGTTCGCGTTCGATTCAGCCAGCGTGAGCGGCGCACCGAAGTGGCGCGTACGCATCCCCACAGAATCGATCGTCCCAGCGGCAATTGCCGATGGCGTCGTGGTGGTACCTATGATCGATGGCAACATCGTCGGACTCGACGCAGCAACTGGCGCACGCAAGTGGACAGTGCAGCGCCAAATCCCTTCGTTAACCGTGCGTACTGGATCCGTTCCGCTCGCAACGCGTGGCGGTGTGTTCATCGGCACCCCGACCGGTCGCATGCTCGCAGTTGATTTGGCGACCGGTGCAATCGGCTGGGAGGCAACCGTTGCCAATCCCAAGGGTGCCTCTGAACTTGAACGTTTGATCGATGTGGCAGGGCGGCCTTCGGTGGATGCCGAGCGCACCTGCGCGTCTGCGTATCAAGGGCGCGTTGCGTGTTTTGATATTCAGCGCGGCACGCCGCTCTGGTCTCGCGACATTGGCTCGATCTCGGGCACCGTGCTTGATGAAAAGCATGTGTACGTGACTGACGACAAAGGTGTGGCCTACGCGCTCGATCGCGCGACGGGCGGAACGATGTGGAAGCAAGAGTTGCTCGCCACACGCGTCGCGACTGCGGTAGCTCTTGTGGGTGGAAACTATCTAGTGCTCGATAACGAGGGCAACGTTCATAGTCTAGATAAAGCAACCGGACGCATCGTTGGCCGCACGCTCGGAAGCACCAAAGTTGTTGGTGGCTTCACCCAAGGCAATGGTTTTGCTTACGCGATTACGGCCGCTGGACAACTCGTTGCCTTCGGCGCGCGCTAACGCGCCTCTGCTCAACCGGCCATCCCCATGCTGCCCACCGTTGCGCTCGTCGGTCGTCCCAACGTCGGCAAATCCACCCTCTTCAATCGCTTAACGAAGTCGCGCAACGCCCTGGTTGCTGACTTCCCCGGCCTCACCCGTGACCGTCAGTATGGTAAGGGTCGGGTTGACGAACGCGAATTCGTTGTCATCGACACCGGCGGTTTCGAGCCCGTCGCGAAAGAAGGCATCCTCAAGGAAATGGCGCGGCAGACGTTGCAAGCGCTCGATGAAGCCGATGTGGTGATCTTCATCGTTGACGGTCGCGCGGGCGTGACGCCGCAAGATGCGCGGATCGCCAACATGCTGCGAAAGCGCGGACGACCGGTCTATCTTGCCGTCAACAAGACAGAGGGGATGCAAGAAGCCCGCGTCACAGCCGAGTTTTTTGAGCTCGGGATCGGAACGCCCTACGCGATCTCAGCTGCGCATGGCGAGCGTGTAAACGCGCTCCTCGAATTTGCGCTCGAAGAGCTCGACGCCAAAAATACGCCTGTGCCTCCTGTGTCTGCCGAAGACGAAACGGAAGAATTTGACGACACCGACGCCTTGGAAGAGCGCGCGGATGCGGCCTCTCCCGAAGACGCGGAGAGGCGAATCGCCACCCCGCCACAAAAGCCAAAGATCGCAATCGTCGGTCATCCAAACGTCGGCAAGAGCACGCTCGTGAACGCACTTCTTGGCGAGGAACGCGTGATCGCGTTCGATGAGCCGGGCACTACGCGAGATTCGATTTACTTGGATTTCACCCACAATAACCGCGACTACGTATTGATCGATACGGCCGGTGTCAGGAAGCGCGGAAAAGTCACCGAGACGATCGAGAAGTTCTCAGTCATCAAAACGCTGCAGGCGATTGACGATTGCAACGTCGTCATCTTCATGGTGGACGCAACGCTCGGCGTGTCGGATCACGATGTGCAGCTCGCAGGCTTTGTACAAGAGGCCGGTCGCGCGCTCGTCGTCTGCCTTAACAAGTGGGATGCCGCCGACGCCGAGGCCCGTAAGCGCCTGCGAGACGATTGCGAACGTAAGCTTTACTTCGTCGACTACGCCGAGACACTCACCATTTCAGCGCGCACGAAGCAAGGTCTCGACAAGGTAATGACGGCTGTGAACCGCGCGCTCGGCTCAGCGTTTAAGAAACTCTCTACGCCGCAGCTCACACGCGCCCTTGAAGATGCCGTCGTGAAGCAACAACCGCCTCGCGTCGGCACGGTACGACCCAAAATGCGCTACGCACACCAAGGCGGCAGCAACCCACCGATCATCGTGATTCATGGAAACGCGATTGATCGCTTGCAAGCGACTTACCTACGCTATCTCGAACGACACTTTCTCGATGCGTTCGAACTCAAAGGCACTCCGCTGCGGCTTGAGATGCGCGTCGGTCGTAACCCGTACGCGGAAGAAACCGGCGTCAAGCGCAATGCAAACGGCTCGCTGAAAAGGCGCTAACATGCGTGAGGTGACGTCACTCCCTGACGGCATTCTTGTCATGACGGGTTGAACTAGTTTGGTTTGACTCCATCTGACAAGCTATCCGCCCTAAAAGTCGCAGCGATCCTGTGGCCCAATGAGCGCCAACAATAAATAATCCGCGGAGAATAAGAAGTGAGCAACAAAGGACAGTCCCTCCAAGATCCTTTCCTCAACACCCTGCGCAAAGAGCACGTTCAGGTTTCCATTTACCTAGTGAACGGCATCAAGCTCCAAGGCCAAGTCGAATCGTTTGATCAGTACGTTGTGCTTCTCAAAAACACGGTCACACAGATGGTCTACAAGCATGCGATCTCGACGATCGTGCCTGCGCGCGCCGTAAGCATCCCGCATGGGGACGAAACCTCTGAATAGCCCAAAGTCGGGCGAATCGCCCGATTTCTCGAATAAATCGCCTGCAGCCCCGGTTCGTGGGGGCCTTCAGTTCGAGCGACGTCGCGGCAATGACCGTGCCGTTCTCGTCCAGCTTGCGTTAGGCAAAGCGCTGGCGAGCGATGTGGCCGATGATCTTGAAGAACTGCAGGCCCTAGTGAGCTCTGCAGGTGCCGACGTGGTTGGCACAATCACCGGCAAACGCGACACCCCAGACCCCGCGCTCTTCGTGGGCAGCGGAAAAGCGGGCGAAATCGCGATAACTGCGAGCGAAGGCTCAGCTGAGCTGGTGATTTTCAATCACTCCCTGTCCGGAGCTCAGGAACGCAACCTTGAGCGCGAGCTGCAATGCCGCGTGGTAGATCGACGCGCGCTCATTCTCGATATCTTCGCGCAACGCGCGCGAAGCGCCGAGGGCAAATTGGCCGTTGAGCTCGCGCAGCTCCAGCATCTATCCACGCGACTCGTGCGTGGTTGGTCCCATCTTGAGCGCCAGCGCGGTGGAATCGGTTTGCGTGGCCCGGGCGAGAAGCAGCTCGAAATGGATCGCCGAATTATTGGCGACAAAATCCGAATGCTGAAAGAGCGCTTGGAAAAGGTGGAGCGACAGCGCCGCACCCAGCGCCGACAACGCGAACGCTCCAGAACAGTTTCTATCGGGATTGTGGGCTACACCAACGCAGGCAAGAGCACGCTTTTTAACCGGCTCACCGCATCGCGCACCTACGCCGCCGATCAGCTCTTCGCCACACTCGACACCACCGTACGAAAGCTCTTCGTTCCTGAGGCTCAGCCATTGGTTGTCTCTGACACCGTAGGCTTCGTGCGTGCGCTGCCGCATGAATTGGTCGACGCGTTCAAG
The DNA here is from genome assembly GCA_013298765.1 of Betaproteobacteria bacterium. Taxonomy (GTDB): domain Bacteria; phylum Pseudomonadota; class Gammaproteobacteria; order Burkholderiales; family Casimicrobiaceae; genus Casimicrobium. The sequence goes on from JAAFJA010000008.1 coordinate 46,876, forward strand.
GCGACGCTGCTTGAAGCTGTTGAATCCGATCTGCTACTGCATGTCGTCGACGGTGCGTCGGAGGCGCGCGAGCAACAAATCGAAACTGTTGATAGCGTGCTTGACGAAATTGGCGCGGCGCACGTTCCTCGCCTCATCGTCGTCAACAAGTGTGACCTGAGCGGCTTGACTGGCGAAGTCGGTCGAATCGAAATCGATCCTGAAACTGGATTACCGTCTCGCGTGTTTGTTTCTGCCCGCACGGGAGAGGGTATTCCTTCACTCCGGCAAGCCTTGCAAACGCATTTCCCGCGACAAAATACCTATCCATTCGAAGGGGCCAGCGACTCAGCAGCGGCGGCCTAGCGACTCTCTCGCTAGACCATCACCGAGTGGCGCAATGTGCCTCAATTCTCCTCGACAGCACAGAAATCATGAACCTCACGTTTGGCAATCGCCTCAGCAGACTTTGGGATCACATCAAGCTCTCGCTCAACGATCCCCAATGGGGCCGCAAGTCGGGCGATAAGCCTGCAAGCGGTGACAGCGATGCCGCGCCGGCGCCTCGCCCCAGCCCCCCACCACCCGCGCCCCCAAGTGAGGGGCCGCGCAATTCAAACGGCGGCGGCGGAAATGGGGGCGGCGGTCGCAAACCCGATGGCCCGCCCGATCTGGACGAGATCCTCAAAAAAGTGAGCGACAAAATCAACAGCGCATTCGGTGGCAAGTCGAATAAGCGCCCGCCATCCAGTGGTGGACCACAAATGCCGTCCATCTCCCCGAAATTTGCGGCGGGCGGAATGCTTTTGTTTGGTTTCGTGGCGGTCGCTTTGTGGCTTGCAAGCGGCTTCTATCAGATCACGGAAGGTCAGCGCGGTATCGTGCTGCGGTTCGGAAAGTTTTCGACGGAAACAACGGCGGGTCTTAACTGGCATCTGCCGTGGCCCATTGAAACGGTGATAAAGGTCAATCTGAATCAAGTCCGTGCAGTCGACATCGGCTTCCGTGGCAACCAGCGCAATCGCGATGCAAAGCAAGCGCAAATGCTCACCGAAGACTTGAACATCATCGACATCACGTTCTCGGTTCAATATTTCTTGACCGACGCCAAGGCCTACGTTTTTAACCACCGCAACCCAGACGATGCCGTTGTGCAGGCCGCTGAAACGGCGATGCGCGAAATCGTCGGTAAGCGCAAGATGGACTTCCTGCTCAACCAAGGGCGCGAAGAGTTTGCGGCGGCCACCCAGAAAGTAATGCAAGAGCTTCTAGCCCGCTACGGCACCGGTATCCAGATCAGTAAGCTCAACCTGCAAACTGTGGCCGCGCCAGAAGCAGTGAACGAAGCCTTTCAAGATGTGGTGAAGGCGCAGCAGGATCGTGATCGCTTCATCAATGAAGGTCAGGCCTATGCCAACCGCGTCGTGCCCGAAGCTCGCGGCCGTGCCTCACGCCTGCTCGAAGAAGCGCAGGGTTACGAACAAAGCGTTGTCGCACGTGCGCAAGGTGATGCATCGCGCTTCACCTCCGTGGTCGCCGAATACAACAAAGCGCCAGGCGTCACCCGTGAGCGGCTCTATATCGACATGATGCAGTCTGTACTTGGCAACACGAGTAAGGTCCTCGTTGATCAGCGCTCGGGCAGCAACAGCCTGCTCTACCTGCCGCTAGACAAACTGATCTCGGGAACGCGCGATGCGGCGGGCAGCTACACCCCGATGGAGCCGCCTCGCCCAGGTACGAGCGAAACGGCGCCTACGCCGCCGACTCCCGATGCGTCTGCAACACGAGCCACGACCGGACGTGACGCAGCTCGTACTGGCCGCGAAACTCGCTAAGGTTTAGGAGCCAACCCATGAATAAGATTGGACCTCTCGTCTCCCTCGTTCTCGTGGCACTCTTTGGTGTGTCGCAAGCCTTGTTTGTTGTTGACGAACGCGAGTTCGCCATGATTTCCCAGTTTGGTGAAGTCGTACGGATCGAAGACAAACCAGGCCTCGCCTGGAAGGTGCCGTTCGTGCAGAACGTGCGCAAATACAGCAAACAAATCCTCACACTCGACAGCCCGGAAGCGGATCGTTTCAACACGAAAGAAAACCAGCCGGTGCAAGTTAACGCGTTTGTGAAGTGGCAGATTGCAAATCCGCGCGAGTTCTTCACATCCGTTCAGGGTGACGAACGTGCGGCCGAGCGTCGAATCGATCAAACCGTCACCTCGCTCCTGCGTGAGGAATTTGGCCGTCGAACGCTGCAAGAAGTTGTCTCTGGCGAGCGCGAAAAAATAATGGCGAGTGTTCGCGAATCCGCTGAAGCGGATGCGAAAAAGATTGGGGTCAAAATTGTTGACGTTCGGTTGAAGCGCGTTGACTTCGATGACTCAGTGTCATCTCGCGTTTTCGACCGGATGCGCTCAGAGCGCCAGCGCGTTGCGGCAGAACTTCGCTCGACCGGTAGCGCAGATGGTGAGCGCATCAAGGCTGAAGCCGATAAGCAAGCGCAAGTGATCTTGGCCGAGGCTTACAAGAAAGCGCAAGAGCTCCAAGGCTCGGGCGACGCGAAAGCCGCTGCAATCTACAGCGCGGCGTACGGGCAAAACGCGGAGTTTTACTCGTTCTATCGCTCGCTTGAAGCGTACAAGCAATCGTTCAAGAGCAAAGCCGACGTGATGGTGCTCGATCCAAGCGCGGACTTCTTCAAGTTCCTGAAGCAGGGTTCTCGCGCCAAGTAATCGCTTTCGCGCAGAGCGAAAACCGATGACTGTTGAATAAAAGCGTCGCAATAATTGCGGCGCTTTTTTACTCTCGCACCGCTCGCGAAACGAAAGCGCTTCAACCGAAGCACCTTCGATGTCATCGTTCCTTATTGAACCACCAAGAGGCGCGCTTGCCGCGCGAAGCCTATGGAACTTTTAGCCGCGCTCTGTCTCGTGTTGGTTTTCGAAGGACTCATGCCCTTCCTCGCGCCGAAAGCGTGGCGCGAGACGATGATGAAAGTCGCGCAATTTAACGACGGTCAACTGCGGATGATCGGACTGATTTGTATCGTGCTTGGGCTGGTCTCGTACTGGGTCACAACGTCGTTGTAACGAGAAACGACATATCAGCCTGAACCCCGTTCAATTGGGGCTGAAGGGGTAATTCGTCAATACATAGTATTGCACTTTTTATCTTACAAGCCCGGGTGAAATAACGGGAAGCTGCGCGTTCTTATTATCGGATAATTCATCGCACAGCCGCTGTGATCGCGCGTTAAAACAGCTCGGTTCGCGCCTGTGCCGCACCCATGCTACGTGCAAATGCGTCAATGAAGCGAACGATTGCCGAAGTGTGCGGCGGACGCGTGAGGACGCGTCAAAGCCGCTGCGTCTTCGTGTCACGCAACACGCCCTAGTTGAACCCTTTTGAGCCCACCTGCTCATCCAAACCTTTGAACTTGCCCTCGACGGTGATCGTTTTCTTCGTTTTCTGATCGGTGAGCGTCGCTTGAAAATCGCCCTCGATCAGTTTGCCAGCGACTTTCGTAAAGTTGACTGAGCCCTTCGCGCTCGCTTTTGCATCGCTCGTGAACTCGCCTTCGTTCGGCGTGGTTTTATAGTCCGGGCTCATCATGCTCCGCTCTGCGCGCGCGAACTTCACGAAGCACTGCGTACTCGAAGGCGTTCCAACCTGAAACTTCACTGCGGCTTTAGGTAGCGGACACATCAACGTGAATCTGTCTGCGAAACCTTTCGGCGGCGGATAGCCCGAAAACCCCTTGGTGATCGCGATGATCGTCACGTTACCGCTGCCCATCGTCACGGGAACCACGGTGATGCCGTCGTGATCGGATTCCCACGATTTGCCATCAACGGTGGCGGTGAAGCTTTGTTTTGTTTGCGCTGTGGCGCTTGAAACTGCGAGGGAGGTCGCGAGCAATGCAAGGCTGAATGACGCGAGTGAAGAGAATTTCATCGAGAAGAATCCTTTAAGACGGTTGACTTCGTTTTACCGCAATCCGGTCATGCGCGATCAAGGCCGCACTGTGTTCATTCCACACTGCGTGATCAAGAAATCGCGGATGAGAGGCCACGTGGGCCGCGCGGCACCCAGGCCGACTGCGCCCGCGATCACCGCGCTGCCAGTCATGCCGAGGGACGCGCGCGCGATCAGCAATCCGTCCGTGGTCGGCAATACTTTACCGTCGCCGTCGATATCCGCGCTGCAGTTGTGCCCGGGATTTTTGCGATTGTCTAAGCGAATTACGCGCGCCTGCGGATTGGTACTGTTTAAGCTTTCGGTGTAACCCATCGCGATGACCTTGCCGGATCGTTCCTGTCCGAGCGCTAAGCCTACGGCAAATCCCGACGCGTTGTCAGTCGCTGCGTTGAAATCAAATGCGGGTTGCCGCCAGTTCGCATCAATGCTGCCGTCTTCGTTGTATCGGCGTACACGGAAATTGGTACTAGACGCTTGATCTTTGAGCAATACAAGCATTTTTCCGTCGGGCTGCAAATAGGCGCGAACAATACTAAACGCGCCGTCCGCTGCAGGCTCGCGCAGCACGTACCCGCTCGGCGTTGGCGCGACCGCTCCCAAGTAATCGGTTCCGGCGTAAAACTGAATGCTGTCTGGATTCGAAAACCGAACTGCGCAGGGCACCGTCGTCGTCGAACTGGGGTTTTTGCAGTCACCGGCGAACACGAATTCGTTATTCGCCTGCACCACCATGTCGTAAATCGTTTCGCTACTTACGCCGTTGCCCATCAGAAAGGTTTTCGGGGTTGTCGCCACCGAGAGGAACGCGTTGTCAATCGTTCCGTCGGCATTGAGCCGCGCGTAGCAGCCCGCTGTGAATCCGTTTGAGCGTTTACAGTCGCCACCCAGGTAGATCTTCCCATCGGGGGCGACTGCGACACGCTTTACGCGATCGAACGTGTTGCTGCCACTAACCCCCAGGAAGGTTCGCATTGATGAGCCGCCGAAACCGAACGAGCTGTCGGGTGTGCCATCTGCTAGGCGTCGGTCGGCGCAGAAAGAAGTGCCGGACGCTCCAGAACACTGGCCGCCCAACACGATTTTTCCATCAGGTTGGATCGCGATCGCGTTAACGTAGCTGTTGTTTCCGCTCACGGACGGCGAGGGTGAGACGTTTTGAAAGCCTACTGCGAACGTTGTATCGGGCGTGAAATCGGCATTGAAGCGAACGGTGCAGAACTGCGTGATCGTGCCGGTCGGTTGGTAGATACAGGGCGCTGTGACCACGATCTTGCCATCGGGCTGCGCCGCAATCGCGCCGCCAGCATCCGCGCTCACGCGGTTTACCAGGGTTGAATGAACGTAGAGCGAAACGAGTGCACCGTTCAAGCTCCACACTGCGATACAGAAACGGGTTCCAGCAGGCGTTGCGCCTGTTGCGATACAGGCTCCACCCGCGACTACTTGATCGTTGGGCAACACAATCGCATCGAGAAGGCGAAAGAAGTGTGCGCTCGTATCGGGGAATCGGCCGTACGCGAGTCCGCTGTACGGCCCGTAGGTCGCGATGTCGAGCGTGCCGGGCTGCGCGATGGCGAAAGGCATCTGTGTCGCAACGCCCACGAACAGCGCGAGTTGTATCGCCATTCGCGTGAACAGAGACGTTACAGTCCGAGCGGCGATGCGCGGCGCACGCGCAGTGAAAATGTGGGTTAACTTCATGGCGAGTCTTTCTTTCCGAGCGGTCGCGTGATTTGCGTGAGTACCGGGATAAACGCAATCCGCGCGACGGCGAGACATCGCAATGACTTTTTTTGGGAAAAACGCTCCGCTATTGACTCGTTAAATGGGGCAAGCGCCACACACCCGCGCTCGCTTTAATTGGGGCTCGAAGGTAAATTTTATCAATATCGAATTGAGCGCTTTCAATCGCTTTGCCCCGATTGGATAAGCGCGCCTCAACATAACGTGTTAACGCTGCGAACTGCGGCATTGCGCCGCCTGCGCGAGCGAACGCCGCACGACTCTCGGCCAGCGATTTCGTAGCGGCGACCGAATCAAACTCAACTTCATAAAGCGCGCGCTGTAGCCAAAGCGTGGCGTGCGCGGGCGTATCCCGCTCTTTGACCATGTCGTCATGTTTAAACCGAGCGTCCAGCAAAGTCGCCACACGCCGCGCGTCCCCCGTTTGAAATGCAAGCGCTGCCTCGGCGCGATCCGCTTGCGCCGCGCGATCCGGTCTCGATGCTTTTGACTCACGCAAATCTCGACGCGCGTTCTCAATCGCCTCACGCGCCAGCGTGAAGTCACCGATTCGAATCGCGGCATCGGCAACGGATCGATAGAGAAAGCTGCGTTGTGCGCCGGCGGTCGGCATCGCCGATGCGATTTGATCTGACAACCGTTTCGCGGATTCACGCAACTCAGCTTTCGGCTGCTGTTCGAAGAGCGCTGCGAGAGACACCGCATCGAGCTCAGCGGCGATGGTTTCACTGGGCTCACCGCCCACTCGCTTCTTCACTGCCTCTGCGTAGCGCTGCGAGCGACGAAGACACTCGGTGAAATTCGCGGTCGCACACGCATGCGATACAAGACTCGACGCAGCAGTGAGCGAAATGAAGTTATCCGCACCGAGCAACTTCGTACCGGCGTTGGAAATTTCATTGAGCCGCGCTTCAACGCCATCGTATCGACCGATGCGAATCCGGATTGACTCCAAATTGTTTCGCATGATGAGCACATCGCGAAGCGCCGCACCGTTGGCCTTCTCTACTTCGGCGAAGGTGCCTTGAACAGCGGCGAGCGCTTGTTCCGCCTCGTGAAAGCGTGCGTCACGAGTAAGGAGCACCGTTTTGTCGTTCGCCAAGTTCAAACGATGCAATGGATTGTTGGGCTCGTGGCGCATGAGCACTGCGTAGCCCTCTTCGTAGAGGGAAAGCGTTTCATCAGGACGCCCCAACTCTTTCAGCACCCCACCCAAGCCGAGCAAATACTTCGCGTACTCGGCATGGTCTTTGCCATACGCTGCAATTAATTTGGGCTTTAGTTTTTCGTAGACCGCAAGCGACTCTTCATAGCGCACGAGTCGATACAACAACCACGCCTGTTGACGCAGCGCGTCAACATACACCGTCGGATCATTAGGCGGGTTCGCTTCGTGAAGGCTGATCAAACGTTGCGATTGAGCGAGCGCCACCGTATCCCGATTGAGCGCATCGTTGGTATCGGTCATCCGTTTCAGCAACAGCGCATGCGTCCTCGGGTCGTCTTTGAAACGCTCGTCTAGTTCTTTCTCCGATTTCTCAAGCAAGGTGAGCACCGTCGGCCAATTTCCTGCGTGCTGATCCGGACTCGCGCTTTCAATGAGTTCGCCTAAATACGACGCGACTTTTTCAGCGCGCGCAGCTTCGTCTTTCGCGAGCGCCGCGGCCTGCAGCGCTTCATTTCGCTGCCAAAGACTCACGGCGAGCCCTGCGACCACCGCCGTTGCTGCAACCGCCCCAAGGCTCGCCACGATCCAATTGCGTTTCAGCCAAAGGCGCGCACGGTAGCCGCGATCCTCTGCCTTGATCGAGATCGGCGCGCGAGCAAGCCATTGATCGAGATCGTTTGCAAAGGCAGTCGCACTCGCATAGCGATCATGGGAAGATTTGCGTAGCGCCTTGGCGATGATTGCGTCGAGATCACCGCGCGCGTCTGCCGCATCGGTGGCGCGCGGTACGATGTCACTCGCGGGGAACGCCGCGTTTGTTCCGCTTGCCGCGCTCGAAGCGCGAGGTGCCTCGTCGTGCACGATCGCGTATTCAAGCGCGGCGCGGTTCACACTGCCCGCAAACGGACGCTGCCCAGCCACCCAATGAAAAAGCATCACGCCGAGCGAGTAAACATCGCTCGCAGGCACCGTGCGCTCCCCCACAATTTGCTCAGGCGCGGCATATTCAAGCGTGAGTCCGCGCCCCGTAAGCTGCGTCAGGTTGGACGAATCCGCGTCATTCGCGGCCTCATCAAGCGCAGCAGCGATACCGAAATCAAGCAGCTTTGCGTTACCGTCTGAATCCACCAACACATTACTCGGCTTCAAATCGCGATGCAGCACGAGTTGATTGTGCGCATGCTCCACGGCGCGCGCGATGTCTCGCACCAGCAGTACGCGCGAAGCAAGTGAATGCGCATGCTTTGCTACGTATTCAAGCAGGGGGATGCCTTGCACCAATTCGAGCACGATGAAGGCTTGTTCATTCGCCACCCCGGCATCCAGTAAGCGCGCGATGTGCGGATGATTGAGCCGCGCGAGCACGGCGCGCTCGCGCGCAAAGCGCGCAGCCAAACGCGCCACCGGTAAATCGCTACGCAGCAATTTAATCGCTGCCGCGCCTTCGTACATTCCATCGCTACGCTCTGCGCGCCACACTTCGCCCATTCCGCCACGACCGAGCTTTTCAATGAGCGTCCACGCGCCGAAGCGCATGCCCGCGGTGGCGCTCCACGTTTCGGCGTCAGCCGCCAGAAGCGCCTCGCCCAGCAAGTTTGCGTAAGGCGTGCCCTGGTTTGCCACCGCTGACGTGTGAGAGGAGTGTTCTGCTGCGACCACCGCTGCGCTGACCCCTGGCAACATCTTGCTAACTTCTGCGGCAACGTCTGGATCGGTCAGCCGCAGCGCATCAAGAAACGCTGCGCGATCGGCCTCATCAAGCTCAAGCGCCTCATCTAACAAGGCGGAAACGCGCGGCCAAGATTCGGCGCGGACTTTGAACGGCGTGGTCATGCAGCGATAAACGGAAATCGGCCGAATCGCGGACATGAAAACATGGGTTGTTTCATCGCGTCACGGCGTTGCGTTACCTAGCGCTTGCGACAACAGTGTCTTCGCTTTTGCTATTTCGCGATTGACGGTGCGCGAGGTGACCGCGAGCTCGGTTCCAATTTCCTCGGGTGTGAGCCCGGAGAACACATGCATTTCAACAATTTGATAGAGCCGCAGATCAAACGATTTGAGCTCAACAAGCGCGCGATCCAGATCAATCAGATCAATGTTGTCGAGCCACGGCGCGGGCGCTTCGCCTGCGTGCGAGAGCGTCATCAGCGTCACGCCGCCACCGCGTTTCGCGGCGTCACGATTGCGAATGTAATCAATCATCACGGAGCGCAAAATTTTCCCGACGTAGGCGAAAAACTGAAGCCGCGTTTGACCTTGCAAATTCTCGCGCTCAGCCATGCGCATGAAGCCTTCGTGCACAAGCGCGGTCGCATTGAGTCCCGTAACACCGCCGACACTCGCGAGCCGCGCACGCGCCAGGCGCTTGATGTCGGGGTAGAGCTGGGCAAAGAGTGAGCGCAGTTCGTCGCTTTCTTCGCTAGTGCGAACCTCGTTGGTCGATTCGCTATACGGTGTTTCAGCGTCGGAAGAATGATTCAAATCGCCCCCTGTTTACGTCGATTATGCGCCACGGGCGGGCGAAGTTCTACCAAATCGACATAGCTACGAGATGACGTTTTTATGTGGGGTTCGAGTCAATCACTAAACTATTCAATAGATTTTTTTTCGTCCGCTTAGCCCTGATCCAAGCGTCATTTCAATAATTTAGTCACTGGTGGTGCCTGTTACGTTAACGAGACTACTTTTGAGCGGAAACACAGGCTTGCCACGCGCCGCGAGGCTTCTCTCGCCAATGATTGCCTAGCGCGCCAGAGACGGCAAGTGCGCTTCGCTCATGTACTCAGCACTTTGCATTTCTGTAAGGCGCGACGCAGTCCGCGCAAATTCGGAGAGCACGCGACGCGTGTCGCCGTCTTTCACGCTCTCATCCACTTTTGAAATGTCGGCGAGTGGCGCCGCCGCGCTCATCACGAGTTTCACGCGATGGTCATAAAGGACATCGACGAGTAACGTGAAGCGTCGAATCACGTTCGCGTCTTTCGTTCCGAGCAACGGCACGTTCGACAGCAACAAGGTGTGATTCGACTGCGCGAGCTCGAGGTAATCAAGCTGCGAACGCGGCGTTTCGCACAGTGCGGAGAAGTCGAACCAGATCACGCCTTCGCCGCGTTTACGAAGCGCGATATCTCGGTCGTAGAGGCGAATCGATGCACCGGGAAGAGTTTTGGTCGTGAGCGCGTTGAACATGTGCGCGAGCGCTGCCTCGGCGTTTGCATCGAGCGGCGAGTGATACACACGATCTTGTTCGAGCGTGCGTCGCCGATAGTCGATCCCGCTATCGACTTCGACCACATCCATCTTCTGCAAAATCAAATCGATCGTCGGCACAAAGTTTTGCCGCTGCAGACCATCGGGATAAAGCTTCGAAGGATGGTAGTTCGACGTCATCACGAACACGATGCCGTGTTCAAAGCAATTCGAAAGTAAGCGTCCAAGGATCATCGCGTCCGCGATATCGCTCACATGAAATTCATCGAAACAGATCAGTCGGTACTGCTTGGCAAGCTGCTCCGCGACAGCGACCAGCGGGTCTTCTTCATGCTTGAACTTGCGCAAGTCTTCGTGCACGCTGCGCATGAAGGCATGAAAGTGAACGCGCGTCTTGCGACGAATTTTCGTTGCGCCGTAAAACGTGTCCATCAAGAGCGACTTACCGCGCCCCACGCCGCCATAGAAATACACGCTCTTTGGGACTTCCGGCTTCGCAAACACGCGCCCGAGCAGTGAGGCGCGCTTTGCCTTGAACGCGGAGAGTTCATCGTTCAACCGCGCCAAACGCTCCGCTGCGCGTTGCTGCGCAGCGTCTAGCGTGATGCCGCGGTCAGCGCAGAGTTTGGAGAGGGTGGTTAGCAAGTTGGCCGATCGTTAAGTCGTTCATTGTGATTGAAGCGTCGTCTCAACAACCTGTCATCCCCGCGAAGGCGGGGACCCAGACCGGGACGTTTGCGCCTCAGATGGGCAGATTTGATTCGAACCGAGAATTTCGTCCCCTAAATCGCGCCATTCGGGATTCATCGATTCAATCAGACGCAACTTCCAAATCCGATTCCACTTCTTGATTTGCTTCTCGCGCATGATCGCGCCTTCTATGGCTTCGCCAGATTCGTACCAAACAAGCAGCTTTGTTCCGTACTCTTTTGAGAATCCCTCGAACGTGCCATTTCTGTGTTGCCAGACGCGCTGCTCGAGATTCGAAGTAACGCCCGTATAGAGCGTGCCGTTACGTTTGCTCGCCATGATGTACACGGAACAGTTCATTGCGAAGTTCCCGGTCTGGGTCCCCGCCTTCGCGGGGATGACAGCATGCGAATAACACTCGCCCGTTCCAAGGGATGTTAGAAGTTAAGCGTCCGCTTATCCACTGCCAACGCCGCCTCCTTCGTCGCCTCAGAAAGCGTCGGATGCGCATGACAAATCCGCGCGATGTCTTCCGATGACGCGCCGAATTCCATCGCCATCACGCCCTCCGCGATCAGCTCTGATACGACCGGGCCGACCGCGTGCATGCCGAGCACTTTGTCGGTTTTCGCGTCAGCCAAAATTTTCACCATGCCATCGGTGTTGCCCAGTGCGCGCGCGCGACCGTTTGCCATGAATGGAAACGAGCCCGCTTTGTACGCAACGCCCTCGGCTTTCAATTGCTGTTCAGTCTTGCCGACCCACGCGATTTCTGGCGAGGTGTAAATCACCCACGGCACGCAGTTGAAATCGATGTGCGGATGCTGACCCGCGATGCGCTCTGCGACCGCGACACCCTCTTCTTCCGCTTTGTGCGCGAGCATCGGGCCGCGCACCACGTCGCCAACGGCCCAAACATTGGCTTGGCTTGTTTTGCAGTCTTCATCGACCACGATAAAGCCGCGCTCATCGAGCTTGACGCCTGCGGCTTCCGCGTTCAATCCAACCGTGTTCGGCACGCGACCGATCGAAACGATCAACTTATCGAACGTCGCCGTTTCCGCTTTGCCGTCAGCTGTCGTGTACTCAACCGTCACATCGTTCTTGCCCGGCTTGATCGCACCGACTTTGACGCCGAGCGAAATGTTCAAGCCTTGCTTCTTGAAGAGCTTCGCGGCCTCTTTCGCAATCTGCTCGTCGACAGCGCCCAAGAATGTCGGCAAACCTTCGAGCACAGTCACATCCGCGCCGAGGCGACGCCACACCGAGCCCATCTCTAAACCGATCACGCCCGCGCCGATTACGCCGAGTTTTTTCGGCACATCACCCATGCGCAACGCGCCATCGTTGGAAAGAATCAGCTTCTCATCAAACGCAGCGCCTGGTAGCGCGCGAGCGTTCGAACCCGTTGCGATGATCACGTGCTTTGCGGCGATCTGCGCGTTCGCAGGCTCAGAGACGTTGATCTCGTAGACGCCCTCTTTCGCGGCGCCCGCAAACGAGCCACGACCGTGAAAGAACGTCACCTTGTTTTTCTTAAACAAATACAAGATGCCATCGTTGTTTTGTTTCACCACAGCGTCTTTGCGTACAAGCATCTTCGCAACATCCATCTTCACGCCAGAGGCCGTGATGCCATGATCGCCGAAGTGATGCAGCGCATGTTCGTAATGTTCGGAGGATTGCAAGAGCGCTTTCGAAGGAATGCAACCGACATTCGTACACGTGCCGCCAGGCGCAGGCCCGCCCTTCGCGTTCTTCCACTCGTCGATACACGCAACCTTGAAACCAAGCTGCGCCGCACGAATCGCCGCCACATAGCCGCCAGGGCCGCCACCAATTACTACTACGTCAAATTGATCCATTTGTTCTTCCATTCACCGCAAGGTGAATCTTTCTCATGTAGGGTGGGCACCCTGTGCCCACGCGTTCGCCAATCAATCGTTTTGGTGGGCACGGGGTGCCCACCCTACAACCTACGCGCGCTTCACGTGTTTCGAGGCCTCGACCACGCTGCGTAATGCTGCGTTGAGCTCTTTGGCATCCGCAAACTGCGGCAACAAGTCTTCATCGATTTCGACCAAGCGCTTCGCACGCATAGCGCGCTCGAAATACATCCCGCGTACAGGCGTTTGCTTTGCAAAATCCTCGGAGTAGTCATCTTTCATTTCATCGGTATTGGCGTTCATAGTCTCTCCGTTCTGCGCGAGTCGCTTTGCGCGCACTGATGATTCGTACTTTATCTCCGCGATCCGTCGAAGCGACAATCAAAATCTGATTCGCTGATGACGCACCGATCGTCAGATAACGCATCTCTAGCTGCGAATGATCCAAATCTCGATACGTCAGCGCATAAGCATCTTCAAATACTGAACTCGCCTCATCGAACGAGACCTCGTGCTTCTCAAGGTTCGCGCTCGCTTTGATCGGATCCCATTCAAACAAGTGCCATTCCTTCGTCTCTCAAGCGCTGGGTTTCGTTCCTCAACCCAACGTACGTCACTACTTTCGTGGATTGATCCAACTGTTTACGCGGTCAACCACTTCATCGGGCAAAAACAGCTCGATTAGAAAGCCAACTCCCCAAGCAATGAAGAAAACAACTACCGCTAGATAGGGAGCCAGACCCTCGGCTACAGCACACACATCGCCCCCGGGGCAATTTGACGCGATCCACGCGATGTACGAAATCGCAGTCACGAACAGTGCGAACAGGAAGCTCATCGCACTCTATCGCCACTCACAAATCCAACAATAACCTCGCCGGATCCTCCAACGCTTCTTTCATCGCCACCAACGACAACACCGCTTCACGTCCATCGATGATCCGATGGTCGTAGCTCATCGCGAGGTAGTTCATGGGGCGCACGACGATCTGGCCGTTTTCAACGACAGCGCGGTCTTTGGTCGCGTGAACGCCGAGAATCGCCGATTGCGGCGGGTTGATGATCGGCGTTGACAGCATTGATCCGAACACGCCGCCATTCGAAATGGTGAACGTGCCGCCGGTCAATTCTTCGATACCGAGTTTGCCTTCGCCGGCGCGCTTGCCGAAATCAGCGATTTGTTTTTCGATGTCGGCGATGCTCATTTGATCTACATCACGCAGGATGGGTACAACCAAGCCGCGCGGTGAGCCGACGGCGATACCGATGTCGTAGTAGCCGTGATAGACGATATCGTTGCCATCAACCGAGGCGTTCACGACCGGATACATCTTGAGTGCGTGCACCGCCGCTTTCACGAAGAAGCTCATGAAGCCCAACTTCACACCGTGCACTTTTTCGAACTTGTCTTTGTACGTGTTGCGCAGATCGATCACAGGCTTCATGTTGACTTCGTTGAACGTCGTCAAAATGGCTGCGGTCGATTGACTCTGCACGAGACGCTCGGCAACGCGCGCGCGCAGACGAGTCATCGGCACTCGCTGCTCTGGGCGGTTGCCAAGCGGTACGTTGACCAGTGGCGCAGAGACCGGAGCAGCTTTCGGCGCTGCTGCGGCAGCGGGAGACGCCTTCGATTCCGTTGCTGCAATCACGTCACCCTTGGTGATGCGATCACCCCGACCCGTGCCTTGCACACTCGCTGGATCGATGCCTTGCTCAGCCATCATCTTCTTCGCGGCGGGCAATGCCACGGCTTCGGTAGGCGCGGACTTGGCCGCGCTTAAAGCCGCAACCGCAGCGGGCGCAGATGCGGCAGCGGGCGCTGCGGCCCCGGCTTTCGCCTCGGTATCAATCACACCCAGCACGACGCCAGAGGTCACCGTTGCGCCTGCTTGCACTTTGATTTCAACCAGCACCCCATCGCCTTGCGCGGGTGTTTCGAGCACGACTTTGTCCGTTTCAATGTCGCACAAATTTTGGTCGCGCTTCACGGCCTGCCCCGGCTTCACATGCCACGCCGCGAGCGTGCCTTCAGGAGTGCCTTCGGCGAGTTGGGGAACTTTGACTTCGATCAACATGATGTCTTCGCTTTTCGTTTGTTCTATGTAGGGTGCGATCCCATCGCACCGTGTGTCTCTTCAAGTCGGGAATGGTGCGATGGGATCGCACCCTACGTTTGACTACAAATTGGTGAGCATCTGCCCGGTGCCGAGATTCGACGAGAACGCACTTTCGACCAATGCATTCTGCTGCTTGGTATGCCAGCTCAAGTAGCCCACGGCAGGCGATGCGCTAACGCTACGACCGGCGTAGAGCAGCACTTGCTCGGGCTTGATGTCGGTGCGGAAGTACGCCATCAAGCGATACCACGCGCCTTGATTTTGCGGCTCTTCCTGACACCACACGATCTCTTGCGCGTTCGGGAATTTCTTTAGCTGCGCCTTGAAATCTTCGTGCGGGAACGGATACTGCTGCTCCAATCGAATGATCGCCACATCTTTCAAGTCTGCTTTGCGGCGATAGTCGAGCAAGTCGTAGTAAACCTTGCCCGAACACACGATCACGCGCTTAACATTCTTCGCGACGATCTTGTCGGTCTCACCGATCACCGGCTGGAATGCGCCTTCGGCCAACTCTTCGAGCGAGCTCACCGCTTCCTTGTGACGCAACAACGACTTCGGCGTCATCACGATCAACGGCTTGCGGAAGTTGCGCTTCATCTGACGGCGCAGCATGTGATAGCACTGCGCAGGCGTGGACGGTACGACCACTTGCATGTTGTGCTCTGCGCAGAGCTGAAGGAATCGCTCAGGACGTGCGGAGGAATGCTCCGGCCCTTGGCCCTCGTAGCCATGTGGAAGCAACAACGTCAGGCCACAAACGCGCCCCCACTTCACTTCGCCAGAGCTAATGAATTGGTCGATTACAACTTGCGCGCCATTGGCGAAGTCGCCGAACTGCGCTTCCCAGATTACGAGTTGTGTCGGCTCAGACGTTGAATAGCCGTACTCAAAACCAAGTACCGCCTCTTCCGAAAGAATTGAATCAATAACGACGAAATCGCCTTGCTTCTCACCGATGTTTTGCAGTGGGATGTAGCTGCCACTATCCCAACGCTCGCGGTTTTGATCGTGGAACACGGCGTGGCGGTGGGAGAACGTACCGCGTCCGCAGTCTTCGCCGGAAAGGCGAACGCCAATGCCTTCGTTGACGATCGTTGCGTAGGCGAGGTTTTCTGCCATGCCCCAATCGAGCATCTGATCGCCTTCAGCCATCGCTTTACGATCAGAAATCACTTTGTCAACACGCGAGTGGACTTTGAAACCTTTAGGCAACGTCACGAGCTTTTGCGCGAGCGCCTTGAGCGTTGCCATCGGTACCGTGGTGTCGGCTTTTTCGTCCCACGTACGATTCTTAAAGACTGACCAATCTTGCTGATACGGCGCAACGTAGTTGGCCATGATCGATTTGTTGGTGTTCGTGCCCTTATCCATCGCCGCGCGATAGATCGCGACCATTTCGTCCGCTTCATTGGCGGTGATCACGCCCTGAGCCGTCAAGGCATCGGCGTAAAGCTTGCGCGTACCGGGATGCTGCTGAATTTTTTTGTACATCAGCGGCTGGGTCACCATCGGCTCGTCTTGCTCATTGTGACCGAGTCGACGGAAACACACGAGATCAATGAACACGTCTTTATGGAAGATGGTGCGATAGTCAACGGCAAGCTCTGCGATGAACAAACACGCTTCGGGATCATCCGCATTCACGTGAAAGATCGGCACTTCTGCCATCTTCGCGATATCGGTGCAGTAAAGCGAAGAGCGCACGTCGCGCGGATCGCTCGTGGTGAAACCGATTTGGTTATTGATCACGATGTGCACCGTGCCGCCGGTCCCGTAATGACGCGTTTGCGAAAGCGCCAAGGTCTCTTGCACAACGCCTTGTCCTGCAACGGCTGCATCGCCATGAAGCAGGATACCGAGAACTTGTTTTCCGGTCGTGTCGCCCCGACGACGCTGGCGCGCACGGACTGAACCTGTCACCACAGGATTCACGATTTCCAGATGCGACGGGTTGAATGCGAGCGTAATGTGCATCGGGCCGCCCGGCGTCATGATGTCGCTTGAGAAGCCCTTGTGATACTTCACGTCACCCGCCGAAAGCGTGGTGTCGTATTTACCTTCGAACTCAGCGAAAAGCTCAGCGGGCTGCTTGCCAAATGTGTTGACCAACACGCCCAAGCGCCCACGATGCGCCATGCCAATCACGCTTTCCTGCACGCCCGCAGCACCTGCTTTTTGCAGCACGTGGTCAAGCAACGGGATCACCGTGTCGCCACCTTCGCCAGAGAAGCGCTTTTGCCCCATGTACTTGGTGTGCAGATAGCGTTCAAGGCCTTCGGCGGCGGTGAGGCGCTCTAGCAAATGCTTTTTATCTGCGGCGGAGTAGCTCGGACGCAGGCGCGAATTCTC
The DNA here is from genome assembly GCA_013298765.1 of Betaproteobacteria bacterium. Taxonomy (GTDB): domain Bacteria; phylum Pseudomonadota; class Gammaproteobacteria; order Burkholderiales; family Casimicrobiaceae; genus Casimicrobium. The sequence goes on from JAAFJA010000008.1 coordinate 64,001, forward strand.
GATGCGCGCGCGTAGCCACTCGCGTTCATCTTCGTTTGCCATGTACATGTACTCAACGGAGACCGAACGGCAGTAGATGTCTCGGAGTGTCGCGATGATGTCTTTCAACTTCGCACGCGTGCTGCCGTTTACAGGAAGCAATCCCGTTGCGAATTCGGTTTCCAGATCGGAATCCGCCAAGCCGTAGTGCTTGTGATCGAGCTCTTTGATATGTGGCACTTCCTGGCGCTTCAGCGGGTCAATGTCGGCAATTCGGCCGCCAACGAAACGATACGCATGGATGAGCTTCATCACACCGAGCTGCTTATCCATCAGCGCTGCGTCGATGCTTGCGACGGCGGATTTGCGCGACTTCGCAAGCGCTGCAAACTGATCGATCACAGGCTGATGCGCCACGTCTGCGCTGCCTGCGCGCATTGCGTCGAAGTAGTCACGCCACTTTGGATCGACCGAGGCAGGATCGGCCAAATAATTTTCGTACTGCTCTTCGATGTACGGCATGTTGCCGCCGAAGATTGTGGAGGTTTGTTGAAGTTGTTCCATCATGTGCGCTTCTCCTTTGGAGAAGCGAGGACGAGAGGACGAAAGGACGACGGCACTGCGCGCCTAAGACGCGATGTCCCCGTCTCCGACCACCAATCACTCGCTAGTTATGCATACCGTATGTCTTAGAAAAGTAAAGTCAGCTCTGATTTGCTTTGCGTCCTAGGCGCGAATGCGCCGTCGTCCTAGCGAAGCGTCGTCATTTCGTCCTACATCAGCGTTAGCGCTGATGCAGCGGCACCACATCACGCTTAGTTGCGCCCATAAACAACTGGCGAGGACGACCGATCTTCTGATCTGGATCGGCAAGCATTTCGTTCAACTGAGCAATCCATCCGACCGTGCGCGCGAGCGCGAAGATCGCGGTGAACAGCGAGGTTGGGATCCCGAGCGCGCGCTGCACGATGCCGGAATAGAAGTCGACGTTTGGGTACAACTTGCGTGAGACGAAATACTCGTCGTTTAGCGCGACTTTCTCCAGCTCCATCGCGAGCTTGAAGAGCGGATCGTTTTGCAGACCCAGTTCGCCCAACACTTCGTGGCAGGTTTCACGCATCAACGTAGCGCGTGGATCGTAGTTTTTGTAAACGCGATGACCGAAGCCCATCAAACGCACGTTGCTGTTTTTGTCTTTCACCTTAGCGATGAAATCAGGCAATTTCTCAACGCCGCCAGCAGCTTGCAGTTCGTTCAACATCACGAGGCACGCTTCGTTTGCGCCACCGTGTGCAGGTCCCCACAAACAGGCAACACCCGCTGCAATCGCGGCATACGGATTCGTGCCCGAGGAGCCGCACAAGCGAACGGTAGAGGTGGACGCGTTCTGCTCGTGATCGGCATGGAGAATGAAGATGCGATCGAGCGCGCGAACGAGCACATCGTTCACGACATATTCCTCGCATGGCGTTGCAAACATCATGCGCATAAAGTTCGCCGTGTACGACAAATCGTTCTTCGGGTAGATCATCGGCTGACCTGTCGAATACTTGTACGCCATGGCGACGAGCGTTGGCATCTTCGCGATCAAGCGGATCGCCGCGATATGGCGGTGCTCGGCGTTATTGATGTCGAGCGTGTCATGGTAGAACGCGGAGAGTGCGCCGACCATGCCCGTCATCACTGCCATCGGATGTGCATCGCGTCGGAAGCCGCGCAAGAACTGATGCATTTGCTCGTGCACCATTGTGTGATGCGTCACCAAGTCGACGAAATCGCGGTTTTGCTTCGCGTTGGGCAGCTCGCCATTCAACAGCAAATAACACGTCTCGAGGAAGTCGCAGCTCTTTGCGATTTGATCAATCGGAAAGCCGCGATAAAGGAGCTCGCCCTTGTCGCCATCGATGTAGGTGATCTGCGAGCGACACGCCGCAGTCGACATAAAACCTGGGTCGTAGGTGAACTTGCCCGTTTTCGCGTAGAGCGATTTGATGTCAACGACATCGGGGCCGACCGTGCCCTTGAGCACTGGAAATTCAACGCTCGGGGAGCCGTCGCTGAAACTAAGTGTTGCGGTGTTTGACATTGTTGTTGTCTCCAGTGCTGACAGTTGATTTAGTGTTTCGTAAGCGTGTCGCGAAGCGTTTGCACCATGGGGCTGGTGTCGGCCGGGAACTCATTTGTGCGACCGGCGATGATGTCCCAGAGCGCGTTGTCGTCGAGTTCGAGAAGGGTCTTCAGTTGCGTGTGTTCGTCATCGGTGAATTGGTTGCCACGTGCGCTCAGCAAACGCTCCAACACTAAGTCGTTTTCCAAGAATCCACGTCGACAACGCCAACGTAAACGAGACAAATCAACATCACTTAACATTTCGCTCTAGCCCCAAAGAAGTGGTCGTTTAACGAAAAAAGCTTCCCAGTCTCATCTCATTCGCTAGGCGCGTTTGACGAGCATTTCCTTGATCTTGCCAATCGCCTTGGTCGGGTTCAAACCTTTCGGGCAAACATCCACACAGTTCATGATCGTGTGGCAACGGAACAAGCGATACGGATCTTCCAGATTCTCCAAGCGCTCTTCCTTCACTTGATCGCGCGAATCGGCAATGAAGCGATAGGCAGCGAGCAAACCAGCGGGTCCGACGAATTTGTCAGGGTTCCACCAGAAGCTTGGGCAACTGGTTGAGCAGCATGCGCAGAGAATGCATTCGTAGAGACCGTTCAGCTCTTCGCGATCTTCTTGCGACTGCAGACGCTCTTTTTCAGGTGGCGGCGTGTCGTTAACGATGTATGGCTTGATCGAGTGGTACTGCTTGAAGAACTGACTCATGTCCACGATCAAATCGCGAACGACGGGCAAGCCGGGCAGCGGACGCAGCGTCACTTTCTGTGGCAGGGTGAGCATGTTGGTCAAACACGCGAGGCCGTTCTTACCGTTGATGTTCATCGCGTCTGAACCGCACACACCTTCGCGGCATGAACGGCGGAAGCTGATGGAATCGTCTTGCTTCTTGAGTTTCATCAGGGCATCGAGCAACATGCGCTCGGAGCCATCAAGCTCCACCTCGTACGTTTGCATGCGCGGCTTCGCATCCGTATCCGGATCGTAGCGATAGATTTCGAAAATTCGTTTGTCTGCCATGATCTTTACAACTTATTAGAACGTGCGTTTAACGGGCGGAATCGATTCCACAGTGAGCGGCTTCAGATTCACCGGCTTGTAATCGAGGCGATTGCCTTCCGAATACCAAAGCGTGTGCTTCATCCATTCGACGTCGTTACGTCCGAGCGGATGCTCTGGTGTATCGCCGTAGTCATCCACCGTATGTGCGCCGCGGCTCTCTTTGCGCGCCGCAGCGGAGACCATCGTTGCTTTCGCGGCTTCCATCAAGTTGGCCACTTCGAGTGCTTCGATCCGCGCCGTGTTGAAGATCTTCGACTTATCTTTGAGCGAGAGATGCTTCGCACGCTCATCAATCGCGAGCACCTTGCTGACGCCTTCGTCCATCGATGCTTGGGTACGGAATACGCCCGCGTGGGTTTGCATCGTTTTGCGCAGATCATTTGCAACGTCTTGCGGATATTCGCCGCCCGAGCTCTTGTCGAGCACATCGATGCGCGAGAGTGAATAGTCCGCCGCATTCTGGGGCAGCGGCTTATGCGTCTTACTCGCGAGCGCGGTGTCGATCAGGTGATTGCCTGCGGCGCGTCCGAATACGAGCAGATCGAGGAGCGAATTCGTACCCAAACGGTTCGCGCCGTGCACCGAAACGCAGGACGCTTCACCAATCGCGTAGAGACCGTTGATGATCGAGTTCGGAGTGCCATTCTTCGGAACGACCACTTGCCCGTGAATATTCGTGGGCACGCCGCCCATTTGGTAATGAATCGTCGGCACGACAGGAATCGGCTCTTTGATCACATCCACGTTTGCGAAGTTTTTGCCAATCTCGTGAACCGATGGCAAGCGCTTCATGATTGTTTCGCCGCCCAAGTGCGTAAGATCGAGCGCGATGTAATCGCCATTCGGGCCGCAACCGCGGCCTTCTTTGATCTCTTGATCCATGCAACGTGACACGAAATCACGCGGCGCGAGGTCTTTCAATTTCGGTGCGTAGCGCTCCATGAAACGCTCGCCGTTTTTATTGCGAAGGATCGCGCCTTCGCCACGACAACCTTCAGTGAGAAGCACGCCCGCGTTATGCACGCCCGTCGGATGGAATTGCCAGAATTCCATGTCTTCCAGCGGGATGCCGGCGCGCGCGGCCATGCCTAAGCCGTCGCCAGTATTGATGAACGCATTGGTTGACGCCGCGAAGATTCGCCCAGCACCACCTGTTGCGAGCAGCACGCACTTCGCGTGGAAGATCGCAACTTCGCCCGTTTCCATTTCAAGCGCGGTGACGCCAACGACATCGCCTTCACTGTCGCGGATCAGATCAAGCGCCATCCATTCAACGAAGAACTGCGTTTTGTTGCGAACGTTGTTTTGATACAGCGTGTGCAACATCGCGTGACCAGTACGGTCGGCTGCTGCGCACGCGCGCGGCACCGGTTTCTCGCCGTACTTCGCAGAGTGACCACCGAATGGGCGCTGATAAATCGTGCCATCTGGGTTGCGATCAAACGGCATCCCCATGTGTTCGAGTTCGTAGACAACCTTCGGCGCTTCACGACACATGAACTCAATGGCGTCTTGGTCACCGAGCCAATCGGAGCCTTTCACCGTGTCGTAGAAGTGATAGTGCCAATTGTCCTCGTCCATGTTGCCGAGGGACGCACCGATGCCGCCTTGCGCCGCAACGGTGTGCGAGCGCGTTGGGAACACTTTCGAGAGCACCGCAACACGCAACCCCGCTTTCGCGAGCTGCAGCGAGCAGCGCATTCCCGCGCCGCCTGCACCGACGACGACGGCGTCGTATTTGTGAATCGTTTGAGCCATTACTGCACTCCTACTTCAAGAAAAACAAAATGTAGACCGCCCAGAGCGCGTACGCTGCTGCTGCGAGCCACGAATACGCATTCAGCGCTGAGCGCACCATTGCGTTTTTCACGTAATCCGGCCACACATGCAACACACCAATCAGGCCGTGATAGAAAGTTGCGATGAGCGCGAGGGCGGTAAACGCTTTGAACGCGTTGTTGGCAAATAGCGCTTGCCACTGAGCGTAGTTCGGCGTGCCGTTGATCAACAACAATGCGATGACAAGTAGCGCATAGAGCCCAACGATGACAGCGCTGATTCGCTGCAACCACCATTCCTGGGTGAACGATTTCCCGCTCATGCTACGAGCCTCCAAACTACCAAGGCCGTAACGACGACCGACGCAAAAAACACTGCAGCAGCACTACTGCGAGCCGTGGCGAGATCAAGCCACTTGTTCGCATCCTGAATCATGTGACGAACGCCAGCGATCAGGTGATAGATCACCGCAAACAAAAGACCGATCAAAACGATCTTTGCGATCCAGTTGCCCCACACGATCGTACGAAACGCCTCGAAACCAGACTCTGATTTCAGGCTCATTTGCAGCATTGGAAGTAACACAATCATGCCCACAAAAAGCGCGACGCCGGTGATACGGTGCACGATCGAGGCAACGCCGATAATCGGCAGGCGATAGTTGGAAAGGTCGCCCATACCGATGTTTCGGTACACCGGGCGCTGCTTTGTTTTTTGTAAGGTTTGTTCAGACATAAATCGTTGTCTTTTTCGGGGTCGCTCAAAATTAGTTCAATTCGTTGGCGTAGTGGTGGCTTCGCGTGGTGCAAAGGCCGCGACGAAATTCAACCGGCTTATCGCCGTATGTGTAGGCCACACGCTCGACGGAAAGTAGCGGAGAGCCGATACCCACGCGTAGCACCTCTGCCGTGTTCGGATCCGCCGCAACGGCACGCACCTGCTCGTTTGCGCGCAGCATGCGTACGCCAAACTCTGTTTCAAAAAAGCCGTACATCGAGCCTTCGTAAGCATCGAAGCGTTCTTTGCTGAGCCCCTTGAAGAGCGAAGCTGGCAGGGTGATTTCGTCGAGAACCGTTGGCATACCGCTGTATCGCAAGACGCGACGAAGCTGGATTACAGAATCGCCTGTTGCAATTTCGAGGGCACGGGCGACCTCGGCGCTTGCGCGAGCGCGTTTGATTTCAAGCAGCTCGCTTTCGGGATATTCGTCTTGCCCGTCGTTTCTCCGGATACGAAGAAAGCGAAACATCGAGCTCTTGGTTTCGGTATGGGTGGCAACGAATGTGCCTTTACCCTGGCGGCGGATCAAAATATTGTCCGAAGCGAGCTCATCGATTGCTTTGCGAACGGTTCCTTGACTGACAGCGAATCTCGCGGCAAGCTCCATTTCGCTCGGAATCGCTTCGCCTGGCTGCCACTCGCCCGTTTCGAGCTGTTTTACGAGCAAGGCCTTAATCTGCTGGTAGAGTGGATGAAAAGTGGGGCCGACGCTCGTGGGCGTCGCCAACAGTGGCGTCTGCGCAGCGACATCCGCGCCGTGCGGGGTTCGCACTGGCGCGCCGGGCGCGAAACCGTTGAGGGTGACCACTTCGCTCATAGGGGCCGAATTCTCGCCTAAATTCCGCTGCAGCGCAATGCGACATCTTATGTCTTATATAAGACATAAGACTTGTTGACGCGTGCGTCAACTTTGTGAATAATAGTGAGCGTTACCGAAAACTCAGAATCATGTAAGCGAGTGGCTCTAGGCTTAACTACCGCGCGCTACCTGTCAGCGAACAAAACGCCGCCAGATGTAACGCAAGTTGCGCCAAAATTAGGGGTTGCTTTCGAGCTTATGCGGCGGCGCCCGCCGTGAACGCAGAGGTCCGATCCAGCCTTTTTTTGCACTCCATACAGAAGGAAAACACAATGAAAGCCCCCGTTCGAGTCGCCGTTACCGGTGCAGCTGGCCAGATTGGCTACGCACTCCTCTTCCGCATTGCCGCAGGCGAAATGCTCGGCAAAGATCAGCCGGTGATCCTTCAACTGCTCGAAATTCCAGACGAGAAAGCACAGAAGGCGTTGAAGGGCGTGATGATGGAATTGGAAGATTGCGCGTTCCCGCTGCTCGCAGGCATGGAAGCGCACTCCGACGCGATGACTGCGTTCAAAGGCACCCACTACGCCGTGCTCGTGGGCGCACGTCCACGTGGCCCCGGCATGGAGCGCGCAGACCTTTTGCAAGCCAACGCCGCCATCTTCACAGCTCAAGGCAAAGCGCTGAACGCCGTGGCTGATCGCAACGTGCGTGTGTTGGTCGTCGGCAACCCGGCGAATACCAATGCCTACATCGCTCAGAAATCCGCACCGGATCTGCCTGCGAAGAATTTCACCTCGATGCTTCGCTTGGATCACAACCGCGCGCTTTCGCAACTCGCAGCGAAAACAGGTGTGGCTGTAGCCGACATCAAGAATTTGGTCGTGTGGGGCAACCACTCGCCCACGATGTATCCAGACATTCGCTTCGCTACCGCAAACGGCGTGAAGCTCAAAGAGAAGGTGGATGAGGCGTGGAACAACGACCTCTTCATCCCAACCGTTGGCAAGCGCGGCGCAGCAATCATCGAAGCGCGCGGTCTGTCGTCAGCCGCATCTGCTGCGAACGCTGCGATTGATCACATGCGCGATTGGGCGCTCGGCACCAATGGCGCATGGGTCACGATGGGCGTGCCATCGGATGGCAGCTATGGCATTCCCGAAGGCATTCAGTATGGCGTTGCCGTCACTTGCGCCAACGGCGAATACACGCGTGTGACGGGTCTCGAAATCGACGCCAAGAGCCGCGAGCGTATGGACAAAACGCTCAAGGAATTGACGGACGAGCGTGATGCGATTGCGCATCTGTTGAAGTAACGAACCGTAGCCCGGATGCTCGCATCCGGGTTCCTGTAGGTGAAGGCGACTCCCCAAGAAGGCGGGGATCAACGTCGCTTCGGGTTGTAGGCGACGGCTTGACGTCGCATCGAGTGGTAGGCGACGACTTGGCGTCGCTTTGGCGAAATGAAGAGCGCGGTCAAGCCCGCGCCTACAGCCCGAACACCGAGATGACGAAAATCCCGGCTATTGGAAATTTGAAAACTAGTAGTTTTCTCGCGCTAGCACGTTTTAATGCGGGCTAGCGACTGAAAAATCACTGTGTAAATAAGTCACTTAAATCGGCGCTTGCCCCGATGAAGTATGGGGATCGCCAAGAAAGCCTAGTCTATGCAATCGCCCGGTGCCCTGTTCCGCAAAGCCCTCGTCGAAGAATCGCCGCTACAAGTCATCGGCGCGATCAACGCGAACCACGCGCTTCTCGCCAAGCGCGCAGGCTACCGCGCGATCTATCTCTCCGGTGGCGGCGTCGCCGCTGGCTCGCTCGGCTTGCCTGATCTCGGCATCAACAATTTGGACGACGTGCTCACCGATGTGCGCCGAATTACCGACGTCTGCGACACGCCGCTCTTGGTCGATATCGACACCGGCTTCGGACCGAGCGCTTTCAACATCGCACGCACCGTGAAATCGCTCATCAAGTTCGGTGCGGCCGCGTGCCACATCGAAGACCAAGCAGGCGCCAAACGCTGCGGACATCGCCCCGGCAAAGAAGTGGTCAGCACCGAGGAAATGGTTGACCGCGTAAAAGCGGCGGCAGACGCCAAAACAGACCCCAACTTCTTCCTGATCGCCCGCACTGACGCGATTCAAATGTTCGGGGTTGACGCAGCAATCGAGCGCGCAATCAAGTGCGTGGAAGCAGGCGCGGACGCGATCTTCGCGGAAGCCGCTTACGACTTGCCGACGTACAAAAGGTTTGTTGATGCCGTCAAAGTACCCGTCTTAGCAAACATCACCGAATTCGGCAAAACGCCGCTCTTCACGGTTGACGAATTAAAGAGCGTTGGCGTCGGCATCGTCCTCTACCCACTCTCCGCCTTCCGAGCGATGAACAAAGCCGCCGAAAACGTCTATCAAACGATTCGCCGCGATGGACATCAGAAAAACGTCGTCCACACGATGCAGACGCGTGAAGAGCTTTACGATCGGATTGGGTATCACGAGTTCGAGCAGCATCTTGACGCGTTGTACGCTGCTAAGAAATAGCCCGCTCGCAACCATGTTCGGCGATTTCATTCACCATGATGTCATTCCCGCGAAGGCGGGAACCCACACGTTGATAACGAAGAACGATCAATCGACCGCAAATGCGCAACACAAACAGTGGGTTCCCGCTTTCGCGGGAATGACAGGTTTTGTAGGGTGGGCAGCCTCTGCCCACCAAAACGCGAAGGTCACGAACCGCGTGGGCACGAGGTGCCAACCCTACATACTCCATCCAAATTTGTCTCCCAGTCCATATGAATAGCCGTACAGAACTACTGAAAGGACGCGACGCGGGTCAACTACGACCTTCCGACTTTGCAGTCTTCCCGTTGTGGGAGTTCGCGCCCGAGAGCGACGAGCACGACGAGTGTTGGATGATTCCCGTGATTGAGGTACCAGTAAACGATCTAGTTGAACGTTGCCTCGGAACAGAAGTTTCGCTAGCGGACGGCTCTCGCGTGTGGGCTGTTATCTATGAACTTTGGCCGTTAACCCTCGAAGGGACAATAAAGTCGCAGAGATTTCGGTTCTTCAACGGCAATGATGTTTGCGATTGGCCAAAAGAAGAGTTTCAGCCTGGAACGGTTAACTCCGCAGAGCTTGCATCCTTTCTTGATCGAAGAGTTGAAGAAGTCTTTCCGTTCGCTTACGACGTTTCAAATCTCGTCACGGGCGATATCGCTGTTACGAAAAGATCTATATCAGTCGATGAAGAAAATCAAAAGTTCTGGCACGATCCCCCGGACCCCGCGTTGGTCGAATCATTTTTAAGGGCAATCAAGCCCTGAGACGCATCCATAGTGATTGAGCTGCGTGGTTCACGCACCTAGAAAAACACACGCGCCGATATCAATTTGGGTGCGTTAAAAACGCACCGTACAGGAAAACAAAATGTCAGACACCTCATCCACCGTCACAGCTTTCAAACCCAAAAAATCCGTAGCCCTCTCCGGCACCGCCGCGGGCAACACTGCGCTTTGCACCGTCGGGCGCACGGGCAATGATTTGCACTATCGTGGCTATGACATTCTGGATGTCGCCGATGCGTGTGAGTTTGAAGAGATCGCGTATCTCCTCGTGCATGGCAAGTTGCCGAATGCGGCGGAGCTTGCCGGCTACAAAGCGAAATTGAAAGCGCTGCGTGGCGTACCCGCCGCGGTGAAAGCGGCGCTGGAGCAATTGCCGCCGTCGGCGCATCCGATGGATGTGATGCGCACAGCGGTGTCGGTGCTCGGTTGTGTGTCGCCCGAGAAAGATGATCACAATCATCCGGGCGCGAAAGACATCGCGGACAAGTTGATGGCGTCGCTCGGCTCGATGATGCTTTATTGGTATCACTACAGCCACAATGGTGTTCGCATCGACACGGATTCAGACGAAGATTCGATCGGCGGCCACTTCCTGCATCTGCTGCATGGCAAGCGTCCGCCGCAGAGCTGGGTGAAGGCGATGCACACCTCGCTCATCCTTTACGCGGAGCATGAATTCAATGCATCCACTTTCACCTGTCGCGTCGTCGCGGGCACGGGCTCCGACATGTACAGCGCGATCTGCGGCGGTATCGGTGCGCTGCGCGGCCCTAAACACGGTGGCGCGAATGAAGTCGCCTTCGAAGTGCAGAAGCGTTACGACACGCCAGATGATGCCGAAGCCGACATCAAAGCGCGCGTTGAGCGCAAAGAAGTCGTGATTGGCTTCGGTCATCCGGTGTACACCGTGAGCGATCCGCGTAACAAAGTGATCAAAGAAGTGGCGCGCAAGCTTTCGGCAGAGAAGAGCGACATGAAAATGTTCAACATCGCCGAGCGCTTGGAAACGGTCATGTGGGACATCAAAAAAATGTTCCCGAACCTCGATTGGTTTTCGGCCGTGAGCTATCACATGATGGGTGTGCCGACTGCGATGTTCACTCCACTCTTCGTGATCGCGCGCACGAGCGGTTGGAGTGCGCACGTGATTGAGCAGCGCATTGATGGCAAGATCATCCGCCCGAGCGCGAATTACGTCGGGCCGGAGGATTTGACGTTTGTTCCTTTGAAGGATCGGAAGTAGTTCTGGAGATGGCGCACGTGACTGACGTAATCATGCGCCAAGCGCGCGCCGAAGATCTTCCCGCGCTACTTGCGTTGATCGCCGACGACGTGCTCGGCAAAAACCGAGATGCAGATGCCTCCGATCCCGCATATCGCGCGGCGTTCGAAGCGATTGACTGCGATCCAAATCAGTATCTTCTTGTTGCCGAAGAGAGTGGCGAACTGATCGGCATGTTGCAGATTACGTTCATCCCGGGGCTTTCCCGCCGCGGCGCATGGCGAGCCAATGTCGAAGCAGTACGCATCAAAAGTAGTTTGAGAAGCCGCGGCCTGGGAACCTTGCTAATGCAACGCGCGGAACACATTGCGATTGAACGTGGCGTTGCGCTCGTTCAACTCACATCCGATCGTCAACGCGAAGATGCTCATCGTTTCTACGCGCGGCTCGGCTACGTTGGCTCGCATACCGGTTTTAAAAAGCGGCTCGCCGCCGCTCCTTCTCCAGACAACGCTTTGCCGCGCCCCTAAATAGCGAGTGTCGGCTTCACGAGGTTAAATTGAATCAATCGTTTCGCAAACCCCTCCCAGGACTTCGTGTTGATTACATTGACGCGGCAGAGGCAGTCAACGCCATCGCTCCGGGCGCGTGGGACAAACTGCCGTACACCGCCCGCGTGCACGCCGAGAATATCGTGCGCAAAGCCGAGCCCGCGAAGATCAATGACTATTTGAAGCAGTTGATTGAGCGAAAGCGCGAGCTTGATTTCCCTTGGTTCCCGGCGCGCGTGGTGTGCCACGACATTCTTGGGCAAACCGCGCTTGTGGATCTCGCAGGGTTGCGCGATGCGATTGCCGATCAAGGCGGCGATCCGGCGAAAGTGAATCCGGTCGTGCCAGTACAGTTGATCGTCGATCATTCGCTGGCCGTGGAATGCGGCGGCTTCGATCCGAATGCTTTTGAGAAGAATCGTGCGATTGAAGATCGTCGCAACGAGGATCGCTTCCACTTCATCAATTGGACGAAAGAAGCGTTCAAAAATGTGGACGTGATCCCGCCAGGCAACGGCATCATGCATCAGATCAATTTGGAGCGCATGAGCCCAGTGATCGGTGTGCAGGATGGCGTTGCATACCCTGACACCTGTGTTGGCACAGATAGCCACACGCCGCACGTTGATGCGCTGGGTGTGATCGCGGTCGGCGTCGGTGGACTTGAAGCCGAAAACGTGATGCTCGGCCGTGCTTCATGGATGCGCTTGCCGGACATCGTGGGCGTCGAGCTTTCCGGCAAACGACAAGAGGGAATCACAGCGACCGATGTCGTGCTCGCGCTCACCGAGTTCCTGCGCAAGCAGAAAGTGGTTGGCGCGTATCTGGAGTTTTACGGCGAAGGCGCATCGAGCCTTACGCTCGGTGATCGTGCAACCATTTCCAACATGGCGCCTGAGTACGGCGCGACGGCTGCGATGTTCTTCATCGATCAGCAGACGATCGAATATCTGAAGCTCACCGGGCGTGAGGATGCGCAGGTGAAACTCGTCGAAACCTATGCCAAACACACGGGGCTTTGGGCGGATGCGCTTACGACGGCTGAGTATGAGCGCGTATTGAAGTTCGATCTTTCGACCGTTGTGCGCAATATGGCCGGGCCGTCGAATCCGCATGCGCGGGTGGCGACGACGGATTTGGTAAACAAGGGAATCGCCACTGGTAGGCGCGGGCTTGACCGCGCTTCTGACGGAGAGAGCATCGCCCAATCAAGCGACGCCAAGTCGTCGCCTACAACCGGAGCAAGTCAGCCTTCCCCTCACCCGCCCTCCGGGCACCCTCTCCCAGAGGGAGAGGGAATCGTACACGCCGAAACGGCCATGCCCGACGGCGCAGTGATCATCGCGGCGATCACCTCTTGCACGAACACGAGTAACCCTCGCAACGTTATCGCCGCGGCCCTCCTCGCGCGCAACGCGAACAAGCTCGGGCTCACCCGCAAACCTTGGGTGAAATCTTCGCTCGCGCCGGGGTCGAAGACGGTTGAGCTTTACTTGCAAGAGGCGGGACTGTTGGGCGATCTTGAAGCGCTTGGCTTCGGCATCGTTGCATTCGCCTGCACCACGTGTAACGGCATGTCCGGCGCGCTCGACCCAAAGATTCAGCAAGAGATCATTGATCGCGATCTGTACGCAACCGCTGTACTCTCGGGTAATCGAAATTTCGATGGCCGAATCCATCCGTACGCGAAACAAGCGTTCCTTGCCTCGCCCCCGCTCGTAATCGCGTACGCGATTGCGGGCACGATCCGCTTCGACATTGAGCGTGACGCACTGGGCGTTGTTGATGGCAAGCCGATCACGTTGAAAGATCTGTGGCCAAGCGATGAGGAAATTGATGCGGTCGTCGCCAAGGCAGTGAAACCGGAGCAGTTCCGTAAAGTCTATGAGCCGATGTTCGCGATCAATGTCGCGAGCAGCGTGCAAGCAAAACCACTCTACGATTGGCGCGCGCAAAGCACCTACATCCGTCGGCCGCCGTACTGGGAAGGTGCTCTCGCGGGCGAGCGCACGCTCAAGGGGATGCGCCCACTCGCAGTGCTTGGGGACAACATCACCACCGATCATCTTTCGCCATCCAACGCGATCATGCTCGATAGCGCTGCGGGCGAATACCTCGCGAAAATGGGTTTGCCAGAGGAAGACTTCAATTCGTACGCAACCCATCGCGGCGATCACCTGACGGCGCAACGCGCAACGTTTGCCAATCCAACGTTACAAAACGAGATGGTGAAAAACGCTGATGGCTCGATCAAGAAGGGCTCCCTGGCCCGCATCGAACCCGAAGGCAACGTGACGCGCATGTGGGAAGCGATTGAAACCTACATGGATCGAAAGCAGCCACTCATCATCATCGCGGGCGCTGATTACGGGCAAGGTTCCTCCCGCGATTGGGCGGCCAAGGGCGTGCGCCTCGCGGGTGTGGAGGCGATCGTCGCTGAAGGCTTCGAGCGCATCCACCGCACGAACTTGATCGGCATGGGCGTGTTGCCGCTTGAGTTCAAGCCGGGAACGAATCGCAAGACGCTCGCGATTGACGGCACGGAAACGTTCGACGTGATCGGTGAACGCATGCCGCGCGCTACGCTCACCTTGGTAGTGAATCGCAAGAACGGCGAGTGCGTTGAGGTGCCGGTGACGTGTCGTCTCGATACGGCGGAAGAGATTTCGGTTTACGACGCGGGCGGCGTGTTGCAGCGTTTTGCGAAAGATTTTTTGGAGCAGGAAGCAGTTTAGTTTCGTCTGTCATCCCCGCGAAGGCGGGGACCCAGACCGGGCTGCCGCACAGCGAGAACGCGTTGAGGTATTGGTAGTCCTAGTGTCCGGGAATGTAAAAAAGTTTTCAATCTGCGATAGACGTCTTAGGTCACGGTCTGGGTCCCCGCCTTCGCGGGGATGACAGGAAAAAACGATGAGTGCAACGAATCAACAAATCAAACTCCCCGCCCTCTACATGCGCGGCGGCACATCCAAAGGCGTCTTCTTCAAACTCGAAGACTTGCCTGAAAACGCTCGCAAGCCCGGACCAGCGCTCGATGCGATTTTGCTTCGCGTGATTGGTTCGCCTGATCCGTATGCGAAACACATCGACGGTATGGGTGGCGCGACCTCTTCCACCAGCAAATGCGTGATCCTTTCAAAGAGCAGTCGCCCCGACCATGATGTCGATTACTTGTTTGGACAAATCTCTATCGATAAGCCGTTCGTTGACTGGAGCGGCAACTGCGGCAACTTAACAACCGCCGTTGGTCCGTTTGCGATTGCGCAAGGCATCGTCGATAAATCTCGCATTCCAGCAAACGGCAAGATGACCGTTCGCATCTGGCAAGTGAACATCGGCAAAACGATCATCGCGCACGTACCGATTGCGAATGGAGAAGTGCAAGAGTTGGGCGATTTTGAGATGGACGGCGTCACCTTCCCTGCCGCCGAAGTGCAACTCGAATTCCTCGATCCCGCAGCGGAAGATCCGGATAGCGGCGGCGCGCTCTTCCCCACTGGCAATCTGGTCGACGAACTGGACGTGCCAGGCGTGGGCGTCCTCAAAGCCACGATGACCACCGCAGGCATCCCGACGATTTTTGTGAACGCCGCAGACATCGGCTGCATTGGAACTGAGCTTCAAGAACAGATCAACGGGGACCCGGCGAAGCTTGCAATGTTTGAAAAGATCCGCACTGCTGGCGCACTCAAGATGGGCTTGATTAAATCGGCGGAAGAGGCACAAAAACGTCAACATACGCCAAAGATCGCTTTCGTCGCCTCGCCCCAACAATACAAGGCTTCAAGCGGAAGAGTCGTAAACGCTTCAGAAATTGACGTCTGCGTCCGCGCCCTCTCAATGGGCAAACTGCATCACGCGATGATGGGCACGGCGTCCGTTGCCATCGCCGTTGCGGCCTGCATTCCGGGCACGCTGGTGAACGCAGCGGCGGGTGGTGGCGCGCGCGAGGAAGTGCGCTTCGGGCACCCGTCCGGCGTCACGCTCGTCGGCGCGGAAGCGTCACTTGTGAACGGCGACTGGACCGTGAAGAAAGCGGTGATGAGCCGCAGCGCGCGGGTTTTGATGGAAGGTCTTGTGCGCGTTCCCGTCATTGAGCGTTCGTAACACGCTAGAAGCGAACGCTCAATCCCTCACCCCCGGCCCCTCTCCCCAAGGGCGAGGGGAGGTAACAGCCCGCATTCGCTTTCGCGAATGACGAAAACACCCGCAGCTCAAACTGACGCCTGCCGCGACGTCATCACCGTCTCCACCGCGCGGCGAGGCGTTGCGGAAATCTGCTCCAGCGGCACACCCCAGCGGATCAGCATTTGCGGCACGCCGTGCGCGCCCGCGATCTCGCGCAGTTTCGGCCGAAGTGTGGCAACTTGAATCGGCTGATTCAAGAATGATGCTTGAACGCCATTCGTTTGCGCAGTAAGCAACATGCGCTCAAGCGCTTGCCCCGCGTGCAGCCAACTCGACACATCATCCCGCGCCGTGGCGAGCACGGTTAGCAATGGCGATTCATACATCGCATCGCGATCGCGCGCCGCGACTCGCCCTCCCATATCAATCGAGCGAACGGCGAACTGCGTGATCGGCGCGGTGAACACCGCAATCGGTAAACCATCGCCTTTGCGCTTAGGATTCAACCAATTGGCAAGCTCGCGTCGCCATTCTGGATCGGCCCATTGTTCGCTGTCGCCTTGGGAAATAAGCGCTGCGACCGCTTCGCGTTGCTGATCCGTGGTCAACACATGTAGCTTCGCGTGCTCCTCATGCGCCGCGGCGACGAGCGCATCCACAACCGCGTCTGACACGGGTGTCGCCGCGAATTGTTTTCGATAAGTGTGACGCGCATAGATCGCCGTGCAAAGATCGGCCTCCGCGCTCCGCGATTGCGCTTGCTCAAACGTCGCCCGAGCGAGCCAACCATCATCGCGCCAATCTTTCGCGCAATCGATACGCGTTTCAAGGCCCATCCACGCCGCCGCCACGCGAAGGTTGTAAAGCGCGCAGCCGCAGCTCATTACCAATTCGCGATGCGCCGGATCGTTTTGCGTCATCGCGCGGGTTCGATCCGCGAACATATCGATGCCACCATCGCGAACAACGAATTTCCACGGCTGTGTGTTGTGGCTTGAAGGCGCAAGAATCGCAGACGCGATCAAACGCTCCGCAGTGTGATCGGTCAAAAGGAAGGGTTGAGATTTCATGCGCGGACTCGCAAACTGCGGTTGGTAGTCTTTCGAGGGTAGGCCAGTTGGCGCATGATCGATTTGATATAGGTCAATCGCTTACGCGTTCTCCGACGATGCCGGGCGGATGTGGGAGCGCGCTTGCGCGCGAATGCTCGCACCCGCCCTGTCAACAGGGTGAAGGCGGGGTTTCGGGTCACATGCGATCCGGCATCAGAACGACGAGCACATGCGGGCGCGATTGCGGTCTGCAAGACGATTCGGGTGGGGATGGGATTCTTCGGGAGCAATCAGCAATCGCGCGCAAGCGCGCTCCCACAACTTAACTGCGGCAAAAGTACACTTACGCGACCGAACCCAATCCCCACCCCTGCCCTCCCCTTGAAGGGGTGGGAATGTGTATGCGCACCCTCCTCTGCGAAAACATCGCCACCTCGCCAGACTTTCGCCACCTCTCGACCATCGCGAACGTGCGCGTGGACCTGCGTTACGCGAGCGCGAACAACTTCATGGGGCGCGATATGTATTCGCCGCTCGATTGTGCGTGGCTGCATGCGGAAGCCGCGCACGGCATTGCGCTCGCCGTCGCGTGGCTCGCCAAACAACGCAGCGACGTCACGCTTTGCATCCTCGATGCGCTACGCCCGCATCGCGTACAGCTCGCCATGTGGGACGCGCTCAAATACGGCGATTTGCAAAAGTACCTCGCACCACCCGAGCGCGGATCGATTCATTCGTACGGCATGGCGGTCGACGTGACGCTGCTTAACGCAAACGGCGAAGAGCTCGACATGGGCACCGGTTTCGACGAAATGAGCGAAACCTCACACCCCGAACACGAATCGCAATTTTTGCAAACGGGCGACCTCATCGCCGAACAAGTCGCCAATCGCCATCTCCTGCGCGACGCAATGAAAGCAAGCGGCTTTCACGGCATCGCTACCGAGTGGTGGCATTTTGATTGCGGCGATCGCGTGCGCGTGCGAAGCGAATTCGCTCGCATCGTGTAGTTTCCTCCTCCCCTTGTAGGCGCGGGCTTGAACGCGCTCAGCGGCTTACGTAGCTATCAAAAATGTGAGTACACCACCGCCCACCAGCTCGGCTAGATTGCGGTAACTCAAGCCACCCTTTCACCACGGCGCCGCAAACGCGCGTGCATGCGCCTTAAACACATCAAAATAGACCGCATGCACGAAATCATTTGCCCCCACTGCAGCAAAGCCTTCAAGATTGACGAAACGGGTTACGCCGACATCTTGAAGCAGGTGCGCGATGCTGACTTCGCCGAACAGCTTCACGAGCGGCTAGAGATCGCCGAGAAAGACAAGCGGAGCGCCGTTGAACTCGCGGAGGCCCGCCTCGCCAGCGAGCTCGAAAAGCGAGCCGCCACCAAAGACAGTGAAATTCAAGCGCTCAAGGCTAAGCTCGATGCAGGTGACGTCGCCCGCAAACTTGCCGTGAGTGAAGCGCTGAGCACTGTTGAGAAAGAGCGTGACGCGCTCGCCAATCAGCTCGCGCACGCGCAGCAAGAAAAGGAAGCCGCTGCCAAACTTGCCGAAGCGAAAACGCTCGCGGAGCTGCAAAAAAGCGCCGCCAGTAAAGACGCGGAAATTCAAGCGCTCAAAGCAGAGCTAGACAACCTCGCGCTGACCCAACGCCTCGCTCTCGCCGATGCGGTCGGCTCCGTTCAGAAAGAGCGCGACGAGCTTAAAAGCAACCTCGAACGCGCCGCGCTTGAGAAGGCGCTTGCAGAAAAATCGCTCAAGGAGCGATACGAAGTTCAGATCAAAGATCGCGAAGGTGAAATCGAGCGCCTGCGCGACATGAAGGCGCGCCTTTCCACCAAGATGGTCGGCGAAACGTTGGAGCAACATTGCGAAACCGAGTTCAACCGCATCCGCGCCACCGCCTTCCCGCGCGCCTATTTCGAGAAGGACAACGACGCCAAGAGCGGCAGCAAGGGCGACTTCATCTTTCGCGATAGCGATGAAGCGGGCACTGAAATCGTCTCCATCATGTTCGAGATGAAAAACGAAAGCGATGCCACCGCCACCAAGCAGCGCAACGAAGATTTCTTCAAGGAGCTTGATAAAGACCGAACCGAGAAGGGCTGCGAATACGCCGTGCTCGTTTCACTACTCGAACCCGATAGCGAGCTCTACAACACCGGCATCGTTGACGTCTTCCATCGCTATCCGAAGATGTACGTCATCCGCCCGCAGTTCTTCATTCCCATCATAACCCTGCTGCGCAACGCCGCGATGAAGGCAATGCAATACAAAACCGAACTCGCACTCGTTAAAGCGCAAAACATCGACATCACCAATTTCGAAAACGAACTAGAAGGCTTCAAAGCCGCCTTCGGCAAGAACTACGAACTCGCCTCACGCAAATTCCAAACCGCCATCGACGAAATCGACAAATCTATCGATCACCTCACAAAAACCAAAGAAGCCCTGCTCGGCACGGATCGCAACCTGCGCCTAGCCAACGACAAGGCGCAGGACGTGACGATCAAGCGATTGACGAAGGGGAACCCGACGATGGCGGGGAAGTTTGCGGAGGTGAAGAACGAGGATAGGGAGTAAAGAAGCGAGGATGGAACGCAAAAATAGATATAAAATTGATATATCATCATTCGCAACTTGATGCGATTTATCGAGGATGTTCTGTGACCACTGCCGCTCGCCCGGATCAACTACTGTTTCGCTTGCGCCCATCTGACTCTGATGCCGGGGTCAGCCGCGAAACGCTCTCAAAGCTCGCGACCACGTTGGGTATCAAAGAAACACAGGTCTTGCATTACGCCGTGCGGCAACTCGCTCGCGACGTGTTGCCCGCGTACGAAGCAGACGATGGGCCGCTCAGCGCCCCGCAACTGCGCGCCATACGAAAGGCAACACCGCAGGGGCGCAGCAAGTCTGTCAAATCCAGTTTGTTCTAGCGCATGGGTAGGCATGAATAAGCGCTGGTGGCCTGCGCCGGAGGCCGGGGAGATCGTGTGGTGTCACTTCCCCGAAGATCGCGGCATCGAGCCCGGACCCAAACCGCGCCCCGCACTCGTCGTGAAAGTGTTTGATGACGACGCGCCGCGATATACCGTACTCATCGCGTACGGCACGAGCCAAAAGACAGATCGCCTGCTCGCAGGCGAATTCCTCATTGCGCCACTAGATCGCGCCGCCTACAAATTGGCAGGCCTCAGCTACCCTACCAAGTTCAGCTTCAAGCAGACCGTCGAATTGCCGTACAACGAGGAGTGGTTCAAGGTTCCGCCAGCCGCGCCGTATGGACAGACGCCCAAGCTCGGCGTGTTGCACCCGACCTTGGTTAGGCGCGCAAGTGCGGCTTGGGCGGCGGTGCAAAGATAGTCGGCGCGAAGAATTCAACGCTGACGCCTTTGTTCGCGAGTGCCTGAACCGATCTTTATGTAATCGAAAGAAATGTTCCATGAAGCTGCATTCGCTACAAATCGCCGGATTCAAAAGGATCAAATCGGCCCAAATTCTTTTTGGTGACGCAACATTCCTGATCGGGCCAAATAATGCGGGGAAAAGCACCGTTCTGAAAGCGATTGATTGGTTACTTTCGCAGAAGAAAAGCATACCAAGCTCTGATTATTTCTCCGTTGTCGATAGCGAGACAGGCGAGACAAAGCCAGCTGTCGACACTATTACGCTGGAAGCTGAATTCAGAAATCTACCCATTGAAGCCATGCAGTGGCGAGGATTCAAGGGGCGAGTTTTTTCCTACCCGATCGGCGAGACCTCAGAAACTGGGCTATCTGTCACATACAAGAAGACCTATTCGCTTGGCAAAGACGTCGTTATCGAATTCAAGTCGAAAGAGCGCGAAATGAAGCCTGACTTTGTCTCGTGCAAGACAGTCCAGGAGTTGATTGACAAAGGAGCACCTGCAACCGACGTTGAAGGCATTTTTTCTGATCTCACCGCCAAGATTTCCGCTAAAGCAATGCAAGAAAAGCTTCATGAACTCGATGCCATTTGGGATACCAAAGACTCGG
Source organism: Betaproteobacteria bacterium (assembly GCA_013298765.1). Classification (GTDB taxonomy): domain Bacteria; phylum Pseudomonadota; class Gammaproteobacteria; order Burkholderiales; family Casimicrobiaceae; genus Casimicrobium. The sequence goes on from JAAFJA010000008.1 coordinate 84,850, forward strand.
AGACTTGGTTTCAGAACCCCGGCGGCATTCCCGGCGTCGTCTTGAAGATGTTGCCTCGTTTTTTGCTCATACCAGCTGATACCTCGGCGAGCGAAATTGAGGGCTCATCTTCCGGCGTGCTCGGAAAGACACTGAACGAATTGTTTGAAGATGTTCGTGGCGCGTCGGAAAACTACGCCCAAGCGCAGGCATATCTCGACAAACTTGCCCAAGAGCTTGATCCAGAAGATGGTGCGTCCGAATTCGGCAAGATGATTACTGAGTTGAATTCGGTACTTGTAAGCGTATTTCCCGACTCTCGACTTCACGCTAGCGCTAGCCTGAGCGATCCAAAGACGGCGTTGAAACCGACATTCAATGTTGAGATGTCGAGCAACGTCAGGACTCCAGTCAGCCACCAAGGCTCGGGAATGATTCGAGCTGCCGCATTTGGCATGTTGCGGTTTCGTCAAAAATGGCTTTCAAGGAAAGAGGATGAACACGTCCGAGCGCTGATCGTTTGCTTTGAAGAACCTGAGATTTATCTACACCCGAGTGCTGCGAATCAGATGCGTGACACGATTTATGAGCTCAGTGGAAATGAGTCACAGATCGTCGCCACCACGCATTCGCCGTTCATCATTGACCTCGCACGGAAGCCGAAGCAGATACTGAATAGTCTTCGATGCGATTCAAATGGTGTGAACGCATCTCCATTTAACGTTAGTGACGCATACCTAGCCCTAGGCGAGGATGCAAAGGCACACGTGAAGATGCTATTGCGCGTCGATGATCACGTGGCACGGGTGTTCTTTACGAAGCACATCATCATCATTGAGGGCGACACCGAAGAGGTTGTTATTAAAGAAACAATCAAGCGTCTTCCAAAAGAGCGCTACCTGAAGATCGTTTCAGATTTCGAAATCGTCAAAGCAAGAGGGAAGGCTTCTATCATCGGGTTGGTGAAGTACCTTGTTGCGATGGGGCTTGCACCGATTGTTGTTCACGACCGTGACGGTGGTGTCGCAGGGGCTGAGATATTTAATCAGCCTATTGCTGATGCCCTTGCTGGAGTTCGCAAAGTCGTTCAGATGCATGAAAACGTCGAAGACGAAATGGGATATTCGGCCCCAAGTTCGGAAAAGCCATTTAAGGCATTCCAACATACACAGACTTGGGGCAACGATTGGACTGGCATTCCTGCAGCATGGAAAGCAAAGATGGTGGAAATTTTCGGTGAATACGTTGAAAGCTAACCCGGTGAATGGCAAACTGCCCAGATGAAAAGGGGATCCAAAGGGGTCAGGGTGGATTATCCGCGCCGCGACCTTCCCCAAGTGCTTGCCCTTCATCAGGAAGCGCGTCAAAAAATCGCGAATCATCAATAGATGGCAATCGCCCCGGCGTTCGCTTTTTTACTGATTGCGCCAGCGGCACCAACCGCGCGTACGGTTTGCCCGCCTTCGCGAGAATGATTTCCTCGCCTGCGTGCGCTTGTTCGAGCAACTTGAAGAACTTCGTTTTGGCGTCTTGAACGTTGATGAGCATTCTGAGCTACTTCTGACACGGTGATGTAACTCTGGCTTACTGCGATCGCTTAGTCAAGCTTGCTTTTTGAGCGTCCCGACGATCTACCAGCTTGATCAAGCGAGCCGGGATCGATTTTCTCGCCACCTACTGCAAGCTGCGGACGCCTATTCTCTATCCGGCGCAATCACCTCGACCGTCGGGAAATACGTTCGATACCGCGCCGCATCACGCGTGAGGATCGGCGATTGGGTAACGGCCGCGTGAGCGCCGATGAAGAAATCGGGCAGGACGCTTTGCCTCGTCCCCTTGGCGCGCTTGTACTGAATGAAGGCTTTGCCCGCGAGGAAGAGCGCGGGGCGCGGCAATTCGAGCACTTGCAGTTGCAATTGATCTACCACGCGCTCCAGCTCTTCAATGCGTGCGAACGCACAGGAGATTTCGGCGTAGATGATCGGGTTGATCGCGAGGGCGTGAATTTGTGACTGCGCGCGCAATTGCGCGATCGACCACGCGGCCCATTCGCTATCGTCTTCGAGCACGTCGATCAAGACGTTGCTATCTACAAGCAACATGCGCGCCCCGGATCAGGTTTCACTGCGCAATAGTTTCATCAAATCGTCGGTGCGCCACTTAACGGTGGCTTTGCCGCGCACGGCTTCGAATCGATCCACCGCTTTCTTCGTGCTACGGGCGGTAGCCGGATTCAATACCACCTGCCCCGACGCATTTACCGCAAAATCAACCGCGCTACCCGGCGTAAGGTGAAGCGCATCGCGAATGTGCTTCGGGATGGTGACTTGGCCTTTGCTGGTGAGGTTGGTGCTCATGGCGGGTCTCTAAGTATTACCAATACGTTTATGGTAACACTGCAGGGCGACGCACGTTGCCTTAGCCGCGCCTTTTGGCGAAATTACGCGCCCGCTACCAACGATTCTTACGAACCGGTTCACCGCACTTGCCCAACAAACCCCTTCATCAATTCATCCAACACCGCCCTGCCCTTCGCGCCTCGCGCGTTGTCGTGGTTTAGGAATAGGACGACAACTTGTGCCTCGCCGCTGGCGTCGGGCAGATAGCCCGCGACGCTGGTGACGTTGCGTAGACCGCCGGTTTTCATGCGGCCGATTTCGTTGGCGGGGGTGTCTTTGAGGCGATTGCGCATTGCGCCGTCGATGCCGACGATGGGCAGGCTCATCATGAATTCGCTCGCCCATTTGCTTGCGTGCGCGGCGCGTAGCGTTTGCGCGAGGGTCATTGGCGCGATCATTTCTTTTCGTGAGAGGCCCGAGCCGTTTTCGATGACGAGGCCCGTGTCGTCGATGCTTTTTTCACGAAGCCATGTGCGAACGACGGCATCGGCGCGCGCTGCGGTGGGGGCGCTTTTCTCTAGCTTCGTAAGCGCGTCGCTCGCTAGCGCGCCCATCGTGAGATAGGCGCTGCGCGTCATTGCGTTATCGCTTCGTTTGTTGATATCGCGATTGAATTCGGCGAGCGTTCGTGAATCGACGTTGGCAATGGTTCTGACGGGCGGGTCGCCCGCGTTTGCGCTACGCGTGGGCGCGATGCCTTCTCGCGCGCGACCGCTCCATTGCCCGCCGAGCGATTTCCACAGGGCGCGAGTGACGCGCTCTACGTAATCCGTTCGATCAATGATGTTGATCTCTGTGGCGATGTTGCAATTCTTTGGAAAGGTGCCGAGGAGCGCAACGCGAATTTCGCCGCTCGCGAGTTTGTCAACGCGCGGGATTTTCCAATCGTCTTCCCAGAGCGCGCAGCTCTTTTCAACCAGCATCATTTCGGAAACGAATTGCACGCCGTCCATCAACGGGCCAAACACGACGCGCACTTCTTTTTCGTCCGAGGCGATGGCGAGCTGATTGAGATTGCTGCCCAGCATTAGCGCATCGGGAATCACGTTGTAGCGAAATTCGGGCGATTCATCGAAGGGGGGATCGCCTTCGTACGGGCGCGGCGGTTGGAAAAATTCGCGATCTACGATGAGATCGCCCTCGATCACACGCACGCCCTGCGCGCGAAGCGTGCGGAGCATCGATTCCAGCGCGTCGATGGAGAGCTCATCCGCGCCGCCGCCGACCAGGGCTAGATCGCCGCGAAGTGTGTCGCCGCGTTGCTCCGCACGGGTTACGAGGGTTGTTTTGGGGCGGTAAGACGGTTTGAGCGTTTCGAGCGCGACGATGGAGGTCAACACCTTGATCGTGGATGCCGGCTGCATGGCACGCGTTGCCTGCCGCTGCCACGTCACGCGACCGTCGCGAAGGCGAAGGACCACGCCGCCGAGCGCGTCTTCCGGGATTTGCGCTTCGCGGAGCTTCGCGAGTGCGGGTTCTGGGATTGCACTTGCGGCATCTCGCGGCGCTTGCAGGTGTGCGCAGCCGCTCATGAGCGCCATCGCGATGAATGCGACTAACCAATGCGTGCCGGATTTTCGAGTGAGTGTTTTCGCCATGATGGGATGCTACGAGAGGTTTCCCGCCGTCGGCGCGCGAGCAATATCGGATGACGAAATTGGCATGGTGACTGTGTGATCGCCCGATTTCTTTGGCTAAAACGGCTAAATTCATATTTTCACGGCGCGACCGCTTCGTTAATTTTTAATTCGAGATTTACTTTTTCGTCATCTAGACCCATTTAAAACGTCGATCACATGGAATTCCTTTCAACTTAGGTGTTCCCCTTAATGCTGCGTGGCGTTGTCCGTTTTCCGCTACCGCTTTCATGCAATTTCGGCAACGCGGGACGTATCAATTGACACAAAAGTCGTCGAGCGCGTGTAATAAGGGGAACCAGTTGAGTACCAGTTGCAATTGGGCACCGGGCGGAATCAAGCAATGTTTGGGGCGTTGCGAAACTCGTGTGTTGCAGCTGGGTAAAGCGGGCAAGTCAATAACCTTCTACGAGAGGATTACCAGTGAAACTGAAGAAACTTACCTACGGGATCGCGCTATCGCTGATTGCTGCGCCGATCGCGTTTGCTCAAACCGCGCCGAACACGCCGCAAAAAGTTGAGCGTGTGGAGATTACGGGCTCCAGCATCAAGCGCATCGCCAACGAAGGCGCGCTACCACTACAAATCATCACGCGTGCAGAACTTGAACGCGAAGGCATCACCACGGCTGAGCAGCTCGTTTTGAGCCTGAGCACGAACGGCAACGGCCTTGACAACTTAGCGTCAAACGCAGACGTCGTGGGCGGCGCGCAACGCGGCAACAACGGCGCAACCAGCGCAAACTTACGCGGCCAAGGCAGCAATGCAACGCTGATTCTTTTGAATGGTCGCCGCGTGGCGGCGCACGGGTTGAACGGCGGCACGGTTGATTTGAACCAAATTCCGATGGCGGCAATTTCGCGCATCGAGGTATTGAAAGATGGCGCGTCTGCGATTTACGGGACTGACGCAATCGGTGGCGTAATCAACTTCATTCTTCGTAATGATTACACCGGCATCAGCGCGAACGTAACGGCCGACGTCACCGAAGCGGGCGGCGGCAATATCTTTAACGGAAGCATCCTTGGCGGCTTTGGTGATCTGAAAAAGGATGGCTTCAACGTCATGGCATCGTTGTCGGTGCGCGACGCGAAAGCGCTCCGCGGCGATCAACGTGATTTCGTCAATACTTTTCAGCCAGATCGCGGCTTGAGCGTTGATACTCGCGGAACGCCGTTCGCAACGATTTTCCCGCTCGCAGGAACGCTCTTCCCTGCGGCGGCTAACTTTCCGCTGATTCCCGGTAGCACCACAGTTCGCTACAGCGGCGGCTTGAATATCCTTGACCTGCCGGGTCAAGCGGGATGTAGCAGCATCCCTGGACAAGCGCCATACGCGGACTTGCTCTGGAACACGCCGAGCGCAGCCCTCGCGTGCGCATGGGACACGGGGAAAGCAGCCGTTTTGCAACAGCCGATCCAGACCACGAGTTTCGTGGGGCGCGGCACGCTGAAGCTCGGTGAACATCAAGTGGTGGGTGAGGTCGTCGCCTCCGAATCCGATTCGGCGAAGCGGTTTTCGAATCTGCAATTGACGCCAAACACCACGACGCAACAATTGCGTTATCCACGAAATTCATTCTCGCAAGCGAGCTACGACCGCGTGTTTAATGCACTGCTCGCAGCATTCCCAACGACGATTACTGAGGCGCAACGCGGACAATCGCTCGCCTACCGTTGGCGCTGTATCGAATGCGGACCGCGCGAAATTGAGACCAATGCGAAAACACAACGATTCGCGTTGAATGCTGAAGGCCCACTCTTCGGCGGCTGGGATTACCGCGCCGGTATTTCGCAGGCGACTAGCGAAGCGAAATCAACGCTTGGCAATGGCTACTACTTCCGTGGCACCACGGCGACCGGTGCAAGCGATGGCGGCCCTGGCATCATTCCGGCGCTCAATAGCGGCCGCATTGACATCTTCCTGCCCGCAGGTCAGCGCCAAAGCGCAGACGGCCTCGCTGCACTCCAAGAAGCCTCAGCGCGCGGCGTGGTGCTTTACGGCGGGAAATTCACGATGACGCAAACCGATGCCTCGGCAAGCGGTCCGGTGTTCAAGCTGCCTGCAGGTGACATCATGGCCGCCGTCGGTGTTGATTTCCGCACAGAGAAATACAAGTTCAACGGCGATGAGCGTGATCTCGCGAATCAGCGCATCATCATCGCAGCGCCGTTTGATCAGACCAACGTGCTTTTGGGTGCGAAGCGCGACGTGACTGCGTTCTACGGCGAGCTCCTCGTGCCGGTGGTTAAAGGGCTTGAAGTCACTCTGGCAATGCGCCAAGACAAGTACGACGGCTTTGGCACTACCAGTAACCCGAAAGCCTCGGCGCTTTGGAAACCAACGAACAGCTTGCTTTTCCGCGGCTCCTACAGCACGGGCTTCCGCGTACCGACGTTTAACCAGCTCTACAACGGTGCTGCTGAATCGCTGTTCACAGGAACGACCCTCGTCGATCCTCTGACCTGCCCGGGCGGTCGTCCAAACACGACTCAACCTGGATGCGCTTTCATTGATCGTGGGGCCAACATCATCAACGGCGGCAAGCCAGATCTCGGACCGGAAGAGGCAAAAATGTCCTCCCTCGGCTTTGTTTGGGAACCCGCACCGAACTTGAGCATCGGTCTTGATTGGTGGGACATTGAGCGCACGGGCACGATTCAAATCCTGTCCCTCACGCAGCTGATCGATAACTATCGCTTCTTCCCAGAGCGCTTCATTCGCGACACCTCAGGCAAACTGATCGCTGTGGATCAGCGTTGGGTCAATGCAGGTTCGTCGCAAACGGCTGGTATCGAAGTGAGTCTGCGTGGCGGATTTGATGCGGTTGGCGCACGCTGGACGACTGGTTTGGATGGCACCTATCTCACCAAGAAGCGCTCACGCGTTGTCGCGGGCGTGCCCTACGGGCCAAGTGAAATTGGTCAATTCAGCTTCGCGGGCGATCTCGGGCTGCGCTGGAAGCACAGTGCTTGGGTGAGCTACAAGCGCGGCGCTTGGACTGGCACGTTGAGCCAAACCTTCCGCGCGGGCTACAACGATCAAGTGCTTCCTGGCGTTGCATCGGGTGCAGTGGTGCCACCGAACTGGAATCCGAAGGTTGCGAGCTACACGACTTATAACCTGTCGGCCACTTACAGCGGCATCAAAAACTTGACAATCACCGGCTTGGTGAAAAACGTGCTCGATAAGGATCCACCGTTTGCAATCACCTACGATAGCAACGGCGGTTCGGGCAGCTCATGGGAGCCACGCGTTGCTGACCCCCGCGGTCGTGCATTCGTGTTGAGCTTGGGCTATCAGTTCAAGTAACCCGTAACCAGAGCAAGAAGCCGGAGCGCTAAAACGTTCCGGCTTTTTTATTGGAGCGCCCCGATGAATCGGGCAAGACGAACGATTACTTCTATTCCGCTTGCTGCAATAATTGGCGGCTCGCCCCAATTAACGTTGGGTCAAACCGGCAAGTCTGTACCAAAATCAGCAGTACAAACGGCGAGCGAATCGGGCAACCGTCGGTCTACGCGTCCCCCGCGCCTTCGTCGCGGCGACGTCGTCGCGCTGATCAACCCCGGCGGCGTTGTCAGCGAAGCCAATGTCGAACGTGCCGTCGCGAACGCAGAGAGTTTGGGCTTAGTCCCCAAACTTGGGCGCAACCTGCGTCTCAAATATGGTGGCTATGCCGGCAGCGCCCTCGAGCGAGTGGATGACTTACACGCCGCATGGCGTGATCCTGACGTGAAAGCCATTTGGTCAGTGCGTGGCGGCTCGGGTACTGCGCAAATCCTTCCGCTTGTCGATTTCGCGCTTTTGCGCGCGATGCCAAAAGTGTTGATGGGGTTTTCTGACATGACAGCGCTTCTTAACGCTGTTGCCGCCCATGCAGGCCTCATCACTTTCCACACGCCGAGCGGTATCTCAACACTCTCACCGTATTCGCGTAGAAACATTGAACAGATTCTTTTTGACGCGCCTGAAAACTACGCGATGCTCCCTGCGCTCGAAAACGAAGCGCGTAGCGGCGCTGAACCCGAGTACGCGGTGCGCACACAACGTGGCGGGCGAGTTGAGGGTGAATTGGTGGGTGGCAATCTGGCCGTTTTCGCGTCGCTCGTGGGCACAGCTTACATGCCCTCGCTTGCAAACAAAATTTTGTTTCTGGAAGAAATCAACGAAGCGCCCTATCGCATTGATCGAATGCTGACTCAGCTCGTGCAAGCCATGACGCATACAAAGCAATTTCCGGCGGCCACCCTATTCGGCGTGTGTCGCCGTTGTGAAGCGACAGATGGCGAGGCGTCACTCACGCTGCAAGAGGTGATTCGGGATTACGCGACGAGCCAACCCGGTCCGGTCGCCAGCGGCTATTCGTTCGGGCATATCGCCGCACAGATGAGCTTACCCATTGGCGTGCGCGCGGCGCTCGACACCTACGAGCGATCGCTCACGCTCATCGATCCCGCTGTGTCGTAAGGAAACGCTACGCGATGGCAGCGCGGTGGATGGCAGTGAGAATTTCTTCTTCGTAGCGATACATGGCTGAAAAGCGCCCCTTGTTGAGCCCGGGATCGCTTGCCGTTCCACCGACCAAGAAAACCATGCCATCGCCGCGTGACGGATCAAGCGCGAATGCAGAGGTTAAGCCGTAGGCGTTGCCTAAGTGCCCTACGCCTTTGAAGCCGCCGCCGTCAACAAGGCGATCACCACGCCGACCTTCTGAAACGTCAAGAAAAATCTGTGGCCCGAGCGCCCAGGCGTTGAAGAGACCGCCCTCGCCTTCGTCATCTTCTGCTCGATTGCCTTTGCCATCGAGCGCAGTTCGGCTGTAGCGCCATTGCTCAGTGAAAAGCGTCGCGACCGCACGCTCGCTCAATACGCTGCGCCCATCAACCTGCCCACGGTTCATGAGCATCGTCATCGTACGTCCGAGATCACGCAGCGAAACTCGAAGCCCGCCCTGCGGGCCGAACACCGAGCCGTTAGTGCCAACTACATACGCGTCTGTCGCGCGCGGCTTGGGCGCGTCTCGCGAATAGTCATCCACTTGAGGCACCCAAGGCCCCGAGGTATCCCAGCGCTCACGACCATTCACGTCAGTTCGCTTCCGATACAGCGTTGCAACGCGCGCGAGTTGCGCCGATGCGAGTGAGGCTGGGTCAAATGTGGCCGTCACGCCCAAGGGCGCGAACAATTCACGCTCCATCAAGCGGTCAAAGCGAACTCGGGTTGCGCACTCCATCACCGTCGCAATCATGCCGAACGCGAAGTTGCAGTAGCTGAAGTATTGGCCCGGCGCACGACGCTTCGCCCACATTTCGCCCTTGCCAAATCGCGCGCTACCGGGAAGCCATACGTCGCGAAGCGCCACCGTTTCGGGAAAGTTGTAGCCACCCCCATCACGAAGCGATGACGTGTGCGAGAGCAGCATTCGAAGCGAAATCGGCGACGTGGGGAAATGCGGATTTCTGAGCGGGTATCCGAGGTAATCGCTGATATCGCGATCTAGATCCAACACCGCTTGGTCCGCCAGCTTAACTGCGACCATCGCAACAAACATCTTCGAGATCGAAGCGATGCGATACAAGGAATCCGGTGTTGCCTCGACGCCGCGACGCGCATCGTTTGCATCAATTCGCGCGAATCCCATCGCGTTTTCATAAACGATCTTGCCACCCCGCATTGCGAGCGCGGCGATACTCGAAAGCTCTCTTCCAGGCGATTGCGAAATCGAGAGGAGCGCGGCATCGAGTTCAGGCAACGGGCGCGGCGGTGTACGTTTCATGCGGCTCGTAGTTTCAGGTTCGGTCGAGATTTTCTGGGTGGTGCAGGCAACGAGGCTTGTCGCAGCGGCTGCGACAAGCAGCCCACGTCGCGTGATCCGGCAAGCGATGGTCAAGGCTTCTTCTCCGAAGCAACTGGGCGCACGCGAAATCCATCAGCGCGGGTCGCAACGTCGAGGAGCGCCGCAGTTTCGGCGTCTAGCAGCCCATCAAATTTCGCTTGGCGATACTTCATCTGAAACGCCTCAACCGCGTTCTTGGTCGTTTGGTCATACGTATTCGTTCCCGGAACATTGAAGCCATGCGCGGTGAGCTTTTGTTGCAGCCACGCTACGTCAGGCAGCTTCGCTTCAAACTCTCGCTGCTTCGCGGCGACCATCGCCTCATCCGGCCAGGGAATGATTCCCTCATCAGCAAAGCGCTTCCAGGGAAACTTTGGCCCTGGATCGTTTTTGCGACCTGGCGCAATATCGCTATGTCCCACGACGCGATCTGGGCGAATCTGGTGTTCCTTTACGATTCCTTTGGTGAGCGCGATGACGAGATCGATTTGCTCTTTCGGAAAATCGTGCCAGATGCGGCCCTCTGGCGTATCGGTGTAGCCCTTGCCGACGATCTCGATACCGATCGAGCTCGCATTGAGCCCAGCTGCGCCTTTCCAGTGGCTCACGCCCGCGTGAAACGCGCGGCGGTGTTCCGCAACAAACTGATAGATCTTCGGCGGGACGCCATTCTCAGGCTCAGTCACAAGATAGTGCGAACTTACCGCGCCGAGCGTCAATACTCGAATTGATGCCTCATTATTGATTGTTGTGAAGTGCAAGACGAGGTGCTGCGCACGCGAATCCTGGCTCAGTGAACGATGACTCGCCACATCAATCTCGAGCGCGCGGAGGTACTTAGGCTCGTCCGGAATCTGCAAAGTGGAACAACCGGCCACAAACGCCGCCGCGAACAGAGCAGTCGCTAACGTCTTCAAACGGGGGGAGTACATGAGCGCGCGCATCAAGATTTATTCGTCGCGAAAGGAAACCGGTGATTGTTGCACTCGTTGAAATCAATTGCTTTGCCAAATTCGCATCGAGTCAGCCTACCGCCGCGAGCACGCGATAGACTAAGGCGACAACATTGATCGGGGTTCTTCGTGGCGCTCACCTACATCTGGTGCGGATTCTTCATCGTTGGTTTCCTTGCCGCGCTCGCGCAATGGATTTTCCTGGGCGATGCAACAGTATTCAAGAAGGTTATCGACGGCACGTTTGAGTCGGCGAAGATTGCCGTCATGGACATCTCCTTGCCACTGGCGGGGGTGATGACGTTTTGGCTCGGGATTCTTGCCATTGGCGAGAAAGCGGGCGCGATTCAAGTGATCTCGCGGGTGCTCTCGCCCTTCTTTTCGCGATTGTTCCCGGAGGTGCCGCGCGATCATCCGGCGACCGGTCACATGGTGATGAATTACTCCGCGAACTTCCTCGGACTGGATAACGCGGCGACGCCGTTTGGCTTGAAGGCCATGCAAAGTTTGCAAGACCTCAATCCACAGAAAGACACGGCGAGTAACGCCCAGTTGATGTTTTTGGTCATCCAAACAGCCGGGCTCACCTTGGTGCCCCTGTCGGTGATCGCGCAGCGCGCTGTGTTGGGCGCGAAAGATCCTTCGGATATTTTCATTCCGACCCTCATCGCGACGTATGTCGGCACCCTGGTTGCCGTGCTCGCGGTCTGCCTCAAACAGCGGATCAAGATTCTTGATCCCGTGCTTCTTGGCGGCATCGGCATCATCAGCTCGCTGCTGTTTGGCATGGTTTACTACTTCGTAAACTATTTGACTCGCGAAGAAATTGAGCTCGTATCGAAGGTGGTCGCAAATTTGATTCTGTTTGGAATCATCATTACCTTCATCCTGTTAGGTCTCAGGCGTAAAGTAAATGTGTACGAGGCATTCATTGAGGGCGCGAAGGGCGGTATCGAAACAGCGCTCATGATCATTCCGTATCTGGTGGGAATGCTCGTTGCGATTAGCGTACTTAGGAATTCCGGGGTGCTCGGAATGATTGTGCAAGGCTTCACTTGGCTGTTTGCGTCGCTCGGATTCAATACCGATTTCACACCTGCGCTGCCTACTGCACTCATGAAATCAGTCTCTGGAAGCGGTGCCCGCGCCATGATGATCGACGCACTCAAAACGTACGGCGTGGACTCATTTGTCGGTCGCCTAACTTCCATCATGCAGGGCTCGTCCGACACCACGCTCTACATCATTGCGCTTTACTTCGGGGCTGTGAAAATAACGCGCACACGCTATGCGGTACCGTTCGGGTTGCTGGCAGATCTCGCCGGTGTGATTGCGGCCATCTGGGTGGCCTATTTGTTCTTCGGCTGATTCTTCGCTCTTGGGAAGCGCTATCGCGGCAATTGGATTGATGAAGAGGACTTTCTTTTGCGCCAGACCTTAGTATTTAAGATGCTACGGTCACACAGTGGCGTTGTGCTCACTGTGGTGATTACGCTCGTGGCGCTTTTGTTGCGCGCAATCCTACACCCATGGATGGGCGAACTTCTTCCTTTTCTATTTTCGGGTATTGGTGTCGGGCTGATAGGCCTGTTCGTCGGCCGCAGCGCTGCAGTGCTCTCTGCGACATTCGCCGCATTAGTGTGCCAGTACGCGTTTGTCCCGCCCTATGGTGAACTTGTATTCCAGAGCGCACGGGACGTGGCGCAACTTACGCTGTTCATGGTCACCGCGCTCTTCGCGTCATTCATCGGTGATTTTCTACGCCGGGCGAGTGACACTGAGCGGCGGTATAACCTTCGACTTCGCTCTGAGCAACAGAACACTTTGCGTTTGCTCGACGCGCTGCCCGCACTCGTCGCCGCCCGTGATCGTCGCGGAGAGATTGTTTACTCCAATGATCGATGGCGTACTTTTTTTGGCGACGACTTTCGAACGATCAAGGACGGCGAGGCGTTTGTTCATCCTGATGATCTAGTTGCAGCGCGCGCGCGCGGCAGCGAGATGCTAGAGAAAGGCCGCACTCAACCTGGCACATACCGAATCAAGCCACGCGAGGGTAGTTACCGCTGGTTTACGGTGGAATCCTTTGGCGTCGACGATCTTCTTCGAGGCGAGGCGATTTACGTAACGGTCGCTACCGATATCGACGATGTAGTGCGCGCAGAGCAAGAACGCGCAAAGGTTGCAGAAGAGCTGGAGGCACGAGTGCTGGAGCGAACGGAGGAGCTCGCAGCGCTTAACCTGATCCTAGAGGCACGCACCAAAGAAGCAGAAGCCTCAACGCGCTCAAAGTCGGCGTTTTTGGCGAATATTTCACACGAGATCCGCACGCCAATGAATGGCGTAATCGGCATGACCTCCCTGCTTTCTGAAACCGCACTCACCCCGAATCAACAGGAGTATGTGAAGCTGATCCGCACGAGCGGAGAATCATTGATGGTGCTTCTCAACGATATCCTTGACTATTCAAAAATTGAATCAGGCCGAGTTGAATTTGAACAGATGAGCTTTTGCCCGCTAGAGGCGCTTGAAGAGGTCACCTCGCTCTTGGCTCAAAGCGCGCATGAGCGCGGCATTGAACTTATCTGCGACGTCACGATGCCGGATACACCCTGCCTAGTGGATGGCGATCTCACCCGCTTCAAACAAGTGGCCATGAATCTGCTCTCAAACGCGATTAAGTTCACCGAGTCTGGAGAAGTGATCGCCTCAATTTCATGCGAGCGCGCTGAAGACGAAGCTCAAGAAGCGCCAGCGCTACGCTGCGTAAAAGTCTGCATCGAAGACACCGGCATCGGCATTGCCCCAGATGTGCTTCCCCGCCTGTTTGAGCCATTTGTGCAAGCGGATTCGAGCACCATGCGCCGATATGGCGGCACAGGGCTTGGGCTTGCGATTGCACTTCGCCTAGCAAAGCTGATGGGCGGCGACATTGACGTCGAGAGTGCGCCTGGTGCCGGCTCTCGTTTTACTGCAAGATTCAACTTCCGCGAATCTGAAATCAACTCATCGGCATCTAGCGATGTGGCCTGGGCTATTTTTCGCACCTTACGATTCGATGGGAAAAAAATTGCGGTCATCGAGCCTAACGCGCGCTTACGCGAAGTGTTAGCCCGACAGTTCGAGCGACGTGGAGCCACTCTTCTCACATCAAACACACTGCTAGAAGCAATCACGCGCGCTGAGATTGAGCCGTTTGATCTGCTGATTTGCGACGCTCAGCTCTACCAAGACTCCAACGCGACCGCGGTGCACGGCTGGCGCGCACAGCCGAAGTTTGCTGACATCGGCATCATTCTCTTGAGCACCCGCCCTTCGACTGAGCTGCATGCGAGCCATTTAGTGGATGCCGTTGTTAACAAGCCCGCGCGAATGCTCACGCTACTACGCAATGCTGCTGAGTTATTGGGCGTTCAACCTGCACTGAGGCGCCCGAGCGAAGCGCCCCGGCTCGATGATTCACTCGCCTCACGATGTCCGCTCAAGATCCTCATTGCTGAGGATCATCAAGTGAACCGGATATTGCTCCAACATCTTTTGGCTGCTTACGGCTATCAAGCCGACGCCGTCGCAAACGGCATCGAAGCGGTCGCGATGTGCGACCGCCGCAAGTACGATTTAGTGCTGATGGACGTCCAAATGCCAGAAATGGATGGGGTTGAAGCTTCACGGCGGATCCGCGAACGAGCGAGGAGCGACCAACGCCCGAGGATCGTCGCCTTAACCGCGACCGCTCTTGAGGATGAGCGCAGTCGTTGCCTGAAGGCGGGGATGGATGACTTCGTCACCAAACCCATTACCGTGCAAACGCTGGGCGCGCTTCTCGCCGATGCCTTCGCGGCGACGGAGACACGCGCCGACGCGAGTGCGCAACCGAGCTAACCAAATGCATTGCAATCGCGGGCATAGTCGCCATGGGGCGGAAGCTCGATTGAGCTCATTGAGCGAAACATCTATTTCGCGCGGATGAGATGACGATAAATTTGTCTTTGGCTTTGGCTGTAGCTGCCCGCTTAGCCCCAATTACACGGTTGATTTCAGCGAATATCTATACAAATGAGAGCGGACCAGCCGCGAAGCGCGATAGGGTCGGGAACGCAATTGCAAGCTCCGAACTCGACAGCCCGAACCAGCGCGCGAACGCGGCAGCATATTGCTCGGTTGCCGTAGAGGGTATCCAGCGCCCGCCTGAGGTGTCATCGGGGCCATTGGCGCGAAGGACAGGAAACGTGCCATAGAGTTTGTTGCCCTGCACCGCACCACCAACCGCGATGTGATGCGAGCCCCAACCGTGATCCGATCCGCCACTGCCGTTGGCCGGAAAATCGCGCCCGAAATCGCTCATCGTAAATGCGGTGACTTGTTGGGCGACGTTCATCTCTTCCGTGGCGCGGTAGAACGCCGCCATTGCATTACTCACTGCGCCCAACAACTCAGACTGATCTTGAAGTTGATCTGCGCCATGGGTATCAAAACCTCCAATTGAGGCAAAGTAAACCTGCCGCTTCACACCAAGCGAGGCACGCACGGCAATGAGCCGCGCAATGGTTTGCAACTGATCGCCGATACCCGTTTGCGGGAACACGGTGGTGAGCGCGGGCGCCTGATTGAGCGCCGCTTGAAATACTTGTTGCGTATCGATCCCGCGCTTGATCACGTCGTTCCAAGCCGCTTCAAACAGATGCGTTCGTCGCACGTTAATCATTTCACCAAACCCCACCGAGAGTGCGCTTGTTGATTTTGGATCATAGGACTCGAATCCGAAGTAACCACTCGGCGAGACGGCATACGGCGCGACCATTGCGCCTTGTTGAAAAAAGCTTCGGCCGTTGACCGTGATCGCTGTTGCGATGTTCTGCACGCCGTTGAGCGCGGCGACTTGATCGGCAATTCTTCCGCCCCAACCCTGGCGAACGCTCACGTCCGCTGCGCCGCTTTGCCACTGATTCTGCTGATCGCTGTGCGAAAAAAGATTCGGTGGCGAAAAACTATCATCGATTTGCCACTGCGAGCGCGTGGTTGGTTTCACCAGCGGGCCGACATTCGCAACGGCCGCCGCTTTGCCCGCGCTGAAGAGCGTGGCCAGGGCCGACATTGAGCCGTGCAGCGCAAACGCTCTTCCACCCGTGTTGCTTGGGTTGATCGCCGCGAGGCTCTCGCGAGAGAGCGCAAGTCGGCCGCGTCCGTTCGTGTAGTCGGCAAAGCCACTTGCATCGAGTGGAATGAGGAGATTGTTTCCATCATTGCCGCCGAACATGAATACCGCAACGAGTGCTTTGTAATCCGCTGGATTGCTCACGTTTTGCGCGTACGCACTGCGCACGAGCCCGCCCAAGAGTCCGCTTGAGAAAGCCATCGGCGCGAGTGCGCCCAAACGAAGTAAGCCGCGACGGTGGAGCTTGGTTGTGCTCATGTTGCAATCCTTATCGTTGCACCGAGAATTCAGGTGCGATCACCGCCAACTTAAACGCTATCTCCATTCGCTCGTGTTTCTCGGTCGCTCGCAACTTGTTCATCGCTCGAAAGATGATGTCTCGGGTCTCGGCGCTCATCGCTCCGGCAAACCAAACCCAGTTCAATTGTTCAAGAAAGCGATTGGGATCGTCAGCAAGCGACTCCCACTGATCCGTCGCAAAGCTCACGGCATAGTCGCTGTTAAACCCCACGCCATGATCGTTAATCATTCGCGTGAAGAAGTTCGCGCTTCCCACAATTTGTGTATCGGTCACAAGCTGCATCTCAGGCACGACGAGGCCCGCCTGTGCAATCGGCCCTGCACGTGTAAAGCTCGGTGAGAAAAAGTTAAACACGGACGGCGCAAGAAGTGGCGATTGCCCCAAATAATCATCCGGTGAATCGAGCCACCAAATCGAATTGCGACCATTCTTCGATTGACCTTGCATTGAATTGATGAAGTGAATGAACTTCACCATCGGTTCGCGTACTTTGCCCGCACTGGTTGAGTTCGCGCTATACGTTCGCGCTTCGGTGTCGAGCAATATCGCTTTCACGACCGCAGCCAGATCACCGCGCTGACCGCGCCCGTTGTTATTCCACACCGCGCTGATGCGCGCCACGTATGCAGGCGATGGGTTACTCGTTACGAGAAACTGGATCAAGCGCTTTGACATGAAAGGTGCTACGTTCGGGTGGCTCGCGATGTTGTCGAGCGCGTCAGCGAGATCCTTTTCCGGCGTTTGTCCGGCAGGAATGGCGGTGTTGCTTAGTAGTTTTTTCGCGCCGACTGAGTGACGCGTGGGCCACGCTCGCATGTAGTCGGTCCAGTTCTCGGTGGGATGATCGAAACTTGATGCCTTCGTAGTGTCATTCCCCGAAAAATTCCAACCGGTAAATGCCGCCGCAAATCCCTGCACGATTGACTGATCGTAGGAGGCAAGCGCGCGACCCGCGGCATCTTTACGCATGCTACCGTCGGCGTTTAACTCATTGAGACCGATTGAGAAAAGCTGCAGCACTTCGCGGGCGTAGTTTTCGTTCGGCATGCGTCCGGTCGCGGCGTCCTCTTTATCGTTGCCCAGCATGTTGAGGTAATAGCCCATCGCGGGATGGAGGGTGACCTCTTGCAAGAGCGTGCGGTAGTTTCCGAAGGCGTTGCGGTAGAGCAAATCCATCCAGGAAATCATCGCGGCGTTTTTTTGATCCGGTGCGATATTTGAAATGACCATGATTTCCGAGAGCGCGAGCGCGACGCGGGCGCGCAAGCGAGCCTCGCCCCAAATGAGCTGCTGCCAATACGACTCGTAGACATGCTCCTCTTTTTCCTCTTCGCCACCGGCTTTGATGCGATCAAGGTAGAGTTTGTGCGAACTCCAAGGCTTCTGGATCTGCTCGTCGATCCACGCACTCGCGCCTTTTGTTTCAGCGGTGCGAATGTCGTCCATTGATCTAGGCCCGAAGCTGCCCTGCATCAAAAGTCGCGCTGCATCTCGCGTCTTCTCGTTGATTTGAATGGGTACAACCACTGTGCCAACCGTCACCCGAACGACGTTGGATTTGACGTAGATCGCGTTCGCACTGCTTTCGGCAGTTGCAAAGAGTGCGTATTCCGCTGGACCCGCATTGGCGATTACATATTGACCGGTGCTGCCAGCGAGGGCGGCGGCGCGCTTGCCGTTCACCGTGAGCCAGAGCTTCGCGTTGCCAACATCGAGCGCGCTGTAGTTCACCAGCAAGTCCGCGCGATCATTGCTCAGCGCTCGCGTGCTCACAGCCAGCGTGATCGACGCAGCAGTGGACTGCACCGCCGATGCGACCCATACGGCAATCACGATTAGACCAAGGAGAAAGCGCCACCACGCGAATCGCGCGAGAAGTGGAGGAGCTAGCGCAGCGTGTACCGTGTGCGTTCGGCTCTCGGGTCTCACAGCCCCCGGCAAGGCGCGCGGGTTTGCCGCGCCGGATCGAGCGGGCTTAGCCCCAAAAACACTGACAGTTGTTGACTCACTGACTTGCGGCATCGGTGTTCCCTCTCGGATGTACCGTACGCAAATCCCCCGGCGAGTTTGCATTGCGACTTGTGTACCTACGAAGCCAGCATCGACATCGCATATCCACACGATCACGGACGGGAGTTTATGTCAATGTCATCACATGTCAATCATGCGACCTTTCCTTTGAACCATTGCGCCTAGCCCTTTTTTTAATGGGGCTCAATGATTTAAATAGACTATTTCGACTTCTAGCCCGAACAGCGTTCGACCCCTATGATATTTTCGCTTCTAAGCTATTGCTGTTTAGATCAAACGACTCGTAAACCTGTCGATTCATCAAACACCAACGCATGCGATGCGTCGATATGAAGACGTACGCGGTCTGTGCCTGCGACGCTCCGCGGCTGCGTGCGACAAACAATCTCGACACCACCGAGCGAAGTGAACACCATCGCATCTGCGCCTGTAACTTCCGTCATCGCGACGGGTAGGTCAACGGCCACGCTCACGCCGGGTCGTTCGTTATCGCTCACCTGCTCAGGGCGAAGTCCAAGCAAAACGCTACGATTCGCATAGACTGCGATAGCGTTGGACGAGATCAGAAGCGGCACCGATATTGGGGGCGAATTCTCATCGCCCGCAATCCTCGCGAAGCCCGCACCGTTTCGACTCTCAACAACTGCGGGGATCAAGTTCATCGGCGGCGAGCCCATAAATGTCGCAACAAAGGTATTCGAGGGTTTCGAATAGATGTCGTCGGGCGTACCAAATTGCTGGATCACCCCCTCCTTCATCACTGCGATCTTGTCGCCCAAGGTCATCGCCTCCACTTGGTCGTGCGTCACGTACACCGTGGTGATCCCGAGTCGCTTGTGCAGGCGCTTAATCTCCGCGCGCATCTCAACTCGCAGCTTCGCGTCGAGATTGGAGAGTGGTTCGTCGAATAAGAATAGCTGCGGCTCACGCGCGAGTGCGCGCCCCATCGCTACGCGCTGGCGCTGCCCACCGGAGAGCTGCGCGGGACGGCGATCAAGCAATGGCTCAATTTGCAAGAGCTTCGCCACGCGCGCAATCGTCGCATCTTGCTCGGACTTCGGCACTTTTCGAAGTGACAATCCGAACGCGATGTTCTCGCGCACGCTCATCGAGGGATAGAGCGCATAGCTCTGAAACACCATCGCGATGTCGCGATCTTTTGGCGGCAAATCGTTCACACGCTTGCCACCGATTTGAATTTCGCCCTCGCTGACCGTTTCAAGCCCAGCGATCATGTTGAGGAGCGTGCTTTTGCCACACCCCGAACCACCCACCAGAATCAGAAACTCGCCGTCGTTGATTTCAAGGTTGATACCTTTCAAAACCTCAACGCCGTTGGGGTAGGTTTTGCGGATGTTTTTGATTGAAAGATTAGCCATCGTTACCAAAAGACTTTCACTGCATCTTTGACGCAGATTAACGCTGATTTCACACGGATTTACGCAGATTTCTGGGGCAACAGGCCCGAGACAAAACTTGAACCTCTATCGGCGAACACCGCTTTCCGAAAATCACTCTATGGGCCTATTCACGAGCGGCTCCACCAGATCTGCGCCAAAAAAGAATCCGCGTTAATCTGCGTGAAATCAGCGTTAATCTGCGTCGAAAAGTTCAGGGTCACCCCTTCACCGCACCCGCCGTCAATCCGCGAACAAAATATTTCCCGGCGACGATGTAAACAAAGAGCGTTGGTAGCGCCGCGATGATCGCCGCCGCCATATCGACGTTGTATTCCTTCACACCCGTGCTCGTGCGCACCAGGTTGTTTAGTGCGACGGTGATCGGTTGCGAATCGGCCCCAGCGAACACGACGCCAAACAGGAAATCGTTCCAAATCTGCGTGAACTGCCAAATGATGCACACGACAAAAATCGGGCCGCTAATTGGCATCAATATTCGCCAGAAAATCGTGAAAAACCCTGCGCCATCAACACGCGCAGCCTTCATCAAATCTTGTGGGATGCTCACGTAATAGTTACGGAAGAAAAGCGTTGTGAAGGCAAGCCCATAGACCACATGCACAAAGATCAAACCGAAAATCGAATCTGATAATCCGACCATGCCAAGCGTGCGCGCCATCGGCAACAGCACGACTTGAAACGGAATGAAACAACCCACAAGCAGCGCCGTGAACAATACCTCTGACCCACGGAATCGCCATTGCGTGAGCACATAGCCATTCAGAGCGCCGATGAAAGTTGAGATGAGCACCGCAGGAATCGTCATCAACAGTGAATTCCAGAAAAACGGCTTCAAGCCCTCGCAACGCACACCCGTGCAAGCGGACGACCAGGCTTTGAGCCACGGCTCGACCGTCGGGGCCAGCGGTGCCGCGATCAAACTGCCGTCTCGAATTTCATCGAGCGATTTGAGCGAGGTTGCCACCATCACCCAAAGTGGCGCCAGCGTGTAGAGCGCGGCGAGGATGAGTACTGCGTAGACACATGCACGCGATAGCTTAGTCATCGCCCAGCTCCGGACGCCTTCGTTTCCGCATACATGAGCGGCACCATGATCGCGATCACCGTCATCAGCATCATCACCGCACTCGCCGCACCCAGCCCCAGTTGTCCGCGCGAGAATGAAAACTGATACATAAAGATTGCCGGAACGTCGGTCGCGGTTCCAGGACCACCGCCAGTAAGCGCCATCACCAAATCAAAGCTCTTGATCGCGATGTGCGCCAAGATGAGCGTCACCGAGAAGAACACGGGTCGCAACGTTGGAATGATGATGCGTCGATAGATCGTTGGCGTCGAAGCGCCATCGACTTGCGCGGCTTTGATGATTTCAGAATCCACACCACGCAGACCGGCTAGAAAGAGCGCCATCGCAAAGCCCGCGCTTTGCCACACGCCCGCGATCACCACGGTGTAAATCGCCATGTCGGGATTCACCAACCAGTCGAAAGTGAAATCCGGGAAACCCCAACTTTGCACAAGCTTTTCGAGCCCGAGGCCAGGATTCAGAATCCACTTCCATGCCGTGCCGCTCACGATAAATGAGAGCGCCATCGGGTAAAGATAGATCGCGCGAAGAAAGCCCTCGCCACGAATTTTTTGATCGAGCAGGATCGCGATCAATAGTCCAATCGCCATACTTAGCGCGATGAAAAGCGTGCCGAAGATCGCGAGGTTAGCGGCAGATGTCCACCAGCGTTCGTTGTCGAAGAGATCGAGGTAGCGCTCGATCCCCGCCCATTCCCAATTCGGCAGCAATCGCGACTCGGTAAACGAGAGCGCGACGGTAATCAGAATGAAACCGTAGACAAATAGCAAGCTCGCCGCGAGCGTCGGCGAGAGGACGAGTTTTGGGAGCCAGTGGTCGGCGACGCGAGACGTCATACGGTCTTCTTGGATGGCTTTAACAAGCGAATCCCCAGCGCCAAACTAAATCCGCCAGATAAGAACATAGTCAAAAGACTTGCCAAAAGTTTGAGTCCCTCGTGATCCCAATCGAACTGTAGAAAGTAGCGCCGCGAATCAGCGAGAACGGCGAAACCAAGCACTAAAAAGTACGTGCCCACAGCACAACTGATTGCACCAAACAGCTTACGCATTCGATTTCAGTTGGGAGCGTCGCACACCTTCGTGCGCGAGCACTCCCAAAGGTTGCCTCTACTTCGTCTTCGCAGCCTTCACAAGCGCTGCCACGGCGTCCTTGCTCGACATGTTCGAGTTCATGAACTTCGCGACTACGTCAACAATCGCGCCCTGCGTTGCCGAGGGCACCGCCATACCGTGCGCAAAGGAGGGCACCAAGCCACCGCTCTTCGCTGTTGCGTTGAAATCGACGATCGATTTCTTCGCGCATGCGTCGAACTTCGCGTCACTCATGCCCGACCGCACGGGGATCGAACCTTTGTTCAGGTTGAACACTTCCTGGAACTCAGGAGACATGATCGCGGTGGCGAGATCGAGCTGACCTTTTTGAACGGCTGCGTCTTTCACTTTGAACATCGCAAACGAATCGATGTTGAACGTGTAGGCGTTAGCCGTACCCGGCGTTGGCACACAAGCGTAGTCTTTGCCCGCAACTTTATTTGCGGACGTAAATTCGCCTTTAGCCCAGTCGCCCATGAACTGCATGCCACCCTTGCCATTCATCACCATCGCAGTGGCAAGATTCCAATCGCGACCGGCAGCGTCTTTATCGATGTAGGTTTTGATCTTCGCGAGCGTGTCGAACGATTTGAGCATCGTTGGCGAATCAATTGCTTTCGGATCAAGCTTAACCAGTGCATCGTTGAAAAACTTCGCGCCGCCGACACCGAGCACGACTGATTCGAACACCGTCGCGTCTTGCCACGGCTGACCGCCATGCGCAATGGCCGTCATACCAGCCGCCTTGAATTTGTCGGCGAGCGCGAAAAACTCGTCAAAATTGGTCGGCGCTTTGCCACCGGCCTTGTTCAACGCTTCCTGGTTGATCCAGAGCCAATTTACGCGATGCACGTTTACCGGTGCCGCGACGTATTTGCCTTTGTACTTCATCACATCGCCGACGACTTTCGGCAAAAGCTTGTCCCATTCGCCCGCCGCGCCCGAGATGTCAGCGAGCACACCCTGCTGCGCCCATTCTTGAATCGATGGGCCTTTGATCTGCGCGGCAACCGGGGCGTTGCCTGCCACCACACGCGCTTTGAGCGCCGTCATCGCAGCATCACCGCCGCCACCAGCCACCGCGAAGTCTTTCCACTTGTGGCCCTTGGCTTCCATCATTTTCTTGAGTTCAGCGACAGATTTCGCCTCACCGCCCGACGTCCACCAATGCAGCACTTCAACTTCGGCCGCGTACGATGCGCCTGCCACAAACGATGCTGCAATTGCAGCGGCGACAAACTTCAATTTCATAACTCCTCCTTGAGTCATCTAACTGTGTGAATACTCTCGCTTATGCGAATGACATAAAGTGTAGCCCGAAGCCACCGCGTGGGCTCACTGATGAGGCGGCCTCCGAGCCATTTTTCTAGATCAACCGGAACGCGTCAGCCGCTTGCTCGTCGTCTCGCTGCTCGCGGCTTCGCCCTCGCTGGTTCGCTGCGCGAACCGATCGCTCGCTCCTCGCACCCTACGCGAACTTGTAATCCTTGAACTGCTCGCGCAGCTTCGACTTTTGCATTTTTCCGGTTGCACCAAGCGGAATAGCATCGACAAAAAGCACATCATCCGGCACTTGCCATTTCGCGATTTTGCCTTCGTAGAACTTAAGCAATTCCTCTTTGCTGGGCACCGCGTCAGGCTTTTTCACAACGCAGAGCACCGGACGCTCATCCCACTTCGGATGCGGCAAACCGATGCAGGCGGCCATAAGAACGGCAGGATGCGCCATTGCGATATTTTCGATATCAATAGAGCTGATCCATTCGCCGCCGCTCTTGATCACATCTTTGCTGCGATCAGTAATTTGCATGTAGCCGTCGGGGTCGAGCGTGGCTACGTCTCCAGTGTGGAAGTAGCCCTCAGTGTCGAGAATCTTTGCGGGCTCTCTGAAATACTGATCGATGATCCACGGGCCGCGCACCATAAGATTGCCATACGCTTTGCCATCTCGCGGCAGCTCGATGCCCGCATCGTCCACGATCTTCATATCAACGCCAAACACCGCTCGACCTTGCTTGAGAAGCACAGAGCGCTGTGTGAGCCAGTCGGCCTCCATGTGTTTCACCTTGAGTGTGCCGTATGTGCCAAGCGGACTCATTTCGGTCATACCCCAGGCATGATTCACGGTAACGCCGTATTTGTCTCGGAAGGCGTCGAGCATTGCGGGCGGGCAGGCTGAGCCGCCAATCGTTGTGCGCTTCATCGTGGAAAGCTTGAGACCATTCGCATCCATGTGGCCAAGAAGCATTTGCCACACAGTCGGAACGCCCGCGGAGAACGTGACGCGTTCGCCTTCAAACAATTCGTAGATCGACTTGCCGTCCAGCGCTGGGCCAGGGAACACCACTTTCGCCCCAACCATCGGCAGAAGATACGGCAAGCCCCAGGCGTTCACATGAAACATGGGCACTACGGGCAACACCGTATCGCGACCATTTACACCAATCGAATCGCTCGCTGCAGAGGCCATCGCGTGTAGCAGGGTTGAGCGATGAGAATAAAGTACGCCCTTAGGATTCCCTGTGGTACCGCTTGTGTAGCAGAGCGATGAGGCAAGATTCTCGTCAAACGTTGGCCAGCGGTAGCCGGTCGCTGCAGCCTGATGCGACGCGATCCATGATTCGTACGCAACCACATTGGGAACGCCATGATCAACCGGAAGCGCACTCGCATCGCACAGCGCAACATAGTGCTTCACCGTCGGGCACTTAGGTGCAATCGCTTTGATGAGCGGCAAGAAGGTCATGTCGAAACATAGCACCTCGTCTTCCGCGTGATTGACGATCCATGCCATTTGATCTGGATGGAGACGCGGGTTGACGGTGTGCAGCACGCGCCCAGAACCCGACACGCCGTAGTAGAGCTCGAAGTGCCGATAGCCATTCCACGCCAGGGTGGCGACGCGCGCGCTTTGCGCGAGCCCCCACGCATCGAGCGCGCAGGCGACGGCTCGTGCACGCTTTGCAACATCTGCGTAGTGGGTTCGGTGGATGTCGCCTTCGACGCGGCGAGAGACGACTTCGGTGTCGCCGTGGTAGAGCGCCGCAAATTCGATGATGTTCGAAATCAGTAACGGCTGCGACTGCATGAGTCCGAGCATGGATCCTCCTTTTTCTAATCGAATGCGAATGTAGAACAAAGCCGCCTTGCCTCAGAGACGGGTTCGCCATACTTTCGACTAGAAATGAAGAATTTGCTTCAAATAATACGCTCACTTCGACTTTGCGACGAGACTAGGGATCGATAAATAGTAATTTCTATTATTTATTTTTTGTCGCGCTAGCCCTTATAAAACGTGAGCTCCCTTGATTAAGTTGCTACCAACCGGAAGCATTCCGCGCTTCTCCACGGTCGCTTCCGCTCGCACTGATCAATCGGCTAATCCGAGATAAGGACAGTGAGCGACTCGCATCCAACCGAGCTTGCGCGCATCACATCACCGCGCACGACTGCAGCGACGCCTTCAGGCGTGCCGGTCATGATGAGGTCACCCGGCTGCAATTCCCAAGCCGCGCTCAAATGCTCGATGATCTCGTTCACGCTCCAAATCAGTTTCGCGACGTCACTCTTCTGCGTGGTTTTTCCGTTCACGGTCAATTCGATCGCGCCCTCGGTCACGATACCGCTCTTGGCAACCGGCGTGATCGGCCCAATCGGCGCGGATTGATCAAACGCTTTACCGATTTCCCATGGACGGCCCTGCTTTTTAGCTTCGCCTTGTAGGTCACGGCGCGTCATGTCGAGCCCCACGGCGTAACCAAACACGTGGCTCGGCGCATCGGCTGCGCTAATGTTTTTCCCAGCTTTGCCGATGGCAACGACCAGCTCAACTTCATGGTGCAAGTTTTGAGTGAGAGTCGGATACGGGATCGACACCGTTTCACCGCCCGCAGCCGGCACGACGGCATCCGCAGGTTTCAAGAAGAAGAACGGCGGTTCGCGTCCTGTGAAACCCATTTCTTGAGCGTGCTCAACATAGTTTCGACCGACGCAGTACACACGACGAATCGGAAAACGATCATTGCTTCCAACGATTGCCAGGGAATTCACAGGGGAAGGCGCAAAAACAAAACTCATATCAACCTCAAAAAATAGAACGACTGTGACTCACTACTCACCGCTCACTGCAAACCGCTCTTCTCTCCAAACCCCCATCGCCTGCTGAACAGCTCGATCAGAGAATGAAAACAATACACAAGCTTCAGTACATGAAAACGCAACCGTACACCACGATGGAATAACGAACTGATCGCGTGGCGAAAAACTGAACGTCCACGCCTGCTCGCCTCGCGAAATCGTTGCAACGCCGCTACCTTCAACGACGCTAAACACAGCGCCATCGGTTTGCCGATACGGCTTGCCAGAAAACCCCCGCGGAAGGAGCTGCAAGAACGTTGCAATGGTTGGCATTGGCGAGCCGCCTGTCGCTGGGTTTACATAGCGCAGTTTCACGCCGTCGTATTCATCGATGGCTTGATCACGTGCGAGCTTTTCAAGCGCCTCGCGGGAGCGCGCGTAGGGATAGGAAAAAATGGGAGAGGTTATGCCGTGTGGCGCATCGTAGCGAAGCGGCAACATGTTTGCGCCGTAGCGGGCAAAACTGTTGCCTTCCGGCTTGGTAACGTGCTGTTGCGCCGCGGTTGCATTCTCAGCGAAGCCCGCATCAAAGAAGCGCAGCATTGGAATATCGAGACCGTCTAGCCACACCACAGGCCCGCTTGCCTCGCTGCCGTGATCATGCCAAGTCCAGCTAGGTGTAATGATGAAGTCGCCCGGATGCATCGTCGTTCGCTCGCCATTTACAGCGGTGAACGCTCCGGAACCCTCGACGACAAATCGAAGCGCGCTTTGCGTATGGCGATGGCTTGGCGCAACTTCGCGGGGAAGAATCAGTTGCAAACCTGCGTAGAGCGATTGCGTAATTGCACTCTGGCCGCGAAGCGCGGGGTTCTCGAGAATCAGCACGCGGCGAACCGCTTCTTCTGCAGTGATTGCTTCGCCGGCGCGCATGAGAAATGGCCGAACCTCGTCGTACTTCCAGTGCGCTGGGATGCACGGCGAGTTCGGCTCGCGCGGCACGAGCGCATGCAGCACCTCCCACAGTGGCGTGAGGTTAAGCGGCGACATCGCCTCGTAGAGTGCAGCGCGTTCAGGACTTTGTGGTTTCGCGTTCATTGCCGTTGCCGTTAGAGATCATTGAGCAAACATGGCTGCTGGGTCAATGCCGTCGTACATCCACTTCAACCCAGCGAACCCAGCGCTCTCTTTTCCACTTTGAAATAGGTGATTGCGCAGCTCGCGTGTCACACCACTCGCATGATAAATATCGCCATAAAAACGTGCAGTAAGCTGTACGCGGGCGGTGCGTAGATAGCGTGCTTTCTCGTAGGCTTTGAACGCATCGGCGATTGAATCATTCGCACGTAGCGCTTCGCGCAAGACGCAGGCATCCTCAATCGCCTGGCCCGCGCCTTGCGCCAAGTATTGCAGCATCGGATGCGCGGCATCGCCGAGGAGAGTTACTTGACCTTTACTCCAGCCTTTAACCGGCTCGCGATCACAGAGAACCCACATTTTCCACACGTTAATCTTTTGCAACAGCTCTTGAACGGGCGACACTGCATCGGTGAAACGCGCCTTCAGCTCATCAATATCACCGAAGGTATTCCAGCCCTCTTCGTACTTATCGCTGTGAAACACCGCGACTAAGTTGTAGAGTTCACCCCGGCGTAGCGGATAGGTAACAAGATGCGTTTTCTCGCCGCCCCAAAGCTCTACCTCGTTGCGCCAAAGATGGCTCGGCACCTCATCTCGTTTGAGCACAGCGCGATACGCAATGTGGCCAGAGACGCGCGGTTTGCCATCGCCGATGATAGTTTCTCTAATTCGCGACCACATGCCATCGGCGCCAATCAGCGCGTCACCTTCATGCTCGCCTCCCTCTGTCAAGCTCACTTTGACGCGATCAGCCAACTGGCTGAATGATTCAATGCGAGCTGATGTCAGAAGCTCGATGTTTCCGAGCGCACGACACGCGTTGAGCAACACCTCATGTAAATCAGCCCGATAGATCACGCCATAGGGATAACCGTAGGCGGCTTTTGCAGCATCAGCTAAGGGCACGCGCACGACTTGCGCACCCGTTCGAACATCTCGCATACCTAAATGCGTTGGATAGCTCGCGACGCGATCAATCGCGGAGGTCAGCCCCAAATAATCAAACATGCGAAAGATGTTTGGGCCAAGCTGAATGCCCGCACCGATCTCGCCGAATGATTCAGCCTGTTCAAGAACCGTTACTCGATGCGCGTCGCGCGCGAGCACGAGCGCGGCTGCGAGCCCGCCGATGCCGCCACCGGCAATCAGTATTTGCAGTTCGCGATTCATCTTAATTTTTTCTGCAGGGAGTTACGCCACGATTATCGATAAGCTTACTTATAATAAGTGTACTTACTACCTTCTCCGTTTGCAAATGCAGATTTCGAAAGCTCTCGCCGAATCGCGTACGCATATAAAGCAAAACGCGTTCGATATTCATTCCGTACCGGGCCACTTGATTCGCCGCGCGCAGCAGATCGCGGTGGCGATTTTTGCGGAGGAAACCACCGAATCGGGGCTCACGCCGATACAGTTTGCACTTCTGGCCGAACTTGAGCGCACGTCCGGCGCCGATCAGGTCACGCTGGCTGCGCTCATTGCAGTCGACGTCGCAACCTTTGGCCAGGTTGCCACACGTCTTGAGGAGCGTGGACTCGTCGCACGCGAGAGCGATCCCGAGGATCGTCGCCGAAAGCGTTTGACGCTCACGACCGCGGGACGCGCCTGCCTCAAGCGCTCGATCCCGGCAGTGCTATCAACGCAAGAGCGCATCCTCGCCCCGCTCGACACGTCAGAGCGACGGGAGCTTTGTAGACTTCTCTCGAAACTCGTGGAACAGAATAATGAGTCAAGCCGAGCGCCGATGAGGCGGGCAGCGGTCTAGCGAGGCAACCCCCCTTACGCCGCTGCGTGAAGAGTTCGCACGCGCCAAAACTGAACAACACACGGCGATCCGGCGCCCCGCCCGGTAGCCGATTGTTTCAATACGGCTAGCGCCGCTTAGTCCCTGTATTTAGTGGGTCTGCCACAAAATTTTTGGGAATTGTCTATGTCTTTTCTTCAACGTCGCCCCCATTGAATCTGGCTTTCCGATCCGTTCGCATTGACTCCGACACGCAATCGAATCGGGCGGCAAGTCAAGATGACCAAGTCGGCTGCAGCATCAAGAATCATGGCCGTGAGCAGCTCACATGGGGACGCATGCCAAGAGCATAAATCCGGTTCGCCTTCCAGCAAGTCATGGGCATTCCCCTTGTCAGCTCGAAGACTTCGAGCTGCCGGCGCAAACTGCGCGCCGTACGACAGTTACAGTTCGTAGACGTTTCAACCTGACACGCTGGCGCAGCAATCCGCATTGAATTTCATGCAGACGCATTGGCGAAAACTCGAGCGCTCCCCGGCTACTTCCGAAAATTGACCTGCGCAAACGCGAATAAGTCAGTAACGACGCCTAAAATAGAAAATATTCTAGATATACAAGAAAATCCCGGGGGACCAGATTGGCAGATCGCTGGCAAGCGCTGGCTGAACGCAGAATCGTGCCAATAGCGACGATCCGTGCGGTTGCCGTCGCTCTCGTAAGTTCGCTCTCGTTTAGTTCGATCGCATCGGTCACTCAGGGCGATATTCGCGAAGCTGAGTCGACTCGCTACGCGACCGGCCCATTGCTTTTTGATTATGCGCAAAGGCTAGCGCAGCGACTCACGCCAGATACGCCGCCGGAAATCATTTTGGACAGCGTGAACCTGCTCGCGCGAGCATGCGTCGAGATTGGGCGTGGCGATATCGCGTTGAATGCACTTTCTAACGCCATTACGCTCGCCGCACAGATCAACGATCCCATGCGTCTGGCAACGTTGAAACAAGCGCGTTCACGTGCAAAGTTTTTCATGGGACTTGAAGCGGAAGCTGCCGTCGAAAGCAGCGAGGCAATGAGCGCGCAGCGCGCCATCGCTCCGAGCTTCGCAGAACATCCTGACCCAACGCGACTGATCGATGAGCTTTTCGACTACGCAACGATTCAGCGCGCTGTAGGCGGCGACGGCAATTCGATCTCCTCGCTGCGGCTCATTGAGCGTCTGTTGCCGCTGTCCAGAGTGCGCGCACGTCATGAAATCGGACTCGACTTCGGGCTCGCTGACATATTGCAGTCCTTCGCCGACTACGAGCCGGCACGAAAGCGACTTCTGTCTGCTCTTGAAAAGGCGGAGCGTTCGGGTGAAATCGGATGGCTTCTAGAGCTCCTCCACGCACTCACCATCAACGAATTGGACCGCGGCGATCTTGTTGCAGCTGAGCGATCCGCGACCCGCCATCTCGACACTTCACGCCAGCAAAACAGTCGCCTTGGCGAGGCGAATGCTGCTCTGAGTTTGGCAGAAATTCATCGGCTCCAGCAAGACAGCGCCCGTGCCTACGCCCGTGCGGCTGAGGCTGTACGCCTGCATGACCGTCTAGACGATGCACTTGTGCGTGCAAGCGCGCGACGTGAGCTCGCGCTTGCGGCAGCTGCAACGGGTCGAGTAGAAGAAGCAAAAAAGCTTCTCGCGGAAATGTTGGCGCTTCGCCCAGAGAACTCGAGCGATCATTGGGCGCATCGCGCAGCACAGTTGCGCACTCAAATTGCAATCGCAAGTAAAAACGGGAGTGATGCTATTGCGCTTCGCGCGCGCGAGGAGCTTCTAGCCTACAAGCGGCAAGCCTCCGTTACGGCTGCGCAGATCCGAGCTCTGCGCGAATATCATGAGGTAAACGCGCGCGAGCTCGAACTCGAAGCGCTGCTGAAACAGAACGCAGTGAGTGAAGTCGTTATCAAGCGCGATCAGACCCGGATTTTCTGGCAACGTGTCGCGATCACCGCCTCGCTCGCAACGCTGCTCGCAGTGGGCATCGCCCTCTTCCTCCTCGCGCGGCGAGCCAATTCGCTACGCGTTGCCGCCGAGACTGATGCGCTCACGGGCGTTAACTCGCGCGCCGCGATTCTCGCCGCTGCAAACTCGCGATGTGCAGAGGCGCAGGCGAACGGGGAAAGCCTTGCCGTTTGTGTTTTGGATATTGATCGATTTAAGCAATTCAACGATACGTTCGGGCACGCTGTAGGCGATCGCGTGCTCGTGCATTGCGTAGACATCATCCGCAAAACGCTGCGTCGAAACGATGCTGTTGGCAGAATAGGCGGAGATGAATTTCTTTTGGTACTGCGCTCTGTTAACGAAGCGAATGCACAGGTGATCATCGACCGGATAGTCGCAACCATCGCTCGCGAACCTCTTCTGCACAACCGTGAACCCTTGTTCGTTAGCGTGAGCGCTGGGATCGCGGAGTTTGAACCGGGATCGGAGAGCTCGATGAAACAACTCATTCAGCGCGCTGATCGGGCGCTACTCAATGCCAAGCAACGCGGAAAAAATCGCGTCGAGCGCTTCTCGATGATGGTGGAGCAACCTGCGATGGGCGTGGTCTGAGGCGTGAGTTTGACTGCGAATAGCAAATCAACGAATTGAAGCAGCAGCGGTCTCGTACGGCTACGAACTCGCTCGTTTGCTCGGGTATGTTGCGAAAC
This sequence comes from Betaproteobacteria bacterium, assembly GCA_013298765.1. Taxonomy (GTDB): domain Bacteria; phylum Pseudomonadota; class Gammaproteobacteria; order Burkholderiales; family Casimicrobiaceae; genus Casimicrobium. The sequence goes on from JAAFJA010000008.1 coordinate 116,407, forward strand.
TCGATTAGGAAGGCTGTGCTGCGTTGCAATCCACGCGTCTGCCGCGATGCAGCGAAAGCCTGTGCCGTCTTGCGACGAGCGCCCGCAGCTCGAAAGTCTGTAGCGTTCGCTCACCCGCGCATGCGGCAGGCGCCTCTGGATCGCTTACATTTGACCTAAACCCATTTCCAATGTCACCCGGACATTGAAAATGGGTTTGGTGCCCAAGAAGGGACTCGAACCCCCACGGTGTTACCCGCTAGTACCTGAAACTAGTGCGTCTACCAATTCCGCCACCTGGGCATTTCAGATTTCAACCGGAATTATAGATTGACTACGAAAACGACCAAAATCCAATCCCCTGCTTCGAAGAAAAAAGCAGTCAAAACTCCGCCAAAGGCGTCAGGCGCTAAAGCCCCCAAAGCTCGCGCCTCGGCGTCGGAAGTGAAGAAAGCCAGTAAGAAGCCGTTGGCGACAACTACAAAGGCGAAAATCGCTGCACCGCCGACGACTGAAACCGGCGAGAAAAATACTCCAGCGAAGCGCCGCACGACAAAAGCGGCCGCGCCTGAACCCACCACGCCAGCCGCAGCACCCACATCACCACCGTTATTGCCACCGAACACCTTGCTTGCGACAGTCATCGGTCACCCCGACGGCTACGGTTTCGCCAAGCTCGATCAAGGGGGCGACGACCTCTTTATTTCCGAAGACGAGATGCGAGCCGTGCTGCACGGCGATCGTATCGGCATCCGTGCGAGCGGCTTCACCCGCGACGGCAAGGCCACGGGCGAGGTGGTGTCGATTGTTCAGCGAGCGAATCACCGTGTGGTGGGGAAACTCAAATCAAAGGACGGGATCTGGTTTGTTGTGGCCTCGGAGAGGCGCATCAACCAAGACATCGTTGTGCCGCGAAACAAGCTTAACAAGGCGGCCCTTGATCAAATTGTTGTCGTCGAAATCAGCAAACAACCCACACCCTACGACGATGCGGTAGGCGAGATCGTAGAAATTGTGGGCGACGAAGACGCGAGTGATATTGAGCTCGAAATTGCGATTCGCAAACACAACTTGCCCTATGTATTTTCAGACGCAACGCTCAAGGAAGCGGCTGCGTTCGGAGACAAGGTCAAGGCAGCGGATGCGCGCGGACGAATTGATCTGCGCGAGCTGCCCTTGGTCACGATCGATGGGGAAACGGCGAAGGATTTCGACGATGCCGTGTACGCTGAAAAGTCTGGCAAAGGATTTCGACTGGTGGTCGCGATCGCGGATGTTTCGCACTACGTGAAGTTAAAGTCCGCGCTCGATGCAGATGCTCGTGAGCGCACCACTAGCGTGTACTTCCCGCGCCGCGTGATCCCAATGCTGCCGGAGGCGCTGTCCAACGAATTGTGCTCACTGCGGCCGAACGTGGATCGCCTTTGCATGGTGTGCGACATGAAGGTTTCGGTGAGCGGCGTCATCTCATCCTTTGAGTTCTACGCAGCAGTGATGAACTCCAAGGCGCGGCTGACTTACACCGAAGTCGCATCGCAGCTCCCCGGCCTTGTTGCATCAAAACCCAAGAAGGGCTCGATCGACGCATCGCTGAAATGCCTCCACGAGCTCTACCAGGTATTTCGCGACGCACGCAAGCTTCGTGGCGCACTTGACTTTGAAGGACAGGAAGCGGTGTTCACGTTCAACGATGATGGCAGCGTTGCAAATATCCAGCCCGCTATTCGGAACGACGCACACAAGTTGATTGAAGAGATGATGCTTGCGGCCAACGTATGTGCTGCCGAATTTTTAGCGGGCGCGAAGCAGCCGCAGCTTTACCGTGTGCACGATATTCCGCTGCCTGAGAAATTGGCCGCACTACGCGAAACGCTTTCCTTACGTGGTCTCTCACTCGGCGGCGGCGAGCAGCCCGAACCGAAAGACTACGCTGATTTGATCGAGCGCACTCGTGATCGCATCGACGCGCCCGCGCTCCACATGACGCTTCTGCGCTCGCTACCCCAGGCTATCTACACGCCGAAAGACGGGGGTCACTTCGGGCTCGCATACGAGCACTACGCGCATTTCACTTCGCCGATTCGGCGCTACCCCGATCTGCTCGTTCATCGAGGTATCAAAGCGGTTTTGGCAAAGAAAAAATATGCTGAACCGGATTGGGACCGTCTGGGTGAGATTTGCAGCGCGAATGAGCGCCGGGCGGATGTCGCATCGCGCGAGGTCGTGCAATTCCTCAAGGCTAAATTTCTCGAGACAAAGCTCGGCGAAGATTTCGTGGGCACCGTTTCGGGCGTCGTACCGTTCGGCGCGTTCGTCACCCTCGACACAACGTTCGCTGACGGGCTCGTTCACGCCTCCACCTTGCCACGGGACTACTACGAACTCGGTCGCGACAAAGTTACGCTGGTGGGCCAACGCAGCGGTTTCAGCTTGGCGCTCGGGGAGCGAATTCGCGTCAAGGTCGCAGCCGTTAATCCAGACAACGGCAAAGTGGACTTCGAGTTTGTCGAACGGGCGGGCTAAGCGCGGAGGCGATCGCCTCCGCCGCTTACGACGCAAAGGATCACGGCGTGCGGGCGCCCGCTTTACGCGGATCACGCCTTAGATCTTCCATATTTTTGACTCTATCCCCTACTTAATCGGGGCTAAGCGCAATTTAGCCTGAATTTCGCTTATAGCGTTTAACATGCCGTCGCCCTACTTTATTAAGGCATTTAACTTTAGCGTCACTCTCCACATTCTTATAATTTGGGCTCTGTCACCTCGTTCGTCACGACGTTGCCGCCGGGAGCGCTCTCAAGCATCTCGGTCGGATGCTTTGTGAGGGCGAGCTTTTTTCATTCGTACCCCACACATCGCGCGACCCCGATAGCGGGACAGAGTTTTCGACGCGCCTGAGCAGTAACCCACGTGTCTTCAATGTCCGCCGACGTCCAAAACAAACTGTTGTTACTTCCCCGGCTTCCACGTGCCGGTGAAAAAGCGCAACTCGCGCGATTACCCGGTGCAGCAACCACCCGCGGCTTCGCACTCCTCGCGCGAACGCTCCAAGTCGATAGCCGTACGCTCATCATTGTGTGTGCCAACGCGCAAGAGGTTCATCAGTTTGCGCAAGAAATCGCTTGGTTTGATCCGGCGCTGCGGATTCGTGAGTTTTCCGATTGGGAAACGCTCCCTTACGATCATTTCTCACCGCACCCTGACTTAGTGAGCGATCGACTGCAGGCGCTCTACGCGCTGGCAAATGGAGCCTGCGATGTGATGTTGGTAGCGGCCACAACTGCCACCCAAAGGCTTGCGCCTCGCAGCTTCATCGCTGCTCGCACGTTTTCCTTAAGGAAAGGGCAGCGGCTTGATGTCGCCAAACTTCGTGAGCAAATGACTCTGGGCGGCTATACCCACGTCACGCAAGTCGTGTCACCGGGTGAATTTGCGGTTCGCGGCGGCATCATCGATATTTTTCCGATGGGTGCTGTGCTGCCCGTGCGGCTTGATTTGTTCGATGACGATATCGAATCGATCAAAACATTCGAACCTGATTCACAGCGCACGCTTTATCCAACGAACGAACTATCTCTGCTCCCCGCGCGCGAGTTTCCGACGGAAGAAGCCGGGCGCACCCTGTTCCGCCAGCGGTTCCGCGAAGAGTTCGAAGGCGATCCCTCAAAATCCGCCACTTACAAAGACGTCTCGAATGGGATATTCCCAGGCGGAATCGAGTTCTATCTGCCCCTCTTCTTCGAAGGCACGGAAACGCTCTTCGATCATGCGCCGCCCTCGGCGGTATTCGCGCTCGTGGGCGACGTTCACGAGACGCTAACCGCCTTCGAGAAAGAAACCCGTGAACGTTGGGAGCTCCTGCGCGCAGATGCAGCGCGCCCGCTCCTTCCGCCAACTCGCCTCTACCTTCTGAGGGACGAGTTCTTGCAACAAGTCAAAACCTATTCACGCTATGAGCTGAAAGGTGAGGCTCAATCGGTCGATGAGCTCGGCGCACGCCGCGTGCCGCCGTTAGAAATTGATCGACGGAAAGAGCGTCCACTCGGCCCACTCGCTGATTTTCTCTCGCTCGCCACCAAGGCCAATTCGCGCGTGCTGGTGTGCGCGGAGAGTGCGGGGCGCGCGCAAACGATGAACGAGATGTTCGGCGAGCACGGGCTTAAAGCAACGCGCGTTGAGACGTTTGCGGATTTCATGGCGAAAAGCGATGCGTTTTGTATCGCCGCCGCGCCGCTGTTTGCCGGGGCGACATTTGTCGCGGACCGACTGACCATCGTCACCGAAGCCGAGCTCTACCCCGCCACGCCACGTCAGGCGCGCCGAAAGCGGGCCAAGACGAGCAACGTCGACTCAATGCTTCGCGATTTGAGCGAGGTGAAGATCGGCGATCCGGTGGTCCACGAAGAACATGGCATCGGCCGCTACTTAGGTCTCGTCTCGCTCGATCTTGGCGATGGCAGCACTGAATTTCTGCATCTGGAATACGCGAACCAAGCCAAGCTCTACGTGCCAGTGGCGAGTTTGCACCTCATCACGCGCTATAGCGGCACGTCACCCGAACATGCGCCGCTACACATCCTTGGCGGGCAGCAGTGGGAGAAAGCCAAACGCAAAGCCGCACAACAGGCGCGTGACACGGCGGCCGAACTATTAAACATCTACGCGCAGCGCGCGGCGCGCGTGGGACATTCGTTCAAGATTGACTGGAGTGACTACGCCGAGTTTGCAGCAGGCTTCAAATTCGAAGAGACCGCCGATCAAAGCGCTGCAATTCAGGCGGTGATTCAAGATTTAGTAGCCGCGAAGCCAATGGATCGTTTGGTGTGCGGTGACGTCGGTTTCGGGAAAACTGAGGTGGCACTGCGCGCGGCCTTTGTTGCGCTGATGGGCGGTAAACAAGTCGCGGTGCTGGTGCCAACGACCCTTCTGGCGGAGCAACACTTCACAACGTTTAAGGACAGGCTCGCGCCGTGGCCCATCAAGGTCGAAGAACTCTCGCGCTTTCGCTCGGCTAAGGAAACCAAGGCTGCGCTCGCTGGGATGGAAAACGGCACGGTCGATCTTGTCATCGGGACGCATAAACTCATTCAGCCCGACATCAAATTCAAGAATCTGGGGCTCGTCATCATCGACGAAGAGCACCGGTTCGGCGTGCGCCAAAAAGAGCAACTCAAAAAGCTCCGCGCCGAGGTCGACGTGCTCACACTCACGGCCACTCCGATCCCGAGAACGCTGGCGATGAGTCTTGAAGGCATCCGTGACTTCAGTGTCATTGCGACCGCACCGCAGAAACGCCTCGCCATCAAAACGTTCGTCGCGAAAGGCAGTGACGGCATCATCCGCGAAGCGATCCATCGAGAACTAAAACGCGGCGGTCAGGTGTATTTCCTGCACAACGAAATCGAGACGATCGAGAACATGCGTGAGCGGCTAGAAGCGCTCATCCCGGAAGCAAGGGTGCGCGTGGGTCATGGGCAAATGAGCGGAAGCGAGCTAGAAAGCGTGATGCGCGACTTCTATCAACAGCGCTTTCAAATTCTTCTCTGCTCCACGATCATCGAAACAGGTATTGATGTGGGTAATGCCAACACGATTCTCATCAATCGTGCAGATAAGTTTGGTCTAGCACAACTGCATCAACTGCGCGGTCGGGTGGGTCGCTCGCATCATCAGGCCTACGCGTACATGCTCGTCCCCGGAGAAGACGCGATTTCCGCTGATGCCAAGAAGCGCTTAGAGGCGATCACCCAGCTTGAAGATCTGGGCTCCGGCTTCTACCTCTCGATGCACGATCTTGAGATACGAGGCGCGGGCGAAGTGCTCGGAGACAATCAATCCGGTGAGATGCAGCAAATTGGCTTCTCTCTCTACAGCGAAATGCTCAATCAGGCCGTAAAGGCGCTGAAAGCAGGGAAAGAGCCGGACCTTGATGAGCCGCTGGGCGTCACCACTGAGGTCAACCTGCACACGCCTGCACTGCTTCCAGAAGACTACTGCGCGGGTGTGCATGAGCGGCTTGTGATCTACAAGCGCCTGGCAAACTGTGAAACCAGTGACGCCCTCGAAGAACTCAAAGAAGAGCTCATTGATCGATTCGGATTGCTGCCGCCGCCAACGGAAGCGCTGGTGGCCGCCCACGAGCTGAGGATCGCAGGAAAATCACTAGGCGTCAAAAAGATCGATGGTGCGCCCGAGCGCTCCATCATCACGTTCAAAGCAAAGCCAAGCTTCGAGCCGATCAAGTTGATTCAACTCATCCAAAAAGATGGTCGTTATCGCTTGGCGGGGCAAGACCGAATAAAGATCGAACGACCTGCGGCCACGATTACGGAACGCGCGAAGCTGCTTAAGGAATTTTTCCGGGCGCTCGCTTGACGGCTCCTAGATTGACGAAGACCTCTGCACGACGTAGCGAGAGCCCGTCAGACGAGGAAAAATTCGGGAAACTACCGGAGCGTACGTAGGTACGTGAGAATTTTTGGCGAAGTATCACGCGATGCCGCAGTTTGGCAGTAGTTGTGCAAAGGACTTTGATTTTCGCGGCACAGCCTGCTAGCGCGCGTTCGCATGCAAGCTTCTGCCGGTATTTTCTGCCGTCTATGCTGCATAGAATCAGGACATGGACAAACTACCCGTTTCTTTCCAGGACGTGCTTAAAGCGCGCGACAAAATCGCTGGCGCCATCGAGCACACGCCTTGTCTTCATTCGAAAACGCTTTCGCGCATCTTTGGTTGCGAACTGTGGCTTAAATTCGAAAACCTTCAGTTCACTGCGAGCTTCAAAGAGCGCGGGGCGCTCAACAAACTTTTGTCCCTCACAGCCGAGGAGAAGTCACGCGGTGTGATCGCGATGAGCGCGGGCAATCATGCTCAAGGCGTTGCTTATCACTCTGGGCGCTTGGGGATTCCAGCGACCATCGTGATGCCGGCCTACACACCCTTCGTGAAGGTTCGCAATACTGAGAGCCACGGCGCGACGGTCGTGCTTCACGGCAATACCCTCGCCGAGGCAAGCGCCCACGCACGCATGCTCGCAGCAGAGAAGAACTTTGTTTTTGTTCACCCGTTCGATGATGCTGACATCATCGCTGGCCAAGGCACAGTTGCGCTTGAAATGCTTGAAGCTGCGCCCGAGCTCGATGCTCTGATCGTGCCGGTGGGTGGCGGTGGTTTGGTCGCGGGCTGTGCAATTGCGGCGAAAGGTATTCGCCCTAGCATAGAAATCTACGGTGTTGAATCCACCACGTTTCCCGCGATGGCGCAGCGGCTACACGGTCAGCAGGTACAGGTAGGGACGGAAACCATCGCCGAGGGTCTCGCGGTTCGCGATATCGGCGAGCTCACGTTTGCTATCGTCAAGGCGCTTGCGAAAGACGTATTGCTGGTTGATGAGTCAACCATTGAGGAAGCGATCGCGCTCCTCATTGAAATTGAGAAAACGGTGACCGAAGGCGCGGGAGCGACGGGAATTGCCGCGCTTTTGCAGCACCGCGAATTGTTCGCCGGGAAAAAAATCGGCGTGATTCTTTGCGGCGGCAACATCGACTCGCGAATTCTCGCTTCAATCTTGATGAGAAACCTCGTGCGCGAGGGTCGGCTTGTGCGTGTGCGGGTGCGCGTGCCCGACGTGGCGGGCTCGCTTGCCAAGCTCACCAAAGTGGTGGGCGACGCGGGCGGCAATATTGTTGACGTTGAACACCAGCGACTCTTCGGCGTGTTTAGCGTGAAATCAACGGAAGTTGAGTTAACACTTGAGACGCGCGACAGAGAGCATGTCGCTGCTGTGCTGCGCGAGCTTGAAGTGAATGGATTCAGCGCGCACTTGTTGGGCGCGAGCGAGTAGCCGCGCTCGGCTTACCAAACGCGTCGAATGTCGCGGCGCTGCTGCACCATAATTCACGCATGCAGCTACCAGATTCAATTCAGTTCATCGAGCGCGATTGGCTCTCCGCGAATCACATCATGTTTCGCGATCATGTGGCGGGCGACGATGTCGCAAGCATTGTTGATACCGGCTACATCACCCGAGCCGATCACACGCTCGCGAAAATTGATGAAACGCTCGCTGCGTGGGATCACATCCCGCTCATAGAAATCATCAATACACACATTCATAGCGATCATATCGGCTGCAACCTCGCGGTACTGCGCGCCCACCCGGGCTGCCGCATTGCAGTGCCGTCGGAGGAAGCGCCGTACCTTGTGAATTGGGATGCACCGCAGCAGATGCTCAGCTATGCCGATCAGCAAGCGGAGCGTTTTCCGTGGGACGAAACCATCGAGGCGGGTCAGACGCTCATGCTCGGTGGCGAAACCTGGCAGTGCATCGCGACGCCGGGGCACGATATGGGTTCGCTCGTGCTTTACGCACCGCGACTGCGCGCGCTGATATCTGCCGACGCGCTGTGGGAAAACGGCTCTGGCTTCGTAGTGCCGCAGGCCCTGGATCCGAAACCGCTCGCCGCTCAACGCGCGACATTCAAGCGGCTCGCAGAACTCGATGTGGCGGTTGTGTTGCCCGGTCACGGGCCGATGTTTCGCGATTTTTCGGGTGCGCTCAAGCGCGCGGGTGAGAAGCTCGAAGCGTTCGCAGCCGATGACCTGCGTATCGCGCGAAACGTCGTAAAAGGCATGTTCATTTATTCGATGAACTGGCGGGGCACGCTTGATCGAAGCGAACTCGTGAACTACGTAAAGCGAGTGGGCGTACATCGCGATTACAACGCCATGTTTTTTCACTTGCGCGACGAGACCTACGCGCAGTGGCTACTTAACGAAGCCGAGCGAACTGGAAAGGTTCGAGTCGACGGGGACGTGATCGTCTACATCGATTGAAACTTATAAACATTCTACATGTAGCCCATATTAAAATTGGGCTATCGCGCCGTTATCAACAGTATAGTTATTTCAATTTTTTAACGCGTAGCCCTAATAAAATTGGGCGTAGCAGATAAAAGCTAAATTGCTTGTGCTTACACTTTGGGCCGACGTTCGTCTCGAAATCGCTCCGCCCGAGACGTGGCCAACCTATTCCACCTGACCCGATTGCCCATGACCGCTTCCGACGCCAACCGCCTGCCACTTGATCGCGCGATTCCCGTTCGTGAATTGGGCCTCATCGCGATGGACATGGATTCGACGGCCATCACGATCGAATGCATCGACGAGATCGCCGATTTCGCCGGGGTGAAAGCCGAAGTCTCCGCTATTACTGCGTCGGCGATGCGGGGCGAGCTGGATTTTCAGGAAAGCCTACGACGCCGAGTTGCGTGCCTCGAAGGACTCTCCACCGATGTATTGCACGAAGTGTATGAAGCGCGTTTGCAACCGTCGCCGGGTTTGGATGAACTGATGCGCTTCGCGCGCGAGCACGGTGTGAAAACACTGTTGATTTCCGGTGGCTTCACCTACTTTACTGAACGAATGCGCGCTCGGTTTGGCTACACCTACACCCGCGCAAACACGCTCGGTGAACACGATGGGCGCTTAACCGGAAAAGTCTGCGGTGCGATCGTCGATTCATTGGAGAAGGAGCGTGTGCTTCGCATGCTTGCTGCCACGCTGCCGCCGACTCGAAATAAAACCGTCGCCTTGGGCGATGGCGCAAACGATTTGCCGATGCTCCACGCTGCAACACTCGGTGTCGCCTGTCATGCGAAGCCAAAAGTGCGCGAACAGGTGCCGGTGGCGATAAACCATGGCGGGCTCGACCTGCTGCTGCAACTGCTTCCAACCGAGGCGACAGCGCGATAAGGCGGCAGAAAAGCGCGCATTTGCGCGCTAAAGGCCTCAGCCCCTTGCGTTTGCGGCAGCAGCGGCTAATGCTTGCCCGCCGTTGTGACCGCAAAAGCCAGAAATCACCGATTCGCCGACGCTTTCAAGGCCAACACTCGTTTTTCGATCACGCGTTTGCTAGACTCGGATGCACAATTCAATCAGGGAATAATCATGAAACCCGCACGCCCCACCAACGCTGCCTTAGCCATCCTTCTTTTTGGTGGCGCCCTCGTCTCGCCCGCGCTCGCGCAAACCTCCACCAGCACGGAGCCGAAGCCTGCCCCCGGCGCAGCGCTCAACTACTCCGGCGGTGATGTGCGCTTCGGCATCGGTTGGGATAGTGAACTTGATGCCCGTGGCGAAATTTTTGGCGTGCTGCAATCGAGTGATACCTCAGCCACGCTTGGCGAGCTCTGGGCGGCGAAGCGCTCGGGCGGCGCGAAGCTCTCGCATCACTGGGCAAACGGCAGCAAGTCGGCGGTCAACAAAGTGTTTGGCGCATTTGACATTACTGACAGCGATCATCGCAAAATCACAATCGGCGGTGGCCAAGAGCGCCCCCAGTTTTTCTGGAGCACTTACCTAAGCAAAGCGGTCAGTGGTGACACGTTGTTTGCCGATGTCACCACTCCCGGCGCGCCAGGCTTCGTGTTGGGCCGCGATGCCGGTGGTGATTTCCGCCAAGACTTCAATGTCTCGCAAAACGTCAAGCTCTTCACCCGAGCGTTCGATTGGGGTGTCGGTGCCCGTGTTGGACATTTCTACAGCGGCCCGCTCGTTCGCTTGACGGCCGGTGTTGATTACGAATTCGGTAAAGCGCGCTCACTTCGCGTCTGCAACAACGCAGCGAATGTGCCGGGCGCGTTAGCGCAACCACCGGGCTGCATCAGCGAAACAGGGCTCGGCGGAAAGCCTTCGCAGCTCACTGGCTCGCTCATGGTTGAAAAGTTCTTTGAAGGCTCCGGCTTCTCGGTCGCGCTCTCGGGCGAAGCGCTTCGCCGTAAGGGCCAGCTCTTTGATGATCGAAGCGATACGCGCGGCTACGTGATGTTGCGCTACGAATTGGGCGCGCCCAAATCGAATTTCCGTCCGAGCAAAACGGTGAGAACGGTGACGACGACAGAGCGAGTTCCTGATCCAAATTGGGTCGCGCCTGCTCCAGCCGCACCGGTGGCAGCGGCAGCAACTGCGCCCGCCGCGCCGCAGTTCCGAACCGAAACGCGCACCACCAAGTTTGATACCAACGATGCGCAGGAAACCTATTTCGATCTCGGCTCCGCGCGCCTGAAGCCCGCAGCGATGCGCGAGCTAGATGCGCTCGTGGCGCGGATCACTGCACAACAACCCTACGTCGAACTCCGCGTCCGTGTCGTTGGTCACACCTGCCCGACAGGTTCGGATCGCAACAACTTTCCGCTCTCAGAAAAGCGCGCCGCTGCGGTGCGCGATTACCTCGTGTCGAAAGGCGTTCCTGCAAACGTCATCACCACTGAGGGCAAAGCGGGCAAAGCTCCGAAATACCCGGAAGTAAAGGGCCAGAGCTTCCGTAATCGACGCGCAGACACCGATGTGGTGATTGTGAAAGAGAAGCGCGAACAAGTGCAAGTACCCGTTGCTGCTGCACCAGCCGCACCGGCGACTCCCGCTCCAGCAGCCCCAGCGCCACAGCGTCCAATGATTGATCGTCAGGTCTCGCGCGACGTGATTGAGGATCAACCTGATCCATGGATGTCGCGCGCACTGCGCAACAGCGTGACACACAAAACAACGGTGGATACCTACACCTGGTCAGCAGCCACAACGACCACAACGCTCGGCGCAAAAAGCTATCTCAATCGTCCGCCCGTCGCCGTGAACGACAGCACCAGCGCCACCTGCGGTACCGCCGTCTCGGTCAACGTGCTCGGAAACGATAGCGATCCTGATAACGATCCGCTCACCATTACGTCGGTAGGTAATCCTGGCAAAGGCGCGGCGAGCATCGTCGCTGGACGGATTGTTTACACGCCAACCAACAACGCTGCCTGCACGGGTACTGATTCGTTTACCTACTCAATCAGCGATGGCAAAGGCGGTAGCGCATCGGCAACAGTGAACGTCACGCTGTCACCAGCACCCATCCCAAATACGCCGCCCGTTGCCCGCAACGATGAGTATGTGCTCGGTTGCAGTAACCAAATCCCACCGCAAACCTATAACGTACTTCTCAACGACACTGACGCCGACGGCGACGCGCTTACGATTACCGCTGTAACCCAGCCCGGCATCGGAAACGTCAGCATTTCGGCAGATAGCAAAGCGGTGGTCTTCAGAGCGCAACAGTGCTTTACACGTACGTCGTTCACCTACACCATTAGCGATGGAAAAGGCGGAAGCTCCACTGCAACCGTCACCATCGTCGATCCGTTCTAATCAAACGAGTGGTTCGAATGGGAAGGCCGCGACTGCGGCCTTTTCTTTTGATTCTCTGAGATGCCTGAAGAAGCACACCTCGCCCCGATCCGCGCCGCGATTCACGTGAAGCGCAAGCGAATGACTGTTGTGCACGCGAGCGCAAGCGGTGGCACACGCGCACTCGTGAGCGCTTTTTGCGCGGGAGCAAGCCGCGTCGATTCTGTAGACGTGGTTACGCGAAGCGCGAGTGTTTGCACCGAGCAAGATTTGCGATCGAGTGATGGTTTGGTGTTCGCAACGCCTGAGAATTTCGGATACATGGCGGGCGAAATGAAAGCGATGTTCGACCGTCTCTTCTATCGCATGATGCTCGACACCACCGACGCAGGAGGCGGCAGCGAAAGCGCGCTTGCGGGCCGGCCGTACGCAGTGATCGTTTGCGCGGGAAATGACGGGCTGGGCGCACTCCAAAGCGTGAATCGCATCGTGACGGGATGGCGGATGACAGCACTCTGCGAGCCCCTCATCGCGCGCCGCGTCGGCGGTGAGGCCGGATCATCCCGGGGCGCGATTTCCGCGCGAGACCTCGAAGCCGCGTGCGAGCTCGGGGAAGCTTTCGCCACTGCGATTGAGCTTGGAATCGCGTGAAAAGGCTCTCTGCGTAGTCGCCGTGAGCGTCTAAGACTTCGTGAAAACGCGCGAAACATCCTCATGCACCTGCGCACGCTCCGACGTCTTCACAGACTCACTGCGCGTGTGAAGGCGCTAGCTACGATCTGCCGCGACCTTCAGTATAGAAAACCGGGTCTAGCCCCAATTTAATCGGGGCTAGATCGGCGTTATTGATTAAAGCACTAATACAAAATAGCGCGTCTACGCGCAAATTTCTCGAGGAATTTCCTGAAAAACTTGTTAACTTACTGCACGCCGTACTTGTTCGGCAGCCGGACGTTTTCTTTCATGTATTGGTTCATCGGCAGCTTGAATGCGCCGGACTCAAACCACTTCGCGTAAATCTTGAAGATCTCGCCAGAAGAGAAGAGCTTAGCGATCGCTTTGTCGACCACTGTGGCGAACGCGGGATCGTCGCGGCGCAACATGATGCCGTACGGTTCGACAGAAAGAAATTTGCCAACGAAGTCGAACTGCGCCGGATTGGCCGAGCGCGCGGCTAATCCAAGAAGCAGCGCATCATCATTGGCAACCGCATCAGCTTCGCCGCTTTCCATTTTTTTGAAGCCCTCAGCGTGATCTTTGGCAGTAATCACTTTGAGGCCAAGCGCTCGCTCGCTATTTACCTGATTGATCACGCGCTCGGTGGTCGTCTTTTCTGTAACGACGACGGTTTTGCCGCGCATTCGATCAATGTCGGTGAGCTTCGCGTCTTTCTTTGCAAGCAGGCGCGCACCAGCGACGAACGTTGTGAAGCTAAAAGCCACGTCTTTTTGCCGTGCGACGGTATTCGTGGTTGAGCCGCATTCAACGTCAATCCGTCCGTCTTTCACAGCACCAATTCGATCCGCGGGCTTGACCGGCGTGTACTTAAGCTTAAGGTCACGCATCTTTAGATCTTCTTTGATCTGCTCAAAGATCTTCAGGCAGATATCTACTGAGTAGCCCGCTCCCGTGTTGTTTTCCCCAATAAAGGAAAACGGGGAGGAGCTTTCGCGATGCCCCAGCACGAACTCTCCAGACTGCCGAATTTTCGCCAACGTGTCGGCATACGTCGATGCCGAAAATAAACCTACCGCCAGCGCGAGCGCTGCGGCAGCCCCTAGGAACTGTTTCGATCTCATCCCAACCTCCGGTAATTACAGTGCAACCAACATTGATTTTTTAAGCTCACTGCAGTGAGAAAGCGCTCACCGAGTGTGCGTATGCGTTTGTCTCCTCGCCTAAGAAATGTAAATGCACGATCTATGCCGATCATCGCGATTTTGCATAGCCTTGCTGCGTAAAAAGCATTGGTAGGCGCACGTCAAACTGCCTACATTGCAGGCTTCTTCACATTTAGAGCGTGCCCACAAGGCCGCTGCGACTCGAAATGACGTCCTCCACGTTGTCATACGTCCCCAACGATCCGTCTAGCCCCTGGCAGGTTTACCTGCAACAAGTGGACCGCGTAGCGCCGCATCTCGGCCATCTTGCGAAGTGGATTGAGACACTCAAACGCTGCAAACGTATCCTCGCCGTAGATATCCCAATTAACCGTGACGACGGAACGGTTGCTCACTATGAGGGTTTCCGCGCACAACACAATCTCTCACGCGGCCCCGGCAAGGGCGGCGTGCGCTACCACCCCGATGTCACCATTGATGAAGTGATGGCGCTTTCTGCGTGGATGACAGTAAAAAACGCTGCACTGAATTTGCCCTATGGCGGCGCTAAAGGCGGCATTCGCGTCGACCCGAAAACGCTCACACGCCCCGAGTTGGAGCGTCTGACACGCCGCTACACGAGCGAAATCGGCCTGATTATTGGCCCAGACAAAGACATTCCCGCGCCGGATGTGAACACCAACGACCAGATCATGGCCTGGATGATGGACACGTATTCGATGAACGTTGGCGCAACCGCAACCGGCGTTGTCACCGGAAAGCCGATCACGCTGGGCGGCTCACTTGGGCGCAAAGAGGCGACCGGACGTGGCGTGTACATCGCTGCGCGCGAGACCGCACGCGCAATGGGTTTCGATGTGTCGGGCGCACGCGTCGTGGTGCAAGGCTTTGGCAACGTCGGTGGCATCGGTGCCCGCTTGTTCCGCGATGCCGGAGCGAAGATCATCGGTTTGCAAGATGTGAGCGGCTCTGTCACCAATGAGCAAGGCATCGACGTCGATGCAGCGCTCGCACATGTCGCCGCGGGTGGGAAGCTCACCGAATTCAGCGGCGCTACGGCGATCAGCGAGAAAGAATTCTGGGCGCTCAAGAGCGACATCTTTGTACCAGCGGCGCTCGAAAATCAGATCACGGCTGAGCGCGCGAAGAGTCTCAACACACGCTTGGTGGTCGAAGGTGCAAACGGCCCGACGACACCGCAAGCCGATGACATCCTGCATGATCGTGGCATTCGAGTGGTGCCAGACGTCATCGCCAACGCAGGCGGCGTGACCGTGAGTTACTTCGAGTGGGTACAGGACTTCTCGAGCTTCTTCTGGACTGAGTCGGAGATCAATGATCGTCTTGAGCGAATCATGGTCGAAGCGCTCAAAGCCGTGGTGCACACCGCCGAGAAAAACAAAGTGTCACTGCGCACGGCGGCGTTCATCATCGCATGTACGCGCGTGCTTGCCGCTCGCGAGCTTCGTGGGTTGTATCCATAACTTCATCGGCTGCAGCCGAATTAGCCATCCTTCGACGGCGAAGCAAAAAGCGCCAGACTCACTTGTGGGTCTGGCGAAAGTTTGTTCGCGTACGATTCAGCTTGAGCGCTGGTAGTCACCTTGACGATGCGCCCCCTAAGAGCAATCCGGAGGTACCTTATGTTGAGATCGATCAGAGCCCACGCCCGCTACACGCTGGGCGTCATCATTGCGCTTGCAGCCTCCGAAGTTATTTTCGCCCAGCCTGTACCTGCGGTACCCACTGGCGAAACGAAAGGCAGCGCGACCGCGCATACGGAGGCCTCGCGTAGAGCGCTCGTCGACAATGCTGATGTCGTACTGCCCGCGAGCACCGGCGCAGCGTTCTCAGGCAAACTGAAAGACGCGCCAAAGAGCGCCGCTACACGGGTACCCGTCGTGCTCTTTCTACACGGCTCCTCCGGCCTAGGGCTCAAAGCGATTGGCGAATGGCAAGCTTGGCTCGCGACGCTTGGCGTTGCGAGCGTTGCGCCGGACTCCTTCGCTCTGCCCGATCGCGTTACCTACAAGTCGCCCATCGATAAAGACATGTACGAGCGAATTCATGCGCTACGACTGTCGGAAGTTCAACCAACGCTTGCCGCGATCAAAGCACAGCCCTGGGCCGACGGCGCGAAACTGATTCTTGCAGGAACGAGCGAGGGCGCGGTGCCCGTTGCGCGCTACAGCGGCACCGACTTCGCCGCTCGCATTCTCTTTGCGTGGAGCTGCGACAACAACTACTTCGTTGCCGTGCCACGCAATGCATTTGAGCCAACCAAACCGGTGCTCAATGTCATCAGCTCAGTCGATCCTTTCTTCTCTAAGACCAACACGTGGCTCGGCAATTCTGATTCGAACGGCCACTGCGGCAGCGCGCTCAAAGACAATCCGAACGCAGCGGTGGTCCTCGTGCCGGATGCGCCGCACACGCTTCTGAATCTGCCTGCAACGCGAGCCGCAACACGCGGATTTCTCGCGCAATACGCGCTCCAGCGATAAACCTGCCGCCGCGCAACAACGTTCGGATTTGTAGGGTTATCTCGCGCGTGGGCGATGTGCGCCCACGGGAGTGATTGAGTGCGCTTTCGTCATAAAACATGATGAGGCGCGGTGATCGAGCGCGCGCGATGTGCGCCAGCTGGTTCTGCCAAAAAGCGCGCGAACGCTTCGCGAGCGCATCGCTTTTTATGCGGTCGTCATAGCGGCTTGTTCGATGCAGAGAATTCTTACCGCCATAAATCGCGCTTCAGCTTATTCCTAGACCTTTTCACGCATATTCGTTTCTAGAATTTCTCCACACCTGATCGCAAGGGCGTTCCATTGGCGAGAGGTTGACGAGCCGACGCGAGACCGCGTCATCAATCACGGAGAAAACGGAATATGTCCAGCACTACTCATATGCATCGGGGTTCACGGGTCACTCTTCAGGCGATAGCGGCTTTCGCGTGGTTCGCCATGTCATGCGCTGCAACCGCGCTTGACGTAGAAGGCGTTCGCTTTGATGAACAAATGAAGGTCGCCAACACCCAACTTCGCCTCAATGGCGCGGGGGTTCGCTACGCCGCAGGAAATCTAGTTCGCGCGTATGCGGCGGGTCTGTATTTACCCACCAAGATCGCTCGCGCGAGCGAACTGCGCACGATACACGGCCCCAAGCGGATTCAGCTTGTGATGATGCGCGACATCAACGCCAATGATTTTGGGCGGGCAATGATGAAAGCCTTACGCGCCAACCTTTCTGTTGATGAGCAAATTCGTCACATCAACGGCATCACACAAATGGGCGGTATTTTCGGCGTCGTGCCGCAGATGAAGAAAGGCGAATCGATCACTATTGATTCGATTCCGGGTACTGGCGTCGTGATCTACGTAAACGGCAAGCGCACCAGCGAGGTAATCAGCGACGAAGCCTTTTTCGACGCGATGGCTCAGATCTGGATTGGCACGAACCCAGTCGAGCCGAGTTTGAAGCTGGCTCTGCTCGGGCAAACCGCGCCGAAAGAAGACGCATTCGACCGACTCGCGCGCTACTAACGTGCCTTCGTGGAGTTCCGTTCGCTAAACGGCAACTCCACCGCATGCACCAACTGCAACACCTCACGCTCACAGCCAAATCGCCCAACGATTTGCATGCCCACGGGCAAGCCTGATTTCGTAAACGCCACTGGCGCGCTCGCTGCGGGGTGCGATGTCATGGTGATGCGAAACGCGCTCTTCATCCAATCGAGATAGGTGTCGAGTTTTACGCCGTCTATCTCCATCGGGTATGGCGTGGTCACGTCGAACGGTTGCACTTGATTGACCGGGCAGATCAGATACTCGTATTTCGTGAGGAAGCGGCGCATGCGTTCGAAGCACATCGATTGCTGTAGTTGCGCTTCTGAGATTTGCTCGGCGGTGAGTTTGAGCCCCTGCTCCACGTTCCACACCGCAGTGTCTTTCATGAGGTGCTTGTTCTTTTTGTAATGCGGCAAGAGCGAGCCCAGCAAGTGCAGCGCGCGCAGCACTTGAAATGCGTTATCCGCGATTGCGAGATCGGGTTCGGCTTCTTCAACGATGGCACCAAGCGCTTCGAAAAGCTTGATCGATTGATCGAGCGCTTCGCGCACTTCACGTTCAACGGGCAATCCGCCGAGCGTTGGCGAGTACGCGATCTTCACGCCTTTGAAATCACGGGCGAGCGATTCACGATACACGCCAGGATCGCCGCAGCAGCCCATCGTTACACGCGGATCATCTCCCGCCTGAACGGAAAGCAACCAACCCGCATCCTCAGCCGTGCGCGCGATCGGGCCGTGTACACCGAGCGTGCCCCAGTGATTGAGCGCGGGATACACCGGCACGCGGCCCGGCGAGGGGCGTAATCCGACGATGCCGCAGAAGTTCGCCGGATTTCTTAGGCTGCCTCCCATGTCGGAGCCATCCGCAAACGCGATCATCCCGGTGGCAGCCGCGACCGCTGCGCCGCCGCTGGAGCCGCCGCAGGTTTTCGTTAGATTCCACGGGTTTTTTGTCGCGCCAAACAGCGTGTTGAAGGTTTGCGAACCGAGCGCGAATTCGGGCGTGTTGGTTTTGCCGATGATGGTTAAACCGTGCGCTCGAAAACGCTCCACCATCATCGTGTCGTAGTCGGGAATCCAGTCTTTCAGAATGGGCGAGCCCATCGTCGTGCGTAGGCCTTTGACCGGCTCCATGTCCTTGATTGCGATCGGTAAGCCAGCCAACGGCGAAGTGGGCTCGCCTTTCGCACGACGTGCGTCCGTTGCACGCGCTTGCTCGTACGCGCCTTCGCGATCAAAGGTGATGATGGCATTCAAAGTTGGGTTGAGCCGATCAATTTGCGCGAAGGACGCATCGAGCAATTCCACGGCGGAGAGCTCACGGGCGACGAGTTTGCGCGAGAGCTCACGCACGCTTTCAAACACTAGATCTTGACTCACTTTATCCATCACCCATCAAAAGGAAACGCCCAATTTAATTGGGCGTTTCTCATGTTTTTCTAATTATCGAAAAAAACTATTTTTATCCGCCTGCCCCGATTTAATTTGGGCAGGCGCTTAAATGTTAATTCTTAGCAATATTCCAATAAACATTTGCGCCCGACTTCACGATGCCCGAGATGTTTTTACGCACCGCTGCTGGGTTTTTGTATTCGCCAAGAATCGCATGGGTGCCCACTTGCATCGCGCGCACCTGAACCGCTTCGGCGACTCGCTTTTTATCTGCCTCAGTCTCAGAGCGCGCGTATTGGTCGCGCAGTTTCTCTAGCTCATCGTCTTTCGACCAACCAGCCCATGCGCGATCACCCGCACCCGAAAGCGGCGCACTGGTGAGCGGGTTCATGATGTCAGCGCCAACCCAGGCGGTGAGGAAAATGTTCCAGCCGCCTTGATCGGCAGGATCTTTCTTCGCGCGCCGCGCCACTAGCGTGCCCCAATCCATCGTGATCAGATCAACTTTGAAACCAGCTTGACGTAGCAGTTGCGTCGCAACGAGCGGCAGCTTGTGGATCGATTGCAAATCGGTAGGACGCATGATGACAATCGGCTTTCCGTCGTAGCCGCTTTCTTTAAGCAACTGCTGCGCTTTTGACATATTGCCGTTGACCATGAACTCGCTGCCCTTCGGCGACGAGAGCGGCGTGCCGCACGGATAGACGCTCGGGCAGGTGAAGAACATGCCTTCGTTTTCCGGGCCTACCTGCGCGCGCAAAAACGCGTTTTGATTCATCGCCCACATCGCCGCTTCGCGCACCTTCGGATTGTTAAACGGCGGCACGACATGGTTAAAGCGAAGAACGTATTGGAAGTTCACCGTACCCATATCCACCACGCTCACACGAGCGTCTTTGCGAAGCGCGGGGTACTGCTCAAACGCCGGTTGCTCGATCATGTCGATCTCGCCAGCTAGGAGCGCATTAAGCTGAGTTTGCGCGTCTTTGAGTGCGAGCCACTCCACACGATCCACTTTCACGACCTTTCCGCCGGTGGTGCCATTCGGCGGTTCACTGCGCGGTACATATTTCGGATTCTTCACGTACACCGCCTGCACGCCAGGCTTGTACTCATCCTTTTTCAAAATGAACGGCCCGGAACCCGTGTTGTCATCGATCACTTTGAACGGATCGGTTTCCGCCACTCGCTTTGGCATGATGAACGGCACATTCGACGAAGGCTTTCCAAGCGCGTCCAAAACGATACCGGTCGGCTCTTTCAAAATGATGCGAAACGATTTCGCATCCGGCGAATCCATGCGATCCACGAAGGTCATGAGCTTTTGGCCGAAGACGTCACGCGCGCCCCAGCGCTTGAGTGATGCCACAACATCCTCGCCCGTCACCGGTTTGCCGTCATGGAATTCGAGTTTGTCGCGCAGCATGAAGGTGTAGGTTTTCTTATCCGTGCTCACCGTCCACTTATCGACCATTTGCGGCTTGATCGCGCCCTTCTCGTCGGTGCCGAAAAGGGTGTCGTACACCATGTAGCCATGGTTGCGCGTGATGTAGGCCGTTACGTTGAACGGATCAAGGTTGGCCGGGAACGCGTGCGGCGCAACCTTGAGCACCTTTTGTTGTGCAAACGCAGCGGTTGAGCCAATAGCCGTCAGCGCAACGGCTAAAAACGCTGCTACTAGTTTTGAATGTTTCATCAATCGCCTCTCAATTTGAGTGAATTTGCGCGTCAGGAAGTCAGGTTCGGCCAGGAATTCCGCAGCCTGCCGACGTCCGCTCGTCATCTACTGCCAATCGTAGCGCAAGCAAACGCATGCGTCGCGGTATGGAAACGCTACACGGCACTTTTCGTATTTCCCATGCATGCGCCGACTCCGCAACTGCGGCTCACGTACCGCGTTCATCCAGACGGATTAGTTTTTCGCGCGGCCCGCTTTATCGAGCCCGTCCACTTTATCGCCCGCTTTGATGCCGCGCTCCTTAAACCAGCCTTGCTTCATCTCAACGGCGTACATCGCAGGCCCTTTGGAAGGGTGCGTACTCTCATCTTGGGGCTTCATATCGGCGATATTCAGAATCACGCCCTTGGCATCGAGGTAGGCGATAGAGAGCGGGATGAAGGTATTCTTCATCCAGAACCCGAGCTGCTCGCTCTGCGGGAAAACAAAAAGCATGCCGCTATCGGGCGCGAGAGAGAACCGATTCATCAAGCCCACAGTACGCGAATTGGCGTCGGCCGCTACTTCTGCCTTGAGTTTATGTGCGCCGATTTTGAGCTCGACCACTGGCAAGTTTTTGTTTACGGGCACGTTTTGCGCGACCGCCGTCTGTGCCGTTATCGTCATCGCAAACGCAGCCGCCGAGAGCAGCAGGGCTTGAATCCAAAAACGTCGCTTCATAGACTTCCTTCGTTGTTGACTTGAGCGCTCGCGTCCGGCGCACCAGGCATCGCTCCGTTACCGTAAATTTTCAAATAGGTTCGCCAGATTGCGAAACCGATCGCGGGCGTGACCGCCATTACAACAGCAAAGCCCAGCAAGCTTTTTTGCGCGGGCGCGACGATGACTGCAGTAACCACAGCCATCATTGCCACATGACACGACGACTGAAGCGCAGACACGCTGCCGCGCGCCCATGCGAACGCATCCAGCAGCGCAACCGTGATCGGTGGAGTGATGAAGGCCATGCCAAACGCGTAAACGAAAAACGGGAAGACGTGCACCCAAACGTTCGGCGTAACCCAAACGCTGACAATCAGATTGAGCACTGCCGCACAGGCGATCACGGCAAATCCAATCGAAATCTGCTTCGCCATCGAAATTCGACCGGCCATGCGCCCCGAAAGGAACGCAGCGAGCGTAATTCCTGCAATGCCCGGCACAAATAGCACCCAAAAGTCTTTTGTACTGAGCTGCATGTGATTGATCACAAAGGCGGGAGCGCCCGCGATGTAGATGAAAAAACCCATGAAATTAATCCCCGGAATCGCCGCGAGCAATTGGAAGCGCGCGTTAAAGAAGATACTGCTATAGGTTTTAACCAAAGGCCCAATCGAAAGCGGGAGGCGCTTCGATTTTGGATGCGACTCGGGAAGGCTGATTTTTGCCCAGAATGCGAGCGTCAGCGCGAAGCTTGCAAGAAACCAAAAGATGGATGACCAATGCAAATGCGCCACCAGCCAACCACCCAAAATTGGCGCAACGATTGGGGCAATCGCAAAAAGCATTTGAATCCGTGAGAGCTGACGTTGCGCTTCTGGGCCATCGAACAAGTCGCGCACCACCGCTCGCCCAACGACAAAACCAGCGCCCGCGAACATTCCTTGCAATAGCCGAAACGCGAGTAGGCCGGTGATCGAGCCCGCAAGAGCACAACCAATCGAGCCAACGGCGTGCATGAGCAGCGTGCCGACGATCACGGGCTTTCTGCCAATCGCGTCGCTCACCGCGCCGTGAAAAAGCGTGAACAGAGCGAAGCCCACGAAGTAAAGCGTAAGCGAAAGCTGCATCTGAACTTCGGTGGCCGGAAGCGCCGCCTGCATCGTGGGGAAGGCAGGTAAATACGTGTCAATCGAGAACGGCCCGAGCATCGTCAAAGATGCGAGGAGAACGGTGAGTTTTGCTTTGCGCCGCTTATCGACTGTGAGCGCTTTTTTTTCGGCGTCAACGGCTGCTTGCGAGGCTTGGTGAGATGACTCCATCGGTGGTTCTCGGCTACTTCCCAAACACGGCCTCTTCGATCTCACGACGCTTGAGCGAAGGTGCGAAAAGCACAATGAAGTCGTAGGCAAATCGACGCAAAAAAGCGCCCTTACGCAAGCCTACACGGGTAACCGACGCCGCAAACAAGTGCGACGCATCAATACGCTTCAGATCGGCATCAAGCTTCGGTTCATACGCCATTTCAGCCAAGATTCCGACGCCCACGTTAAGCCGCACGTAGGTTTTGATCACATCAGAATCGAGCGCGGTTAAAGCCACATTCGGCGCTACCCCCGCGCTCGCAAACGCGCGGTCAATCTGCGAGCGCCCGGTGAAGGAATTGTCGTAAGTAATCAGCGGATACTTCGAAAGCGATTCGATCGAGAGCACTTTTTCTTTAGCAAGCGGATGCTTTGGTGGCGCAATGACGCAGCGGTTCCAGCGATAGCACGGAAGCGTTACCAAGAGTGGCTCCTGCGCGAGCGCCTCGGTCGCCACTGCGATATCGGCCTCGCTGCTCGCCACCCAATCTGCGCACTGCTTGGGATTGCCTTGCTTGAGCTTCAATTTCACGTCCGGGTACTTCGCGCCAAACTGCATGATGACACGTGGCAGCACGTAGCGCGCCTGGGTGTGCGTGGTTGCAATGGTGAGCACACCCGCTTTCGCGTTGGTCATGTCTGAGGCGAGCGCTTTGAGGCTTTGGGCATCGGCGTTGAGGCGTTTCGCAATGGCATAAGCCTCCTCGCCCGCGCGTGTAAGGCCGGTAAGTCGCTTTCCGCGCCGCTCGAAAATCTGAACACCAAGTTCACCTTCGAGCGCTTTGATGTGTTTACTGACGACCGGTTGCGCGGTGTAGGAAGCGACCGCGGCCTCGGAAACGCTGTAGCCGTTGTCGACGATCGCGCAGAGGTACTTAATCTGTAGAAGGTTCATGAGTGATTCGTCGCAAGCGACGCGTCATGGCGTATGGCGATGCCGATTACCAGCCACACTCCGAATCGCCATATACGAAGTTAGAATACGCTTATTATGCAGCGCTTTCATATTCATCCCGACAACCCACAGCCGCGATTGATCAAACAAGCGGCACAGATGCTGCGCGCTGGCGCCGTGATGGCTTACCCGACCGATAGCTCGTATGCGCTGGGCTGTCACCTTGGCGACGCTGAGGCGTTGCGAACGCTGCGCCGACTTCGCGGTGTAGATGACAAACATCACCTCACTCTGGTCTGCGCGGATTTGAGCGAGCTCGGAAAATATGCGCGAGTGGATAACTTCGCCTTCAAAATTTTGAAGCAAGGTACGCCCGGGCCGTACACGTTCATTCTTGAGGGCACCCGCGAGGTACCGAAGCGACTCTTGCACCCGAAGCGCGCCACAATCGGGTTGCGCGTGCCGGATCACCCTGTTGTGCAGGCACTGCTCGTTGAATTGGGCGAGCCCATTCTTTCGACAACCTTGATCCCACCGGGCGAGGAACATCCGCTTAACGATCCCGAGCAAATTGAATCTAGGTTTGGCAAACATCTTGCGTTATTGATCGACGCTGGGACTGCGCCGGAAGCTGCAACAACGGTGGTGAATCTAAGCGAGGGCGGCGCGGAAGTGATTCGACGCGGTAACGGATCACTTTCTCGGCTGGGGCTCGCTGATTAGTTGCACACTATTTCGGGACAAAAATCGCAGGATTTAGTGCAGTGCGGTACTCTGTGACCAAAATATTTACTAAGCTTTCGCGCAACTAACGAGCCTAGACTCGACTCAAAAATGACCTCGGAGGAGTATTCAATGATTAAGCAACCATCGAATCATAAGCCCCGTTCTTATAGGGCACTCGCGCTTTCTGCGCTTATCTCGACTTTACTTACTTTCAACGTTTACGCGATTGATGTGGCGGGCGTAAAGGTAGATGACCGTATCCGCGTCGCCAATACTGATCTGCAGCTTAACGGCTCTGGTATTCGCTATGCCGCCGCAGGGCTGGTTCGCGTGTATGTGCTGTCCCTCTACCTGCCGCAAAAGCGCACTACGCCTGTCGAAATCGGCGCCCTGCGCGGCCCGAAGAGAATCCACATCAACCTGTTGCGCGAAATCAATTCGAATGACTTTTCGAAGGGGCTGCGCGACGGGATGAAAAATAATCTATCGCAGGCCGACCAGCAGAAGCACTTCGACGGGCTATTGCGGCTAGGCAATATTTTTGGCCAGATCCCAGTGCTTAAAAAAGGCGAAACCATCTCGGTTGAACAATTGCCCGGCACCGGCACAGTGATTCTGGTCAACGGCAAGCGCGTAGGCGAGGTCTTCCCGGATGAGGGTTTCTTCAATGCGCTCTTGCAAATCTGGGTCGGCCCGAAACCGATTGACGAGTCACTCAAACCCGTCTTACTCGGTACCAGAGAAAGCAACGACAATACACGTCGAGACGAGAATCGTTTCTAAAACAAGATGCGCCTTTGCAGCGCTAGTTCAACAAAAAAGCCGGTTCACGCCGGCTTTTCTTTTCAGTGAAACGGCCCCTCACGCATCCATTTTGTGGCGACGTATTTTTCGCCAAGCGTGACAGGGGTTCCGCCATGAAGCGTTTTGGTGTCGGGGTGCGGTCGGTCATAGCTGAAAAACACCGCTGAACCCTTAATCGGCGCGACTTCAAGCCCGATATCGGGGAACACCGTGGAGCCGCCCCGCTCCGGTGTGCGCAGATACATGACGATCGTGCCTACTCGCTGCCCACCGCGCTGCAAGATTTTGGGCGTTCCAGGCTGCGCTGGATCAAAGTAGTCGTAGTGCGGCACATACTGCGCGCCGTGTTTGTAGCGGAGCACTTGAAGGCCCTCACCGTGTTCGTAAGGCCAGTTAACTAGTTCGGCAAGTCGGCGTTCAATGCGTTCGCAAAGCGGGTTTTCGCCCCGAACAAAGAACATCCCATCACTTGTACGGGCAGGGTTGACCTCATCGCCGCCAGTTTGGTTATCCACCGTGAGCGAGCGTGAAAGCTTGGGCTGTGCGAGCAAAATCAGCTCGTCACACTCATCGTGAGACAGAACGTTGCCGAACACAACCACACGCGGGTGCTTCACAACCGTCCACACATCGATGCGACGGTCTGAGGTTTGGATGGAGACGGGGGATTGCGCAATCGACGGCTCAGGCACCGCTTTTGTGGCGGCAGGCAGCGAAGGTTGCGCACGCAATTCTTTGCCAAGCGCCTCGGCGATTGCCAGCCGCGCCATTTCCTGCGACCACCCCGATTGCAGCATCGAGGTTGTGAGGCTCTCAGGCGAGTGCCCGCGCGCGAGGCACTCGTTCAACCATTTCATTAAGTTCGCGTCGATTTGCATATTTACAGCGAGGTTACGTATTCGGCCTGATCGACGGCGTCGCGCGTTCCCAGTGCTGCACTTCAAGCCAGACGCATCTCGCGCGACAACGTCTCCCCGCTATTGTTGCGCAAGTGCGCTGCGAATCTGTTGAAGCGCAGCCGGATCTTCGATCGTCGTCAAATCCCCCGGATCACGGCCTTCTGCGAGCGCCTGAATAGATCGGCGAAGAAGCTTTCCAGATCGCGTCTTCGGCAGAAGCGTCACGAAATGCACCGCAGAAGGTCTAGCAATTGCGCCGATCGCCTCAACGATTTGGGAGATCACGGCATTTTTACTCTCAGTTGAATCTTTCTTTTGATCCCTCAGTACCGCGAATACAACAGGGGTCTGGCCTTTCAGTTGATCGGCAACGCCGACGACGGCGCACTCAGCGACGAGCGGACTCATCTGCACCGCCTCTTCAATCTCGCGCGTGCCCAAGCGGTGGCCCGCGACGTTGATCACGTCATCTGTGCGGCCCAGGATGAAGTAATAGCCGTCAGCGTCGCGCGTAGCCCAATCGAAACTTGAGTAGACCTGCTCGTCTTTGAACGTCGAAAAATACGTGTTCACAAAACGTTTGTCATCGCCCCACACCGTGGTCATCGCACCGGGCGGTAGCGGCGGCACGATGGTGAGCACGCCCTTTTCATCGTCGCCCACCGGCTCTCCGGTCGCCTCGTGTTTTAGCTTCACATCAAAGCCGTAAACCGGAAACGATGGCGAGCCGAACTTGCGAGGCGTGTCAGCCACGCCAGCTTGCGTCGACAAAATTGGCCATCCCGTCTCGGTTTGCCAGTAGTTATCAATGATTGAGACGCCGCCCAGGGCATCACTCACCCACCGCGCCGTCGGCTCATCCAACGGTTCGCCCGCGAGGAACAGATACTTGAGCGCGGGCAGCGCGTGTTGCTGCATAAATTTCGGATCTTGCTTTTTGAGCACACGAACCGCTGTTGGCGACGAGAACATGGTTTTCACATTGTTTTCAGCGCAAATCTTCCACCAGATCGCAGGGTCAGGCAACGTGGGAACGCCTTCGTACATGATCGTCGTATTGCCATTGATCAGCGGACCATAGACGATATAGCTGTGGCCGACCACCCAGCCAATATCGCTCGTCGTGAACATCGTTTCGCCGGGTTGCAGGCCAAAAATTTTCTGCATGCTCGACGCGAGCGCAACCGTATAACCACCGGTATCTCGCTGCACGCCTTTGGGCTTGCCTGTGGTACCGCTCGTGTAGAGGATATAGCTTGGGTGTGACGATTCCACCCATTCGCACGGCACTTCTTTCTTCATGTGGGAGAGTCGGAAGTTTGTGTAGTCGATGTCTCGCTCAGGTGTTGTGGCCATTTCGGCGAGCCCACGATCAACGAGTAACACTTTCTCTGGCTTGTGCGCGGAGAGATCAATTGCGGCATCCAGCAAACCCTTGTACGGGATCACTTTGCCCATTCGCATACCGGCATCGGCCGATACGATGAGCTTCGGCTTCGCGTCTTCAATCCTCGTTGCAAGTGATGCCGATGCAAAACCACCGAATACCACGGAGTGAACCGCGCCAATGCGCACCGTGGCGAGCATCGCGAAAACTGCCTCGGGGATCATTGGCATGTAAATCAGAACACGATCGCCCTTGGCCACCCCAAGCGATTGCAACATTGCGGCGACGCGATTTACCTCCGCGTGTAGCGATGCGTAGGTGAAGTCGCGCGTGCTATTAGTTTCCGAAGAGATGAAGCGCAGCGCCACTTGCTCTGCGCGTGTGGCTAGGTGTCGATCAACCGCGTTATGGCAGAGGTTAGTGGTGCCGCCGACAAACCATTTCGCAAACGGCGGCTTAGAGAAATCACATACCTGCGTGAACGGCGTCTGCCACTCTATCTGCGCCGCCTCAGCGCTCCAGAAGCTATCGCGATCTGAGAGAGAACGCGCGTAGTGCGTTTGGTATTGCGAGCGAGCAGACATTAAACAATCCTCCATTTTCCGGCGGATTTTGCCAGAGGAGAACTGACAGGGCGCTGAATGGGTTCAGCGCGCGCGCTCTTCCGATGAAGCCACCGCGATGCGCGCACGGCCTTCTGCCTTTGCCCGATAGAGCGCACGATCAGCTTCGCGCACCGCATTGCCAAATGAATCGCGCAAAACCGCGATTCCGATCGACAGCGATGGCCTGTTTAGCAGCGAATCCTCGCCGTTGATGAGCCCGGCGATGCGCTCATCGAAGCGCGCGATGAGTTCTAAACCAACATATTCGGGATTCGACCGATCCGGGATGAGCGCAAGAAACTCATCTCCTCCATAGCGCGCGAGAATCGACTCGGGCGGCATTAACGGCAAAGCCAATTCAGCGAATGCACGCAGAACCTGATCGCCGCTTTCATGCCCGAGCAGATCATTGACCGACTTGAAATGATCGAGATCGATAAGTAGTAGGAAGCTTTGTCGATGAGACGCCATCCACTTCGCGCTCGCATACCGCAACCCGAAGCGCGATAAAAGCCCGGTGAGCAGATCACGCTCTGCGATACGGGCGATCTCAAGCCCAATACGTGTATTCACCATTGCCGCCGCCCCGGCCAGCGCGAATAGCATCAGCGCGGTACCGACAAAGAAAGCAACACGATTAGTCACGTTCTCTCCGAGCGGAGCCGCGTCTTGCTCGAAGAGTAGCAATCCTGCCGCGCGAGCGATAAACGTCGCCCCAATAGCAAGTAAAGCGACAGCGCCGATCCAGCGCCCCGGCCCGAGATCTCGCTCCGCGTAGCGAAGTATGTGTAGCCCCGCCAAGATCGCCCACATCGCACTTACGACTGAAAAAACGAGCATACGAGTCAAAACGTGAAACGGCGAAACGAGCGAGACGACTGTGAGCAGGAGCATCAGCAACTCGCTCGCCAGCACCCAGAGCATTGGGTTGGGGCGACGGGTGAACTTGGAAACGCCCACGTACATCAGCCCAACAGCAAACGTCATCCCCGGCACGGCAATCAACGCGTGGACTGCACCAGAAAAAATTGCGCCTGGAATGGCAGCAAAAACGAAACACGTCCCGGCAAGAAGGGCGGCAGCGACAAAGTCGCGAACCCCTTGCATCTTGACCAGACGACTACGCGCGCTGGCAAGCGTCATTGCAAGTACAAAGCTGGTGAGCGCGTTGCAGATCGCAATCGTCTTGAGGTCGAGATACTCTTGCATTTCCTAGCTGTCAAATGAGGGGTGGGCAGCTAGAACAGCGAGATGAAATCGACTGCTGTGGAAATGCCGCGCCCCCCGGCGCGCGCGATTGGTGGAAGTTTCGCAGAAACTCGCCCACGCTGGACCAGGAGTGGAGATTTACAGGGGCAACTCGGAGCCGTTTTAAAGTTTTTTAACTTACGAGCGAAAAATTCCTAAAAATAAGGAGAAAAAGCTACTTAAATGTGTAGACAAGATATAGCCAATCTCTAACGCAGCCCCGTTTAAAAGGCCGTTATCGTGTTTTTTCTATTGGGCCTACCGAATCTTCTATTCGCCCACCGCTTTGATCGCGGCGGGCAAAAAAAGATCGTCGACGGCTACTAGAACGCCGGCAGCTACGCGCGCTGCGCCTCCGATTTGCGTCGACTGAATAAGCCAACGATCCAGTTGCGCATCCGCGCCAACAGGTGTTCCAGATCATCCATGATGGTGAACACGGGCGGAATCACGATCAAGCTCAGGATCGTGGAGGTCACCAGTCCCCCGATCACGGCAACCGCCATGGGCGAGCGAAACGACGCATCGGCGCTTCCCCAACCAATTGCAATCGGCAACATTCCCGCGCCCATCGCGATGGTGGTCATGATGATTGGGCGAGCGCGCTTATGGCATGCGTCCATCAACGCCTCGTAGCGAGACATGCCCTGATCGCGTCGCGCGACGATGGCGTACTCGACGAGCAAGATTGAGTTTTTAGTCGCAACCCCCATCAGCATGATGATGCCAATGCCAGAGGGCATCGATAACAACTTATTGGCCATGAGCAAACCGACGAATGCGCCGCCAAATGACAACGGCAGAGCCATCAGAATCGTCACAGGATGCAGGAAATCCTTGAATAGCAGCACCAGCACGATATAGATGCACAAAATACCTGCGCCCATCGCGAGCAAAAAGCTCATCAAGAATTCCACCATGATCTCGGCATCGCCGACTTCGATGACTTGTACGCCCGCCGGAAGATTTTTCACCGCGGGTAGATTTTTCACCGCTTCGGTCACCTCGCCGAGCGGCTGGCTTCCCAGTTCCACGTCAAACGTAATGCTGCGCGCACGGTTGTAGCGATCAATCACGGCAGGGCCACTTCCAAGTTCAATCGATGCAACGCTCCCGAGCATCACTGGCGGCTTACCCGCTGTCGAACTCGGCAGCAATAGCCGCTCTACTTGTGCCAAATCAGTCCGCGCCATTGGATCGAGCTGAACGAGCACTGGCACTTGCCGCTGCGAAAGATTGAGCTTAGGCAGAGACTGCTCGTAGTCGCCCACAGTCGCCACACGAAGCGTTTCCGCGATTGCGGCCGTCGATACACCGAGATCGGCGGCGCGCGCGGTGTCTGGCTTGATGAGGACCTCTTGGCGCACCAAGCTTGCGGACGAGCTCACGTTACCAAGCCCTGGAATCGTGCGTAGATCGCGCTCAATCGCGACAGCAGCGCTTGCGAGCGCATTCGGATCATCACCGGTTAATACGAGCACGTACTTCTCGCCTGATGCCCCCAGGCCAACCGTACTGCGCGCGCCTGGAATCGCTTGCAGCACTTTTCGCATCTCGGCCTCAATCGGTTGTTTTCTCTGCGATCGCTCGCGACGAGAGTCAAGGATGATGGTCAGGGTCGCTTTGCGGGTTTCTGCGGTTCCCGGCGGTGCGAACGGGTCGGTGCCGGCCGCGCCTCCGCCAATCGTTGTGTACACCGATTTCACATGCTTCACGCCCATCACCAATTCGCGCGCGCGCTCAGCGGCGGCCGTTGTTTCGGCGAGCGTTGCGCCGGGTGGTAACTCCAAGCGAACTTGCGTCTGCGAGTTGTCATCTGGCGGGATGAAGCCGGCTTGTAACTTCGTAGCAAGAAAAATCGAACCCACGAAAAAGAGTAATGCGAAAAATGACGTGATCCAGCGATGTTTGGTGCACCAGCGCGCCCATCCCATGTACCAAGTCAGCCATTTCGGATCTTTATGGTCTTTGTCCACGATGGGCTTCAGCAGGTAAGCCGCCATCATCGGGGTCAACATCCGCGCAACCACCAGTGACGCGAACACAGCGAGCGAAGCCGTCCAGCCAAATTGTTTGAAAAACTTGCCTGGAATACCGGCCATGAATGCGGTGGGAAGAAAAACTGCAATCAACGTAAACGTCGTTGCGATCACCGCGAGGCCGATCTCATCAGCCGCTTCCATCGCCGCTTGGTAGGGCGATTTGCCCATCCGCAAATGGCGAACGATGTTTTCCACCTCAACGATCGCATCGTCCACCAAGATACCGATCACTAGCGACAGCGCAAGCAAGGTCACCACGTTTAGGGTGAAACCTAAATAGTGCATTCCAATAAATGTTGGGATCACTGAAAGCGGCAGCGCGACGGCTGAGACAAACGTCGCACGAAAATCGCGGAGAAACAAGAACACAACAAGCACGGCGAGTATCGCGCCCTCAAAGAGCAATGTCATCGAAGCATCGAATTCCTCTTGCACGGGTTCAACGAAGTTAAATGCCTCGGTAAACACGAGATCAGGACGCGCGAGCTTCAATTCGTTGATGACTTTATAAACACCGTTGCCGACATCTATTTCGCCCGCGCCTTTGCTGCGAGAAATTTCAAAGCCAACGACGGGTGCACCGTTTAGCAGCGCAACTGCACGCGGTTCGGCGATGGTATCGGTCACCGTCGCGATTTGGTCGAGGCGAACACGTTGCCCCGACTGCAGCGCTACTTCAACTTTGCCGAATTCGGCGGCGTTTTCCACATTGCCAACAATGCGAATCGGCTGTTCGCTCCCCCCCAGGTCGGTGCGGCCGCCCGCTGCATCAAGCTGCATGCCGCGCAGTTGACGCGAAACGTCAATCGCTGTTGCGCCCAACGCTTGCATGCGCGCAGGATCGAGAAGCACCTGAACTTGCCGATTCACACCGCCCACGCGCGTGACTTTGCCCACGCCTTTCACGCCGAGTAAACGCTTCGTCAGCGCGTCATCCACGAACCATGACAGCGCCTCTGGGTCCATGCGATCCGACTTCAAGGTGAAGGCGAGAATCGGCGCACCAGACAGGTTTACTTTGTCAACGATCGGATCGCGCAGATCCGCAGGAAGGTCGGCCCGCACGGCGGAGACCGCAGAGCGAACCTCGTCAAGCGCCTCCTGCGTAGGCTTTTCAAGGCGGAACTCAGCGGTGATGGTGACTGCGCCATCAGCCGCTTTTGTGTAGATGTTCTTAAGCCCTTGAATCGTAGCAATCGAGTTCTCAAGCTTGCGAGCGACCTCACTTTCCATCTGCGCTGGGGCCGCGCCCGGAAGCGAAGCGGTCACATTGATGGTCGGTAATTCAAGATCGGGGAAGTTCTGCACTTGCATCGTTTTGTACGAGTACACGCCTGCGAGCGTGAGCAGCACAAAAAACATGAGCGCAGGAATCGGGTTACGGATACACCAAGCGGATACGTTCATCGTCAATCTCCCTTGATGATTATTTCGACGTAGCGGCAGGTTTTACCGGCGCTGCGTTCGGTGCGGGCTTCGCGGGGCTCGCGCTGGCTTCAAGCACGCGCACCGTATCGCCCTCGGTAAGGAACGCAGCACCACTCACCACCACCGCATCGCTATCTTTCAAGCCATCGCGGATCTCCAAGCGATCACCATTGCGCCGCCCAGTGGTGACCTTCACCTGCGTCACTTTATTGTTTGGCTCAAGCCGCATCACGAAAGTGAAGCCATCCCGCGAGACGACCGCCGACTGCGGTACATGCAGTGCCTTACTCAAGGCCAGATCAAATTCGCCTTTCGCAAACATACCGGGCTTGGCCGCTGGGCTGCGCTCGAGATCAATGTAGGCCATTGCGGTGCGCGTCTGCGGATCAACGGTTGGCGCGAGCGTGCGCACCTTGCCACTAACCACCTGCCCGCTCGGCGTGGTGATCGCGACTTTTTGTCCTGGCGATACTTTTGGAAGCTCGGCTGCGGTGACTTCGCCGCGCCACTCCAACCGATTCTGCCGAATCAAGCGAAATAGCTCTTGCCCCGGCGCGACTACCGAACCCACCGTTGCAATACGCGCAGAAATAACGCCATCATCCGGCGCAACAACGCGCGTGAAACCCAACCGAATCTGGCCCGACTGCGCCTGAGCGCGCGCCGCAGCAACACGTGCCGCAGCCGTCTTCTCAGCCGTGAGGAACTGATTGATCTGCTGTGCCGAGAGCGCGCCTGAATCTTGAAGTTGTCGAGCGCGTGCGGCGTTTGCTTGTGCTTCCGCGAGCGCCGCTTCAGCCTCAGCCACATTTGCCTGAAGCAGCGCGACATCGGCGCGCGAGGTTTCTGCGGAGAGTGTGGCGAGAACTTGGCCTCGCTTCACTTGATCGCCAATGTTCACGCGCAACTCGGTTAAACGCAAACCATTAGCTTCGGCGCCAATGATCGCCTCTTGCCAAGCCACGATATTACCGTTGGCGCTCAGTCGCACTGGCCAATCCGCGACTTGCGGCTTGGTCACGTTCACGCTCAACACCGGTCGCGCGCCGCCCTCGGCTTTAGCGGCTGGCTTCGCTGCTGCGTTGCCATCTGCGGCTGGTTTGGACGCGTCCGACTTGCCGCCACATGCTGCGAGCACGGCGGCCGCCAGTACCGCCAATGCAAATAAACCTGCGTTCTGTAGGCGAGGATTCAGATTGCTATTTCGTAGCGAGGAGGAGGAGAAGTTTGAGTTCATGATGTTTTTAAGGTGAAAATCGGAATGGAATTCGCCCGGTCGGCCTGGTGTTCCATACAACGTTGATATTTCGCGCGAAGTTATGGGCGCGCTTTCAGAGAGGCTTGTTGCCAGCACGGCAGCATGCTCGGACTAAGCTTCAGGATCGCTACTGAACTGGCTGGACCAAAGCGACGCGCGGGGCGGTGCCGACTGCTCGTTGCCAATCGCCCCCCACGGCCCGAAATAGCGCAACCCACGCCGTCGCGCGCTCGCGCTCGAGCGAGAGCACGTTGACCTGCGCAGCGAG
Organism: Betaproteobacteria bacterium; assembly: GCA_013298765.1. Lineage (GTDB taxonomy): Bacteria > Pseudomonadota > Gammaproteobacteria > Burkholderiales > Casimicrobiaceae > Casimicrobium. Next base: position 150,653 of record JAAFJA010000008.1, read on the forward strand.
CACTGCGCGTCGTGCGTCTTCGAGTTCGAGCACGCTGCCCACACCCGCGCGAAGCCGCGCTAGTGCTGCTTTTTCAAAAGCTTCGTAGTTCGCTAAGGCGCTTCGTTGATTACTCTCGCGCTCTTTCACGCTTTCGATTCGTGTAAGCGCCTCTTCCACCTCGCGCACCGCACGCAGCGCAGTTGCGCGATAGTTTGCAGTGAGCTCCGCATGCCGCGCTTTGGCGAGCTCCACATTGGCCGCACGGCGCCCCGCGTCAAACAACGGAATCGAAACTGAAGGGCCAAATCCCCAAGTTACGCCGTCACTGGTTGCGCCAAACGCGCGCGAGGCGCTGTAGCCAATCGAGCCGGTGAGCGAAATTTTTGGATAGCGATCTGCCTCCGCCGCTCCGATCTCTGCAATCGCTGCTGCGAGCTCGCGCTCGATGGATCGCAAGTCCGCCCGATCCGCGAGAAGCGATGCAGGTACGCTCGGAAGCACGAGACTGGGGGCGACTGCGAGTCGACCGGAAGCACTCGCGAGCCTAGCGCGAACATCTTTCTCGCTGAGCGCCGTGAGCGCGACGAGCGTTTTAACACTTACATCGTTTTCCGCGCGCTGCGTCGTGACGCGCGTTCTTGCCTCAGCGGCGGCTGCGGCGGCGAGTGCTGCATTTGCGGGCGCTTCGAATCCTGCTTGGGCTTTAAGCTGGGTGAGACGATCGGTCTCCAAGCGGCTTGCGGCATCACGCTCGAAACCGGCTAGCAGTGCCTCACTGACTCGAAGGTTTACATACACTGTTGCAATATCAGCGGCGAGTGAGACACGGATGTCGTCCAAGTCTCGCTCGCGCGCTTCCAAGCGTGCCGCAGCCGCCTCGCGGCCTCGTCGAATTCCGCCAAATAAATCGAGTTCCCACGCAGCTTGTGCAGCCCCCGCAAACACGCTTGCCGCTCCCTGACCTTGGTCAGCACGCGTGGCGGAAGTTTCTGCACTAGCACCGGGCAGCATCGCGCTTCGCGCCACGCCAACACCTGCGCGAGCCTGTGCGATGCGCGCCTGCGCGGCTTCCACGCTGGTTGCGCTCGTCATCGCTGAATCGATCAGCGATTGCAGCGACGGATCGTTCCATCGCGCCCAGAACTCAGTGGCACGAACATTTGCGAGCGGCGGTTTCGCGAGCGTTGCGCCCGCCTGCCATTGGGGCGCTGTTGCCGCAATGACGCTTTCAGTGGGCGCGATATGGGTCGGGCCGACCGCACATCCCGTAACCAGAAGCGCGGTTACGAACCCCGATAGCGCAATGGGTATTCGATTCGAATTTCTCATGGGTTTATTGACCTTTTCTTTTTCGATTGCCCGGATCGGGCCGAGGAGGAGAGGGCATTGTTCTTTGCAATGCCGCCTTAGTAGTCTTGGGCGCGTTTTGACTCACGCCACGCCGAACGTGTACTGCTACAAGCGCATCTATTGCACGCCCGACGATCTCTCGCGCACGCAGCTGTGATGCCTCAGTCATCGCTTGCATGTCGAGCGTGAGAGCGCCGATATAGGTCGCGTGCAGAAACTCCGCATCCAAATCGGTGAGCGCGATGTGAAACGCACTGAAGCCTTCCCGCAAGCGCGCTTGCAGTTGTCGCTCAAATTCCACGATCCAGCCCCGAATCGATTCGCTCTCAGCGCATGCAGAAACAAGCGCAATCATTAGCCGCCACCAATTCCGATCAGTCTCGTCTGGCATCAAAAGGTCTCTAAATTGTTCGAAACTGATCTTGCCCGCCAAAGCAGCATTTGAGATTTGCGACATCATCGCTTCCGCGCCAAATTGCGCAGTGGCCTGAAGCAAATCCAGACGGGTCGGAAAGTAATAAGTGATGTGACTTTGGCGAACGCCTGCCTTGACAGCCACCGCTTGCTGCGTGAGCGCAGCAAATCCTTCAGTGTGGAGAACCTCAACGCCTGCAGTGAGGATCCGCACACGCGTGCTCGCATCCGCAGGTAGCGCATCGACGGACGGAAGCGATAAATTGATTGCCATTTGGTAACTATACCAAATAAATTGGTTTAAGTACCAAATAATTGGTTATCCTACCAACTTAACTCCTTTTCTTACTTAGACTCAATTTAAATAGGGCTACGCGCCTATTTAATAAAACTCACTTTTTATGATTTTCACGCTCTAGCCCATACTAAGCAGAACTCTATTTTTGATACTGTAACTGTCTGAGTCGTATTTACGCGTTCGGTACTGCGCGTATGCTTATCCTGTGTCAGCACCTCCATCCCATGACGTCTGCGTGACATTCGCACCGCACCTGCGCCGTCACGTAGATTGCCCGCCGCAAGTCGTTGCCGCAGCGACGCTTCGATCGGCGCTAGAGAGCGCCCTGCTCGCCGCGCCCACGCTCCGGCACTATGTCTTCGATGAACAAGACCACATCCGAAAACACGTCGCGGTGTTTTTAAATGGTGTGCTCGTACGTGATCGGATTCGACTCGATGCGCCGCTCAGCGATGGCGACAAGATCGACGTGATTCAAGCGCTTAGCGGCGGATAGCGCGCTGTTCTGGAGATAAAAAACGTATGAACCCAATCCTCTTTGCATGCACCCGAAAGGGGCTTTTCGTATTACGAAAAACAGACGGCGTTTATGCCATCGCCGAACATCACTTTCCCGGCGAACCGGTGACTCAGCTTCTAGTCGATCATCGCGACGGTGCTTGGTACGCTGCGTTGCGCATGGGCCATTTCGGCGTCAAGCTCAGAAAGAGCGTGGATCTGGGCGCAACTTGGATAGAGCTCACCTGTCCTGCACTGCCGAAGAAGCCCGAGGTCGCGCCATGGGCTGAGGATTCAACCCCCTGGAGCGTTGATCTCATCTGGGCGTTTGCGCTTGCAGGCACAGAGGCGGGGGAACTTTGGGCTGGCACCATGCCCGCTGCGATGTTTCGCTCGCGAGACGGCGGCCATTCGTGGCAACTGTGTGAATCGTTTTGGCTGAATGAAAAGCGGCTCGGTTGGTTTGGTGGCGGCAATGATCACCCAGGCTTGCATTCCATCGTCGTCGATCCGCGCGACCCGAAGCATGTGACCGTTGCGATCTCATGCGGTGGGGTGTGGACGACGCATGACGACGGTGCAAACTGGTCGCTCATCGGCAACGGAATGCATGCGCCCTTCATGCCCGAGAGCGAACAATTCAATCCGAACACGCAAGATGCACACTCGCTTTCGCAGTGCGCCGCCGCGCCCGACACGATGTGGGTTCAACATCATCAAGGCTGCTATCGATCCATCGACGGTGCGCAAACGTTCACGCGATTGACCGCCCCGACCGAGACCGATTTCGGATTTCCTATCGTCGCTGATCCCGCTAACCCACTCCGCGCCTGGGTCGTGCCCGCACGTGCAGACACGTACCGCTACGCGACCGATGGCGCGATGCACGTCGCGCGTACGGACGACGGTGGACAGACGTGGCAAGTGTTTCGCAAAGGCCTCCCACAAACGCACGCCTACGATCTCGTGTACCGGCACGGCATTGCGATCACCAACGATGGCAAAACGCTCGCAATGGGCTCAACCACGGGCGGACTCTGGGTGAGCGATGACGCGGGAGAGTCGTGGACTGAGATCGAAGCGCGATTGCCGCCGGTGGCGGCGGTGGGGTTTGATTGAACTAGGCATCGGATCACTATGACAACAGAGACCGAGCGCGCAATTCCTGAAGACGTTCGCGCGGAAATCATGCGTCGTATGCGACACGCAGAAGCAGAACATGGTGTTCGCATACTGCTTGCAGTCGAATCGGGGAGTCGCGCATGGGGATTTTCCTCGCGTAATAGCGACTACGACGCGCGTTTCATCTACATCCACCCGCGTGAGTGGTATCTCGCCGTCGATCTTGAGGAAAAGCGCGACGTCATCGAGTACAAGATCGTCGACGACATCGATCTGAACGGATGGGATATTCGCAAAGCGCTGCGCTTGTTTGCGAAATCAAACCATGCGTTCATCGAATGGATTCAATCGCCGCTTGTGTACATCGAACAAGGCGAATTCGCGGCTCGATGCCGAAATCTGCTGCACACTTATTCGACTACCCGCGGCATCTACCACTACCGAAGCATGGCGAAGACGAATTACCGAGGCTATCTCAAAGCAGACTTGGTGCCGCTCAAGAAATACTTTTACGTCTTGCGACCGTTACTGTCAGTTCGCTGGATTGAAACGTATCTCACTGCGCCGCCCATAGAGTTCGCGAAGCTCTTGCACTTGATTGCGGATCGGGAAGCGCTTTGTACAGCCATCGACGGGTTGCTGCAGCAAAAGCGTAGAGCACCGGAAATGGGGCTCGCGCCACAAGTACCAGCGATTCACGCATACATCGAGGATGAGCTTGCACGACTTGAGACACTTGCCCCCGACGAGGAATCGACGATGACCGTACGCGATGAACTCAACAACTTGTTTCGTTATTGCTTGATGGAAAGTGCGTAGCCGCGATGCAGCGAAGCGGAATCGAGGAACCGGCCCACCACAGACCTCGGAAGTCGGAAACGCTACTTCGATTCAATACGCTTTTATAACGGCCTCGATTCCGCTTCGCTGCATCGCGGCTACGGTGATCACAATGGCGCAATGAGATTGCGCCCTACTCCGGATACCCCAACGCCGTCTGTCCGAACCCCTCCGCTGCGCGCCAGCCGGGTTGTTTCAAGAACAGATTGGTGAACATGCCGCCTGGATCGTAGGTGAGTTTTTTGCCGGGGTTTTGGCGTTGGTATTCGGCGTGCAATTCTGCGCCGTTGCGATACCAAGGCACTTTGCTGATGTACGCTGAAAGCGATGCGGCGCGCCAGCCTTTGTCTGCAACCTCGGGCCACACGCGATCGGCGTTTGCGATGTTGTCGTCGCGATGAAGTTTCCACATTTCGCGACCGAGAATGTCACCGAAGATAAAGAGTCGCCCGTTGACGATTTCGAATTCGGTCGGGTCGCTGCCAAGTTTCACTTTGTACGGCGCGCCGTTTGCGCAGAATCCACCGTAGAGCGGTTCGTATTTCGTGGGCGCGGCGTCGAACAATGTTTTGTGTTCCGCGTTTGCAAAGTAGTACGTACGCCCCGGTAGCGTGCTCGCGATTTCTTTCTTTCCACGAGTGGGTTTGCCAACGGTGAAGTAGGCGACTGGATCATGGCCAAGCAGCATCACGTCTTGCCCCGACGAGTTTTTCACAGTCGCGAAATGTGTACCGCAGCCGCCGAGGGCGAGCGCTAGAACGATCAAAGTCAACCACGACAGTTTCATAACAAGCGTCCTTCGATTTCCGAACAATCAGGTTACGCTCACGCCCTTAACTACGCAAGTCAACCATGCATTTCCGCCGCGCCACCGAATCCGATATCGACGCAATTTTCATCGTCCGCTTCGCCGTTAAAGAGAACGTACTTTCCAATCCTTCGCGGGTGACGCGCCAGATGTGCATTGATTATCTCGATCCACTCGGTCGCGGTTGGGTGTGCGAAGTGTCGGGGCGTGTCGTCGGTTTCTCGTATGCGGCGCGCGGCGATCATTCGATCTGGGCGCTGTTCGTTCTGCCGGAATTTGAGGGATGTGGCGTCGGCACAACGCTGCTCAAGCTCGCCGTGGATTGGTTATTCGAGATCGGCGCAACGCGCGTAATACTCAGCACCGAAGCGAACACGCGCGCCGATCGGTTTTATCTTACGCAAGGCTGGACGCGCGGCGAGATGAAGGACGATGTAGAGGTCAAATACTCGCTCGCGCGCTGATCCTCGACATCAGAATCATCGCGGTTGCATCTGCGCGGAATATGCAATCTAGCTTGGGAAACACTGAACAAGCCTCATTCTCCGCTGGCATAGTAGGCAAGTAAATCTCTTGGTACGAATGAGGATGAAACAGAGAAGTTTCGCCAGTGTGGGAATGAACGGATTGGACTTCGCCAGCCCCGGACGCATGACCCGGAAAGCGAAGTTTTGATCCAGATGAATGAGATCGTACCTTGGCGCGAGCTGTGCGCGCTCATTGAGCCGCACTACCCGAAGGCAGGCAACGGCCCTCGCCCGATTGGGCTCGAGCGCATGTTGCGGCTGCATTTCTTGCAACTCTGGTTCAACCTAGCCGATGAGGCTTGCGAAGAGGCGCTCTACGACACCGCCGTGTTTCGTGAGTTCGCCCTGATTGATTTGGGCGAAGAGCGCGTCCCCGACGCCACGACGCGATTGAAGTTTCGCCGATTGCTCGAGACGCACGGGCTGGGTGAAGCGATCTTTGTGCGGGTCAACGCGCTTTTGTCGGAGCGCGGCCTCAAAGTCGCGGGTGGCACAGTGGTGGATGCCACCCTGATCGCCGCCCCCAGCTCAACGAAGAATAAGAAGCAAAGCCGTGACCCCGAAATGCATCAGACCAAGAAGGGCAATCAGTGGCATTTCGGAATGAAACTGCACATCGGCGCTGATACGCAAAGCGGGCTCATACACTCGGCCGACACCACAGCGACCAATGTCCACGACAGTCAAATGGCGCCTGAGCTGTTGCGCGGAGACGAGAGACGCGTCTACGGCGACAGCGCGTATCGCTATCAGCGCGAAGCCATCAGAGCGGTCGCCCCCAACGCGACGGACTTCACCAACGAGCGCGCGAGGCGAGGTGCCCCGCTCACCGAGGCGCAGAAGGCGAAGAACAAAAACAAAAGCTCAGTGCGCGCCGCCGTCGAGCATCCCTTTCTGGTGATCAAACGATTGTGGGGCTACGCTAAGACTCGCTATCTTGGGCTGGCTAAGAACCACAACCGCCTGCTGGCGATGTGTGCGCTCTACAACCTGTACAAAGCAGACGTGAGGCTCGCGGCGTAGCTATGCCTGAGTGGCGAGAAACCGCCTCAGCGTGGGCTAAAACCTCGCGTTTGCGGCGCGAAAACACGCGAAAAGACGTAAAAAATTCACGCGATCGATCAGCAGTCGGGGCAATGTTGTGTGTCGAGGGACTTGTTCAGCGCTTCCCTGGAAACCCCGAACAGATCGTACCCACCCAATAGGCGACCGCGTGATTTGACGCGACGGTTTTCGTGTCCCAGACCTCGGATTTCGTGAACTGTTTCATACAAAGACGTAAGTTGTGATCGTGCGATGCAATGTACCGAACGGCGAGCGTGCATGAAACGCGCGTGAGGTGCTTGTTGCGCCGCAGACTAGTTTTCAACAGATCGGTGGTAGCAAATCTGGTGTCGAGTTATTCCAACAATGTAGCGACGAATACGAGTTGTGATGCGTGAATCGACTCTGTTGATCGCAAACGAATGCCTCGACGGGTAACGCTCTGCGGATAGAACGTTGACGTACTAATTCTTTACTGCGGGGATAATGTGTTTACCGAGAATCTGTAGCGATTGGTTGGACTTCGCACCGTCGTTGTAATTTCCGCCGGTAAACACTGCCACCAGATCTAGCTCGGGAACGACGTAAATGTGTTGGCCGCCGTTTCCGCTCGCATGGACCGCGCGAATCGTGCGATCTCCGTGCACGACGCCGAATATCCACCAAAGATAGCCGTAGGGGCGGTTGCCTTCGATCCGAGTTTGCAGATTTGTTGACTCTTCAATCCAAGCGGCGCTAACCACTTGCCGGTCGCGCCACTGCCCGCGTTGCAATACCAGTTGACCAATCTTCGCCATGTCGCGCGGTCGCATCAATAGGTGACCTCCGGTGTCCACCTGACGATCGCGATCAAAACGCGCCCAGCGAACATAGTCGATACCCAAGGGATGAAAGAGCCACTCGTTGGCAAGCAAAGACACGTCGCGCTCCGCGCGCTCGGAGACGATGCGTCCCAATGCGACAACCCCGCCCGTACAGTAGCTTCCGACACTACCAGGTGGATGTTTCAGTGGTAGTGACAAGAAAAACTTGACCCAGTCTTCGCTACGATACATGCGATCTTCTTGTCCGGGCGATGCTGGGTCGCCGTCGTAGCAATCGAGGCCGTTGCTCATGGTGAGAAGGTTTCGCACGCTGATTCCGTGCGCGAGGGCAGGAGCATCGGGGTACGCCCGCACGAGCGACTCGCGAATCGGCTCATCAACATTGCGCAAGAGGGATTTGTCGATTGCGACGCCCACCAAAAGAGAAGTGATGCTTTTAGTTGCCGATCGCAAGTCTTGCAGCGCACTGCGATCGTAGCCGTTCCAATACTCTTCCGCCACGAGCTTGCCGTGACGAAGGACGAGCATGCTGTGCATGCCATGCTCGATGGCGGGCGGCAGTGTCGAAACTGCTTGCGCGAGCAAAGCGGCATCCATGCCGACCTCATCGGGTTTAGCTGTCGACAAGGGTTGCGACTCGTTGACGATTGGCACCTGATCGATTACGTCGTTACCGCTGCATCCAACGATCAGCAGAAGTGCCAGGAACGATGCAGCTAAGCTGCGGAACTGTTTGACTGGAATGAGTGCCATGGAGCTACCTCGCGAGCTAGTTTCGGTTAACACAGACTGCTCTCACGTTGTTTAGACGACGAGGATCGTTCACCTCGCCTACTCCACCCGCATCGCAATGAACCGCGCACTTCGAGTCCGAACGACAAACTGATTCCAGCCAACGCGGAGCCGCATCCGATATGACGCGCGTGGAACATGCGGTCGCGACCGACGCGAGAGAAGCAAGAAGAAGCGCAATTCGAAATCGACACGTAATTGAGAGGTCAGGTCTGCTCATCGCGTTTCATCCCGACCGTACTTCAGGATGTCTCCCGGTTGGCAATTGAGAAATTCACAAATTCGTTCGAGCGTGTCGAAGCGAACCCCCTTGACCTTGCCCTGCTTCAACAGCGAAATATTGGCCTCGGTGATGCCAACGTATTCGGCTAAATCCTTTGACTTCACTTTGCGCTCTGCAATCATCACATCCAGTTTCACAATGATCGGCATACCGTCACCTAGACAAACTGCGCGTTTTCTTCCGCGAGCGCTGCGGCTTTCGCGAGGACGCTAGCGAGCTGCCAGACAACGCCTGCGAATAAAAACAGAATCAGATGCTGGGTGCCTATGCTGACAACCAAGGAAGCTTTCTGCGGCCCGCCGACGGTAAGCGCGACACTGATGAGCGAAGGCACGACCGTGCAAGCAATCGCGGCCAGGAACATGGCAAGCGCAAATTTCCGCATTCGCAGCACTGTCTCGCGCGAGAAATATTCGCGGTACGAGAACCGAATGAAACACAAATGTGCATGCCACAACGAAAGCGCCATGAGCGCAACCGGCACGAGGGCAAGCGCTACCACCACGATTGAGCGGACGGTGCCGAGTGATTGCAACGATGCGACCTGGGAAAGAGAGGCAGTGCCCGCGAATGCAGCGAGCAACGCATTCGGCCAGTCGTGAAACAGGAAGTAAAGCGAGGCAAGCGGCAATGCGATCGCCAGCGCGAGACATGCATACGCGAGCCAGACGCTTCGCGCGTCCTTCGATTCATGTTGAGCGGTATTGGGAGCGGAAGTTTTCATTCGTAGAAAGCGTATTGGTTCGGTCAGTTTAGGAAGTGTACCAAATATTGTTGTTTAATAATAATTTGTATTTGTATTGCAAATAGTATTTGTTCTTTTGAAATACTAGACCATGCGTTCAATACTTTCACTTTTCGCTGACCGCCGGATCGATCGCGAGCGACGTGTCAACGCGCCGACTTTTCGTTCGCTAATCGCGACTCCACTGCGAGCGATTCTGTTCATTGCTGTCTGCTCTACGTTTAGCGCCTGCGGCCCCATCCGAACCGAGATCCCTGCGCCGCCCGACGACAGTGTTGCGGTGAAACTCAGCGGTTCACACGTTCAACTTTCGATCCGAAATGCGGCCGCGTAGGGGCCGACTGTGTTTTTCCTATCGGGACACGGTGCACTCGGCATTGGCTGGGGAGCAACTCGCGCTGCACTCGGCAGCGATCTGAAAAGCGTCTGGATTGATCGCCCGGGTCTGGCTTGGAGCGAGCCACTCTCGTTTGTTGAATCTCCAAAAGCGCAGCTCGTGCGACTACGAGGCGCGTTGCGCAACGCTCAACTTCCGCCGCCATATCTGCTCGTTGGGCATTCACTCGGTGGCGCATTTGCTACGCGCTACGCGCAAGAATTCGAGAGCGACATTGCGGGCTTGGTTCTCGTTTCGCCGCCAACGCCTGAGTTGTTTGACGATCTGCCGCATTCGACTGTCGCACAGATTGAACACTGGGTGCAGCGCTCGTCCGTACTGCCGCTCGCATCGAGTCTGGCTTTCTCGCGCTTATCGATCCGATGAAAGACATGCTTCGCGATTTGCCTGAACGCGAGGCACGCTGGGCGCGTGCGTTCGCGAACTCACAAAACCATCTTCGTGCGACAGCACCAGAAGCGCGGCTTCTGCTTCCCAGCAGCGAACTCATGCAAGATTTGCGTGGTTGGGCACCGCCCGGCTACACCCCGCTCACTCTGATCTGCGAGACCGAGCCACTCGATGCAATCAATGCCGCACGGGCAAGGCCAGCAACAGTGTGGAAGCGTGCATTCGGTTCGCGCGTTGAAGTGATCCGCATGCAAGGAGCAACTCACATCGACATGATTACGAAACCAGCCCACGCAAGCATCGTGGCCAATGCAATCAGGGGCAGCCTGATACAGAGCGAGATTCAGCCGACGCAGCTTCACGAAAAGAAATAGCTGCGCGGCTAAGACAGGGACGAAATCGATCAAACGAATTCAGCGCTCGCAGGAAACACTCGCGCTGTTGCCGTGCGCAATCGATTCGCGAATTACGACTAACACGCTCTCAGCGCCAGACGTAAGCGCCCAATTCGATTGGGCGATTCGGCTGAAATTTATGATTAGCAATAAACACAAATTGTCAGCGCAATGCCTGATCTATTCGCCCTTTAGCGATGCAAGTTGGCTTTGGTTTGACGCTACTCGACCTCGTCGATCCACGCTTGTTGAATCGCTTCGAGAATTCGCTCGCCGCAGCGGCTTGGTTCATCATTGAAATCTGGCAGCGCCATCACCTTGGCCATGAGATCGGTGAAGCGAATCGTCTTGGGATCAACATCAGGATGCGTCTCAGCGAGTTCGATGGCGATATCGAGCGTGTCGGTCCATTTCATCTAGTGATTCTCCCGCGCATGATTGATTGTGTACTTCGGCAGCTCAATCGTGAGCGGCGTGTCCGCTACTTTCACCTGGCATGAGAGCCGCGATACGCTGGTGAGGCCCCACGCACGATCAAGAAGATCTTCTTCTTTCTCGTCCAATTCGCCTGTCGAATTAAACCCTTCGCGCACGATGACGTGACAGGTCGTGCATGCAAGCGACTGATCGCAAGCGTGCTCGATATCGACATCGGCATCAAGGAGTGCGGTGCAAAGCGTGACGCCCTGCTTCGCGTCAAACGTTTTGCCTTCGGGGCAAAGATCACTGTGGGGGAGAATTTTTATCGTGGTCATGCAATCTGGTCCAAGGTCTTTCCCGCTAGCGCCCGCTGCACTGCTTTATCCATGCGTCGCCCCGCGAATTCAGTGCTCGCGCGATTCAGGTCTTCACTCGCGCGCACGATCGCGCGGTGATCGTTGCCTTGGGCGAGTTGTTTGAGATAGCCCATTTGCGACGTGAGCATGGCGTGTTCCGCATCGTTCAAGAGCGCACGGTCCTCTTCAAACGCTTTATGCATGGATTCGAGTAGCGACTGTGCGTCCACGCGCGCCTCCGCTAGCGCACGCGCCTGCATGTCGTCATTTGCGTTGGTAAATGCGCTCTGGAGCATGCTGGCGATTTCGCCATCGGCCAGGCCATAGCTTGGTTTCACCGCAACTTCCGCGCGCACGCCGCTCGTTACCTCGCTTGCGCTCACCGAGAGTAGCCCATCCGCATCCACTTGGAAGGTCACTCGGATTCGCGCCGCGCCTGCCACCATCGGCGGGATGCCGCGCAACTCGAATTTTGCAAGCGACCGACAATCCGAAACAAGTTCACGCTCGCCCTGAACAACGTGAAACGCCATCGCGGTTTGGCCGTCTTTAAACGTGGTGAATTCCTGCGCTTTCGCGATCGGGATGGTTGAGTTACGTGGAATCACTTTTTCAACGAGATTGCCCATCGTCTCAATGCCGAGAGAAAGCGGAATCACATCAAGCAGCAGATGCTGTTCGCCGGGTTTTGCGTTGCCCGCGAGCTGATCGGCTTGAATGGCTGCGCCCAGCGCAACCACTTCGTCCGGGTTCATGGTTGCGAGTGGGGGCTTTCCGAAATGCGCTTCGAGTGCTGCGCGGACATGCGGCATTCGCGTTGCACCGCCGACGAGTACGACGCCATCAATCTGATCCACCTTCAGTTTCGCATCACGCAACGATTTCTTCACTGCGCTCAAGGTGCGTTCAACCAGCGGTTGCGTAATCGCAAAGAAAGTCTCGCGAGAGACATCGACACTGCTATCAAAACCGCATCCCCAGTTCACCTTGATCGTTGCGGCTTCGCTTTCGGTGAGCGCCTCTTTTGCGGCTCGCGAAGCAGCCAGCAGATTGGCTTGCCCCGCAGGAGAGAGCGCACGAGTAAGCTGCCACGAATCGAGCGCGTGCTTCGCGAGCGCTTCGTCGAAATCATCGCCGCCTAGGTGCGTATCACCCGCCGTTGCGAGCACTTCAAACACGCCGCGCGTAAGGCGAAGGATCGACACGTCGAACGTGCCGCCGCCTAAGTCGTAAATGAGATAGCAACCTTCGGCGTCTTGGTCTAGGCCGTCGACATACTTGTCGATTCCATAGGCGACAGCAGCAGCCGTCGGTTCGTTCAATAGACGCAGAACATTGAGCCCAGCGAGCTGCGCTGCGTCTTTCGTAGCCTGGCGCTGCGCATCATCGAAGTAGGCGGGCACAGTGATCACTGCGCCATAAAGCTCACCGCCCAACGATTCTTCGGCGCGCACTTTAAGCGCCCGCAAAATCTCGGCAGAAACCTCAATCGGCGAGACCGATCCACGGCGCGTGGTGATCTTTAATTGCCCCTTGCCATCGCCGCTCGCGGTGGTGAATTGATATCGTGCTTTCGATTCGTCGCGCAAATCAGTCACGCTGCGCCCCATGAATCGCTTCACCGACGTGATTGTGTTCAGCGCATCGTCGCCACGATGAACCAGAGCCGTGTAGCCGACCTCAACATCATCTTCGGCATATCTCACGGCAGAAGGCAACATCGTACGACCCTCGTCGTCGGGAAGGCACTCAGGAACGGCGTTCCGAAGCGTGGCGACGAGTGAATTGGTGGTGCCAAGATCAATGCCCACCGCCAAGCGACGAGTGTGCGGTTCTGGGCTCTCGCCGGGTTCGGAAATTTGTAGGAGCGCCATGGTTAGCTCGAAAGCGCGGTCAAGCCCGCGCCTACATAGCCTGCGGTCGGCGCGGGCTTGACCGCGCGTCGTGTATCAATCATTCCAGCCCCGCAATCGCTTGATCAACTTCTTCCGTTAACTTTTGCATGAAGCGCATTTTTCGCGCGAGCGTCGTCGCGGTCGCAATATGGCCGCCTTCATACGCGGCGGAAAAAGTCGATCCCATTGAGTCGATGATGTTTTGTAGCTCGGTGGTCATTTCATCTAAGCGGTCAATGTCTTCTTTGAGCTTTGCATCAGCGATGGCTTCACGCCACTCGATCTGTTCCACCAAAAAATCGTGAGGCATCGACGTGTTTTTCTCGTCCATGCCGTTCACATCTTTGAGCCATAGCAAATACATCGCACGCTTCACCGGATCGCGAAGCGTGTTGTATGCATCATTGACGAGTACCGCTTGATCCATCGCCGCCCGCTTTTCAGCATCGGGCGCGTTTGCGAAACGATCAGGATGGACGGCGGACTGCAGATCTCGATACGCTGCTGCGAGTGCGTCTAGATCAAGCGCGAAGGCACGTTCCACGCAAAGGATCGAGAAATGATCAACGATGTTGTTCATAAAATTTCGACTTCGGCGTAGCTTCTTGTAATTGCCTGATCAATGGCTGCCACCACGAGCTCTTGCGACGCTTTGATTCGTGGCCAACTGGTGGTCGAGAGTACAACGATGGCGATCATGCGTGCGGGAAGATTTTGCTGATACCGCAAGTTTTGGTCGGTAGTTACGAATACCTCGTAACCTGCCGCCTCAGCGTGCGCAAGAAGTTCACCGTTTTTCAGCTGAGACCAACCCAACTCAAACGCGGTTTCTACCGAGTGTCGATCCAAGAATTTACGCAGCGGCACAGGCGTGCCCTGATCGAACAGAACCCGCATTTTTCTATGCGGCTGCGAGTGTGCGGTGAGCGCACTCCAGTACCTGCCGCGTCTGTTCGCGCGTTACGCCAGGAAACCAAGACAGAAAATCGTTGATGGATGCGCCGTCCTCAAGGTTTTCGAATAATGCTGCAACGGGCACCCGCGTCCCTTTGAATACCCAAGCGCCACTTACGCGATCTGGATCGCGCTCGACGCTCGGACAGGTGCTCCAGGTATTCATGGCTAAACAGTAAACGACTCACCGCAACCACATCGCGCTTTCTCGCGCGGGTTGTTGAATTTGAAGCCTTCGTTGAGACCTTCTCGCTGAAAATCGAGCTCGGTGCCATCAAGCACGGCGTGGCTTTTCGGGTCGATCAATACTTTCGTGCCGAAACTCTCGAACACCAAATCTTCAGGAAGCGAATCATCCGCGTATTCAAGTTTGTACGCGAGCCCGGAACAGCCCGTCGTTTTAACGCCGAGGCGAATACCAATACCCTTGCCGCGCTTGGCAATGTATTTTTGAACGTGGTTGGCAGCAGCTTGGGTGAGGGTGACTGACATAGGATATTTTCTCCAAAATGCTTCCCTCCCCCTTCAAGGGGGAGGCTAGGAGGGGGGATGGTGTTCGGTTGATAGTCAACCAAGAAACCCATCCCCACCCCGTCGTCAAGTTTGATGACAAGCGTGTCGTCCCTCCCTTTGGAGGGGAGGGAATAGAAATTAGGCAGCCTTCTTCTCCGCTGCCGTGGCGTGCTTGGCTTTGTAATCCTCCACCGCCGCTTTGATCGCATCTTCTGCGAGGATTGAGCAGTGAATTTTCACCGGCGGCAGCGCAAGCTCCTCTGCGATCTGCGTGTTCTTCAGATTCATCGCTTCATCAAGCGTTTTGCCCTTCACCCATTCAGTGACGAGCGAGCTCGATGCAATTGCTGAACCGCAACCATACGTCTTGAACTTCGCGTCTTCGATGATGCCATTGGCGCCGACTTTGATTTGCAACTTCATGACGTCGCCGCACGCAGGCGCGCCCACCATGCCAGTGCCAACGTCATCATCTTCCTTCGCGAACGAACCAACGTTGCGTGGGTTTTCGTAGTGGTCAACTACTTTTTCGCTGTATGCCATGTTGTTACCTCTTTCCTATCGCTCGTGGGCACTAGGTGCCCACACTACAAACCTAGAAACCGTTCGTTTACACCGACTGTAGGCGCGGACTTGGCCGCGCTCTTCACGATACACAAGCGCGGCCAAGTCCGCGCCTACATTTTTTTACGTCGAGCAGTTAGTGAGCTGCCCACTGAACTTTGGAGATGTCGACACCATCCAAATGCATATCCCACAGCGGGCTCATCGCACGCAGCTTCTCAACAGTACGCCTCATTGAGGCGATGGTGCGGTCAACTTCATCTTCCGTCGTAAAACGTCCGACTGTCATGCGAATCGAGCTGTGTGCCAATTCGTCGCTGCGACCGAGCGCGCGCAACACGTATGACGGCTCAAGCGACGCGCTCGTACACGCAGAGCCCGAAGACACTGCAACATCCTTCACACCCATGATGAGCGATTCGCCTTCGACGTAATTGAAGCTCACGTTCAGGTTGTGCGGAACGCGCTGCTCCATGTCGCCATTGATGAAAATTTCTGGGATGTCTTTGAGGCCGTTGTAAAGGCGATCGCGCAGCATGCGGATGCGCTCGTTCTCCGCGCCCATTTCGACCTTTGCCAAGCGAAACGCTTCGCCCATGCCAACGATTTGGTGCGTCGCGAGCGTGCCGGAACGGAAACCCCGCTCATGACCACCGCCATGAATTTGCGCCTCTAGACGAATACGCGGTTTCTTGCGAACGAACAAAGCACCCATGCCCTTCGGGCCGTAGGATTTGTGGGCGCTCATGCTCAAAAGATCAATTTTCAACTCGGCCAGGTTTATCTCAACCTTCCCCGTTGCTTGCGCGGCATCCACATGAAAGATGATGCCTTTTTCACGAGTGATTTCGCCGATCTCTTTAATCGGCTGGATGACGCCGATTTCGTTATTCACAAACATGACAGAGACGACAATCGTGTCCGGGCGAAGCGCCGCTTTGAACACGTCCATGTCGATCAAGCCATTCTCTTTCACATCGAGATAAGTGACTTCAAAGCCCTGGCGCTCAAGATCTCGCATGGTGTCGAGCGTGGCTTTGTGCTCGGTCTTCACCGTGATGAGATGCTTGCCTTTGTCTTTGTAGAAATTCGCTGCACCTTTAAGCGCTAAGTTGATCGATTCAGTGGCACCACTCGTCCACACGATCTCTTTCGCATCGGCATTGATGAGCGCCGCTACCTGTTCGCGCGCCTCTTCCACTGCATCTTCGGTTTCCCAGCCGTACGCGTGCGAACGCGACGCAGGATTCCCGAAATGCTCGGTGAGGAAGGGAATCATTTTTGCGGCCACACGCGGATCGACCGGAGTCGTTGCGCTGTAGTCCATGTAGATGGGAAGGCTCATAGTAGTGGACGGTGAAGAAGAATTGTGAACAGTCGCTTAAGTTAAGCGGTGACGTTGACGACGGAAGTCGCGTACGTATTGAGGTTCATACGATCGGTATCGAGCAGCTGGCGACGCAAATCTTTCACCACGTGAATCGACGGGCTCTTGCGCTCGCGCGCGTCGTCCACGAGGGACTGCAAGCTCACGCCCTGTAGATAGGTGAAGATGTGCGCATTCAGGCTCGCCCACAAGTGATGCGTTAAGCATTGCGTTTCTTCAAAGCAGTTTTTCTCGCCGCCGCAGCTCGTGGTGTCGATCGGCTCGTCAACGGCGAGGATCACATCCGAGACGCTGATCGTCGTGGCAGGCTTTGCGATGTTGTAGCCGCCACCTGGCCCACGCACGCTTTCCACGAGCCCGTGTCGGCGCAACTTGCCGAAGAGCTGCTCAAGGTACGAAAGCGAAATCTTCTGCCGCTCCGACACCTCAGCAAGTGTTACCGGGCCCTCATGATTATTGAGCGCCACATCGATCATCGCGGTGACCGCAAAGCGGCCTTTGGTTGTGAGCTTCATATATGCCTGACTGATTTACTCGGAATTATAAATGTCCGAGTGATTTAGTCAAATGAATAGTTGACTAGTTCCGTCCAGTTTTCAGCATTCTCAGCGAAGAACATTATTTATATGGGCTAGACGCAATATTCTTGGATTTCCAGTTTTTATTGAACCGGCATTTAGCACCGATTTAGAGGGGGCTACCGGCTTTTCTTGTATGAAATCCCAGCCCTGTCGGTTTTGCGAACCCTGCAACGTCTTTGAAAGCGTGATCGGTATCGACTGATCACCGAAGTTGCGCAGTACGCATTGAACCCGCCCACCGACGTGATCGACTCACGAACCGTTCGCAGGGGCGAGTCGCCCGCTAAAAATCAAACAAGGAAAACAACATGTCATTCGTCGCCGGAAAATCACTTCGTCCGATCCCACTTGCCTTTGCTTCCGCAATCGCCGCCGCTGCGTTTAGTTTTGGCACCGCCGCGCATGCGCAAGGCAGCGCGCCGAGCCCCGTTCTGCCAAAAGGCGGCGCGGTGATCGCGCCCAAGAACCCAGAGATTTACAAATTTGCGAGCGTCAAGCTCGAAACAGAAGAAGAGTCGCCACTCACTTGCGCGAAAACTGGTAACGGCGGCGCGGCCCTCACAGTCAAACTCACGAACTCCGGCAACACGACATTCGCCCCAGGCGATGTGGTGATCGACGTCGCGCTTTCCGCAGGCACCGAATCGAAGTCAATGAGCCTCGGCCACAACACCAGCGTCGCACCGGGCGTCGTGTTCCACGGCATCATCGGCGGCCAGCCCAGCAACCGCTACATCTTGAGCGCGAAGACGGTGGCCGACTACATGAAAACGTACAACATGACGACGCCACCCTCCCACATCCGCGCGACGCTGCGCTTCGCGCCAATGCCATCGTCAAAAGTGAAAGTGGTCAGCCCCAGCTCGCCGCTGCACGTCTTGGTGCCCGTGGTGAACGATCCGAAACTTTGCGGTTACTTGAAGTAAGCAGCACACCCGCCCCCCGCCCCGTAAAGGCGAATCACGAGCGGGCTTGATTGAGCGACAAGAGCCTCGAAAGAATCTCCTGATCGCTCGTTGCGGCGCTGCAGTAGGGCCGAAGCCCAGCTGCGTGACGCCCACATCAACGCAGACGACGCAATCGCGCTAAATCTTCGGATCGCCAAAACTCTTGGCTGCT
Source organism: Betaproteobacteria bacterium (assembly GCA_013298765.1). Classification (GTDB taxonomy): domain Bacteria; phylum Pseudomonadota; class Gammaproteobacteria; order Burkholderiales; family Casimicrobiaceae; genus Casimicrobium. The sequence continues at coordinate 169,151 of JAAFJA010000008.1, forward strand.
TTGATTGTCGCGTCCGCTGTGAGCTTGGGCATCGACACCATGTCTGCAACCGTTTGCGCGATCCCCGTGAGCGACGGATTGGCGAGCCCCGCATCCTTCATGATCGCATCGACAATCGGTTTGGCAACCTGATAGTGAAGCGCGGAATTCACGACCTGCTCAGGCAACGTTCCTTGTCCGCCACCGCTTGTCGCCCCTTCGCCGCCTTCGCTTGTGGCCATTGAGGCGCCAGGCATCCCGTTCACCTGAAACAAGCGAATCGAGTCGATTTTTTCGAGCGGCTTCGATGCTTGCTGAATGATGAGCGGTAAGGACTGAATGAGCTGCATGCGTACCGCAAGATCGATTTGCGCTGCACCTAGTTTGTTTTTCGCCTCATTGATTGCCGCGATACCTTCGGCTTCAGCTAGCGAGGCTGCTTTCTTCGCGTCGGCCTCGACTTTCACCGCAAGCGCACGGTTCTCTGCAGCTTCGCGCTCAGCTTCAGCCGCCACTTTCACTGAAATCGCTTGCTGTTCCGCATCCTGCGCGGCTTCGATCAACTGAATAGATTTCTTACGTTCTGCGATTGAGATTTCACGCGCAGTATTGACGCCCTCTTCCGCTTTTACAGCGGCCGAGCGTGCAGCGTTTGCAGCAGCGTCTGCTTGCGATTGTTCTTCCGACTTTTTTGCAATCGCGATGGCAGCATCTTGATTCGCGAGCTCAACAGATTGCCGTTGCTCCGCTTGCTTCACTTTGGTTTCGCGGTCTGCCTCAATCTGCTTTTTCTGAACGGCGAGATTCTTATCAATCTCGGCGCTGTTCACCGTGCGATCCGCCTCAATTCGACGCTCTTTCACCAAGCGATCCGCGTTGATTCGAACCTCCTCGGCTTCGCGGTGACGTTCAGCTTCGATCTTTGCAATGACTGCAGTTTGATCGGCTTTCGCGTTGGAGATTTCTTGTTGTTGCGTGAGCGTTGCAAATTCCTGCTGCTTGGTGATATCAAGTTTCAGACGCTCTGCCTCAAGATTTTTTGTGCGGACTTGCACTTCCGTATCTTGCTCAATATCGTTGCGGCGCTTGCGGCGCGACTCCGTCTCTTCTGTAAGGCGCGTCAGACCTTCCGCATCGAAGGCGTTGTTCGGGTTGAAGAAGTTTTTCGCAGTTTGATCGAGACTGGTTAACGATACGGATTCGAGCTCCAAGCCATTTTTCTCAAGGTCTTCCGCAACAACGTTTTGCACCGCTTGCACAAACTCGCGGCGCTTATCCTGCAGCTCTTGCATCGTCATTGTCGCTGCCGTTGCGCGCAACGCGTCCACGAATTTGTCTTCGACGAGTGCGCGTAGTTCAGAGGGCTCCATTGTTTTACGGCCCAATGTCTGCGCGGCCGTGCTCACAGACTCCGCCACTTGCTTCACACGCACGAAAAAGGCGGCCGCCACGTCTACTCGCATACGATCAAGCGCAATCAAACTCTGCTCATCCTTGCGCGACACTTCCAGCCGCAGGGTGTTCATGTTGACCGGAATCACTTCATGAAAGATTGGAAGCACGATTGCGCCACCGTCCATGATCACCTTCTGCCCGCCCAACCCGGTGCGTACAAAGGCCGTTTCTTTGGTGGCGCGGTGATAGAGCCGCGCGAACACAATGCCAATTAGCAGGAGCGCAAACAAGACGATTGCTGCGGGTACACCAACGTTGATGAGCATGTCGATCATGTGATCCTCGGAGGAAGAAGTTGCGATTGTTTATTTAAAGAAGTTCGGGATGCGGGTTGCGAATGCAGCGAAACCGTGCGCCTACCTTTTTCACGAGCAGCACATCGCTACCTTCGTTGAAAACGTCAGTTTCAACATCGGGCTCCACCATCACGTAGTGCGATCGTCCGTAGGAATCGCGCACCTTCGCCTCAGCAGCGAGCCCGGCTTTGGCGTGCCCTTTCACGATCACGCCAGCGCGCCCGATCAGCGTCATTTCACTTACAGCGCTCGTCTCATCTTTCGGCATCACATGCTCCAAGAGCGAGCCCACGCCGCTGACCGTTGCGAAGCCCGCGAGCACAGCCGGGAGACTCGCCGCCCACGCGGGCCACATGCTTCCCACCATTTTGTAGGTGAAACCTTGGATTACATATCCCGCCACCGCAAACCCGGCGAGAAACAGAATCAGCAGCACGAGCGCCGGCACTTTGCCCAAGTGCAACCATCCGAGCGGCGAATCAACGCCATCTGGGATTTCCGGCAACAAGCTATCAATTGCGCTAGATGGGCTGTGAGCGAAGAGAAGCCCCAAGCCCTCAAGCACCGCGAGCCCCACCATGATGGCGAGCGCGGAAGCAAACGGCCACGTTTCAGTCATCGTTAACACGGACTCCCCCTGCCTTTAAGGCGACGAGATCAATAATCTAGCGCTACTTTTGTTGGGCTTTTAATGCGGCCAAGCGCTCTGCGATTTTGTTGTCGCGAACCAATTCGTTCAATTCCTTAAGTTTTGCTGCTTGCTGCATTGTTGCGCTTTGCGCGGCCGGGTCAAGCCCGGTTTGGCGTCGGTAGGTGCGATCAAACGCACTCTGCGCCGCGCTTGCTTTAGAAGCCGCGTTGCTGCCTGATCCGCCATGCGTCGCAAGCGCACTCGCTGCCGTCGCCCGTGATCGCTCGAACTCAGTGATTGCGCGTTCCATCTCGCGCTTCTTACCCATCAATGCATCGACAAAACCGGAAAGCTCCTTCTCCTCGGACGCGAGCTGCGCGAGACTTGATTCAAGTACAGGCAACTGCGCTTCGATATCCAACTGTCGCGAAATCGCGGGCTTAGCAAGATCATCACGACCGTCATCGAGCGCGGTGGAGAGAGACGCGGAGAGCGCTTCATGTTCTTTGTTCAAGTGCAAGTGTTGCTGTTGCGCAAGGTGGCGATTTGCTGCCGCACGCCCCAGTTCCGCACGCACCTCGTCGATAACTTGATCGACTTCGCGAACGGATTGTTCGAGCATCGCAACTGGCGCGGCATCCTCAATCTTGTCAATCAGCGCATGCGCCCCTCCCGCAATCACACGAGCCACGCGCGTATTCAAAGTGTCAGCCATGATGAGATTTCCTTTCAGGGGCGCGATGGTGATGTGAGTTCCGCGAGCTCGCGCACTTGCGAAACGTTTTTCCTGATAACGCCTCCGTCGAAGGCGGCGGCTTGTACGGTCACACTCTGGCGCATCAAAGTTTCCGCGAGCTGCATTGCTCGTCGCACGAGATGGGCCTCCAGCTGCTCCGCCTGCTCCACGGTCTCCACTTGCGCCGAATTTAGCGTAGCGATCAGCGCCGGTAAATGCTCAAAAAATACAGCAAGTACTTCCGAATGCTTCTGTTCAGCAACTTCTAGCGATGCAATGGCCTCGCGGGTTGATCGCCCGAGGTCGCGATAGAGATTAAGCGCGCTTAGATATTCGGAGTCGCCCTCGTAGGTGCGCCGTAAATGCGCAACCGCTACACGCACCTTATCGCTGACCGTCGCCGCTTCTTCCATGCGGGTGGTCGCAAGCCATTCATAAAGGTCATCGGGGAGCCGTCCTGAGATAGGAACCATATCGATTTGCACTCAATCGCGTTCGAATGTATGCATTTGTAGACGAATAAATTCATGGCGTCAAGCGGCTCCTCGAGTTTGTGCCGTACAAGCTGTCTCAGTTATTTCTGGTTCTCGCTATCCGCGGTAGTTACACCGCAGATAGCACCATTTGAGTGCCTAAAATCGAAACAGGAGATAAAACTATGACGATGTGTGATCGGGGATTCCGGCTGTCTAACTTACGCGCCTTCGCGACAGTAGCGCTCGCGCTTTCAGCGCTTTTTTCAAGCTCGACCTTCGCGCAAGAAAGCGTCCGTTTTCTCAACGATTGGCGCTGGGAAGGTCAGGCTTCGCCGCTTGCAGTGGCGATGCAGGGCGGCTTTAAGAAGGCGAAGCTTGATGTAGCGGTAACACCGGGGACGGGCTCAGCGGCGACAGTACAGAAGGTTGCATCTGGCGAATTCGACATCGGGCTGGGCGATTTCAGCGCGCTCGTTGAGTTTGCAGCACGCAACCCAAACGTTGCGCCGCCTGTTGCGGTGTACGTGCTTTATGAGCGCACCCCCGCTACTTTGTTCGTTCGCAGCAAATTTGATTTGAAATCGATTGAAGGCAAATCCATCGCTGCGCCCCAATTCGATGGGGGCCGAAAGCTTTGGCCTGCTTTTTCAAAGTCGGAAGATATTAAGTCGGTGGCATGGCAAAACGTGGACGCGGTGGCGCGCGAGAAAAATTTCGCGGCGGGTCAATACGATGCGATCACCGGCTTTTATTTCACGACGATGCTTAACCTTGAACGCGAAGGCATGTCGGGCACGCTCTACAAGGTGTTTCCGTTTTACGAATCGGGCGTGCGTTTGTATGGCAACGTGCTGATTGTGAATCCGAAGTTCATGGCAGCGAATCCGAAAGCCGTTAAAACGTTCGTGCGGGCTTATCACGATGCGGTGAAGTTCGCCGTGAAAGACACCGATGCCGCAATTGAATTTCTCAAGGAAGTCGATCCGAAGATCGACGCGAAGCTTGAATGGCGACGCGCCCGACTCGCATTTGACCGATTCGTAGACACGCCGACGGTGCGCGCCACGGGCTTGGGGACGCTCGATATGAATCGCGTACAAGCTGGGATTGATCTCGTGACCGACACGTTCAAACTACCCGCGAAACCTGCCGCTGCCGCCATTGCTACAACAGAGTTTTTGCCGCCGCGGTCGGAGCGCTCATTCCTGTAACAGGAGATGTACGACCATCGCGCTCGAACGCACTCGAACGCGCACATAACGGCATCTCCATTCGTCTCAGCGACGAGCGAGGCGCGCTTCAAGACGCGCTTCGTGAGCTTTTTGAAGCGATAGCTTTTTAACTGAACGACGGAAATCGTAGTTTTCCGCCTTTGCTCACGTTGAAACCTCAAGCAATGCCGGTTTCGCGCCGCTGAGTTCTAGCGGAAACATCGCGCGGATCACTGTTTTTCAGTGAAGGCGCGTCTGCCGAAGACACTATTTTTCTGCAGGCGGGCGATACAACGCGCAAAGCTTGTTGCCATCCGGATCGCGAACATACGCTAAATACATCGAGCCCAACTTGCCCTCGCGCATGCCGGGCGGTTTCTCAATTGACATTCCGCCGTTTGCTACACCCGCGTCGTGAAATGCTTTCGCTTGCTCCGGCGAATCGCATTTGAACCCGATGGTTCCGCCGTTAGCGAACGTGGCCGGTTCATCGTTGATTGGCTGAGAGATACCAAAGGTGCCGCCGCCGTGTCGATAAAAAACGCGGATGTGCCCGGTCGCTGACTCGTTGCGCATGCCTTCGCCCGCACCCAAGGTAGCGAGCACCGCGTCGTAGAACTTCTTGGCACGCTCGATATCGTTAGTGCCCACCATGACATGACTAAACATTTGCTTTGCTCCGTGTATTCGATTTAAACGCCACTCTGCGCGGCGCGACTCACCAGCAAGTGTGCATCAGTTTGTAAAGGCGACGCGAAAGATCGCCCCGTTTGCGCCGCATTTTTCGAAACTTGCGGGTAGGTGATGAAACTCAGCTCGCCACGAGACGCGTGCGACTTGCCTGCATGCGAAACGACATTCATGTAATGTGCGTGTTTTGGATGCCAGCGATGCCCATGGACAACCTTGATCTCGACGTGCTGAAAACCGCCCTCGCCTGGACTGAAGCGGGCCGCAAGGCCACACTGGGCACGGTGGTGCGCACGTGGGGCAGCGCGCCGCGACCGATTGGCGCGATGATGGCGATTCGCGACGATGGGCAAGTGATCGGCTCGGTCTCGGGCGGCTGCATTGAAGACGATTTGATTGCCCAAGTAAAAGAAGGCAAGCTCGCCGCAACGCGGCCGGAAAGCGTGCGCTACGGTGTGGCGGCCGATCAAGCGCGGCAATTCGGCTTGCCTTGCGGCGGCACAGTCGAAATGGTCTTGGAGCCGCTAACCCCGCTATCGGACATTCGCGGCCTGCTCGCTGATCTCGAGGCGCACAAAATTGTGAAACGAACGCTTGATATTGAGACTGGCGTTTCGCGTCGTAGCTTGGCCGAAGGCGCCGACGTGCTCTCGTTTGATGGCCGAAAGCTCATCACCATTCACGGCCCAAAATATCGTTTGCTCATTATCGGCGCGGGGCAGCTTTCCAAGTATTTGGCCACCATGGCGATCCCGCTCGACTATCAAGTCACCGTGTGCGATCCACGCGACGAATATCAAGAGCAGTGGAATGATTTGCCGCAGGTGACAATGACCCAGGAGATGCCGGACGACACAGTGATCGCGATGAACCTAGACCGCAACAGCGCGGTGGTGGCCCTCACTCACGATCCGAAGCTTGATGATCTGGCGCTCATGGAAGCGCTACGCTCACCGGCGTTTTATGTGGGCGCTTTGGGCTCTAAGGCGAATAACGATAAAAGACGTGGGCGATTACTTGAATTTGACGTTTCTCAAAATGAGATAAATCGTCTGCGCGGCCCCGTTGGATTGGACATCGGCGCGAAAACGCCATCAGAAATTGCGATTTCCATACTGGCCGAAATGACCGCGACCAAGCGCGGCGTAAGCATGATGCGAAGCAAGTCCGAAACCGCAGCGAACGAGGCTTCGAGCGCGGGCTGCGTGATTGCCGAACCTTGAGGGAGTATGTGAAAAGCGCGGCTAAGCGGTGTAGCCCATGCTGCGCTTATCGAAGGCAATCGCTTTCACCAAAAGGTAAACCTGCTGCCCGGTTGTGAGCTGCAATTCATCGCGGCTTTGTCGCGAGATGCGCGACGGCATATCGCGCGAGCCGATGCGAACAATCACTTCAACGATGGCGCCCCCTCGGTCGTCCATTGACACAATTGATCCGGTCAGGATATTGCGAACGCTGATGCCGCGCGGTCGTTCGGTGGCGAGCGTTACGTCGCGCGCACGAATGCGAAGGCGCACCCGCGAACCCAGTGGTACTTCAAGCCCAGGGGCCACCACGTCGCCACCTTCGAACGAAAAGCGTGTGAGGAAATATTCGTGATCGTGCGCGACGGCGGTGGCCTCAATCAGCGCGCCGCCTTCGTAGCGCCCGGTGAAGGGTCGCAGATCAGCACGATTAAAAATCGTCTCGGTGTGATCACAGGCAACGACGCGCCCCTCATTCAGAATCGCCACATCATCAGCAAGGCGCGTGACCTCGCCAATCGAATGGCTCACGTAAATAATGCGCACGCTCAGTTCGTCTCGCACGCGCTCGATGAGTCGTAGCGTTTCAGCGCGTCGCGCCGCATCGAGCGATGCCAGCGGTTCATCCATCAAGAGCACGCGCGGATTCGAAAGCAGCGCACGACCAATTGCAACGCGCTGCTTCTCTCCGCCTGAAAGCGTTGGCGATGCGCGCGAAAGAAGCGTGTCGATACCCAGCAATTCAGTCACTTGCTCGACGGGAACGGCGCTTTGTCCCGCGAAGGCGCGATTCGCGCCGTAAAGAAGGTTTTGCTTTACCGTCAGGTGCGGAAACAATAAGCCTTCTTGAAACACATAACCAATGCCGCGCGATTCAACGCTGCGATTGAGCGCTCTGCTACTGTCAAACAGCACTTCGTTATCGATTGCGATGCGGCCCCGATCTGGCGTAACAAGCCCAGCAATCGCGTTAACGATCGTTGTTTTTCCAGAACCTGATTTACCAAACAGCGCGATGATTCGCGCGTCGCTTTTGAATTTGGCGACGATGCGACGCGATGAAGCATCTGCTTCGCCCCGCTGCGCAGAAAACGATTTTTCAATGTCTACGTCGATCATGCGAGTGCGCCACCGCCAGAGAGTTGCGCGCGCGTTCGCATGCGTCGGGCGATCCATTCAGAGGCGATGAGCGAGATGAGCGACAACGCCACTGAGATCGCGCAGAGCCGAAGGATTGCCGCGTCGCCACCCGGCGTTTGGGTGAGCCCGTAAATTGCGAGCGGTAAGGTTTGCGTTTCTCCGGGAATGTTTGATACGAAGGTAATGGTCGCGCCGAATTCGCCGAGTGATCGCGCGAATGCAAGCAAGAGGCCGACAACCACCCCCGGCAAGGCAAGCGGCAGCGTGATCGTTAGGAACACGCGAACACGGCTTGCGCCAAGGGTTCGCGCTGCCATTTCTAGCTTCGGAGACACAGCCTCCAGCGACAAACGCATCGCGCGCACCATGAGCGGAAATCCCATCACCGCCGCCGCAAGCGCTGCCCCCGTCCAGCGAAACGCGAAGGTGATGCCTAGCCCTTCATTGAGGAGCCGCCCAATCGGGCCTTGCGTGCCAAACAAAAGCAACAGCGCATAGCCAATCACGACCGGCGGCAATACGAGCGGCAGATGAAGCAACGCGTCGAACACAGATTTACCGAAAAAGTCAGAGCGCGCGAGGAGGTACGCACAAGCGAGCGCGAGCGGCGCGCTCAAGATCACACTTGCCACCGCAACGCGAAGGCTCAGCGAGACAATTTCGATTTCTTCGGCAGTGAACATGGCCCAATTATCGCGGCAAGCGCCTACGCGACACGATACGCCATCGTCGGACGTAGCGCAGTCGCTACTTCGCGATAAATCCGTGCTTTCGCCAGGTGGGTTCGGCCGCGCTGCTTGCGAGATAGGTCAGCAATGCGCGAGCAGACGCGCTGTCGTTCTTCAAAATGATCGCGGCAGAGTAAGTAATGGGCGGGTGCGCGCTCGTTGGAATACGGGCAACGATTCGTACCCGCGGCTCCGCCATAGCGTCGGTTCGATAGACGACGCCGAGCGTCGCTTCACCGCGTGCGACGAAGGCGAGCGCCGAGCGCACGTTATCGGTGTTCGCAACACGTGTTGCCACGGTATCCCACACGCCGAGCGCGCGAAGCGCCGTTTGCGCATATTTCCCGGCAGGAACGGCGCGCGGATCGGCCATTGCGAAGCGCCCGCTGCCGAGTGCCGCCGAAATCAGTGGCTTCGTGCGTTCGTGGTTTGCAAAGTCAATCGTGGAGCGGTTCGCACTTGCGGCATCCTTTGCACCCGCTGGCGCAATCAGCACCAATTCGTTGCCAAGTAACGCGCGACGCGTGCCATCAGCGATGAGCCGCTTGCTCGCCAAGTAATCCATCCAATCTTCGTCGGCCGAAACAAAAAGCGCAGCCGGTGCGCCGCTCTCGATTTGTTTCGCGAGCGCATTGGAGCCGGCGTAGGACACGCGGACGCGCTGCGTGTGCATCGCTTGAAACTGCGCGAGTTGTTCATCGAGCGCCTCTTTGAGGGACGCCGCCGCGAACACCAAAACCACGCCGCGCGGTGCGCTCGATTCGCTTGGCGCGTTCGCTGCAGGCGTTGACGCCAATGCGCTCACGCCAGCGAGCGCGAGAAGCGCCACACCGGTCCGGCGGAGCAGCAAAGAGCAAAACCCATCGAGATTCATGACCGAGCTTTCCTAGCCTTCCCTTCGCCGAGATTCGTCTAATAACTTACTTCGTCTAGCGCCGTTTTATGCAGGGGCTAAGCCCCTTCCATCTATTTGTTGAGATACAAGCGAACTGATCGCTAGCCTCAATTGAATAAGCACTAAATAGAAAAAGTATTAGCGTACTACACCGCCCAACACTGTGAGTTTTTATTGGCTAAACGCGAATCCTAGCCATCGCAGTCGCGCGTCCCAGCGTGAGCAGCAGCGCATCGACGGCGGGCGCTTGAGCGCTGCCCGTCAACATCACGCGCAGCGGCATCATCACTTGTGGCGTCTTTAGGTTGAACTTCGATTGCGCCTCTTTAAGCATCGCTGCGAGCGCAGCTTTGCTCCATTCGATGGTGCTCAATTGCTCGCCGACCCAAGCGATGGCCGCACGGTTTGTCTCGTTTAAGTGCTGCGCGAGCAGCGCGTCGTCAATCTCAGGCGCGACGAAGCAATAGCGCGCCATTTGCGCCATTTTCTTGAGCGTCGGGGCGCGTTCGCGAAGAAGTTCGCCAACGGCGAGCGATGTCGGCGCAGGAAAACCATCTCCACGCGCACCTGCCTCTGAACCGGAGGTTGGGTAGCCCGCCTCTTTCAGAAACGGCTCGAGTCGTTTTGCAAGCTCATCAATCGGCAGTCGCTTGATGTGTTCGCCGTTGAGCCATTCGAATTTCTCGGCGTCAAAACGCGCGGGAGACGGTGTGAGCGATTCGAGGTTGAACCATTCGACGAGTTGCTGCGGCGAAAAAATCTCGTCATTACCGTGCGACCAGCCGAGCCGCGCAAGACCATTGATGACCGCTTCTGGCAAGAATCCCGCAGCGGCGTATTCGTTGAGCCCCGTTGCGCCATGCCGCTTGGAAAGCTTTTCGCCATCATTACCGAGCACGGTGGGCGTGTGCCCGAAAACGGGCGGCTCGACACCCATCGCGCGGAAAATGTTGATCTGACGCGGCGTGTTCATCACATGACCATCGCCGCGAATCACGTGCGTAATCTGCATGTCGATATCGTCGACAACGACGCAGAAGTTATAGGTTGGCACGCCCACTTGCCCCACCGGTGCAGGACGCGCGATCACCAAATCATCGAGCTCGCTGTTGGCAATTTCGATCTTTCCCTTCACTGCGTCTTGCCACGTTACCGCGCCCGCGTCGGGATTGCGAAAGCGCACCACGGGGTCAACGCCCGCGGGAATCTTGAGCCCGAACTTGGCGATGTGTTCAGGCCGCCAACGACCGTCGTACCGAGGCTTTTCGCCTTTTGCTTTTTGCGCGTCGCGAAGCTGATCGAGCTCCTCCACACTCATGTAGCAGTGATAAGCGCGGCCATCAGAAAGCATGTGCGCGATCACTTCACGATAGCGATCCATCCGCTGCATCTGGAAAAACGGGCCTTCATCGATATCAAGCCCGAGCCAGGCCATGTCACGCAATATGCCTTCCGCGCTCGCGTCGCTAGAGCGTTCGAGATCGGTGTCTTCGATGCGCAATACGAATTGGCCCTTATGGTGGCGCGCGTAAGCCCACGCAAAGAGCGCGGTGCGGATATTGCCAAGATGGAGCGTGCCGGTGGGCGAAGGAGCGAAGCGAGTGCGAACCACGATATGCGTTCTTTTTGTTACCGAACCTCAAATTTTAGGCCGCGCGAAGATGGGAACGCTCCGACTTCTACAATTCGGGCATGAATCCTGGCTTGACTTTTTTGCTGCTCATCGTTTTTTCGGTCGCCGCTGTGACCTGGTGGCTCCTTCGCGCTTTGAAGAAAGATCGACAACGTGCGAGCGCAGATTTGCGCACTACGAACGTAGAGGCGCTTCGAATCGAGCGCGCAGAGCTTGATCGTGATCGAAAGCTTGGACTTCTCACCGACCCTGCGCATACGGAAGCGGTTGCTGAGCTAGAAGTACGTGTGCTTCGTGAGGCAGAACTCGATAGCGCAACGCCCGCTGTGAATCCAGTGAAGCGATCCCTCTGGGCGAGCGGCAGCTTCGCATTGTTTCTACCGCTTGCCGCCATTGGCATGTATTTCGTGCTGGGCGCGCCGCAAGCGGTGATCCCGGAAGTCGTGCGCCCCGATACGGCGAAACAAGAAAGCCAAATGGACGAGCTTTTCAGAGTTGCCGAAGAGCGCCTGAAAGCCGAGCCTAACGATTCGAAGGGTTGGTATCTGCTGGCCCGCGCGAAAGCCTCGGTTGGGCGGTTCGATGATGCGATGAAGGATTACGAAAAGCTCGTCGCCTTGACACCGAAAGATGCCGACGCTTGGGCAGACTACGCCGATGCCGCAGCAGGCGCGGCGCAAGGAAAAATGGAGGGTAAGCCGATTGAGCTAATCGGTAAAGCGCTCGCAATCGATGCCAAGCAACCCAAAGCGCTATTGCTGAAGGGAACGCATGAAATTCAGCGCAATGATCTAGCGGCGGCCGAGAAAACATTCACGCTCGCAAAATCGGTGAGCGAGCCCTCCACTGCTTTTGCGCAAATCGCGGAAAACGCGCTTAAAGACATCGCGGCGCGCCGGGCTGGGGTCATTCCATCAGCCACAACAGCCGCGAGCGATGCCCCAGCAGTACCTTCGCCCTCCCCTGCCTCACCCGTTGCCCTTGCCGCACTCTCGGTCACGCTTTCGGATGACGCAAAACGCGCAGCAGCCAGTGCGTCCAACGCTGCGGTCTTCATCATCGTTCGCGCGCCGGATCGGGATACAGGTCCGCCGCTCGCCGCGAAAAAAATTGCGGCGAGCGCGCTCAGTGGCCCGGTGACGCTCACCGCGAACGACTCGATGATCGGTGGCAGTGGACTCAGCGCAGGGGCAGACGTTGTGATCGAGGCAAGGCTCTCGCTCGCGGGGCAACCGCTCGCGCAACCGGGCGATTTCCGCAGCACGAAGCAAAAGGTGAAGCTGGGCGACGCCGCCAAGGCGACGCTCGCGATCACCGAGCGCGTTCAGTAGCAGCCTTTTCGATCTATCCCTTATTTATTGCGGGCTTTCACTCGGCAATCGTTATCTTGCTTTAGTTTATTTTGTTCTGATAGCCCTTCTTCGCAATAGTCTTAGAGAAAAGGGCTGATCGCGTGTACGAGTGTGCATCTCTGTTGCGCAAGACTCACGGCGCGCACTGTTCTCGTTCAAACCGACACGGCGTAACGTCGTTCTCCTTGCCGCGTGCGCATATCGCCTCGAAAATGGTGGGATTAGCTTTTCAAAACATGTATCCGGGGGCACACGTGGGTTTTATTTTTTGTTCAAAACGAGCGGGGCGTTCGCTGGGTGTCGCGCTTGCGTTAACGCTGCTCACAGCCTCGCAGCTCGCGAGCGCGCAGTGGGTTGCGCGTGGCTGGGCCGGACCGGAGCCAACAACGCAGTCGACGAATGTTCACGCCGCAGACGGCGTGCCGCGCGCCGAATATGCGCAGATCGACTCGATCATGAAGCAGTTCATGCAGCGAGTCAATGCGCCAAACGCGCAGCTCGCCGTTGCCTATCAAGGCAAAGTGATTTACAGCCGCGCCTACCAGCACACTTATGACCTCGCCAGCAACCCAAGCGGACGCCAATTGCAAACCGCAATTGGCGCAAGCGCACCGCCGACAGCGTGTACGCCCCCCGATTGTTACAACGAGCCAGCGTACGCGCCAAGTTATGTTGATACCCGTTTCCGTATCGCCAGTCTCTCGAAATTTTTGACTGGGCTTGCCATTTCGCAGCTTATTCTTGACGGTCAACTGCAAGCTGATTTGAGCGATTCGGCGTACACGATTTTGCGTAGCGATGCTGGGTCAACCGCCTACAACGGCGCGCCGAGCGACTCGCGAATGCTCAACGTAACGGTAAAGCATCTCCTGCAGCATGAGTGGGGCTTTGATCGCAGTTGCATTTTGCTTCCCACACCTTGCACGTCTCCTACATGGGGCCATCCCGTTGGACAAGCCCAACATATCGCCGACTACAACGACACAACGTCGGGTAGCGTGATTCCCTGGCCTTACCCCTACAACAGCGCAAATCCAGACCCGAATACTGTCTATAAGCGAAGCTGCCGCGACTTGCTCGAAATCGACCTGCCCAATCGCAAACTGCATTTCACACCGGGCTCTCCGCCCCCCGTGCCAAACACCACCAGCTACTACCAGTACTACAACAACGTCGGCTACTGCTGGCTCTCGCGAATCATCGAGATCAAGTCAGGCATGAGCTATGAAGCGTATGTGCGCCAAACAGTGATGAATCCGGCGGGCGTCGATTGGCCGCGAATTGGAATGGCCGACGTACGGGACCGAATCGACTTTGGCGGCACGACAGCCGATGAGATTAATTCTTACTATGACCAGCCGATTAGCATCGACTCGGGCGCGCGCATGTACAGCTACTGGTGCGCGGTGTTCACACGCACACCGTACACACCCTTCTCCAATAACTGCCAGCTGCCACGCCCCATCGGCCGCTTGGTGAGCGAGACTGCTGGCGCGGGTGCGTGGGTGATGTCGGCGCAAGAATACCTTCGCGTCTTGCTATCGTCACGTGAACGGGTGCGCGCGCCGCATCTGCTTGACTTCCCGGCGGCGAGCGCGAGCGGCTCGGAATGGATCATCAAGCCCTTCTCGCAAACGGGCGCGCAATCGAGCTTCACCTACACGCCTGCGCCAAGCGACGGCTACCACTTCGGTATCTATTCGTTTCAAGGCACGAATCCAGCAGGCTGGGGGTTCAATCACCTCGGCAGCTTCCCCGGCACGCGGGCCCTGTTCCAAAGTGATCGTAGGGGCTGGACCGTCGTCCTGTTGATGAACACCAATCCAGAATGGGGCGTCAGCAACTCATCGCTGAACTGCGGAACTACAACGCTAGATCGCATCCGTGCGTGGTGCGAATTGCGCGGCTTCACGACGACTACCGCACCAGTGCAGACAACTGCCACATCACTTTTCACGCAACTCAACACGATGTACAACGACACGACCATGCGCACCCGCATGGAGAACGCACAAGATCTCTGGGCAAACCAGATCGCCCTGCCTTGCCGCACCGATGTTGATGCGAGTGGTTCGCGCGCAGCTTCAAGCGATGGAATCATGTTGCTGCGCACGATGCTTGGCCTTCGCGGGACGGCGATCACTAGCGGCAGCGGTCTATCAACGGCAACCCAAACACATGATCGTACTGATCGCACCGCGCGGGATTTCGTGAGCACACGAATGCTCGACATAGACGGCGACGGCGTGGTGAGTGCGGATCGCGACGGCGTGATCCTGCTGCGCGCGATGTTGGGCTTTACTGGCTCAAACGTTACCGATGGCGTGAACCAGGCCGGTGCAACACGTACCACGTGGGACACGGGTGCGGCGAATCAGCAGATTAAGGCCTACCTCAACACGAGTTGCGCCGCAGCGCTGTAAATTCTGCGCAGCCACTTTAATCTACATCGGTAAACGCGGGTAGAGATTGGGCGGGGCGCTTCTTTGCTCCCTAGCCCAGCTCAAATACCAGTGGCACATTGACCCACATCGCCTCGGGGTTGCCATTGCGTTTGCCGGGAACAAACTTCCATTTCTTTACCGTTTCGAGCGCGATTTGATCGAGGCGCTCGAATCCGCTGGATTGGCGCAATTCCACTTTTTCAGCCGTACCGGTTGCGCTCACAAAGACGTGCAACAAGAGCTTTCCCTGCTCGCCGAGGCGCTTGCTTTGCGCGGGGTAAGGCGGCGCGGGATTGTTTAAGTAGTCAGCGTTCGACGACGGCAGTTCAATACGTGGCGGCGGCGCTGGCGGGGGCGGTGCGGTGGGCGCGTTTTCTTTCAAGCTACTTGAGTTGCTAGCCACCGATGGCGTAGCGCTTTGCGCTGACGCTGTGATGGTTGCGATTTCGCGACTTGTGGGTGCCGCGCTCTCGGGCGCGCTCAACGGCACGAGCTCTGCGAGCGGGACGGGCGGCAGAGGCGGTGTGCGCGCGGATGACGTCGGCTCCAGGGTTTTGCTTGCATCTTTTGGCGCAGGCGTCGGCTTCGCTGGGTTCGCGCGCTGGGGCTCAATCGCGACCGGAAGGTTGAGCGTAATGATTTCTGCTTTGATCACATGCTCAACTCGCGCTTGCACTTTGTCATGCATCAACCCAAAAAAGACTAGCGCATGCAGCATGATGATCGCCGCAATCTTTAGCGAACGAAGACTATCAGTCGTCGCTCCGTAGCGCGGTGCTCGTACATCGAATGCACCGTCATAGGTACTCATGTGTCACACCATTGTCGAAGCAGGTTGTGATATGTCCCCGTGAGTGCGACGCTGTGCTCGTTGTCTCCGTACGCGTCTCGAAGTCGCACAATACTGCGATCAAGTTCGAATAGAAGCTGACGGCGATCATTCTCGCGCACCATGCTTTCAATCCAGAAGAAGCATGCAATCCGGAAGCCGCTCGTGACGGGTGCCACGCGGTGCACCGTGGTACCTGGATAGAGGATGGCATCCCCCGCAGGCAGCTTGACCTGTCTTTCCATATTCGACTCGCGAAAGATGAGTTCCCCCCCTTCGTAGTCGCTTGGGTCGGCAAGAAATAAGGTGCAGGAAATATCAGTACGCACGCGAAGCCCTGTATCCGGCGCAAACCGAATCGCGTTATCAACATGATCACCGAAAAAATTGCTCTCTCCGCCGTAGCGATTCACGCGCGGTGGAAACACGCGGCGAGGCAGCGTCGCCGCGAAGAACTCCGGGTGGCGATCAAGCGCGGCGAGCACGCGCTGCCGAATCGCGATCATTGCGACGCTGTCGTGCGAGAGCTGCTCATTGTTTTTAATCAACGCTGCTTGCGCGCCAGCGGACTCGCGCCCCGCATGCCACTCAGCGCGACGAAGCTCATGATGGATGCTGGCGAGTTCCGCAGGCGTAAGCACACCTTTGAGCTGAAGAATCATCGATAGAAACTCGCAGTCAAATTAAGCTGCGCGAGCCGCCCCGCGCCGGGAACATAGTGACCACGGTAGAGCGAGTCTGCGTAGTACTTGTTGGTCACGTTCGTCACGTTACCGCGCACTATCCAGCGATCATTGAGTTTGTACTCAGCCATCAAGTCCACGGTGGCATAGCTTGGCGCTTCCCATGCGGGCGCGGTGACATCCGCTGGCGCTTGTCGTGAGCGGAAATTCACGCCTACACCCGTGCGTAACGCGCTATTCCATTGGTAGGTGCTCCAAGCGCTGCCGCTGTGTTTTGGCGAGAGACCTGGTCTATCGCCAACGCGATTGCCGACAGTCGTTGCCGTGCTCGCCGCGATGTCAACCCTCGCCACAGGCATCCACATGTAGGAGACATACGCCTCCCACTTCGGCGTCAAGCGGCCGCTCAAATCGAGCTCGACACCAGCGGTATGTCGTTTGCCAGACAAGAGCAGGCGCGTCGCAGCTGTGTCGGGATCTGTGTTGCGCTCGTTAGTCTTTTCCGAACGGAAGAGCGCGAGCCGGGTGGAGAACTGGCGATTTGCGGAATCAAGCTTTGCGCCGATTTCAAAGTTTTTGCTTTGCTCAGGCGGCGTGTTTGCGGACAGCGCGTTATACGAATAGGTATCGCCCGATGTATTGAACGACGTGCCGTAGCTCACATGAAACGAATGTCGATCTGTTGGCTGGAAGAGTATGCCGACGCGATGACTGATCTCGGAGATGGTTTGCCGATAGCTCGTTTTTGTTTCTGGTCCGGCGGCGTTCGTTGGGATTGCAAATTGGTTATAGCGGCCTACCATTCGGTCATAGCGCAGCCCCGCCACCACTTTCAATGCCGAATTAAGTTCAGCAGTGTTTTGTAGATAGGCACCCAGCGCTTCACTGCTGAAATCGTTCGCCACGCGTAACACTCGCGATGCCTCATCAACACTCGCTCCGTCATCAGGTGTGCCGAGCGTGGTGTTTGGCTTAAGCAATGTCACGCCACCCTGCGCCGCAGATCGTGCCGCGAACACATCGCGGTCATCTCGTGCAAAGTCGATCCCCGCCAACAACTGCTGCTTCACGCCGAGCGCAGTGAACTTTGCGCTTAAGTCAGACTGCGCTTGGAGTGTTTGCAAATTTTGAACTTTCAGATTGGTGCCGCGAGTGAACGGCGTTGCGGCGCTGAGGCTTGCGATGTCTGCGAACGGTAGCGCTGGCGTGCCAGCGGGTGGCGCTACATAACCAGGGGGCGCACCAAACCGAATCGCACTCGCGCGCTGATCACGCTCATAGTCGCCAAACCGAACCTGCGTTTTCAATTCTGTATTGGTTGCAAATCGATGGATGTGCGCAAGCGTTCCGATCGTGGCTCGCCCTGCGTTGTAGTCGCTTTTCATGCCGTAGTACGCATCGGGCGAAAGGCCGGGAATGACGGTGTTTAGCGCTCCCGAGTCCGTTTTCTTCGGGCGTATCCAGGGCAAGCCGTAGTTGATGCCGTTTTCGTTGTCCAGGTAATAAACGCTTACTAGAAATTCGTCGACGTGGCCGATGCCGTAGCGAAAGCTCGCGGCGACACCCTTCTTATCGACTGCACTGCCCGCGCCGTTGTTATCGGCCTTGGTGTGCATTGCGGCAAGCCTAAACGCCGCATCAGGCCCAGTGCGCTCGTTGAGATCGGCGACAACGCGACGGTAGTTGTGATTTCCCACGGTCAGAGAGACTTCTCGCTCCGCGACTGTATGCGGCTGTTTGCTCACCTGGTTGACGACGCCCCCCGTGGAGCCGCGCCCGAAGAGCATCGAGGCCGATCCGCGCAAAATGTCGGCACGGTCTAAGTTGAAGGTGTCGCGATCATAGAAAGCGGCGTCGCGCATGCCATCGAGAAAGATGTCGCCCGTGGTAGCCAGCGAAAACCCCCGCAGACGAATGTCTTCCTCGCCCCCTTCCGCAGCGAGAAAGGTCGCACCAGCGGCGCTGTGCAGCACATCGCGAAGCGTGTCGAGATTGCGATCATCGATCAGTTTTTCAGTGACCACCGTCAACGATTGCGGCACATCGCGAATCGCCTGCGTTCCACGACCGACAGTGGTGGTAGTGGCACGAATCGCGTCCTTGCCAAGCGGCGCGCTCGCCGCTTCCTTCACCACCACTGGACGCAGCGTCGTCTCGTTGCTCGACGCACTGCCTGGCTGTACGGCGCCACTTTGTGTCTGCGCGTTTGATGGCGATTGGGAAGTTTGTTCGGCGCTCGATTGCTTTGCCTCCGCTGCGGATGAGGCTTGAGCGTGCGACAAGCTTGACGCGCCCACTAAAGCGCCGGTGACGGCGACTGTGAGCGCGTGACGACGAAACGCTGTGAAGCCCACGCTTTGGGGGCACTCAACTACCTTCGCGCCGTGAAGCGTTTCTGCTGCGTACCGTTCCGCCGTTACTGATTTCGCCGCCCGACCCTGTTGCTTCGTCACGATATGAACTCCCATAAAAATCACAATTCGCAAACTATATACTAAATGCGAATCGTTCGCATTTCGTAAATCATTCGTAAAAAATTCCGGAGTTTTTTAGAAAGCCAACGCTTCGAGACTGTGCGATGCGACTGCGCTGCTCTGGCGCTTCGTTTGCGGTCAGAACTAAGCTCCGCATATCCGAAACGTGAAGCTGGTGCCTGCGGTGGCTCCCCTACCGCGCGCGATGTCGAACCGAGTGATCTCGTACAGCAGGCAGTCCGATGCGAAGCGATGTCCGTAGCCGTTGTTGTTCTCCTCACAGCGCACTGATGAGCCAGTCGCTTCGAACGCGTTGCACAGGAGACGTCACCAGCTTTATATGATTGGCCAATAGCTAATTGAGCTAGCTGCCGGTTTTCTCTATATCTAGATCGCATCCACATCTCTCTGTGCTGAATTTAATGAGGGGTTCGCACAAAAAGTTGTTTAGAAACCGCCTCTAATGCAAACTCGATCAATCCGCGTGTCGGCACCTATTGATTTCGATGCTGGCGCGCTCGTTCGAAAAACTCCCATCCAATGCACCTTGTCGGTGCGAACCCAACTCGCAGCGCATCTTTATGAGACATTTTGGTGCGCCTATCTAGGGCGCGCCATTTTGGTGCGACGCAATATCCTAGGTGCCTTCTCCCTTTGTGATCCGCAACGCACAAATCGCGCAACCCGAGCGCCGCCAACTTGCAACGTGGAACTCGCAAGACGAAGATTGACTAGAAGCGTACAGCCCACGAATAATCGGGGTAGCACGCGAATTTCCCGAAACATCGCACGCCCGAAAGCAAAACGCGCGATATTCGGCGCATCGCACCAGAATGATCGAACGGTTGCGATCAATCAATCGCCATTGAAATAGACCTGCGAAAACCCGAAACGAGTCCGCTTTCGAGGCATTCACCAAAACATCCCCGCTAACATGGCGAAAGAGACACGCTCACGTTTCCTCGTGGCATGTTTTCTGCATTTACACGCGAGTTCGGCGCGGCAACTTCGCCCCTTGGGCGGCTCCGCGTTGCAAAGTTACCGTTCGCCGTAAGCGCGATTACGGCTCGAGACACGTCAATAACAGCTAGGAGATATCGATATGGCCACCGGCGCCGACGTACTGAAGAAGATTAAAGATTCCGAAGCAAAGTTCGTAGACCTGCGCTTCACCGATTTCCGCGGTAAAGAGCAGCACGTGCAAGTGCCGGTCGACATGTTCGACGCCGACAAATTCACCGAAGGCCACGCTTTCGATGGTTCGTCGATCGCCGGCTGGAAAGGCATCGAAGCCTCCGACATGCTCCTCATGCCCGATCCGAACACCGCCGTGCTCGATCCGTTCATCGAAGAGACGACGCTCAACATCACCTGCGACGTGATCGAGCCATCAACGGGCAAAGGTTACGACCGCGATCCACGCTCGCTCGCCAAACGCGCTGAGGCATATCTCAAGTCCTCTGGTATCGGCGACGCCGCTTACTTCGGGCCTGAGCCAGAGTTCTTCATTTTCGACTCGGTCGAGTGGAAAGTTGACATGAGCGGCGCTTACTCGAAGATCTTCTCTGAGGAAGCCGCGTGGGAAACCGACGCCAAACACGAAGGTGGCAACAAAGGCCATCGCCCGACCGTTAAAGGCGGTTACTTCCCTGTGCCTCCAGTCGATCAACTGCAAGACCTTCGCAATGCGATGGTGCTCGCGGTCAAAGAAATGGGCGTGCCGGTTGAAGTGTTCCATCATGAAGTTGCGAACGCGGGCCAGTGCGAAATCGGCACCAAATTCAGCTCGCTCGTGCAGCGCGCTGACTGGACCCAAATCCTCAAATACGCGATTTGGAATACGGCTGCGATGTACGGCAAAACGGCGACCTTCATGCCGAAGCCAATCGTTGGCGACAACGGCTCGGGCATGCACGTTCACCAGTCTGTGTGGAAAGACGGCAAAAACCTCTTCGCGGGCAACGGCTACGCGGGCCTCAGCGAATTCGCTCTCTACTACATCGGCGGCATCATCAAACATGCGCGCGCGCTGAACGCCATCACGAACCCAGGCACCAACTCGTACAAGCGTTTGGTTCCAGGCTTCGAAGCGCCGGTCAAATTGGCGTACTCGGCACGTAACCGCTCTGCGTCGATCCGTATTCCTTACGTTCAATCGGATAAGGCACGCCGTATCGAGGTTCGCTTCCCTGATCCAATGGCTAACAGCTACCTCGCCTTCTCAGCGTTGCTGATGGCAGGTTTGGATGGTGTGCAGAACAAAATTCACCCAGGCGATCCATCGGACAAAAACCTCTACGACTTGTCGCCAGAGGAAGATGCCAAGATCCCAACGGTGTGCTCGT
>JAAFJA010000009.1 GCA_013298765.1 Betaproteobacteria bacterium
CAAAATCATCGGGATGGAGGGCGGAATGATGACACCCAATTCGGCGCTCGTCGCTTGCAACGCAGCGGCCCACTCGCGTGGATAGTTATGTTTGATGAGTGCAGGAATGAGGATCGCACCGATTGCGAACGTGGTGGCGACCGAGGAGCCTGACACCGCTGCGAAGATCATGCAAGTCAACACGCAGGTCATCGGCAAACCGCCTTGCACGCCGCCGACAATTGATTTCGCGAAATCCACCAAGCGGCGCGAAATGCCGCCTGTCTCCATGATGTTGCCAGCGAGGATGAAGAACGGAATCGCCGCGAGCGGAAACTTGTTGATGGCGGAGAACATTTCTTTCACCGAGATCAGCATGTTCGCGTTTGACAACTGAATCCCGACGATGGAGGCGAGCCCGATCGACACCGCGACCGAAATCGTCAGCGCGAAACATAGGACCATCGTAAGCAACATCGCATATGACATAGCAAACTCTTACTCTTGTTTTGGTGCTGTCATCCCCGCGAAGGCGGGGACCCAGACAGGGAACGATGCCGAACGCGCTTTTTTAACGACGCAAGTGAAAAACGATTCCGAACTGGGAGGTAACTGCATGGGTTGACACACGTTCATTGTGCTCTCGGTCTGGGTCCCCGCCTTCGCGGGGATGACAGCACTGAAATAGGTCGAACAGTGTTCTGAGTCACTGCGCCGTATCCAACTCAAGCCGCTTCGGATCAAGCAAATTGCCAACGATTCCGAACGCGGCGAACACACCGCCGACCGGCATCGCCACATACGCCCAGAACATCGAAACGTCTTCGAGGCCGATCACGCTCTGCACTTTGCCGCGGTTCGCGTAGTCCCAGCCCACGATCACAATCACCGCAATCAATGCGAGTGAAGCAATCGCAACCATCCAATCGAGAAAGCGCCTCATGCGCGGCTTCGACCAACGATAAAGCACATCGACGCTCACCATCGCGCCCTGGCGAAACGCGTAGGGAATGCCCATGAATACCATCCAGATGAGCGAGAAGCGAATCAACACTTCCGTCCATTCAGCGGGTTTCTCAAGAATGAATCGAGTCACGATTTGGAAGACGCCAAGCGAGGCAGCAATCGCGAGCATCAAGCAGGCAACGATGAGCGAGAAGCCCGTGATGTAGCTCTCGAACTTCAGAAAATATTCTTTCATTCGCCCTCCTTATTGTGCGTCTGATTCTAGGCAGAAAAAAGCCCGCATGGCTGTCATGCGGGCTTTTCATTTTTTTGTAGGCGCGGGCTTGACCGCGCTATGTCCTAGCAAGCGCGGTCAAGCCCGCGCCTACCCACTATTTCACCGCGCGGATGCGATCCAGGTTGGCTTTACCGAATTGCTTTTCAAACTCGGCGTTGACAGGGCCGAGCGCGCTCACAAATTTTGACTTATCAACTTCGATCACTTGCATGCCCTTCGCGCGAAGCTCGGTGACACCCTTGGCATCATCTTCGTCGACACGGGCGCGATTGGCGCGCACTGCAACTTTGGCAGCCTCAAGGAAGTGGCCTTTGTCCTCAGCAGATAGCTTGTCAAACGCCGCTTTGTTCATCAAGAAAATTGCAGGCGAATACACGTGACCCGTGAGCGACAAGTGCTTCTGAACTTGTTCGAATTTTGCCGCCATGATCACAGAGAGTGGATTCTCTTGCCCGTCCACTGTGCCCTGTTGAAGCGCAGTAAACACCTCTGGGAACGCCATCGGTGTGGTCACGATGCCGAAGCCTTTGTAGGCCGCGATGTGCACTGGGTTTTCCATCGTGCGCATCTTCAAACCTTTGAGGTCTTCCGGCGCGTTCACGGCACGCTTGCTATTGGTCATGTGACGAATTCCGTTTTCGCCCCACGCAAGCGCCTTGAATCCTTTTGCCTCGAACTTTGCCAGCATCTCTTGGCCAATAGCCCCGTCGAGCGTCATCCGTGCGTGCGCTTTGTCGCGGAAGAGGAACGGCACGTCGAGAATGCGCGCTTCCGGTACGAAGTTTGGCACGGGTCCGGTTGAGGTAAACGTCAACTCTTGGGTGCCAAGTTGCACCGCTTCGATGGATTCGCGCTCGCCGCCCAACGAACCGGAGTAGAACGGCTGCACCTTGATGCGTCCCTTGGTGCGCGCTTCGACTTCCTTGGCGAAGGTGTCGATTGCAACGCCTTGGTGCGAGTTTTGAGCAACCGAGATACTGATGCGCATGTTTTGCTGCGCGAAACTAACTGCCGAAAGTGTGGCGACCGCGAGGGCGGTCGCGGCGAGGCGGAACTTCATGTCATCTCCTTTGGATTTCTTTATGGCTCGCGATTCGCTTTCGCAAAGACGAAGCACACGCGAATAACATGTGAGTATTTCAGCGCCACCGAGCCTCACCCACCGGAATTACCCTCGCTGCAGCGTAGAACCTGTCTGCGCACAACTCAAACTCTCTCTCTCTCTCTCTCTCTCTCTCTCTCTCTCGATCACACCATGAGCTGGTTAACCGGTCTTCCCATTTGGATGCAAACGGCAGGATTACTCGTGCTATCGAACATCTTCATGACGTTCGCTTGGTACGGGCATCTGAAAAATCTGAATCACAAGCCGTGGATCATCGCCGCGCTGGTGAGCTGGGGCATTGCGCTGTTCGAATATTTGTTGCAAGTGCCCGCCAATCGAATTGGCGCCACGCAGTTTTCGCTCGCGCAGCTCAAGATCATGCAAGAGGTGATTACGCTCGCGGTGTTTGTGCCGTTCGCGATTTTTTACATGCAGCAACCGATCAAGCTCGACTATCTTTGGGCGGGGCTGTGTTTGCTCGGCGCGGTGTATTTCATTTTTCGAAGTACGTGAGCGAGCTCTCGATTGCCCTCTGTCTTTGATGCCTATTGCATCGATAGATCACTTTCATTTGGACGCCTGCTTGTTTTGATAGATAGTCGAATAATGCGATTTACATCATCAAGTCCAAGTAAAAGTCGCTTTTCGGGACTATCTTTACGGAGTCACGACGAGAGCGTCAGGGGATGGCCGTCCCACAGTTCGTGTTGAGGTGAGTTCGGATCGCTGACCAACTATTCCGTGTAGCGCCCGGGCCAATGACGTTCGAGATCGCGGCGGAAGCACTCGCGCCGCGCGCGATCCGCGCCACCATCGTCGCATCAGTGGTTGCCAACGAACGCGCGTCGCCATCGATATCAGAGGAACAGGCATGCGGCGCGGGTAGCGCACCGAGCGAAATTTTCGCCACACACAGCCAGCGAAATCCACCCGTATCCGGACACGATGCCACCGCGAGCAGTGCGTTGTCTCGATAGCGCGTCGCACCGACGCCCTCCCACGTTAAACGGTTGGGCGTCGTGCTGCCGTCGAACTCGATGTCGTTACCGGCAACACCGGTCAGCAGTTGGTATGAAAAGTTACCGCTCGGTGTGTGCGTTTGAACGCAAAGCCGACGCCGCGTTTGCGCGCTCACCGTCACGTCGCAGTTGGCGAGAAGAACAAAACTTCCGTCTTGCCGCAGCACCATGCCTGCAGCAGTCATCACTTCGGGGCGAAGAAAGGCTCGCAGGTAACCGTTGTTACCAAACCAACGGTCAAACCCCACCTCCGGCATCATGCGGACGGCGCAGGCAAACTGAGTCGGTGCAGCTGTTTGTCTGCAAGTGCCATAGAGCAGCATCCCGCCGTCGCTCTGAATTGCCATATCGACGAACGACGTGCTCGTCGCAAACGACCAGAGTGCCGCAGTGTAGTAGCTGTATACGTCGAACTCGTCTTGGCTATTGAGAACGGAGCGCAGTCTGCGCGATCCGTCGACTTCAAGAATTGCTACGCACATCCATTCGATGGCCGCACCCGCACAACGTCCGCCCGCATAAATTCGTCCGTCGCCATGAAAAACAACTTTTCGCACGATGCCATCAACCACTTGTTCAACCGCGTTGAATGGGTCGTTTCCCCAACCCGCAACCTGCCCTCCGTTGAAACTCGAATCAATCGCGCCGCTGGATAAGAGTCGAATCGCGCATGGGTGGTATTGCGCTCCGTCGAAACAGCGCCCGCCAACGGCAATCTTGCCGTCACGCCCCACGTCGATTGAAGTTGCGAACACCATGCTCGGAATATCGATGCGAGAGAGGTTGCCGCTCCCGCCTAAGTTACTCGCATTTGATCCGTCGCGCAGCCGCTTAGCAACGCATCCTTGCCCGTTGCAGCTCCCGCTGACCCAAGCATGATCGTTGGCATCGACCGCAACGCCGCCCACCACGGTGGTGCCGGCAGCTTGAATCAC
Organism: Betaproteobacteria bacterium; assembly: GCA_013298765.1. GTDB lineage: Bacteria > Pseudomonadota > Gammaproteobacteria > Burkholderiales > Casimicrobiaceae > Casimicrobium. The sequence goes on from JAAFJA010000009.1 coordinate 4,282, forward strand.
TGGCACGATGGCATTGAATTGATTCTCCATTTGGCCCGTGGGCGAATAGGAAGTCACGCAGATCGAGGCAACGCCGGCAGTGCTGAAGCATGAGTTCGCGACGTAGTAGCCGCCGTCTTTACGCACCGCAGTGGATGCGGTGATCAGCGTGTTTGAAGCGACTTGCGGAGACGGCGCGCCGCGAGTAATACCTGCGGGCGTAAACGGCGATCCGGTGACCGTGCCGAAGGTGGTGTCGAGTTCACCCGGCGCGGCATGCGCGTGCGGCATCAACAACAGGCAAGCGAGCGAGATTGCAACTGGAGCGCAAAGCAGAGAAAGAGTGCGTTTCATCATCACTCCTTAGCGGATACCGCAGTGGGTGCCAAGGTGGTTCAACACGGCTTCGGGCGTGGTGCGTTGCGCGCGCGCGCCGACGGCGTTTTGGGTGAGCGCGGTGCCGCGAATGCCCAAGTGCACACGTGCCCAGAGCAGCGCGTCGGTCGCGGCATTGATTTCGCCATCGCCGTCGAGATCCAAACTGCAGCGCTCGCCGGGCGGGGTATCGATGAAGTGGCGGGTCACACACGCGCGACGATCCGTCGCGGATCGGCCGCAGCTTCCCGCAAGATACAAGCGATTGCGATCAACCACATGCAGCGCCTCCGCCGATTGCTGCCAAATTTCGAAGCCGACATCCGGTTTGTAGGCCGCCACTCCTTGCCGCGCAAACAGCGCATCAGCGCGACCGTTAGGAAGGCCGCGGGCGAGACAGAACCCGACCTGGCAGTAGCCGCCGAGCAAGATGCGATCTTGTTCGTCCACGTGAAGCCGCGTGAAATTTGCGAAGAGCGCGCTCCCGATCCATTGAAAGCTCAAACCTGCGTAGGCATCCTGACCGAAACTGGTGTCGAAATCGCCGTTTTCATTGAGTCGCGAGATGGCAAACACATTGCCATTCCCGCTGTCGCACACGCCGGCCACGATGATCTTGCCGCTGCTTTGCACGGAAATTGCGCTTGAAGAGCAATTCACCGTTGCCGTTTGTAGCGCGTAGATACGACCCACGCCACCGTTAAAGGTCGAGTCGATCACTCCGGCGGCGGTGACTCGGATCGCACAGAAACGCCCGTACTGCACGGCGTTAAAAGGCGCGTTGCAGTAAGCCGTGATCAAAATGCGACCGCTCGCGTCGAAGGAGAGATCAGAGGCCACTTGATAGTTTGCATTCGGGAATCCAAACACGAGTACAGCGCCAGCGTTGAAACTGGTATCGAGAACACCCGCCGCCGTGAGCCGCGCGACGCAGGGACGCGATTGCGCCGACTGAAAGCATTCGCCCGCGACGACCATGCGGCCATCGCTGTCGAGCCGGATCTTTTGGATTTCGCGCATGCCGCTCACGCCGCCGCGGCCTGAATTGCCAAACGTCGTATCGAGCATGCCGTTGGCGTTGAAGCGCACGATACAGGCCGGCAGACTCGTGCCGTTGCAAATGCCTGCAGCGATGATGCGATCTGACGCGTCGATGACGGCCGTGCGTGGATAGTCTTGCCCAGCGAGTACGTACTGCGTGAGTCCGTTGTTACCAAACGTCGAATCGAGCTGCCAGCCGTCGCGGTTGAGGCGGGCGACACACATGTCTTCGCTCGGATTGGCGTTACACGTGCCAACAACGACTGGTAGGCCGCTTGACTGAGTTCCAACCATCGACGCGGAGGTCATCGTGTTCGCCGCGAATGCGTAAACGCCTGACTGTCCGCCGCTTACCAACGCGCCGAAATCGCGATCCCGCGCACCGGCTTGTCCGTCGACGCTGATTTGAGCGATGGCGGGTTGTGTGAGGAATGCGATGCAGGCAATCCCGAGCCAGCGAAATCCCTGAGCAATGCGAAAAGCGGACGGCCGGAGCCGTCTCGTTTCACTGAATGAAATGTTCATCTTGAGGTCCAAAGACGGAACTGACAATCGTAAGTGGCTATGCAATCTAGCGAACTATTCAAATAGGAGTAGATGGCCATAAAAGCGTAACTGTTGAAACAAATAAAATAGGCGCTAGCCCCTGAGTAATATGGTTTGCGGAGGAATAGTTATGAATGGGATTCACGCTGCTTTTTCTATGCGCCAAGGGCAAATGCGCGAAACGCTAGAAAACGGCTCACGCTCGTCCACAATAGCGGCTAGGGAAACGCTGAACAAGTCATGCGCGACGGAGGCAATCTTGCCGATCCACGGCAAAGCATCGTCGGAATTGGGCGATCTGAAACCCCAGAATTCTTCAACATAGCCCCGCTATGCCTCAGAATTTTGGGATTTCAGCTCATCTCAATCCGCCGCGCGCTGCATCACGCAGACTTATTCAGCGTTTCCCCAGCAAACCTCACCGCACAGAGCACACGACCGATCGCATGACGCCCCCTGAAACCTTTTCCGACTTGGCAACGCGCGTTCCCGCCGAAGCGACCGAGCTCGTGGCGCGCTATGCAGACGGAAGCCAAGCGGCGGCCGAGCGCCTGATGCCGCTTTTCTACGAAGAGTTGAAGCGCGTTGCCCGTAACCAATTGCGAAACGAACGGCGTGATCACACGTTGCAGGGCACGGGGCTCGTCAATGAAGCGTTTTTGCGATTGAGCGAACGGACGCAGCTGCCTTGGCATGATCGGGTTCACTTTTTTCGGCTCGCGTCGCAAGTGATGCGCCACATCTTGGTGGATCACGCGCGGGCTAGACAAGCGCTCAAGCGCGGTGGCGATGTGTCGGTGACAAGTCTCGATCAAACCGCGATGGATTACCACGCGCAGTGCGCGAATCAATTGTTTGCGCAAGAGGAGGCGGAGGGCGCGGTCGAAACCGAGCTCGACTTCATCGCGCTTGATGAGGCGCTCGCCAAACTGAGGGCGCTGTCTGCGCGTCAGGCGCAGGTGGTTGATTTGCGTTTCTTCGGCAACCTCACACTCGAAGAAACGGCCGAGGTGATCGGCATATCGCTCGCCACCGCGAAACGCGATTGGACGATGGCGCGACTCTTTCTCAAGCGCGAGTTGGCTCATCGCGAGCGCCTTGCCCCGTGAAAATCCGTCGCCGCCCAGATGAGCCGTCTCGCCCTGAAGAGCGCTCTTAACGCCGATGGACTCAACGCGCTGGCAACACCTAAGCGATATCGTGAGCGAATGCCTCGACTTGCCTGCCGAGGCGCGCGAAGCGCATGCGCGTACCCGCACGGCCGGCGATGAAGCGCTCTTGCGCGACGCGCTTTCGTGGATCGCCGAGGCCGACGATACCGGCGGGTTTCTCGCAGAAAGCAGCGCGCTTGCCGCCGTCAACGCATTAACCAGCGAACCCTTGCTCGGAGCCAGCGAGCGCATTGAAGCGGCCTATGCGCGTGCGCAATCGATGGTGGGTCGCCGCTTTGGCGCGTACCGCGTTGTTGAGGAAATTGCGCGTGGCGGCATGGGTGACGTTTACAAAGCGCGCCGCGACGATCAAGAGTTTGAGAAAGAGGTCGCGATCAAAGTCATCCGTGGTGACTTAGCCTCTAGTCGCATCGCCGGCCGATTTAGGGGCGAGCGGCAGATTTTGGCGAATCTTGATCATCCAAATATTGCTCGCCTTGTCGACGGAGGTCAGGGAGAACACGGCGAACCCTATATTGTGATGGAGTTCGTCAGCGGCTTTCCGATTGACGCCTACTGCCAGATGAAAACGCTCGGCCTCGCTGAGCGACTTCGGCTTTTCATCGATGTGTGCAACGCCGTTCACTATGCGCATCAGCGCTTGGTCGTGCATCGCGATTTGAAACCGAGCAACGTGCTTGTCAACGACGAAGGCCAGGTGAAACTGCTCGACTTTGGTATCGCCAAATTGCTTGATCCCGAACGCAAAGAGGACGGCGAGGCGGGCGCGAACCCAACGATTGCCAACGCGATGACACCCGCCTACGCAAGCCCCGAACAAGTCAAAGGCGAGGCGATCACCACGGCAAGCGACGTGTATGCGCTGGGCGTGTTGCTCTACAGACTGCTCACGGGTGAGAGCCCGTACCGCGCGAACACCGCGAAGCCGCTGGAGTTGGCCAAAGAAATCGTGGAGACCGATCCGCAGCGACCGAGCACGCGCCTGCGCCTACGCCCGCGCGAGGGCGGCGATGCTTCGACGACCCTGCCCGCGCTCGATACCGCGCGGCTCACGCGCTCGCTCCGCGGTGATCTCGACAACATTGTGCTGATGGCGTTGCGGAAAGAGCCATCGCGCCGCTATGCCTCGGCCGAACAATTTGCCGACGACATCACTCGTTACTTGCGCGATCAACCCGTGCGTGCGAGCGCGGATGGTTGGGCGTATCGCACGCGAAAGTTCTTGTCGCGAAATCGTTGGTCGACCGCATTTGCCGCCTCTGCCGTGGTCGCGTTGATCGGTGGCCTCACCGCCACCGCCTACCAAGCGAAAGTGGCGCGCGACGCACAGCTGCGTGCAGAGACCCTCTTTGCGGATGTGCGCAAACTTGCGAACTCTTACATGTTCGATGTGCATGATGCAATTCGTGGCTTGCCAGGCGCAACGCCGGTGCGCGAAATGCTCGTCAAAAATTCGCTCACGTACTTGGATCGTCTCGCGCAAGATGCGGCGAACGATCCGGCGTTGATGGTTGAGATTGCCAGTGGCTACGATCGTCTTGGCGATGTTCAAGGCGCATGGCGAAGCGCGAGTTTGGGCGATGTTGCGGGCGCCGAGGCGAGTTTTCGCAAAGCCATTGCGTTGCGCGAGCGTGCGGTGGCTGTGTTCGCCAAACAGCGCGACTCTAAGCAGAGGCTCGAAAGCGAACGTCTGCTGATTGTGAATCACGGCAAACTGTCGGAGCTATTAGTGGTCACTGGACGCATCGACGAAGGCTTACGCGAAGGTGAAAAAGCGCTGCAAATCAGTGAAGCCGTGGCCGGGCGCGATGGCGCAACCGCGACTGACAAACTGAACGTTGCCCGAGGTCGTTTTTCGCTCGCTTCACAACGAATCTCGAAGGGGAAGCTTGACGCGGCTATACCCGAGCTGAAGCGCTCGATCGAAGAAGTTGCTCGACTACACGAAGCGAATCCAGTTGACCCACTGCTTACTCGGGTCGCTGCAGCGATGTTCAACCAAAGCGGCATTGTGCTCGTAAGGGCAACGAGATTGCACGAGGCGCGGCTCGCATTCGCCGACGCGCTTCGGTTGACGGAATTGAACAGGATTCGTGAACCGCAGAACCCAGAATTCAAACGAATGAGAAATTTTGTCCGAGCGCAATTGGCTGAGACTGAGTTCCGCCTCAAGGAGCGCTCTCTTGAAAATGTCTTAGCTACGCACCGCGAAGTGCTCGACGCCGCCATTGCGTTGGCCGCGGCTGATCCGAAAAATCTGCGCTACAGCATGGATGTGACGCTCGCAAGACAGTGGGTCGCCGACAAGCTTGCCGAGAGCAACGAATTTGATCAAGCAATGTCCGCGTTAGACGAAGGCGAGCGAGAACTCAATTTACTCGGAGAGCGAGCTACCGATCCCACGCTTGCGGCGAATAGAGAAGCTTTACGTCAGCAACGAATAGCTATTATTACTCGGCAAATAGGCGCTAATACCCGTGCGGCAAGCTTGAGAACGCAATGCTCCGCATTCTCGCATTTCGTGCAATATGCGTCTAATCGCTCGCTCGCAGTCGAGGCTGAGACAGCGAGCCTCTTGCCGTCGGCCAGTGAACTGGCCTCGCTCACAAAAAGCGCCGAGCAAAAGTGCGGGCGACTTTAGTTTTCATTTCGCGAGCCAAAAATGAGACCTACGCGCTAAACGATTAGTTTTGCCAAATCGGATCACCCAATCCGTAACCTGCTGCAACTGCGTCGAGCTCGTCCTGAGATAGAGGCCGAAGAGCGCAGTCGTCGCGATGCTGAAGCCGTAGGCCAAGTGAAGAAAAATCGAAACAGTCCATCGTAGCTCCGCTTTTTTTAAGTCGACAAAGATAACCACATCAAGCGCTAATCGTGACATCCATGAGCAAAGTTGTAAAGGCTACCGAGCTCGCGTCATGGCTTCGAAGAACTCTTTGTTGTTCTTCGTCTCGCGCATGTGCTTCTGAAGTTTTTCCATCGCTTCGATCTCGTCCATTTCGGAGAAGAGCTTGCGCAGAATCCAGGTTTTTTGCAGCACGGCAGGTTCGAGAAGAAGTTCTTCGCGGCGGGTGCCTGAACGACCAATGTTGATGGCTGGGTAGACGCGCTTTTCGGCCATACGACGATCCAGATGGATCTCCATGTTGCCGGTGCCCTTGAACTCTTCGTAGATCACGTCATCCATGCGGCTGCCCGTATCAATCAGGGCTGTAGCAAGAATCGTGAGCGAACCGCCTTCTTCAATATTTCGCGCCGCTCCGAAGAATCGCTTGGGGCGCTGCAATGCGTTGGCTTCAACACCACCGGTCAATACTTTGCCGGAAGACGGCATCACGGTATTGTACGCACGGGCGAGACGCGTAATCGAATCGAGCAGAATCACCACGTCCTTTTTGTGCTCAACCAGGCGCTTCGCTTTCTCAATCACCATTTCGGCCACTTGCACGTGACGCGTAGCGGGTTCGTCGAACGTTGAAGCCACCACTTCGCCGCGCACAGTGCGCTGCATGTCGGTCACTTCCTCTGGGCGCTCGTCGATCAAAAGTACGATCAACACCACATCGGGATGGTTGCTCGCAATCGCGTGTGCGACGTGTTGCATCATCACCGTTTTGCCAGACTTCGGTGGCGCGACGATGATGCCGCGCTGACCTTTGCCAATCGGGGCGACGATATCGATCACGCGGCCGGTGATGTTTTCCTCGGCCTTGATGTCGCGTTCGAGACGCATGATTTCATCGGGGAAGAGCGGCGTTAAGTTTTCAAAGAGAACTTTGTTTTTGCTCGCCTCGGGCGGCAGGCCGTTGACCGCATCGAGACGGGTCAATGCGAAATAGCGTTCGCCTTCTTTCGGCGTGCGCACTTCACCTTCGATCGAATCGCCGGTGTGTAGGTTGAAGCGGCGAATCTGCGAAGGCGAGATATAGATGTCGTCAGTGCCCGCGAGATAGCTAGCTTCCGGGGAACGCAGAAATCCGTAGCCGTCGGGTAATACTTCGAGCACGCCCGAGCCTTTGATCGCTTCGCCTTTTTTGGCTTGCTGCTTAAGCAGAGCGAAGATGAGGTCGTGCTTACGCAAACGGTTGGCGTTTTCCAATTCGTTGGCGGCAGCGAGTTCTAGGAGTTCAGCGGCAGACTTGAGTTTGAGTTCGGCAATGTTCATTGGAACAGACGAGAGGGAGCCGCGAGGTCGGGACCTTTGTACGGCGACATGGCATACCGGATCGCGTGGGCAAGAGGCGCTCGCGGGGGTAGGCCGACTGAAGAAAAGATTCGGGTAGTGCTTTGGCTATATCCGCCAGAGACGTTTCGTTTTTCTTTTTGGGGAAACGCAGCACCAGACGAGGTGCGCAGGTGGAATTGTGACGGGATCACCGAGGCCTGTCAAACCAGCAATCCGTACGAATGAGACGCAGGGTGCGATGTTGCGCGGGTGGTCGCTGCGTGTCGCGCGGGGGCGACACGCATCTTAGGCGAAGGGAATTAGACCTGGGAATCGACAAACTGCGTGAGTTGGGCCTTTGAAAGCGCGCCCACTTTCTGGGCGGCAAGTTCACCGTTTTTGAAGATCATGAGCGTGGGGATGCCACGGATGCCGTATTTAGCAGCAACCTCGCGATTGTCATCAACGTCAATCTTGGCGATTTTGATTTTCCCTGCGTGACTCTGCGCGACTTCCTCGAGCACCGGCGCGATCATCTTGCACGGCCCGCACCATTCGGCCCAGAAGTCGACCAAAACGGGGGTGTCCGATTTCAGCACGTCGGCATCAAAAGTTGCGTCGGTGACGTGGGTGATGTTGGCGCTCATACGAAGGGGCTCCTGCGAGGTTGGAATTAATTCAAATGTTAGATGAGACTGAGACGTCAAATTGCAAGTGTGTCTGGTGAACGATGAGATTTATTCGAATTGCGGGGTAAGCGCTAGCACACATCGTGTTGGGAGCTCGTCTGGCGTGGCGAGCGCAGCGCAAAGACTCCGGACGCCCTCTATAATTGCAGAGTTTTCGAGAAGAATTTCCTATAACTATGAAGCGTATCGCGCTTGCGGCTTGGGCCGCCGCTGCAGTTTTCGCTGGTTTTGTTTCGAGCGGTTTTGCGCAAGCGCCCGCTGGTGATGCAAAGGCCGGCGCTCAAAAGGTGCAAATGTGTCAAGGCTGTCACGGCATTGACGGTTGGCGCACCGCCTTCCCCGAGGTTTATCACGTACCGAAAATTGCTGGGCAACACCCACAATACTTCGTCAACGCGTTGAAAGCGTATAAGTCGGGTGAGCGCAAGCATCCAAGCATGCGTGCGATTGCGCTGAGCCTTTCTGACAAAGACATGGCCGATCTTGCTGCTTATTACGCGACGGGAGGCAAATAATGAAACGATTCCTAGCCTCTGTCTTTGCGGCAGCTTTCTTTGCATCCGGCGCGATCGCTGCCGACGTTAACGCAGGCGGCGCGAAAGCGAAGGAAGTGTGCGCCGCTTGTCACGGACAAGACGGAAACAGCACCGATCCAAACAATCCTCGCTTGGCAGGCCAATGGCGCGACTATCTCGAAAAAGCGCTTCGCGACTACCGCTCTGGCGAGCGTAAAAACGCGATCATGGCGGGTTTTGCGAAGGGATTAAGCGACGCGGATATCCGCAACCTCGCGGCTTATTATGCGGCGCAGAAATCTGTGCTTGGCGTAAAGTATTGATCTTATTCGCTCGGTTCGAGGGTTCGGGCCGCGATAAAGCTTGCGAATCAGAGTTCAGCGCTCTGAAAACGAAGGCGCTTCCGCCGCATGGCGGCGAGCGCCTTTTTTATTGCAAGCGCCACGCATACACTTCCTTTCATGTTCGATAAGGCAAAAGAGCTTTTCACGCCGAAGCGAAAAAATCGGCGGGTTCGGTCGGCGCGCACGTTCGTCGCGAGTGATCGTATTGACACGCTTCGAACCTGGTTTGTCTGGGTCTTGATTGGAGCAGCAATCGGCGCTGCGATGCTCGCCTGCTTAAGCTTCCGCAGCGCTGATCCCGCATGGTCAACCACGGGTTCGGTTGCGCGCGCGGCAAATTGGTTGAGCTGGCCTGGTGCATGGTTTAGCGATATCGTTTATTTTGTGCTTGGCGCGTCGGTCTGGTGGCTCTTTCTTTTCGCGGCAGTGGCTTGGTGGCGGGCGCGTCCGACGCCACAATCCAGCGACGGCGACGAGACCGAAGAGATCGAGGCGTTTCCACTTTGGTTGGTGGTTTCTGGCCTGATCTTGCTGCTCGTAGCCAGTTCGATGCTGGAAGCGCTACGCATGCACAAGTGGTTCGCCGGACTTCCGCAAGGTGCTGGCGGTGCGCTTGGGCAAACCTTGGGTTTCGCGGCGATGCGCGGCGCTGGATTCTTGGCAACGACGCTCGCGCTCATTCCGCTGATGGTAATTGGCGCAACCTTTGCGTTCAATCTTCGCTGGATGCAGATCACTGAGCAAATCGGCGCTTGGATCGCTGAGCTGAGTCAGCGCTGGCGAAACAAACGCGAGACGCAAATTGAGGTTGCACGCGATCTTGAGATTGCCGAACCGATGATTGCAGAGCGTGAAGCCTACATTGCCGAAGAAGCGAAACGCGTCGAAGAACATGAGCCAATTCGCATCGTTGAAGAAGTTCAACCGGTCAAACTCTCTGAGCGGGTGCAGCGCGAAAAGCAGGTCGCGCTTTTCTCTGATCTGCCTGATTCCACTCTGCCGCAGCTGGCGGCTCTCGAAGCGATTCCAAAAGAGCAACCTACGGTATCGGCTGAGACGCTCGAATTCACCTCTCGCTTGATTGAGCGAAAGCTTGCTGAATTCAACGTCCCGGTGAAAGTGCTCGCAGCGTATCCCGGCCCGGTCGTTACGCGCTATGAGATTGAGCCGGACGTCGGGGTGAAAGGCAATTCGATTGTGAATCTCGCGAAGGATCTCGCGCGCGCGATGAGCGTGATGAGTATTCGCGTGGTGGAAACGATCCCTGGCAAATCCTGCATGGGTCTTGAAGTGCCCAACCCGAAACGACAGAGCGTGGGCCTGATCGAAATATTGGGCAGCACTGCTTACAACGATTCGGCGAGCTTGCTCACGCTCGGCATGGGCAAAGATATCTCCGGTCGACCTGTCGTCGCCGACCTGGCCAAAATGCCGCATTGCCTGGTCGCCGGCACTACGGGCTCTGGCAAATCGGTGGGCATCAATCAAATGATTTTGTCGTTGCTCTACAAGGCCGAGCCGCGCGAAGTCCGTTTGGTACTGATCGATCCAAAGATGCTTGAGCTTTCGGTGTACGAAGGCGTGCCGCATTTGCTCTGCCCGGTCGTGACAGACATGAAACTCGCATCGAACGCGCTTAACTGGTGTGTGGGCGAGATGGAGCGCCGCTATCGATTGATGAGCGCGTTAGGAGTTCGTCAACTCTCGAGCTTTAATCAGAAAGTACGCGAATCTTCAGTGAAAGGCACTCCGATCGCCAATCCAGTGTCACTCACGCCGGACGAACCCGAACCACTCGAAGAATTGCCGTTCATCGTGGTCGTGATCGACGAGCTGGCGGACTTGATGATGGTCGCTGGTAAAAAAATCGAAGAGCTGATTGCGCGACTCGCACAAAAGGCGCGCGCCGCTGGCATTCATTTGATTCTCGCGACACAGCGTCCGTCGGTCGATGTAATCACAGGCCTCATCAAAGCCAACGTGCCAACGCGCATCGCGTTTCAAGTCGCAAGCAAAATTGATTCGCGAACCATCCTCGATCAAATGGGCGCCGAAGCGCTGCTCGGGCGCGGTGACATGCTCTACATGATGGGCGGCACCGGACTTCCAGTGCGCGTTCACGGCGCGTTTGTGACCGATGATGAAGTGCATCGCGTGGTGAACCACTGGAAACAGCAAATGCCGGTGCAATACGTTGAAGGTGTGCTCGAAGGCACTGATGAGATGACTTTGAACGAGGTACGCGGCGGTGGCGCGATCGATGGCGAGAAAGACCCGCGCTATGACGAAGCGGTTGCTGCCGTGCTTGAATCGCGGCAACCCACGATTTCCTATATTCAACGTCGCTTGCGCATCGGCTACAACGGCGCAGCGCGATTGATCGAAGCCATGGAGCAAGCGGGCGTCGTGTCGCGCCCCAACGCGATGGGCAAGCGCGAAGTACTCGTCCCGAAAACCGAGTAGCGCGAACGAAATTCGCGCTTGCACGGTCTGAACGCTAACGAAACGCCAAACGCCCTTCGCATACCATTTCGCTCGCTTTGGGACGTACTTTTTTCATTCTCTAGTCCTCGATATGAACCTTCGCCGTCAACTCTGTTTTGTAGCGCCCGCCATCGTGCTGTCTCTCGCTCTCGCACCGCATGCGCAGGCACAAGACGCGCTTTCCGAATTCCGCGCGTTCACCAAAGACTTGAGTTCACTGACAGGCGCGTTCACGCAGGAGGTACGCGACAAAAATGGTCGTGTGACGCGTTCCTCCTCTGGAAATTTTTCGATTGTGCGTCCGGGAAAATTCCGGTTCATTTACGACAAACCGTACAAGCAAACCATCGTGAGCGACGGCGTGACGGTTTGGTTGCATGATCACGATCTCAATCAGGTCACGATTCGAAAGATTGGTGAAGCGCTCGCCGAGCAACCGCTCGCGCTGCTACTTGATCCGCAAAGCGCCGAAAAGCAGTTTGAATTGAAAGCCGCGCCGCCGCAAGGCTCCATCAAAACCGTCGTTGCAACGGCAAAGAAAAAAGACGCCAGCGTGAGCGAAATCGCTGTGGCGCTCGTCTCGGCGCAGCCCTCTGAGATTGCCTGGCGCGATAGCTGGCAAAACGTGAATACATTGCGCTTTGCATCGCTCGCACGCAACGGGAAAGTGGATGCCGAAGCGTTTAACTTCGTGGTGCCCAAGGGCGTGGACGTGCTAAAGCAATGAAATCGACTTCTAGTTGAAAGCCCCTGATTAAATAGGACTAGAAGGCTATTCATAAAAGTAACGAATTGTCATTTTTTAGGCGCCAAGTCCCTTTTAAATAAGGCATGCAATTGAGAAGAAGTTGAGTGATGCACTCACCACTGCTTAATTGCGCCGCCCTGACGCCAAACGCATTGCGGATGCCTCGCATCGCAAAGTGAAACAATCACGCGTTCATTGATCGCGTCTTCGTTTGCTTGAAGCGCCCCCAAACCGCCGCATGACCCGCGCACCTCAAGACACGAGCCCACTCGCCGAACGCCTACGTCCGCAGTCGATCTCCGAGGTCGTCGGTCAACGCCATTTGCTCGGCGAAGGCAAACCGCTTGCAAACGCTATCGTGGCGAAAGTGCCGCATTCGATGTTGCTATGGGGTCCGCCCGGCGTTGGCAAAACAACCATTGCTCGCTTGCTCGCAAAAGCGTTTGATTGCGAAATGATCGCCCTTTCTGCGGTGCTCGCGGGCGTGAAAGACATTCGCGAGGCCATCGAGCGCGCGCAGCTGATGCGCGACCAGTTTGGCAAGCGCACGATCATGTTCGTCGATGAAGTGCATCGCTTCAATAAAGCGCAGCAAGATGCGTTTTTGCCGCATGTTGAATCAGGGCTTTTCACCTTCATTGGGGCCACCACTGAGAACCCTTCGTTTGAAGTGAACTCGGCGCTGTTGTCTCGTGCGCAGGTGTACGTGCTCGAGGCGCTGGATGGCGATGCACTGAAAGCCTTACTTGCGAAAGCGTTGAGTGCGCTTGATGCAACTTACGCAATCGATCCGGATGCGCAACAGCTTCTGATCGACTATGCCGATGGCGATGGTCGGCGCTTTTTGAATTTGATCGAGCAACTCGATGCGGCGGCGCACGCGAAACACATTGCGCAAGTGAGTGTCGACGTAGTTAAAGCAACACTCACGCGCGCACGGACTCGGTTCGACAAAGGCGGCGAGCAGTTCTACGATCTGATCAGCGCGCTTCACAAAAGCGTGCGTGGCTCCGATCCCGATGCCGCGCTTTATTGGTTTTGCCGGATGCTTGAAGGCGGTGCTGAGCCGCTCTATGTTGGGCGTCGCATGATTCGCATGGCGTCTGAAGACATCGGCCTTGCCGATCCGCGCGCCCTCGAAATCACGCTGAGCGCTGTTGCAGCATTTGAGCGATTGGGTTCGCCCGAGGGTGAATTGGCGCTTGCGGAGGCCTGTGTGTTTCTCGCGGTCGCTGCCAAAAGCAATGCAATTTACCGGGCCTACAAGGAAGCGCGAAGCGCCGCAGCAGAAAGCGGTACGCGGCCCGTGCCGCTTCGGCTTCGCAATGCGCCCACCAAACTCATGAAAGACATTGGTTACGGCACCGGCTATCGCTATGCGCACGATGAGGAGGGCGGCTTCGCTGCGGGTGAAACCTATTTCCCCGATGATATGAAGCCGCAACAGTTCTACCGCCCCGTGGATCGCGGCATGGAAGCCAAGATCAAAGAAAAGCTGGACGAGTTGCGCGCGCGCAATCGTCAAAAGTAGCGTGGTGTTTTCCAATATGACAGCCTCTGCACGCACACTCGCGAATCGTCGCGGCATCATCGCGATGATCGGCGCGATGACTTCTTTTGTGATCAATGATGCGTTTGTGAAGTATGCGAGTGCTTCGCTGCCGCTCGGTCAGATCATCGTCATTCGCGGCGTTTTCGCGATCGCGTTCCTGCTCGGTGCGGCCTGGTGGATGGGGCTTGCGAGCGGCCCCGGTGCGCGCCTGAAGGAGGTTGCGGAGCGGCCTGTGGTGATTCGATCGCTCCTTGATGCGATTGCTACGTTTACGTTTCTCACCGCGCTTTTTCACTTGCCGCTTGCGAACGCAACGGCGATCAACATGGCGGCACCGCTCTGCATCACGCTTCTTTCGGTGCTTTGGTTGGGAGAGCGAATCGGCCCCATGCGCTGGGCGGTGATCGCAGTCGGATTCATCGGCGTGATCTTTATCGTGCAGCCGCGCGGAGAGGGATTCAACGGTTATTCACTCGTGTGTCTACTCAGCACGTTTTTCGTGGCCTGCCGCGATTTGTACACGCGCCGCATCAATCCCGGCACACCTTCAATTTTGATCACGATTGGCACAGCCATCGCCGTCACCGCGACGGGCGTTGGGTTGTCGTTGTTTCAGGAATGGAAACCGATCAGCGCGTGGCAACTGGGGATGCTCGGAGCGGCGTCGGTGTTTCTGAGCTGTGGCTATACGCTGCTGATTCGCGCGATGCGTTCAGGTGAAGTTTCAGTCGTCGTTCCGTTTCGCTATTCGGGCTTGCTCGCGGCGTTAACCATTGGATTTGCAGTGTGGGGAGAAATCCCCAACGCGCTCGCGTGGATCGGGATCGCCTTGCTCGTATCAGCCGGGCTCTACATGGTGCTTTCTGGGCGCAGCAAACACGCCAAAGCGCTAATGGCGGAAGCACGGCCTGGCGATTGACGCAATCGTTTAGCGCTGCGGCAGCTCGGATCGTAGGCGCTTCGTCATCGTGAATTTCGAAAGGCCGGGCGCGTAGCCACTCAGTTCAAGCGCGACCCTGTAGCCGCATTTCTCATAGAAGCCTCGCGCCTGAAAGCTCCAAGTCTCAAGATAGATGAACGTGCAGCCGCGCTTGCGTGCACCGTCTTCGAATGCGATCAAGAGTGCGCGGCCGAGTCCGTGGCTTCGCAAGGCATCCGGTAGCCACAATTGCTGCAACTCTGCGTTGTCGCCCCACGTTCTTCCCACCGCGCCGCCTACGGCGTTGCCCTCATCGTCGCGCGCAATACACGACAGATGGCGCACCTCGCTGAGTCGCGGTTCAGCCGCATCGTTGTAGTCACCGATGCCGGTGTCGACGAGATCGAGCGCCGCTTGATCGCTGGTGTCATCGTGCGAGGTGATGCGGTAGGTCATGGCTTGAAATCTTGGAAATTGCCCTTATCTCGCGCTCTATGGCGCGGATAACAGCGCAAAAAAGTACATCTAACAATATTTCGCGATTATGAGCAAACAAACACTTTCTTTCCAAGCCGAAGTCGCTCAACTGCTTCATCTGGTCACGCATTCTTTGTATTCGAACAAAGAAATTTTCCTGCGCGAGCTAATTTCGAATGCCTCCGACGCGTGTGACAAGTTGCGATTTGAAGCGCTCAACGACACATCGCTCTTCGAAAACGCACCCAACCTTGAGGTGCGCGTTTCGTTCGATAAAGAGGCGAAGACCCTCACGATTGCCGACAACGGTATCGGGATGTCACAGCAAGAGGCAATCGATAACCTCGGCACTATCGCAAAAAGCGGGACGCGCGAGTTTGTGAAAAAACTCTCAGGCGATCAAAAATCGGATTCGCAGCTGATCGGCCAATTCGGTGTTGGCTTCTATTCTGGCTTCATCGTGGCGGACAAGATCACGGTCGAGACGCGCCGCGCTGGCGCGAAGCCAGAAGAGGGCGTTCGCTGGGTTTCAGGCGGCACCGGTGATTTTGAAGTCGAAGCCATCAACAAGGCTCAGCGCGGCACCAGCGTCATCCTACACCTCCGGGATGATGCAGAAGAGTTCGCAAATACATACCGCATCAAAAGCATCATCGGCAAGTACTCCGATCACATTTCGCTTCCCGTGCTCATGCAAAAGGAGGAGTGGGACTCAGACAAGAGCGAGTACGTGACGAAGGATGAGTGGGAGGCTGTAAACCAGGCGAGCGCGTTGTGGGCGCGGCCGAAAAAAGACATCACGCCTGAGCAATACAACGAGTTCTACAAACAGATTGCCTACGATCAAGCCGATCCACTCGCGTACACGCACAACAAAGTGGAAGGCAATCAGGAGTACACGCAGCTCCTCTACATACCTGCGCACGCGCCGATGGATCTTTGGGATCGCCAGAAGTCAGCGGGGGTAAAGCTCTACGTTAAACGTGTGTTCATCATGGACGATGCGGAATCGCTGATGCCGCCGTACCTGCGCTTTGTGAACGGCGTGATCGATTCGAACGATTTACCGCTCAACGTCTCTCGTGAGCTCTTGCAAGAAAGTCGCGATGTGAAAGCAATTCGCGAAGGCTCCACGAAGCGTGTACTCGGCATGTTGGAAGAACTAGCGAACAGCGAAGACGCAGCGCAAAAAGAGAAGTACGCCGCGTTCTACAAAGAATTTGGTGCGGTGCTGAAAGAAGGGCTGGGTGAGGATTTCACCAATCGCGAACGCATCGCCAAACTCGCACGCTACGCATCGACGCAGAGTGACACGGCTACAGTCAGCCTCTCTGAATACAAAGCCCGCATGAAAGAGGGGCAAAAGGCAATTTATTACCTGACTTCGGAAACGCTCGGAACGGCCCGCTCGTCCCCGCAATTAGAGGCGTTCAAGAAAAAAGGTATCGAAGTATTGCTGATGACGGACCGCGTGGACGAGTGGACGCTCTCCTTCCTGCGTGAATTTGACGGCACACCTATGCAATCGGTCGCGAAAGGTGCAGTTGACTTGGGCGACCTGCAAGACGAAGCAGAGAAGAAAGCTGCAGAGATAGCCGCTGAAAATTTCAAACCAGTGATCGAGAAGCTCAAAGAGGCGCTCAAAGACAAAGCGGACGATGTGCGCGTGACCACTCGATTGGTCGATTCACCGGCCTGCCTTGTGGTGAGAGACGGAGGTATGAGCACGCAGCTCGCGCGTATGTTGAAACAGGCCGGACAGGCGGCACCCGATTCAAAGCCCATTCTCGAAGTCAACGCCGAACACGCGCTCGCGAAAAAGCTGCATTCGCTGATCGGTACTGAATCGCAGTTTGGTGATCTCGCGATGATTTTGTTTGATCAAGCGCTGCTGGCTGAAGGCGGTATGCCAGACGATCCCGCGGCTTACGTGAAGCGCGTGAACGCGATGATTGCGTAACAATCATCTCTTGCCGCGCTGATCGGTGGAGAAGCGCGGCGACGTAGCGAGCGAGTTATTTCAGTTCAACACTTTCAGCATTTAGCCGCTTGCTGCGCACGGTGCCCTGGGCTTTGAGCAAGTTGCCAGGCACAATGAGAATGCCAAATCGCGTTTGATCGGCTTTGATCTGGTCGCCGAATTCAAGAGAGAGCCCGGAAATCAAGAGCGAGGTGTCGGCGCTTCGCGTGGAAAGCAGGCCTTGAACCGTCATGCTGCTGCCTTCGCTGGCAGCGGCTGAGAGGGCGTATGGTTGGATCGCGTCAGCTTCAAATCGATCCGGGTCGCGTTGGAATTGGCCGGTGATTTGAACCAGATCGCCCGGTTGCGGCAAAAAGCTGCTCACCGCAGCGAAGCTGCCGCTTGGGCGAATGCGCAAGCTGCCTACGAAAAAATCGCCTGCTGATGCAGCGCAGGTATTACATCCTTGCGCTTGCACTACACCGCTGATCCTTTGCTGGGTTGTGCTGGCGTGGCGCTCTATCAAGGTGGCCCGCAAGCGATTGTTTCCGCTTGGATAGCCATACACCTGAACTGCTTCGCCAGCGACGAGATCGCTTGCAGCGCGAAGCGTGGGATCAAGGATGGTGTTCGCGTCCCACTCGATGGTGCTGCCGAGAAGTGTGAAGGATTGCGTTGATGCTGAAACTGCGTCTACCGCGCCAATAAACTCTGGAGCCGCAGAGATAGACACGACGTTTCGGTCACCAGAGGCGAGTCGCGACGCCGCTTCCACACGCACCATCATCCCCGGTCGTAGTTGCGACGATTTACTGTCGCGAATTTCGACCCGCGTTGTCGCTGATAAAGTGAAGCCCAGGTTATTTACGAGCAATGGACTCACCGATGTCACGGGACCTACTGCGACAACGGGCTTATCTTCGACCACACCGCCCGTGCCACCGCCGCCAGGCGCGACTGCGAATTGATCGCCACCGCATGCTGCGAGAAACACGCTCGCCGTAATGGCTACGAAGAGAGTGCGCGTCGGATTGAGATACACAAGTAAGTTCATAATTTTCACGGCAGTTGGGCGTCGCACTTCACGTCGACGCGCCCGGATGGGATTCGTAGTTGACGTACATGCCAATTCGAATACGGTAGGTTTCGTCGCCCTTAGCTGCTTCTGGCGCATCGGAGATCGCCTCAAATAATTTCGCATGTGCATCGCGCCAGCCGTCGGCAGCGACGCCTGCAATTTTTTGTGCTGATTCGAGCGATATTCCCAGTCCCCAGATGGATTGCTCGAGCTGTAGCGGCCGCGTGGCGAGCACGTTGGCGACGGAGGTATCTAGCATCGCGCTTGAGTTGTCTTTCATCAGTGCAAGCAGTGCGTCTGATCGGCCCTTCGGCGTAAAAGTGTCAGAAAGGAGCTCGACCGAGCCTTCGGCTTCTGACGCGAGGCCCAAGCGCACAAGTTCATCGAGAATCGCGCGGGGATGAACATCAGTCACCAGCGAGCGTGCGAGCTCCGTAAAACTTTTCTTTTTCCCGTCCCCCGCGATTGCAAGACGCTTCAGCGCGGGTTTGCGCCGCGCCTCGTGCGCCCAGCGTTGAAACACCTGCGAGACCGCAGTTTCTGAACGAGCGGCAGGGCTACCCGACGCGTCGCTCTCTCCTGCCAAATGAGCGGCAACAAATTTCCGGTGTAAGCCAGTCATCACAGAGAGTTTGCTCGCGTTCGCGCGTTGCGCGCCGTCAATCTCTTGTTGTGCAACACGGACGAGCTCTTCGCGAAGAATGAGATCGAGTTCTGCGTAGCGAAGGCCCGCTTTGACTGCGAGCCGAAGCACGGATTGCAGAAGCCGGCGAAAGACCCCGGCGACCGCATCCGCTGAAAGAAGGGATGTCGCACCCGGCACCGAAGCGGGGGGGGATTGGGCGACCGCGTGCGACATGACTGAATTGTAAATGGGAAAAAATCCCATGTCAAATCATTTGATGAATTTCTTGATCCACCCGTTTGCCCCAGGTACAAACAGCTTTGCGCCTCTCGCGATAGCATCAACCCATGCTTCAGTTTGACAACCGCTTCCTCCGAACTTTTCCAGGCGACGCGAGCGCGGCGCCACATTCCCGGCAAGTGCACGGCGCGATCTGGTCACACGTAAAGCCCACCCCGGTAAGCGCGCCGCAATTGATCGCGTATTCGATCGAAGTGGCCCAAATGCTTGGGATTAGCGAATCGGCGCTTCAATCTAGCGCGGTCGTCAGCGCGCTTGCTGGGAACGCCACGTTGCCGGGGATGGAGACCTACGCAACCGTTTACGGCGGCCACCAATTCGGCAATTGGGCGGGTCAATTAGGTGACGGGCGTGCCATCCTGTTGGGCGAAACGGTGTCGCCTAGTGGGGCGCGATTTGAGCTTCAACTGAAGGGGGCAGGACCCACACCTTATTCGCGTCGTGCTGACGGACGTGCAGTGCTGCGATCATCAATTCGCGAATTTCTTTGCTCCGAGGCGATGCATCATTTGGGGGTACCGACAACTCGTGCGCTCTCGCTGGTGCTGACCGGTGATCGCGTGGAGCGCGACATGTTCTACGACGGTAATCCAGAGTTGGAGCCAGGCGCTATCGTGTGCCGTGTCGCGCCAAGTTTTCTGCGATTCGGACACTATGAAATCTTCGCTTCGCGCGGCGAATCCGCGTTGCTGCGCACGCTCGTGGATTACACCATCGCGACTTATTACCCTGCAATCAACAACGCGTACATAGCACCGGGCGAGCGCATTTGCGCTTGGTACGGCGAGGTGTGTGAGCGCACGGCAGAACTCATGGCTGATTGGATGCGAGTGGGCTTCGTGCATGGCGTGATGAACACGGACAACATGTCAATTTTGGGCCTCACCATCGACTACGGTCCGTATGGCTGGATCGACAATTTCGATCCGGGTTGGACGCCAAACACCACTGACGCACAGGGCCGCCGCTACGCCTTCGGGCGTCAGCCAGGCATCGCGCAGTGGAACCTCGCTCGGTTGGGCGATGCGCTTGCAACACTCGAAGATGTATCAACCGATGCGCTTGCCGCGTCGCTCGCACGTTACGAGCACGCATACGGGGCAGCGATCACACGCGCCTACAGCGCGAAACTGGGCGTTTCGCATTGGGTCGACGATGAGGGCGATCTTCTGGATGAACTCTTCGCACTATTTGGCGAAGCGGAAATCGACATGACACTCTTTTTCCGAGCACTTTGCCGCGCAACGAATGCAGAGGCGCTGAGCGAGACGTTTTATTCGCCAGAGGCGTGGCGCTCTCTTTCCGCGCGCGTGCAACGATGGTTTGCGCGCCTCGATGCGCAGGTTTTGCGTGAGAACCCAAGCGCTGAAGCTCGGGCGGCACGGGTTGCCGCGATGCTTCGGGCGAACCCGAAATACGTGCTGCGAAACTATCTTGCGCAGCAGGCGATTGATGCCGCCCATGCGGGGGACTTCACGCAGATTGATCGCCTGCTTGAGGTGATGCGCCGGCCGTATGATGAACAGCCTGAACATGAATCGATTGCAGCCAAGCGCCCGGAGTGGGCGCGAGTGAAGGCGGGTTGCTCGATGCTTTCTTGTAGTTCTTGATAGCGAATGCAAATTCGCGGCGCTTATCTTTATTAAATTGAGGCTTGTGGCCCATAAACCGCTACGTCGTGATAGATATACAACGATTGAGAGTTCTTGCTTAAATGCGGCTGAAGCACAATAGTTGAGCCGCGAGCCGAATAAGTAATTACGAAATCGTTAGCACGCCTAGTAAACCTTTTCGCGTTGACTTCGTCTGACGATTCATTACCATGAGATCGCTATGAAGATTACCGAGCAAGTTAAAGCGATATTGCGCCGAAGCGAAATCCGATCCCTCGTGTTTGGCTTGGTTGGAATGGCGCTCGCGCTAGCGGTCTATCACCGTGCGTTCAGTGACTCGGCAACGTTGACGCAAGACGATATCGATGCCGCAGTGGGTCATACTCTCTCTACTACCGTGATCGCATCGCCCGGCGTGCGCGCCTATGAAACGATCATCCCATCGGTGGTGCGCATCGAAGGCTTTCGTACCGATCCAAAAACGAAAGAGGAAACCCGCTTTGCTGTTGGAACGGGCGTTGTGATCGTCAACGACGGCACGATTCTGACCAATCTTCACGTGGTGCAAGGTGCTGAGCGCATCAAGATTACTTTCGCAGACGGGCACGAAAGTCCGGGCGTGTTTCAAGGCGCGCGTCCCGAGCATGATTTAGCGGTCGTTCGCGCGCGTGTGGTGCCGGATGATTTGTTTGCTGCAACGATGACGAGCACGGCGAAGTTGAAGCCGGGCGATCACGTCTACGCCGTTGGGTTTCCATTTGGAATTGGCCCATCGGTGAGTGCCGGAATCGTGAGCGGATTGAAGCGCGAGTTCAGATCCCCCGACGGAGGAAACTCGCTGTCCAATCTCATTCAGTTTGATGCAGCGGCCAACCCAGGTAACTCTGGCGGCCCACTAGTAACGGCGGAAGGCGAGGTTGTTGGTATCGTCACAGCGATTCTCAACCCGAATGAGGATGATCGAACTTTTGTAGGTATTGGATTCGCCGTGCCTATCGAAAATGCAGCGAGCGCGGTGGGTCTCTCGCCGTTTTGACAAGTATTTGATGGTGATGCGTTGAGCGCGGGCCAATTGCGTGTGAGTGAGCCTCGAAGCGTGACGTTTGTAATTCGTTGAACGGAGCAGTACATGGAGAGTTTGAACGCATACAACGACCCGGCTAAACTGATGGAGCGCGTGCTCTTTGAGGTGAAGCGCGTCGTTGTTGGCCAAGATAAGTTTCTCGAGCGTGTAATGGTCGCGCTGCTCGCTGAAGGCCACCTGTTGGTTGAAGGGGTGCCGGGACTCGCAAAAACCTTGACTGTGAAAACGCTCGCGAGTGTGGTTCAAGGCAGCTTCAAGCGTATTCAGTTCACGCCGGATCTCGTGCCTGCCGATCTGATTGGTACCCGGATCTTCAATCAAAAGACTGGCGAATTCGCAACCTCCCTTGGCCCCGTGTTCGCAAACCTGCTGCTCGCAGATGAAATCAATCGTGCGCCTGCGAAAGTTCAAAGTGCGCTACTTGAAGTGATGCAAGAGCGACAAGTCACCATTGCGGGCGAAACTCACAAAGTGCCACTGCCGTTTGTCGTAATGGCAACGCAAAACCCCATCGAAACTGAAGGTACCTATCCGCTTCCTGAGGCACAAGTGGATCGCTTCATGATGAAAGTTGTAGTCGAATATCCAAATGCCGATGAGGAATTCGTGATTGCCCAGCGCGTGACTGGTGAGCGCTTCGAGCTTTCGCCTGTTGCCACGCTCGAGGCCCTCGCCGGTTTGCAGAAAATGTGTCGTGAGGTTTATGTTGATCCGGCGTTAGTGCGCTACGCCGTGAATGTTGTCGTAGCAACGCGCGATCCTGTGATTTGCGGTTTGAGCGATATCAAAAAATACATCACGTTCGGTGCCTCTCCGCGTGGCACGATTGGCTTAGTTGAAGCGTCACGCGCGCTTGCGCTCATGCGCGGACGACGCTACGTGCTCTCCGAAGACATGGTTGATTTGGTTTTCGACGTGCTGCGCCATCGTTTGGTGCTCTCCTATGACGCAATTGCCGAAGGTCTCACTGCCGATCAGTTGCTAGGCAAGATTCTTGGCAAGATCTCGGCGCCTTCAAAGCCAATGCAGTCAAAGCAAGAAGAGACAGAGCGCATTCAGCGAGCGGCCTAACGGACGAGCGTCGCCATGAAGTGGAGAAAACTTTTTGATCCGCCCACCCTCGAAGAGGTAGCGCAGTTTGAGCGCGATTCAGCGCCCCCAGCGGCGCACGGAGTCGCGCGCAAAGACAGCTCGCCGCAGTCGGCTGATGCGCTACTGCGCCGGCTCGAGTGGACGACGCTCAAGCGGCTCGACGGATTGCTACACGGTGATTTCCGTACGCTAATGCGCGGCAGCGGGCTCGATCTGGCTGATCTGCGCGAGTATCAAACGCATGATGACGTTCGGCACATCGATTGGAACGTCACGGCGCGGATGCAAACGCCGTATGTCCGCCAGTTCACCGAAGATCGCGATATCAATGTATGGCTGCTGGTGGATCTTTCGCCCTCCGCCGATTTTGGTTCGGGCGCACGAAATAAGCGCGAACTCACGATCGAGCTCTCGACGATCCTTGCAAGACTTTTCACGCAGCGCGGTAATCGCGTTGGGGCAATGCTGTATACGCGAAGCGTGGACACCGTGTTACCGCCGCGCGCAGATCGACGACACGTGCTGACGCTTATCCAAAAGATGCAACGGCCGCCGTTGCACGCGGTGAGCCATAAGGACGTGAGCCACGGCACAAATCTCGCTCAGTTGCTTTCGCGCGCCGCGCAAACGATCAAGCGTCGCAGCGCATTGATTGTTGTGTCTGACTTTATTTCCGAGCCGGGCTGGGAGGATTGGTTGCATCGCCTTTCGGTGCGTCATGACGTGCTACCTGTCCACATCGACGATCCGCTTGAGCGTGAGCTTCCGCAAGTCGGATTGATGACGATTGAAGACCCGGAAACAGGTGAGCAACTTTTCGTGGATACCGGAAACGCGGCGCTGCGCCGTCGTTTCGCGGAAATGGCCAGCGCGCGCGAGCTTGCACTCAAGGCAAGTTTCGAACGCGCGGGCTGCGAGCCATTGCGCTTGGCAACCAATGGCTCGTTGATCGATAGTCTTGTCCGTTTCGTAGAACGCCGCAAACTCAAGCGCCGCGGCGGTATTCATTCAATTCAAAGGAGAGTGGCATGACATTCGTCTGGCCGTCGCTACTCTGGCTACTTGTGATCCCTCCGTTATTGCTCGCGCTTTACGTGTGGCTCTTGAGTCGGCGCAAGAAAGTATCGGTGCAATACAGTCAGTTCGCGCTTTTGAAACAAGCGATGGGCGCGCAACCGTCATGGCGTCGACATGTGCCGCCCGCGTTGATGTTGATAGCACTCGCGTTGATGCTTTTCGCTGCGGCGAGGCCGATGGCGCTCGTCAAGTTGCCGTCGAATAAACAAACCATCATGCTCGCGATGGATGTTTCGGGAAGCATGCGTGCGCAAGATGTGAAACCAACGCGACTGGTCGCGGCTCAAGATGCTGCGAAAGCGTTCCTCAAGGAATTGCCTCGGGATGTACGGGTTGGGATTGTCGCCTTCGCAGGCAGCGCGCAGCTCGCGCAGCTGCCCACGCTTTCGCGCGAAGACTTAGTGACGGCGATCGACAGTTTTCAGCTTCAGCGCGGCACAGCAACTGGCAATGGCATTGCGCTTTCGCTCGCCACGTTGTTTCCAGATGACGGCATCGATATTAGTGCCATGCAGTGGAGCGGCAGCGGGCCGCTCCCTCGCAGCCGTCCGCTGGGTGAGGCCAAAGCTGCCGAAGCGCCGAAGCGTGAGCCCGTTGCGCCCGGTAGCTACGCGAGCGCCGCCGTCATCATGCTCACCGACGGACAACGCACCACTGGCATTGATCCGATGGAAGCAGCAAAGCTTGCCGCTGATCGTGGGGTGCGCGTCTATACCGTGGGAATCGGTACAGTGAATGGCGAAACGATCGGTTTCGATGGCTGGAGTATGCGCGTTCGTTTGGATGAAGAAACACTCAAACAAATCGCCAATCGCACCGCAGCGGAGTATTTCTATGCGGGCACCGCAGCAGATTTGAAGAAGGTCTACGAATCGCTTTCGACCCGTCTCGGCGTTGAGACAAAAGAGACTGAGATTTCCGGCCTTGTTTCGCTGCTTGCAGCTGCGTTCGCGCTGCTCGCTACCGCGCTATCCGTCGCCTGGTTTGGGCGCATATCGGGTTAGCAACGATGGCTTGAGCAGCTAGGACACGCGCTGAGGCAGCCGAGTCCGCTGCTCGTCGTGAATCCGCAGCGGACACGACGGCAGGAGAGTAGAGGTGATTGGTGGGCCTCCCGTGAGTCGAACACGGCCCAAGGGACTGAGACGGGGTTTCGAGTTGCGAGAGCAACAAGCCGTCGAAGGGCAAGGCAATACTTTGCCGCAGCCGAGTGCGCTGCTCGTCGTGAATCCGCAGCGGACACGACGGCAGGAGAGTAGAGGTGATTGGTGGGCCTCCCGTGAGTCGAACACGGCCCAAGGGACTGAGACGGGGTTTCGAGTTGCGAGAGCAACGAGCCGTCGAAGGGCAAGGCAATACTTTGCCGCAGCCGAGTCCGCTGCTCATCGTGAATCCGCAGCGGACACGACGGCAGGAGAGTAGAGGTGATTGGTGGGCCTCCCGTGAGTCGAACACGGCACCAACGGATTATGAGTCCGCTGCTCTAACCAAGCATGAGCTAGAGGCCCGTTGCGATTTGCCGCTTCGCTGCGAAACTTATCGTGTACTTTCGTACACGGTCTCGTTTCACGCCTCGCCTGAAACCGCAAACAAAAAACGCGTCCGAAGACGCGCTTTTCGAACGACGTAAGTTTATCGCTTACGCCTCGGTTACGAAGCCTTTCAGACGTTCTGCGCGGCTTGGATGACGCAGCTTGCGCAGCGCCTTTGCTTCAATCTGACGAATTCGCTCGCGCGTCACGTCAAATTGTTTGCCGACTTCTTCGAGCGTGTGATCGGTATTCATTTCGATACCGAAGCGCATACGCAACACCTTGGCCTCGCGTGGCGTGAGTGTGTCGAGCACTTCTTTACACAGATCGCGAAGGCTATCTTGAACCGCCGCATCAATCGGCGTGAGCGTAGTGGTGTCTTCGATGAAGTCACCCAAGTGGCTGTCATCGTCATCACCAATTGGCGTTTCCATGGAGATCGGCTCTTTGCTGATCTTCATGATCTTGCGCACTTTGTCTTCCGGCATGTCCATCGCTGCTGCGATGGTCGGTGCGTCGGGTTCGATACCAGTTTCTTGCAGGATTTGCCGCGAGATGCGGTTCATCTTGTTGATCGTTTCGATCATGTGTACTGGAATACGAATGGTGCGCGCTTGATCGGCGATGGAGCGGGTGATCGCTTGACGGATCCACCACGTTGCATAGGTCGAAAATTTGAAGCCACGACGGAATTCAAACTTATCAACCGCCTTCATCAAGCCAATATTGCCCTCTTGGATCAGATCCAGGAATTGCAAGCCACGGTTCGTATACTTTTTCGCGATAGAAATCACGAGACGCAAGTTCGCCTCAGTCATTTCTTTCTTCGCTTTGCGCGCTTTGGCTTCGCCAGAGGCCATCTGCTTGTAGATGTCCTTGAAATCAGTCAGCGGCAGGCCAAGCGTTTTTTGCAAGCCAAGCAGCGCCTCTTGACGCTCGATGATGGCTTGACGGTTCTTGATCAGCGAATCGCTGTAAGGCTTGCCAGCGGCAATCTCTTTGTCGATCCAGCTCGTGTCAAGCGATTTCTCGGGGAACATCTTGATGAAATGATCGCGCGGCATATGGCATTTGTGCACCATAATTTCTTGCAGCTTGCGCTCATGACCACGCACCGTTTCAACCTTCGAACGCACCGAATCGCAAAGCTGCTCCACGATCTTCGCGGCGAAACGAATTTCCATCATTTCGTCGGTGATTTTTTTCTGTGCTTTTACGTAGCCTTCAGACTTGTGCTCGTCTTTTTCAATGTGTTGAATGATCTTCGCGTGAGCCTTACGGATCGAAGCAAATTTCTCCATCGACATTGACTTGAGCTGCGCGAGGAGCTCAGCCGACATCGCAGCAGTTGCTTCCTCGTCTTCCTCTTCGGCTTCTTCGTCTTCGTCGCCTTCTTCGTCGGTATCCGCAGCGGAAACCGGTCCGGCAGGCTCCGGCTCGGCTAGACCTGCGAGTCCATCGACGATATCGTCAACCGGTACTTCTTCTTTTTCGATCTTGGTGGCAAGCTCCAGAATCTCGGCAATGGTCATTGGGCAAGCGGAAATCGCTTGCACCATGTGCTTCAAGCCATCTTCGATGCGTTTGGCGATTTCGATTTCGCCTTCGCGCGTCAAAAGCTCGACCGTGCCCATCTCACGCATATACATGCGAACGGGATCGGTGGTGCGGCCGAATTCATTGTCGAGCTGCGAAATGGCTTGCTCGGCTTCTTCGGCGACTTCATCGGTCACGGCGGTGGCCGTTTCCGTGATCATCATCTCTTCTGCGGCGGGTGCCTCGTCGAAGACTTTGATGCCCATGTCGGTAATCATCGCGACGACGGATTCGATCGCCTCAGCATCAACCAAGTCATCCGGCAGATGGTCGTTAATCTCGGCGTAGGTCAAATAACCGCGATCTTTTCCGAGCGTGATGAGCTGTTTAAGACGCAAACGGCGCGTCTCTGCGTCAACGGTTGGCAGCGGCGCGAGCGCGGCTAGCAGCGCTTGCTGCTTTTTCTCGAGCAAAAGCTGTTTGCGCGTCTTCGGCTTACCCGTTAACGGGTTGATTTCAACTTTCTCGGGCTTCGCATCGGCGGCGGGCTCCGCCACAACTTCTGCTGCTTTCTCAGGCGCTTCAGCTTTCGCTTTTGCTTCTTTCGCACCCTTAGCCGGCTTCGCCTCTGGTTTTGCGGGCGCGCTGAGCTCGGGGGCGATTTCCACCGTCTTTGCCACGGTCTTAGTCGCCGCTTTCACCACGGCCTTTGCTTCAGCCTTTGGCGCTTCGCTTTTCGATTTCGGGGCAAGCGCGGGCTTTACTGGTTTTTCGCTAACTACTTTTTCTTTCACGGAAGCCTTTTTTGCAGGGACGACCGTTTTTGTACTTGCAGGCTTCTTCGGCGCAGGCGCAGGCTTCGCGGCTGCCTTTTTCGGAGGCGTTTTCGCGGCGGGCTTTGCCACTACCTTGGCGGTTGCTTTGGGCGCCGCTTTGGGTGCCGCTTTGGGTGCCGGCTTGGCAGCTTTTGCCACAGGCTTTTTTGATGCAACTTTCGCTGCAGGCTTCTTGGCGGCTACTTTGCTTGCGGGTTTCGCGGTCGATTTCGCGCTGGACTTTGCGGCCGGCTTTACCGGCGTTTTAGGCTTTGCCGCTTTGACGGGGGTCTTGGCGGCTTTCGCTGCGGTTTTAGTCTTTGCTTTTGCCATCTTGAATCGACTCCGAAACGTGTCGTACAACGCGCGGTCGGTCACACCGCGCGCGCTCATCGCACGCCGGACATGATTGTCAGCGGCAAGCGAAGAACGGGTAAAGGGGAACCTTTAATTATAAAGCTTCCCATGCTCAAAATTGGAGCAAGTTCTCGTGATTTTCAAGGGGCGACGCGCGATTCAGCTCATCAAGGACACACGCCAGGGGCTGGTTTAATAACTTTTAAGCCATTCGCTAATTAAATTGAAGTTTAGCACCGCAAAAAACATTTTTTGGTAACTGGTACAAAATGCTTCCTAGCCCGATCAAAAAAGGCTTATTGGCAGTTAGCTGCACTCGCTCCGCGAGTCACGCCATCGGGCTGCATTTCGTCGCAACACGCACTCGCGAATGGGAACGAAAGGCTACGCTTCGCTGAATCAATGCTGACGCCGCAGTCGTGCGTGCGGTGCAAATGGAGATAGATCAATGAAGAAAAAGTGGGCGGTCATTGGGGCCACGACCTCGCTTATTGTGGTGGCGGCTGGCGGCGGCTACTACGCGATGGCCGGTAAATCGGGCGGCGAAAAGAAAGCTGATGCGCAAAAGAAGGCGGATGTGCCGCTCCAGCTCTCTGCGCTTGATGTCACCAAGGCGGGCCCCGCAACGATCGCGCAGACGCTTTCGATCTCTGGCAGCGTTGAGGCGGCACGGCAAGCGGTGGTGCGTTCGCGCCACGCCGGAGTTGCGATGCAGATGAATAAGCGCGCCGGTGAAACGGTGCGTCAAGGCGAATTGCTCGCCCGCGTAGACAGCGACGATCTGCGCTTGCGCCTTGGCGAGCGTGAAGCGAGCGTGCGGCAAGCGCAGGCGGCGCTCGGTGTTGCCGATTCGGCGCGCGCACAACAGCGCTCTTTGGCTGATCGTGGCTTCATCTCGAAATCAGCGCTCGACAGCGTTGAGAGCAACTATGTCGCGGCGCGTACCGTGCTTGAAACCGCGCAATCGCAGCTCACTATGGCGAAGACGCAACTGTCCGAAACCGCATTGCTCTCGCCGATCAATGGTGTCATCGCGAAACGAAATGTCGAACCGGGCGAACGGATCGGCACTGAAATGCAGGTCTTTCATGTGATTGATCCAAGCAGCCTTGAGCTCGCCGCCCAAATTCCTGCGGAACGAGCGAGCGAATTAAGGATTGGACAATTAGCAACATTTACTGCCGATAGCCCCAATGCAGGCGGTAAAGTAGAAGCAAAGCTTGTACGTATTGTTCCAAACGCGGCTGCTGGCGCTCGCACGATTGAAGTTCGCTTCGCACTCCCGAAGGGCACGCCGATTCCCGCAGGCGCCTTTCTCTCCGGGCAACTCGCCCTCGCACAAACCGAAGTCGCGGTCGCCGTACCGCGTGTTGCCGTGCGCAGCGACGGCGGCGGCAGCTACGTGTGGTCGGTGCTTGATGGACGCATTGCGCGTAACCGTGTGAAAGTGATTGACACCGATAGCTCAAGCGATCGTGTTGCGATTGCAAGCGGCCTCGGCAAAGATGCGACTGTGCTAATCCTGCGTGGAAGTGAGCCGCGCGAGGGGCAAACGGTGGCAATGCCGGGTACGGCCCCCGTGGTTGCGCCGCCCGCTGCCGCCAAAGACGCGGCACCGGCCAGCGCACCTGCCAACAAGTCCTAACTCCGGGGAGCACGACAATGTGGATGACGAGAGTTGCGATTAGCAACCCGGTGTTTTGCGCGATGGTGATGTTCGCGCTCATGGTGATGGGCGCGGTGTCCTACATGCGCCTGCCGGTTGATTCGATGCCCGATGTACAAGTGCCAATCGGCGTGGTGTACGTGGCCTACCCTGGCGCATCACCGCAAGCCGTCGAAAACGATCTAACGAAGCCGATTGAAAACGCGCTAAACCCGATCTCTGGCGTGAAGAAAATCCGTTCGCGCTCGCGTGAGGGTTCGAGTTTGGTGATTGTCGAATTCGACATGAACATCAAGATGGACGTGGCGATCCAGGATATGCGCGACAAACTCGCGCAGGTCCGGCCGAGTTTCCCCAAAGAGGCGAAAGACCCCTACATTTCGAAGGCCAATAACGACGATGACCAAGCGGTCGTCTCGCTCGGCGTTACATCGAAAACGATGGCACCTGCCGATGTCGCGTATTACGTCGAAGAGATCATTCGAAAGCGCCTGGAAAACGTTACAGGTGTCGCCACTGTGGACACCATCGGTGCCGCGTCCCGCGAGGTGCGGATCGAAGTTGATCCGGCCAAACTTCGCGCACGCCGTATCGGCGTAGATCAAGTGATCGCAGCGCTGCGTAACGACAACATTGACGTGCCGGTGGGCATCATCACTTCAGGCGTGAATGACAAATCCGTCCGCATTGATGCGCGTTTCAAATCAATCGCCGATTTCGAAAATTTGGTGATCGCGCGCCGCGATGGAATGCAGGTGCGTGTGTCGGATATTGGCGTCGTTGTCGACGGCACGCGTGAGCAGAATAGTTTCGCGCGGATTGACGGTTCGAAAGCCGTGATCCTTGATATGAAAAAGGTGCGCGGCACCAACACGGTTGAAGTCGGTGAGGGCGTGAAGCGCGCGATTGAGCGGGTAAAGAAAGAGTTACCCAAGGAAATCGAGTTATCGATCCTTTCCGATCAGTCGCGCTACGTGAAATCTTCGGTGAAGAACGTGCAGCGCACCATTATCGAAGGCGCGATCTTGACGGTGTTCATCGTCTTTCTATTTCTCGCCTCGTGGCGCTCAACCGTTATCACCGCGCTCACGCTCCCGATTTCCGTGGTCGCGACGTTCATCGCGCTCTACGCGTTTGGCTTCACGCTCAATTCGCTAACGCTGATGGCGCTCTCGCTTTGCATCGGTCTGTTGATTGATGATGCGATTGTCGTGCGAGAAAACATCGTGCGCCATCTGCACATGGGCAAGTCGCATGCACAAGCGGCCCAGGAGGCCACCGATGAAATCGGCTTAGCGGTGCTCGCCACTACGCTCGCCATTGTGGCGGTGTTTACGCCGATCGCCTTCATGGGCGGCATCATTGGGCTCTACTTTTTCCAATTCGGAATCACCATCGTGGTGGCCGTGATGGTGTCGCTCTTCGTGAGCTTCACACTTGACCCGATGCTCTCGTCGGTGTGGCCCGATCCAGAAGGCGCACGTTTCAAGCGCTTCCCGTGGCTTGGGCGGCTACTGGCCGGATTTGATCGCGGCATGGAGGGGATGCAGCATCGCTATGAACGTGTGATGCGCTGGGCGCTCTCCCATCGGAAGTCCACCATTGCGATCGCACTCGGATCGCTCGGCGCAAGCGTTGCGCTCATGATGGGCGGCGTGATCGGATCGGAATTTGTGCCGCGTGACGACCAAAGCGAATTCGGTATGCGCATTGAAACGCCTGTGGGATCGAGTTTGGATTACACGCTCGCGAAAACGGAGCAGGTTGAAGCGGTGCTTCGCACGCTGCCGGAAGTCAAGCGAATCTACTCGTGGGTGGGCGGTGGAAACGGCCGCAATACGGGTCGAGTCACTGTATTGCTCGTGCCTCGCGATGATCGTAAGCGCAGTCAAAAACAAGTTGAGGATGCCGCTCGCGAGCTCGTAAAGCCGATTGCAGGGCTCACTTCAACCGTGGGCTGGAATCGCCCGATTCAAATTGCGCTTCTCGGCCCCGATGTAACCGTGTTGTCCAGAATTTCGCAGCAGCTCGCAGCCGAAATCGCGAAGATTCCAGGGGCCGTGGAAGTGGAAACCAGCGAGAAGGCCGCCGTGCCCGCGCTTGCGATCACGCTCAAACGCGCGGAAGCCGCTGAGTTTGGCATTACTCCTGCAACGCTTGGAACCATCACGCGCACGCTAGTTGCGGGCGACGCAGTGACTACCTGGCTTTCGCCGCAGGGCAACTCGGTGGACGTGTCGGTTCGCTTGCCGAGTGAGCTCAAAAGCAACGCCCAACAGTTGATGCAAATTCCGCTCAATAACCCGCGCGCACCCGATGGCGAAGCGCTCGCGCTTGAGCGCGTGGCTTTGGTGAGCGAAAGCGCGAATCCGAAAATTATTGAGCGCTCCAATCTGCAGCGCCAAATTACCGTGAGCGCGGGCGTCTCTGGGAAGACGCAGGGCGAGGTTGGTGGCGAGGCTAATCGCATCATGAAGGAGTTTGAACTTCCGCCGGGTTACCGATTCGATGTCGGCGGCGACAACCAGATGATGGCGGAATCATTCGGCTTTGCCATGCTTGCGCTTGGCATGGCGGTGGTGTTCATCTACTTCGTGCTCGGTTCGCAATTCCACAGCTTCGCGCAGCCGATTGCCATCATGATGACCCTGCCGCTTTCTTTGATTGGTGTGCTGATTGCACTGGCAGTAACGCGAACCACGTTCAACTTGTTTGCCATGATCGCCTTCATCATGCTCATGGGCTTGGTGGTGAAAAACGGCATCTTGCTGGTGGACTTTGCCAATCAGGTCCGACGCGAGCGCGGGCTATCGGTGATCGAGTCGCTGGTAACGGCGGGGCACATCCGGTTGCGGCCGATTTTGATGACGACTGCTGCGATGGTGTTTGGCATGTTGCCAATGGCGCTCGCGCTCGAAGAAGGCGCTGACGGCACGATGGGGCGCGCGATCATCGGCGGAGTGCTTTCGTCAACGCTGCTTACGTTGATCGTGGTGCCCGTCATTTACGCGATCATCGAGGAATGGAAAGAACGCCGGGCTGCGAAGCGACTGCTTCGAAAGCGTGCATCGGTCATCGAAGCCGCGCCCGCAGAATGATTGCGCCCGCACTTGCCAAGCCAAATGATTGCGGTAAACTTCGTTAATGACTCGCGGTCATTTATTTGGGTTGGTGCGGCCGACGCGCTCTAAAATCGAAGGTTTTAGTCCAACCCCGGCATTCCATCTTTTCGCGCTATGAACATCGAACAAGTCCGTTTCAACATGATCGAGCAACAAATCCGCACCTGGGATGTGCTCGACACCGATGTGCTCGATTTGCTCCATGAGATTAAGCGTGAGAGCTTCGTTCCAGCCGAACAGCGACCGTTTGCGCTTATGGATATTGAGACGCCGCTCGCACCCGTATCAGCCGTAGCCAAGATGTGGCCGCCGCGCGTTGAGGCGCGCGTGGTTCAAGATTTGGCGCTCGACGGCAGCGAGCGCGTGCTAGAAGTGGGCAGCGGTAGCGGCTATCTCACCGCCCTTCTCGCCGCGCGCTCAATGCAAGTCACGAGCGTGGAAATCGATCCAGCGCTCGCCGCCTTTGCACGCGAGAACTTGTCCCGCGCAGGTGTGACTAACGCAACAGTTACAGTAGGCGATTCCTCAAAAAACTGGGGCAACGGACGAGAATACGATGTAGTCGTGTTTACCGGCTCAATGGAGCGTCTCCCTGATGAAATATGGTCTTGCGTGGCAGAGCCTGCGCGCGTGTTCGCGATCGTGGGCGCCGCGCCAGTGATGTACGCCACGATTTTTGAGAAGCAAGGCGAGATCGTACGTTCGCGTCGATTGTTCGAAACACTCGTCGCGCCGCTGACCAACGCGGCTAAGAACGACGCGTTCGTTTTCTAAATGATTGCCCAGATCGAACCCACCGAACTCGCCAGCGCGCTAAAGAGCGGGCGCACGCTCGCGCTCCTAGATGTTCGCGAACCTTGGGAGGTTCAGCAAGCAGTGATCGCGGGCTCGATCAACATGCCGATGCAAAGCGTTCCGCAAAGCCTGGAGGCGATTCGGAAATTGCAAAGCGATGCTGAGCTTGTCGTGATTTGTCATCACGGCGCGCGCAGCATGTATGTTGCGCAATTCCTGCAGCATCAAGGCTTTGACGATCTCATCAATCTTCGCGGCGGCATCGATGCCTGGAGTCGGCAGGTTGATCCGACTGTTCCCATTTATTAGGCGGTCGCCGCGGCCGCTCTGCTTGGTTTTCCTCCTCTTCAACGCACCCCAATAGAAAAATCTCACCATGCGTAACTTGCGATTGAACGTACTCTCCAGTGTCA
The DNA here is from genome assembly GCA_013298765.1 of Betaproteobacteria bacterium. Taxonomy (GTDB): domain Bacteria; phylum Pseudomonadota; class Gammaproteobacteria; order Burkholderiales; family Casimicrobiaceae; genus Casimicrobium. The sequence goes on from JAAFJA010000009.1 coordinate 38,353, forward strand.
TCGGTGCGGCGCTGGCCGTGACCGCTGGTGCTGTCTCCGCGCAAACGGCTGATCTGCTTTCGCTCTACCGCGAAGCCACGCGCCAAGATCCAGCGGTTGCGGCAGCAGAGGCGAGTTTGCAGGCCGCCCGTGAGCGGCTCGCGCAGTCAGAGGCGGCCAACGGGCTCTCGGCCACTGTCTCAGCCAGCGCGAGCGCAAACTATGGCGACTCACGCGTTCGCGGCTTGCCTTCATCGATTGGTCAAGTTGATCGCGGCTACTTAAACGGCAGCGTGACCGCGCAAGTCACTAAACCCTTGATCCGTAGCTCGATTAAGGTAGGCATCGAGCAGGCGCGCGCAGGGGTTTCGCTCTCGGAAATCTCGGTAGCTTCGGCCAAGCAAGATCTCGCCACGCGAGTTGCTCAGGCTTACTTCGATGTGCTCCTCGCCCAAGATAACGTCACGTTAGTCGTGGCGCAAAAGGCCGCCGTTGGCGAGCAGCTCGCGCAAGCTAAGCGCAACTTTGAGGTGGGTACTGCAACCATTGTTGACACCAACGAAGCACAAGCCCGCTACGATCAGGTGATCGCGCAAGAAATCGCTGCCAATAACGAACTCGATCGCACGCGCTGGGCGCTTCGTAATACCGTGGGCCGCTTCGAAGCCAGCATCGCAGGACTCAAACCGAGCATCATGATTGATGCGCCGCAGCCAGCAAACATGGAAGCGTGGGTTACGCGCGCAGAGCGCGATGCATTCGGCGTGCGTATTGCGCAGCAATCGCTCGCAGTGACTGAATTCGATGTGAAGCGCGCACAAACAGGCAAAGATTGGACGCTTGATGCGTCCGCCAGCGCAACCCATGGCCAAAACACCGGTTCGCTCGCCTCATCGCGCGGCGGTTTCAGCACCACGGGTCTCGTAGGCGTGAATTTTCAGATGCCGTTTGATATTTCGGGCGCGGTTGACGCGCGCATTCGCGAAGCGATATCGAATGTGGAAAAGGCTAGAAACGATGTCGAGAGCGCGCGCCGTACCGCCGCACTTGGCGTTCGCCAGACCTATCTTGGCGTTACGAGCGGTATCGCAAGCGTCGCTGCGCAGCAGCAAGCCCTTAAATCCGCCGAGACCTTACTCGCTTCAACGAAGCTAGGCCTTGAAGTAGGTGTACGCACGAACCTCGACGTGTTGAACGCACAGCAAACCCTCACCCAAGTGCAGCGCGATCTTGCTCAGGCGCGCTACAACGCGATTCTCAATCGCCTGCGCCTTGAAGCTGCGTCGGGCGATCTAAACGAAGACGACATTCGCCGCACGAACGACTATCTCGGTCGCTAAGAAGCGGTTGTTTTTTCGGCGTGGCTGGGAGAGATTCTTTAGCGCGAATTGACCCGCGCTAAGTTGCACATGCACCGTCGCGCGCGGAGCCGCGAGCCGCGCAGATCGAAGCGCCGACCGCTCTACTTCTTAGGCTGTTCAGCAGACTTCGCTGCCGCTGGCGGCGCAGTGGTAGCAGGGGCTTGCAAAACGGAATCGGCGATCAGCGGCGTCACCTTGATGCCGCGCTTCTCAAGAGCTTGTAACAAGTTCGTTGGCCCATGCATGTGTGCGACGCCAATTGCGACAAAGTGTTTTTCGTTTTTCGCGAGATAGCCGTCAATGGTCTCCGCCATCGATCCGTGGCGATCATCAAAAATGCGTTGACGGGAACGTTTGCCAATCGGCGAATCGCCAAATTCATCCACGGTAATTTTGGCAATGGCTTCCCCGTCTCCGATCCGGTACGCGGCAATCATGTCGTTGATGCGGCGCTCCATTTTGTTTTCGCGAACGGCAGTCAAAAAGCGATTCATCCCAGCCACCGCCTCCGGACCATCGGCACCCGCAAGGCTCGTGCACTGTTTCGGGCCCTCAACCTCTACCACGCGCTTCTTCTGGAAATACGCTTCGCGCGTAATCACCAAATCAATACCGTCTTCAAAGTCCACGCCGAGTTGGGTTAATTCCGTGACCGTCAGAATGAGATTCACCATCCAAAGCTTCCGACCATCAAGCTTTTTTAGATCGAGCCCAGAGGCCTTTGCATAGCGCGAGAGCTGCTGCATTTCTTCTTCGGGAAGGAGCTTGTCGAGCTTCTCGTTGGTGGCGGCAAGGCGATTGCAAGCAACTCGCGTGTCATCGCGCGTGACATCGACTTCAACCGCGATTACGTCCGCTGCATCGAAGCGCGAGCGTACAAAAGTGGGCACAGGATAAAAATCTGGTTTCCCAACGTGGAGTGAGCCGAACAGCGTGGCCGTTTTGCCATTTTTTGAGAGCTCCCACAGGAAGGGCTTTTTCACCTGCGCAGTCGCATTTTGTGCGAATGCGATCGCGGCGGTGAGGGTGAGAAGTGTGAAGAGACGTTTCATAGCGCGGATAATAGCCTGATGCAAAACCATACAACTAACGCGGCGCAAACGGGAGCCGCCGACTTGCCGCCGCGCAACACGCCAGAACCCAAGAAATCTTGGCGCGAGGCCTTCCGCGTATACGCGGAGCCCGCGTCCCTGCGCATGTTTGCCCTCGGTTTTTCGGCTGGATTGCCGCTGCTTCTTGTTTTTGGAACCTTGTCGTTTTGGCTGCGTGAAGCGGGTGTGAATCGCGCGACGATTGGGTTTATCAGTTGGGTGACCTTGGCATATGCCTTCAAATGGTGCTGGGCGCCGCTCGTGGATCGTCTGCCGATCCCTGTGTTCACCCGCATGCTTGGGCGCCGGCGCAGTTGGTTGTTGCTCGCGCAAATCGGCGTGGTCATTGGGCTCGTCGGGATGGCGTTTTCCGATCCGAAAGTTTCGATTCACGCGATCGTTTGGTTCGCGCTACTGGTTGCGTTTTCATCGGCCACGCAAGACATTGCGCTCGATGCGTTTCGCATTGAATCCGGCGATAAAGAACGTCAGTCGGCGTTGTCCGCGACCTATCAAATGGGCTACCGCATCGCGATGATCTGGGCGGGCGCGGGTGTGCTCTGGATTGCGGCGCGCGCGGAAGTCGCGAACCCTCAGAACTACGATGTGAATGCGTGGAAAGTGGCGTATCTGGTGATGGCCGCATCGATGATTGTTGGGTTTGCGACAGTGCTTTTCTCGAAGGAGCCTGCGCCGCAGCCGCTCACGCGACCCAAGAACGTGTTCGAGTGGCTGCAATCGGCGCTGATCGATCCCTTCGCTGACTTTTTTCGCCGCTACAAATGGCATGCCGCGCTGATCCTCGCGCTCATCGCAACGTATCGCATCAGCGATATCGTGATGGGCATCATGGCCAATCCGTTTTACGTGGACATGGGCTACACGAAAGACGAGGTCGCCTCCATTGCCAAGGTGTATGGCGTGATCATGACGCTCGTCGGCGCGTTTGTCGGCGGCGTGCTCTCGATCAAGATCGGCATGATGCGCACTCTCATGCTCGGCGCGATCCTTTCTGCCGCAAGCAACTTACTTTTCGCATGGCTCACCACGCGTGGGCATGATGTGACGGCGCTCACCGTCGTGATTTCAATTGATAACTTGAGTAGCGGTATTGCGTCCACTGCGTTCATCGCCTACATGTCAAGCTTGACGAACATCAGCTATTCGGCAACGCAGTACGCGCTGCTTTCCTCGATGATGCTCTTGCTGCCGAAATGGATTGCAGGGTTCTCCGGCGTCGCGGTGAACGCAGTTGGCTATCCTTCGTTTTTCATCGGAACCGCGATGCTTGGCGTGCCTGTTTTGATCCTGATTTGGATTGCTTCGCGCAAGCTGAAGTAACGTGAAGCGTGAATCAGTTAGCTTTTACGACTAAGCCCCGATTAGCACGGGGCAACGTGTGTATTAATTTTGTTATTGAAATGTATATTTATGGCCCACTTGCCCAAATTAATTTAGGGCGATCGCCGAATAGTTAACTAGAAGATTCGTGGAGAAATCGCTATGCCTGTGAGCCTCACCTTAAACGGCGCGCCGCTCAGTTTGAATGTCCCAGATGAGAAACCACTCTTGTGGGCGATTCGCGAAGACGCCAATCTCACCGGCACCAAGTTCGGTTGCGGCATCGCGATGTGCGGCGCGTGCACGGTGCATGTGAACGGCGAGGCCACGCGTACCTGCGTGCTGCCGTGTTCCGCCGTTGCAGGCAAAGAAGTAACGACTATCGAGGGCATCACGGCGAAAGGATTGAACGCCGTGCAGCAAGCCTGGATTGAAATGCAAGTGCCGCAGTGCGGTTACTGCCAGAGCGGCTTCATCATGGCCGTCACCGCGCTCCTCGATAAGAACCCGAATCCGAGCGATGCTGAGGTTGAATCTGCGATCACGAATCTGTGTCGCTGCGGTACGTATCCTGCGATGAGAAAAGCGATCAAACGCGCAGTTGAATTAAAGAAGGGCGGTGCCAAGTGAAAACGCCCTCAACAAACCCCAAATCCTCTCTCCGCCGAAGAATTCTGATCGGCAGCGCCTGGGTCGGCGGTGGTCTCGCCGTCGCGGCTTCAATCGGCGGCACACTCGCGTGGAGGCGCGTCGCAAACGCACAGAAATACATGCTGCCGGTGGATAACGCCAAAGGCGAATCTGCATTCAATGCGTGGTTGAAGATCGCGCCCGATTCCACGGTCACCGTCGCTGTGCCGCGGCAAGACATGGGGCAGGGCATTTACACCATGCTCGCGATGTTGGTGGCCGAAGAGCTCGATGCCGATTGGTCAAAGGTGAAGCCCGAGCAGGCGCCCGTGAATCCGATTTACGGCAACTTGACGATGCTCGTCGATGGCGCGCCGCCCGCGATGAAATCGATGATGGGCGTGATCTCAAAAGTGCTCGGCGTGCAAGCCACGGGTGGCTCCACGTCCACACGCGATGCGTGGGTGCCCATGCGCGCCGCCGCCGCGAGTGCGCGCGCGATGCTGCTGATGGTTGCGGCGACGAAGTGGAGCGTTCCCGTTGGCGAATTAACCATCGCGAAATCGATCATCACGCATGCTAAAAGCGGCAAGAGCGCGCCGTTTGGCGAGTTCGCAAAGGAAGCGGCGATGCTTCCTGTGCCGCCAGTGATCACGCCAAAACCGCAAAGCGAATGGAAGCTCCTCGGCACCTCGCCGAAGCGCACCGACGTGCCCGACAAATCAACAGGCAAAGCGCAATTCGGCATCGACGTGCGGCTTGACGGCATGCTCTATGCGGCGGTGAAACACATTGATCTTGTGCAAGGTGAATTGCAGGCCGTGCGCTGGAAAAAAGGCGCCGCACCGAAGAACGTGATGCATGAAGTGCGCGGCCCGGATTGGTTCGCCGTGATCGGCAAGAGCTATTGGGAAATGCAGCAAGCGCTTCAAGACGTTGAACTCGTCGCGGGCGGCGCGAACGCGGTGATGCTTTCTTCGCCGCAGCTTTCGAATTTGTATGAGCGCATTTTGAATGGTGAAGACGAGGGCTTGAAGCCGCTCGCGAAACCGCTGCGCCGCACCTTCGAATCAAAGGGCAATGCGCTGCGCACTATTGCCGCCACTGATTTGAAGCAGCGTATCGAAGCGAGCTACAGCGTGCCCTTCCTCGCGCACGCAACGATGGAGCCGATGAATTGCACGGCGCAGATTGCGGGCGGCAAAGTCGACGTGTGGGTTGGCAACCAAGCGCCAACGATTGTGTCGTGGCTCGCCGCAAGTGCGGCCGGAGTGAGTAGTGACGACGTGAAGGTACACACGCCGTATCTCGGTGGCGGCTTCGGTCGCCGCGCTGACATGGAAGTCGTGCGCCAAGCGCTCGCCTGCGCGAAAGTGACAGGTGGTAAACCCGTGCAAGTGATTTGGTCGCGCGAAGAAGACGTGAAGCATGATGCGTATCGCCCCGCGGTCGCCTGCAAAATGTCTGCAGCGTTTGATGAAGCAGGCGGCCTCGGTGCGTGGTATCACCGAATTGCCGGGCCAAGCGTCACCAAGGCGTACGTGAAGCGCTTGAATCCGATGCTCGCGGGCGATGATCCGCCGGACAAAACCAATTGCGAAGGCGCGGCAGACGCGCCGTATCGATTAGCGATCGCGAATTTCCAATGCGATCATGCGCAAGTGGATTTGCCAGTGCCGATGGGCTATTGGCGAAGCGTCGGTCATTCGTTCAACGCGTTCTTCGTTGAATCGTTCGTCGATGAAATTGCACACGCGTTGAAGAAGGATCCGTATCTCTTCCGACTGGAATTGTTGAAAGATGTACCGCGTTTCGCCAAAGTGCTCGACGCCGCTGCCAGCGCAGCGAAATGGAACACACCGCTCGCGCCGATTGCGGGCGGCAAAGTCGGCCGCGGTATCGCCATTGCCGAGAGCTTCAAGAGCATCGTCGCGCAAGTGGTCGATGTGGAAGTTATCGGTGGCAAGCAGATCAAATTGCGCCGCGTGGTGAGCGCCGTCGATTGCGGCTTCGCGCTCGATCCCGAAAACGTCAAAGCCCAAATTGCCAGCGCCGCGATTTACGGCCTCACGGCAGCACTCAAAGGCAAGATCACGCTCAAAGAAAGCCAAGTCGAACAATCAAACTTCAACGACTACGGCCTGCTCTCACTCGCCGAAGCGCCCGAGTTTGGAACGGTGATCGTTAACTCAGGTGAGGCACTGGGTGGGATCGGTGAAGTGGGTCTACCGCCCGTGATTCCTGCGCTTGCGAATGCGATTTTTAGTGCGAGCGGGAAGCGGTTAAGGGAGATGCCGTTTGTGCTCGTATGAGCAGTCTTGAACATGAAGTTCGAAGATGGGTACTGCTTGTGCTATGTGTGCTCGGTGCACTAGCGACTTACTGGTACTTCCGTCGCTGTGCTGTGAGCCCGGAGATAAACATCATGGGGCTTGCGATTGGACTCCTCTTGCAGCTTGGAGCATTGGGAGGTGCTTATGTTGCTGTTCAATTTCATGAAGGACTTCTTGAACCACCCAAGCGATCATGGCGCAAGGAAGCCGTTGGAGTCGTCGCGTTCTTTGTGTTCATGGGACTTTTCTTGACTAGGCAGTCATTGCTGTTCGGCGATGTTGTAGGAAAAGCGCGCGGAACAAAGTCGTCTGGCGATGCGTGTTTCGTATCCAAATAGCAAGACCCTATGCCGATACCGCTCGGTGATCGAATTCTCAAAGTGAATCACGCCGGCGAACACGGCGCGATAAGCATTTACACAGGCCAACTGTTGCTCGCGCGATGGACTGCACCGAAACTTGTCGCCGAGCTGTACGAGATGCGCGAGCACGAGCGGAAGCATCGCGAAGTCTTTTGGCAAGAATTGCAGCGGCGGCAACGCCCACGTTGCAAGAGTTATTGGCTTTGCGCTGCTGGAGGAATTACGCTCGGGCTTTTGACAGGGTTACTGGGAAGCAAATCGATCGCCGCAACTACGGTTGCGGTGGAACGAGTCGTGTTAACGCCCTTGAAAAAGCAGATTGAATTGCTACAGGACGACCCTCAAGCGGTGAGCGCAATTCAATCGATCATCGGCGATGAGCAAAGCCATCATGATCAGTCGGCGTCACGTGTGAACGAAAGGGATTGGTGGTTTCGCTTGATTAAACCTGTCGTTTCCGCGTCGACCGAAGCGGTTATTTGGACAGGGATGAAGATGTAAGTCGATCTCTAAACGCGAGGTTAGTCGTAGGGTGCGATCCTATCGCACCTCGTTCGACAGGCGCGAAGCGCATTTCTCAAATCTACTCGGGTTCGTACCAATTTGGGTGCGATAGGATCGCGCCCTACTCCATTCACGAAACCCGCTTCGCGGGCTCAATCTCAAACGAATCCACGACCGCGAGAAACGTCCCACCCGCGACGTAATGCAAAGTCTGCAATTCACTCGGCGTGTTGGCATCGTATGTCCAATGCCCGTTCGAAAACACGCGTGAATCGGCCCATGCGGCGGTGACTTCGCCGAGGAAGAGGTCGTAGGTGTTTTGAATGTGCGGCTCGGGGATGACTTTGCATTCGAGCCAGGCCACGCAGCCTTCAACATGCGGCAATTCCTTCGCCAAATCAATCCGGGGACTTCGTTGCTCCTCCTCGCCGTGCTCACGCACTGCCTTCGTCGTTGCGCCTCGTCCCGAATCGATTTGGCGATGGAATGAATCGGTACTGTTGAACGAGAAAGTTTGCAAACCGAACGCGGCAAACTTGTCTTCGTAAACCTTCGCATCAAGCTCGCGCGCGCTCGTGCGCCCGACCGCGAGCACCTGCGATGCGATCACGCGTGCGGGAACATTCAACGCGAACTTCCCGGAGGCTTCGACAAGCTCACGCGTGACACAGGATTTGTCGATCACCACCGCGACTTTTGCGACCGGATGAAAATCCAGCGCCATGTTCCACGAGGCCGCCATCACGTTTCGTCGACCGTTGTGCGCACTGGTGACGAGCACCGTCGGGCCGTGATTGAGCAGTCGATAGGCTTTTTGGAGTGGGACGGGTTCACGCAAAGTGCTTTTCTCCTGGCGGCTGTAGGCGACGACTTGGCGTCGCTCGATATCACGAAAGCGCGGCCAAGTCCGCGCCTACACTCGGCTCAACACAGCGTACCGAGTTCCCCCAAGTGGTATTAGAACGGGACGGGTGAATTGAACTCCAGTCGTTCACTCGTTGAAGGCGAACCGAATGCGAGTTTCGCGGCATGCAACAGCAACCGCGAACTCGGCGGCGTCGATTCGTTCGCGTACAAGCTGTCCCCCAAGATCGAATGCCCAAGAGCTTGCATGTGAACGCGCAGTTGATGCGAGCGGCCGGTGAGCGGAAAGAGCCTCACGCGCGTGCAGCCCGCGTATCCGCTCGCGGCGTCGCGTGCGAGAACGCGGTAGCGGGTGAGCGATGGTTTACCGATCTCGTGATCGACAATTTGGCGCGGTCGATTCGGCCAATCGCAAATCAGTGGAAATGATATTTCACCCTTATCGCCCGCAATAATTTGGGAAACAATCGCTTCGTATTCTTTTTCGACTTGACGATTTTCGAACGCCTTGCCCAAATATCGCTGGGCGTCGATTGATCGAGCGAACACCATCAACCCCGACGTTTCCATATCGAGCCGATGCACGGAGAGCGCCTCTGGAAACTGCGCTTGCACCCGCCGCCACACACAATCAGCTTTCTCGGGGCCGCGACCTGGGACGGAAAGCAAGCCGCTCGGTTTGTCGACGATGACGAAATCAGGGTCGACGTGGATGATCGTGATGTCGTTACTCGACATCGCGAAATAGATGCAGTGACTCTTGGACGTTCTCTGGATACTTCGCCGTGAACTCGCGGACTTCGGGGCGCGAGACGGCCGCTCGAAAGTCGTCGCTTGTACGCCACTCGGCGATGTTCAGGAAAGTGTGCGAACCGGCAAGACCCTTGATAAGTCTCGCTGAAATGAATCCAGGTTGTTGAGCGAACCAATCGCGATCTGCTTTCCAGCATTCGACGAACGCGGCTTCGTCCTCGGGCGAGACGACGAAGCGATTAACGATCACGAGCGGCGAGGCGCTCTCACGAAACTGCTCGCCCAGCGTGGTGTTTGCATCGAATTCGACAAATCTCATCTGCGAATCGCCTAGGACTTCACCTCACCCACTACGAGATATTCCAGCAACGCCTTCTGCGCATGCATGCGATTCCAGGCTTCTTCCCAGACGACACTTTGCGGGCCATCAATTACGCCAGCGGTGACTTCTTCACCGCGATGCGCGGGCAGGCAGTGCATGAAGACCGCGCTGGTATCGGCGAGCCCCATCATTTCTTCATCAACGCACCAATCGGCGAACGCTTTCTTTCGCGCTTCGGTTTCGGCTTCAAAGCCCATGCTGGTCCACACGTCGGTGGTGACCAGATGTGCGCCGCGCGCAGCGTCGAGCGGGTTTTCGAATACACGCACGCTCGAGCCGCACGCCTTGAGCAGTGTCTCGTCGATGGGATAGCCGGGCGGCGTGGAGGCATGCACCATGAAGCCGAGCACGTTGGCCGCTTGCATCCATGAATTGAGCATGTTGTTGGCGTCGCCCACCCAGGTGACGATCTTGCCTTTGATATCACCGCGCTGTTCGATGAAGGTGAAGATGTCGGCGAGCACTTGGCAGGGATGATGATCGTCGGTGAGACCATTGATGACGGGCACGCGCGAATATTCGGCAAACCGCGCGACCATACTTTGTTCGAACGTGCGAATCATCACCACGTCCACCATGCCGCTAATCACGCGGGCTAAATCTTCAATCGGCTCGCCACGCGAAATTTGCGAGGCCTCGCTCGTGAGGAAAATCGCTGAGCCGCCGAGCTGGTTCATCCCGGCTTCGAAGGACACGCGGGTGCGCGTTGAATTCTTTTGAAACACCATCGCGAGCGTGCGATCGCGCAGCGGGTGATAGAGCTCGTAGCGCTTGAAGCGATCCTTGATGATCTTGGTGCGCTCGAACAGATACGCGTATTCCTCGGCCGAGAAATCGGTCATCTGCAGAAAGTGGCGAACTTTTGCCACGGGGGCATTGGATTTGAGTGCTGAATTGGCGGGCATAGCGTGTGCTTTGCGTCGAATGAAGGCGAAACAGGCGCAACGGCGGCGGGTAGCCGCGAGTGGCGATGAGGCGCGTGTGAGCGCTCTCAACCATAACCACTGATTGCTGCAGGCAGCCTACGGTACCTGCGCGCGGTAAAAACGAAGAGTGTACCCGCGTTGATAAAATCTGAAATTCGTGTTGCCGACCCGGTGCGCGACCCAACTTCAAGGCCCGCCAGCGTGTCACCCGCGCCCGAATTTGCTGCGTCTAACGTCGTCGAGAGCGATCTCGTCATCAAAGGCATTACGCGCGATGGCCACCCGTTTCGGCCGAGCGACTGGTCGGATCGCCTTTGCGGGGTGATGTCTGCGTTTGGCGCGGATGAGCAGTTGCGCTATAGCCCGCTCGTACAGCCGGCGCTGCGTGAGAATGTGCGCTGCGTGATCGTAAAAAAAGAACTCGCCGCGCTTGAGCCGCGTCTGTTTAAGTTTTTCTTGAGTTTCGCGGTTGAAAATGAGCTACAGATCGGGTTTGATGCGGACGCCGTGGCTACGCTCTTGCCCGAAGCGGCAAAGCGGCTCTCGCGCGATCCCGTCGCCGCGCCTGCGCCCGCGCCTGTCGCGAAAAACGAAGACTATTGAGTCGCCGCTGCTGCGCAGGTTCGCGACGTCAGAGGCGCAAGCAAAACGAGATGACGCAAAAAGAAAAAGGCTCCCGAGGGAGCCTTTTTTCGCAGCAGCGAAGAATTACTTCTTCTCGCCAAGACCTTTGATCGCTTTTGCGAGGCGGCTCTTGGTGCGCGATGCCAAATTTTTGTGCACGATCTTTTTGTCAGCAATACGATCAATCACTGATTGCGATGCGATCAATTGCTTTTGGGCAGCGTCTTGGTCGCCTGCCAACACTGCTTTTTCAACTTTTTTCACGGCGGTGCGCAATTGGGTGCGCAATGCTGCGTTGTGTGAGCGCTGTTTGTCGTTTTGACGTGCGCGCTTTTTTGCTTGGGCTGAGTTTGCCATTAGTTAAATCCGATTGACGTTGGGTGAGCGCAGAGTGGATAGTTCCGATCAACACCCGGAAAAGGTTGCAAACGTTGCTCCGGAGACACGGACGATGCAGCGTGCAAAATTTTTCTGACGAACCCGCTATTCTACGTGGCTCGCGCGTTTCCGCCAACAAGAGTCGCCGCTGGTGAACATTCTTAAAGCCATTATTGGAGTTTCAGCCCTCACCACGTTGTCGCGGATCACCGGGCTCGCGCGTGAGGTGGTCACGGCGAGGGTGTTTGGTGCGGGGGCGATGAACGACGCCTTCGAAGTCGCTTTCCAACTTCCAAACATGATGCGCAGACTCTTTGCTGAGGGGGCGTTTGCGCAGGCGTTCGTGCCGCTTTTGTCTGAATACAAGGGGCAACGCGGTGAAGCGGCCACTCACCAACTCATCAATCGCGTGGCCACGCTACAGCTTGTCGCGTTGATCTGTGTGAGCGTGATTGGAATGATCGCCGCGCCGTTTTTGGTAACGATTTTTGCATCGGGCTTCAAACAGTCGCCCGGTAAATACGAGCTTACGGTCAATTTATTGACATACATGTTTCCGTATTTAATTTTCATCTCGCTCACAGCGCTTGCGGGCGGTGTGATGAATGTTTGGCGGAAGTTTGCGATTCCCGCGTTTACGCCGTTGCTTCTCAATGTGTGCATGATTGGTGCGTCGCTTTGGCTTGCGCCGCATTTCGAGCAGCCGATTTACGCGCTTGCGGTCGGCGTACTCGCAGGCGGCGTGGCGCAGCTCGCCATGCAGCTCTGGCCGCTTCGCAAACTCGGCATGTTCCCAAAACTGGATTTTCACTTTCGAGACGAAGGGGTGAAGCGCATTCTTAAGTCGATGGCGCCCGCGATTTTGGGGGTGTCGGTGGCGCAGTTCTCCATGTTGATCAACACGAACTACGCCGCATTTTTTGGCGATGGCTACGTGAGCTGGCTCAAGAAAGCGGACCGGCTCATGGAGTTGCCGACGGCGTTGTTGGGTGTTGCGATCGGTGCCGTGATCCTGCCAGCGCTAGGCACCTTGCGCAACGAAAAACGCAATCGAGAGTACGGCGAATTGCTCGATTGGGGAATGCGCTTCGCGCTGCTCGCCACGCTCCCGGCAATGGCCGTGATGGTGGTGCTTGCGGCACCCATGGTGAATGTGCTTTTTCAGCGCGGCGCATTCACCGCGAACGATGTGCTGCAAACCGCGCCCGTCGTGGCGGCGTATGCGGTGGGGATCGTCGCGCTGGTCTGGATCAAGATTCTGGCTCCAGCCTTTTACGCCCAACAAGACACGGCCACGCCGGTGAAAATCGCGATACGCGTGTTGATCGTTACTCAGCTACTCAACGCTGCATTTATCTGGCTTCTGATCGAAAACGTATTTCCCGAATACAAGACGTGGCGTCACGCGGCGCTTGCGCTATCCACGAGTCTCGGCGCGGTGCTGAACGCTTGGTGGCTTTTTCGTGGCTTGCGAGCGCGCGGCCTCTACGTGCCGCAGCCGCGCTTCTCCCGCTACGCCGCGCGGCTCATCGTCGCGGCGGCATTTGCGACTGCCCTGATCGTATTTGCGTCGCCTGCCGTTGAGTGGTGGTTGCGCGCGGACATGCTGCCACGTGGCCTGTTGTTGGCGGCGTTATTCGCTCTCGGTGGCTTTGGCTACCTTGGCGCGCTTTACTGTTTTGGCTTCCGCTTGCGCGATTTGAAGCGCATGGAGACACCGGGCACTGAGGCGCTTGCGGCGTAAGAATGTGACGCTAAATATCAGCTTTTCTAAAAAACGCCGCTCTTTATCGGGGTATCCGGCTACGAATTGCCAGACCTAGATTCGATAAAACGCTTGCCTAGGCCCGATCCTTACAAGGTTTAAGCGACCCAGCTGTATATCGCTACCGAGTTCCGCGCCCCGTCTTTGCCGCGCCGCCGCGAGCAGGCGGCTTGCCATCCTTTGACGGGGCTAGTGCGCGGATGTGCAGCACGTGATCCACGAGCTCGAAGCCGTGTTCCTTCACGATTTTTTCGATGCGTTTTTCGATCTCGGCGTCATGAAATTCAACGACTTGGCCCGTATTCACGCAAACGATGTGATCATGCTTATCGCCGTCGTGCAGTTCGAAAATCGACTTGCCGCCTTCGAAGTGATGCCGCTTCAAAAGGCCCGCTTGCTCGAATTGAGTGAGCACGCGATAAATGGTGGCGAGCCCAACATCCATGCCCTCATCCATGAGCAGCCGGTAGACATCTTCTGCGGTCATATGACGCACTTTGGAGCCTTGGAAAAGATCCAGCACTTTCATGCGCGGCAGCGTTGCTTTCAGTCCGGCATTCTTAAGATCGAGTTCACGGGCCATGGTTGCGTCCAGAAAAAGAGCGGAGGGGAAGTTTCGATGATTTCCCAGGGAATCAGCGCATCAGCGTTAACGTCGGGAGCGGGGCGGCGTCGCTCAGGAAAACGAGCCTTAGCTATCATACTGAGTTCAGGCGCCGCGCGCCAATTGGATTCGCCCTCTCAATGATTGCTCGCTCTCTCTTTTCTTTCGTCGCGATGATGCTCGCGGCGATCACACTGTCCGGTTGCGGTTGGGTCTACAAAATGGAGATCAACCAGGGCAATTTCATTACGCAAGACATGGTGGACAAGCTGCGCGAAGGTCAAACGCGGCAACAGGTGCGCTTTGCACTTGGCACGCCCGTGACTGAAAGTGTGTTTCATCCGGATCGTTGGGATTACAACTTTTCGCTCGAACGCCGCGGTAAACAAATCACCAAGCATCGCTTGACGGTTGTTTTCGACGCAGACAAATTGAAGAGCTGGAACGTTGCCGATCTGCCTAAATCGCCGATGGTGGATCGTGATCCCGCCTACGCGGTGGTTGATCCCATGGCCGCGAAGTCCTCCGATGACCGCGGATTTTGGAGCCGTGTCACCGACTGGTGGCGCAAGTAAATAGCTCGGCGCGCCGCGCGCGCGTTCGCGGCGTCGCTTGCGGGCGCTTCGCTCGCTGACGCCATATCGAATTTAGAAAGCACGCATCATGGCGACCAAAACTAATCTTGCAATCGCAGGCGCATCCGGACGTATGGGCCGCATGTTGCTCGAATGCGCCGCCCAAGACCCGGCCATTGAGCTGATCGCCGCGCTCGACGCAGAACAAAGCAAAGCCATTGGCGTGAGCGCGCGGCTCTTTGGCGCAAACACCGATGTTTTTGTCACAGACACCGCAAACGCGCTCGAATCGGGCGACGTGTTGATCGATTTCACCCGCCCCGAGGGCACGCTCGCCTACATCGCACAATGCCTGCAGCAAAACGCGGGTATCGTGATTGGCACCACCGGATTCGATGCGGCGGGAAAAGCGCAGATCGAAGCGGCTGCAAAAGAAATACCTATCGTGATGTCGCCCAATTTCTCTGTGGGCGTCAACACCGTTTTCAGACTGCTTGCCTTAGCCGCAAAATCGCTCCAAGACGGCTACGACGTTGAAATACTGGAGATGCATCACCGCATGAAAGTGGATGCGCCGTCCGGGACGGCCATTAAGCTCGGCGAAGTGATTGCCGAGGCGCAAGGCAGCCGACTCGAAGATCGCGCGGTTTATTCTCGCGAAGGTCACACTGGCGAGCGTGAGCGCGGCAGCATCGGGTTCGCCACGCTGCGCGGGGGCGACGTGGTGGGCGACCACACCGTCATCTTTGCCGGCGCCGGTGAGCGCATCGAAATCACCCACAAGTCGAGCAGCCGAATGGCTTATGCCAAAGGCGCAATCGCGGCGGCGAAGTTTCTTGCATCGAAGCCCGCGGGGCTCTACGATATGTTCGATGTACTCGGTTTGCGCGAAGGGAAAAGCTAGACCGCTCTGCGCTTAGGTGCGCAGAAAGGGTTCAGCGAAGCCTCTCAAGCGATCGGCACCGTCAGCGCTCGCGCTTAGGGCAGCAACGATGTTTTTGCCGTTTCGCAGGCGCACTCCCTAGTCCATGCTGAACAACTAAACCGCAAAAACTTTCGGGGGTCGGTGTATGGTGTCGAATGCGTTAAGGCGCACGCTCTTTGCGTGCGCATTATGTCTGTGTGTGTTCTCTATTAATGCATCGAACGCAGCAGGATTGCGCTTGGTCATCCACGATGATTCTGGCAATGAGGGCGACGCGCTGCCTCTGCCGTCGCGCTTCGCAGCCATCAAACAGGTTGTGGAAACAGCAGCAGGCCGCCCGGTGGAATTGCTGGTGACGCGTGATCGAGTCCGCGTGCGCGATCTGATGGAGCGCAATATGGGCGATCTTTTCATCGTCGATGGGATTGATCTGGCTGCGCGCGCATTGACAGGACTTGGATTCAACTTTGTCGCAACGGGACGCCCGGATGTGAACTCGCTCTTCATTGCGAAAAGCGCGCCGATCGAGAACTTGAAGCAGCTTGCGGGAAAGGCTGTCGCGATGCCGCCAACTGATGCGCTCGGCGGCAAGATGTGCGCTGCGGAGCTGCGCGATTTCGTAGGAACACAATTCACGCCGCGTCCGAGCCGCGAGTACAGTGCGGTGGTGTGGGCCGTCGAAAACAACGTTGAATCAGTCGGCTGCATTCCTTCCTACGCCCGCGCGCTTGAGGGGCTGGAGGCGAAAAAGCTAAAAGTCGTTTATGAAGGGCGGATGGTGCCCGCGAAAGCGGTTGTCTCAAGCCTTACGCTGCGCGATTCTGAGCGCAAAGCGATCGCACGTGCGCTCTCAGCGCTGGACGACGAAGGCGCCGGAAAAGCCGCGTTGAAATCGATTCGCGTGACAGGATTCACCGAAGGCGGAGAAACGCGCTTGCGTAGTTTGGCCGGATGGCTCAAAGACCGCTGAATAATGTGCGGGCGAGCGCTCGCTCGACACCAGTGGCATCGATTTCGCGCGGGCGTGTAACATTTTTTCGGCTGCGTCGAATCAACACACACAGGATTTAATGGTGCTGCAGGAGCGCGAACAACGGTTACGCGAATTGATGTTGGTCGGCCTCTCGGGTGACAACGCGGCCTATGCCTTATTTTTGCGAGAGCTCGCCGCGTTACTTCGCAGTTTTTTGCGTAAGCGACTGAGCTCGATGCCCGATGAAGTCGAAGATTTGGTGCAAGAAGTGTTGATCGCGGTTCACAACCAACGACATACCTACGACGCGGCGCAACCCATCACCGCGTGGGCGCACGCAATCGCGAAATACAAACTAATCGATTTCTTCCGCCGCAATTCACGCCGCGGCGAACAGGTCGAGCTAGATGACGTGGAAGATTTCTTGGCCGCCAGCGATCACGAGGCGCAGGATGCGAGGCGCGACGTCACCACATTGCTTGCTGAGCTACCGCCCAAACAGCGCGCCGCGATTGAGTGGGTGAAGATTGAGGGGCTGTCGATCGCCGAAGCTTCGAAGCGCACAGGCCAATCCGAATCACTCGTAAAGGTAAACATCCATCGCGGTTTGAAGAACTTAGCCGCGCGCATGCGAGAGCCGCAATGAAGACCGATCAACTGATTGAAATGCTTGCCAAGCAGGATGTGCCGGTAAAAAAGTCCCGCATCCTGGTGCAAGTCTTGTTGGCAGTAGCGCTTGGCTTCGTTGGATCGTTTGTACTGCTGCTGGTGGTGTTCGACATGAATCCCGATCTGGGTATGTTGTTCAAAAACATGTGGTTCTGGGTGCGCTTTTTATTCATCGTATCCGTGGGTGCAATTTCTGCGATGGTGCTGGTGCGCCTAGGGAGACCCACCGATGCCTCGCGCGTATCTCTCTGGCTCATGGTGATCCCGTTCGCATTGCTTGCCTTCATCGCTGCCACCATGTTGATGATGGCGCCGCGTGAAGAGCGCGCTGACATGCTGCTCGGCGCCTCTTGGGACGTGTGCGCACGAAATATTTCGTTGTTGGCGCTGCCGCTGTTTGTCTCGGCGATCTGGATTGCCAAACAATTCGCGCCGGTTCGACTTCGAGTGACCGGCGCGATTGCCGGGCTTTTCGCGGGCGCAGGTGCAGCGCTCGTCTATTCGCTTCACTGCCCCGAAGTTGAGCCAGCGTTTCTCGTGGTTTGGTATTCGCTTGGGATGCTGATCCCGGCCGTGGTCGGTGCAGTGCTCGCGGGAAAACTATTGAAGTGGTAGCAGCTTATCTCCACAATGCCCTAATTAGTTGGGCTAGCGAGATCTAAATAACTTTACTGATATCTGCTTTGAATCCGCTCTAGCCCCAAAAAAGGATAGGCTTCTGGTCGTTTTTTAAACGAAATCTTCGGGCAAAATCGGTATAATTCGTGTGCTCTAGGTACGGGATTTCGCGGGACGCGCGGTAAGCGTGTTGTCCTGTTAACGAAATCCCGTTTCGCACATCTAGGGCTCTGCATTCGCTGAAGCTTTCGGTCTGTTTTTTCAGATCGGCGTGACTTCACGCGAGTGCGAACGATGAGCCAACCACTATGACCAGCCTACTTCCCCCCACCGTCCCCGCGATCCTCGCGCTCGCAGACGGAACGATTTTTCGCGGCCGCTCGATCGGCGCTAACGGCTCAGCGACCGCTGAAGTCGTCTTCAACACTGCCATGACGGGCTACCAGGAAATCCTCACCGATCCGTCTTACTGCGGCCAGTTTGTAACGCTCACCTACCCGCACATCGGGAACGTGGGTGTCAACCCCGAAGACGTTGAATCACGCAAAGTGTTTGCGAGCGGCTTGATCATTCGCGATCTATCGATGACAGTGTCCAATTTCCGCGCGACACAGTCGCTTGATGCTTACCTGCGCGAAGCGGGTGTCGTCGGGATTTCTGACATCGACACCCGAAAGCTGACTCGAATCCTTCGCGACAAAGGCGCACAAAACGGCTGCATCCAAGCCGGCGAGGGCCATATCGACGAAGCGAAAGCCGTCGCTGCTGCCAAGGCCGCGCCGTCGATGGCGGGGCTTGATTTGGCGAAAGTGGTTTCGTGCGAAAAGGCGTACGAGTGGACCGAATCGGTGTGGGCGCTAGGGAAGGGCTACGGTAAGCAAACGGCACCCAAATTTAAAGTCGTGGCCTATGACTTTGGTGTGAAGAACAACATCCTTCGCATCCTTGCGGAAAAAGGTTGTGCGCTTACCGTCGTGCCCGCGCAAACGAGCGCGCGCGACGTGCTCGCGATGAAACCAGACGGCGTGTTTTTATCGAACGGCCCAGGTGATCCAGAGCCGTGCGATTACGCGATCAAAGCGATCAAAGAAATCATCGCGAGCGGCACCCCCACGTTTGGCATATGCCTCGGACATCAGTTGCTCACGCTCGCCAGCGGCGGCAAGACGATGAAGATGAAAACCGGCCATCACGGCGCGAACCATCCGGTGAAAGATTTGGACGATGGCCGCGTGCTCATCACCTCGCAAAACCACGGCTTCGCGTGCGATCCTGAGTCGCTTCCGAAGAACGTGCGAGTGACGCATGTGAGCTTGTTCGACGGCACCCTGCAGGGTATCGCCCTCACCGACAAGCCTGCATTCAGCTTTCAAGGCCACCCCGAAGCAAGCCCCGGCCCACGCGATTTGGAATACTTGTTTGATCGCTTTATTGCGCTCATGAAAAAGTAGGAACGCGCTCGGCCATGAAGCAAAAGCGCATCCTGCTCGTTCGACACGGCGAAACCGATTGGAATCGCACTGAGCGCATTCAGGGCATGGAAGACATTCCGCTCAATCCTATGGGGAAGGTGCAGGCGAGTTTCGTGGCAAAAGAGATCGCAACGATTGTTCGCGGTGATGCGGAACTGGTGTCAAGCGATCTCGTGCGCACGCGAGAGACGGCGAAACCGATCATCGATGCCACAGGGCTCGCCGCGCGCTACGACGCTCGCCTTCGGGAGCGCCACTTCGGTGTGCTTCAAGGTAAGACGTATACCGAATGGCGCGAGATGGATGCCGAAGGCGCGCGTCGACATGCTGAGGGCGATCAGGATTACGGACCCGAAGGCGGCGAAACTGCGCGCGAGTTTTACTTGCGCTGTGTGAATGCGATCACCGATCTTGCGATTGCGTGCGACGAGCCGACCTTGCTGATCGTCACGCACGGCGGCGTGGTGAGCTCGATGTATCGACATTCGCAAGGCATCGGCGCGATGGGCGCGCGTGCGTGGAGCGTGCCGAACTGCTCAATCAGCGAGTGGCGCTTTGATGGAGCGAATTTCTATTGCGACCGCATTGGCGATGATTCGTTTTTGCAGGAGGCCTTGGACGAAGTTGACGCTAAGTGAATTTGGGTGAATCTGAGTGACGATGCTGCGTGGGGTTACGCCGCGTCGTCAGTGAAATTCATTCCCAAGAGTGGCCGTCGCGAACGGCTCAAAGGCGAGGCGTCGGTGACCGACGTGTACTTCACGTACACGAGGGCACCGACAAAGACGCCGTTGAGTCGTGCAGCAGGCCAATCGATATGCCAAAAAGAACAGACATCCACTCCATCCTCATCATCGGCGCGGGCCCGATCATCATCGGGCAAGCTTGCGAGTTTGACTATTCTGGTGCTCAAGCCTGCAAAGCGCTTCGGGAAGAGGGCTACAAGGTGATCCTTGTGAACTCGAACCCGGCGACAATCATGACCGACCCTGAAATGGCGGACGTGACCTACATCGAGCCGATCACGCCGCAAGTGGTGGAGCGCATCATTGCGAAGGAGCGCCCAGATGCACTCCTGCCGACGATGGGCGGACAAACCGCGCTTAACACCTCGCTCGATTTGCACAAAAGCGGCGTACTCGCCAAATACGGCGTTGAGTTGATTGGCGCGAACGAGCACGCCATCGAGAAAGCCGAAGATCGTCTGAAATTCAAAGACGCGATGACCAAGATTGGTCTCGGCTCCGCGAAGTCCGGTATCGCGCACTCCATGGAAGATGCGCTCGCTGTTCAGAAAACGGTCGGTTTCCCCACCGTGATTCGCCCGAGCTTCACGCTAGGCGGCACTGGCGGCGGCATTGCGTACAACATGGATGAATTCGTCGAAATCTGCAAACGCGGATTGGAGCTTTCACCGACCCATGAACTCTTGATCGAGGAATCGCTTCTCGGCTGGAAAGAGTTCGAAATGGAAGTGGTGCGCGACAAGAAAGACAACTGCATCATCGTCTGTTCGATTGAGAACTTGGATCCGATGGGCGTGCACACGGGCGATTCGATCACCGTGGCCCCTGCGCAAACGCTCACCGATAAAGAGTACCAATTGATGCGCGACGCATCGATTGCGGTGCTGCGCGAAATCGGCGTGGATACGGGCGGTTCAAACGTTCAGTTCTCGATCAATCCGAAAGACGGTCGCATGATCGTGATCGAGATGAATCCGCGCGTGTCGCGCTCTTCGGCGCTTGCATCGAAAGCAACCGGTTTCCCTATTGCGAAAGTCGCGGCGAAACTCGCGGTCGGCTACACGCTTGACGAGCTGAAGAACGACATTACTGGCGGCGCAACGCCTGCATCGTTCGAGCCGTCCATCGATTACGTGGTGACGAAGGTGCCGCGTTTCGCGTTCGAAAAATTCAAGGAAGCCGATCCGCACTTGACGACGCAGATGAAGAGCGTGGGAGAAGTGATGGCGATGGGTCGCACGTTCCAAGAGAGCCTGCAAAAAGCATTGCGCGGTCTCGAAGTGGGCGTTGACGGCTTTAATTTGAAATCGGTAGACCCCGACAAAATTGGCGAGCAAATTTCAAACCCTACGCCAGATCGGCTCTGGTATGTGGCCGATGCGTTTGGCGTTGGTATGAGCGTTGACGAAGTCTACGAACTCACGTCGATCGATCCGTGGTTCCTCGTACAAATCAAAGAAATCGTTGATCTTGAGCTTGCAGTTGAAAAACGCACGCTCGATTCGCTTAGCAAAGACGAGATTCGTCATCTGAAGCGGAAAGGGTTTTCGGATCGTCGTTTGGCGTACTTGCTCAAAACCAATCAAGATGCCGTGCGGGCCGTGCGTCACGCGCATGGCGTGCGTCCCGTGTACAAGCGCGTGGACACCTGCGCGGGTGAGTTCGCAACGAATACGGCTTACATGTATTCCACCTACGAAGAGGAATGCGAAGCCAACCCAACCGACAAGAAGAAGATCATGGTCTTGGGTGGTGGTCCGAACCGGATCGGTCAAGGCATCGAGTTTGATTACTGCTGCGTGCATGCAGCGATGGCGATGCGCGCGGATGGCTATGAAACGATCATGGTCAACTGCAATCCAGAAACTGTTTCAACCGACTACGACACAAGTGATCGCTTGTATTTCGAACCCGTCACACTTGAAGACGTGCTCGAAATCGTCGCGAAGGAAAAACCGGTCGGTGTGATCGTTCAGTATGGCGGTCAAACGCCGCTGAAGCTCGCGAAAGATTTGGAGCGCTGCGGTGTGCCGATCATTGGCACGACGCCGGATGCGATTGACGTTGCAGAAGATCGCGAACGCTTCCAAAAATTGTTGCAGCAGATTGGCCTCAAACAACCGCCAAATCGCACCGCACGAGATGAAGCAAGTGCGCTCAAACTTGCGGCGGAAATTGGCTACCCACTCGTCGTTCGCCCGAGCTATGTGCTCGGCGGTCGAGCGATGGAAATTGTGCACGCGCCAGAAGACCTTGAGCGATACATGCGCGAAGCGGTAAAGGTGTCGAACGATTCGCCGGTACTCTTGGATCGCTATCTGAATGATGCGATTGAAGTGGACGTGGATTGCTTGTCCGACGGCAAAGAATGCGTGATCGGCGGCATCATGGAGCACATCGAGCAAGCGGGCGTTCACTCTGGCGATTCCGCCTGTTCGTTGCCACCGTATTCGTTGTCAAACGAATTGCAAGACGAATTGCGTCGGCAAACCGTGATGATGGCGAAAGCGCTCAACGTCGTGGGCTTGATGAACGTGCAGTTTGCGGTGAAGCAAGAAGAGGGCAAAGATGTTGTCTATGTGCTCGAAGTGAACCCGCGTGCGTCGCGCACCGTGCCTTTCGTGTCGAAAGCGACGGGTCGTGCACTCGCGAAAATCGCAGCACGCTGCATGGCGGGGCAATCGCTTGAATCGCAAGGGATCCGTGGCGAAGCACAAACGCCATATTTCAGCGTGAAAGAGGCGGTATTCCCGTTCAACAAATTCCCGGGCGTTGATCCAATTCTTGGCCCAGAAATGAAATCGACGGGTGAAGTGATGGGTGTGGGCTACACCTTCGCGGAAGCGTTTGAGAAATCGCAACTTGCGGCGAGCACTCGTTTGCCAACCAGCGGACGGGTATTCCTTTCTGTGAAAAACACCGACAAAGCGAAAGTCGCGGAAGTCGCGCAGATCCTACACAGCGCGGGACTCACCTTGGTTGCCACCAAAGGTACGGCCGCAGCAATCGCGGCCGCGGGCGTACCCGTCGAAACGGTGAAGAAGGTACAAGAAGGTCGCCCGAACATCGTGGATCAAATCAAAGACAACCAGATTGTCATGGTGGTGAACACGGTTGAGGAGAAGCGCGGCGCCATTGCGGACAGCTCGTACATCCGCCGCGCTGCGCAGGCAGCACGTTTGCCCGCTTACACCACTATTGCGGGCGCGAAGGCGGCTGCGGTCGGGATTGCCGATGGTCCGGAATTGACGCCGTATCCGTTGCAAGCGCTCCTTAAAGAAGTCGTTATCCACTAAAATCCAGAGACACGTTTGAAGCCCGCCGAGCCTGCTCGCGGGCTTTGCTTTTGTATCGGTCAAATTCACATTTCGCGCTGTACGCGGCGCGGAGCAATCACTATGAGCACTCTACCTATTACCAAACGCGGCGCAGAAATGTTGAAAGCTGAGCTTCATAAATTGAAGACGCAAGACCGCATTGCGACCTCGCAAGCGATTGCCGAGGCGCGCGCTCAGGGCGACATCAGTGAAAACGCCGAATACGAAGCGGCGAAGGAAAAGCAATCCTTCATCGAGGGGCGCATCG
The DNA here is from genome assembly GCA_013298765.1 of Betaproteobacteria bacterium. Taxonomy (GTDB): domain Bacteria; phylum Pseudomonadota; class Gammaproteobacteria; order Burkholderiales; family Casimicrobiaceae; genus Casimicrobium. The sequence continues at coordinate 61,813 of JAAFJA010000009.1, forward strand.
CCGACATCGAGGGCAAACTCGGCACCGCGCAAGTCATTGATCCTTCGACGATCGATTCAGATGGACGTGTCGTCTTCGGTGCGACCGTTGAAATCGAAGATCTGGATACGGAGAAAAAGTCGACCTATCAGATCGTCGGTGAAGACGAAGCCGACTTCAAAATCGGCAAGATTTCAGTCGGCTCACCCCTCGCGCGTGCCCTGATTGGCAAAAGCGCGGGCGACGTCGTTGAAGTCCAGGCGCCCGGCGGTTCGCGCGACGTAGAAATCATCGACGTGCGCTACGTCTAATTCTTTTTTAGCGCTTTACGTGTTGACCCATTTTTTATTGGGCTAGCAACACAAAAATAGGTAGATCGAATCTACATATTAACTGCCGCCAGCGCCAACTAAATTGGGATGAGCGGCTCAATGTTTATTGCTCGCTCACGCGGGCAACAGCGCTTGCCTCAGGCCATGGCCTAGCCGAGCGTGCTTGCCCCTAGTCAACGCCGCCGATTTGCGCATTCCTTGCGCGTGGGCGGAAGGCGCACCGCATTCGTTTCCTGCAATAGAGCCAGATTTTTCATTAGGAATCGCGAGCGCTCTTGGTCGCTTCGGGTGGATTTTCTGCGCCTTTTTGTATCGCCGTATCCCCGACGTGCTCAAAAAATGGCGTGAAAGCTGTATCCCAGACGCCCGCGACATCGCTGCGCGTGCAAATGCGAAATCTGGGATAAACCGCGCTGGAGTGGCGACTCTATAATCGGTTGCAGCTAGTTGGTGTTTTGCCGAATTTGCGACGGAGGATTGCGAGCGGCGAGCGACGACCAACGGCGGCGCGGGAATTTCGCGGGCCAAGTGTGGCGGGTGCTTTGAGCTTCGTTCAATGCAACACCCCCGTACGGAAGCCGTGCCGCGGGGACTATCAACCTCATAGAAGGAGCTCTTCACCCATGACAGCCACCACTTGGCTTATCGTGTCGTTGGTCTGCGGACTGGCGGCGGTACTCTACGGGATCATTTCGATCAAATGGATCAACGGCCTTCCTGCCGGTAACGCGCGCATGCAAGAAATCGCTGGCGCGATTCAAGCGGGCGCGAAAGCCTATCTCTCACGGCAATACAAGACGATCACCATCATTGGCGTCGTCATTTTTGTGATCTTGTTCTTCGTGCCGGGCCTGGGTGCGAAAACCGCTTTCGGTTTTGCCGTGGGCGCGTTTCTCTCCGGCGTGGCAGGCTTCATCGGGATGAACGTTTCGGTGCGCGCCAATGTGCGAACCGCTGAAGCGGCGCGCGGCGGTATCAATCCGGCGCTCGCGGTCGCCTTCCGAGGCGGCGCCATCACGGGTATGTTGGTCGTCGGGCTCGGTCTACTCGGTGTGGCAGGTTTCTATTGGTTCTTGCTCGGCACGGCCGGTCATGCGCCAAATCCGATGAAAGAAGATCTGCACAAGATCATGGGGCCGATGATCGGCTTTGCATTCGGATCATCGTTGATTTCGATCTTCGCTCGTTTGGGCGGCGGCATCTTCACCAAAGGCGCTGACGTCGGTGCGGATCTGGTCGGCAAAGTTGAAGCGGGCATCCCTGAAGATGATCCACGTAACCCTGCGGTGATCGCAGACAACGTGGGTGACAACGTGGGCGACTGCGCAGGCATGGCCGCTGACTTGTTCGAAACGTACGCGGTGACCATCATCGCTACGATGCTCCTGGGCGCGCTCCTCATGAAGGTGAACGCTGCGGCGGCTGCGGTGTATCCGCTCGCGCTCGGCGGCGTATCGATCATCGCATCGATCATCGGCTGCTACTTTGTGAAATACAGCGGTACCGGCAAGATCATGAATGCGCTCTACAAGGGCCTAATCGTTGCGGCGGTTCTCTCTCTAATCGCGTTTTTCTTTGTCACGAAGGCGATCTTCGGCGACATCGATGGTGGCAAGATGGTGATGCCGCTCTTCGGCGCGTGTATCGTAGGGATCGTGCTCACGGGCGCGTTGGTGTGGATCACTGAGTACTACACAGCGACTGAATACGCGCCAGTGCGTCACGTTGCAAAGGCGTCCACCACAGGCCACGCCACCAACATCATTGCGGGCATTGGTGTGTCGATGAAATCGACCGGTTGGCCGGTGATCGTTGTGTGTATCGCGATCCTTGCAGCGTTCTGGATGGCAGGCCTCTACGGTATCGCCGTTGCAGCAACTGCGATGCTCTCGATGGCAGGCATCGTGGTGGCGCTCGACGCCTACGGTCCAATCACGGACAACGCGGGCGGTATCGCTGAGATGAGCGAACTGCCAAAAGAAGTACGCAACGTGACCGATCCGCTCGATGCCGTAGGCAACACCACGAAGGCCGTGACCAAAGGCTACGCGATTGGCTCCGCCGGTCTCGCAGCGCTCGTGCTTTTCGCTGACTACACGCACGGCCTTGAGAGCCGCGGTTTGCATGTGTCGTTCGATCTCTCGAATCACATGGTGATCGTTGGCCTCTTCATCGGCGGCTTGATCCCTTATCTCTTCGGCGCGATGGCGATGGAAGCGGTCGGTCGTGCGGCCGGATCGGTGGTTGAAGAGGTTCGCCGTCAGTTTAAAGACGGCCAAATCATGGCCGGGAAGCGCACGCCGGATTACAGCGCTGCGGTTGATATGTTGACCACCTCTGCGATCAAGGAAATGATCATTCCTTCGCTGCTGCCGGTCGCCGTCCCGATTCTCGTTGGCGTCATCCTTGGCCCAGCGGCGCTTGGCGGCTTGCTCATGGGCACGATCATCACCGGTCTCTTCGTGGCAATCTCGATGTGTACTGGCGGCGGCGCATGGGATAACGCGAAGAAATACATCGAAGACGGCCATCATGGCGGCAAAGGCTCTGACGCGCATAAAGCGGCAGTGACCGGCGACACCGTGGGTGATCCGTACAAAGACACCGCAGGTCCTGCCGTGAATCCGCTGATCAAGATCATCAACATCGTTGCGCTCCTCATCGTGCCGATCGTTGCATCGATCCATGGTGGCGATAGCAAATCGGCTGCGTCGGCGCACTCCGGTGCATCGACAGCAGCGGTGACTGCTGCAGCTACGGGAAGCGCCGCGATGGCGGGCGCATCAGCCACAGCAGGGCAAGCGGCAGCACCTGCCGCGCCTGCCGCTGCTGCGCCTGCCGCAGCGGCTCCGGCTGCCGCGGCACCCACTGGCAAGCCTGCGCCCGCAAAGCTCTACTTCGCGAGCGGCAAGATTGACACGCCGCCTGATGCCGCAAAAATGTTGGAGCCTGTCATCGCTTTTTTGAAGGCGAACAAAGATGCGAAGGCTGCCATCAGCGGTTTTCATGATTCGACGGGTTCGATTGCCACCAATGAAGAGCTCGCCAAGAACCGCGCGAAAGCGGTTCGCGAGCTGCTCAAAGGTGCCGGCATCGAGGAATCGCGTGCTGAACTGAAAAAGCCCGAAGTCGTTCAAGGCGGCGCTGATAACCAAGAAGCGCGGCGGGTGGAAGTTTCGATTCAGTAGCAACAACTGTTGCGCTCCGCGACCCGCGTAGCAAAATCGAGAAGAGCCGCCTTCGTGCGGCTCTTTTTTTGTTCTTGATTCGGAGTTTGCCAAGCCAGTTGGCTACGTATACTCCTTCAACATTGAAGCCTTGTGGCGTTAAAAAAGCTAAACGACCGGAAACGAAGTTATGCCTCGTTCGATTACGGGAATCAGAGTTTTCATCGGTAGCCCCGGCGGTCTCGACGATTTTCGGCAGGAATTTCACCGTATCGTCGAGGAGTACAACCGACTCGAAGCGCGTCCAGTTGGCGTGCTGTTCGAACCCGTTGGCTGGGAAGAAACGCTCCCAAGCGGCGCCAAACGCGCACAAGCGCTGATCAACGACGAACTACGCCAATGCGACTATGCGATCTTCCTGTTTCGGGATCGCTGGGGGTCTCCACCCGATACGAGCGCGTCGAGCAGTCTATATACCGCGGGCACCGAAGAAGAGTACGCCGTAGCGGGCGAGTGCATCGCGTCGAAAACCATGGGCGACCGCGCTGTGTACTTTTTTCCCGTTCATCCGGGGCAACTCGAAGACCCAGGTGATCAGTTAAAGGCAGTGCTTGCGTTCAGGACGAAACTCACTGACGGGAAAGACTGTTTTTTCAAATCGCTCAAAAGCGATGCGGATTTCGCGAGCGAGCTACGGGGAATCCTTGCGAAATGGCGTCGCGCGCACGCGCAGCGAGCGTCTTCCGAGTCAAGCGACTCTAACCGCGCATCGTTCTCCGAATCCGAAATCGTCATCACATCGCCTGAGACCGGTAACACCGCGTACAACTTCATCGTTGGGCAATTCGCGGCGGCCTATGAACGTGGCGACTTTGCGGGTGCGCTCGCGCTTGCGTCCGCTGGCGCGTCCCTCGCGAAATCACCAATCACCATCGTTTCGGCGTTGTTCAACAAAGGCATAACACTCGGTGCGCTCAACAGGTGCGAGGCAGAGATTGCGGTGTACGACGATCTAATCGTGCGGTTTGGTGCGGCGACCGAGCCTGCGTTGCGCGAGCAGGTGGCAAAAGCGCTGCTTAACAAAGGCTTCAGACTCGGTGAGCTCAATCAGAGCGAGGCAGAGATTGCGGTCTACGACGATCTGATCGCGCGTTTTGGCGCTGCGACCGAGCTTGCGTTGCGCGAGCAGGTGGCGAGGGCTATGGCGAACAAAGGCTTCAGACTCGGTGCGCTCAATCAGAGCGAGGCAGAGATTGCGGTGTATGACGATCTGATCGCGCGTTTTGGTGCAGCGACCGAGCCTACGTTGCGCGAGCCGGTGGCGAAGGCGCTGCACAACAAAGGCATCGCACTCGGTGCGCTCAATCAGAGAGCGGCAGAGATTGCGGTGTACGACGATCTAATCGCGCGGTTTGGTGCGGCGACTGAGCCTGCGCTGTGCGAGCCAGTGGCGGGCGCGATGGTGAACAAGGGCGTCAGACTCGGTGCGCTCAATCAAAGCGAGGCAGCGATAGCGGTGTTCGACGAGCTAGTCGCCCGTTTTGGTGCGGCGACCGAGCCTGCGTTGCGTGAGCCGGTGGCGAAGGCGCTCCACAACAAAGGCATCGCACTCGGTGCGCTCAATCAGAGAGCGGCAGAGATTGCGGTGTACGACGATCTAATCGCGCGGTTTGGTGCGGCGACCGAACCTGCGTTGCGCGAGGAGGTGGCGAAGGCGCGGCTAAACAAAGGCGTCGCACTCGGTGCGCTCAATCAGAGCGAGGCAGCGATTGCGGTGTACGACGATTTGATCGTGCGCTTTGGTGCGGCGACCGAGCCAGCGTTGCGCGAGCAGGTGGCGAAGGCGCGGCTAAACAAAGGCGTCGCACTCGGCGCGCTCAATCAGGGCGAAGCAGAGATTGCGTTGTATGACGATCTGATCGCGCGTTTTGGTGCGGCGACTGAGCCAGCGTTGCGCGAGCTGGTGGCAAAGGCACTGCACAACAAAGGAGTCGCACTCGGCGCGCTCAAACAGGGCGAAGCAGCGATTGCGGTGTACGACGATCTGATTGCGCGCTTTGGTGCGGCGACTGAGCCTGCGCTCAATGAGATAGTGAGTCGTGCGCGAACATTGCGTGAGAACAAGCGCAACGCCTCGCCGCGGGTCTAGGCCCCTATCACCCGAAACCCCGCAAACACATCGCCACGCGCGGGCGTGAAAAAGTTGCGATAGTGCGGGTGATGCATGATCGGCAGGGTGGCGAAGCTGCCGCCGCGCAGGACGCGATGTTTACCGTCGAACCAGGGTTGTGAGTATTCGCGGTAGAGGCCGGGTTTGAATTGCTCGGGTGCGACGTAGGGGGCGAAGGGCGTTGATGTCCATTCCCAAACTTGGCCGTGCCACAGGTTTGGCTGCGAACTGAAGAGGGAATGCAGTTCGGCCTCGCTGGGTAAGCGCGCGCCGTTCCAAGCTGCATAGGCCTCGGCTTCCTGTGCGTTTACGTGAACGACGGGTTCGTCTTCCGCGAGTGCAATCCAGCGGTCGAAACGGCGTTGTTGCCAGTCACCGTTCGAGTGCGAACGCCAGTACATGGGGTGGGCGCGTTGGGTCGCCCGCGTGTATGCGCCGCTTTCCACAAATTGAACGAATTTAGAATTCGTCACCAGTTCAGCACTATCCTCCAAAGTCAATGCGTGTTGGGGTGATAGTCCACTTTCATTGTCAAATTGATAACGAGATGAATCATGCTTTTCGCTCAATTGAAATTCGGCGAGAGCAGCATGGTTGCTAATGCTCGCATGCATCGCGCTATCGATGCCGATTCGCGCCCAAGACGGCGCTTTCCAAGACAGCGTTTGCGCAGCCCACGCGAAAGCCTCCAGATGCATCGCTTCGTGAAACATGGCAAGCCGAAAGCGGTGGAGCGCTTCGGCGTCGTCGGCCGCGCGTTCAAGCGCACGTAGCGTCGCCTCCAGGTTGCGGTCAAGAAAATCAAGCGTTCTCGCGCGAGTGAGTTGCGGCAAATGCCAGCGCGCACCGTGTGCGATCGTGTTGGAGTTTAGAAACGCATCGCTCTCGAGCCAGATCGAGGCGATATCGGCGCGCGTCTCGCCGTTTGCAGTGTTGTAGGCATCACGCACGCAAAACCATTCTGCAAACCACGCAACATGCGCGGCCTCCCACAGCGGTGGATTGATCGTTGCGATGTGGGGCGGCCAGAGCTGTGACTCGTCCAAATTGAAAACGAACTCGCGAAGTAGTGCACGCATGGCGATCAACTCGCGAGCGATTGCGCTTCTATCGTAAGAGCGCGCAGCCACGCCGATGTGGGGCAGGGCCGCCGATGCCACCGAGTCGCGGCTGTGCGATAGTTGCGCTGTGAAACCGTCTGTTGTCATTGTCTCCCCTGCAAATGCCAAAGCCAACAACGGCAACTGGCATACGGCCGCCCGCTGGGCGCGAATGCTCTCTCGCGATTATGCGGTGAAAATCGTTGAGCGCTGGGCGCCCGAGCGTACGCTTCCCGATGTAATGGTCGCGCTGCACGCGCGGCGCTCCGCCGACAGCATCGCACGCTTTCGCAATCGCCGAGCCGAGGGCGGTCTCTTGCTCGCGCTCACGGGAACCGATGTGTATCGCGATATTCATGTGGATGAAAGTGCTCAGCAATCCCTAGAGTTCGCCGATTCGATTATTACGTTACAGCCAAAAGCGATTGACGAGTTGCCCGAAGGGCTGCGTTGGAAAGCGCATGCGGTGTACCAATCCGCGCGTGAATTAGTGCCGGGTGAAAAATCGAAGCGGCGGTTCAACATCATTCAAGTCGGGCATTTGCGCCACGAAAAAGATCCGTTTACGCCCATCACTGCGCTTCGAACTTTGCCCGACGAAAGCAAGATTCGATTGATCCACGTGGGTGGCGCGCTGGATCGCGAGCACGCAGACACCATCAAGCAAGTGGCCAGAGACGAGCCGCGACTCACTTGGGTGGGCGCCAAGGATCGGAGCAAAACGCGCAAGTACATCAAGCGCGCCAACGTTTTGGTCATCGCGAGCAAGATGGAGGGTGGCGCTAACGTAATTGTTGAAGCGGTCACCAGCGGAGTTCCCGTGATTGCGAGCCGAGTCAGCGGGAATGTCGGCATGTTGGGCGAGGATTACGCGGGCTACTTCGAATTCGGCAACGCGCATGCCTGTGCGGCGCTGATGCAGCGCTGCGAGGCCGACAAGCGATTCTTCGCCAAACTTGTGTCGCAGAGCGCAAAGCGTGCAAAACTCTTCGTCCCAGAACGGGAGGCAGCCGCCATTCGCGCTGCTGTGAAAGCGGTGTTGTAACTAAACCGCTTTGATTTGCGAAAATACAAGCTCACCCTACGGAAGAGTATCGCTATGAACGCACCCGCCAGTACTTCAAACATTGAGCCGCGCCTCACCTCTCTTTCGCACGGCGGTGGTTGCGGCTGCAAAATCGCGCCGGGCGTGCTCTCTGAGATTTTGAAAAACAGCGCTGGCCTGTTACCAAAAGAATTGCTGGTCGGCATCGAAACCGCGGACGACGCGGCGGTTTATCAGTTGAACGATGAGCAAGCGTTGATCGCAACGACGGATTTCTTCATGCCGATCGTTGACGATCCCTTCGAATTCGGGCGCATCGCCGCGACAAACGCCATCAGCGATGTGTACGCCATGGGCGGCACGCCAATCATGGCGCTCGCGCTGGTTGGTATGCCGATCAATGTGCTCTCCGTTGAAACGATTGGCAAAGTGATCAAGGGCGGACAAAGTGTTGCCACCGCCGCTGGGATTCCGATTGCGGGCGGCCACACGATTGATTCGGTCGAAGCGATTTATGGTCTGGTCGTGATGGGGCTCGTGCATCCGAGCAAAGTGAAGAAGAACGCGGATGCGAAAGTCGGCGACGTGTTGATCCTCGGCAAACCGATTGGCGTCGGCGTGCTCTCCGCTGCGCTCAAAAAGGAGAAGCTCTCGGCGGAAGGCTACGCCGCGATGATCGAGAACACGACCAAGCTCAACAAACCCGGCGCGAAGCTCGCGAATATGCCAGGCGTGAACGCGCTCACCGACATCACTGGCTTCGGTCTTGCGGGACACGTGCTAGAGCTCGCGCGCGGGGCGAAACACACTTGCGTGATCGAATGGAACAAAGTGCCGCTGATTGACGGCGTGGCCGATCTCGCCGCGCAAGGATTCATCACCGGCGCGTCCGGTCGCAACTGGGCGGGCTACGGAAAAGACGTGGATTTGCCCGCAAACTTCGGCGACATCAATCAAGCGCTCTTGACCGACCCGCAAACCAGTGGCGGTTTACTCGTCTCCTGCGATCCCGCAATTGCAAACGATGTGATCGCGCTATTCAAACAAGAAGGCTTCGATCGCGCGGCTGTGGTGGGGCGTGTTGAAGCGGGGGCGGGGCGGTTGCGGGTTGTCTAAGTTCGGAAATGCATATAACTAGCGATGAGATGACAGGGCGAATTGAGGAAGAAATAGGTCGCATCGATCAATTGGACCTTGCTGCCCGACTTCGCCGATTGTTAGTGCCAGTTCGATGCGAAGAACGTGAGTGGGATTACGGCCAGGCGCGCACATTTCCTTGTTGGATCATTGCAGAACATCGCGCATCCAATACCGCGTTCGCGTATTGCGAGCAGGGGTTTGGACCACGGTATCCATGGGGTATGTTGCGTATCGCGGGGACTCACCTATCGATGGGTGCCGATGACCGATGGTTCGCTTCTTTTGAAGAAGCTTTCCGCAGCTCAGCTGCATGGGACGGAATCAATCCAAACGGCTACGAAGTAAGTTAGTCCACGCACAAGACTCGTTTCGCCCCGCTACGCAGCCGGCGTGCGGGCTAAGGTGAATGTACGCCATCATTTGACCGACAGCTCTCACGCAATAATTCGAATTCGCGTCAATTTACAGAAAGCGCTGAACATGAGTTTCAAAGCCTACGTAACGTCCCAAGAAGGCAAATCGGTCAAAACCGAACTTGTCGACATGACTGTCGATCAACTCGATCCGGGCGAGGTGGTGATTCGCGTTGAGTATTCGACCGTTAATTACAAAGATGCGCTGTCGGCAACGGGCGCGGGGCGGATCATTCGGCGCTTTCCTTGCATTGGCGGGATTGATCTCGCGGGCGTGGTGGAGTCGTCATCGTCTCCGGACTTCAGGCCTGGCGACAAAGTGATTGCGCATTCGTACGATGTGGGAGTCGCGCATCATGGCGGCTACGCGGAGCGCGCGCGCATGCCTGCGGCGTGGTTGGTGCCAATCCCGAATGGCATGAGCACGTATGACGCGATGACGCATGGCACTGCGGGATTCACCGCTGCGCAAGCGATTCATCGCATGCAACACGATGGCTTGCGTCCTGCGATGGGGCCGGTGTTGGTGAACGGTGCGACCGGCGGCGTGGGCATGGTGGCGATTGAGATTCTTGCGAAGCTCGGCTATCACGTAGTCGCGGTGACGGGCAAAGAAAAGGACGTTGAGCTGCTCAAATCGATTGGCGCGAAAGAGGTGTTGATTCGCGGGCAATTTGAGATGACAGAGAAGCCGCTCGGACCGGAGACTTACGCAGGCGCGGTCGACAACTTGGGTGGCGAACAACTCTCCTGGCTCACGCGCGTGATGAAAGTGGGCGGCACCATTGCGTCCGTCGGGCTCGCGCAAGGCTGGGAAGTGAAAACGACGGTGATGCCGTTCATTTTGCGTGGTGTTTCACTACTTGGCATCGATAGCGTGAACTGCTCGATGCAGCTGCGTCGTGAGCTGTGGGGCAAGCTTGCCAATGAATGGAAGTGCGAGAAACTCGCGAGCCATTGCAAGACGGTTTCGTTCACTGAGCTGCCCGGCGTGTTTGAGGCCTACGTGAAAGGCGCAGTTACAGGGCGCACGGTGGTGAAGCTTTAGCCAAGGTTTGCGAGATACCTAGTAGCTTTATACTGCACGTCCCGATTGAATTGGGGCGAGCGAGCTAAAATCTAATACTCTACCTATTCTTTTTTCCCTTCTCGCCCTGATTAAGTAAGGGTTAAGCTAAAAAAGTTATGCTGGAAATCTTGCTTCGAATCTAACTTGGCGAGCGCATTGCTTCGACCCGTTGGCAATCGCACACAAGCATGCCGCATTCAGATGAAAATTTCGCCGATCGCGAAGCGTTCAGCGAAACGTTCGGATTTCTTCGATGATCTTTGGATTGAGTCCCGGCAGCATGCGTTCGTAGGCCGGACGAAGCGCAGACCGAAACGCGTTGGTGTCCACAAACGTGTTGATCTGCATCCCCGATGCGCGCAGGGCGGTGAGCGCCGCGAATTCGTCGGCGTTTACGCGATCCCGTTGTGCACGAACCGCTGCTCTCGCCGCCATCTTGAAGGCGTAGCGATCCTGCTCACTCAAACTCGCCCATAAGCTCGGTGAAACAGTGAGCACACAGGGCGAATAAAAATGCTGCGTCAGAGAGAGAAATCGTTGTGTTTCGCTAAATTTAGATGCGAGGATCACTGGCAGCGGATTCTCCTGTCCATCGAGCTCGCCGCGCTTAAGCGCATCGAATAGCTTGGGGAAGGCGAGCGGTGTTGGCTGCGCTTTGAGTGTACGAAGCGCCTGCATGTGCACGCTGTTTTCCATGGTGCGAAGCTTCAAACTCGCTAGATCCGCTGGATAAATGATCGCGCGGCGATTGTTCGTGATGTGGCGGAACCCATTCTCGCTCCACGCCAAGCCAATCAAGCCGTACTTTGGAAAGAGCTCCAGGATGCTCTGGCCAATTTTTCCGTCAAGTGTGCGTCGCGCGTGCGCGTAATCGCTGAACAAAAATGGCAAATCGAATAGTTTTGCCTCCGGGACGATATTGCCGAGCGGCCCTGTAGAGGTGTTGCCCATCTCAAGCTCGCCGGACTTCACCTTATTGAGGATTTCCAGCTCGCCCCCCGCCTTACCCGCGGGCAGGTGCTCCACCTTGAAGCGGTTGTTGGTCAGTTCGGCCAGTTCGCGACCAAATGCGTCAACTCCAGCACCGTAATGCGAGTTTTGAGCGACCGCATACGCAATTCGGATGACCTTGGCGCCGGTTGCGTCGGGAGCGGCTAGCGCGGGTGGGGAATTGCGAGCGGGAGCGGCGCGTGTATCGTTAGTTTGCGCAGAGGAAATCCCAAGCCCGACAACCGCCAGACCCAGTAGCCCAAAGCGTGCGATTCGACGCCGTGCGAAAAACTTCTCGTTCAAGAATCCACTCCCTTTTTTTACCCATGCGCCGCCTTTGGCGCAGCTTGCAGCGCGCGAACCCGTGATCGAAGCGGTCACCAACCAAGCTGCCGCGCGCATTTCTGGCAGGTCGTCGCGATCGCCCCCGAGCGCCGCCTAGGCCGTTTGATCGATTTGAGCCACTGCCTTTATCTCAACGTCACTTCTAGGGAAACGCCGAACAACTGCCAATCCGCCGCGCACTGCATCACGCGGACATATTCAGCGTTTCCCTAGGCCCTGCGACTGGAACCAGCATCGGTTGACTGTATCGGTTGGGCCTAAGGTAGTCAATTGCCGCCTTCACGTTGCCGTGGCGCTATCAAGAGCTGCGCGGAGTCAGTCTCATGTGCACGCCGCATCGTCGTTCTTCGCTGAGCCGACGCAGCCAAATTTCTCAACATCACCCCGCGAAACATCGAGTTCAGTGAGCAAGCCCAGCCTGACCCGCGGCGCGCGATGTCGCACTGACTTCTCTGGCGTTTACTTACGCAACACGAGCGGCGAGAGCTTTGCGCTTCTGCTTTTGAGACTTTTCTTATTCAAGATTCGCATCAGGCCATGAATTGCGCATCGAGCCAAGGGGAAGATGGGACGTCTCCGCGCTTGAGCATCAGTGGCTGCGGCAGTGTTCGAGGGCGCCGCGAAGCTTACGAACGTGCATAGCATCTAAACAACTCGGCATTTCGAGCGCCTTGGCTTGCCGTATATTGCCGCCCGAGCGTTCGTTATCGCTGATGTGAAAACATCAATTCAGCACCAACGATCCGTGCGGCCACCACGCCGCTCCACGCATCAAACATCCACTTCTCCTTTTCTAGGATTCATCAAGATATGAAAAAGCAGATCGTACTTGCGGCGATGACCGCATTCGTAGCTGGCGGCGCCATCGCGCAGTCGGCCGTTGACAAAGCGAAATCATCAGGCAGCATCACCATGGGTGTTCGCGAATCTTCGGGCGCACTGTCCTACACGCTAGGCGACGGTAAGTTCGCAGGCTTCCACGTTGAAGTTTGCCAGCGAATCCTGGCTGAAGTTGAAAAGCAAGTGGGCAAGAAGCTTGAAGTGAAGTACCAACCGGTGACATCGCAGAACCGTATCCCGCTCCTGCAAAACGGCACGGTGGATATCGAATGCGGATCAACCACCAACAACGCGACGCGCCAAAAAGACGTAGCTTTTTTGAACACGACCTACGTTGAAGAAGTCCGCATCGCAACAAAAGCGAACTCTGGCATCACCAACATCGCCCAGTTGAACGGCAAAAACGTGGCAACCACGACCGGCACGACCTCGGTGCAGCATCTTCGTAAGCACGAGCGCGCAACTGGCATGGATTTCAAGGAAGTGTTCGGCAAAGATCATGCTGACAGCTTCTTGATGCTTGAAACCGGTCGCGCAGATGCCTTCGTGATGGACGGCTCGATTCTCGCGGGCAACATTGCGTTGGCGAAGAACCCTGCTGAGTTCCGTATCGTGGGCGAAGTGTTGAACGTCGAGCCGATCGCCATCATGGTTCGCAAAGACGACGCAGCGCTCAAGAAAATCGGCAATGACACTATCGCAGCGATGGTGAAGTCTGGCGATATGGCGAAACTTTGGGATAAGTGGTTCATGCAGCCGATCCCGCCGAAGAACACGAAAGTGGGCCTCGCATTGTCAGAGAGCACCAAAAACGCTTGGGCGAACCCGAACGACAAGCCGATGGAAGATTACGCGAAGAAATAAGTTTTCTTTGCGCGACTAAATTAGCCCCTGCCGTGGGCCACCACCGCAGGGGTTTTTTCTGCCTCAAGAAAATAAAAGTATCGCGCGCGCAGTCGCTGTCGCGGCGGTGTGTATGATGCGTTTGACGCTACGCGCGTAGCTGCGCTTGGTTCGAGTTGAACTAGGCCAGCGCGATGATGATGCGACGAGATAGGGGGATCGATGGCTTGGGATTGGCAGTTATTCTGTAAAGAAACAGCAACCGGCGAAATCATCGCGGGCTGTTTTGGAAAAGGTGGGGATCAAACCTACCTGAATTGGATTCTCTCGGCGTGGGGCTGGACACTGACGGTCGCGCTTGCTGCCTTGGTTGTCGCGCTCTTGATGGGCCTCATCATGGGGACATTGCGAACGCTGCCCAATAGCCCGTGGCTGGTGCGGCTTGGCACTGCATGGACAGAGCTCTTCCGCAACATTCCACTGCTCGTGCAGATTTTTCTTTGGTACTTCGTGGTGCCAGCGATTTTCCCGGCACTCAACGATGTGCCATCGGTCATTCTCGTGATTCTTGCGCTCGGATTCTTCACCTCTGCGCGGGTGAGCGAGCAAGTGCGCTCCGGTATTCAAGCGCTACCGCGTGGCCAGCGCTACGCGGGCATGGCGGTTGGTTTCACGACGCCACAAACCTATCGCTACGTGTTGCTGCCGATGGCGCTTCGCATCGTCATTCCGCCGCTCACCAGCGAATCGATGAATATCATCAAGAACTCATCGGTGGCGTTTGCGGTGTCAATTGCTGAGCTAACGATGTTCGCGCGCCAAGCAGGCGAAGAGACGTCGGCGCCAGTGCAGATGTATCTGGCGGTGACGGTGCTTTATGCAATCTCTGCGTTTACGGTCAATCGCATCATGCGTGTGATCGAACAGAAGACGCAGGTTCCCGGCTTTGTCGCTGCAGGCGGCATGGGCGCGGGCCACTAGGGGTCACGATGGGAAATCTTGATCTCACCTTTTTTGACTGGAGCGTGATTGGGCCCTTCGTCTGGAAAGGTCTCATCTTCAGTTTGTGGCTCACAGTCGTTGCAACGATTGGCGGCGTGATCCTTGGCACGGCGCTCGCGCTGATGCGACTCTCCGGCAAGAAGTGGCTGGAAGTCCCAGCGGCCGCTTATGTGAACACGATGCGCTCCATTCCGCTGGTGATGGTGCTCTTGTGGTTCTTCTTGCTAATTCCGTTTGCAATTGGGCGGCCGATTGGGGCCGAGATGAGCGCCGTGGTGACGTTTATTGCCTTCGAGGCCGCGTACTTCTCGGAAATCGTTCGCGCTGGCATTCAATCGATTCCACGGGGTCAGATTTTTGCGGGGCAAGCACTCGGCATGACCTACGGGCAAAACATGAAGCTCGTGATCCTGCCGCAAGCCTTTCGAAATATGTTGCCAGTGTTTCTCACGCAAACCATCATCCTGTTTCAAGACACCTCACTCGTCTACGCGATTGGCGCGTACGACATGCTCAAAGGGTTTGAGACCGCAGGCAAAAACTTGGGCCGACCGGTTGAAGCGTATCTGCTTGCGGCCGTTGTGTATTTCTTTATGTGCTACGCGCTCTCCTGGATCGTGAAGCGTATTCAGCAAAAAGTGCAAATCATTAGGTAGGGGAGCGGAGTCGAATCATGATTGAAGTTAAAGGTATTTCGAAGTGGTACGGCAAGGTTCAGGTGCTGAACAACTGCTCAACCAAGATCAACAAAGGCGAGGTCGTCGTTGTTTGCGGTCCGTCGGGCTCGGGTAAGTCAACGCTGATCAAAACGATCAATGCGTTGGAGCCCGTGCAAAAAGGCGAGATCTGGGTTGATGGCACTGCGGTGCACGATCCTAAAACGGATCTACCGAAGTTGCGCTCACGTGTCGGTATGGTGTTCCAACACTTTGAGCTTTTCCCGCATTTGTCAGTCACCGAAAACCTGACGATCGCACAGAAAAAAGTGCTCGGGCGCAGCGAAGAAGAGGCGCGCACACGCGGCTTGAAAATGCTGGATCGCGTGGGCCTCATGGCGCATAAAGACAAATTTCCAGGGCAACTTTCAGGCGGCCAGCAGCAACGCGTTGCCATTGCCCGAGCGCTCTCAATGGATCCGATAGTGATGCTCTTTGATGAACCCACCTCGGCGCTTGATCCCGAAATGGTCGGCGAAGTGCTCGATGTAATGGTCACGCTTGCCAGAGAGGGCATGACGATGATGGTCGTCACGCACGAGATGGGCTTTGCTCGCAAAGTCGCTCATCGCGTGATCTTCATCGACGTCGGCGGCAAGATTCTCGAAGACTGCTCGAAAGATGACTTCTTCGGTAACCCCGATGCTCGTCAGCCGCGCACGAAGGATTTCCTCTCGAAGATTTTGCAGCACTAGGAGGTCGTGCTCGCGTCCGCGCGAGCACGCAAGAAACCTATTTCGCGCCAGCGGCTTCGAGCATCGCGATCATTTCTTTGTAGCCGCGCGACTTCGCGAGCGCGAGCGGTGTCATACCTTGCCGATCGCGCAATTGCAGATTGGCTTTCGCATCGATCAGCGCTTTGAGCGATGCTTGGTGGCGCTTGCCACCGTCGCCCAAGACGATGGCTTCAATGGTCGCCGTCCAATGCAGGTTATTTACGTGGTCGAGCGGGGCGCCAGCGGCGATGAGTTGACGGACCACGCCGTCGTGGCCAAGGTGTGCTGCTGCGATGAGCGCGGTCCCGTCATAGCGACTGGTGGTGAGTTTCGCACTGGCGCCGTTGGCGAGTAGCACACGCAAGCTTTCCTCATCGTCTGCCACGGACGCAATGGTGACCGCGTCGTAGCGATCACTTTCGAGCGCCGCGTGATCGGCGCCCGCTTTCATCAGCGCTTCGATCACATCGCGCTTGCGGGCGAAGGTCGCCACGTGCAACGGCGTCCGGCCATACGCATCTCGTGCGTTGAGCGGCGCATTTGCAGCGATCAATCGTTTGACTTCCGCGAGATCGCCGCGATGCGCGGCGGCATGAAGCCCCGAGTACTTCGCAACCTCGCTCGCCGACGGTGCCACTTGTGCTGAAGCGGGCTGGGAGACTTGGAGCGCGCCAGCGAAAACTAGCGCGAAAGAGAGTGCGAGAGACGTTGAGCGCGACATGTCGAGTCCAAGTGAAAGCGATCACCATTTGAACGCGAGAATCGGCTTCCGTTCGCACTCGGCACTGATGAGGGCTAGAAGCGGTGAACGTAGTTTGCCTACGGTCGAAGTGCGCTCCAGCATGCGCGAAGCAGCGCACAGGAGAGTACAACTCTCCCGCTTAGGCGCACATTGGATTGGGGCTACGCGCGTGAAAACGTAGTTTTCTAGATTCGCGTATTCGCCCCGCATGCCCTAAATTAACGAGAGCGCCTCTCAAAAAGCTAGCCGGTCGGCTAATGCCCCAAAATCTTCGACAAGAAATCCTTCGAGCGATCCGTCTTTGGATTATTGAAGAATTCGTGAGGCGTGTTTTGCTCGACGATTTGACCTTGATCCATGAAGATCACACGATCAGCGACCGCTTTCGCGAAGCCCATTTCGTGGGTGACGCAGATCATGGTGATGCCTTGATTGGCGAGCTCCACCATCACATCGAGCACTTCTTTGATCATCTCTGGATCAAGCGCCGAGGTGGGCTCATCAAAGAGCATGATTTTTGGTGTAAGGCAGAGCGCGCGAGCGATGGCCACACGCTGCTGTTGACCGCCGGAAAGTTGCAGCGGATATTTCTCCGCTTGCTCGGCAATACGCACACGCTTCAACTGCGTCATCGCACGCTCTTCGGCTTCTTTCTTTGGCACTTTGCCGACGTACATCGGTGAGAGTGTCAAGTTTTCGAGCACCGTGAGATGCGGAAACAAATTGAACTGCTGAAACACCATGCCGACATCTTTGCGAATGCGGTCAATCGCTTTCACGTCGTCGGTGAGTTCGGTGCCATCAACGATCAACCGCCCTTCCTGATGTTCCTCAAGGCGATTAATGCAGCGAATGAGCGTTGACTTGCCCGAGCCCGAGGGGCCGCAGATCACGATGCGCTCGCCGCGTCGTACCTGTAAATCGATGTCGCGCAAGACGTGGAAGCTATTGCCGTACCACTTGTTGACTTTGTCGAAAACAATGATGTTGTCAGTGCCGGTGCTCATGGCGATCCTCGATTAACGGAGCTTCGATTTGTTTACTTGTGCTTCGATCCACAAGCTATAACGACTCATCGCGAAACAGAAAACGAAGTAGATGGCGACGATGAATAGGTAGCCTTCAAGTTTGAACGGTCGCCAATCGGCGTCCGAATTGAACGCCAGCCCATGTGAACCAGTGAGTTCGTAGAGCGAAACGATGGTCACCAGCGACGTGTCTTTGAAGATCGAGATGAAGTTATTCATGATCCCTGGGATCACGGTGGCAAGCGCCTGCGGCAGGATGATCTTCCTTTGCGTTTGCCAGTAAGAAAGGCCAATCGATGCCGCAGCTTCTGTCTGGCCTTTTGGTAACGACTGCAAACCGCCCCGCACCACCTCCGCCATGTAAGCGGCGGCGAATAGCGTGATCCCAACCAACACGCGAAGCAAGGTGTCAATCGTCACGCCCTGTGGCATGAAGAGCGGGAACATGAACGATGCCATGAACAGCACCGAGATCAGCGGTACACCGCGAATCAATTCGACATAAACCGTGCAGAGCGATCGGATCGCCGGAAGATGTGAGCGCCGCCCTAACGCGACGACCACGGCGAGCGGAAACGCCAGCATGATCGAGAGCGTCGAGAGCATGATCGTGAGTGGCAAGCCGCCCCAACGATCGGTGGTGACCTTGCTCAAGCCGAACACATCGAGGTAACCAAAGAGGCTGCCGTACATGAGGATGAAGTACGCGGCGAGCGTCACCGTCCAGCCGAGCACCAACCACTTGCTCCAGAAGTAGCGAATGCAACTTACGACGAGCATCGTGAGCATGATGAGCGTGGCCACCAGCGGCCGCCACTGCTCTTCAAACGGGTAGCGCCCAAAGATGATGAGGCGATACTTTTCAACGACCGCGCCCCAACACGCGCCCACACCCGCAGCGCGGCAGGCGTCTGCATTGGTGGACGTAGTGGAGGTGAAGATCGCCCAGTTCAGGAACTGAGGCACATAGAGCACCAGCAACGCGCCGATGATCACGGTTGAAAGTGCGCTTTGCCAGGTGCCGAACAGATTCAGCTTGATCCACGGCAGCAAGCCTTCAGTGCGATTAGGCGCTGGGCGTGCGGGCTTTGATTGGAAGATGATGGTTTCGGCCACGATTAACGCTCTTTAATCGCGGATTTCGCGTTGTACCAATTCATAAAGAACGACGTTGAAAGCGACGTGGTGAGATACACCAACATGATGATGGCAATGCATTCCACAGCGCGACCCGTCTGGTTGAGCGCGGTGTTTGAGATCGAAACCACATCGGGGTAGCCAATGGCGACCGCGAGTGACGAGTTCTTCGTGAGATTCAAATACTGATTCGTCATCGGCGGGATGATGACGCGTAACGCTTGCGGCAACAGTACCTTTTGCATTTCCTGCCCGCGCGAAAGCCCAATGGCTTGCGCCGCTTCGGATTGACCCCGTGGGACCGAGGCGATACCCGAGCGAACCACTTCCGCGACGAAGGCAGCGGTGTAGAGCGTGAGTCCGAACAGAACGGCGAGGAACTCGGGCGTGAACGATGCTCCACCTTCGACGGCGAATTCGCCTTTCACGGGTACGCGCATCTCGGTGGGAGAGCCGCCAATGAACCAGCCACCGACCGTTAGCAGCAAAATCACCGCGACCGAGCCCCAGAACGTGCCTGGTTGTTTGCCGGTGGCCTCGAATTGCCGGTGCGCCCAACGGCGATAGAACCAAACAGCGACGAGCGCTGCAATCAAGCCCGCGAACATCCACGCATGACCGGACACCCAAACCGGCGCGGGATAGGTGAGCCCACCTTTGCTCAGAAACACCGAGCCGACTTGCTTGGCTTCGCTGATGTCGGGCAATAGTTCGGTGAACAGCAGGTACCACATGAGTAGTTGCAGCAGCACCGGAATGTTGCGGAAGAATTCCACGTATGCGTAGCAAAGCCCACGCACCAAACCGTTGCGCGAAAAGCGCCCGACGCCGATTAGGGTGCCGAGAATCGTAGTGAGAATGATGCCGATGATGGCGACGCGAAGGGTGTTGCCCACGCCGACCAAAAACGCTTTCCAATACGGATTGTTCGAGTCGTAGCCGAAAAGCGGCTCGCCAATATCAAAGCCAGCGGGTTGAAACAGAAAATCGAAACCGCTCTTGATCCCACGAACCCGCATGTTCTCCACGGTGTTGTGCGCCAAGAACCACACCGCGCCGCCAATGACTGCAACGGCCAGAATCTGATAAAGCAATCCGCGAAATGCTTGAGATCGCCAAGACCAATCGCGTTTCTTCGGTGGAGTTCGTGATGCAACCGCCATAGGCTTCCCCGTGCTTTGTCTGCTAAGTTCGTCAGGTTGTTTCTTCTAGTTTGTGTGAAAAAACTGTCTCAGTTTTTTCACACAAATCCTCTTTCAGTGAAGAGGATTTGTTGCACGGGTCCGCCCGCGAAAATCTCTCGGGCGACGCGAGCCTCTAATTTCGGATGAAAAGCGTAGCGAGCGGTTGAAGTTCGAGGAGGCGGTTGCCGACGCGTACTGATGTACACGAGGCAACCGATGACGACGAAATTCAGCCGCGCAGTAGCTTTGCGCCGAAATTAGCGGACGGGGTAGGCGTACATGAGTCCGCCCTTATTCCAAAGGTTGTTAGCGCCACGCGGCAGCTTCAACGCTGACTTTGGTCCAACGTTCTTCTCGAAAATCTCGCCGTAGTTACCAACCGCTTTGATCGCGCGAGCCATCCACTCTTTATCCAGACCGAGCAGCTTGCCCGTATCTTCCGTGGTACCGAGCAAACGCTGAACGACGGGGTCGGTGCTCGATTTCATCTGATCAACGTTCGCTTGCGTGACGCCATATTCTTCAGCTTCAAGCAAGCCGTGGATCACCCATTTGGCGATCGCAAACCATTCGTCGTCACCGCGGCGGACCATCGGTCCGAGAGGCTCTTTCGAGATGAGTTGCGGAAGGATCACGTGCTCGTCCGGGTTCTTCGCTTCTTTGTTGCGCACCGAAGCAAGGCCCGACGCATCCGTCGTGTAGGCCACGCAGCGACCCGAGAAGTAAGCGCCGGTGGCCGCTTCAACCTTTTCAAACACCACAGGCTTGATGCCCAGATTGTTGGCTTTCGAGAAGTCGGTCAGGTTTTTCTCAGTCGTGGTGCCAGATTGCACGCAGACCGTTTGGCCTTTGAGCTGTTTTGCGTCGCGGATCTTTGATTTCGTGGTGACCATGAAGCCCTGACCGTCGTAATAGGTGACGCCCGTGACGTGCAAACCGAGTGACGCATCGCGCGTGAGCGAGAAGGTCGTATTGCGCGAAAGGATGTCGATTTCGCCCGATTGCAGTGCGGCGAAGCGCTGCTGTGCGTTAAGCGGAACCCATTTGATTTTGTTTGCGTCGCCAAGGGTTGCCGCAGCAACGGCCTTACACACATCAACGTCAAGGCCTGACCAGTTACCCGACGAATCGGCTTGCGAGAAGCCCGCAAGGCCAGTGTTTACACCGCAGACGACTTGGCCACGCGCTTTGATCGCGTCCAAGGTTTTTCCGGCGTGAGCTGGAAAGGCTGATAGTCCAAGCGCGGCAATGACGGCGCTCAACCCGAATTGGGTTCGTGACAACTTCATACAGTGATCTCCTAGTGTTGAGGTCTTCGTTTTGAAAATTCTTCGCTCACGCGATGCCCCGAATCGGGGCATCTCAGCAAGGGTTTACAGTCCTATCGCAAACCTCGTGCCGAGCAACCCGAAACGGTAGGCGGCGGCGCGTATGAATCGGAGAGGTAAAACCCTAACCGTGCCGGACGCTTACCCTATAGACCCCAGCTTTCGCTGTGACGAGCGCGACTTGAACGTCCGATGGCGCGTGGTTACTCGGTGAGTTTGAGCTCTGCCGCACTCACGGCGCTTTGCGTCCCGAGCAAGATGAGCGCGTCTCCCGGCTCGAACACAAAGTCAGGGCTTGTCAAATCAATCCGAGCACCCTCGCGCCGAATCACGGTGATCTCGGCGTCAAACCGTTCGTGCAGCGTTTCCTTCACGCGGCCCAACAATTTGCCGCAAGCCCAGGCGTTTTCGGGAATGGTGACTGAGTGGAGCACCCGGGCATCGCCCTCGCTTTCGTTGCCGTCGGACGCGCCACGAAAAAAGCCTTGAAACAGGTTGTAGCGCTCTTCGCGCACCGCGCGGATGCGTTTAAGCACTTTGGTGAGCGGCGTGCCCAGCACGAGCAATGAATGAGTCGCCAACATCAAGCTACCCTCCAGCACCTCCGGCACGACCTCAGTCGCGCCCGCGGCCGACAGCGCCGCGATGTGTTCGTCATCCATCGTACGCACGATGATCGCCAAATCACTTCGCACCGATTTTGCCGTCGCAATGATTTTGAGCGCGGCGTCTTTATCGGTGAATGAGACGACCAACGCTCTTGCGCGCTCAATGCCCGCCGCAATCAACGCTTCTTTGCGTGTGCTGTCGCCAAACACGACATCACCGCCCTCGCTCGTGCCCACGGCTTCGCGCACGCGTTCCGGATCATTGTCGAGCGCCACGTAGCGTACGTTTTCGGCCTCAAGTAAGCGCGCGAGATACTGGCCGCTTCGCCCATATCCACAGATCACGACGTGGTCTTGCCGAGACAGATTTTGCGCAGCAATTTTGAAAATATCGGCCGAGCGCGCCAAGAAGTCGTTCGCGGTCAGACGCGCGGAAATCTTTTCAGCCAGCATCGGAACGAACGGCGCGGTCAGCATCGAAAGCAGCATTGCAGCCAGCGCGATTTGCATGAAGGTTTCATTCACTGTGCTGAGGCTGCGACCGAGCGTGAGCAAGACAAAGCCAAACTCTCCCGCGGGCGCGAGCAGCGCAGCGGTGAGGAGCGCATGGTGCTGATTGAGCCCATAACGCCGCGCGAACGCATAAATCACGATTTCCTTGATCAGCGTGACTAAGACGAATGCAGCTGCGACCCAACCCAAGTTCGCGAACACGAAGGGTAGATTGAGCTGCATCCCAAGCGAGATGAAAAACATCCCGAGTAAGACATCCCGGAAAGGGCGAATGTCATCTTCAACTTGAAGCTTGTATTCGGTTTCCGAGATCAACATCCCGGCAACAAACGCGCCGAGCGCAAGCGGGAGCTCGGCGAGATGACAGAGCCACGCCAAGGCGAGCGCTACAAGTAACACGCCGAGCATGAAGAGTTCAGTGCTTTTTTGCCTGGCGATCACGCGAAACACTGCGCGCAGTATGGGCTGACCGAACTTGAGCATTACGGCCAGCAGTACCGCAGCCTTGAATACAGCCCAGGCGATCTGCATGCCATCGCCCGTAGCACCCGCCACGGCTGGGATCAGGATCAGTAGCGGCACGACGACGATGTCTTCAAACAGCAATGCGCCGATCACATGTCGTGCGTGTGCGGACGAAAGCTCACCGCGTTCAGCGAGTAATTTGAGTCCAATCGCGGTCGACGACATTGCGAGTGCGGTCGCAAGCACAATACTGCCAGCGATTGAAACGCTGAGCGCAACCGCAATCGCGGCGAAAAGCAGGCTACCTATCAGATACTGAATGCCGCCGAAACCAACCACCAGCCCGCGCATCGCGCGAAACTGTGGCAGAGAAAATTCGAGGCCGATCGAGAACATTAAAAACACGACGCCGAATTCGGCGATTGCGCGCGCTTGCTCTGAATCAGGAATCACCCGAAGCACA
This sequence comes from Betaproteobacteria bacterium, assembly GCA_013298765.1. Classification (GTDB taxonomy): domain Bacteria; phylum Pseudomonadota; class Gammaproteobacteria; order Burkholderiales; family Casimicrobiaceae; genus Casimicrobium. Next base: position 85,148 of record JAAFJA010000009.1, read on the forward strand.
TACGGGCCAAGCAGCAATCCGACCGCCAAATATCCGAGCAGCGACGGTAAACGGAAACGGCGACACAGGCCGACGCACGCCACGCTGGCAGCAAGAACGATAACGATGAGAGCGAGCGGCGATTCCACGATTCGAATCTATCAGAAGCTGCAGCAAATTCAGGGGTGAGCACGCGGGGCGCAATACACTCGCACGATGCTTGATCGCTATGCTCTCCCCTTGCTATCGCGCCCCCATCGTGCGGTCGCGCGCGGCGCACTCGCCGTTGGCATATCGGCCAACACCGTGACCGCTCTCGGTTGCGCGGTCGGACTGACGGGCGCGGCGCTCATCGTGACTGAGTGTTACGGCTGGGCACTATTGCTGTTCTGTGTGAATCGATTTCTAGACGGAGTGGATGGCGCGATGGCGCGGCAGGTAGGAACGACGCCATGCGGCGGCTACCTCGATATCGTTTGCGATTATTTTGTGTATGCCGCGTACCCGCTCGCATTTGCCATTGCAAATCCTGCCGCCAACGCGCTCGCGTCCGCAGCGCTTTTGGCCAGCTTCATCGGTACGGCATCGACATTTCTCGCCTTCGCGGCGATTCACGCGAAGGCCGGCGGTGATGCAAACCCGGTCTACCCGAACAAGGCGATTCACTACTTGGGCGGCTTGACCGAAGGCACCGAAACCATCGTTGCGTTCTGTGCAATGTGTCTTTGGCCGCAATATTTCGGGATGATTGCTTATGTGTTTGCAGCGGCGTGCTTTGTGACGACGCTCACACGGCTTTGGGCGGGTGCGCGTACGCTAGGTAGCAAGTAAAAATTACTTGAAATCGATATTTCATAAGGGCTGATGGATATAATTCCAGTTATACGCTTAGTAATTTAATCGAACGCTAGCCCCGATGAAATAGGCGCTTTAGCTTATAAGGTTGAATATAGTTCGACCGTTCCACGCGATCACTATTCCGACTAGCGAGGAAGCAAGGTCCAACTCGGCGGCGTGCCAGCAAAGAATCCGGGCGTGCCTTTCACGTATCGAAACACGAACTCGTCTTTGACCTTCGTCGTGGCGGGGTCGAGGTATTTCGACGTGACTGTGCAGCTCGCCTCAAACGGCACGGCGACTGTTTCTTTGTTGATCGCAATCTGTTTGCCTACCGAGGTGAACTGACAGGCCATCAGCCCACCTCGGGTGAAGCGAGCCTGCAGCGCGCGATCAAGCGTGTGCAAATCAACCTCACGCCGAGGGCCGGCGCACGCCGACAACGTCGCGCATGCGAGTACGGCCAGCAGCAAACGACTAAAACTTAACTTGCGCCCCAAGTTCAAGCACCCGATTTGATGGAATCTGGAAGTACGCTGTCGCCGATTGCGCGTTGCGCGCCATGAGGCTGAAGAGCCGTTGTCGCCAGATTGAAATTCGATGGCACTTCGTAGGGATCAGCACTTCACGTGAGACGAAGAATGACGTGTCCATCATGTCGAATTCGAGGTCGTGCTCTTTGGCCACGCTCGTGAGCACTTTCGGGATGTCTGGGGTGTTCATGAAACCGTAGTGCACCACCATCGCATAAAACCCGTCCCCGAGCGCTTCGACCTGCAATCGCTTGGTGCGCGGCACGAGGGGCACATCATCAAATTTGACGTGGAGAATCACATTTCGCTCATGAAGAATGCGGTTGTGCTTCAAGTTATGCAGCATCGCCGCTGGCATGTCGTCCGGCGTTGAGGTCATGAAGACTGCTGTGCCCGATACGCGGGTTGCGTCACGGGTGAGCGAGGCAATCATTGGCACGAGCGGCAGCGCGACGGCTTTACGCTGCTCGTTCATCAGGTTGCGCCCACGCTTCCATGTGGTCATCAACACGAGTACAACGCTCGCGACGAGGAGCGGAAACCAGCCGCCATCTGGAATTTTGATCGCGGTGGAGGCCACCAGTGCGATATCCACAATCGCGAACACGACAATTGCGATCCCTGCCACCAGCTTGTTCCACTTCCACAAGCCCGTGGCAACAATGGCAAACAAAATCGTGTCTACCAACATCGCACCCGTGACGGCGAGGCCGTAAGCAGACGCCAAATTGTCGGTGGAGCGGAACGAAATCACCACAATCACCACCAACACGTAGAGCGCCCAGTTGATGGCGGGCACATAAATTTGCCCTTCACTCTGGTGCGACGTGTGCACGATTTTCATGCGTGGCAGGAAGCCAAGTTGCACGCCTTGGCGTGCAATTGAAAACGCGCCCGAGATCACCGCTTGCGACGCAATCACGGTCGCCACACCCGCAAACAAAATCATCGGGATCAAAAACGTCGTGGGCACTTGATCGTAAAACGGGTGCATCTTGCAAACAGCGTTACTCGCCGCGGCGCTGGCGCAAGTCTTCAAAATCAGCGCGCCTTGCCCGAAATAATTGAGCACCAGCGCAGGAAACACCCAGGTAAACCAAGCGGCCCGAATCGGTCGCCGCCCGAAATGCCCCATGTCGGCGTAGAGCGCCTCCGCGCCTGTGACTGCGAGCACGGCCGATCCCAGCACGATCAGCGAGAGACCTGGGTTCTCCATCAAAAAGCGAAGAAAGTACATCGGATTGATCGCGGCAAGCACGGACGGATGGCTCGATAGATGAAAAACACCGAGTGCGCCCAGCATGCCAAACCATACCGCCATGATTGGCCCAAAAAACTTGCTGACTTTGCCCGTGCCGCGGCTCTGCACCCAAAAAAGTCCGGTCAAAATCACCAGTGCGATGGGCACCACAGCGGCTTCAAACTTCGGATTGATTTCTTTCAATCCCTCCATCGCACCCAACACCGATACGGCGGGTGTAATGATCGAATCGCCGAAAAAGAGGGCGACGCCAAAGATGCCTAGCAAGGTGAGATAGCGCCGCTTGGTGACCTCTTGCACAGCGCGCAGCGCCATCGACAAAAGGATCATCGTGCCGCCTTCGCCTTGATTGTCTGCGCGCAGAATCACGAACGCGTATTTCACGGCCACAACAATCGTCAGCACCCAGAAGATCAACGAGAGCAAGCCAAGCACGTTCGCCTCGGTGAGTGCGATGGCGTGTGACGAATTAAAAAACACCTCTTTTAGGGTGTAGAGCGGCGATGTGCCGATGTCGCCGTAGACAACACCCACCGCACCGAGAGAAAGCGCCGCGAGCCGCTTGCCCGTCGCCCCTCCCATGTCATGAGAACTCATTCGTTCGCTCTTCTTTTTAGAAGCAAGTCGCGGATTCTATGCCTGTTTGGGAAGGCTTTGTGCGACGCACAAATGCACATCCATAACGTCCACTAAAGCCTTATTTAATTGGGAGTTGATTAAATATTTATAATATGTCGAAAAAGTATATTTCGAGCTGCGGGACCAATTAAATCGGGAACAAAGCGTAAAAAGCCAATCGCCGCGACGAGTTGCGCATCGCTTACGCACGATTTAGCGGAAGGTTGAGCAGCAAATTCTGCGGTTTGAGTTTGAGTTTGCCCTCCGAATCCATCGCGATGGCGAGATAAATCGGCTTACCAGCGATGGCTTGACGCATGTCTGCGGGATTTTTGAAGCGAAGCTCGAATAGGCAAAGCAAGCGGTTCATGCGCTCTTCTTCGACCGGTGTTTGGTTGTAAAGATCGTTCAGCACCCCGGATGCGGTCGCGTCGAGCCCGACGTGCCACACCCAGTGTTTGTCATCGATCTCTCGCCGATGTTTGATTTCCACGTCTACGCCCAAGAAGTGCTTCACCCACTTTTCCAGCACGCGCATGAGCGCGTCCAGCGCAGGTTGCCCGCGGTTGAGCGACACCGCAAAGTCAAAGCGCTCGTCGCGCGCCCAGTAGGCGTCTTTGTTGTCCTCGGCAAGTACATCCAGGTCGATAGAACGGGTGGGTGTGTTCTGCTTTTTGAGCAGCTCGCCGAGCGAGCCAAAACCGCCAGTTTCGGAAAACGTTTCAATCGTTTCATCGTCCGCCGACATCACCGCACCGTCTTCAAGTACAGAGATTTTCTGTACGCGAAACAAACATTCCGCCATCCGAGCCTCGAGCGGATCGGGAGCGCCGTTGGCAGCAAGTGCGTGGCGCAAAAAGAGCTGAGTGAGCTGAAACACAAACAACGGTGGGACGTCAACGCCATCGCCCTTGAACAGATTCAAGTACGCCGCTTCAAGCGTTGGCGCCGCGGTCAACCGATCACGAAATCGGAGCAAAACGCGATAGTTGGCTTGAGCGTCAGCGTCTTTGATCGTCAACAGCTCGGCGCTCGCTACTTCGCGGCGCGGCGCTTTCATTAGTGCGTCATGGAGCTTCAACTCGGCATCGCATGATTCTGCGATCGGCGCAACTTCGGGACGCAGATAAAGCGAGCGCAAGAAATCATCTGTAACGATCAGCGCGCCGTCTTTTTGTTGGAGGAAGCGATAGCCACACGCGGGCCAAAAGTCATTCATAGCTTGGACGACGCGCTTGACGCCACGCCGCAATTTTTCTGAAGAGCCAGGTGCGGGGTGGCTCGATTCCCGTGAGCAAAATCGCCATCTGTGACGGATCAGCAGCGACGCTTTGCAGCAAGCGTTTCGGATCTTCGCGCCCGACAAAGAGCACCCGATCACCATTCATCACAACCGTGTCTTCACTGGGCAGAAGGATCGCCTCACCTGCACGCAGGAGCATCAGCGCAAGCGCACCCTGTGATTCGCCTGTCTCGCGATCAAGAAGTAGGGCCGAGAGCGTCAGTGGAATTCCCTGCTGTAGTTTGGCGAAAAAGATCCCAGGTTGGAGCAGGTCACACGTGAACGCCCAGGCGAGCGGGGCGCCGTTACCCACACGGGCTTGGATACGAGCCAACGCATCGGCTGCAAATGCACCGCCTTCTTGGCGCATTCGCTTCAAGAATACGCCCAGCAGCGGCTCATTGATGAGTTGCAAACATTCGTGCACCATGATGTCGGACTGCACGAATCGCAAATTCGATTTCGCTGCGCGGATGAGCACGCGATCCGCGATGTGGTTTTGCCGAATGATGGTCCACACCTGAGCGTTCACGCGGCGCGCGAGGGTGACGGCAGCCAAATTAGCTGCATCGTTGTCGGTGCCTGCAACCAGAACCGCTGCGTGTTCAATGTCAGCCTCACGCAGCGCGCGCTCCATGTTTTCGGCCACTAACACGCGATCGCGACCGTCAGTGAGCTCATCGAGCGTGCGGTTGTCTATGGCGCGCCAACTGATCCCGCGATCATCCAACACGCTCGCAATTGATTGACCGAATCGACCATAACCCACGATCACCCACGGGCCCGCTGGCACGCCGATCCGTGCGGGGCAAGCCGCGTCTGGCGTGGCAGTGAGCCACTCTTCAAGGCGCAGCACTTCCGGATGATCGAGATCGAGCGCCACGTTTTGCGCGAAGGTATCGAACGGATTGATGACATCGACGCCGCCGAACGATTCGAGATTGATGCGAGCCGCGTCGGTTTTCACCCTTGCCATCACGTGAAGTTCAGGGCGAAGCGCCCGCGCGCCAATCGAAATGGCTTGATTCGCCTTGTCGTCGCCGGTGAGCGCGATCAGTCCACGGCATTCGCGCTTGTAGATGCCAGCATCGCGCAAAATATTTGGCAAGCGAGCGTCTTCGTTGAGCACAATCGCCGCGGAGGCAAAGGTTTCGATGGCGATGGAGGACGCGCGCTCTTTGCGAGTTTCGATTACCACGACTCGAATGCCCATACGATCTAGCGCGTGCGCGATGGCTCGCGCGCTCTGCCCGTAGCCGCAGAGCACATAGAAGGGTTCGGCGAGCGTTTTTACGCGCCAGGAAAAGAGGCTTCGCGAAATTGCAGCGCGGAATGTCGTGTCAGAAAACAGAGTGAAGATGGAGCCTAGCGTGTAGGTCCAAGCAATCACCGTGATGTAGATGGAGATTGTGAGCCAGAGACGTTGCGCATCAGAAAACGGATGCGGCAGCTCGCCAAATCCGATGGTCGTCGCCGTGTAGCTGATGACATAAAACGCGTGGAAAAGCCCCATCTTCCATGGCTTGCCGTCGGGGAGCTGACCCGGCATGAAGGTCAACCCGATCACCGCAATCGCATACGCGATGATCAGCACAATGAGCGGCGCACGCATACGCCGCAAGATGAGAAACAAGACGTCAGACATAACCGCTGGGCGGGCTTGCTTTACTTAGCGCTGTTGCTTAAGTGTTTCGCCGATAAGAAGAACCACCGAAATCAAATTTGCGAGCAACGCGCCGCCAGACAGCGACACCACGGTAGAGATGGTGTTGCCATCCATTGCCTGTCCCTCGATATAGACGTGCACCGTCCAGACGAGCGCTGCGGCGACAAGCTGAACGCTCGCTACCAGACTCGTCGCCAAATGGGTCGCACCCAAATGCGTGCGATCGCCGAATTTGAGGATCAACGCGATCAAGTTCACCACTACGGCGGCCGCGAGCTCTGTGGGGTGATGAAGTTCGGGGCGGTCAATATCGCCAATAAAAAAACCGAAATTCAGCGTGCAGGCCAAGATGATGAAGAAACCGAAAATGACTTTTTCAAGATTCATGAAGTCAGGCGCATAGAAATGATTCGTTCCAATTGTCGCCTTTGACCGAACTTATAGGCGGCGGATTGCCCGAAGCGTGCGGATAATAAAAAAGCGCATCTAACTCATAATTAATGGGGACCAAGAGATAAATTATGCTATTTCGCTACAAACTTAATTCTGTGGCAAGTCCAATTCGAATAAATATCAAGCAAATTAAGGCGTTAGTGATTCGCGGGAACGTCTGATGCCTGACATTCACACCGACGTGCTCCGTGCCCCGCAGCGTGACCCGTGTGCTCCGGCTAGCGCTTGCACGAAGCAGCTACGCCCGAAGCTATAATTTAGTAGTTCGAGGAGCGTTGCGACCGTTTTCACACGGCCAGGCTCGAACCAGACGTCGGGCATGCTTTCGATGTCCGTCAACGGCGCTCGCAAACCACGGTGATCCCGAAGCTGTTTGCGATGCGCGAAAAAATTCCCGCCGCCACGAGCTTTGTTCGCCGCTTTTTTGGAGTGAACATGAACGCTATTGCTGACAAGGCATTTACCGACTACATCGTCGCTGATCTCTCGCTTGCCGAGTGGGGACGCAAAGAGATCAAGATCGCCGAAACCGAGATGCCGGGCCTGATGGCCATTCGCGAAGAATTCGCGGCGTCGCAGCCGCTCAAGGGCGCGCGCATTACCGGCTCGCTGCATATGACGATTCAGACGGCTGTGTTGATCGAGACGCTGCAAGCGCTCGGCGCGCAGGTTCGCTGGGCGTCCTGCAACATCTACTCAACGCAAGATCACGCAGCTGCGGCGATTGCCGCGCGCGGCACACCTGTGTTCGCGATCAAAGGCGAAACGCTTGAGCAGTATTGGGATTACACGCACCGCATTTTTGAATGGCACGACGGCCAGCCTTCAAACATGATTCTGGATGACGGCGGCGACGCGACCTTGCTGCTCCACTTGGGCACGAAAGCCGCTAGAGACGCGAGCGTGCTCGCCAATCCAGGTAGCGAAGAAGAGGTGTGTCTCTTCAACTCAATCAAGCAAAAGCTCGCAACTGATCCGGGCTTCTACGAGCGCAATCTCAAAGCCGTGATTGGCGTGACCGAAGAGACGACGACTGGCGTTCATCGCTTGTACGAAATGAGCAAGAAAGGCGAGCTCGCCTTCCGCGCGATCAACGTAAACGACAGTGTTACCAAATCAAAGTTTGACAACCTCTACGGTTGCCGTGAATCACTCGTTGACGCGATTAAGCGCGCGACCGACGTAATGATCGCTGGCAAAGTGGCAGTCGTCGCGGGTTACGGCGACGTGGGCAAGGGCTCGGCGCAGGCGCTGCGCGCGCTCTCCGCTCAGGTTTGGGTCACGGAAATCGATCCAATCAACGCGTTGCAAGCGGCAATGGAAGGCTACAAAGTCGTCACCATGGAATATGCGGCAGATAAAGCCGATATCTTCGTAACTGCGACCGGCAATAAAGACATCATTCAGTACGAGCACATGGCAAAGATGAAAGATCAAGCCATCGTGTGCAATATCGGTCACTTCGATAACGAAATCGATGTGGTGTCGCTTTCAAAATGCCAGTGGGAAGAGATCAAACCGCAAGTCGATCACGTGATCTTCCCAGACGGCAAGCGCATCCTCATGCTTGCAAAAGGGCGCTTGGTGAACTTGGGCTGCGGTACCGGCCATCCAAGCTTCGTGATGTCGTCGTCGTTTGCCAACCAAACGATCGCGCAAATCGAGCTCTTCCAGCATCCGGATCGCTACGAAAGCGGCAAGGTCTATGTGTTGCCTAAGCACCTCGACGAAAAAGTCGCGCGTTTGCATTTGAAGAAAGTGGGCGCACAGTTGACAGCATTGCGTCCTGAGCAGGCATCCTACATCGGCGTAAACGTCGAAGGCCCGTACAAGCCAGAAACGTATCGCTACTAAAGCCTTACGATCCATCTGCGAGGCAAACGCTTTCGGAGCTGACATTCGTTAGCCAACCGACACGCTTTGTTTCGCAGCCTCGCCTGAGAAGTGCTCAGGCGGTCAATTGCTTAGTTCGATGGATTCGGTTTGAACGTGATCCGGCATATTCGATCCATCGCCACGCGTGTGGCTTGAATAACTCGATGCGTTTTCATGTAGGGGTCGATTCACTCTCTAGTGCCTGCGTAGCGCGTTTGAGCGTTTGGCCGCTAGGCATGTGAACGACGCAATAGCTACCGCACACGTTGTACAGTTCGCTTTCATCGACATGAAGAGGAGTCGTCCCATGGTACGTCTACTGATTGTTTGGCTGTTAAACGCGGTGGCACTGATGGCAGTGGCCTATGTTGTGCCAGGCGTGACTGTGGTGAATTTCATCGCTGCGCTCATCGCCGCGTTCGTCCTCGGCTTCGTCAACACGTTGATCCGTCCGATACTCACGATCCTCACGTTGCCGATTTCGGTGTTAACGCTTGGATTCTTCTATTTACTGCTGAATGGTTTTTTGTTTTGGGGCACCAGCAAAATACTTGGCGGCTTTGAGGTGAATGGCTTCGTCGCAGCGGTACTTGGTGGGTTGCTGTATGGTCTCATCGCGTGGGCGCTTGCCTACCTCATCCCGTTTGGAAAACGAGCGAAAAAGTAACGTGCGAGCCGATGTGCTCCTCGTGCAGCGCGGCCTTGCTCCGTCTCGCGCACTTGCGCAACGCCTGATTGCGGGCGGACATGTGTATGTGCTCTCGGGCGCAATGCGAACCAGTGTTAGCAAACCTAGCTTCGTCCTAGAGGACGACGTGAGGCTCGAGGTGGCGGTGAATCCGCTTGACCGCTATGTTTCGCGCGGTGGCCTCAAACTTGAGGGCGCGATGGCGCAGCTTGGGTTAAGTCCAACGGCTCTTCGCTGCCTAGACGTCGGTCAATCGACGGGCGGGTTCACCGATTGTTTGTTGCAACACGGTGCGGCAAGCGTTGTGGGCGTTGATGTTGGGCGCGAACAGCTTCATTCGCGGCTTCGCAACGATCCGCGTGTTGTTTGCATTGAAGGCGTGAACGCGCGCGATTCTGAAACGCTGCGGGCGTCGGTCGCAGCGTTTCAGCCGTTTGATTTGATCGTGGCGGACGTCTCCTTCATTTCGCTCACCAAAGTCATTGACGCGTGGCCTTCGCTGTTGTCTGCGACAGGCGAAGTGCTCAGCTTAGTCAAGCCCCAGTTCGAGGTCGGGTCTGACAATATTGGCAGAGGCGGCATTGTCCGGGACAGATCGCTCTATCGAAGCGTCGAACGAGTTGTTCGCGAGGCGTTCGTTGCGCGCGGATTCGAAGTGCTTCACTACATCGAAAGCGTGATCACCGGGGGTGATGGAAATCGCGAATTTTTCATTCATGCGAGGAAGCGATGAGCCAGAAGCATGACGAGTTTCGTGACTATTGCATTGAGCTTCTGAGCGGATTGCGTCAAGGTGAAGTGGTTGCAAAAAAGATGTTTGGAGGCACAGGGTTCTCCATCGACGGAAATACTTTCGCCATCATCGCTTTTGAGGCGCTTTGGCTCAAAGTTGATGAGGTTTCGAAGGCGAAATTCGCCGATGCGAAGTGCCAAATTTTCACCTACGAAGCCGACGGGAAATTACGTACGATGAACTATTTCAGCGCGCCCGAAGAGGCAATGGAGTCCGCGTCCCAGATGCGACCGTGGGCACTGCTCGCGTGGGAAGCGGCACTGCGTGCAAGCGCAGCCAAAGCAAGCAAGAAAAAGACACCATCCGTCGCCCGAAAGCTCGCCAGTTCTTAACAAGAAATTTTTGAAAAGCTAATCGTTGAGGGCAACCTAAATTGCGTTGTCTGATGGCGAAAGCAACTACTTTGAATGAATAACATCTCTTTCGAATTCTTTCCTCCGAATACGCCTGCCGGCAGCGAAAAGCTGGTCGGTGTCGCCACCGAACTGATCGCGCTTTCGCCCAAATATTTCAGCGTGACTTATGGCGCGGGCGGGTCAACGCGTGAGAAAACCATCGCGACCGTGAATGCAGTGCAGGCGCTTGGCGCAGACGTGGCACCACATCTCTCATGTGTGGGTGCAACGCGCGAGAGCGTGCGTGAGCTGCTCAGTGGCTACCAAGCGCAGGGCATTCGACGCATCGTGGCGCTGGGCGGCGATGTACCCTCTGGCATGGTAGCTGCTGGCGATTTTCGCTATGCGACAGATTTGATGGAGTTCGTAGGCCGCGAGTTTGCAGGCGCGTTTTCGTTAAGCGTCGCTGCTTATCCAGAGGTTCATCCGCGCGCGCAGAGCGCGATCGCCGACTTGAAAGCGCTCAAGCTCAAACAGGATTTGGGCGCAACCACCGCTGTCACCCAATTTTTTTACAACGCGGATGCGTACTTCGCGTTTCTCGATGCGGCTCGAAAGATCGGAATTACGATTCCCATCACCGTCGGCGTGATGCCACTGCACAACTATTCGCGCGTTGCACGATTCGCCGAGAGCTGCGGCGCTGAAATGCCGCGCTGGCTCAATAAGCGAATGGCCGACTTTGGCGATGATGCGGATTCTGTGCGCGAGTTTGGGCTGGATGTTGTCACCCAGCTTTGTCGGCGTTTGGCTGAGGGTGGGGCGCCTGGATTCCACTTCTACACAATGAACCAATCCACCCTGACCCGAGAGATCGTGACTCGTCTTCGCGCCTGAAGCGTTGAACTTCACTAGTTCGTCAAGAACGTAACTCGGCGCACTCGCACTAATACTTCAAACCCTCGCGGCCGTTGCCGCAACAAAGGCAAGCATCATGTCCAATCACCCTATCCATACAGAGAAAGCACCTGCAGCGCTCGGCCCCTATTCACAAGCGGTAAGTGCCAATTTCGCATTCAAAGGCACAGTAGTCTTTTGCTCAGGGCAGATCGGCCTCGATCCGGCAAGCGGTGCGATGCGTGAAGGCTTCGAGGCGCAAGTCGAGCAGGCGTTTGCGAATCTGCAGGCGGTGCTTCAGGCAGCGGGCTCCGATTTCGCCAGTGTCGTAAAGCTCACACTCTTTTTGACTGACTTATCGAATTTCGCGACCGTAAACGCGAAGATGGAAGCGCTCTTCGCTAAGCCTTATCCGGCGCGATCGACCGTGGGGGTCGCTTCGCTGCCCAAGGGCGCATTGTTTGAAGTTGAGGCGATTGCCACAGTCTAGTCACGAAGCATTCACGCATTTCTCGTGACTCAGCATCTGGACGGTTTGGCACTCAACAGATGGCGACGGCGAAACATGCGCTTGCCACCGTTGCTTTTAGCGCTGAAAGCTTGTGATCGTTAGCCCTGTTCAGTGCCAGGCAAGACGCTAAATTGACTTTAAATCGAACTAAAGTAAAAACGCACGCTAGCCCTACTTCCAGTGGGCCAGCAATGAAATAGTCAGTACTTCAGGTTAAACCCCGAACAAAAACTTCGCGGCGGGCGGCACTTCGAATGGCTGCCAAGCCTCAGGGTGCGGATCGGCGGCGCGGGCTAGACGATCCGCGACGGCATACCACGCAGCGGGGTTGGCTCCGATACCGAAATGGCTCGCGAAAACTTCAATGTTTTCGATGCGTTGATTCTTCGGGCTCGGCCCCTGGATGCTGGCTTGCCAAGCAACGATGCCATCGGATTTTGAATAGATGCTGGTGGTGGGCACTGGCGGAGCGGTCGCGAGCTCTCGTAAGCGCATTTCGTCCGGCACGGATTCCCCGGCAAGCATTTCGTAGAGCCGCCACGCGTTAGTCGCACGCGGAGAATGCGAAAACGGCGTTCCCAGGGTGATGACTTGACGCACCGCAGACGGATGCGTTTTGGCGAGCTCGCGCGCGTACACGCCGCCCAAACTCCATCCGATCAACGTGAGCTTAGAGCCGGCGTCGCGTTCAACGGCAATCAATTGCTCTTCGAGCCGAGCCAGCACACCACGGCCTGGGCCGCGATTCCTGCCTTGATACCAACCGTGGACTTGGTAGCCCATATCGCGCAAAAAAGCGCGCAGCGGTTGCGTTGAAACATCGGTCGCGGCAAGCCCCGGATAAACAATGATGTGGTGCTTGCTGGCGTGCGGCGATTTGGGCCATACGTTCAGCATACGAAGCATCGGCCACGCCGCCATTGCGCTGCCCCATTCCCAGGGCGCTCGCGCTTCCATCGCCATCAACAATGCGTTCGGTGGTTTCACCTCGCGATCACGTGAATCTGTTTTCGCGGCGCGTTCTTTCACGGTCATTATTTGAGATCGACAGAGATAACCCGTTGAATGGTAGCGCTGTGCGGCTGCAGCAAACCTGTCTACGACGCGGTCTTTGCCCGTTTACGAGCGGATGCTCTAGCTTCACCCGCGCTCGATTGCCTTGCGGATACTGCGGTTTTCGCGCGTGCAGCTCTCGGCTGCGGCGATTTCGCCGCTTTCACCTCGGCTGCGAGAGGTAGGGATTCCGCTTCGCGTTCTCGGGCGAGCGCCTCGTGCGCTTCGGCAAGCGCAATCAATTCGTCAAAGCCCGCGTACATCGCGTCAGTGAATTTCGCAAGATCGGGCACCGCTTTTTTGCACGCAATCACACCAAAGTACACGTTGCCGCAATACGTTTGAACGGTGACGTTGAGCGCGATGCTGTGCACGATGATCGAAACCGGATAGAAGGTCATCATCCGTGCGCCCGAGAGATAAAGCGGCACTTGCGGCCCGGGCACATTGCTTATCACGACGTTGGCCACAGGCGGCAGCTTTTCCAAGAGCTTGGTGCTTGCAACTGTTTGGTTCAATCGCGAGACCAAGAGCGGTGCTAGGAGTCCGGGGTAATCGGTCGGCAAGACGCTCTTCAAACTCTTCAGTGACTCTTTCACTTTTTTCGTGGATGTGAGAATTGCTTGCCAGCGCTTTTTTGCATCGCCATGATGCGTGCCCAACTCGGCGAGCACCATCGATGCCTGATTGTTAAGCTCTTTGTTGCTCTCCTCACGAAGGCTCACCGGCATCGCGGCGACCAAGGTTTTTTTCGGAAGCGCGTCGTGTAGCTTTAAGTAACTGCGAAGCGCAGATGCGCAAACAAACAGCACGCCGTCGTTGAGTGACCCGCCCAACGTTTTCGCCAGCGAGCGGAGTCGATCAGACGGCAACGAGGCGGTGGAGAAAACACGCTGCGCGGAGATATTCACGTTAAACGGCGTGCGCGGCGCGAAGTCAACTGGCAAGCTGCGTTGGCTCGCGGCTTTCTTAAGGACTGGGGCTGCCGCCTGCGCTACCGCGCCTGCCACAGTTGGGATCGATTTCACGATCTTTGCGTATTGCGCGAGCGTGTTGGAAAACGCAGCGCCGATCATTTCGCCGATTTTGAGATCGGTCTTCACCGGTAATGCTCGCGGACGTGGCGGCGGCACCTCGCGCGGCGTTTCGCTCAGGTCAAGGATCGCATTGGCGAGCACAACACCGCCCTGGCCGTCGAGCGCGGCGTGGTGCACCTTGCCGTAAAACGCAATGCGGCCCGCTTCGAGTCCGTCAAACACCGTGAATTGCCACAACGGACGGGATCGATCCATGAGCTTGGCGTGCTCTTTTGCGACTGCCGCCTCAAGTTGGCGCATTGATCCGGGCTTCGCGAGTGTGATGCGCTGGACGTGATAGTCAAGATCGACGTGTTCTGCAGCTTCCCAGTGCGGATGCCCTAAATCGTAGGGCGCATAGGCAAGCACGTTGCCAAAGAGCGGTGCCAGGTGCATACGGCGCTGAAGGTGCGCGCGAACATCATTGACAAACGAGCGCTTGCGACGCGCTGGCACTTCGTAGATGCAAACGCTCGCCACATGCATCGGCTGCTCAGGCGTTTCCAGATACAGGAATGAGGCATCAAGCCCGGACAACGTGCGTTTGGACATGACACTCCCCTTCTGTTGCGATCACTTTATGTTTGCGCAAGCGTACTCCGATTTTTCTCTTCGCGGCGTTGACGCAGTGCAGCAGTGCGCGCTTGCGTTGCGACGGGGCGCCGCAGACGACGAGCTAAACGCATCGACCGCCGTCAACTTCAAGGCACGCGCCGGTGATGAACTCCGCATCGTCACTCGCGAGAAAGAGCGCCGCGTTCGCGATATCGCGCGGCGTGGAGAGGCGCCCCATCGGGATCGACGCGCGGAACTGGGCGCGCTTTTCAGGCGTGTCTTCGCCCATAAACGTAGCTAAGAGCGGCGTCTCGCCTGCGACCGGGTTGATCACGTTGACGCGGATGTTGTCTTTCGCCAATTCTGCGGCCATCGAACGCGAAGTCACAATGACGGCCCCCTTCGAGCCGTTGTACCAAGTCAAACCTGGACGCGGGCGCACGCCAGCGGTGGATGCGATCTGAACGAAATTGCCGCCGCCTTGCTTTCTAAACACCGGCACGCAGTGGCAAGCCGACAAATAGATCGATTTCACATTCACTGCGTAGACGCGATCAAACTCCGCTTCATTCACATCGAGCATCGGCTGATTTCGATGCGAAACGCCCGCGTTGTTCACCACACAATCGATGCGCCCAAACGCAGCCAACGTGGCCTCAACGATTGAGCGCCAGCCCGCGTCCTTCGACACGTCCGCGCTCAGCGACTGCGCGTGGGCGAAGCGTTGTGCCGCGATCGCCGCCGCGTCGCCCTGTACGTCGACAATCATCAATTTCGCGCCTTCTTCGGCAAAGCGCTCGACGATGCCAAGGCCAAAGCCTTGCGCACCACCCGTCACCACCGCTACTTTGTTTGCCAGTTTCATCGCTCGCTCCTTTAGTTACATCGATTATTGCGCGGTAGGCTTTCGTCGAGCCTCTGGCGCTTTGGAAAGCAGCGATCGCCACCCACGTCCAATGTTTCAGCCCCAGCCCTGCCGTCACCTCGGGCCGTGTACCCGGTAGCATCTCGCTATGAGCTTCGCTATTCGTGCCTCTGTGTTGCATTGCCTTCGCGATCCCGGTTTATCGGGCGACACGCGCGCGGTTCAATGTTTGCGCGATGCAATCGTCTTGGTTAGAAATGGCAAGTTCGAGCTCGTCGGTGATGCAGCGCAGATCGCGCCGCAATTGGGTGATGACATTCGTGTGTTTGACCATCGCGATAAGTTTCTATTGCCTGGATTCATTGACACCCATGTGCACTTTCCGCAAGTGGATGTCATTGCGAGCTACGGCGCGCAACTCCTCGAATGGTTAGAAAAGTACACATTCCCCGAGGAAACCAAGTTTGTTGACGAGGCACATGCCGCACAAACCGCACGCTTTTTTCTTGACCGATTGCTCGAAAACGGCACGACGACTGCGAGTGTTTTTTGTACCGTCCACCCCGAGTCGGTGAACGCATTTTTCAGTGAGAGTGAAGCGCGCGGTTTGCGAATGATTGCAGGCAAATGCCTCATGGACCGAAACGCGCCGGACGGCCTTCGTGATTGTGCACAGAGCGGCGTTGGTGAATCACGCGAATTGATTGAGCGTTGGCATCATCATCAGCGATCTCTCTACGCAATCACTCCGCGGTTCGCTGCCACGTCAAGCGAGGCACAGATGCAATCGATGGGTGAGCTTGCAAGAGAATTTCCAGATACTTACATCCAGTCGCACGTGGCGGAAAACAAGGCCGAAATCGAGTGGATCGCGAAGCTTTTTCCATCGCACCGCAGCTACCTTGATGTGTACGATGCGTATGGCTTACTGCGAGATAAGGCGATCTATGCTCACTGCATTTATTTGGACGACACTGACCGCGCGAGGATGACGGCAACGGGCGCGACCCCGTCGTTCTGCCCAACGTCAAATTTGTTTATCGGCAGCGGTCTCTACAACCTTGAACAAGCGCTTGCTGCTGGAAATCGTGTTTCGATCGGCAGCGACGTAGGCGGCGGGACGAGCTATTCGTTGCTTCGAACTTTGAGCGAAGCCTATAAAGTGCAGCAATTGCAAGGCATCTCGCTTTCGCCCGCCTACGCGCTCTATCTGGCGACGCTAGGTGGCGCGCGCGCGCTTTCGTTGGACGATAAGCTGGGTTCGATTGAAGTCGGGAAAGAGGCTGATTTCGTTTTGCTTGATCCGAACGCGACGCCAGTCCTCGCGCGCCGCTCGGCGCTGCGCGACGATCCGCTGGACATGTTTTTCGCGTGGATGACGCTCGGTGATGATCGAATGGTTGCGGCAACGTACGCCAACGGAAGATGCGTCAGTCAACGTACAAACTAGCAGCGTTTCGACAGAACTTGGTTCGTCCGGCGCGGTCTAGTCGGAGACGACTCGCGCTTGGTGCAGACTTATGCACTTTGCGGCACGCGACGCGGTCCGGCAGCGCTCGATTTCGTTTGGCTTAATTAGCAACAATTTGCATCAAAGCTCGTTTGTATGAGGGCGACGCTCAATAAATAAGAATTAACTTGTATCTACGTATCCGATCTGTTGCCCCTCAAGTGTTGGGCTACACAAAAAGTGTCAATAACAACATCCGAGCGCCCTTGTGCCATTTTTAAACCGCTTTGAACTCGACCTCGGCGTGCGCTACGTGCGCGCGAAGCGTCGAAACAGTTTCATCTCTTTTATCTCTGCCGTCTCAATGTTTGGCATCGCGCTCGGGGTCGCTGCGTTGATCATCGTGATTTCGGTGATGAACGGATTTCAGTCTGAGCTTCGTTCGCGCATGCTGGCCGCTACAGCGCACATCGAGCTCAAAGGCATTGATGGCCCGATGCTTGATTGGCAGTCCTTCATTCCGAAACTCAAGGAACAGAAAGACGTCCGAGCCATCGCACCGTATGTCGTTGGCGAGGGCTTATGGGTGAATGGCGACATCAACAAGCCCTCGCAAATACGCGGCATCGATCCCGCCGCCGAAACGCAAGTCGCAGAGGTGCAAAAGCACATGCGCATGGGCGCGCTCACCGATCTGAAGGCGGGCGAGTGGGGCGTTGTACTTGGTATCGATCTAGCGCGTGGCCTTGGCGTGCGGGTCGGCGAAAAAGTGGCGTTGATGATTCCCCAAGGTACGGTCACCCCCGCAGGCTCCGTGCCGCGAGTGAAGACGTTCACTGTGACGGGTCTGTTTGAGATTGGCTGGATTGAAGCGGACAGTCGCATCGCGTTGATTCATCTGAACGATGCGCAGCGCCTTTATCAGCTGGGCGACGGCGTGAGCGGAATTCGGATGAAACTTGAGAATTTGCTCGAAGCGCCAGAGTTTGCTGCGCGGCTCGCGCCACAATTGCCGCGCGGGTATCTGATCGCCGATTGGACGCAGCAGAATGCGAATTTCTTCAAGGCGGTACAACTTGAAAAGCGAGTCATGTACATCATTCTGACCTTGATCGTTGCTGTCGCCGCGTTCAATCTTGTGAGTACCTTGGTGATGGTAGTCACCGATAAACAAAGCGACATCGCGATTCTGCGCACCCTTGGCGCGCGTCCCTTTAGCATCATGCAAGTGTTCGTGGTTCAAGGCAGCATCATCGGCGTGATCGGCACGCTCGCGGGCTTGTTCCTCGGGCTTCTAGTCGCACTCAACTTGAACACCGTCGTCGGATTTATTGAGCGCATGTTCAATGTGACTTTCATCGATAAAACGGTGTATCTCATCACTGAGTTGCCCTCGAAAGTTCTTGCTGCTGACGTGTTCACGATTGTCGGCATGAGCCTTGTGATGTCGCTTCTCGCGACCCTCTATCCGAGTTGGAGCGCGTCTCGCGTGAATCCTGCTGAGGCGCTGCGCTATGAATGATCCACTGTTGAAGCCAGTCGTCGTGCGCGCTGAGGCATTAGCGAAGCGCTACGAAAGCGGCATCGCATCCACAGAGGTTTTGACTGATGTTTCGCTCGATGTGCACGAAGGCGAAACCGTGGCGATTCTCGGCGCTTCTGGCTCTGGCAAAAGCACACTGCTGCACTTGCTCGGCGGACTTGATTCGGCAACCGCGGGCCGCGTATTCATCGGTCGCGATGAGGTTGCGACGTTATCGGAGCGCGCGCGGTGCCAACTGCGAAACGAAGCGCTCGGCTTTGTGTATCAGTTTCATCATTTGCTGGGGGAATACACCGCGCTTGACAATGTAGCGGTTGCGCTGCGCATTCGCAGAGTTTCGGTACCGGAGGCGCGCGAGAGGGCGCTCAAAATTCTGGATTCCGTTGGGCTCAGTGCACGCGCACATCATTTACCCGCAGAGCTTTCCGGGGGGGAGCGTCAGCGCGTCGCCATCGCACGTGCATTGGTGACCGACCCCCGTTGCGTACTCGCCGATGAGCCGACGGGCAATCTGGATTCCGAAAACGCGGATCGTGTGTTTCAGCTACTGCTAGAGCGCGTGCAAGAGCGCGGCGCGGCATTGGTGCTGGTGACTCATGATCGTGAGCTTGCCGCACGTTGTGATCGCCAATACGTGCTTCGGGCTGGCGCGCTGCATAGGCTTTGACAAGAGCCGTTACATACTTGGCCCGGCTTTGAGTGGTGTGGTTTGGTGTAGGGTGTTGTGACTTTGCGGGATCAGCGCGTCTTTACGTCCGGCGTCGATGGCGCACGATTCGAGGCTGGTTCAAATCATCATCGGAGAGCAGCTCGCACAGCCAGCGTTTGAAATCACTTGCCTTCATCGGGCGCGAAAACAAAAAGCCTTGCATTGCATCGCATCCGAGGAGCTGCAGGCAATCGCGCTGATCCGCTCGTTCAACACCTTCGGCAACCACGTCAATGGAGAGTCCGCGACAGAGCTGCAATAACGCTGTCACGATGGCGAGCGCGGTGTGGGAATCCGGTAGTTCCGCGACAAAACTCTGATCAATTTTCAGCGTATCGATGGGTAGGGCACTCAGGCGCGATAGCGATGAATATCCCGTCCCAAAGTCATCGATTGAAAGCTTGATACCTTCGTGTTGTAGTCGAAGCAAGGAATCGCGAATCACATGATCCTGGCTCATCAGCATCCGCTCGGTGAGTTCGAGTTCAAGGTGCTCACCTGCTACCGCTGCGCGGCTAAGTGAGGCAATGATTTCTGTCACGAAGTCGTCAGCGCGCACTTCATTGTTCGATAAATTGACAGCAACTCGCGCGTGTTCCCAGCCCAACGCCTTCCACTCTTTCACTTCGCGCAGTGCGTGCTCCAGCACCCACTGACCGATCGGAAGAAAAAGGTTACTTTCTTCCGCGATATGAATGAATTCGTTGGGCATGATGAGGCCGCGGTGCGGGTGATTCCAGCGAAGAAGCGCCTCGGCCGAGATTAGCTCGCGTCCATCGCTTGACATGATGGGCTGATAGAAGAGCTCGAACTGCGAGGTCTGGATCGCGCTGGCTAAATCTTGCTCAATTTCGAGCATTGCGTCGGCTGCGCGTGCAAGCGCCTGGTCGAAGTAGCGAACCGTGCGCCGACCACTTGCTTTCGCCGCATACATCGCCGCATCCGCATTCTTGAGCAGCTGGTTTGAGTCGTCGCCGTCTTCGGGAAAGACGGCAACGCCGATTGAAGCGCTCGCCTTGATTTTTCGGCCACTGAGAAAAAACGGCGCATCGAACGACGCTTCGATGCGAGAAACAAAGGACTCGAGCGTAGTTTCCTCGGGGTTTCGTAGCGTGAGCACGAACTCGTCGCCACCGATCCTTGAAAGCCAGGCATCTTGATCGAGCGCGTTTTCTGCTGCACAAAGCCGAGCGAGTCGATCCGCGGTTTCTTTCAAGAGCGAGTCGCCGGCGGCGTGACCCAGCGAATCGTTGATGCGCTTCAACTGGTCAACATCAAGGAAGAGCACGGCGAACCCCGCCAATGGCTTCGCGTTGATGAGTGCGCGCAGATGCTCGTCAAGGGCCGCGCGGTTAGGAAGGCCAGACAATGAATCATTGAGCGCGAGAAAGCGGATTCGCTCAAGTGTTGCCTTGCGTTCGGAAATGTCACGAACGATCACCATTCGCTGCTTCACGCCCGCCCAGAGAATGTCGCGAACAATGAATTCCACCGGAATTGCGCCGCGCGTTTTGTGTAAGGCACTGCTTTCGTAGGCGATTTCGTCTCCGGCCGCAATCACGAGCTTCACGCGTTCGTGCTCGCTCTCCGGCACAAACTCGAGCGTGCTGTGGCCGACCATCTCGTCGTTGGCATAGCCCAGCATACGCAGCAGCGCTTGGTTCACGTCGGTGATCATGCCGTCGATGTGAAAAGCGATACCTTCTTCGCTAGCAGCCATGAACTTGTGCAAACGGCTCATGCTTTGTTCGAGGGCTTGCTCGGCCAGCCGATGCTTGGAAATATCGTTAGCCAGCACGTAGAGTCGCGACGACTCCTTCACCGGGACAAAGCTTACTTCGATGTGTCGCAGGCCTGTCGAATCATTGATCGTTCGCGTGTAGTTGACCGGCAGGTTAGTGGCGATGGCGCGATGCGCATGCGGCAGCACCATAGCGGAGACATCGGGGCCGAGAATATCCGCCAGCGTGCGTCCTACGATTTGCGCCGGCGTTTGTTGTCCGAGCTGAGCGTACCGAGTATTCGTGTAGACGCAGCGCAGGCTCGTCGCGTCAAACACCGCGAGCATGGCGGGCACGCTTTCTGCGAGCTGCAGCAAGTCGCGAACGTCTGCCTCGAGCATCGGGCCTTCGCTGTCGCTTTTGCGTTCGTCTGAATTCAAAGGGCCCCGTTGCTGCGCTGAATGGGCGCAAGGATTTGCGCGTGCGCCGAATCGTAGCGCGTTCCCCCGGGAGCCTTGCGCTCGTTAGGTAATTCGCTTCAAATGCTGTGCTGCACAACGCTAAAGAAATCGGAACAAAAAATGCTTAGAACAAAACGGAATGTTTCGACGATTGTGTTTTTTGCTGTTTTCCGCTCGTTTCGGGCCCTAAACTTCGCCGCTGCTTGATGTTAAAAAGTACATAGCTTCGCCGTAGATTCCCGTTTCAATTGAGCTTAAAGTGCTCAATTGATAAGAACTGCGTTACTCGTTAAATTTCCTACTGCCCCAATCTAATATGACTTCTAGCGCTCTACCCGCAGGTATGACAATTTCTGCCGAAATCACGCCCGCCTTCGCGGAAATTTTGACGCCCGAAGCGCTTGCGCTCGTAGCCAAGCTGCATCGCGCGTTCCAGCCCCGCCGTAAGGCATTACTCGCCGCGCGCGCAGAGCGGGTGAAACGCCTCGACGCGGGCGAGCGCCCCGACTTTCTTGCTGAGACGAAGCACATCCGTGAAGACGCGAGCTGGAAGGTAGCGCCATTGCCCAAGGCGCTCGAATGTCGCCGCGTCGAAATTACCGGCCCAGTTGAAGCGAAGATGGTCATCAACGCGTTCAACTCGGGCGCCGACTCCTACATGACGGACTTTGAGGATTCGAATGCACCCTCATGGAGCAATCAGATCCAAGGCCAAATCAACCTGAAGGCCGCGATTCGTCGAACGCTCACCCTCGAGCAAAATGGAAAGACCTACAAACTCAATGACAAGATCGCCACGCTACAAGTGCGTCCACGCGGTTGGCATCTCGATGAGAAGCATGTCTTGATCGACGGCGAGCGCATCTCAGGCGGCATTTTCGATTTCGCGCTCTTTATGTTTCACAACGCGAAAGAGCAGATCGCGCGCGGCGCCGGTCCGTTTTTCTATTTGCCGAAGATGGAATCGCATCTCGAAGCGCGTTTGTGGAACGACATCTTCGTGATGACACAAAACGAGCTCGGCTTGCCGCAGGGCACCATCAAAGCAACTGTGCTCATCGAAACCATCGTGGCGGCATTTGAGATGGAAGAGATCCTCTACGAATTGCGTGAACATAGCGCGGGGCTAAACGCTGGGCGTTGGGATTACATCTTCTCGTGTATCAAAAAATTCAAGGTTGATCGCAATTTCTGCCTAGCTGACCGCGCCAAGGTCACGATGACAGCGCCGTTCATGCGCGCCTATGCGTTGCTGCTCTTGAAAACCTGTCACAAGCGTGGCGCGCCCGCGATTGGCGGCATGAGCGCGCTGATCCCGATCAAAAATGATCCTGAGAAGAACGCGGTTGCGATGCAAGGCATCATCAATGACAAAAAGCGCGACGCGACGGATGGCTATGACGGCGGCTGGGTGGCACACCCTGGCTTGGTCGAGCCGTCGATGAAAGAGTTCGTCGCTGTTCTAGGCGACAAACCGAATCAATGGAGCAAAACGCGCGAGGACGTAAACGTCGCCGCTGCAGACTTGTTGAATTTCCAACCAGAAACCCCCATCACCGAGGGCGGCCTGCGTATGAACATCAACGTCGGTATCCATTATTTGGGCGCATGGCTCGCCGGAAACGGTTGCGTTCCGATTCACAATTTGATGGAAGATGCGGCCACCGCCGAGATCTCCCGCTCGCAAGTGTGGCAATGGATTCGTTCACCAAAGGGCGTGCTGGACGACGGTCGTAAAGTCACCGCTGAAATGGTGAAGGCGCTGGTGCCGGAAGAGCTCGCGAAGATCAAGGCGGGTGGATTCGTCGGGAAGTTTGATCGTGCAGCAGAGATTTTCGTAGAGATGAGCACGAAAGACGCGTTCGCGGAATTTCTAACGCTCCCGCTTTACGAGGAAATCTAGCGCTAGCCCTGATACAAAATGAGCTTCATGAATTGGCTTGTATATCGATGCTGAGCGCTTGAGCGTTGGTCTTGTCGATGACCTCCATTTGGAATCGGGCGAGCTCGCATAGGCGGCCGCCGCAAGCGCGTATGCGAGGTATTTTTCGAGATGCGAATTACTGTGATTGCCACATTAAGCGGTGGCTTGAGCGATAGTAAGTGGTTGCTCTTGTGGTCATGTTATGCCCCTCCGAAAGGTCCGAAACTGTGAAAACTAGAGCATTCGCATAGACAAAAGTGCTCGCTTTTTTGGAACCCCCGACCTAAAATTCCGCTCTTACCTGCACAAAAACTGCGCGCAGGAGTGGGCTTGAAGCGGGTTGTCTTTTAGCCGCGACGCAGTTTGAAGAAGCGAAAACGCGGTGCGACGTGATCCAGAAGAAGATCGCGCGCCGAATGCGGTGTATCGAACACGGAAATTAGGATCATGGCTAAGAAATCGACGCCCGTTTTGTCGCGGGCCAATCTCTGGTCGCTCGACGAATACGCGAAACGTCGCGCGACGTTTCGTCCGGAAGTTCTGGCGCATAAAAAAAACCGCACGGTGCATTTAGGCGCGAACCTGACGCTTCAGTTCGAAGATGAAATGACCGTTCGCTATCAAATCCAGGAAATGCTGCATTCCGAGGGTAAAAGCGACGCGGCATCGATCCAGGATGAAATTGATGCGTACTTGCCTTTGATCCCTGATGGCGGCAACTTGAAAGCCACCATGTCGCTCGAGTACGAAGACGAAGTCGAGAAAAAGCGCGCACTGATGCACTTGGTTGGTATCGAAGATCGCGTGTGGATTCAGGTCGAAGGCAGCTCGAAGCTCTATTCGATCTCCGACGACGATGGTGATCGCGATGGCGATTACAACGCGTCTACCGTCCATTTCCTTCGCTTTGAGCTCACCAAAGAAATGAAAGCGGCGCTCAAGTACGGCGTGGGTTTGGCGGTCGGTGTTGATCACCCGCGCTACAAAGCAGCGATCAATCCGCTGCCACAAGCGATTCGAAACGCGCTGGTTGCAGACCTGAAGTAAGCAGCGTTGTGTTTAAGAAAAAAGCGACCTCCGGGTCGCTTTTTTGTTATTCGCTCTACAACGCTGAGGCTAAGCGAGAAACGCCATCCTTGAGCTTTTCGAGGCTCACGGCATAGGCCATGCGCACATGCTCGCGCGCGCGGTGCTCGCCGAAATCAATGCCAGGCGCGAACGCGACACCCGTGCGATCCAGTATTTCAGTGCAGAAGCGTTCGCTGTCTCGCGTGAATGCGCTCACGTCCGCGTAAACGAAAAATCCCGCATCCGGCATGATCGGAATTTTGAAACCGAGCTTCGTGAGCGCGTCGACAAAATAATTTCGTCGCGCCTCAAACTCTTTGCGACGCGCTTCAGCGACTGCGTATCCCGCTTCGCTGAAGCACGCAATTGCGGCGTGCTGCGACAGCGCAGCGGGCGAGATGTAGAGGTTCTGCGCCAAGGTTTCAAGCT
The DNA here is from genome assembly GCA_013298765.1 of Betaproteobacteria bacterium. Taxonomy (GTDB): domain Bacteria; phylum Pseudomonadota; class Gammaproteobacteria; order Burkholderiales; family Casimicrobiaceae; genus Casimicrobium. Next base: position 109,730 of record JAAFJA010000009.1, read on the forward strand.
TGCGAACGTAGCGGCTCGGAGCGACCAACCAGCCCAGCCGCCAGCCTGTCATGGTGAAGTATTTCGAAAAACTGTTGATGGAAAACACGTCATCGGAGTACGCGAGCGCAGTCTCAGGTTTTCGGCCGTAGTTGAGCCCAGCGTAGGTCTCATCCGAAATCATCACGCCTTGATGCGCCGCGACACATTCAACAATTTTTTTGAGCTCCCCCTCGCGCACGCTCGTTCCGGTGGGATTCGATGGGCTCGCGACCAGCACGCCTTTTGTCTTTGCTGACCACGCGCGATCAATTAAGTCTGCTGTGAACTGATAGGCCTCCGACGCACCCACAGAAAGCATGCGCGGTACGCCTTCCATCACGCGTACAAAATGGCGATTGCACGGGTAAGATGGATCAGTCAGCAGGATCTCATCGTCGCGATTCACGAGCAGCGCGCAGGTGAGCAAAAGTGCCGCAGATCCACCCGCCGTCACAATGATTCGATCTGGCGAGATATCCAAGTTGTAGAAGCGCTTGTAATGGCCGCTGATGGCTTCTCGTAACGCCTGAATCCCAAGCGCACTGGTGTAATAGATGTGGCCGCTTGAAAGCAGCGCTTGCGCCGCCTCGATCACAGGTGGTGGCGAGGGAAAATCGGGCTCGCCGATTTCCATGTGGATCACGTCACGACCCTGAGCCTGGAGCGTGCGGGCATGCGTTGCTATCTCCATCACGTGAAACGGGGCGATATGTTGGAGGCGAGCGGCGAGCGCAGTGTTCATAGGCGATGAGATGTAAGCTCGATTTGCCCGTTCACGTTGAACCGAGGACCGAGATGAAAACTGAATATTCCTACGACTTAGATCGCGGCTCACGCCGATTCGATTTGCGCGAGACACGTGAGGCTCAAAGAAAACGCATCGACAGTAAAGCGAGGTGAACTACGCCGTCTTAGGGCCGAATTCTAAGGAGCGAACGACGTTTTGGGGCGTTCGATTGGATAGGCGTAGCGGTTCGGCTTCAGGGCGGCGGCGACTCGCTTCAGAGCTGAAGCCCGACACCCAACACTGCCCCTGCGCCGATCACTAGCAACGGATGGAGCTTCGGCCTCAAGAGGAAGATGGCAAGCGCGAGGGCCGCGATTGCCCACTCGATCGCGCCGCGAAAGCTTTGGGTGAGTAGTGCACAGCCCGCAAGCATGAGGCCGACCGTGACCGGCGCAAGCCCGCAAAGAATGATCTCGCGCCAAGGATTGGCATGCACGCGCGCGAAAAACTTCGCCACCAGAATCACCATTACAAACGGTGCTGCGCTAATCGCAAGAAGCGTGGTGAGCGCGCCCGGGATGCCCGCAACATGGTAGCCAAACAAGGCGACGTAGAGGATGTTGGGCCCAGGTGCAGCTTGCGCAAGCGCAATGTAGCCTGCGAACTCGTTCGTACTCATGAGCCCGCGAGAATCGACGAAGAAGCGATGCATGTCGGGTACGAGCGGAATGGTGCCGCCAATACACAGGAACGACAACGTTACGTAGAGAAACGCCATGTCAAAAAGCAGGCTGTCGCTCTTCATAGCTTCCCCGCTTTCGACAGCGCAACACCGATTGCGCCACAAGCAAGCAGCACGAACGCCATATGCCAATGAAGGAACGCTGAGAGACAGGCCGCCGCGACACAGAGCAGCACGGCCAAAGCGTTTTTTCTGAAAGGCTTCGCCATTTTGAGCGCCATCGCCACAAAGTACGCGGTCGCTACGACCGACATGCCTTTGAGCGCTGATTTAACCTGTGCGATGTGTGAGAAGTGCTGATAAAGCTCATTGAGCACGAGCAACAGTACAAGCGGCCCACCAATCAGTCCGGCGAAGGCAGCGAGCGCCCCCGCGATGCCGCGAAATCGTGCGCCGATGAACACGCTGGTGTTCACCACGTTAGGCCCTGGAACGGCCTGGCAAACGGTGAGGATTTCGTTGAAATCGCGCTCATGAAGCCAGCGCCTTTCCTCGACGATGATCCGATGCACCCAGGGCAATGCACCGCCAAATGCGCTGACGCCGATCTTTAAGAACGCCATGAACAATTCCCGCTTGTTGGGAATGGGGCGCACTTCAATTTTTTCGTCTGGAGCTTCTGTCATACGTTCATGCTATCGAATGCGGCTTACAGGTTGGACGCACCGTTCCACCAAGCCTTCAGGTATCGTTCGCATCATGAATGTAGGTATCGACAATCCGTTTCACTCGCCGATTGCGCCGTTCGAGCAAAGGCGAGTCGTCGCCGCCAGTGAAATCGATGAACTGAACCACGTGAATAACGTCGTCTATCTCGCGTGGATTAACGATATCGCGGTCGCGCACTGGAATTCGCTCACCACTGAAGCGATTCGAAGCAAGCTCATCTGGGTGGCGCTGCGACACGAGATTGACTATAAGGCGGAAGCGCTTTTGGGCGAGAAGATTCTCGTGCGCACGTGGACCGGCGCTGCGAAGGGTCTGCGCTATGCGCGCCACACGCGAATCTATCGCGAGGCCAACAACGCGTTGTTAGCTGAAGGCTTGACGCAGTGGTGTCCGGTTGACGCGAATTCGCGAAAGCCTGCGCGCCCACCGATAGAGATTGCCCAATTGTTCGGACGCGCGGGTTGAGTTGCAGACGACTCACGCAATTGCGATAGCGGCGAAGGGCAGCGCTCGCGTGTCAATGAATTGCGGAGTAGCGGCATCTCTCGTGTAAGCGCTCCGCCTTAGGACTCAGGCTCATTGACTCAGAAATAAGCCGAAAAGAACGGATTTACCCCGCTACATAGCTATCGTAGTGATAGTTGTTAATGCGCGAAACTGGCTTGTCGCCCCGATAAACGCGTCTGTTCCGGGGTTCTGCTAATAGATCAGACCGGATGCACCGTCACCGCCACTGACAGCTGATGCGCACCGCCGCCGCGAATCACTCCGCGCAATGGCGGCACATCGCTGTAATCGCGGCCATAAGCGATGACGACATGATCCTCGCCAGCAAGGCAGTTGTTAGTGGGATCGAACTCGAGCCAGCCGTGCGACGGTGAATACACCGAAAGCCACGCATGTGACGCGTCCGCGCCGATCAACCGAGGCTGGCCGGGTAACGGCTGCGTGAGCAGATAACCGCTCACGTACTTAGCCGCGAGGCCGAGCGAGCGCAGGCATGCGATCGCGACCTGCGCAAAGTCTTGGCACACGCCGCGTTTCAATGAAAGCGCGTGCTGAGGCAAGGTGTTCACATCGGTGGATGTTGTTGAATACTGAAACTCGTGGTGAATGCGTTCACACAACGTAGAGGCCAATCGAAATACAGATGCGCCGTCACTCGCGAGATCGCGTGCATAGTTGGCAAATACGTCGTCGATTGCTGCGAGTGGTGATGCTTGGGTGTAGAGGCTTGCTTCGTCGAACGCTTGGTCCGCGCGATAGCGCATCGCTGCTGCTACCTCGTGCCAAGGCTCGCTCACGGGCAGCGCAACGCGATCCAATTTTCCGATCCAACTCGTCGGCAGCGCGGCGGTGGTGACTTCGCTTCTTGCGGTGACACGAAACTCACGATGGGGCGAGGCGATTTCGAAATAGGTTCGCGTTTGTCCGAGCGCATCGACCGATTCGCTGCGCGCCGCTGGCTGTGGTGAGATATCAATTGAATGCGAATGTACGAGTTGCTTGGGCAGCGCGAGCGGAGTCAGCATTGCGATGTGGTGCGCTTGCTCAACATCGAGGGAGTATTGGTAAAGTGTTTCGTGGGTGATCGCTAGTCGCATGTAGGCTCGAGTTGGCTCAGAAGGTGGTGCCGACCGAAGTCGAGCTCTGCGCATGTGAAAAGTATCGCTGAGAGAGTACGTCTGACAAGCCAGACACTTCGTCGATCACGCTCTTCAAGCAGTCAATCAACAATTCGGAGTCGCCGCGGGCGAGATCGGCGAGCGGGCGATCGAAAGTCGCCTGCGACCACTGGTGCGGCAGCGTTCGCTCGCGCAGCAATTCAGGCGTCTCGCCCATCGGGGTGCCTACAAGTTTTGCCAGACGTGATCGCAAGGTTTGCGAAATCCAGGCGAGCGAACGCGGGTTATCGCGATCAAGCACCAGAAGTTCAATCAACGACGGCGCATCGCGCCGCTGCAAGTAGCGTGAGCGATAGGTGATGGTGCTATCGAAGAAGCCCAGCACCAAGCCAAAGCCGGTATCGGTATCTACCGCACCGGTCGCGAACGCCTCAGCCAAGGCATGCGAGAGCGTTCCAAGACGCTCGATTTGGCGACCGATTGAGAGCATTCGCCAGCCATCGTCGCGAGTCATGCGATCCGCTTGCGCGCCGTTCATTGCCATCACGTGTACGGTGAGTCGCTCAAGCGCGCGCAGCGCTGATTGCACACTCACGCTCTTGTTTGCGAGCGCCGCGTGTAACTCTTGTTCGCTTTGCGAAACAAGTGTCCATTGTTCAAGCGCCAGCCGCTCGCGGACGGCAAACGCCGTCGTGCGCAAAGCGGAAAGCACGGCCGCGACACTATGGCCGCCCAACTTCGATTCCCGGTCGTCGAGTGAGGCGAGCAAGGAGCGTTCAAACAGTGCGGCAGATTTCCGCATCGAGGGCACTTCTTTCGAGACCAAGCCGTTTTCAACAGCAAGCCGCGACAGCCATTCTTCTGTGCCGATAAGAGCCTCATCGTCGGTGGTGAGCGCTTCGAGCGTAATTCTTGCCAACCGCGTGGTGTTGTCGAGCCGTTCGGTATAGCGGCCTAACCAGAAGAGGTTTTCTGCCGCACGCGAAGTCACGCCGATCCCGCTTCGGCTGGTTGCAATCGGTGTCAATGTGTTTGAAAGTGGCGCACGGTCTTCGCGCGCACGACCGGTGATCGCCCACACATCCGCCGAGCTTCCACCGCGATACATTGAAACAATTTCTTTGCCCTCGGGCGCGATGCGCGCGAGCCCGCCGGGAAGCACGCACCAGCGACCGACGCCGTCAGACAAGGCATACACGCGAATCATCGCCGCCCGCGCACTGAGCGTGCCGTCCGGCTGTGCGTTGAACGTAGGCGTTTTCGCGAGCGGCAGATAGTCTTGCGCAACGAACTGCTCGGGCGCTGCAGTCATGCGTTTGCGCCATTGCGCAAGCTCACGCTCGTTGAGCTCGTGCCCTGCCATCGGCACGAAGCGGCGACCTTTATCGCTGAAGGTCGGCTTTACTACCATGTTGTTCAGTGAAGGCAGCACTTCATCCATTGCACTTTGTTCGCCGCACCACCACGTGCCAATTGAAGGCAGCGCCATCGCCTCACCATAAAGCGCGTCGGATATTTTTGGCAGGAATGCGAGCACGGCGGACGATTCGAGCCAGGCGCTTCCAGGCCCGTTTGCCAATACGACGTTGCCAGCGCGATACGCCTGCATCAATCCGGGCACGCCGAGTGCTGAATCAGCGCGCAACTCCAGCGGATCCATGAAATCGTCGTCTAGCCGACGAATGATGGCGTCAACCGTTTCTAAGCCCTTGATCGTCTTCAGCCACACGCGCTCGTTGCGCACCACGAGATCGCTGCCCTCGGCGAGCGTGAGCCCCAGATAACGCGCGAGATAAACGTGTTCGAAATAGGTTTGGCTGTACGGCCCGGGCGTGAGCAACACAATGTGCGGTGACGCGCGATTTGCGTGCGCCGCGAGGCTGCCCATCAAGGCTTTGTACGCGTTGAGCACACGTTCAACCTGAAGCGAACGAAACGCGTCAGGAAATAAGCGCGACACGATCATTCGGTTCTCAAGCAAGTAGCCCAAGCCCGATGGCGCGTCGGTGCGCTGCGAAATGATCCACCAGCGTCCATCGGGTCCGCGCGCAAGATCAAAACCGGCGATGTGCAAATGCGTACCGCCGATTGGCTTCGCGCCGTGTGCAGCAGGGCGAAACGCCGGATGCCCTTGCACAATCGCACTCGGCAGCAATCCGCGTTTAACAAGCGTTTGTGCGCCGTAAACATCGGCCAAGATGTCGTTTAGCAAACGCACTCGCTGCAACACGCCGCGCTCAATGGTTTGCCATTCGTTCTCCGGCACGATCATCGGGAACAAATCGAGCGCCCAAGGCCGTGCCTGACCCGTCGCGTCGGAATAGAGGTTGTAAGTTACGCCGTTATCGGCGATGCGCCGAAGCATGCTCGCATGCAAATCGGCCAGGCGCGCGCGGAACGATGCGACCGAATCTTCGCGATCGCTGCTATCGAAGCCGCTACGAAGCCCGTGGTGCGCATGTAAGGCCGCTTCGAAGAAGGTCTGCCAATGTGGCGCTACCGAATCGCGCTCAAACAGCATCTGACCGGACGATTCGACAAAACCGCGATCTGCGGCAAGCGCGGCGAAGAACTCGCGCCTCACCTCGGCGCGCAACGAATCAGCGAATGACGCAGACGGTTTCAACATGACTCAAATTATCTGCGCAGTAAACATTTCGCGTACGAACTAAGAATAGCATACAAATAAAGTGATATATAGCCAATTTATTTATGGCACAGTCGTAATTTAGCTTGATTACGAGTTAAAGCGAAAATGTAACGTAGCCCTAGCAAATGGGCGAAAGAGCTGTTAGCGCTGTTTTAATTGTCGCGCGCGTTGGTTCTTTGACTCCAGTTCCTCAGCGGAACGACAACTTCGAAACGCTTGCTCGGCGGACGAAGCGCGCTTGAAAAGCCGGTAAAGGTGAACGGGAGACTCTGCGCAGTCTGCGGAGTCGACGCTAGGAAACAAACGGGTCGGCGAAATGCGTCAAGCGGAGCGCTGCCTCAGCCTCAACGTGCTTCGAGCGTCAATAAGACCGGCTGATGATCGCTTGCTTTCGTTTCGAGATCGACATTCACTGACTTCACATTCGCACGCAAACTCTCACTCACAAACAAATAGTCGCAAGTAATGGGCTCAGGGCCATAGCGTCGATCAAACAAACGAAATGTTGGCGCATGCGCCTCACCCGGATGCGCAATGGTCCAAGCATCGATCAATCGTGTCGCGTCTCCGTTCTCGGATTGCATCAGCGCATACTCTTCCTGATGCGGCTCGAAATTGAAGTCGCCCGTAAGAATGCAGTGCGGCGTGTGCGTTTTCGCCTGAAACGGGGTTCCCGTGGTGTCTAGTTCCGGCGGGTACTTTGCGTGCCCACAGGCATCTGCATGCAGGAAGAGCAATTCCTCGGCCTGCGTCTTTCTCATCAGTGGCGAATAGAACTCCAGATGAGTCGTCATCACGCGAACCGCACCCAGCGGTGTTTGCAAGGTCGCCGAAACGCAAATGCGCGGCATGCTGCGCACACCGAATGTGCCAGCGTCGGCAGGGTAGGGCAGCGTGTAGCGATGCACCTGTAGCGCGGGCAATCGCGTAGCGATCAGATTGCCAAATTGTTGCCGCGACGCGCCATCGGGCCCGAGCTCATCGACGGCCGCGCCGAAAAATACTTCGTAGCCAGGTAACAGCGCCTTAAGAATCGCCGGTTGATCGTGCGATGCGTCACCCTCCAGCCGCGGATAGTTCACTGCCACTTCCTGCAAGCAGAGCACATCAAAGTCCGCGATCTGCTTCGCTCGATCAACGACGCGCGCGATGTCAACTTTGCCATCGAGCCCGCAAAACCACTGCACGTTCCACGTAATGAGTTTCATTTGATGCCAGCGCGCATGAAGGATTGCACGAATTGCCGTTGAAAAAGCAGAAACGCGATCAGCAGTGGCGCTGCGGTCAAAAGTGTGGCCGCTGTGATGATCGACCAATCGATGCCTTGATCGGTTGAGGCGAAGACTTGTAGCCCCACCGTCAACGGTCGCGAATTCACTGAATTGGTGACCACCAGCGGCCACAAAAAATTATTCCAGTGATAACTCACGGAAACGAGCGCGAACGCGATGTACACCGGCTTCGCAAGCGGCACGAACACACGCCACAGAATCTGCAACGTACTTGCGCCCTCCATCACTGCGGCTTCAACGAGTTCGTTAGGTATTTGCTTGAACGTTTGTCGGAGGAGAAAAATCGCGAATGCTGATGCGAAATATGGCAAACCGATCCCGAACAAAGTATCAATCAACCCGAGCTGGCTCATCGTCTTGTAGTTTTCAACGAGCAAGATGTCCGGCATGATCATTAACTGAATCAACACCAACGAGAAGAGAATGTTTTTTCCGCGAAATTCGTAGCGCGCGAACGCGTACGCGGCGAGCGTGCAAAGCACGAGCTGCGAGCCGAGGATCAGCGTCACAAGCAAGGTCGTATTCAAAAAGTAGCGTGCAAACGGCGCCGCTTTCCAGGCGTTCGCGAAGTTCTCTAACGTGAGCGGCGCAGTCAGTACAAACTTGGCCGAGAACTCCTGCGGATGCAACGCGGTCCACACGGCGTAAACAAGCGGCAAAATCCAAATCAAGGCAAGCAACCACGCCCCGATGTGATCGAGGCTGCGTATCCAGAGGGGTACGCGATAGGTTGGCGCTTCGGCGTGCATCAAAGAACTCGAGATAAATCGCGTGAACGACTGATGTCGCGAAGCTCCTCTCGGCCTCGGGGGGATGCGTGAAGGAGCGAGCGCTCGTTTGCCGTCGTAATTCGAGAGCTCACTAGTAATGTGCCTTTCGATCCATCAAGAAAAATTGCGCGAGCGCAACGCTTGCGAGCACCACGAGCAAGACGACAGTGATCGCGGCGGCATAGCCCGTGTCCCAATAGCGAAACCCGACTTCGTAGAGATGAAACAGAAGCAAACTGGTTGCGTTATCCGGTCCGCCGCGCGTCATCACCACCACATGATCGACCATACGAAACGCGTTGATCACAGCGTTGACCAAAACAAAAATGGTCGTCGGCATCAGCAGCGGCCAAAGCACACGCCGGAAGAAAAACCATCGACCCGCGCCTTCGATCGCCGCCGCCTCGCGCAAGCTCGGATTGATGCCTTGCAACGCTGCGAGATAGAAAATCATGAAGAACCCCGCTTCTTTCCAGATCGCGACCATCGTGATCGCGCCGAGCGCGGTGGACTTATCGCCAAGCCAATTGTGCGAGGGAAATCCAAACATGCCACCGATTTGTTCGAGCAAACCGTACGTAGGCGTATAGAAAAAGAGCCAAATATTTGCCACCGCAATCATTGGCAGTACGGTTGGCGTGAAATACGCCATCCGCAAAAATGCTTGACCGGAAAGGCGCGCGTTGACCCATAGCGCCATCGCCAGCGCGAGCCCCACTGACAGGGGAATCGTTGCTAGCGCGAACCAAAGGTTGTTGCGAAACGACTGCCAGAAGATCGGATCTTCAACCATGATCCGATAGTTTTCGAGGCCCACAAACGTTGACGGCCTGTTCCCTTTCGGGGTCGACATGAAACTATCAATGAACGTCGCGACCGCCGGGTAATGCGTGAACGCGACAAGCAACGCCAATGCCGGAAGCAGCATCAGGTAAGCGTGGGCTTGGCGTTGGTGGTTCACAGAATTCAATCGTGTAGTGAAGCGCGATCATTCATGAAGTTGTTTCCCTCCCCTTCAAGGGGAGGGCTAGGGTGGGGATGGGGTTCGTCTCGATTGCGTAGTCAAACCCAATCCCCCTCCCGAACTCCCCTTCAGGGGGAGGGAGATATCACTTAAACCCGCGCAACAACCGCTCGGCCTCACGCTGCGCGTCTTTCATCGCTTGCTCTGCGGTTTTGCTGCCGGTAATCGCGGCCTGCAATCCATCGTTGAACGCTTTGGCAACACGTTGATTGTCGTGCGTGGAGAGCTCTGCTACAGCGAACTGCAGCTGATCGCGCGCAACCGTTGCAGGAGGGAACTCGCTTGCATATTTCTTAAGTGCTGGCGTATCGAACGCAGCGGGTGACACGGCGACGTAGCCCGTATCGATGCCCCATTGCGCGGCGCGTGCAGGCTGAGTGAGCCACTTCGCAAACCTAAATGCTGCGTCCTGCTGCGCAGGCGTTGCCTTCTTGAAGATGAAGAAATTTCCGCCACCGGTGGGCGAGCCGCGCTTCTTACCCGCAGGCAGCATCGCAACACCGAAGTCAAACTTTGCGTTGTTTCGAATGTTGGTGAGATTTCCTGTCGTCGTCCAAATCATCGCTGATTTTTTCTCCATGAAATCTTTCGGTGTCGTGCCCCACTCCACAATGCCTGGCGGGTGAATGCCGTGCTTCTTTGATAAGTCCACCCAAAATTGCAGCGCTTCGATCACTTTGGGATCGTCGAACTTCGTTTGCGTACCGGCCTCATTCGCAAGAATTACATCGTTCTGCGTGGTGAGCCCCTGAAAGAGCCAGTATGGGAATCCGCTCGACGGAATCTGAATTCCATATTGCGTGACTTTCCCGCTTGCATCCTTCTTGGTGAGTTTCTGGCCCATCGACACCATTTCTGCCCATGTTGCAGGCGGTTTGTTCGGATCGAGCCCAGCTTCCTTGAATGCTTCTTTGTTCCAATAGAGAACGACGGTCGAGCGCTGAAATGGCACGCCCCACGTCTTGCCGCCGATTTGGCTGTTCAACATAAACGCTTTGTAGAAACCGCTCATCCACTTTCGATCGTCGTCGGTCTTCACAAAGTTATCGATCGGCACGATGGCATCGTCGTCGATCAAGGTGAATGTATCGGTCGAGAGCAGCACTGAGGCTGCAGGAGGCGTGCCCGCTTTATTCGCGGTGAGCGCCTTCACAATGGTGTCTTGATAACTGCCCGCGTAGATCGGCGTGACTTTGATCGTTGGATTCTCTTTATTGAAATCCGCCGCGAACTGATCGATAAGCTTAGTGATCGGCCCGCCGACAGCGACGGGGAAATAAAACGGAACTTCGGTCGTTTGCGCGAACGAGCTCGATGCGATGAGCGTCGCGCTGGCGATGCCGGTCGCGAGTCTCGCGAATGTGTGTCTAAATGTATTCACAGTGCTTCCTCCTCAAAAAAACTAAACGATGACACGTTGACCGTTTGCATCGAACCAGTGGTTCGCGCTCGCGGGCCAATCAACAAAAACGGGGGTGTTCGCGTCCCAGCGCGCTTGTCCGAGCACGCGCGCATGGAGCAGCGCATCGCCGACATTGCAGCGAAGAATGCTGTCCGCGCCTAGATATTCCACCGACGCCACGGTCGCGGAGACCGCGCTCGTGCCACGGCTTGGCTCGCGCGAAATCGAAACATCTTCCGGGCGCACGCCAAGCGTTGCTGCGTTGGAAGGGCGCGCGGCAACAGCGGCGCTCGACGCGAGAGCAGGATTGTTCACATCGAGCAAACTCATCGAAGGCGTGCCAATAAATTTCGCAGCGAAGGTTGTTTGCGGCGCTGCATACATTTCGCGCGGTGTTGCGGCTTGCTCGATGCGGCCCTGGTTCATCAGGATCACCTGATCGGCCATGCTCATCGCCTCGGTCTGATCATGCGTCACATAGACGACGGTGAGCTTTAATTTCTGCTGTAAATCGCGAAGCTCCGCGCGCATTTCTTGACGCAGCTTCGCATCAAGATTCGAAAGCGGCTCGTCCATTAAGCACACCGTTTTTTGCGCAACGATCGCGCGCGCGAGCGCTACCCGTTGTTGTTGCCCACCGGAGAGCTGCGAAGGTTTACGTGCCGCCAACTGTTCGAGCCCGACGACGGAGAGTACGTGTTGTAAGCGCTCCTGTTGCACCGCGCGCGGCGTTTTGCGCACCTGTAACCCGAACAAAATGTTGTCGGCCACCGTGAGATGCGGAAAGAGCGCGTAGTTCTGAAAAACCATCGCCACATCCCGCGCAACTGGCGGCGCGGTGGTCACGTCGCGATCATTGATAAAAATCGCGCCTTCGCTTGGCGAATCGAGCCCCGCAATCAAACGCAACGTCGTCGATTTGCCGCAACCGGAGGGCCCGAGCAACACCGCGAAGGTGCCAGGCTCCACGCGCAAATCGCTCGGATGGAGCGCGGTGACGTCACCCCAGCGCCGACTCACCCCTTTGAACTCAATCGCACTCACCGAGCGCCATCCTCTTCTTATTAATTTATTTGTTTTAGCCGAAAAGTGCGACGCGCGAGTGAATCGAATCAATTGCGTTGCTCGCGTAAAGGTCGTCCGCGAACTTGAATCGGTTAAAAGCCAATCTAACACATGTCTTGAAAAGTTGGGGCTAGCGCGGATATTGTGCCAAAAGAAAAATGAATCAAAAAATAGCCCTAACCCAATTAAAAGCAGACTTTTCAGGGAAAAGCTATTAAACCCGTGGCAAATTCACCTTCATCACCTGATTTTCATAAATCGACTGAATCACTTCGAGCGCGACGTCTTTGCCAAGCAGCGCTGATGACGCAATCGTGTCAGCCAGTAATTGCGGCGTGATCAAAGTGATGAGCTGAGTCGATATCGGTGCATAACTCAAATGCCATGGCTCTGGAAACACGCCGCCCAAGTAGCGTGCATACGGCCGAAAAAAACCGAAGCGTGCGATGTTGGCATCGAGCCATTGATGCATGGCAAAGAACGCGCCGCCCTCGCGAAACTCTTCCGGCAACAATTGAGCGCGATAGCCATCGCGCATTGCCGCCGCATCGACCACATCGATCTCCGTTCCCCAATGATGCCGACTCGCGCCGGGGAGCGCCGACCAATGCAAGATGTGCTTGACGATTTCGCGCTCAGACAAATTCGCGAAATCAAGCGCCTGGCCATCGGCATCGTAGAGCGGCCGCTTCCCCAAAAACTTATCGTTCCAAATACCAAGCTGCGTATCGAAATTCCGAAACGAACTGTGCGGAGACAACTCGATGCCGACGAGCAACGCCTCGCGTCGCATCGTGAGAAACGCATCGATCACGTGAGGGTGCGCTGTAAAGCTCGGCTCGCTCACCTGCACAACATGCGTGCGCGCGCGGCCGGTGAGTTCGAGTTCGTTCAACATTTTTTCGTAGGGTGGGCAACTTGTTGCCCACGCGTCGTTTATCGAAGATCTAAAGTCGAAAAAGTGAGGACTATGTGCGACCGCGCAGGCGACAAGTTGCCCACCCTACGAAGCTACGAGACGATTGTTTTCCGAATGCTCTTCAACTTACGAGGCGCATGTTTGACCCACATGATTTCCGCCCCATCAGCAAGTTCTTCGTAGATCGGCAATACATCCGTAATTCCTTCGAACACCCACTGAACATCAACGCCTTTGACGCCGCCCTTGTACGGTTTTGTTTCTCCGTTCGCTATCTTGACCGCCTTCTCGCGAGCTTCGTTTAGATCGTTTGCTTTCACGAGAATCGTGTTTTCCCAGGTGCTGAACCGTTTCTCTGGATCAACATTGTCTTTGTCGGTGAGTTCAACAAAACGAAGAAGATAAGATGCCATGTACCAACCGTGTGGCGCGACATCTTTGCTTGTCGTCATGTGCTGATCACGCCGCCGCAATCACCAACGCCGTCGCCGCCGTCACCTTCTTCGCATACGCAATATGCAAAAACTCATTCGGCCCGTGTGCGTTCGATTTCGGTCCGAGCACGCCGGTGACGAGCATTTGTGCGTTGGGGAATTTCGCGCCGAGCATGCCCATGAACGGGATCGTGCCGCCTTCGCCCATGTAGGCGGCAGGTTTGCCAAAGTAGTGCATCGACGCCGCGTCGAGCGCGACGGTGAGCCAGGGCGCGAACGCCGGGGCGTTCCAGCCAGTGGCGGCGCTATCGGCTTCGAACACGACGTGTGCGTTGTACGGCGTGTTGTTTTCAACCAAACGCTTCACTTCACTCGCGGCCTCAGCGCCGTCAACCGTCGGCGGAATTCGTAGCGAAAGCTTGAGCGCGGTGTACGGACGCAGCACGTTGCCTGCCGCAGCGGTGGGCGGCAATCCATCGGCGCCCGTGATGGAGAGCGATGCGCGCCACGTGCGATTCAGAATGAGCTCTACGGGATCGTTGCTCGTAGGGATCGTGAATTCATGTGCGCCGCCGCAGCTTTGCCATGGGAAGCGCTTCCACATCGATTCGCCCAAAATGTCAGAAGCTTGTTTAGCTTGTTGCAAGCGTTCATCAGGGATTGGGGCCGCGAACACGGGCGACTTGGTCATACCCGTCACTGAGTCGTCAATACGATCGAGCAATTGCCGCGCGACACGGAACGTGGAAGGCACCACGCCGCCCGCATCGCCCGAATGCACGCCCTCGGTCAACATGCGCACGGTCATCGTGCCGTTGACCAAACCGCGGAGCGAGGTTGTTGCCCACAGCTGATCGTAGTTTCCCGCGCCGGAATCGAGCGCGACCACGAGGCCCACATCACCCATGCGCGGTGCAAGCGCGTCGAGGTACGGCGGCAGATCAAACGAACCCGATTCTTCACAGGTTTCGATGAGGCCGAGCACGCGTGGGCGCGAGATGTTTTCGGCATCGAGCGCGATCACAGCGGCAAGCGAGGCGAACACCGCGTAGCCATCGTCTGCGCTGCCGCGACCGTAGAGCTTGCCGTCTTCCACAAGCGGCGTCCACGGCCCGATGTCGTCGCGCCAACCGCTCATTTCCGGTTGCTTATCGAGGTGACCGTAGAGCAGCACGGTTTTCCCATTTGCTTTCGTGCCGGTGCCTGGGATGTCGAAGAAGAGAACCGGCGTGCGACCTTCAAGCGTGATGACTTCAAGCGTCATGTTCTTCACAGGCTGCGCCGCAACGAATTTCTTCGCTTGCTCAATCGCGCGCTGAATTTGACCCGCACGCTTCCACTCTGCTTCGAACGAGGGCGACTTCGCGGGCAATTTCACGTATTCGATCAACTGCGGAACGATGTCGGCGTCCCACTGCTTCGACACGCGAGTGAGAAGTTTCGATGAGTCGTCGGAATTGAAAGGGAACGTGTCTGGGCGCGCAGTCATGATGAGAAAGCTCAAAATGAAAAAAGGAGAACTATTGTCCTCCTTTTTTCTACCGCGTGCAGTGTGCGATTAACTCTGCGAAACAGCGTCTGCAATGAATTCGCCGACATCCACAGTTTTTGCGGTTCCGCCTAAATCCCCCGTCTTCACGCTGCTCGCCGTGCTCGCTTCAATCGCTCGCAAAATTGCGTCGTGCGCATCTTTGTAGCCGAGCCACTCGAGCATCATTGCGCCGCACCAAATTTGGCCGATCGGGTTCGCAATTCCCTTGCCGGCGATGTCAGGCGCGCTGCCGTGCACGGGTTCAAAGAGCGACGGAAATTTTTTCTCTGGATTGATGTTGGCTGACGGCGCAATGCCGATGGTGCCCGTGCAGGCGGGGCCTAAATCCGAAAGGATGTCGCCAAACAAATTGCTCGCGACCACGACATCGAAAAACGCCGGACGCTGTACGAAATGCGCGGTCAAAATGTCGATATGAAACTTGTCGAGCGTGAGTTCGGGGTAGTGTTTCGCCATCGCTTCGACGCGCTCGTCCCAATAGGGCATCGAGATCGAAATGCCGTTCGACTTCGTAGCGCTGGTGAGATGTTTCTTCGGTCGCGACTTTGCAAGATCAAACGCGAATTTCAGAATGCGATCGACACCGGTGCGGGTGAACACAGATTCTTGCAGCACGAATTCACGCTCCGTGCCACCAAACATTCGCCCGCCGACGCTTGAGTACTCGCCCTCGGTGTTTTCACGAACGATGTAGAAATCGATCTCTCCGGCTTTGTAGGCAGAGCCGTCACGTTTCACGACCGGGGCGATCACGCCGGGCATCAAACGTGCGGGACGCAAGTTCACGTACTGATCAAACTCGCGGCGGAACAGAATGAGTGAACCCCACAGCGAGATGTGATCGGGAATTTTCGCGGGCCAGCCGACCGCGCCGAAGTAAATCGCATCGTGCGTACCGATCTGCGCTTTCCAATCGTCGGGCAACATCTTGCCGTGTTTCTCGTAGTAGTCATACGAAGAGAAATCAAAGTGATCGAACTCAAGCGGGATCGAGAACTTCTTCGCCGCCGCTTCGAGCACCCGAATGCCTTCTGGCATTACTTCTTTACCGATGCCGTCTCCGGCGATGACTGCAATTCGTTTTCTCATAATCTTTCGTTGCCGAGTTGGCGTCTAGTCAAAGTAAGTTTTCGTGGATAACCGAAGAGTCTCTTGACGCAGATTAACGCGGATTTACGCAGATTTTCCCCTAACCTTTTAGCCACAGATGCACACAGATTGACACAGATGAGCAACGATTCAGCGCGCATGAACAGTGCTGTGGCAACCCTGTCGGGTTCGAAGTCGTCGAAAGTCTGAGTCGCGCGCGAACAAGTCAACTGGCTGCGTTCATCTGTGTCAATCTGTGTGCATCTGTGGCAAAAGAAATCTGCGTAAATCCGCGTAAAAATCTGCGTTAATCTGCGTCAAAAAAATCAGTTCTCTAAAAGGAAGGGCAGCGCCTCCTTGAGCAACGCCTCCGGCGCTTCTTCAGGAATGTAGTGTCCGCATGGCGTTGAGCCTCCGCGAACGTCGAGTGCAACGCGCCGCCATTCGTCGAGCGGTTTGAAACACTTTTCAATGATGCCGTTCGCGCCCCAGAGCACTTGCAGGGGTTGTTGGACTTTGCGGCCCGCTTCGCGATCCGCGCGATCATGTTCTAGATCAGTGGTTGCCGCTGCGCGATAGTCTTCGCAAATCGCATGCGCGATCCCCGGCAATCGGATGCAGCGACGATACTCAGCCAACGCATCGGGCGCGAACGCGGATAACCCCGCATGCCGATTGCCCATCATTTTCTCGATGAAAAACTCGGGATCGGCGGCAATCATTGTTTCCGGAAGCGGCTCGCGTTGGATCAAGAAAAACCAATGCCAGTAAGCCTTTGCGAAATCCATCGTCGTTTGCTCATACATCGCAAGCGTTGGCGCGATGTCGAGCAGCGTCGCACGTTCAACGGCATCCGGATGATCAACCATCATGCGATGCGTCACCCGCGCGCCGCGATCATGCGCGAGCACTTTGAACGTCGGAAAGCCAAGTTGCGCCATGAGCCCAACCATATCTTTCGCCATTTCCCGCTTGCTGTACGGCGCGTGATTCATGCTCGCGTCGGACGCAGGTTTGTCGCTATCGCCGTAACCCCGCAAATCTGCGGCAACCACGGTGAAGTGCTTCGACAACTCAGGCTCCACCTTGTGCCAAATCACATGTGTTTGCGGATGACCGTGCAAAAGCAACAGCGGTGGTTTGCTGCGATCATTGGCGACTCTCGCGTTGATCGTGATGCCGTTGGTAGAAACGCGATGAAGGGTGAACTGTTGAAACATGTCAATGACTCACCAGCCGCGAAAGCGCGGCCATTCACCAAAAATATTCGTGCTCCCGCGCACCAGCTGATACGAATCAAATTGTGCCGCCGTCGCGCAGGCGTGGTTCGGCAGTACGCGCAGTGTCGTCCCCACGGGGAATGCGTGCGGATCAATTAAGCCACCACTGCGGCGGCTCACAATCCCGTGCTCCTGGTTTGCATCACTCACGATCAAATCATCGAACGGTTCGCCGCGCGCATCACAGACGAGGCCGTAGCCTTGATCCACGGCTTGCTTTGCCGTGCCTCGGTCTCGCGACATTGCCATCCATCCTGCATCGATGATGATCCAGTTTTTATCGGGTTGGTGTCCGATGACAGTTGCGACGACGGAAAAAGCGATATCGGATTCCTTGCATACCGAGAGCCCCGCCATCACAAGATCGTGAAACACGTAAACGCCAGCCCGCACCTCGGTAACCCCGTTGAACTGCTTACCGTACGTGGCTGTGGGCGTTGAGCCAAGGCTCACGATGTGGCAGTCGAACCCGCCGTCGCGCAACGCGGTGGCCGCTTGAACGATGCCCGAGCGCTCTTTTTCCGCCATGGCTTCAATAGCCACAATTGATTTGCAGTTGTACGAATCGCCTGCATGTGTCATCACCCCGGCAAGAAGCGGCGTGCTGGAATTGAGTGCGGCGGCAATTGCACGCAACTGACTCGCCGCATCGGGCTTCACGCCAGAGCGATGCCCGTCGCAATCAATTTCTATCAACGTTGGTAAAGAGACGCTCGCTTCTTTGCTGGCCTGGGCGATGGCAGACGCTCCCTCGACGTTATCGGTCACCAACTTCAAATCGACGCCGCTTTGGCTGAGGCGAATGGCATGTTGGAGCTTGTTCGGCGTCGCGCCGACTGCGTAAAGAATATCGTTGAAACCCGCCTGCGCGAATTGCTCAGCTTCTTTCAATGTCGATACAGTGATTGGCCCCGGCTTTCCGCCGCACGAAAGCAGCGCAACATCGAGCGATTTGGCAGTTTTTACGTGCGGTCGCAGACTGACGCCGAGCGCGCTGAGTCTTTCCAGCATCCGTCGCGTGTTGGCTTCAACCCGTTCGACATCAACAAGCGCGTAAGGAGTTTCGAGATCGGTGATGTCCATGGCGAGAGAAAAGGGCGTGGGACTGAAGGACGGATTGCGTGTGGAACAGTTGCGCCGCAAGCATTTCTGCCGTGAACTGTAGCTAAATCGTCGATACATCAGGTTAAACGTCGATAAACTTTAAGTTCAGCCAAACTTAACATGCTGCATTGTCAGATGCGTATCCAGAACCATGCGCGATATCGACGACCCACGATTCTTTCTACACATTGTGCGTGGCGGCTCGCTCGCAGCGGCGGCGCGCGCGTTGAATGTCACGCCGTCAGCCGTGACGCAGCGCCTACAAACGCTGGAAGCGAAGCTGGGGCTGCAACTGGTTGATCGAAGCGCTCGAAAGCTGCGCCTCACCGACGAAGGCGAGCTATTCACCAGCGAGTCAGAAAAAATACTGGAGCAATACGATCGCATGATTGATGCCTTGCAATCACGGCGCTCGCTGGTGCGCGGGCATCTTCGTGTGCAAGGCACCTTCGGCTTCGGTCGTCGCTATCTGGCGCCTGCGCTCGCTGCGTTTCAGAGCGAGCATCCGCAGCTAAAAATTACGCTGCATCTTACGGATCGATGGGTGGAGACGGAGAGCGGTGGCTACGATGTGGTGGTGCACATCGGTGAGCTCGCAAATTCATCGCGGGTTGCATTTCGGATCGCCTCCAACGAGCGACTAATGCTGGCATCACCGGCGTACTTGAAGCGGGAGGGGATGCCGAAATCGCCCGACGATTTGCCTGTGCATTCGTGTTTGCTGCTTCAGGAAAATGATGAGGACGTGGGGTTGTGGCGAATGCAATCATCGCGCAGCAAGACGGCGACTGTGCGCGTGCAGGCGAGCCTGCTTTCCAACGATGGCGACGTCATCAAGCAGTGGGCGCTGGCAGGGCGCGGGATCATGCTGCGCTCCGAGTGGGACACGGCAAGCGAAATTGCGGCGGGGAAATTAGTGCGCGTTTTGCCCGAATGGCGCTTACCCGAGGCCAATGTGTATGCGTTGGTGCCGCAGCGCAAAGGGCTTTCTAGCCGAGCGCGCGAATTCATTCAGTTTTTAAGCGCGCAGTTTCAGCCAGAGCCGCCGTGGCGCGCCGTGAAGAGAAAACAGCCTGACGCCTGAACGGGCAGATATGCGAGGGCTAGCTATCAGTTTCGTAAATAGTTAAAAATGTTTAGAAACTAACGCTAGCCCCGATGAAGCTGTATTTCGCGTTCAATGGCTATTTTCATTTGCGATAAACGCAACGGGCCTTAGGGCTTGAGCTTAGCCGCGATGAGCGATGCGATCTCAGCGACCGGCACTTTTGTTGCAGCTGTTTCGCGCCGCCCCTGATATTCGACAACGCCCTCTTTCAAACCACGATCACCAATCGTGATGCGATGTGGAATACCAATTAGCTCGAGCTCCGCGAACATCACGCCGGGGCGCTCGCCTCGGTCATCAAGCGCGACGTCAACCCCCGCTGCGACGAGTTCTGCATAGAGTTTGTCGGCAGCGGCTTTCACCTCCGCGCTTCGGTCGTAGCCGAGTGCCGCGATCGCAACCGTGAACGGTGCCATCGCCTCGGGCCAGACGATGCCGCGTTCGTCGTTGTTCTGCTCGATGGCAGCCGCGACCACGCGCGTGACGCCGATACCGTAGCAGCCCATCCACATGACTTTTTCGGTTTGGTCTTGCGCGAGGTAATTCGCTTTGAGTGCATCGGAATATTTGGTGCCGAGTGCGAACACATGGCCGACTTCAATCCCGCGACGCATCTTGAGCGTGCCTTTGCCGTCGGGCGAAGGATCGCCTTCGAGTACGTTTCGAATATCCGCGACCACATCCGGCTCCGCACAATCGCGGCCCCAATTACCGCCTGTGACGTGGTACCCCGATTCGTTCGCACCGCAGACAAAATCGCTCATCGCCGCCGCCGTGCGATCTGCGATCACAATTACCTTGCCTGGATGCGCTTTCCCGTGGCGCGGGATCGGGCCGCAATAGCCAGGCTCAACGCCTAAATGCGCTTCGATTTCCTCAGGCGTTGCAGGACGCGAATTGGCAAGCTCTTTGAGCTTACCGAGCTTCACTTCGTTCACCATGTGATCGGCGCGCAGCATGCACAGCACGAAGCCCGCGTCGCTCATGTACATCATCGCTTTGAGCTGTTTCTCAAGCGGCAGCTTCAAAAACTTGCCCACGTCTTCGCAGGTTTTCTGTCCGGGCGTGTGCACGAGCTCTAGCGCGCTTGCGGGCGCGGCGCGAGGCGTTGCCGGAGCAACCGCCTCAGCCAGTTCGATGTTCGCCGCGTAATCCGAATCCGGCGCGTAAGCGATCACATCTTCGCCGCTTTCGGCGAGCACTTGAAACTCATGTGAGGCAAAACCGCCGATGTTGCCGGTGTCAGCAGCAACGGGACGGAATTCCAAGCCGAGGCGCTCGAAAATCTTCACGTACGCGTCGTACATGACTTGATAACTTTTGGTGAGCCCATCTTTATCAACATCAAACGAATACGCATCCTTCATGATGAATTCGCGCGAACGCATTACGCCAAAACGCGGACGACGCTCATCGCGAAACTTCGTTTGAATGTGATAGAAGTTTCGCGGCAGTTGACGCCACGAACGAAGCTCTTGCCGCGCGATGTCGGTGATCACTTCTTCGCTCGTGGGCTGTACGATGAAATCGCGATCATGGCGATCTTTGATCCGCATCATCTCTGGGCCCATCTTGTCCCAGCGCCCTGATTCTTGCCACAGCTCCGCCGGTTGAATCACCGGCATCAAAAGCTCGATCGCACCCGCGCGGTTCATCTCTTCGCGAATCACGTTTTCGACTTTGCGCAACACGCGCACGCCAAGCGGCATCCACGAATAAATGCCAGCGCCCAGCTTTTTGAGCATGCCAGCGCGCATCATCAGTTGATGGGAAACGATCTCCGCTTCGGAAGGGGCTTCTTTAGTGGTGGAGAGGAAAAATTGGCTGAGTTTCATGGAGCGAATTCGAACGTAACGTGTGACTTAGAGAGAGGGTTTCCGCAGCCGAGGCGGGTGGGCGCTTACCAGTGGCATCCCGGCCCGGTCTGAGCGAATCGGGCGAGTGCCGCAGCAAAGCCTCGCATTTTTTGGAACCAGATCGCGTTCCGCATTTCTTGAATTCTCGCCTATTCTTAGTACATGGCTTCAAATTCTCTAGGGTTCGACCCAGTTCGCGTTCTTTTGCCGACGCCGTTGGTGGTGCCGATCCCGCTTGTCCTTGATTCACCGCACAGCGGCACTCGGTATCCAGCCGATTTCGATCATTCCTGTGATCGTGCGCAGCTTCGGCAGGCCGAAGACACGGATGTGGATGATCTTTACTCGGCCGCCCCAGCACTCGGCGCAACGCTCGTGTGTGCAGAGTTCCCGCGCAGCTATATCGATGTCAATCGTCGCAAGGAAGATCTTGATACAGACATGATTGTCGGCCGCTGGCCGCACCGTGTTCACCATTCCCCGAAAACCAAAGCGGGAATTGGACTGATCTGGCGACTGATCGATGATCGAACCCCCATCTACGCCCGCCAACTGTCCGTTGCGGAGGTGGAGGCCCGGATCGCGAAATGCCATACGCCGTACTGGCACGCGCTGCTCGGCGCAGTAGATGCTGCCCACGCTGCTCACGGTCGCGTGTTTCACATCAATTGCCACTCGATGCCCGCCGAAGCCGGTTCGCTTTCTTGGATTACACGCGGAACCAAGTTCGCCGATGTCGTTCTTGGTGATCGTGACGGTACTACCTCATCTGCGGAGTTCATGCAAATGCTTAGCAACGCCTTTCGGTCGGAGGGCTTAAGTGTTGCGATCAATGACCCATACAAAGGCGTCGAGATTGTGAAGCAGGTGGGGAAGCCCAAAGAAAATCGCCACAGCATTCAAGTTGAATTGAATCGTCGCCTTTACATGAACGAGGCAACGCGCGAGCGAACGCCCGACTATGTGAAGCTCAAGGCCTCAGTAACGCGGGTATTGGAACGCATGGCTGAATTCGCGAGCGGCTCGCCGCGCTAGGCGCGCTGAATTAATCGCGCTTCTACAATTCAGGGATGCAGTTCTCCATCCCTGATCCACGAGCCTTTGCAATTTACGAAGGCAGCCCCGCTAACCCGCTCATCGATCTTTCGCTCGCCTCGCTCGGCGCGGAAGTGGCGGTGATCGCCGAAAAGAAAGAAGCTCACCTACGCGAACAAATCGCCGCGGCGTTGATCGCTGGGCAGACTCAGTCGATCAGCGATGCGCTCGCTCGCGCGCCTTCGCTTGCTGTGCAGCGGATGCTCGCTCGCACGCTTGCCCAAGCGCATGTTGAGGCCGGGCGCGTGCGCTCAGGTGAGACCACCCTGCCGACGACCGTCTTCGCGTTGCCGATTGTGTTGGTTGCCGCAAACGCATCGCCGATTCAAGTGCCCGGCGCGGTGCCGAATGTGGGTGAGTTCGTTGAGCTCATGAAGGCCAACGGCGCGCTGCGTGGTAATCAGAGCTTTACCCTGTCGAACGCGCTGGCCTCAGTGCATGCACTTGCGCTCGAAAAGCTACCAAGCTCGTTGGCTTGGTGGCAGCTAGAAACACAATCACAGATCGCGGTCGAAAAATCGTCGATGCAAGTTCCAGCAAATCAAGAAAGTGTGTTCTTGCGCTTTCTCATCGGTAGCGCAATCGCCGGGCCAGGCGTTGATTTGCTCAGCGAAAAAGACACCGGAAAATGGGGTATGCCGTTTACACAGACATTTGCGAAGCAGCTCGGCGGCGGCAGCCTTTCGCTGCTTGCGATGCCCAGACCACCTCGTACGCCGCTGGCTGCGCTGTTTCAGGGGCGCGCTGCGCAGCGCGAAGTTTCGCTGCAACTTTTCGCAACCAACGCGATTCGGAAGTTTCGTTCGAGCGTTGGCGAGCCTGAGGCCGTGATCTCTGCCCACCGAACGGCAAGCGGCGGCGAAGTGCGGCTTTCTCTCTCAAACGCGTTCGACGAGAAAGGCGCGGAGGGCTTCCGCGCGGAGCTTTTTGCGACGGATCGCGCACAAGATATTGCCACTGCGATGCAGGATCTGCTTCGCGAATGCAACGTAGAGCAGGTGACTGTGCTCGCTGACATCTTTCCAGACCACGATCCAGAAACGAATCTACCGTGGTTCTTCAGGGCCGATGCGCTGGAAGAAAGTGTGCAGAGGGCGCTGCGAAGCGCCGTTCATTAAAAATTCGGTTGTGCTGCCGGTTTAAGTGGGGCAAAGCACAAGTTAAATGCGTTATTGATTAGCACGTTTATGCAGACGATGCCCATATTGAGTAGTCAACTGGCTGAAATTGCTGAAATGGTAAGTGACGCCAGTAGTGCCCGAAACCGCGACGCTTTTCTATGGCTGCGGAACCGCGCGCCTGATTCCGTCTCAAACACTCGTCATCCATCCCACTAAAAGCGTCGCAGCGTTGTGCGCGGCCTAGAATTTCGCTGAATGAATCCGCTTAATGTGTTCCCTTCGCGCCGTGTCGCGTATGCCTTTGGTTTTGCTGTGTGTGCGGCGTTGATGGCGTATGCCTATTACTTGCAGTACGTGAAAGAGCTGGAACCTTGTCCGATGTGCTGGTTTCAGCGCGGCGCGTTGCTCTTGATGGCGATTGTGTTTTTGATCGGAGCGATCGTAAAGACTGAGAAGCGCGGCGCGGTAATGCTCGCGATCGGTTCGGCGCTGACCGGCGGGCTCGGCATTTTTCTAGCGGCGCGACATCTCTACATTCAGTCGCTGCCTGCCGATCAGCTACCCAGTTGCGGCATGGGCATTACCTACATGTTGGACGCGTTCCCGTTTCTCGACGTATTGAGCCGCACGCTCAAGGGCTCGGTTGAGTGCAACAAAATTGATCTGATTTTGGGGCTGCCGATTCCTGCGTGGACGCTTATCTTTTTCGTGTTAGCCGTGATCGCGGCGTTTTTGTTGATCAATCATCGCGCCAAAAGCGCTATTTGAGGATTTCTATGACTCACCGATCGAGCGCTTTAGCGCTCTTTTTGTTGCCCGCCACGTTGATGGCGCAAGCGCCCGCGAGCTTTACGCCGCCGCCTACGCCATCAAAGCCCGTGCAAGACGTAGTGCATGGCGTGACGCTCACCGATCCCTACCGCTGGCTTGAAGACAACAGCAACGCCGATGTTGTGAAATGGACCCGTGCGCAGCATGATGCAGCAACCGGCTGGCTCGAAAAAAATGCCCCGGCCGTCCCCGGACTTCGCGATGAACTCACGCGCTTCATTGATCGAACCGTCACCTCTCCCCCGTGGTTTTACAAAGGCCGCGAGTTTTTTACGCGCAAAGTGAAGGGCGATGCTCAGTCAAAGCTTTACACGCGCGTTGAGGGCAAAGAAGTGCTCATTTTCGATCCGCTGAAACTTGATCCATCGGGCAAGTCCGCGCTTTCGGGTCAAGCCATTTCGCGCAGCGCCAATGTGATGGCCGTCGGCGTGCAGGTATCGGGCGACGAGTTACCGACCCAATACTTTATTGATACGCGCACCGGCAAAGAAGTGTTTCCGCCGCTGCGCGAAGTGTGGAGCGTTTCCTGGACGGCCAACGAGAATGTGGTTCACATCCAACAGCGCACGAAAGAGCAGATCACCAAGCAGCTACCGCTTTTCTCGCAGCGGCACACGCTCGGCACCGATCATCTGAAGTCGCCGGTCGTGCTGCGTCTGAATGATGCGAAAGAGTACGGTGGCCTGCTCGAATACGAATATGCGCCGTATACGCTGACGACCGTGGGCGTGGGTCGTTCGTCTAAATATTCCATCGCGCGGATCGGCAGCAATGCAGCGCCCCGCGAAATTTTCGCTGAACGCGATTCGCAAGCGAGCATTCAAATGCTGGGTGAGACGATTTACGCGCTCACGAATGCGGGCGCACCGAACTACCGCATCATGCGCGCCACCACGGCGAACCCCGAGTTCAAAGATTGGCGTGATCTGATTCCCGAGCAGAAAGACGCGGTGCTTGAGAGCTTCGTGGTGACCAAGCAAAACATTCTGGTGCGCGAGAAGCGCGAACTCATGACGCGCGTTCGCGTGTACGACCTCGAAGGCAAATTCCTCCGCGATTTGCCAGCGCCAGAATTTGGCAGCGTCGGTGGCCTTTCGTATGACCGAGAAGCTGACGTGCTCTACGCGTCGCTCACCACGTTCAACGCACCGTTCAAACTCTACAAACTCGACGGCAAAACGCTCACCTGGAACTTCATGTACCAGGACGAAATGATCCTCGACACCAAAGACATCGAAACCAAGCTTGTCTACGCCACGAGTAAAGACGGCACCAAGATCCCGATTTTCTTGAGCCACAAAAAAGGCATCAAACTAGACGGCTCAAACCCAACGCTCGTTTACGGCTACGGCGGGTTCAACATCGGGATTCAGGTTCGCTATCTCGGTTCGCGCATCGCGCTGATCAATCGTGGCGTGGTGTATGCCGACGTTGGTTTGCGCGGTGGTGATGAATTCGGTCGCGCCTGGCATCGCGCAGGCATGCTCGGCAACAAACAAAATGTGTATGACGACTTCTACGCGGCCGCAGAATGGCTCGTGAAAAACGGCTACACCACGTCAAAGAAGATGGTTGCCTACGGCGGCAGCAACGGTGGTTTGTTGACCGGTGCGGCGGCAACGCAGCGCCCCGAGCTTTTCAACGGCATCATCGCTTCAGTGCCGCTCCTCGATATGGTGCGCTATCACAAATTCCGAATCGCTCGCTACTGGATTCCGGAGTACGGCGATCCTGACAAGGCCGAGGATTTCGCCTGGCTGCTTGCCTACTCGCCGTTTCACAACATTCGCGCCGGGGTGAATTTGCCGACGACCCTCGTGATTGCGGGCGAAAACGACACTCGCGTGGATCCGCTGCACGCCAAGAAATTCGTGGCACTCGCGCAAAACAATGTGGGCCAAACGAGTCCGGTTCTGCTCAAAATGGACTACGGGGCAGGCCACGGCGCGGGCAAATCTACGCAACAGCTCGTGGACGACATCGAGCTTTGGCAGCGCTTTGTGATCGCGCTGACAAAATAAGATTTACGTCTTTAGCCCATTTTTATAAGGGCTAGTGCTAATAAAAGCGAATCATTGATTCCGCGTTTATTAACGTCTAGCCCCATTAAATAAAAGGGTAGGTTCAATTTTTTGTTGAGTTATGGTGCAGAATCGCGACCTTAAAGCAGCGTAAATTGGTGCACAGACTCGGCCAAATGGCGTCTGATTCACCTATAATTTAAGGCTAACTTCGATAAACATATCGTTTTGCGGGGTGTGCGTTTCAAGGCGCATTTCTCTGCTCTACGGCTAAAAAAGAAAGAAATCACTATGGCACTCACGCCAGCACAAACCGCCGCAATCATCAAAGAACACGGTCGCGGCGCAAACGACACCGGCTGCACCGAAGTTCAAGTTGCATTGTTGACCGCAAACATCAACGGCCTCTCTGATCATTTCAAGAGCCACGCAAAAGATCACCACAGCCGCCGCGGCTTGCTCAAGATGGTTAATAACCGTCGCGCGCTGCTCGCGTATCTGAAGAATACGGATCGCGCTCGTTATCAAGCGCTGATCGAAAAACTCGGTCTGCGTAAGTAATACGCGAGACCGCGAAAAGGCCGCAACTTCGTTGAAGTCGCGGCCTTTTGTTTTGGGAGTGAGCGGTGAGGCGTGAACCTTGGTGATTGGCTCAATCAACAACGTTCACAGTTCACAGCTCACATGTTGAACTAGCAAAAAAGCGCAATCGTAAAGATCGTTTCACGCTGCACAGCCGTAACGCCAGGATGAACAGCCCGCGCAAAGCGTGCTTCGTCGGGTGAGCATGGTCTACGTGCCGAAGAATCGAAAGCGCTGAAGAAAGGTAACCAGCTAATGCTGACTGCAACCATTAAGTCCATTCAATATGGCGCACACACTCTAACCCTTGAAACTGGCGAAATTGGCCGCCAAGCCGATGCAACGGTCGTGGTGCGCTACGGCGACACCGTCGTTCTCGTTTCCGCCGTTGCGAAGACAAGCGTGAAAGAGGGCCAAGATTTTTTCCCTCTCACCGTTGACTACCAAGAGAAGTTCTACGCCGCAGGCAAGATTCCTGGCGGCTTCTTCAAACGTGAGGGCCGTCCAAGCGAGAAAGAAACGCTCACCTCGCGCTTGATTGATCGTCCGATTCGCCCGTTGTTCCCAGAAGGCTTCTATAACGAGATTCAGATCATCGCGCAAACGATGTCGGTTGATCCTGAGATTGATCCGGACATTCCTGCGATCATCGGCGCATCCGCCGCGCTCTATCTCGCAGGCGTACCGTTTGCGGCGCCCATCGCTGCCGCGCGTGTGGGTTATGCCAATGGTCAGTACATCCTGAATCCTTCGCTCACCGAGCTCAAAACGTCGGAATTGAATCTCGTCGTTGCTGCTACCGAAAGCGCAGTGATGATGGTTGAATCGGAAGCGACCGAATTGCCCGAAGACGTGATGCTTGGTGCGATTTGGTGGGGCCATGCACAACAACAAGCCGTGATCGACATGATCATGGCGCTCGGCGAAGTTGCCGCGAAGCCCGCATGGGATTGGCAACCGCCTGCGAAAGACGCAGCGCTCGTCGCCAAAGTGCTTGAAGTCGCGGGTCCTGGTTTCGATGAGGCCTACAAGATCAAGAGCAAGAGCGCGCGTAGCGCAAAGCTGAAGGAAGTCGCTGCTGCTGCTGAAGCCGCGTTGATCCCAGCGGATGCTGACACGCTCACCAAAAACAATATCAAGAACGAAATGTTCGCACTCGAAGCGAAAACTGTTCGCGAGCAAATTTTGCGTGGCGAGCCGCGTATTGATGGCCGCGACACGCGTACCGTGCGTCCGATCTCGATTCGCACGGGCGTTCTGCCGCGTACGCACGGCTCCGTGCTCTTCACGCGCGGTGAAACGCAAGCGCTCGTGGTTGCGACGCTTGGCACCAAGCAAGATGAGCAAATCATCGATGCGTTGTCGGGCGAATACCGTGATCGCTTCATGCTTCACTACAACATGCCACCGTTTGCGACGGGCGAAACCGGCCGCGTCGGTACACCGAAGCGTCGTGAAATCGGTCACGGTCGCCTAGCGAAGCGTGCGTTGGTTGCCGTGTTGCCGCCAGAGAAAGACTTTTCGTACTCGATGCGTGTGGTTTCTGAAATCACCGAGTCGAATGGTTCGTCGTCGATGGCTTCGGTCTGCGGCGGCGCGCTCTCGTTGATGGACGCTGGTGTGCCGCTTAAAGCGCCGGTAGCGGGCATCGCAATGGGCCTCATCAAGGAAGGTAACCGCTTCGCAGTGCTCACCGACATTCTGGGTGATGAAGATCACCTGGGCGACATGGATTTCAAGGTGGCCGGTACTGATCGCGGCATCACGGCGTTGCAAATGGACATCAAAATCCAAGGCATCACCAAGGAAATTATGGGCGTCGCGCTTGCGCAAGCCAACGAAGCACGCCTTCACATTTTGAAGATCATGCACGAGGCGATGCCACACACGCGCACTGAGATGAGTGCGTACGCGCCGCGTATGGTCACCTTCAAGATCAATCCTGAAAAGATTCGCGATGTCATCGGCAAAGGTGGCGCAGTGATCCGTCAATTGACGGAAGAAACGCGTTGCCAAATCGATATCCAGGACGACGGTACGATTACCATCGCATCACCCAATGCGGACGACTTGGCTGAAGCCAAACGCCGCATTGATGACATTACGGCAGAAGTCGAAGTAGGCAAGATCTACGAAGGCCCTGTGATGCGCATCATGGATTTCGGCGCAGTGATCCAGCTGCTGCCAGGTCGCGACGGCTTGTTGCACATTTCTCAGATCGCGCCAGAGCGCGTGAACGCGGTTACCGATTACCTCAAAGAAGGTGAGTTGGTGAAAGTTAAGGTGATGGGTTTTGATGACAAAGGGCGCGTGAAGCTCTCGCGCAAAGTGCTCCTCGAAGAACAAGCGAATAGCGCAAACGCATCTGCTCAGCCACAGCCCGAATAACAGCCATAAGAACAATAACGGGGGAAGCGCGGCGCCTGTGTGCCGCGATTCAATTCGCGCCCACTTCGGAAACGAAGTGGGCGTTTTTATTTCGAACTCGTATTGCTGCGAGAGAGGGTTCTGCACAACGTAGTGAGAGCCTTTCGGACAAGGAAAATCGAGAAAGTAGCGCAGCGTTCATGCACGCGCGAGTGCTTCTTACGCACTTTCAACGAGCTATTACGGGCTCGTAGTCGTTCTACAAAGGTTTCTAAAAGCCCCAACCATGCGTTTGCACGATGCGCCTGCCGCTAAGTACATCGTCGCTCACATCAACAAACGCAGTGCCGTTCCACCGAAAGAACTTAGCGTTGGGCAGCCGCTTTACGTCGCTAATCATCGTACGGTATCGGTAGCGCACGCCGCCCCATTCGTAGTCGGGCTGCACGGCTCCTTTGGCATCGATAACGATTGGCGTAAGCCCAATCTCAGCCAGGGCTTGGTTCGCGGGCGAGATGAAAATCCAAGGCGTACTCTCGCTGAGCACTGCGCAGCGCCACGTGGTTTCGGGGCGCGCCGTGAGCGCCTTCACCGTTACGTCAGAGAACATCCGAAACCAGGGATTGTTGTTCACTTGCGTGTCAAGGAACACGACGACGCAGGGAGATGTGGAATCACGGCTCACCGTATCGACGATTCGCGCCGCAGCAACAGAGATCGGTTCAATTCGCGCTTGAGTCCAACGTGCGAAGGCCTCTGCTGTGGTTCGAGTTTGTATCCCGATCATCATCACACAGAGAACAATGAGTGTTGCGACGCTCCGCACAAGTCGTGCGTTCGCAACGATGAGCCCGATCAGTATCGCGAGCGCCGCAGCGGGCGCATAGAAAAAACGCGCGTAGGTCGTGGTCCCAAGCGCGCCGCCATCGAGCATCGGCGCGAAGTTCGACGCGAGTGGCCATTGCGTAAGCGCGCTCACCGCCAGAATGATGACTGCGCCGAATAGTGCGCGAGTGGGTGAACCGCTCGCTTGATGACGGGTACGGCGCGGGAAAAATATCGCCGTTGCGGCGGCGAACACGGCTGCAAGGAGCGCAGTCCCCAAGGCGAAGGCAGCAAGCGAAGCGCCATTGGTCGCGTGAGAGAACATTTTCGGCAGCGCATCCGACCACGCCGCAGCGCCGCGCGAAAGCATCGCTAAAATATCGCCGCCCGCCGCAGCGTAAGGCATCGGCAACATCGCGTGTCGCCACACAAATGCCAGCGTGATTGCGCCGCCGAGCATCGCGAACAATCCCACGCGTCGCTGCCATGGCGCGTGTATCGCGACGAATAAACAAAGAAACGCAGTCGCGGTCGCAATCGGAAATGCCAGCTCTTTGCTCAGGCACGCCGCGAGCGTTGCTCCTCCAGCCGCAAGCCACGTTAATGGATGCCCGTTACGCAAGAAGCGAATACACCCGATTGCAGTAAGCAGCAAGAACAACACAGCCAACACATCGAATCGATTTGATGGCCAGAGAATCGCAGCAAATGAAAACGGCAGAAATGCGAATAGCGCTGCAGCGGAGATCGCGGCGGCCACACGCTCGGTGAGTGCACGCACCAAAATCGCGAGCAATACTACGTTTACGCTATGCAATATGAGATTGATGACGCTATGTGCGGCGTAGTTCAGGTCAAAAAGGCGCGTCGCGATCCACCAGAGCGTAACCCCGATCGGACGGAAGTAAAGCGGCTCATAGAAATGGTTTGACCAAAAGGCAGCCCAAGGCGCATCCACCATCCGAGACTGCGCGAGGAACACATAGTCATCGATGACAAACGCGCCCGAAGTGACGGGCCAAAAGCACCAACACAGGACCGCTAGCAGCAGAAGAAGCAGCGCTCGAAACACGTCTAGCCCGCCCGCTGGTCGGGTGAATAACGCTGTGACGCGTGGCGAAGCAGGCTAGCTGCGCAAAGACGC
Source organism: Betaproteobacteria bacterium (assembly GCA_013298765.1). GTDB lineage: Bacteria > Pseudomonadota > Gammaproteobacteria > Burkholderiales > Casimicrobiaceae > Casimicrobium. The sequence continues at coordinate 141,045 of JAAFJA010000009.1, forward strand.
GCGCCACTCATATCGCACGATTTTTTATAGAGAAACCTGAAATTACCATATTCAACTGGGACTATATACCGGTTTGTTTTTATATCAACTTAAACCATTTTATGTGCACGACCCCCATAAAACATGAGCTAGCGCGCAAAGGAAATTAGATTCTCCTTTCATCTTCAGTTCATTCTAGATTTCCGATCTTCACGCCGCACGCGTTCGACGCGCCCCCTGCAAATTCGCTGCACGATTATTTGCCGGGCTCTGTGCTCAAATCATGTTTCGCCATGACCGCTCAATCGCTGACAACTGCCCTTGCGGCCCACGAACCGCCACGAGGATTTGTACTCTGGCTCTCGATCGCGCAGCTCATTAGCTGGGGCACGCTTTTCTATACGTTCTCACTGCTGCTCAGTCACTTCGAGCGCGATTTGGCGCTCTCTCGTGTTGATGCATCGCTCGCGTTTTCGCTCGCGCTGCTGTGCGAAGGCCTACTCGCATTCCTGATTGGCCGGCTCATTGATGCGGGAAAAGCGCGCTGGGTCATGTGTGCAGGATCGCTCCTCGCGGGGATCGCTTTCTTCGGCATGTCGCTAGTGCAAACGCAGTGGCAGCTATATCTTGCATGGATTGCGGCAGGTGTCGCGATGTCTGCAACGCTCTACGCACCCGCCTTCGCGATTCTTATTCGACGTTATCCCGAAAATTTTCGGCGCGCGATCATCACGCTCACCTTTTTAGGCGGTCTTGCGAGTACTGTTTTCATTCCGCTCACAGCGCTATTGATCGCGCAGCTTGGTTGGCGTGGCGCGCTGCTCGTGCTTGCAGCACTTCACCTCTTGGTGTGTTTACCGATTCACGCGCATTGGCTTCGCAATGAACCCGCCGCACGCGCGCATTCGCACGCGGATCCGAGATCGCTTCGGGATTTCACGCGCGAGTTTCCGTTCTGGGGGCTCGCAAGCTTCTTTGTTTTATTTGCAGGCATTACCTCGGCCATGGGTACGCACATGGTGCCGATGCTGAGCGAACGCAATCTACCCGCAGCCTGGGTGATTGCAATTCCTGCGTCTATCGGCGTACTTCAAGTGATCGGTCGCTTTGTGCTCTACATCACGGAAAAGCACATCGATGTGCATGCTGCAAACCGCTGGATTCCCGCCACGCTTCCTGCGGCAATTTTCATCCTCGCGCTCGGGTTTGCTTCGCCTCTGGCCGCGCTTCTTTTTGCGCTGCTCTATGGTCTCGCCAATGGGATGATTACCATTGTGAAAGCGACTGCCATGGCGCAATACGTCTCTCGCGAGCGCGCCGCCTCGTTGAATGGATTAATCGGATTGCCCACCGCGATCGTGCGCGCGCTCGCGCCTTCCGCGCTTGCGCTCATGTGGACATGGTCCGGCAACTATCGGTTTGGCCTGGGTGTGCTTTCTCTCGCAGGCGTGGTGGCGGTCGCGGTATTCTGGCTCGCACAGCGAAACGCAATGCGAGCGAACGAAGTCTCGCAGCAGGGAGACTCTGACTTAACTTAGACGGCTGTATCGCGCGACGTTTCCGAGCTCTAAACGTACCCTGGCGGGCTACGGGCGCTTCAACTTCGCGAATGCCGCCGCCATCGCGCCTTCTGCAGCAGGTTCGGGTGTTCGGGGCTGTGCACTGCGAGGATTAAATGTTCCGCGCGGCTGATTGCGATCATTGGCTTCGCGCTTGCCTACTTCCGCGTCCATACGCATGCTAAGCGCGATACGTTTGCGAGCGATGTCTACCTCCACCACCTTCACTTTAACGATCTGCCCGGCCTTCACGACCTCTTTCGGGTCTTTCACGAATTTGTTCGCAAGCTGCGACACGTGAACTAAACCATCTTGATGAGCACCGACGTCAACGAACGCACCAAACGCTGCGACGTTAGTCACCGTGCCTTCGAGGATCATTCCCTCGCGCAAATCGGTGATGTCGTTCACCCCATCGTTGAACCGTGCAACCTGAAACTCAGGGCGCGGATCGCGACCTGGCTTCTCCAGTTCTGTCAAAACATCGCGCAGCGTAATCTCACCAATACCGTCCGCGACGAACGCATTGGTTGGTACCGCCTTAAGCGCAGCACCGTTACCCATGATTTCCGCGAGTGGGCGCTTGGCGCGCTCGATGATTTTCTGCACGAGCGGGTAGCTCTCAGGATGCACAGCGCTCGCATCGAGCGGATTTGATCCCCCCTGAATTCGCAGAAAACCCGCACACTGCTCGAACGTTTTTGGCCCGATGCCCGTGACTTTGCGAATTGCCTCGCGGTCTGCGAACGCGCCCTCTCGTTCGCGATGCGAAACAATCGCGCGCGCATTGGAGGACGAGAGCCCAGCTACTCGAGCCAAGAGGGGCGCGCTTGCGAGGTTTACGTCAACCCCAACAGAGTTCACGCAGTCTTCAACCACCGCGTCCAATTTTTTCGCAAGCAGCGTTTGATTCACATCGTGCTGATATTGCCCGACACCAATTGATTTCGGATCAATCTTCACCAATTCGGCAAGCGGATCTTGCAGTCGGCGCGCAATGCTCACAGCCCCTCTTAGGCTCACGTCGAGGTCAGGAAGCTCTTGCGATGCATATTCGCTTGCTGAGTAAACAGACGCTCCGGCTTCGCTCACCACGACTTTCGTGACGCCATTACCTACTTGCTTAATGAGATCTGCGGCAAGTTGATCGGTTTCGCGGCTTGCGGTGCCGTTACCAATCGCGATCAGCTGTACGTTGTGCATCATGCAGAGCTTGCGCAAACTGTTAAGCGCTCCGTCCCAGTCGCGTCGCGGTTCGTGCGGATAGACCGTGTCGGTAGCGACGACTTTTCCGGTTGAATCGACAACCGCGACCTTCACACCGGTTCGGATACCAGGGTCAAGTCCCATCACCACTTTGTTACCGGCGGGGGCAGCAAGCATCAGATCACGTACGTTGTCGCCAAAAACTTTGATCGCAACGTCCTCCGCGCTCTCGCGCAGCTTGGTGAAAAGATCGCGTTCTAACGACGGAGCGAGCTTTACCTTCCACGTCCAACTCACGACGCGCTTCAGCCAATCGTCAGCCGCGCGCGCCTGGTGGGACCATTTGATGTGGGAGGCGATCATCCCTTCGCAAGGGTTAAAAGTCGAAGGTGCGCGCGCGTTTGCCGCGCCACCGACGCTGCTACCAGGCGCAAGCGGCAGCTCCGGAAGCGCGAGTTTGGTGGACAAGACTTCGCCCATCCAGCCGCGAAAAACAGCCAATGCGCGGTGCGACGGTACTTTTGAAATCGGTTCCGCGTAGTCGAAATAGTCTCTGAATTTTTCGCCTTCACGCTCCTTGCCCTCAACGACTTTGCTCTCGAAAAGGCCGCTTGTCCAAAGCCATTCCCGCAGCTTCCCCACGAGCGTGGCATCTTCAGCCCATTGCTCACTCAGAATGTCGCGAGCACCGTCGAGGCAGGCGCTGGCATCGGCGAATCCCGCATCAGCATTCACAAACTTTGCCGCTTCCTCTAGCGGCACAAGCGTTGGAGTGGCGAACAATTGCTCAGCGAGCGGCTGGAGTCCGCCTTCACGCGCGATCTGTGCTTTCGTGCGACGCTTCGGCTTGTACGGCGCATAGAGATCTTCGATCTCTTGTTTCGTAGTTGCACGATCCAGCGCAACGGCGAGCTCATCTGAAAACTTATTCTGCTCTTTAATCGATGCAATGACCGCGTCGCGCCGCTCATCAAGTTCGCGAAGGTATGTCAAGCGCTCATCGAGCAGTCGAAGCTGAATGTCATCGAGGCCATTGGTCGCTTCTTTGCGATAGCGCGCAATGAACGGCACGGTCGCACCTCCATCGAGCAATTCGACAGCAGCGGTGGCTTGTTGTGTGGAGATCGCGACTTCGCGCGCGAGACGAACAATCAGTGACTCAGGCATCGGGAACGAATAAACGAAAACGAAGGAAGGGCGCGAATGTACCAGCACCGCAGTTGTGTGCGGCGACTGCTGATTGTGCTATGTCGTTTTCGCGACGGCCTCGAGCGTATCGCCCCTTGAAGCGGATTCTGAAATCACCTTTACGGTGCGTTGAGGAAAAGGCATTCCAACGCCGTTTGCAGAGAAGGCACTCAGAATGGACCGATTGATGTCCGAGCGAAGCGCAAGCTGGCCATTTTGTGGGTCAGCGATCCAAAAGCTCATCGTGAGCTCTATGCCATCGGCTGCAAAATTGGAAACAAACACTGCTGGCGGCGGCTCATTGAGCACCCGGGCTTCCTTCTGAATTGCATCCAGCACAAGCGGAATCACGTGGCTCACATCACTACCATAGTCGATCAAGAGCGTGCTCACGATGGACACTTTAGTATCGGAAAGCGACGAGTGTTCCACGCGCTGCGTCATGAACGTTTCGTTCGGTATTACGGACTCGCGACCATTGGTTGCGCGCACGACGGTGTAGCGCGAATTGATTTGGGTAATGATGCCCTCGAAGGCATCAAGTCGGACATAGTCACCCACGCGAAAGCTGCCTTCAACCAGCATTGCGAACCCACTCACGTAGTTGGCTGCAATGCGCTGCAAACCTAAACCAAGGCCCACGCCGAGCGCGCCTCCGAATACAGAAAGCACCGTCAGATCGATGCCCACGGCTGACAGCGATAACAACAGCGCGAGCACCAGCAGAAAGGCGCGGAGTAGCCGTGAAATGAGAAGTCGCGTGTTGATCGCGATGTCAAACGCTGCGATTCGCGTTTCAATTAATGCAGACAGCCAAAGCGCGCCAAGCAGGGTAACGGCGACGAGGACAAGTCCCTGTAGAAGCGCGAGCAAGTCAACGCGGGCTTTTCCGATGGGGATGATGACCTGTTCGAGCTCACTGGTGAGTAGTGGCAATGCGCCTACAAAGTGCAGAACGACGCCCACCCAGACCAAGATGCTCGTGAGGTTGATGAGCGTGCGTGCTGCACCAGATTTCGGAAACAAATTGCGTAGCACTCTCGCAACAACACGGATTGCCGCAAGCGACCCGAATATGGGCAGTGCGAGCTTGAACACCATACCGCTCGTCCAGGCTTTCGCAGCAACTGAGGCGAGCCACACGAAGGTCAAAGCTAGCGCTGGAAAGCCGATCCCGAGCCACATCGAATGTGAAATTGAGCTTAGAAAACCTAGCCCACGATTTCTTCGGTGGAAGATTAACGCTGCACACAGAAGCGCCACACCGGCGAGCAAGATCACGGCGCCGAATTGCTCCCACGCACGCCCATCAACGCGCTCAAACTCCGAAATCAGTTGTTGAAATGGTGAACTCATGGTGACGCTATTGTTGCCTACAATGGGTCTATTACTAGTTTCGTATTTTCTTTATGTCGATTCAGCCGTTTCACCTCGCATTTCCCACTCACGACCTGCAGGCTTCAAGAAAGTTCTACCTCGATCTTCTTGGCTGCAAGGAAGGGCGCGCTTCTGAGCATTGGGTCGACTTCGATTTCTATGGGCATCAAATCGTCGCGCATCTGGCACCGGAAGAATGCACGATGGCGAAAACAAGCGACGTAGACGGGGACAACGTTCCGTGCCGTCACTTTGGAGTGGTGCTCACCATGACGCAATGGCATGCGTTGGCTGAGCGCTTGCGCGCCGCGAACACAGATTTCATTATCGAACCTCACATTCGTTTCAAAGGTGAGCCGGGCGAACAAGCCACCATGTTCTTTCTCGATCCCTCAGGTAACGCGATCGAGTTCAAGGCTTTTGAAAATATGGATAGTTTGTTTGCGAAATAGCGAGGTCGCTGTTCGGCGTTGATATTGATATTGTCTAGGGCCCGGTGCGATCGTTCAGCCGCGAAAATGTACCGGTTCAATTTGCGACCAAAACGGCGCAAGCCTGCAGACTTTCGAGTTTCTGCCCAGCGATTTGAGCGCTTGACGCCGTTGGCGCTTTGCGCCGCTGGTTGATTGCGGTGAGCGCAGCTTATTGATCGGTGTATGCCTACCCTCCATAGTCACTACAGAAGATTCACGCATGCTGCAATTCTCAGATATCCAATCCGCCGCGAAGCGCATCGCAGGTCACGCTCACCGTACGCCCATTCTCACCAGCCAGACACTGAATTCGATGCTCGGTTGCGAAGTCTTTCTGAAGGCGGAGAATTTCCAGCGGATGGGCGCGTTTAAGTTTCGCGGTGGATTTAACGCGGTTGCAGAGCTTGATCCTGAAGTGCGCGCGATGGGCGTGGTTGCTTTTTCATCAGGAAATCATGCTCAAGCCGTTGCCCTATCGGCGAGATTGCATGGCGTCGAATCCACCATCGTCATGCCAAGCGATGCCCCACCGACCAAGATCGCTGCGGCGCGCGGATACGGTGCTTCGGTGGTTTTGTACGACCGCTACAAAGATGATCGAGCGGCGATCGGTGCGCAAATTGCGGCAGACAAGCGATGCACGTTGATCCCCCCCTATGACTATTTGCCCGTGATGGCAGGTCAAGGCACATGCGGATTTGAGATTGCCCAAGACATCCCCGCGCTCGATTCGCTCATTGTGTGCTTGGGTGGTGGAGGTTTTTTATCGGGCTGCACGGTTGCGATGAAAGCACTTCAGCCACAAGTCTCTTGCTTCGGCGCCGAGCCCGCCGCTGGAAACGATGGCCAGCAATCACTCGCGAAAGGCGAAATCGTTGCGATTGATGTGCCCACAACCATATGTGATGGACAACAGACGCAAGCCCTTGGAAAGGCGCCGTTTGAGGTGATTCGCACGCAAGTTACGGGCGTACTTACTGCGACGGATGAAGAGGTTATCGACGCGATGCGTTTCGCGTTCGAGCGGCTCAAGCTCGTGATCGAGCCTTCGGGGGCTTGCGCACTTGCGAGTTTGATGGCGAACCGCGAGCGCTTTCGCGGGCAACGTGTCGCGGTCACGCTGTCGGGAGGAAACATCGATTTCGCACGTTTCGCGTTGTTGCTCTCTCGCTGAAAAGAAACGCCCACTCGTCGGATCTCGACGAGTTGCAACCCTCGCTGTTGTAAATTCAAAAGGCGTTAACTTCGATGCTTTTTTCAAGAAGAAACGGGGTTCGGTTAACTGATAACTCGGCTAGACTGTATTGGCTTTAGAAAACATTGGGTGGGGCTAGGAATGTTCTGTGATGGCGCTTCGCGCGGCGAATGCGATGGTTTGGAAGCAGCGAGCCAGCGTGATGCTTGACGTTGCCTATCAGCCACCAGGCTACGACGACGCGCTCGATGTCAATACGAGCCTCGCCGTCGAGTACCTCGCCAAGCACCGCGACGCACCAAAGCTAAGCGTCGCTTCGATGTTGCCGCCGCTTTCCCGCGAGGCGATTCGTACTCTGTTGGTGGTGGACGCTGCATGCGATGTGCCTCGGGCGTGGCTCGATTTCAATGCGGTTGCCGTGATGCCGAGAACTGTGCGCTACCGCAACGAGGAGTTTCTTGACATACCGGGAAGTGATCGCGCGTCCGTGTTGGCTGAAAAAATCCACCGCGACGCCGATCAAGCAGCCATCAGTCTCCCTCACTCGCCGATTGCGATGCGCGATCACATGCAGCGTTTCATGCTTTCAGGTACCGAGGCGGTGCTTCACCTTTGCAGTTCTGCCCGTCGCAGTAAGCAGTTTGTAAACGCGTTGTCGGCAACCCAGTCACTCGTGCTCATCCACAATAAGGTTCGAAGAACTTTGGGGCAGCAGTCCTCGGTTACCGCATGGGTAATCGATTCGATGAACGTTCTGGGCGGCGTAGGTGTGCTCGTATCCCACGCGGTCAAGCTCCGAGAGCGCGGGATGCTGGCTGCAAATATTGCCGTTACGCTTAACAGCTTCCGTAACAACGTCCACACGCTAATCGTGCCAAACGACCTCGCGGTCGCTGCGAATGGCTCGCGTACGCTTGAACAGCAATCGATTCCGATGTGGAAGCTAACGTTTGCTGGTGCTCTAGGGCTCAAGCCTGTGATGCATGTGAATAACGACCGCTTGCAACGAATTCGCACTGTACGTGGGCACGTAGCGGCGACCGAAGGCGCCTTCGGACAAATCGAGGCATTAGTCACGCGCGGCGCGCTCTCGACCCCATTTATCGCCGTGAGTCACGCTGGTCGGCTCGATACTGTCGAGCGCTTACCTGCGTATCATTCACTGCGCAGCGCCTGTAACCGCCATCAAGTGACTCTCTCCCTTGCGCCGATGAGCATGACCGGGATGCTTGCGCTCGGGCCTGGCGCGATTGCCGCAAGCTTTGCATCGCAGCAATTCCGCGCTTAACACGGCAAAAGTTCGTTGCTCGTCGCGAGTGTAGTGATGCGGAAATGACGCGACCATTGAAAACGATGCATTGTTCGTCGAATCTTGGCGCAAAGGACGCGTTTTTAAGTCGCATCAAGCGCGCAACACCACACGAGACTCCCTAGAATTCAGTCGCATGATTAAACATCCACCGATCCGCCTCATTGGCGCCCCCACCGATATCGGTGCCGGTTCGCGCGGAGCTTCAATGGGTCCCGAAGCGCTTCGCGTTGCAGGGCTCGCCGCGGCGTTGTCCGCTAGAGGGCTTACCGTGCACGACGACGGCAATTTGCTTGGCCCGCCGAACCCTTGGTTACCTCCGGTTGACGGATACCGGCATCTTCCAGAGGTTTTGGCGTGGAATACAGCGGTGCGGGATGCGGTTCGTCACTCGCTTCGCGCGGGTGAATTTCCAATGCTGCTAGGCGGTGATCATTGTCTGGCAATTGGATCGATCACGGCAATCGCTGCGCATTGTCGCGAGGCCAAAAAAAATCTTCGCATCCTCTGGCTCGATGCGCATGCCGATTTCAATACAAGCAAAATCACACCGTCGGGAAATGTTCACGGTATGCCAGTTGCGACGCTCTGCGGGTTTGGTGCGCCCGCGCTTGTGAACCTCGCGAACCCCGCGCCGGCTATTCGGCCAATGGAGATCACGCAGATCGGCATACGAAGCGTGGATGAGGATGAGAAGCGCTTTGTTAACGAACAGGGGCTCGACGTATTTGACATGCGCTCAATCGACGAGATGGGCATGCGCACAGTCATGCAGGACGCGCTGCATGATCTTGACGACAACACGCATCTCCACGTAAGTTTTGACGTTGATTTTCTGGATCCCGAGATTGCCCCAGGCGTGGGCACCACCGTGCGCGGCGGGCCAAGCTATCGCGAAGCGCAACTCTGCATGGAGATGATTGCTGATACGGGAAAGCTTGCGTCGCTGGACGTGATGGAGCTCAATCCCGCACTTGATCGTCGAAATCAAACAGCTGAGTTGGCGGTTGATCTCATCGAGAGCTTGTTTGGTAAATCGACGTTGATGCGCGACCGCACGTAGCGGATCGCGCTCTCTTAAAGGTTCATCGGACGAAGTGCACTGGCGCGTGACGCAGCGTCACCACCGCGTCGTTCGAGCGATCGCTGTGCGATGAGCCTAGTTTTTCGGCACCGGAATGACCATCGACTGTGATTGGATGCGCTCTGCGTCTTCTCGCGAAAGTGAGCGCACATCGGGATTTCTGCAATCGCGTTGACGCAGATTGCTGCCTGTAACAAAGCAGTGTTCAGCCGGGGGGCTAGACGCGGTTTGCGTTCCGGAGGCCGCGCTCGGGTTTGACTCACATCCCGAGAGCGCGACGAGTGCAGGCGCGAACGCGCAAAGCGCCAGTGACGATAAGCGATGTTTAGCGATCATTTCAGAATCTCCATGAGTTACAAGACTGTAGCGCACTTCGCAGGTTCCCTACCGGGCTAGCGAGGTCGCACTGTGGCAATTAACGGGGTGTAAATCAATATAGCAAAAGCCGTAAAACTCTTTTCATATTGGGGCCAGGACAATTATTTACAAGTTATTGTATTCGTGGTCTTTTATCGTTTAGCCTCAACAAAATTGGCGCTAGCCTTAATAATTTGTAGCCTCAAAACCCATCTGAATGGGATTCTTGGATCGCCCTGGCACGTCGCTACCGGATGCCATTCACGGTGATAAGGAAAAGCAGCGCTACAAGCGACTTGAAAACTGTTTAAAAATACAGTATTTTCGCGTTTTGATATCTCGGCGCATCGCTTGTGTCTTCTCGTTTCGCAAAACCCGCTACGCAGGTGCACAAGGGTCGTGGTGCCACGCTCAATATGGCGGGTCGCTTCGAATCGAGGGCGGTCGAGAAAGTGGACGATGGTTGGGGCGAAACTGAGGCGATGGCACGTGCTTCGGTCAAGCCTAAAACCATCGTGCGTATCGAGCAAGCTCGCTCGATCATCTCGCACAACGATTCTCCCGACATCCGCTTTGACCAATCGCTCAATCCTTACCGAGGTTGTGAGCATGGCTGCATCTATTGTTACGCGCGGCCCTCGCATTCCTATGTGAATCTCTCGCCTGGGATTGATTTTGAGACTCAGCTATTTGCGAAGCGCAACGCGCCGGAGCTCCTGCGTAAAGAGATTTCCAGGCGCGCTTATGTTCCCTCAGCGATTAACTTTGGCGCGAACACAGACCCCTACCAGCCCATCGAGCGCGAAGAAAGAATCACTCGTGCGTGTCTTGAGGTGCTTCTTGCGGCGAACCACCCGCTGACGATTGTTACCAAGAATGCTTTGGTGTTGCGTGATCTCGATTTGCTGGAGCAGTTTGCGCGTAAAAACTTGGTGACTGTTTTCATCTCAATTTCCCAGCTCGATAATGAGCTTACGAGAATTCTTGAGCCACGCGCGAGTTCGCCCGCTAATCGATTAAGGGCGCTTGACGAGCTGGCGCGCGCGGGCGTGCCCACCTGCGTGCTTGTCGCACCGATCATTCCGTTCATTAATGATGAATTCATCGAGCGTGTGCTTGAAGGCGCACGAGGCGCTGGAACACTCGCCGCAAGTTACACGATTATTCGTTTGCCTTACGAAATAAAGGACTTGTTCAAAGATTGGCTCGCACAGCACTTTCCTGATCGCGCGGAGCGGGTCATGGCGCGGATTCGCGACATGAAACATGGCCGTGAGAATGTGAGCGCGTTTGGGGAGCGAATGCGGGGCAGCGGAATCTATGCCGATCTCATTCGGCAGCGGTTCCGCAGCGCGTGCGCGCGATTGGGAATGCGTACCGGCTCGCTGGTTGATCTAGATGTTTCGCAGTTTGTTGCGCCCGGAAAGTGGGCCACGACCGCTGATGAGGCAGGCGACGCAACGTCGCGCCAAGCGAGTCTTTTCTAGGCAGGCGCTCAATCTGCACTTGCGTTCGGCATTCGGCCGGCGAAATACATGACTTAGGTATAAAGTTATTCCAAAATGAAATGATGTTCACTGGACGTGCGATTTCACAATGCTCGCATGTACCGATATACCGAATTCGACCAATCGATCGTTGATCAGCGCGTCGCTCAGTTCCGTGGGCAAACAGAGCGCTATCTCGCTGGCAAGCTCAGCGAAGATGAGTTCCGGCCGCTGCGCCTGCAGAACGGCCTTTACGTGCAAAAGCATGCGCCAATGTTGCGCGTTGCTATTCCGTACGGCCTTATTGATACCCGCCAACTGCGAATGTTTGCGCACATCGCGCGCAAATATGACCGTGGCTACGGGCATTTCACGACGCGCCAAAACATTCAATACAACTGGCCGGCACTAGACCGAGTGCCAGATATTTTGGCGGATTTGGCGAGCGTGCAAATGCACGCGATCCAAACCAGCGGTAACTGCATTCGCAATACGACAACAGATCAGTTCGCGGGTATTGCGCCTGACGAGGTGGTGAATCCGCTGGTTTGGGCGGAAATCATTCGGCAATGGAGCACGATCCATCCGGAATTCGCACACCTACCGCGCAAATTCAAAATCGCGATCAACGGAGCGCGCACGGATCGTGCAGCAACGCTCGTTCACGACATTGGATTAACCGCACTGACTGACCAAGCGGGAAACGTGGGTTTCAGAGTGGCGGTCGGCGGTGGTTTGGGGCGCACGCCAATCGTGGGCGTCGTGGTGCGCGAGTTTTTGCCGTGGCAAGATTTGATCACCTATCTCGAAGCGATTTTGCGCGTCTACAACCTGACCGGGCGACGCGACAATAAGTACAAGGCGCGCATCAAAATCACCGTAAAAGAAACTGGTGTCGCCGAATTCTCGAAACGCATCGAAGAAGAGTTTGCGCGCACCCAATCGGGTCCTACGCGTCTTACGCGTGAAACGGTCGAAGCGATTGGCGCACGATTCACCGAAACCAGCTATCTGCCGCTGCCTCAAGACGATGCGGGCGTGGTGACGCTCGCTGCAAGCAATAGCGAATTCGCTCGTTGGCTCAAGCGCAATACGCATGCACATCGCGTCTCAGGCTACGCAGCGGTGACGCTTTCGCTTAAGCGAAAAGGCGTTCCTCCGGGCGACGCAACCGCAGATGAAATGGATGCAATCGCACTGCTCGCAGATCGCTTCTCGCAAGGTGAATTGCGCGTTACGCACGAACAGAATCTAGTGTTCGCCGATGTCGAGAAGCGCGAGTTACCTGAGCTCTGGCGCGAATTGAAAGCGCTTGGGTTTGCCAGCACGAATATCGGCTTGATTGGCAACATCATCGCTTGCCCGGGCGGAGACTTCTGTTCGCTCGCAAACGCGGTCAGCATCCCGGTGGCTGCAGCGATTCATGATCGCTTTGAATCGCTGGATTACCAGTTCGATATCGGCGAGCTTGATCTGAACATCTCGGGTTGCATCAACGCTTGCGGACACCATCACGTTGGGCACATTGGCATTTTGGGTGTCGATAAGAATGGTGAAGAGTGGTACCAGGTCACCATCGGTGGTGCGCAAAGTATCGCGATCAACGGCAGCGAGACCGCGCGTATCGGAAAGATTATCGGACCGTCATTCGCGCGTGCGGACGTACCCGATGTTGTTGAGAAGTTGATTCAAACGTATTTAGGTTTGCGCGAACGCGACGATGAACGCTTCGTTGATGTCGTTGCGCGCACTGGAATTGAGCCATTCAAGGAGAACGTATATGCCGAAGCTAATTGATCACTCAGGCGAGCGCACCGGCGATCCTTGGATCACCTACGCAGGCGACGCTCATGCAATTCCAGCGGGCGCGTGCGTCATTCTTCCGCTCACCGAGTTTCGCGAGTTCGCCGGCACTTGGAAGAACCACGCGAAAGCGCTCGGCGTCTTGCTCTCGCCATCGGACAATCTTGAGCTGATTGCGAACGATCTCGACAAACTGCGTTTGATTGCCATCGATTTCCCGGCGTTCACCGACGGGCGTGGCTACTCGCTCGCAAATGCGCTGCGCAGCCGCTACGGCTGGCGAGGAGAGCTGCGCGCAGTGGGTGACATTCAGCAAGACCAGATTTACCTGCTTTCGCGATCTGGCTTCGACACCTTTGCATTGCGAGATGATCAGCGCGCGAACGAATGCGTCGCCGCGACCGACGATTTCACCCACGCATATCAGTGGGGCGCGGATCGCTTCGGCGCGAGGCCAGGACCACAGGTGCGCTACGGCGCTTGAGCGTGAAGCGCGTCCCGCTGTGCGGGATTGAGAGCAGGCATGGGGGCTGTATCAAGCTCCCTCAGCCAAGCCCGGAACAGCATTGAGCTGCTATAAACCAAAAGCCGATAGCTCATATTTTATATGGGCTAGAACAACATTACGTAGTAAGTAGATCGTATAAAAAACGCACGCTAGCCAAGGTACAAAATGGGCGAGCGGTTGGATCCTTCATTGTGTGCATCGCAATTTTGTTTGCCGAGCGACTGTTGCGCCAGGTGTAGAGTGAAGTCTCTACACTCTGCCAAAACGGGGTTTCATACGCACTTTCGCAAACTTCGTCCGTCACAATTCAAACACTCGTTTGAGAATACGTTGTGAAGGAGCGAAGTTATGCCGACCTATACACCCCCGCTGCGCGATTTGCGCTTCGTGATGGATGAACTGCTTGATGTGGGGAGCACGTTCAAATCCCTGCCAGCGCACGCTGAGACCGATATCGACACGGTGATGGCCGTGCTCGAAGAGGGCGGCAAATTTGCAAGCGAAGTGATCTTCCCGATCAACCAATCCGGTGACCGCGAAGGTTGTACGCACGACAAAACCAATTTCACCGTGAAAGCGCCTTCCGGCTTCAAGGAAGCGTACAAGCAATACATCGATGGCGGCTGGGCAGCGCTCTCCTGCGATCCGGAGTACGGCGGCCAAGGCTTACCGCTCACCGTGAACCAAGCGTTCTACGAAATGTTGAACAGTGGCAATCAAGCCTGGACGATGTATCCCGGTCTCACGCACGGCGCGTACGAATGCTTGCACGCGCACGGCACGCCCGAGCAGAAGGCAACTTACTTGCCGAAGATTACGAGCGGTGAGTGGACTGGCACGATGTGCTTGACCGAGCCGCATTGCGGCACCGATCTCGGCATGCTTCGCACCAAGGCCGAATCGAACGCAGACGGCTCGTTCACGATCACCGGCAACAAGATTTTCATTAGCTCTGGCGAACACGATCTCGCGGAGAACATCATTCACCTCGTGCTCGCGCGCCTTCCGGATGCGCCACAGGGATCGAAAGGCATCTCGCTTTTCGTCGTGCCGAAATTCCTCGTGAACGCAGACGGCTCCCTCGGCGAGCGCAACAAAATTTTCTGCACCGGTCTTGAACACAAGATGGGCATTCACGCGAATGCCACGGCGCAAATCGCGCTCGATGGTGCGAAGGGCTGGCTCGTCGGTCAACCGAACCGTGGTTTGCAGGCGATGTTCGTCATGATGAACGCTGCGCGCATCGGCGTGGGCATGCAGTCGCTTGGGCTCACCGAAGTCGCATTCCAGAATGCGCTCGCCTACGCAAAGGATCGCGTGCAAATGCGCTCACTCGCAGGACCAAAAGCGCCTGACAAACCCGCTGATCCGATCATCGTGCATCCTGATGTTCGCAAGATGCTGATGACCGCCAAGGCGTACGCTGAAGGCGGACGCGTACTCTCGATCTACTGCGCGTCGCTGATTGATACGTATTTGAATCATCCGGACGAAGCGGTTCGTAAAGAGGCGGAAGAATTCGTCGCGCTCTTAACGCCGATCGTCAAAGCGTTCATCACCGACAACTGCTGGATCGCGACCTCACACTGTCTGCAAGTGTTTGGTGGTCACGGCTTCATTGCCGAATGGGGCATGGAGCAATACGTGCGCGATGCCCGCATCAACATGATTTACGAAGGCACGAATACGATTCAGTCGCTCGATCTGTTGGGTCGCAAAGTGCTCGGCAATCAAGGCGCCACGCTTAAGAAGCTCGGCGCACAACTCGAAGCGCTTGCCGAAGAGTGCGAAGGCAATGAAGCGATGCAAGAGTTCATCGGCCCGATGCTTAAAGCGGCCGAACTTTGGTCTACGCTCACGTTCGAAATCGGCAAAGATGCGATGACGAACCCCGAACTCGTGGGAGCGGCTGCGGTGGACTACATGCGCGTTGCCGGTCACACGGTGTTCGCGTTCTGGTTTGCAAAGATGGCCAAGATCGCGCTCGAAAAGCAAAACTCGGGTGATGACTTTTACAAAGCGAAACTGCAAACCGCACGTTTCTACTTCGCGAAGCTGTTGCCAGAAATCGAGAGCTGCGCGATCACCGCACGCGCAGGCTTGAAGCCCTTGATGGAGACTGAGGCGGCGCTGGCTTAGCAATGCACGGTGAGCCGTGCGCTCACCGTAGTCCGATTTGATAGTGCATCGGCATGCGTCGGGACTCGACCGATGGCGAATGCGCCGTCGTCGGTAACGCCTTTGCTGCGGCTGTATCGTTGGTTGCAAGCAGACAAAGACGATGCACTTCGATCGACTGCGTTCGCGCGAAAGCGCCGGTTACGAATTCGTTCGCAATTTTCGTTGTTTCGGCGAGTAACGGTAACGCGTCGCCACATCGCCCCATCGCCTTCAGAAAAATTGCTTGACGCAACAAAAGCGTATGCGTCAGCGTTGCTGAGCGCTTCGTCGGATCGCTCTTCAGCATAAGCGCCACGATCTGCTCGTTCAATGCAAGTGCTCGTTCTTTGTTGCCTTCAAGGAAATAGGCGAGTGCCTTGGTCGATTGCGCCGCATGCTGCGCCTTTCCAATCGGCCCAGATTGATCGGGAAATCGCGTCAGGATGTCGTCCAAAATGCGATGCGTTTCTGCAAACTCTGAACGATAGGCATGCAAGAGCGCGATTCGATTGCTGAGCGTTGCCTGCTCCGAGGAGCCAACAGGCCAAAGCGATTGCAAATCCGATGCAGTGCTTTTGATCAGCTTAAGCGCGGAGTCGTATTGCCCATCGTCGATTAGCATCCGGGCGCTCAGCAGTGGCAGCGCCACTTTGCCAGCGGGGGCTTGGCTCAACACTGGTGTTACTTCGTCCAACACCTGGCTCGCGCGTTGCACGTCGCCCATATTCAACAAATGCTCTACGTAGCGAAGGCGATTCCGCGCAATCGTTGCGGCCGGAATATGCGCGCGTTGCTTCGCAAAAGAGGCTTGACTCGATTCAAAGAGTGCACTTGCCTCACGATAGCGGCCCAAGTACGTAAGACTTCGCGCCAGTGCCTCTTCGATTCGAGCGATCCAGAAACTGTCGGATCGAACTAATTTCGATGCGACGCGATGGGCGTTCTGTAGCGGCTCAACCGCTAACGCTTGCGCATTCTGCGCTGCGAGCGATTCACCAAAGGTGAGATTGGCTCGCGCGTATTCAAACGAATCGACACCTTTGACGCGAGCCGCAAATGCAATTGCCTCTTTGTAGAGCTCGCGAGATTCAGAAATTTTGTCCGCAGTGTCGAGCGCAAACGCATAGTTCGTGAGTACGTTCGCGCGCTCGGGAGACTCTGCAAAATGCGTGTTGGCGAGTGCAAGTGCTTTCGCGCCTCGATCAAGGGCGGCGTCGCGCTCATAATTCGACGCATGGATATGAGTAAGGAGCGCGTTCACTTCCATACGCATTGCCAAGCCCGATCGATCGTTACGGTCGTTGATCTTTAGGTCGATCGCTTCGAGGGCGCTGATGGCATCCTTCGGCTGACCGAGATCGTAGCGCGACCGCGCTTCCTCGATTTTTGCAAGCAGCAAAGCGTCCGTCGGCGTGGGCGAAATTGCTTCGAGTGCCGCAATTTGTGCCTGGATTGCGACGAGCGCTTCATCGTTGATTTGCAGATCCAGAAGCAGTTGCGCCACCGTTTTGAGCAATTCGGCCTTGAGCGGTGGCGGCATCGCTGAATCCGCGCGCAGCTCAGCGGTCGCCGCGCGCAGCACCGTCTCAATCGGTTGCGCGCGTTTCTCAAGCGCCGCGACCTGATCAACCTTGTTTGTGCCAAAGAGTCGGAGTAAAAAATCTCGAGCGGATTGAGCCTTCTCTGCTTCGGACTCTGCGATGCGCTGCTGATGCTGCGCTTCGCGCGCTTGCCACAGCGCAACACCGGATCCACCCACGAGCGAAATTGCAATCGCGGTGACGGCAATCATCGCGACCTTGTTTCGCAGCATAAACCGCGTGAAGCGGTACCACCCACTATCGGGTTGGGCAAGTACGGGTTCATGCCGGAGGTAGTGTTCGAGATCGTCAGCGAGTGCGCTTGCCGTACCGTAGCGTTTCTCGATATCGTGACGCAACGCTTTTCGCAAAATCGCGTCGAGATCGCTGCGTACGGAATTTGGCGAGACTGGCGCAGATTCCCGACCTAACGCTTTGCGTAGATCAATTCGAGGTGTCGCCTCGCCCTCAAGCAGCGGTCGCACGCCTGCAATAAGTTCATACAGGACGATGGCCAGCGCATAGACATCAACGTTTGTGGTGATGGTGTCGCCGCGTCGTTGCTCGGGACTTGCGTACTCTGGCGTGAATGGGCGACCATGCAATCGGGTCAGCATCGTGGGCTCGCCGCCATGCGACGCGCTCTCGGTAGTATCAAGCAGTTTGGCTATCCCAAAATCGAGCAACTTAGGCTGGCCGTTCTGATCGATCAGGATGTTGCCGGGCTTCATGTCTCGATGGATGATGCCGCGCGCATGAGCATATTCGACCGCACGCGCGACGCGAACGACGAGCGCGATTCGTTGATTTGCATCCAGCGATTTCTCTTTGCAATGGCGATCAATCGGTGCGCCGTCGATCAGTTCTAGCGCGAGCCATGGCCGACCGTTGGCTTCGACACCGGCGTCGTGGATCGTCGCGATGTTCGGGTGTTGGAGCGACGCGAGAATGTCGCGTTCGCGCATCACGCGCTCGTGCCAACCGCGTGTGTTGCCGATGAAAAATGGGAGCTTAAGTGCGATATCGCGTTTGAGATTGCCATCGCTACGTCGCGCGCGCCAGACGCTGGCGCTGCCGCCTTCGCCGAGCGGTTCTTCTAACGTGTAACCGCCAATCGTTGCGCCCTGATGAAGATCGTCGCGAAGCGGCATCTCAGCCGCGATCTGAGGTGGTCGATCAAGGAACGTATCGGTGGAGACACTTCGATCAGAAAACAACGCGCGCTCGAGGAGCGAGTGCATTTCATCGTCGTCGATGGCAAGCGCGTTAAACCAAGCGCGGCGATCGCGCTCATCCCGATCGAGTCCCGCCTGAATCCAGGTGTCGAGTGTGTGTAGTTTTTGAAGCGTGAGTGGCATAGTGTTTCGCTCTCGTAAACGAAATCTGCGCCCGATTCACGACGCAATTGACAAAGTAATTTCTTCCGCCTATTCGGCGAGCATGGCTCGCAAGAGTGCGCGCGCACGCTGCCACTCTCGGCTGACCGTTCGTACGCTCAAGCCGAGTGCCGCAGCCGTTTCGGGTTCCGAGAGTCCGCCGAAGTAGCGCATTTCTACAATGGTCTCTAACCTCGGATCGAGTGCATTGAGTTGCGATAGCGCGCCATGCACTCGTAGAACATCTAGCGAGTCGTCGTCAGATGCTTCTGCCGACTGTGCAATCTCTGTATTGAGCGGTAACTCGGGTTCGCCACCACCGCGACGCTGTGCCAGTCGCTCACGGGCAAGGTCAATGATGACCGAACGCATGACTTTTCCACAATAGGCGAGAAATTGCCCATCGCTCGCAAATTGTGCTTTCGAACTTTGCGCAAGCCGCGCGTAGGTGTCGTGAACGAGCATCGTGGTGTCAAGCGCGGTCCGACCGCCCACGGTCCGAAGGCGTGATCGCGCGACGATCTTTAGGTCCGCGTAAAGTAGTTCAAAGCGCGCATCTCGATCCGTTCCTAACGAATCCGCGCCTGCCCGAGCTGAGTTTGCGAACACGTTGCCCGTCTCTGATGACACGCAGCCCCCTACAACCGATTGGATGAGGGCTCAATATAAAGATGGCCTGGAAGCTGCGCCAGCGTTTTGCTTGACTGTGTACGAAGTGCTGTGGTTTCCGTGCGGTTATATAAAAAACTTTATAAATGACCATAAATGTTTGGGCTATGATGATGAAAAATCATGTAACAGTATTTAATTTTTTGCATATACAGCCTTTATAAATTTGGACCGCAAGGAAAATAGTTATCAGTTAGTATGTCGGCGTTCACCGCCGACGTTCTCAATCCTCGAATTGCGCGCCGACCCTTGAGCCGCGGCGCATCTTCTCTCGTGCGAGCGCCCGGCGCTATGGCGCGAGCCCGCTCATGCCGCAATTGAAGCGCAGATAGTCGCGGATTGCGGGCCAGCTATTACGCCGCGCTACGCTCCCGATAGCGCCGTTGGTCACGGCGCTATCGGTCAATCCCATTTGCACTCGGGCAAGGATCAGCATGTCAGTTGTCGCGCCCACCACGCCATCGTCGTCAACGTCGAGTGAACAGTTCGCGCCGTCTGCTATTAACTTAGGCGTCGCCGCGTTTACGGCCATGCTCCCGATACCGAGCAGGCCCTGTTGGTTGTCGCCCCAGCACTTGATTTCCCCTGCGCTCGTGCGTGCACACGTGGTGGTGTCCCCGGAAGATACGAAACTCGCCCCGGTGATACTCGCATCGCCCGGGCTGTTACGTTTGGTGGTCGTACCATCCCCGAGTTGGCCCGCTGAATTCAATCCCCAGCAGTAGACGAGCGTGCTACCCGCCCGTGCACAGGAGTGGTCTCGTCCAAGAGACAGGCTGGTCACGCCAGAAAGTCCAAGCACGGTGACGGGTGTCGCGCTGCCGGTGGACGCGCCCTGTCCCAACTGACCGTCGGCACCGCGCCCCCAGCAGCGCAGCGTGCCATCCGAGAGCCGCGCGCACGAGTGCGAGCCTCCAGCGCGCACTTCCACAGCATTCGTGATTCCACTTACGAACACCGGCGTCAAGCTATCCGTACTCAAGCCGTCGCCTAGCTGGCCGTTTGCGCCTTTGCCCCAACAAATGACGCCCCCCGTGTTTAGGCGCGCACAGCTATGGTCGCGTCCCGCGGATACCTGCGTCGCCGTGATAACGCCGCTGACTTGTACCGGGGTAGCACGCAGGATTTGCGTGCCGTCGCCTAGCTGCCCGCTAAAGTTACCGCCCCAGCAATGCACCGTGCCGCCACTCACGACTGCGCAGCTATGGAGCGCACCTGATGAAAGTGATTGCACGCCGCTCAAACCAACCACCACGCCATCGTTCGCATTGCCGTCGCCGCGCTGGCCTAAATCGTCGCCGCCCCAGCAGCGCACAGTGCCCGAGACTCGGGCGCACGCGAATTCGCTTCCGGCCGAAACTTCGCTAGCCGACGTCGCAACGGTCACGCGAACCGGCACCGCCGAGTCGCGCGTGGTGCCGTCGCCTAGCTGGCCTTTGCTGTTGCGCCCCCAGCAATAGATTTCGCCTGATCCAGTTTGCAGCGCGCAAGCGAGTCCCAAAGAAAAAGTCCCGCCGACGCTCACGTTAGCCATCGAGGGCAGATCGCGTACGGTCACGGGGAAGGCGGAATTGAGCGTTTGCCCTCCACCCAGTGCGCCGCCGCTGGCAAGGCCCCAACACGCGACACGTCCTTCGGTGGTGAGCGCGCAGGTGAAAAATTGCCCTGCGCTCACTCGCGTGAAACGCGACTCACCCGCGACCAACGTCGGCGCGTTTGCAGACGTAAGAGCGCCATTTCCTAGTTCGCCTGACGTGCCGCGCCCCCAGCATCGTATTTGCCCTGTGGTGAGGGCGGCGCAAACGTGGGTGTTTCCGCTCTGAATTTGCACGACGCCTGACAGCCCACCGACGACGACTGGCGTAAGCGCATCGCCAATAGCCGTCCCGTTACCGAGTTGGCCGTCGCTATCGCTCCCCCAGCAACGCGCGGTGCCGTCGCTTAAGCGCGCGCAGGCGCTAGCGCCGCCTACGCTGACCTGTGTCGCTGCCGTAATGCCACTCACGATGACGGGCACCGAGCTACCGGTCGTTGTTCCGTTGCCGAGCTGCCCAGACGCATTGCGGCCCCAGCAACGAATCTCTCCTACGCTGCGTACCGCGCAACTGGTGGCGCTTTGAGCCGAAACTGCAATCGCGTTGGTAAGCCCGCTCACGGCAACTGGGGTCGAACTTCCCACGTTACTTCCGTTACCGAGTTCTCCATCGCCATTCGTTCCCCAGCACATTACCGTGCCATCCGAGCGGCGCGCGCAGTTGTGAAAGGTGCCCATTGCAACTTGCGTAATGCTGGAAAGGCCAGGCACCGTTGCCGGAACAGGCCCCGAGATACGTTGTCCCCAGCAGCTAACGGTACCGTCAGAGAGGACTACGCAAGTTTCAAAGGGGCCAACGGCAAGTTGGGTGACGCCCCTCACGCCCGGCACCAGCGCCGGCGTGGTGACGGTGCGCTCGCCGTCCAAGGCGGGATTTCCAAGGTAATCAGTGTTCCCCCAGCACTTCACCTGCCCAGTTTCGAGCAAGCCGCAGGCGTGGAATGCGCCTGCTGCGACGTCGACGTAGCGCTGCGCCGCAGCGGGCGACACACCCAAGAGTGCGCTCAAACAAAGCGCACCTAAACCAGCCGCCGAAAATGAGAAGCGTTTCACCCTGCACCCACAGACATTCATTGAAGACACCCTCAGAACGGAAAAAACGCAGAATTCCCGCCATCATTTCGGTGCGGGCGTGAAAATTCTTGTAAGCCCGCTCCGGGCCATGACTGTTCGGTGTTTTCGATGAAGCGATTCGTGCGAGGTTCCCGCGCTTACGGCGGCAGCAGCCCGGTCAAGTAACTCTCGATTTGCGTATCGGTTCGGGTGGCCGGTGGTGAGGTTGAAAGCGCGCTGCTGGTGAGCGCGGTGCCGCGAAAGCCCAATAGGAAGCGGATCACTAGCAGCCCGTCGTTTTGCGCGGTTCGCTGACCGTTCCCGTCTACATCCAGAAGCGGGTGCAGCGAGGCGAGCTGCCGATGAATTAACTGCGGATGGGTACGCTCCGCAACCGGATTGAGCGCCGCGTTTTGCATCGGTTCGGCGCTCGGGTTTCCAAGAAAGCGCTGAATCAACAGTCCGTCGGTCGTGGCTGAATAGGCATTCGTGCCGCCGCTTGCGTCAATGTCGAGATGTGCTTTGAAGAGCGGTACGTCAAGCGCGCCCATCGGCGCGGCGATCTCGCGATGACCGAGCACGTGCAAGGTGCTGCTCTCGCCCCAACATTGCACGCCTCCGTTCACCGCTGCGCAGGTATGAAACGGCCCCGCCGATACGTCGGTCACGCCGCTTCCTTCTGGCAACACCAAGACTGGCGTCAATGCGGGCGTTGACGATACCGCGCCGAGCCCTAGCTGACCAGCGCTGTTGTCGCCCCAGCAATAGAGACCGCCGTTTGCGACGGCGCAGGTGTGTGAATTGCTCGCGGCGACTACAGTGACGCCCACGCCTGCTGGCATCGCTGATACCGGAAGCAAACTTCCAGCGGCGCTGCCGTTGCCTAGTCTCCCATTGTTTGCCCCCCAACACTGCACACCGCCACTCACCACGGCGCAGGTGTGCTGAGCGGCGGCTGAAACCGCCGTCGCGCTCGAACCCGCTGCAATGGCCGCGACTGGAAGCGCGCTGTTGTTGGTGGAACCGTTGCCGAGTTTGCCGCTGTTGTTTGATCCCCAGCATTGCGCGCCGTCCGCGACGATCGCGCACACATGCGCGCCGCCAGCGGAGACGCCGTTATCGCCGAACACAGAAACGGAGGAGACGTTGCCACCGGCCGGGAACACAGAGAAGAGACCGTTCGGTGCGGTGGATGTTCCGCCATTGCCGAGCTGACCCACATCATTGAGGCCCCAACAGGTCAAGCCGCCAGAGACGACGGCGCAGCGGTTCGCCGCGCCTGCGCTCACCTCTGTTGCGCCGCTGCCGCTGGGCAGAACGCTTGCGGGCGTGAGCTGCATCGAGCCCGAACTGGTGAACCCGAAACTGCCGCCCACGTTTTTGCCCCAGCACTGAACGCCGCCGTTGATCACGGCGCAACTGTGTTCAACGCCCGCTGAAAACGACGTTACGCCGCTGCCTGCCGCGAATACGGTGGTAGGCAGGGCGCGCGTGAGCGAATCACCTACACCGAGTTGCCCCCAAAAGTTAGTGCCCCAACATTGCACGCCGCCATTGCGTTGCATGCAGCTATTCAAATAGCTCACCGAAACCCGCGCGGGCGACGCGGCATTGGCAATCACGTGCAACGGGCTTGGTGCGGACGTGCTGCGCGCGGTGCCCAGCGCGCCCAAGCTGCTCGCGCCCCAGCAGCGAACGACGCCTGCCACGAGCGCACAGCTGTGATCCTGCCCCGCCGCGAGCGCGGAGACGTTCGGCGGCGCTTGGGTCGCAGGCGTTGGCGCTGATTTGTTGCCGTCGGCGCCGAAGCCTAGCTCGCCGTCGTTGTTCGCACCCCAGCAAAATGTGCTTTGATTCACCACCGCGCAGCTGTGGAAATAGCCCGTCGCGACTGCGCTCACGCCCGCGCTCGCGCCGTAAGGGCTGTGTTCATTGACACTGCTTCCGGCGATTCCCAATTGGCCTGAAGTGTTGTTGCCCCAGCAAGTAAGCCCGCCGTTGTTGATCGCGCAACTGTGACGACCGCCTACAGCGCTTGTGATAGCAGAGTAACCACTACCAGAAACAAACCGATCTATCGGGGCAGAACTGCTAGAAATGCTGGTAGTCGAAATCTGACGAAATCCATTGCTACCCCAACACTTTACGCCAGAATTCACGATTGCGCAGCTAAAGTCGAGCCCGGCGGATACCGCGGTTGCGCTGCTCCCCGCTGCGATCACATCCACTGGCGACGTGCGCTGCGTGGTGCTGCCATCACCGAGACGACCGCTGCCGTTGTTTCCCCAACACTTCACACCCCCAGCGACCACGGCGCAGGTGTGAAACTCACCCGCAGCGACCGCGGTCACTTGGCTTCCAGCCGGGAATACGTCAACCGGCGTATTGCGCTGCGTCGTGGTGCCATCGCCGAGTTGGCCGTTTACGTTGTAGCCCCAACACTTAAGCCCACCCGCGATGATCGCGCAGGTGTGAAAGCCACCTCCCGCAACGGCGGTCACGCCGCTCCCGGCCGCGATTGCCTGCACCGGAACCAAGATCGGCGGGGTGAGCGACCCATTGCCGAGCTGTCCTCGGCCCGCGTTGCCCCAACACTGAACGCCGCCATCCACCACGGCGCAGCTATGCGTTCCGCCCGCGGCGATAGCGCTCGCCGCTTCGGGGCGAATGATGGTCAGTGGCACGTTGAGCGTCGTACTTCCAGCGCTGCTGCTTGCAGTCAGCGCAATCGAATACGTTCGCGCAGCCGTGGGCGTGCCCGCAAAGCGCACGCTGCCGAACCCGTTATGCGTCATTGTTATGTTTGGCGGCAGCCCCGACGCGCTTACCGACGAGGGCGCAGGCGTGCCGCCAATCGTGATCGACGCATCAAAGGGCAAGCCCACCGTGCCAAACGCTAGCGCGCCGCTCGCCAGCGTCGGTGCGGTTTGGGCGTGGAGCGAAGCGGGCGCACCGATACACAGCGCGACACTGATCGCGCACGCCGAAGAGAGCGCTTTCGTCCATTTCACAGCCATCGAGCCTTGCCGAATAAGTAGCTCGTTCATTGACGTCACCTTTTTGAAAAACTGCAAACAAACAGAAGCCGACGCACAGCCTGCGCTGCGGCCGCCTTGGCTCGATTGGGTTGTGGCGAATCGATCCATCAGAAACTCGTGCCGCATTTTGTGTTCACGTGTTGCCTTACACCCGCTGGCGTGGTGTGTACCGCGTTGGCGGGTAGTTCGATTGCGTTCAATAGTGCGTCGTCGCCAACGCCTTGCATCAGCCGCACCAGAATCAATGCATCGCGAAATGCTTCTGCCGACGTTGCGGCGCGCCCAAACACTTCATAGCGCTCTCCCTTGCCGATGAAGGCTTCGATGAGTGCGGCCGAGTTTCGCGTGCCGGTGAGCGTGAAGCCATCGGTGAGGCCCGTGTCGCGCATGCCGAGCAAGTAGCGAAGCAACAGCACACCATCGACTTCAGCGGTACGTTGCGTGTCGCCATCAATGTCAAGATTGCAAGCGGCGCTTGGAAAGCGGTCAAACCCAGACGCGCCCGATCCACCGCGCACCAGGCGCACGAAGTAGGCCTCGGTCTTGAATCGATACGGGGAAGTAAATCCATCGGCAAAATTGGTAGGCCACGCGTGGCTTGCGTTAGCGCTTGCCGTGGTGGACGACCAGTGGTTGTTGATCTCAAGGACATTGCCAACTTGTGTCGTTCCGAGTGGCGTGTTCGGAAACGTTGTGGTGTCGAACGTCGGAGCGGTGTTCGTCCGCACCAAGCTCTGCAGCTCTTTAGTGTTCGGCAACCTCCAATCACTAAAACCCAAATGATTCGCACTGTTGCGGGCGCTGACTTCGTGAAGCGCATCGATCCATGTGTAGCGTTGCGCCGTGCCAGCGTCGCAACTCGCACCAGACAGTCCGATTGAGCAGCGATCCCAGATCAAACCTGTGGTCGTATCCGTCACCGTGCCGTCGGGGTTCGTTTGATACACCGAGAGAGCGGGCGGCGCGGCGGAGTGAACGAGTCGCACGAAACGGCTAGTCGATTTGATGCTCACTTGCGGCCCGCCACGCTCGTGATAGAAGACGGCCCAGGCCAATCCCGTGCTGGATGAGCTTGCGTCAGCGCTCCAGTAGCGCTCGCCCTCAGTTTGCGGAAAATAAGTGCTATCGATCGGAAGCGAGACCGCGCCTAAGTGCGAAATGCTGAATAGCTCGCGGATGTTCGGCACGCGCCAGCCGCTGCTCGCGCCGCATCGCGCGGGTGTGTTGTGCCCCGCATTTGGGAATGTCGAGCCGTTGACGGTGGCCCAGGCTCCGCTCTGCGCTTGCAGACTCCACATCAATCCAGTGACGTTGTCCCTCGTACACGCCCAGTCGGTCGCGGGCGTGGCCGATGGCGTTGCGGTACGGTTCGCAACCAAGGTGCCGGTGCAGAGATTCAGCCCGGTGGTCGTGCCCTCGGGCGATCCATTCCAGCAGATGCGAGTGAAATCAAAACCTTCAGCGCCCGCGCCAACCTTTGTTAGAACGCCGGCTGCGTTCGCCGCATCGCGACCGTAGCGCGCGTCTTGATGCGGCAACGTACCATCGTTTCCAACACTTGCCGCATTGCACGTGGCGAGCGTGTTGTTTGGGTTGAAGCAAAACGATTGCCCGGTGTCGTTCAAGAGGCCGGTCTGCGCGCGTGGCTCAAACGCCACCGCGTAAAGGAAGAGCACAACCGCGACGATGCGTTTGAGTTTCATAGAGTTACACCTGATACTTGCACGCCCCATGAACGGATTCTTTGCGTGAATCACGCCACCATCCCGCGCGATCGTTGCCACGCATGGCGTGAAATGTCCGCGAATTGCGTTTGCGAGGAGAGACACCGAAGGAAAGTGCTTATGAATCGATTGCTCGCCGCGTTTGCCATTCAAACCTTGTTCGCATCAACCCTCGGGGCGCAGTCTTTACAGACTCAAGAAGAGGGCACCCAAGCGCCGCAACTCGCCGCTGACTTGTTCGAAGCGGTCGCCAAAGTGCCGGTGACGGTGCAGCCGATGTTTGGCGATCCGCGAAGCGGCGAAATGATCGTGACCCATTTCAAGCCTCCGGGCAATGGACCGTTTCCGGCGGTCATCATGCACCACGGTCGGTCTGACTCTGATCGCGCGAATCCTGGGCGCTGGCGCTATGTAGAGATTGCACGCTATTGGACGCGTCGTGGCGTCGCGGTGTTTGTACCAACCCGACTTGGCTATGGCGACACCGGGCTTGAGCCCGATCCGGAATACACCGGCGAGTGCAATCGAAAGCGCTATGACATCGCCGCCAAAGTGACTGCGACGCAATCGCT
Source organism: Betaproteobacteria bacterium (assembly GCA_013298765.1). Classification (GTDB taxonomy): domain Bacteria; phylum Pseudomonadota; class Gammaproteobacteria; order Burkholderiales; family Casimicrobiaceae; genus Casimicrobium. The sequence goes on from JAAFJA010000009.1 coordinate 168,336, forward strand.
CGCGGCGATTGAATTTGCGATCAAACAACCCTGGGTCGACAAAAACAAAGTGATTGTGATGGGCCAATCGATGGGCGGTTTCACGACGATTGCGACGATGGAAGCGAAGCATCCGAGCGTGATCGCGGCGATCAATTTCGCAGGCGGCGGTGGCGGCAATCCGAAAGAGCGACCTCGCGACCCCTGCGGCCATTCGCAAATGGGTAGTGTGTTTGCGCAAGCCGGTAAAGTAAACGCAGGCGCAACTCCGATGCTTTGGCTTTACGCCGAAAACGATCTGTATTGGGGCGCATCGATTCCACGCAAATGGCATGAGGCGTACACGGGCGCGGGCGGCAGGGCCGAGTTCGTGATGTTTCCATCGATTGGCAACGACGGCCATTCGATGATCGGCACAGGACGTAGTTTTTGGCGTCCAGTGGTCGACAAATTTGTCGCGAAGTTCGGAATCGCTGCGCCTCAATCGAAAGACGCTCCGGTGGCAACCAATTTCGCCGCGATCGACGATGGCAGCAAGCTCCCGCTCGTCAAACCCGAAGTGAAGACCGATGGTTACCGGAGATTTCTGAATGCTGACGTGCCGCGTGCATTTGCGATTGGGCCGAAAGGCGAGTGGTCATTCCAGTCGGGCGACGATGCCATGAAACGTGCGCTTGAACGCTGCGCGCAGTTTGCGAAGACGGACTGCAAACTCTATGCAGTCGATGATGCAGTGGTTTGGAAAGGCTAGTCGTCAACTCAGTGGCGTGATTGAGCGCGCGAATACGTTTAAACCGGAATACACGCTCAAAAATTCACTTCACCTTGGAGTCATCATGCGTTTTCGCTTTGTTCAACAGTTTTTCTCTGCGGTTTCGTTGGTCTCGATCAGCATGATCGCGTCGGCTCAAACCTGCACGCCGATCAACGTGGTTCCGGTCACCCTTGGCACGCCTGGAAAGTATTGCATGACCCAATCGATCTCAACCGCGCTCACGAGCGGTGTGGCGATCTCGGTCACGGCGGCGGATGTACATATCGACTTGGGCGGTTTCATCTTGGATGGCTCCGCAGGCGGCACGTCGTCCACGGCCACCGCGATCTTTCACAACTCGTGGCAACGCGGCTTTCGATTGTCCAACGGCACCATTCGCGGTTTCAATGCGGCCGTTAACGCGGGCATCTACGCGACCAACCCAAACCCTGTCTTGATCGAAGACGTACGTATTGAAGCCTCTCGCGGGCAAGCGCTCATCGTGGTTGGCGATCATTCAATCGTCCGCCGGGTGAGTATTGAAGGTGTCGTGCCACGGGTCGGACAAACCAGCGCGAGTGGAGTTATTGCGAGTGGGGTGCGTCAGCGCTTCATTGATCTCGACATTTCAGGCATCGCTGAGGCAAGCGGCGGGGTAGGCCACGGCGTCACCTGCTCGGGTTGCACGGGCGCGATGCTTGAGGGCAGCCGAATTGCCGGCGGCGATGGCGCGGGCATCTTTCGCGGCGCGTGGCTGGGCGGTTCATCGATCGCGCGCCGCAACGCCATTCACAACGCCGACGAAGGGCTTCGCTTCTCCGGCACAGGCTCGAAATACCAGGACAATTTGTTCACAGGCGTAGCGACTTCGGTGATCGGAACCGCGACTGACGCGGGCGGCAACTTTTGACCGCCGCATCACGCGCTCGCTGACGAAACACCAGCTGCGATCCGAATTGCGACGAATGACATTGACACTGGCGTATTTACAGCTATCCTTTTCGGCTCGCAGCAAATTGTTTCGTGGAGCGTAGTTATGCGGTTAAGTGTTTTGTCGGTGGTCGGCTTCGCGATTCTGGCCTCTTCGTTGAGCACAGCGCAAGAAGCACATCGCGCTTTCTGGCGTGGTCAGTGGGTGAAATATGTCGAGGTGGAAGGCTATGCTGTCACCGAAGGCGATATCAAGATTGGCCCGATTGCAGAAGTGCGCGAATGGACACGTCTGATGGAGCAGGGCGAGCGTGAATCTGCTCGCATGCAAAAAGCGCTCACCATCGCCTCCGCGACGAATCTTTGGAACTTGCGCGATGCTTCAGGCGTGGTGCAAGTGCCCTACGTCATCACCACCAATGTTTCCGGGGTGCAACCGGCGATTGATGAAGTCAATCGCGTGCTCGCTGGCGTGCTGCGCTGGATTCCGCGCACAACGGAAGTTGACTATGTTGACTTCAACTTAGCCACGGCGGGCCGAGGCGCGTGTGCGAGCTTTGTCGGTCGACGCGGCGGCCGTCAAGAAATCACGGGCGACCCGCTTTGTTCTACGTCCACCATCGTTCACGAAATGGGCCATGCGCTGGGCCTTTGGCATTCGCAACAAGACGCGAGCGCGAATGCCTTCATCGATTTCCGACTCGACAAAATGGAGCCGGGTTCGCGTAGCAACAGCCAGCCGATTTTTGGCGCACGAACGTTGAGCGGCTATGACTATGCCTCCATCATGCATTACACGCGTACGGGCTTTTCCGCGTCAAGTGAGAATCGTTTCGCGCTTGAAACGAAGCCGCCTGGAATGTTGTTGACGCCGCTTTCCACCTATTCGCCAGGTGACCTCGATGCGCTCTTCAGGCTCTACGGTAGAACGCCAACGACCACTACGATTCACACCAACCCGAGCGGCCTTCGCGTTGTGGTCAATGGCGTATCAACGACGACACCGGCCACATTTAACTGGCCGATTGGATCGGTGCAGCGAATTTGGGTTGAGGATGGTCTGCAATCTACGGGCGGATTCCGTCATGCCTTCGGTCGTTGGAGCCATGATCGTGCAACAACGCCTTCATCGCAGCTCACCTGGCAAGTGCGCGCCGGAGATGGCGGGCTCGGGGAGCCAACCGATGCGCCGTCGGATACAGTAATCACGGCGAACTTCGTGCGCCTCATTGATGTTCAAACCACGCCAGCGCAGCAAACCGGCGGCAGCGTGAGCTTTACACCGCAGCGCGCGCCGTGGCCAGGCACACAGTCGCTCTACCCGCAGTTTTCAAGGTTCACGCTGGGCGCGCAGCCCGCGAGTGGCTTCGAACATTTCTTCATTTGGGATAGCGCGTTCGCTTCCAGCGGTGGCCCCGGTGTTCGCCGCAACGTGACCCTTGACATCACTGGCAACACGCCGCTCCAAACCTTGGGGGCCAACTTTCATAACGGTGCCGCCATCGCGCTCGATATCATCGGCGCTGGGACGGAAGATAGCGTTTCTGTTCGCGTTACGCCGCCGGGCGGAAGCGCTGCCAGTCAAACCGCGCCGCGACTCGCGCGCACGACACCTGGCACCTGGAAATTTGAGCTCACGCCCTCGCAAACCGTCGGCACATCAATTCGCTACGGTGCCGACGGCAATGAGGGGTTTGACGACCCGGCCGCTGGCACGATCGATATGCCAGCAAGCGGCGTGCGCCGCGCGGCGCTCCGGGTGCTTCGCGAAGTGCGGCCTTTCCGCGCAGTGGATCCGAGCTGCGCGGGCGGGGTAACGCTTTCCGATTCGTCGCAGTGGCTGCGCACCGGATCGCCGCTCTCTGTGACCCTTTCTAGCAACAACGTTGGCGTATTCACTGGCTGGAGCGGAACGCTTTCCGGCACGTCACTTACCCAAAACATCAGCGTGGGCTCAAATGTGCCGGAGTTCGTAGCGAACTTCAATTCCATCAGCGAACCCCTCGTGCTCGGTAGTGTCTCGCCCTCGTTCGTGGGCGATGAAACCCAAAACACAACGCTCATCTTGCGCGGAAGCGGCTTCACCAGCACATCCCAAGTCTGGATTGGTAACAACGTGTTCCCATCGACGTTTGTCGATTCACGCACCATGCGCGTGCAGGCGACGCGCGCCCTTCTGGCGGCGGGACGTTTACCGATCTACGTTCGTAATTCGCTCGGATTTAGCTGCTTCGCATCCACTGATGCCCTAGCAGTTGATGTGCTCGAAGTGGGCCAAAGCGCTACCGCAACAGTCACCGAGTTTTACAACCCGGATCTCGACTATTACTTCATGACCGGTCGCGCCATCGACAAGCAAATTCTGGATGGTCGTCCCGAATGGCGTCGCACGGGGCAAGACTTCAAAATCTTCTCGCAACAAAGCGATGGCGCGCTGCCTTTCGAGCGATTCTTCTTCGCGAATGCGGCACGCGCGGGGCTGCGAGGCACGCATTTCTACACCTCGCTCGCCAATGAGCAGCGCCTGTTGACTTCGCTCAATACGAAGAATGAAGCGCTTCGCGCAAAGCCCTTCCTTGAAGGCGTTGAGGGCTACACCATCGAAACGCTCGCAAACGGAACATGCCCATCGCAAACAATTCCGGTGTATCGCGCATTCCGTGGCCCGCCGCGCTTCAATGACGACGCGAATCATCGCTTCAGTACATCCCTGACGCAGCATCAAGAGATGATCAACCGCCTAGGCTGGGCTGACGAAGGCATCGTGTTCTGCGCGGTGCAGTAGCGAAAAAAATATAGCTCTAGCCCATATTAAAGCGGGGCTAGAGCTTATTTTTAAATTAAATGGCTAATACTTATTAAATTTGTCTAGCCCCAACGTAATCTGGTTTGCAGCCTATTTGCTGTGACTAAGAATCATTGCTGATTGTATGTTCGCCTTACGCGCTGAACGCGGCTCTCCCGCTAGCATGAGTCGCTCATCGACTCGCGGACCGCGCCATGCCTCAGATTGAAACCGATTACCTCATCGTTGGCGCGGGCGCGGCGGCTCTTGCGTTTGCAGACACCCTGGTCCACGAAACCGACGCACACATCACGATCGTTGATCGGCGCGCGCAGCCGGGAGGTCATTGGAATGACGCCTATCCCTTCGTTGCGCTGCATCAGCCCTCCGCGTTTTACGGCGTGAATTCGCTGCCGCTCGGCACGCTTCGCAAAGACACCGCGGGCCCGAACGCGGGCTACTACGAGCTGGCGAGCGGCGCAGAAGTACTCGGCTACTTTCATAAAGTGATGCACGAATCGCTGCTGCCAACAGAGCGCGTCACCTATCGCCCGATGAGCGACTACTCGCAGGCCGATGGCATTACATCACTCCTCACGGGCGAGAAAACGCAAGTTCACGTGAGAAAAAAATTGGTTGATGCCAATTACTTCGGCCCGAGCATTCCGGCCACGCATCGCCCCGCGTTCGCCATCGCGGATGGTGTTGAGCGAGTCACGCCGACCGGGCTTACCCAGCACTGGGCAAAGGCCGATGTACCGCCGATTCATTATTGCATTTTGGGTGCCGGAAAAACAGCGATGGACGCTGGCGTTTGGCTGCTCACAAACGGCGTTCCTGCGGATCGAATCTCGTGGGTGATGCCGCGTGATTCGTGGCTTGTAAATCGCGCAACCACGCAGCCAGGCGAAGAGTTTTTTCACGCAGCCATTGGCGGCCAAGCGATGCAGATGAAAGCGCTCGCCGAGGCGACCGACATCGATGATCTATTCCTGCGTATGGAAACCAGCGGCCAAATGCTTCGCATCGATCGCAGCAAAACGCCGCGCATGTTTCATTACGCAACCATCTCCGAAGGCGAAGTGGAATTGCTGCGGCAAATCAATCACGTGATTCGCATGGGGCGCGTGAGAGCGATTGAGCGTGACGCGTTGGTGCTCGAAGCCGGGCGCGAAGCAATGCCTGCCGATACGCTCTACATCGATTGCACTGCCTCGGCCGTTGAGCCGCGACCGATGCTCCCAATTTTCGAAGATCACAAAATCACACTGCAACTCGTACGCGCACCACTCGTCAGCTTTAGCGCCGCCATGATCGCGTACGTTGAAGCCCACTACGCGGATGACGCGCAAAAGAACGCGCTCTGCGGCAACGTTCCCTTCCCGAAAGAAATCGTCGGCTTCGTCGAATCAATGCTCGCCAACATGCAAAACCAAATGCGCTGGGGACAAGATAAAACGCTGCGCAAATGGATGCACGAAAGCCGCCTAGACGGCTTCGGCAAAGCCGTCGCCTCCATCCTGCCGACCGACATCGAAAAGATCGCAGTGCTCAATCAGCTACGTAGCTATTCCGCCGCCGCAATGGCGAACGCGCCGAAGTTGTTGGCGAGTTGGAAGAGTGGGTCGTAGGGTGGGCACTCTGTGCCCACCAATGTGGGTGCGTTGAGACAGATGGTGGGCAGGGGCTACCCACCCTTGTATTGTTCACCCGTCGTTTCGGAATTGCTCCCCGGATCGATAGAGTCGGTGGACGCCGTGCCCACCCTCGGTGCATCAACATCGTAATGTAGATCCTAGCGCCACCGACTCACCCTT